>NZ_JABGCC010000030.1:0-1054 GCF_013149315.1 Novosphingobium sp. SG754 | reverse complement strand
TAGAGCGTGATGACATCGGATTGACTCGATAGGGGATTCCCAACGGCTGCGAGTTGTGATTCACGATGTCTGCTGGTGCTGGAGGCCAGCATGGCATGGTTCGAGCGTTATCGATGGACCTTCGCGAGCGGGTGCTTGCCGCGGTATTGGACGAGGGCATGTCGGCGCGTGGCGCAGCTGCCCGGTTCGGGATTTCGGAAAGTAGCGCGATCAAGTGGGTTAAGCGGCACCGGCAGACCGGGACAGTCGCCCCGGCCCAAATTGGTGGCCACAAGCCTCGGCTTCTGACGGGCGAATTGCGTGACTGGC
Source organism: Novosphingobium sp. SG754 (assembly GCF_013149315.1). Taxonomy (NCBI): domain Bacteria; kingdom Pseudomonadati; phylum Pseudomonadota; class Alphaproteobacteria; order Sphingomonadales; family Sphingomonadaceae; genus Novosphingobium; species Novosphingobium sp. SG754. The sequence goes on along the minus strand of NZ_JABGCC010000030.1, from coordinate 745 downwards.
TGCTGGATCGGACAAGGACCGACTTCACCTTGCGCGGTCTGGTTGCCGAGCTGAACGAGCGCGGCGTGAAGGTCGATTACGTGCAGGTCTGGCGCTTTGCTCATGCCGAAGGGCTGAGCTTCAAAAAAAAGCGTTCTGCCGGCCGAACAGCTGCGCCCGAAGATCACCCGGCGGCGCGAGCAGTGGAAGAAGTTCCAGGGCCGGCCTGATCCCCGCCGCCTTGTCTTTGTGGACGAGACCTGGGCGAAGACCAACATGGCGCCCTTGCGGGGCTGGGCACCAGTCGGTCAGCGGCTCCATACCAAGGTGCCTTATGGCCACTGGAAAACGATGACCTTCATCGCCGCCCTGCGCTGCGACCGGATCGACGCGCCGTTCGTGTTCGATCAGCCGATCAACGCCGCCAGCTTTACCGCATGGGTCGAAGAACAGCTCTGCCCGACCCTTGCACCTGGCGATATCGTCGTGATGGACAACCTCTCCAGCCATAAGAAGCCAGCCGTTCGGGCTGCCATCCGGGCTCGGGGTGCGCGCCTGCTGTTCCTGCCGCCCTACAGCCCCGACCTCAATCCGATCGAGCAGGTCTTCGCCAAGCTCAAGCACCTCTTGCGAAAGGCCGCAGAGCGATCCGTCGAGGCAACATGGCGGCGCATCGGCTCACTACTCGACGCCTTCACGCCAGACGAATGCGCAAACTACCTCAGAAACTCAGGCTATGCGTCAATGTAATGTCATCAAACTCTAG
>NZ_JABGCC010000029.1:0-1057 GCF_013149315.1 Novosphingobium sp. SG754 | reverse complement strand
CTAGGCTGTAGACTCATAAACACGGAGCCACAGCCGCATTGAGGCCAGTTGGACCATGGCGAGGAAGTTTTCGGCCAGCTTGTCGTAGCGAGTTGCGACCCGGCGGAAGTGCTTCAACTTGGAGAAGAAGCGCTCGATCAGGTTCCGCTCGCGGTAGAGCCATGTGCTGAAGTAAGGTTTGGATCGCCGGTTCGACTTCGGCGGGATATTGGCGAACGCCCCCTTCTCGCGGAGAGACGTGCGGATGCGATCGGCGTCATAGGCTTTGTCGGCCAGCACGATCGTTCCAGCGCCAACATGATCAAGCAAACCGTCAGCCGCTTGCCCGTCGTGGCTTTGCCCAGCGGTTAGGCTTAGCCGGATCGGGAGGCCTTGCCCGTCGACGACCGCGTGGATTTTGGTCGTGAGGCCGCCTCGGGAGCGACCGAGACAATGATCTCGATCCCCCTTTTTGCCGTCGCGGCCTGCTGGTGGGCGCGAACAGAAGTGCTGTCGATCATTTGGATATCGCCATCGCGGGCAGCGGTGATGGCGTCCATCATCCGATCCCACACGCCTGCCTTTCGCCATCGGGCGAAGCGGTTGTAGCAGGTTGTGCGCGGGCCATAGCGTTCCGGCAAATCGCGCCACGGCGCACCGGATCGCAGCACCCAAAAGATGCCGTTCAGCACGCGTCGGTCATCTGCACGCGGCACGCCTCGGGGCTTGTTGGGCAGCAGCGGTTCAATCACGCGCCACTCGAAGTCAGTCAGATCATATCGGCTCATGCCAATGCTGAATCACCTTTCTTCTCGGAAAGAAAGGCGCTTGAATGACGGCATGGAGGAACCCTTTGCCAGACTGAAAGCTGCGCTACTCACAGCATTGGTGCCGACCTTGGTCGTCGCGGCCATGCTGACGTTCGGCTTCCTCGTCAGGGGAATAACGCTAGAGCCAGGCTGGCCACGGCGAGCCGCAGTCGCTGCGTCAGTCGCTTACATTTGCTTTGTCGGACCCATCCTATTCCGCGCGCGGAAGCCGACAAAGCGATAGTTTCATTTATGGGTTCACGGCCTAA
>NZ_JABGCC010000028.1:0-1436 GCF_013149315.1 Novosphingobium sp. SG754 | reverse complement strand
GTCGAAGGGTTTCGGACGCCGGCAGGCGTACGAAAGTCTTACAAGTACGACCCGCGGTGAGGCTCGCACAGGTCTATGGGTAAAAGGGCTTTGGTGTGGATTGGGGTGGCTGAAGCAAGCCTGCCGGCCAGCCTGTGATGGGCGGAATAACTTGGAAGTCAGATGGCCATTTCTCTCGAAGCGCCGCTGATCCTGCTGGCCATGAGCCCAAGTTTGACTGTGCTGGCGGCGTCGACACGCCTATCCCCATTGGCCGGGGCGCAGTGTTCACGGCCATTATGCAGGGTAAGCCATGCCGGATCATGGCGTGTTCTCCCGGGTCGGCGGTGCTGGCTGCGGCGGTGCACGCGGTTGGCACCAGCGGACGAAGGTCTCGATGATGGTCATGTGCCCGCCGCAACATGGGCATGGCGGGCGATGGTCGGGCGGTTCGTCGGGTTCGGGCCCGTGGATTGGCGCGGCAACGCCCAGCAGCTTGCGGGCGAGCGCCATGGCGTCCTTGTGGGTTGAACTGGCGAGCAGGCCGTAATGCCGGATGCGGTGGAAGCCGCGCGGCAGGACGTGGATCAGGAAGCGGCGGATGAACTCGTCGGCTGCCAGCGTCATGACCTGCTGGCGCTCGCCACCGTCGCGGCGATAATCCTTGTACCGGAACGTCGCGCCGGTCTCGTCGAAGGCAATGAGGCGCCGGTTCGAAATGGCAACGCGGTGCGTGTAGCGCGAGAGATAGGCCAGCACCGCTTGCGGACCAGCAAAGGGCGGCTTGGCATAGACCACCCAGCGCTTTTTCCGGATTGGCGACAGATGCCGCAGGAAGGCCTTGCGCGCGGCAAGCCCCGCCAAGGTGCTGAAGAAGGCTAGCTTTCCAGCATCGAACAACGCCAGCAGGCGCGTAAGAAACAGCCGACGGAACAGCGCGCCCAGCACACGCACCGGCAGCAGGAAGGCGGGGCGCGACGAGATCCAGCGCGTACCATCCGGGGCGATGCCGCCGCCAGGCACGATCATGTGAACATGCGGATGGTGGGCCAGTGCCGATCCCCACGTGTGCAGCACGGCGGTGATGCCGATCCGCGCGCCCAGATGTTTGGGATCGGCTGCGATGGTCAGCATGGTGTCCGCAGCCGCGCGAAACAACAGATCATAGACCACCGCCTTGTTCTGCCAGGCGATGTCGGCAATCTCGGCAGGCACCGTGAACACCACGTGAAAGTAGCCGACCGGCAACAGATCGGCCTCGCGCGCGGCCAGCCATGTGCGCGCGGCAGCGCCCTGGCACTTGGGACAGTGCCGGTTGCGGCACGAGTTGTAGGCGATCCGCCAGTGCCCGCAATCATCGCAGGCTTCGACGTGACCGCCCAGTGCACCGGTGCGGCAGTTCTCGATGGCCGTCATGACCTTGAGCTGACCGAGGCTGAGATGCCCGGCATGGGCTG
>NZ_JABGCC010000027.1:0-1464 GCF_013149315.1 Novosphingobium sp. SG754 | reverse complement strand
GCCGCCGCGCGCCACGCCACCACCACGATCGGCTATGCCGGCGCGCTCGTCGCCTATGAAGGGCTGGACCTGCTGCTCGATGCCCTGGCCATGCTGCATGCGCAGGGCTTGCGCATCGATCTGGTGATCATGGGCGATGGCCCCTTGCGCGAAAGCCTGGAGCAACAGGCCACACGCCTGGGCCTGGCGCAGGCCGTCACTTTCACCGGGCGCCTGGAACCCGCTGCCGCGCGGGCACGCATGGCCGCCTGCCACATCGCCTGCCTGCCGCGCCGCCGTAGCGACGTGACCGAACTGATCCCACCGATCAAGCTGGTCGAGGCCATGGCCCTGGGCCTGCCCGCCGTGGTGCCCGATCTGCCGGTGTTCCGTGCCGAGGCGCAGGAGGGCGAAACCGCGCTGTTCTTCACCCCTGGCGATGCCGCCGACCTGGCGCGCGCGATTGCCGCCCTAGCCAACGATCCTGCCATGACCCGCCGCATCGGCCAGGCCGCCCGCGACCATGCCACCGCCCATCGCGACTGGGCCAGCATCGCACAAGCCGTCACCCAGACGCTGCGCGAGCCGGAACCGGAACCCCTGCCCGAGCCTGCGCGGCCAGCCACAGACGACGCCGATGCTGCGCGCCATGCTGCCGAACAAGCGCTGGCCCAGGCTGCAACATGGACACGCGAGGCGCGCGCCCTGGCCGCAACAAACCTGCCAGCCGCGATCGCCCTAGCGGAACAGGCGCAGGCCATCGATCCACAACCTTGGCGCGCCAAATGGCTGGGCCTGCGCCTGCACGAAGCGGGTGAAACGGCGCGGGCGATGGACCTGTTGCAGACCCTGCCCGCCGACCTGCCGCTCAACCGATCGGAAGCGCGGCGCATTCAGCAGATCCTGCATCCACGCGCGCCGGAACCGGCCCCCGACCCGGCGGAACTGGCCGCCGCGCAGGCCGCGCGAGAAAGGGCCCAGGCCCAGGCGCTGGCCCGCACCCTGACCGAAGAGGCGCGCCAGGTTCAGGACAGCGATCCACTGGCGGCGGCCCGGCTGGGCGAGCAGGCTTATGCCGCCGATCCGCAGCCCTGGCGCGCCAAGTGGCTCGGCCTGCGCCTGCACGAGGCGGGCGAAACCGCGCGGGCGATAGACATGCTGCAGACCCTGCCCGCTGACCTGCCGCTCAGCCGATCGGAAGCGCGGCGCATCCAGCAGATCCTGCATCCACCCGCGCCCGAACCGGCCCCCGATCCGGCGGAACTGGCCGCCGCGCAAGCGGCGCGGGAACGGGCCCAGGCCCAGGCGCTGGCCCGTACCCTGACCGAAGAGGCGCGCCAGATTCAGGACAGCGATCCTCTGGGGGCAGCCCGGCTGGGCGAGCAGGCTTATGCCGCCGATCCGCAACCGTGGCGGGCGAAATGGCTGGCATTCCGGCTCTATGACGCCGGCGAACTGACCCGGCCCGCTGCACTGCTTGCCGGC
>NZ_JABGCC010000026.1:0-2308 GCF_013149315.1 Novosphingobium sp. SG754 | reverse complement strand
TGGCCACCAGAGGTGAAGGCGTCGATTGTTGCCGAGTGCTATTCGGGCGGTGAAGGTGTCAGTGCCGTTGCTCGCCGGCATGGACTTGATCCTTCGCAGGTATACGCATGGCGGAGGGATCTGCGGAAGCAACTCGAGGCGGCGGGCGTAGTTCTGCCGGCGACGGAGCCGGAAGCGCCATCATTTGTGCCTGCCATAGTCGAGGCGGACGTGACGGTGGCTTCTTCACCCAAGCGTCGCCCGCACCGCCGGCGCCGCTCGACCGGTGCAGCGGTCGAGTTGGAGATTGACGGCGTGGCGGTAAAGATTGGCCGTGGTGCCGATGCCGGCGTGATTGCCGCGGTGATCGAAGCGCTCAAGGCAACACGATGATCGGACCAGGCGCTGGCGCGCGCGTAATGGTGGCAACGCGTCCGGTAGACTTCCGCAAGGGACCCGACGCCCTGGCCGCGTTGGTAGGCGCCGAATATGGCGGCGATCCTTTTTCTGGTGTGATCTACGTGTTCCGGGCCAAGCGGTCAGACCGGGTCAAACTGGTCTGGTGGGACGGCACCGGGCTGTGCCTGATGGCCAAGAAGCTAGAGTCCGGCGGCTTCAAGTGGCCGGCGATCCAGGACGGCGTGATGCGGCTGACTTCCGCACAATTGGCGGCTTTGCTGGAAGGTCTGGATTGGCGCCGGGTGCACGGTGGACGCAAGCCCATCGCCCCGCAGATTGCCGGTTGACGCAGGGTTCTTCCGCTGATTCACTGCCTTCATGCTGGTGGAAGCGGACCTGCCCGAAGACATCGAAGCGCTTCGCGCGTTTGCGCTCGAGCAGTCTCGCAAGCTGGCCGACGTAACGGTCGCCAAGGGCGAGGCCGATGCGGAGATCGAGCGGCTCCAGTCGATCATCGACGCGTTCATGCGCCACCGGTTCGGGCGCAAGTCCGAGCAACTCGATCCCGACCAACTCGAGTTCGGCCTCGAAGATGTCGAGACCGCGCTCGGCCAGGCGCGCGCCGCGCGCGAGGCGGCTATCGTCAAGGCTGGAGGCGCGCGGCCGCGCAAGGCCAACCGCGGTGCGTTACCCGTACATCTCGAGCGGATCGAACAGGTCGTCGATGTTGAAGCGAAGGCCTGTCCTTGCTGTGGTGGTACACTCCACCAGATCGGTGAGGACGTGGCCGAGCGTCTCGACGTCGTGCCGACCAGCTTCCGCGTGCTGGTCACGCGCCGCCCGCGTTATGGTTGCCGCTCCTGCGAAGGCGCGGTCGTGCAAGCACCGGCACCAGCGCGGATCGTGGAGGGCGGCATTCCCACCGAAGCGCTGATCGCGCATGTGCTGGTCACCAAGTACGCCGATCATGTCCCGCTTTACCGCCAGGCCCAGATCTACGCGCGGCAAGGCGTCCAGCTCGACCGCTCGACCTTGGCTGACTGGGTTGGCCGGGCGGCATGGTATCTGCGACCCTTGCGAGATCGCATTCTCGAAGAGCTGCGACGATCCCAGCGTCTATTTGCTGACGAGACCACCGCCCCCGTGCTCGATCCCGGACGCGGGCGGACGAAGACAGGGCAGCTCTGGGCCTATGCCCGCGACGACCAGCCGTGGGGCGGCGGTGATCCACCACTGGTGGCCTACGTCTACGCGCCCGATCGCAAGAGTGAGCGCGCCCAGGCACACCTGGGGAGCTATTCCGGCATCCTACAGGTCGATGGCTACAGCGGTTATCCCGCGCTGGCCAAGCGTGGCCAGCAGCTCAGCCTGGCGTTCTGCTGGTCGCACGTTCGGCGCAGATTCTACGAACTGGCCAAGAACTCCCCGGTCGCGGCAGAGGTGCTGCGCCGCATCGCCATGCTCTATGCCATCGAAGAGCAGGTCCGTGGCACCTCGGCAGAACAGCGCCGCGCCATGCGCGCTGAACAGGCCCGCGTTGTCGTCGATGACCTGCACCTCTATCTCGAGGCAAGGCTTCGCCAGGTCAGCGCCAAGAGCAAGCTCGCCGACGCTATCCGCTACGCCTTGACCCGCTGGACCGGGCTGTCGCTGTTCCTCGACGATGGCCGCGTCGAGCTGGATTCCAACACCGTCGAGCGATCAATCCGGCCTTTGGCCCTCAATCGCAAAAACGCACTCTTCGCCGGTTCGGATGAGGGCGGCGACAACTGGGCGGTGATTGCTACGCTTATCGAGAACTGCAAAATCTCGGGCGTGAATCCACACACTTGGTTGGCCCAGACACTCGCCAAGCTCGCCAGCGGTCATCCAGCCAACGCCGTCGACGAACTCATGCCCTGGATCGCCGTGGCCTGAGAACGTCGCTTAC
>NZ_JABGCC010000025.1:0-4057 GCF_013149315.1 Novosphingobium sp. SG754 | reverse complement strand
AACTCGCTACGACAAGCTGGCCGAAAACTTCCTCGCCATGGTCCAACTGGCCTCAATGCGGCTGTGGCTCCGTGTTTATGAGTCTACAGCCTAGAAGAACGATTTGTCCCAAAGCACGAAAGCGTATTGAACGATGTTGAAATCCCGCTTCAATTGCGCGCCAAACGCGTACCAGCGCCCAATCGGGTCATCGCCTAAGGCATCTAGAGTCGCGTCATCGCCATAGACCTCGGCGATCAATTCCTTGAGCAAGCCCTGACTTTCTTCGATCGAGACCTTGCCACCCTCGCCTTGAGCCCGCTCGAACTCGCGCGCCATGAACGTGGCGAGTGAGGCGGATGCGTTCTCGGGGAGCACGGTCGGCTCGTGGAAGCACAAGTCCCGCCCTTGTTCGTTAAAGCTGTAGTGATGCTTGGGCGAAGTGACCGTGACGTGCGGCGGGATTGTCACGTGCTCCGCGAGGATCGGGATGCTATCGAAGCTGGCGGGGCTGCCGTAGTGGTGCATCAGAAAGTCGCGGTAGTACCACGGTGTGCGCCGCCAGAACGACAGGAGGTGAAAAAGGCCGGACCGGTGGACCGCTGACCGATAGGCGGCATGATCGAGAAACAGCGGACAGACATAGGCCGCTTCGCCGAGCCCACGTGCGACCAGCCGCCGACGCAATCGAAAGAGAATATTGTGTTGGAAATCGCTCTGGCTCGGTTTCTTGCTGCGCAGGCCGAAGAAGAGGGCACGAGGCGAACTGCCGACGCCGAGCTTGGTTCGATCGGTGATGATGCGCGAGTTGCTGCGCTCAGGATAGGCCGAAGGCCGCTTGAACTGCATGAAGAAGGGCCTGAAGCCACGGATTGCGCCGTTCAACCGTGCGTCGGCGCCTAGATACCGTTCCTTCGAGCGGGAGATCACCTCGATCGAGAAGCGCGCTCCCCGAAAGCTCAAGAGCGTGAGGAAGCGCTCGAGCACAACCGCGACATTGTCCTCGGTGTAGTCGGCTTCTTCGAGGAGGGAGCCCGACGATTTGGTCATAACGGGTCGTAAATCCGGGCGGGATGATAATGCCCCACAATATGCTTGCCCGGCAGATCGACCGCCAGGCTGAGCGCTGACCCTGCGCCGTCGCTAAGTGCGTGCGACGGCTCCCCGATAAGCTCACAGAATAGAAATTCGAGTATAGAGCCCGCGAACTCTTCGAGTGTAGAGTGCTGCATCATCGCTATCGGAATGTCGCAGACGAACATCGTCGGTCGACCGATCGATTTGAGCACACGCTGGGCATCAAAGCGGCTGACCAGCCGGAGACCTAAACAGTAGAGGTATTCTCCGCCGTAAACGAGATAGTGACCGCAACCGCCGTTACGCGTAATCAGGCTACGCTCATCCGCACAGAAATAGAGCCTACCCTCGCGACCGCCCGAAAGGTTGCGCGCATCCATATCGGCGATCGCCGCGTCGATTTTATCCTCGGTCACCCAAGCGAACTCAGGGGTCATAAACAGCGCGCGAGCCCGATTTTCGGCCTCGTCGGCGCGCAGACAGCGTAAGCCATGTTCATAAAATGGCGCGAGATCGTCGGTGCGTGTGCCATGCGCTGCCCGGAAAGCGCGATATTCCCCTGCCAGCCGATCGGCAAGTAGTGACTTCATTTCGACGTCGCGGCCAGAGGTATGAAGCACGATCTCATTGAGCCAGCTCAGATCATCGGAAACAACATATTCGGGCGGCCGTCGAGTGAAAGTGGCCTTCACCTCGTGGGTGATGTAGTCGCTGATCAGTCGCCAGACACGCTCACGCCAGCTATCGACTTCTGGAAAACAGAAAACGTCTCGCGGCAATGCGCCACGTTCGGCCAAGCTTTCGGGCATGGCACGCTTTTCATGCCCCTCTTTCATCGCGCCGGCGTATCGGCAATTGGCCCATTGATAAGTCATAGAGGTCGGAATCCTATCTGCCATGCGCGGTTGGCGACAAGAGAAGATATATAGAGCGATACGAAAACCTGTCTGCGGTCAGAACCGGCGGTACGCCGCGCACGCGAGTCATGACTTTACCGATTCCAAAGATAAATAGCGCACTCGACACGATCCTAACAGGCGAACTCAGCCTTCCAATATACTGGTCGGGCAAACGCTTGTCGGATTCTATGGAGAGCTGCCATTCGACCTCTCGCTGCGGAACGTCGGCTTTGTCGAAGGGTTTCGGGCGCCGGCAGGCGTACGAAAGTCTTGCAAGTACGACCCGCGGTGAGGCTCGCACAGGTCTATGGGTAAAAGGGCTTTGGTGTGGATTGGGGTGACTGAAGCAAGCCTACCGGCCAGCCCGTGACGGGCGGAACAGCATGGAAGTCAGTTGGCCATTGTGCTCGTCGCGCCGCTGATCCTGCTGGGAATGAGCCCAGTTTTGACTGTGCTGGCGGCGTCGACACACCTATCCCCATGGGCCGGGGTGCAACGTTCACGGCCATCATGGAGGGTAAGCCATGCCGGATCATGGCGTGGTCTTCCGGGTCGGCGGCGCCGATTGCGGGGGAGCGCGGGGCTGGCACCAGCGAGCGAAGTCTTCGATAATGGTCATGTGCCCGCCGCAACATGGGCATGGCGGGCGACGATCGGGCGGTTCGTCGGGTTCGGTGTCGGTCTCCTCAATCGGCGCGGCGACGCCAAGCAAGCTGCGGGCCAGCGCCATGGCTTCTTTGTGCGTTGAACTGGCAAGCAGGCCGTAATGCCGGATGCGGTGGAAGCCGCGCGGCAGGAAGTGGATCAGAAAGCGGCGGATGAACTCGTCGGTGGCCAGCGTCGTGACCTGCTGGCGCTGCTCCCCGTCGCGGCGATAATCCTTGTACCGGAACGTCACGCCAGTCTCGTCGAAGGCAATGAGGCGCCGGTTCGAGATGGCAACGCGGTGCGTGTAGCGCGAGAGATAGGCCAGCACGGCCTGTGGTCCGGCGAAGGGCCGCTTGGCATAGACCACCCAGCGCTTCTTCCCGATTGGCGATAGATGCCGCAGGAAGGCCTTGCGTGTGGTGAGGCCCGCCAAGGTGCTGAAGAAGGACAGCTTGCCGGCATCGAACAGCGCCAAGAGACGCGTGAGGAACAGGCGGCGGAACAAGGCGCCCAGCACGCGCACCGGCAGCAGGAACGTGGGGCGCGATGATATCCATCGCGTGCCGTCGAGCGCAATGCCACCGCCCGGGACGATCATGTGCACATGCGGATGGTGGGTGAGTGCGGATCCCCACGTATGCAGCACGGCGGTGATCCCGATCCGCGCGCCGAGGTGTTTGGGATCAGCGGCGATGACCAGCATGGTGTCCGCAGCCGCGCGGAACAGCAAGTCATAGACTACTGCCTTGTTCTGCCACGCGATATCCGCGATCTCGGCGGGCACGGTGAACACGACGTGGAAGTAGCCCACCGGCAAAAGATCGGCCTCGCGCGCGGCGAGCCAGGTGCGCGCGGCAGCGCCCTGGCATTTGGGGCAATGCCGGTTGCGGCAGGAGTTGTAGGCGATCCGCCAGTGCCCGCAGTCATCGCAGGCCTCGACGTGACCGCCCAGCGCGGCGGTGCGGCAATTCTCAATCGCCGTCATGACCTTGAGCTGGCCGAGGCTCAGATGCCCGGCGTGGGCTGAGCGATACGCGGGCCCGGCGCTACGGAAGATATCGGCGACCTCGAGCGAGGCGCGCACCGGCTCAGCCGGGAGGAGCCAACTGCGGCTCGAGCAGCGTCGTCAACTTGTCCAGCGGACTGATGACCGCGCGCACAGTTCGAGTTGCGACCGTGGTGTAGAAAGCGGTGGTCTCGAGGTTCGCATGCCCGAGCAGCGCCTGGATGATTCGAATATCGACGCCGTCTTCCAACAGATGCGTGGCGAAGCTGTGTCGCAGAGTGTGCGGGCCGACACGCTTTTTGATACCCGCAGCTTCGGCAGCATCGACAACGATCCGATGGAGCTGCCTGGTGCTAAGCGGCTTGAGATAGTGCATGCCCGGGAACAGCCAGCCATCGGCGTGCATGACGCCCTGCTTGCGGCCAACCGTCCACCACTCGCGCAAAAG
>NZ_JABGCC010000024.1:1620-4442 GCF_013149315.1 Novosphingobium sp. SG754 | reverse complement strand
AGAGTGATTAGGACCGGTTAGCTTCATGCGTTACCGCACTTCCACACCCGGCCTATCAACGTGGTGGTCTACCACGACTCGATGATACCTTATCTTGAGGGAGGCTTCCCGCTTAGATGCTTTCAGCGGTTATCCCGTCCATGCATAGCTACCCTGCTGCGCTCCTGGCGGAACGACAGGTACACCAGAGGCATGTTCACCCCGGTCCTCTCGTACTAGGGGCAACTCCTCTCAAGTATCGACGCCCACGGCAGATAGGGACCAAACTGTCTCGCGACGTTCTGAACCCAGCTCACGTACCACTTTAATTGGCGAACAGCCAAACCCTTGGGACCTGCTCCAGCCCCAGGATGTGATGAGCCGACATCGAGGTGCCAAACGATTCCGTCGATATGAGCTCTTGGGAATCATCAGCCTGTTATCCCCGGCGTACCTTTTATCCGTTGAGCGATGGCCCTTCCACGAGGGACCACCGGATCACTATGACCGACTTTCGTCTCTGCTCGACTCGTCAGTCTCGCAGTCAGGCAGGCTTATGCCATTGCACTCTGAACAGACGGTTTCCAACCGTCCTGAGCCTACCATCGCGCGCCTCCGTTACTCTTTAGGAGGCGACCGCCCCAGTCAAACTACCCGCCACAGAGGGTCCCCGCACCGGATGACGGTGCTGGGTTAGACATCAGAAAACAACAGGGTGGTATTTCACCTATGGCTCCACACCGGCTGGCGCCAGTGCTTCAAAGCCTCCCACCTATGCTACACAATTCTTTCCTAATGCCACTCTGAAGCTGCAGTAAAGGTGCACGGGGTCTTTCCGTCTAACCGCGGGTACTCCGCATCTTCACGGAGAATTCAATTTCGCTGAGCATATCCTGGAGACAGTGGGGAAGTCGTTACGCCATTCGTGCAGGTCGGAACTTACCCGACAAGGAATTTCGCTACCTTAGGACCGTTATAGTTACGGCCGCCGTTTACCGGGGCTTCAATTCGGAGCTTGCACTCCTCCTCTTAACCTTCCGGCACCGGGCAGGCGTCAGACCCTATACGTCGTCTTGAAGCCGACTTAGCAGAGTCCTGTGTTTTTGCTAAACAGTCGCTACCCCCTGGCCTGTGCCCCCCACAAGTGCTTGCGCATATGTGGGGCCTCCTTCTTCCGAAGGTACGGAGGCAATTTGCCGAGTTCCTTCAGGATACTTCTCTCAAGCGCCTTGGTATACTCTACCTGACCACCTGTGTCGGTTTCGGGTACGGTCTATATGGAGAGGCTATTTCCTGGAACCTCGTCGCAGCCAGTTCAATCCAATAAGAACTGACAACTTAAGAGATCCGTCACTCATCTCCAGGCCCACGAATATTAACGTGGTTCCCATCGACTACCCCCTTCGGGCTCGTCTTAGGGGCCGGCTCACCCTGCTCAGATTAGCTTTAAGCAGGAACCCTTGGTCTTTCGGCGAGAGGGCATCTCACCCTCTTTATCGCTACTCATGTCAGCATTCGCACTTCCGATACCTCCACGGTCGGTTACCCTTCCGCTTCGCAGGCCTACGGAACGCTCCGCTACCGCTCAGATCAAAGATCTGAACCCTAAGCTTCGGTGCACGTCTTGAGCCCCGTTACATCTTCGCCGCAGGAACCCTTGGTTAGACCAGTGAGCTGTTACGCTTTCTTTAAATGATGGCTGCTTCTAAGCCAACATCCTGGTTGTTTTGGGATTCCCACATGCTTTCCCACTTAGACGTGACTTGGGGACCTTAGCTGTAGGTTAGGGCTGTTTCCCTTTTGACGACGGACCTTAGCACCCGCCGTCTGTCTGCCGGATAAATCTCGTTGGTATTCGGAGTTTGGTTAGAGTTGGTAGATCTCGCGACCCCCGCATCCATCCAGTGCTCTACCCCCAACGGTATACGTCCGACGCTCTACCTCAATAGATTTCGCGGAGAACCAGCTATTTCCCGGTTTGATTGGCCTTTCACCCCTAAACACAACTCATCCGACAATTTTTCAACATTGAACGGTTCGGCCCTCCAGTGCGTGTTACCGCACCTTCAGCCTGGTCATGCCTAGATCACCGGGTTTCGGGTCTAATTCATCGAACTCTAGCGCCCTATTCAGACTCGCTTTCGCTACGCCTACACCTAACGGCTTAAGCTTGCTCGATAAACTAAGTCACTGACCCATTATGCAAGAGGTACGCAGTCACCCCCTATGGGGCTCCTACTGCTTGTAAGCATCCGGTTTCAGGTACTGTTTCACTCCCCTCATCGGGGTGCTTTTCACCTTTCCCTCACGGTACTAGTTCGCTATCGGTCATGTACGAGTATTTAGGCTTGGAGGGTGGTCCCCCCATGTTCAGACAGGATTTCACGTGTCCCGCCCTACTCGAGGCCTCATCCATCACTTTCGCATACGGGGCTATCACCCGCTATGGCCTGCCTTTCCAGACAGTTCTGCTAGTTGAAGATGAGGCACTGGCCTGGTCCGCGTTCGCTCGCCACTACTAACGGAATCTCGGTTGATGTCTTTTCCTCCAGGTACTGAGATGTTTCAGTTCCCCGGGTTCGCTTCACCAAAGCTATATATTCACTAAGGTGATACCTTATCCACCTCTCCAACCACCCTGTTGCCAGGGTGACAGAAGAAATGGTGAAGGTGGGTTTCCCCATTCGGAAATCGCCGGATCAAAGCTCGCTCACAGCTCCCCGACGCTTATCGCAGCGTGCCACGTCCTTCTTCGCCTGTACATGCCAAGGCATCCACCAGATGCTCTTACCTCACGCTTGAGAATCCACACCATCACCAACAAGCCTGCATAACGCTTGCGA
>NZ_JABGCC010000023.1:0-8226 GCF_013149315.1 Novosphingobium sp. SG754 | reverse complement strand
GCCATGCTGGCCTCCAGCACCAGCAGACATCGTGAATCACAACTCGCAGCCGTTGGGAATCCCCTATCGAGTCAATCCGATGTCATCACGCTCTAGAGGGAAGCCCTTCCCGCACGCGGGAGGGGAGCAACAAAAAAGGCCCCGCAAAAGCAGGGCCTTCTTAAATCCCCCTCCCGCTTGCGGGAGGGGTTAGGGGAGGGAATGTTACCCCCCACCGCCCTCAAGCCGAAACGTTCAACCCAGCCAGCACGCCTTCGAACAGCTTGCGCCCATCGGTGCCGCCCTGGGCGGCTTCGATCATGCGCTCGGGGTGGGGCATCATGCCCAGCACGTTGCCCGCTGCGTTGAGCACGCCGGCAATATCGCGCTGCGAGCCGTTGACCGGTTCGGCATAGCGGAACGCCACGCGGCCTTCGCCTTCCAGCCGATCGAGCGTTTCGGCGTCGGCGAAATAGTTGCCATCATGGTGGGCCACCGGAATGGTGATGACCTGGTCCTTGAAATAGCGCTGGGTAAACAGCGACTGGCTGTTCTCCACCTTGAGCGGCACTTCGCGGCAGACAAAGCGGATGCCGGCATTGCGCATCAGGGCGCCAGGCAGCAGGCCCGCTTCGGTCAGGATCTGGAAACCGTTGCACACGCCCAGCACCGGCACGCCACGCCCGGCGGCCTCGACCACGGCCTGCATGATCGGCGAACGGGCTGCCATGGCGCCCGAACGCAGATAGTCGCCATAGGAAAACCCGCCGGGAACGGCGATGAAATCAAGGCCTTCGGGCAGGGTGGCATCGCCGTGCCACACACGGTGCACCGTGCCGCCGCAGACCGCTTTCACCGCCACCGCCATGTCGCGGTCGCAGTTCGATCCGGGGAAGGTGATGACGGCAGAGGTGAACGGCATCAGGCGGCAACCTTTTCGATGCGATAGTTTTCGATGACCATGTTGGCCAAGAGCTTGCGGCACATATCATCCAGCGCGTCGTCGCTGGTGTCGTCGGCCACGTCCAGTTCGAACAGGCGCCCGGCGCGCACGTCCTTGACGCCGGCAAAGCCCAGCCCTTCCAGCGCATGGTGGATGGCGCGACCCTGGGGATCGAGCACACCGTTCTTGAGGCTGACGTGGACACGGACCTTCATCGGCGTTTGGCCTTTCACTTAAACAGGCGGATCGTGGGATATGGGACTCGGCGCCGCCTATGCCCCCGTCTGGCGCCAAGGGCAAGTCTTGCGCGCATGGCGCTCCTTGATCGCCGGGTCATGATTGCGGTGCGGGCACGCCATCGGGCAGGACCAGCACGGTCACGGCCTTGGCCGGGGCAAGCCAGGCCTTGGCGGCGGCCTGCACATCGGCGGCGGTGAGGGCCGTGAGCCGGGCACGCGCCGCCTGGAACCGGGCGATGCGATCGGGCCGCGATTGCGCGCGCGCGGCCAGCGCCACCCATCCGCCATTGCCTTTGAGCGCGTTGTCGAGCCGCTCCAGCATCGGCGCCCGCGCGCGCTCCAGCACATCGGCATCCACCGGATGGGCAGCCAGATCGCTAATCGTCTGGACCAGCGCGGCCCGTGTCGCCGCCACATCGGCCACGTTGACCGAGGCCTGCACCGTAAACGTGCCCCAGCCGGTCCACACATCGGACATGTCGCTCGAAACCCCGGGGGAATAGGCCTTGCCCAGCTTTTCGCGCACCGTGTCGAGCACCTCGATCCCGGTTACCTGCTCCAGCAGTTCCATCGTCATGGTCTGCACCGGATCGTGATCGTCGGTTGTGGGCCAGATCATGCGCACGATCGCCTGGTTGGCCGGCCCATGGTGGCGCACCACCTGCACCCCAGGAACGGCGGCAAAGCGGCGCTCGCGCGCCTGGGTCCAGGCGCCGAACGCTGGTTCGCGCGGGGGCAGGGCGCCAAACGTGCGGGCCACATCGGCAATCGCGGCCGCTTCGTCCACATCGCCGACCAGCGCGATTTCCAGCGCACCATGCGCCAGCCGATCGCCCAGCACCGGTTTCAACTGGGCAAAGCCCAGCTTCTGGTAGGCCTGCGGCGATTGCAGGGTAAAGCGCGGATCGTTGCCCGACAGGATACCGCCCAGCGCGGCCGCCAGGGCAGAGCCCGGCGTGGCGTTGAGCTGCGCGAAATAGTTGGCCATGCCCTGGTGAAACAGTTGCTCGGCCTCGGGGCGATAGCCGGGATCGGTGAGGTAGGCGGCCATGACCTGCAATTGCAGCAGCAGGTCGCGCGGCGTCGTGGTGCTGCCCGTGCCAAAGGTATCGCCACTGGCGGCAAAGCTGGTGCCCACGGCGTGGCCGGCCAGCATGGTCTGCAACTGGTCCAGGCTATAGCGGCCCAGGCCGCCGGCCGGCACGCTCGATGCCATGTCCACCGCCAGGGGATTGTCGCGGGTTTCCAGCATTTCGCCTCCGTCCAGCGCCAGGCGCACGTGGATGCGATCGGTTTCCAGCGGGGTGCGCTTGATGTTGAGCATCACGCCATTGGCAAAGCGGATGCGGCGAATGCCCAGCGTGGCATCGGTGCTGTCGGCCACCACCGTGCCGGGCGTGCCGAAATCGGTGTAGCCGAATGGCGCTGCGGTCGCCGCTTTGGCCGCGTCCAGCGGCGCGGCCATTGCGGCCTGCCAGGCGCGGCGCAGTGCCTGGGCGCCGCCGGCCGGGGCCTTGCGCCCCTGGAACCGGATCAGCGGCTTGTCCAGCGGCACGGCCTCGCGCCGCAGGGCCGCCATCACGCTGGCGGGCGTGATCGCGGGGGCAAAGGCGTTAAAGCGTTCGAGGCCGCTCGACGGCGTGGTCGGCACCATGTCGTCATGCAGCAGCGACAGCGCCAGGCTGACCAGCGTGGCGTTGTTGCGCGTCTGCTCGCCGGCGGCAGCGTTCTCGATCGCAATGCGCAGGTTCGCCACCTGCTCGTCGATCTCGGCCTGGGTAAAGCCCTGGGCCATCGCCTCGCGCCAGACCCTGCCTGCTGCGGTCAGGCCCTTGGCCCAGCCGCCATCGACGGTATCGATGATGAGGTTGGTGGTGCGGCCGATCTTGAACACGTCGCCCGTGCCAAAGCCGGCGCCGCGAAACGGCGCATCAACCTGGCGCGACAGGGTCTGGAAGCGGCGGTTGATGATGCCATAGCCGATCTGGCGCAGCAGGTTCTCGCGCCGGCTGGCGATGGTGTCGGGCTCATCGAGCCACGGCCCATGGCGCGCCACGGTGACGCGTTCGGCCAGGGCCGGGTTGGTCCACAGGTCGGTCTTGCCATGCTGGCCGGGCAAGACTTTGCCCTGGCCTGGCCGGGGTGGTGCCGGGGCAGCCTGCCAATCGGCAAAGCGCGCGGTAATCGCCTGTTCCACCTTGGCCGGATCGACATCGCCGATCACCACCAGCGTGGTCTTGGCCGGCACATAGTGGCGGTGCCAGAAATCCTTGAGCGCCTGCGCCGTCGCGGCATCGATGGTGGGGACAGTGCCGATCGGCAGCCGCTGGGGATAGGTGGCCTTGGGATAGAAGAACGCCAGCTGGTCGTGGAAATTGTCCAGCGCATAGCCTTGCCCGTCGCGCAATTCAGACAGCACCACGCCGCGTTCGCGGCTCACCGCGCCGGGCGAAAAGGTCAATTCGCTGGCCGTCTCGCGCATCAGCATCAGCGCGGTATCGATCAGGTCGGGATCGTTGCGCGGCAGGTCGAGCATGTAAGTGGTCTGCTCGAAGCTGGTCTGGGCGTTGGTATCGGCGCCAAATGCCAGCCCCTTGCGTTCCAGCAGGCGGACCATTTCCCCCTCGGGCACATGGGTGCTGCCGTTGAACGCCATGTGTTCCACGAAATGGGCAAACCCTCGTTCCGCCGCGGTTTCATCGAGCGATCCGGTCGCCACGTCCAGGCGCACCTGCACCGTGCCCTTGGGCATGGCATTGGCGACGATGATCGTGCGCATGCCATTGGCCAGTTGGCCAAAGCGGAAGCGCGGATCGGGCGGCAGGTCAGACTTCTGGAAAACCCAGGTGGGCGCTGGTGCGGCCTGGGGCAGGCCGGCAACCGGCCCATGGCCCAGGCCAGTACACGCACCCAGCAACAGCGCGACGGCAAGCGGCAGGGCACGATACGGGCGAAACGAGACAGGCAGCATCATTGCCGCCGGTGTGCCGCTCCTGCCGTGCCGCCGCAAGGACTTATCTGGTAACGAATAGCGCCCACGCGAAAGGGCCGGGAAACCAGGTTCCCGGCCCTTGCTATCGTCTGTGCCCAGATGGACGCCGGCGCAGCGCTTACTTCTTGGAGCGCAGCTTGCGGTGCGCGCCCAGGTCGAGCACTTCGCTCGGCCCGTCGTTGTCGAGCAGGCCAAGGCGGCGCGCCACTTCCTGATAGGCTTCTTCCTCGCCACCCAGGTCACGGCGGAAACGGTCCTTGTCCAGCTTTTCGCCGGTGACCATGTCCCACAGGCGGCAGCCGTCGGGGCTGATTTCGTCGGCCAGGATCACGCGGCTATAGTCGCCATCCCAGATGCGGCCGAATTCCAGCTTGAAGTCCACCAGGCGGATGTTGATCGCCGCGAACATGCCGACCAGGAAGTCGTTCACGCGGATCGCCATCGAGGAAATGTCCTGCATTTCCTCGTTGCTGGCCCAGCCGAAGCAGGCGATGTGCTCTTCGGCGATCATCGGATCGCCCAGCGCATCGTCCTTGTAATAGTATTCGATCAGGGTGTGGGGCAGCGGCTCGCCTTCGGGAATGCCCAGGCGCTTGGAAATGGAACCGGCCGCCACATTGCGCACCACCACTTCGATCGGCACGATTTCCACCTGGCGCACCAGCTGCTCGCGCATGTTGAGGCGGCGGATGAAATGCGTGGGAATGCCGATGTGGGCCAGGCGCGTGAACACATACTCGCTGATGCGGTTGTTGATCACGCCCTTGCCGTTGATCGTCCCGCGCTTCTGCGCGTTGAACGCGGTGGCATCATCCTTGAAATATTGGATGAGAGTGCCCGGTTCGGGGCCTTCATAAAGGATCTTGGCCTTGCCTTCGTAGATCTGGCGGCGACGCGACATGCGGCTTCTTCCTGCGCGGTGGGGGCGATTCGGCCCGCCCCCATGGAAAAACAAGAAACCCCGGCAAACGAGGGAGCCGCGTGGCGACTGCATCGTGTGGGCCGGGGCATTCCCATTCGCCCATATGCGAAAAAGCACGGAAACGCAAACGCTGGCCGGGCGTTCGGCATTTCAGAACATTTAATCCGATCTTATCGCCCTATCTTGAATGTCGCTGGTGCGGCACAAGACTGGGCAAGACGGCACGGCGCGGTGGCTTGATCCCTCGATGATCCACCGGCCGCGTCACCCAAGTTTACCCTCTCTGCCCAAGGATGATGTGTGATGAGCAAGGTTCTGGTTCTCTATTACTCCAGCTATGGCCACATCGAAACCATGGCTAACGCCATTGCCGAAGGTGCCCGCGAAACCGGCGCCACGGTCGACGTGAAGCGCGTGCCCGAAACCGCCCCGCTTGAAGTGGCGCAGGCTGCCCACTTCAAGCTTGATCAGGCGGCCCCTGTCGCCACCGTTGCCGAACTGGCCGAATACGATGCCATCATCGTCGGCACCGGCACCCGCTTTGGCCGCATCAGCTCGCAGATGGCCGCGTTCCTCGACCAGGCCGGCGGCCTGTGGGCCAAGGGCGCGCTCAACGGCAAGGTTGGTGCGGCGTTTACCTCCACCGCCAGCCAGCATGGCGGCCAGGAAGTCACGCTGTTCTCGATCCTGACCAACCTGCTGCACTTCGGCATGACGATCGTTGGCCTCGACTATGGCTTCCAGGGCCAGCTGACGCTTGATGCCGTGCACGGCGGCACCCCCTATGGCGCCAGCACGATCGCCGGTGGCGACGGCAGCCGCCAGCCCAGCGAGATCGAACTGGACGGCGCGCGCTATCTCGGCCGCCGCGTGGCCAACACGGCCAACAAGCTGTTCGACTGATCGCCCTCTCGGCCTGCCCCCCCCCCCTCAGGCTGATTGATGCAAGCGGCGCGGGCCTGTTCCCGCGCCGCTTCATTGCATATGGGCAATACAGCATGCCAAAACGGGTTGTGGCAGCCGGCGGATTGATCGGCTAGCGCTGTGGCGACACTGCCTTTTCCACGGAGACCCGCCCATGTCGCGCGCCGCCACGCTGGCCCTGCTTGAAACCTATTACGCCGCCTTCAACGCCGGGGATTGGAACGGCATGCTGGCGTGCCTGGCCGATGACGTGGCACATGATATCAACCAGGGCAGCCGCCAGGTGGGCAAGGATACCTTTGCCACGTTCCTTGGCCATATGGAGCGCTGCTACAAGGAACGCCTCGAAGACATCGTGCTGATGGCCAGCGAAGACGGCAGCCGCGCCGCGGCCGAATTCGTTGTCCATGGCAGCTATCTCGCCACCGACGAAGGCCTGCCCGAGGCGGCCGGGCAAACCTATGTGCTGCCGGCCGGCGCCTTTCTGGCGATCGAGGGTGGCAAGATCACCCGCTTGACGATGTATTACAACTTGGCTGACTGGACCGCGCAGGTCGTCGGCGCATGAGCGTCAGCGTCCGCCCGCTGAGCGGCGCGGAAGTGGGCGCCGCGCTGGACGATCTGGCGGCCTTGCGCATCGCCGTCTTTGCCGCCTGGCCCTATCTCTATGACGGGGATCGTGCCTATGAGGCGCGCTATCTCGCCGAATATGCCGCCGCGCCCGGCGCCGTGCTGGTGGCCGCGTTCGATGGCGCGCGCATCGTCGGGGCTGCCACCGCCGCGCCGATGCGTCACCAGAAGGCGGCCTTTCGCATGCCCTTCGAACAGCGCGGCATCGCCACGCAAGACCTGTTCTATTTCGGCGAAAGCGTGCTGCTGCCCGAATATCGCGGGCAGGGCATTGGCCACGCGTTCTTCGATCATCGCGAGGATGCGGCCCGCGCCGCCGGGGCGCAGGCCGCCTGCTTTGCCGCGGTGATTCGTCCCGCCGACCATCCCGCCCGCCCTGCCGGCTACCGCCCGCTCGATGCCTTCTGGCAGGCGCGCGGCTATGCCCTGGTGCCGGGCCTCGTGACCGAGCTGCCGTGGAAAGACCATGGCGAGGCGCAAGAGACCGCCAAGCCGATGCAATACTGGCTCAAGTCCCTGTCGTAAAAAGGCACGCCATGCCCCGTTTCACCGTTGCCGCCGCGCAATATTCGATCGATCGCCTGGCCGATTGGGCCGCCTATGAAACCAAGCTGACCATCTGGGTGGAACAGGCGGTGGCCGGCGGCGCGACGCTCTTGGTGTTTCCCGAATACGGCGCGATGGAACTGGCCAGCCTGGACCCGGCAACGATGGGCGATCTGGCCGGTTCGATCGACACGGTTTCAGCCCTGCTGCCGCAGGTTGACGCGCTGCACGCGCGGCTGGCGCAGGCCCATGGCGTGCACATCCTCGCTGCCAGCGCCCCGCGTCGCACCGCCGATGGCCAGGTGCGCAACACGGCGCGGCTGTTTGCGCCCAGCGGCGCCATGGCCAGCCAGGACAAGCTGATCATGACCCGCTTCGAGCGCGAGGAATGGTTCATCAGCGGCGGCAATGGCCTGCGCCTGTTCGATACCGCGCTGGGCCGGCTGGCGGTGGTGATCTGCTATGACAGCGAATTTCCGCTGCTGGCGCGGGCGGCGGTGGAAGCAGGCGCACAGGTTCTGCTCGTGCCCAGCTGCACCGATACGCTCCACGGCTATTGGCGGGTGCGCCTGGGCAGCCAGGCCCGTGCGCTGGAGGGGCAATGCTATGCCATCCAGTCACCCACTGTGGGCGATGCCGCCTGGTCTCCGGCAGTCGACGTGAACCGCGGTGCGGCCGGCGTCTATGGCCCGCCCGATGCCGCGCCAGCCGGTGGCGGCATGCCGGCCGATGGCGTGCTGGCGCTGGGCGAGGAAGGCGTGGGCCAGTGGGTCTTTGCCACGATCGACACGGCCCATGTCGATGCCCTGCGCGCCTACGGTGGCGTATTGCTGGTGCGCCACTGGGCCGAACAGCCCGGGGCCGCGCCCTTGCCGCCCGTAGAAGTGGTTTCGCTGCGCTGAGCGGCGTGGGGAAATTTCAATCGCTGCTTACGCCAAAATGACGCCGATATCTGTTTAGGCCGTGAACCCATAAATGAAACTATCGCTTTGTCGGCTTCCGCGCGCGGAATAGGATGGGTCCGACAAAGCAAATGTAAGCGACTGACGCA
>NZ_JABGCC010000022.1:0-13514 GCF_013149315.1 Novosphingobium sp. SG754 | reverse complement strand
GCGTCAGTCGCTTACATTTGCTTTGTCGGACCCATCCTATTCCGCGCGCGGAAGCCGACAAAGCGATAGTTTCATTTATGGGTTCACGGCCTAAGCTGATCCTGCCAGCGCGTTCGCAGCAGCGGCTTACTGCCGGCCCGCTTCGATGCATTCTGTCGACAGCTTCTGTCAGGAGCAGCCGTCCGGGCGGCTGATCCAAACGACCGGATCTGGTCGAAAGAGGCCTCCGATCACGGCCCGATCAACCCTCAACAATCGAAGCACTCGCATAGGCCGCAACAACGCACCACCCCAAGGTCTCGTACAACGCCCGGCCATCGTCCGTCGCGACCAGCAGTTCCAGGCTATCGGGATCGCGCCGTGCCGCGTGCAAGGTCTGCATGAGGACATGGCCCAGGCCTTTGCGGCGATGGGCGGGCTCGGTCACGATGCGGTCGTAGACGAAGACGTGATCCGTTTCGGCGCCATAGCCGCTGGCGGCCAGTTCGCCGGTTTCACCAAGGATGCGGACGGCCACCACCGGGCCGGATTGCTCGGTGGTGACGCTGTAGCCGTGCGCCAGCGTTCGGTGCGGCATTGCGCCGTGGGCGCGCATCACTTGGCTGGCGGGGTGAACCGTCCAGTGCGGCGGCAGGGCGGCGCGCAGGGCCTCTGCCGTGGCGCACACCTTGATGAACTGACGGGGCTGGTGGATCGCGCGGGCGTGGTCTTTCAGGCCATCACACAGGCGCGGAAAGACCCAGCGCACGGTTTCCATGTCTGATCCGGTGTCGACGCGGAAGCCGCCGTGCTCGGGCACCGGCATGGGCAATCCGCGCGCCAGCGAGCGCGCGGTGAGCCAGGCGCGCAGTAGGTGCGGATCAAGGCCCTGGGAGTTCATCGCGGCGCGGCCCGGCGCGGTTACAGCAGCATCGCCTGGCGCTGCGCGATGCGGTCCTTGAGGCGGGCGATGGTGGCGGCGATGGCGGGCGCCTGCTCCAGGATGAGCACCGGGTCGTCGCCCGGCACGGCCTGGGCCAGGGCATGGGCGTCGGCCACCAGGTCCACGTCCACTTCCGACAGACGGCGCAGCGTGTCGGCCTCGTTGCGATAGCGCGCGGTCATGAAGTCGTTGCCAGGCACCGGCATATGCGCCACCTGCGCATCGAGCGCGCTGATCGTCTGGGCCACGGCTTCCAGCCGCTTGGCGTTGGCGACCAGGTCTGCGGGCGGGAACG
This sequence comes from Novosphingobium sp. SG754, assembly GCF_013149315.1. NCBI lineage: Bacteria > Pseudomonadati > Pseudomonadota > Alphaproteobacteria > Sphingomonadales > Sphingomonadaceae > Novosphingobium > Novosphingobium sp. SG754. The sequence goes on along the minus strand of NZ_JABGCC010000022.1, from coordinate 12,297 downwards.
GCTGGGCGCGCGAAGGCGGCGGGATCATCTCGCGGCGATAGCGCCGTTCGGCCTCGCTCAGCGCCTTGCGCGCCTGTTGCAACAGCTCGCTCACCATGCGGCGGATGCGCTGGTCATCGGCGCGCAGATCGTTTTCCACGCGATAGAACGTATAGCCATAGCGGCGGAAAAGATTGAGCGCGACCTGGCCTGCGCGCGCCGCCAGCCCGTCGTCCTCGGCCCCGCTCATGTCGGCACGCCCACTTCCGGGCCGAGCGGGTAGAAGCCGGTGGGCTGGCCACCGATCGCAAAGGGCATGCCCACCGCCGCGTTGGGGGCGGAGACCAGGCCCTTTTCCGCCATCTTGAGCGCAAGGTAATAGCGCACCGATTCAATCGGGGTGAGGCCGATCGCCTGAAGCGAGATCAACTCGCGCATGCGTTCGTCGCGCGGCATGATCAAGACCTTGAGGTCATTGAGCATGATGCCGTAAACCTTGAGGAAATCAGCAAGGTGGACCTTCACCGCCTCGCGCACGTCGTTGATGTGCTCGTTGATGTTTTCCAGCTTGGTGACCTGCACGATCTGGTTGATCGCCTGCTCGATCGCCGGGCCGGCATAATCGGCCACTTCGTTGGTATCGATCACCGTGCCGGAAAACGGCATGTGGGTGATCAGGTCGAGCGCTTCCTGCTTGCTGTCGATGTGGATGTAGTAATCGACGACATACGACACTTCGGCCATTTCCGCCGAGGTGGCGATGCCGCTGTTGCGCACCAGCAGCTTGGAGCGGTTGATATAGATGACTTCATAGACCCACGGCGAGGAGCCGCCGAAAAAGCCCTTGGCGATCGAGCCGATCAGCGGCTTGTCAGGCGTTTCGATGGCATATTGCCCGGTTTCATAGACATCGAGCACCGCCCCGCGCGACTTGAGCACGCAGAAGTGGTTGCTTTCCACCGTCAAGAGCGAGCCCGAGACAATGCTTTCATCAGCGATCTTGTAAGCGACGGTACGGGTGCCGAGCGCATCGGACCCATCGTTGCGCACCGTGGTGATCACTTGTCTGGTAATGGCCATCGCATGTCTCCTGAACGGAAGCGGGGAAAGGCGTGCAGGGTCTAGCGCGGGGAGCACAGCCCCGGGCCGCGCACGGTGCGGTAGAAGCGGTCCAGCGTGGCAGAACGCCGGGGCGCGCTGGGCAGCACGGCCGGGGCATCGCCCTCATCCAGCGCCCTGGCATCAGGATCGGCCAGGCCCGGCATTGCGGACGCGGCCGCCTCGACCGCCGGAACGGGCCGGCGCGGTGGCGGAGCGAGCAAGGGCTGGCGGGCCTGTCGCGACGCCTGCCGGCGCAGCAAAACCAGTAGGACAACGAAAGCCAGAATGAACAGATGACTCACGCGGCGCCTTTCTGATCTGGCCCTGCTGGATCGCAAGCTAGACCTTTCGCTGGCAATTTCTTCTGACAAATGAGATTATTACCAATATTTCATGCGTGTCCGCGCCGGTTCAAAAGAGCGGTTCCAACCCGCCCAAAAGCCCGCTTTGCGCGCTCTGCAATTGATTGTAGGATGCAGCCACCCAGGGAGGGGAACAAGACCATGGACGATCGCAAGATCCGCAAGGTACTGATTGTTGGCGGCGGATCAGCCGGATGGATGACGGCTGCGATGCTCTCGCAGGCCCTGGCGCGCGATTGCGCCATCACCCTGGTGGAAAGCGAGGAAATCGGCACGATCGGCGTGGGCGAAGCGACCATTCCGCCGATCCGCGTGTTCAACCAGACCCTGGGCATCGACGAGCGCGAGTTCCTAGCGCGGACCAAGGGCAGCTTCAAACTGGGGATCGAATTCGTCGGCTGGGGCGCGGAAAATTCGCGCTATTTCCATCCCTTCGGGCCTTATGGCCGCAATTTCGACATGGTGCCGATGCACCAATACTGGCTGCAGGCGCGGCGCCAGGGGGAGACCGCCCCGCTCGACGAGCATGCCATGGCCTGGCACCTGGCGCGGGCCGGGCGCTTTGCCCACCCCTCGCCCGATCCGCGCAGCGTGATGAGCACGTTCGACTATGCCTATCACTTCGATGCCGGGCTCTATGCCCGCTTCCTGCGCACGATTGCCGAACAGCGCGGCGTCACACGGGTGGAAGGCCGCATTGCCGACGTGGCGCTGCATGGCGAGACCGGCTGTGTCGAGGCAGTCACGATGGCCGACGGGCGCCGGATCGAGGCAGAACTGTTCATCGATTGCTCGGGCTTTCGCGGGTTGCTGATCGAGGGGGCGCTCAAGACCGGATACGAAGACTGGTCGCACTGGCTGCCGTGTGACCGCGCCGTGGCCATGCCTTGCGCGCATCCGGCCGCCGATCCCAACCCCACGCCCTATACCCGATCGACCGCGCGCGCGGCGGGGTGGCAGTGGCGCATCCCGCTGCAACACCGCATCGGCAACGGCTATGTCTTTTGCAGCGCGTTCCTGGATGAAGACCGCGCGGCCGAGGATCTCGCCAGCAGCCTCGATGGAACGGCGCTGGGCGATCCGCGCGCGGTGCGCTTCCAGGCCGGGCGACGCAAGCTGCACTGGAACCGCAACGTGATTGCCGTTGGCCTCGCCTCGGGTTTTCTCGAACCGCTCGAATCCACCTCGATCCACCTGATCCAGGCCAATATCTCCAAGATCCTGGCCCTGTTTCCCGATCGCGATTTCGATCCCGCCACGCGCGATGAATTCAACCGCATCGCCCATGGCGAGATGGAGCGCATCCGCGATTTCATCATCCTGCACTACAAGCTGACGCAGCGGCAGGATGCCGAGCTGTGGCGCCATGTGGCGGCGATGGACATCCCCGACAGCCTGGCCTTGAAGATCGCCCATTTCCGCCGCCACGGCCGCCTGATCGCGCGCGAGCTGGACCTTTTTGCCCCGCCGTCGTGGCTGGCCGTGCACATCGGCCAGAACAACCTGCCCGAAGGGCACGACCCGCTGATCGACTATCGCGGCGTGGATGGGCGCGAATGGCTGGGCCGGCTGCGCGGCGCGATGGCCGCAGAGGCCGCGCAGCAACCCCTGCATGGCGCGGTGCTGGCCGGGCTTGCCCCGCAGCCGGCATGAGCGAAAGCGCGGGTGAATGGCTCGACCGCGCCCGCATCCTGCGCGCGCGGCAAGACATGGTCGGCGCGCAAGGCGCCATGGCGCGCGCCCATGCCCTGGCGCCAGACGATCCCGCCGTCGCCTTTCTTCACGCGCAATCGTGCTATGAACTGGGCCATCCCGCCGCGCACCTGTTTGCCACGGTCTGCCGCCGCTGGCCCGACCATCTCGACGCACAGCGCAACCACGCCCTGGCGCTGGCCAGCGAAGGCCAGGCGGCAAAAGCATTGGCCACGCTGGAGGCGGCCTTGGCGCGCCACCCCGCCTGGGCCGACGGGCACCGCGTGCTGGGCTCGCTGCGCTGGGTGAACGGAGACCGCCACACCTTCGATGCCAGCTTTGCCCGCGCCGCGCGCGCCCATCCGGCGCAGCCCGCGCTGTGGCTGGGGTGGTTCGCGGCCGTAGCCCAGGTGCGCGACTGGCCCCGCGCCGCCGCCATCCTGGACGAGGCGGAGCGGCATCTGGGCGCGCTGCCTGCCCTGATCCAGGCGCGGGTGTTCCTGGCCGGGGAAAGCGGCGATGGCGCAGAGATGACCCGGCTGCTGCGCCAGGGCGGGCTGCCCGGTAGCCCGCTGATCACGATCGCGCGCATCCGCCAGGCGCTGCGCGAGGGCGCGCCCGATGCGGCGCTGGCCCTTGCCCTACCCCTAGCGCAGCAGGCGCCAGGATCGCCGCTGGCCGGGCAGGTCTGGCCCTATGTGTCCACCTGCTGGCGCCTGCTGGGCGATCCGCGGGCCCAATGGCTCGATGGCGATCCCGCATTTGTGCGCAGCGTGGCAGTGGGGCTGAGTACGGGGGAACTGGCACAACTGGCCGATCTGCTGCGCGGGTTGCACCGGGCACAATTGCCCTATCCCGAACAATCGGTGCGTGGCGGCACCCAGACTGACCGCAGCGTGCTGCTGCGCCACGAACCCGTGCTGGTGCGCACGCGCGAGGCGCTGCTGGCGGCAACGCGCGATTACATTGCCGCCCTGCCCCCGCCCGATCCTGCCCACCCGCTGCTCTCGCGCCCGCGCGATGCGGTGCGGATCAGCGGCAGTTGGTCGGTCCGGCTTCACGGGCACGGCTTCAACGTCACCCATTCGCATCCGTTGGGGTGGATCAGCAGCGCCTTCTATGTCGCCCTGCCCGATCCGGGCGACAGCCCCGCGCCCGATGCCGGGCACTTTCACTATGGCGCGCCGCCGCAGGAACTGGGACTGGATCTTGCCCCCTATGGCACGATCGCGCCGATGGTGGGGCAACTGGTGCTGTTCCCCTCCAGGCTGTGGCACGGCACAGTGCCGTTCGATGCGGGGGAGCGGCTGAACATTGCCTTCGACGTGGTGCCGGCAAGCTGATCCTCCCCGGCACGGGGAGGGGGACCAGCCGCAGGCTGGTGGAGGGGACTGGCGGCTGCAAACGGCGTTTCAGGCTGAAGATCCCCTCCACCACGCTTCGCGCGGTCCCCCTCCCCGTGCCGGGGAGGATTTTAGCGGCCGCGAAACGTCCACTGCCCTACAGGCTGCCAGGTGGCGCCGCCTTGGGGCAGGCGCTCAATGGCGTGGAGGTCGAGGCCGGCAAAGGCAAAGGCCTGCCCCTCGAACCGGCCCGCCAGCGCCGCCTGGAGCGCGCGGGCTTCGCTGCGGACAACCTTGTTCTGGACAGTTACATGAAAGCGCGGCCGGCCTTGGTCTGCCAGGCCGAGCAACCCCTGGAGCGCTTCCGCCAAATCAGCATGCACCGCGTTCAGCGCAGGGCTGTGCACGGCAACGGCCGTACCAGTGCCCAGGTCTGCCAGACCGGCGAGATGCGCGGTCGGTGGCGCGGTTTGCGCACAAACGCGGGCAGCCAAGCGCTGCACTTCGCCATGGGCGGAGGGCGGCAGCGCGTGAAACAGCGTGACATGGGCAGGCACATGATTGCGTTCGGGCGGATAATGCGCGCGGCGCAACCCTTCCATCTGGCCAAAGAACGCGGCGGGTAGCCGGGCTGTCAGGACCAGGGGCCCGCTCACCCGGCGCGGCCCGCCGCGCGGGAGAAATCGGAACAGCCGGAGCGATGCGCGCGCGCATCAGGCGGCAAATCCGTAAAACTCCGTATCGGACCAATAGAGCCGTAGTTGCGCAAATGCCAGCCTAGAGATCACCGCGCGCCCGGCGAATGGCGAACCATTTGGCCACATTGGCATTATGTTCGGCCAGAGTATCGGCAAAGACATGGCCACCGGTGCCATCGGCTACCATATACAATGCCTCGGTATGCGCCGGGTGCAGCACTGCCTCGATCGAGGCGCGGCCGGGATTGGTGATCGGTCCCTTGGGCAGGCCGGTCATCGAATAGGTATTGTAATCGTTTACAGCCTGGATTTCCGACTGGCGGATGCGGCGGCCCAGCGGCTTGCCGCGGGTGATCGGATAGATGATCGTGGGATCGGCCTGCAGCAGCATGCCCTTGCGCAGGCGATTGGAATAGAGCCCGGCCACCATGCGGCGTTCGGCTGGCTTGCCGGTTTCCTTTTCCACGATCGAGGCCAGGATCAGCGCCTCTTGCGGGGTCTTGGCCACGGTATCAGCGCTGCGCTGTGCCCACAATTCGGCCAGGGTCTTGGTCATGGCCGCCTGCATGCGCGCCAGCACTGCCTTGCGCGGTTCGCCACGGCGGAATTCATAGCTGTCGGGCAGCACGGTGCCCTCTTCGGGAACGTCGACGGTGCCGGTCAGCAGCGGCTGCGCCATCAGCCGTTCCTGCACCATGATCGCGGGCATGCCCTCGGGCACGGTGACCAGGCGGCGCATCGCGCCTTCGGCCCCTTGCAGAATCTTGAGGATGGTAGAGCCGCTGGCGTGGGCCGGCAGGCTGAATTCGCCGGCCTTGATCGGCGCCGTCGTGCCCAGCAGGCGCGCACGGGCGCGGAACGTGCTGGCCGAAGCGACTGCCCCTTCGGCCTCCAGCTTGCTGGCGATCGAGCCGATGCTGGCGCCATCGGGCACGACGAACGCCGTATCCTTGGCCAGCGGGCCCGGGCCATACCAGCCCCACAGGAAGTGGGTGCCCCATGCTGCCGCCAGGAGCAGCGCCCCCAGGATGACCAGCCGGACTTTACCGATGCGGGCAATCATGGGAGCGCGTTTCCTTGGTTTACGGCGGCCTTTCGGCTTGCCACGCGGGTTGGCCTTGCGGCTCAAACCGCCTTCATGATCAGGCTGGCGTTGGTGCCGCCAAACCCGAACGAGTTGTTGAGCACCGCGCGCACCTGGCGCTTCTTGGCCACGTGCGGCACCAGGTCCACGCCCTCGGTGCCCTCATCCGGGTTGTCGAGGTTGAGCGTGGGCGGCACGATCTGGTCGCGGATGGCGAGGATGCAGAAGATCGCTTCGACCGCGCCGGCCCCGCCGAGCAGGTGGCCGATGGCCGACTTGGTGCTGCTCATCGAGGCGCCCGACAGATCATCGCCCAGCACGCGCTTGACCGCGCCCAGTTCGATGGTGTCGGCCATGGTCGAGGTGCCGTGGGCGTTGACATAGTCGATGTCGCCCGGCTCCAGACCTGCCTTGCGCAGTGCCATGCGCATCGCGAGTTCGGCGCCCTTGCCTTCCGGGTGCGGCGCCGTCACGTGATAGGCATCGCCCGACAGGCCATAGCCGACCACTTCGGCATAGATCTTGGCGCCACGCGCCTTGGCGTGTTCGTATTCTTCCAGCACGACGACGCCGGCGCCTTCGCCCATGACGAAACCATCGCGGTCCTTGTCATAGGGGCGGCTGGCCTGTTCCGGCCGGTCGTTGTAGCTGCAGTTGAGCGCGCGCGCCTGGGCAAAGCCGGCCACGCCCAGCGGGTTGATCGTGCTTTCCGCGCCGCCCGCCAGCATCACGTCAGCATCGCCATCCTTGATCATCCGCGCGGCATCGCCAATCGAATGGGCGCCGGTGGAGCAGGCGGTGACAACCGCGTGGTTGGGGCCCATCAGGCCATACTTGATCGAAACCTGGCCCGAGATCAGGTTGATCAGGCGGCCATGCACGAAGTGCGGAGAGACGCGGCCGGGGCCCTTTTCGTGCAGGACGATCGATTCGCTCTCGATGCCCGGCAAACCGCCGATGCCCGAACCGATCGAGCAGCCGGTGCGCGTCTTGAGATCATCGTCCATGTCCACCAGGCCGGCATCTTCCAGCGCCTGGCCGGCAGCATCGATGCCATAGACGATGAACGGATCGACCTGGCGCTGAATCTTGTGATCGACTCGGCGTGACGCATCAAAGCCATAGGGATGGTCGGCCGGCTTCACTTCGCAAGCGATCTGGCACTTCTGGTTGCTGGCATCGAACCGCGTGATCGGCCCGGCGCCAGACTTGCCGGCGAGCAGATTCGCCCAAACGGTTTCCACGTCCGCGCCCAGCGGGGTGACAAGGCCGAGGCCGGTTACGACGACACGACGCATTCTTTTCTCCGCAAAATCACAAACGAACAGGCCCAGCCCCGCAGATATGGGGACTGAGCCTGCCGAATTCCTCCCCTGCCCGGCCCGCACTTGCTGGCCGGAACGGTTGGGGAAGCGGGGCGATCAGCCCTTGTTTTCGTCGATGTACTTGATCGCGTCAGACACGGTCGAGATCTTCTCGGCCGCATCGTCGGGGATTTCCACACCGAATTCTTCTTCAAAGGCCATGACCAGCTCGACGATGTCGAGCGAGTCAGCGCCGAGATCGTCGATGAAGCTGGCGTCTTCGGTGACCTTGTCGGCCTCGACGCCGAGGTGCTCGACAACGATCTTCTTAACGCGGTCGGCGGTATCGCTCATTATATGCCCCTTCGCAGGAAACAGGTTGGTGGTCGCGGGTCAGGCATCGCCCTAATAGGCTGTTGAACCGCTGGCAAGAGGCGCCCGCATCCTGGCCTGTCAGCCGTGGGACACAAGCGCCGGTCGGAATGCGCTGCCGCTCAGCCCTTGGGCTGTTCGACAACGCGAATGTTGAGCTCGCGCAACTGCTTGTGCTCGGCTGGCGAGGGCGCCCCCATCAGCAGGTCTTCGGCCCGCTGGTTCATCGGGAACAGCGTGATCTCGCGCAGGTTCTGCGCCCCGCACAGCAGCATGACAATGCGGTCGACGCCAGCGGCCATGCCGCCGTGGGGCGGCGCGCCATACTGGAACGCACGATAGAGGCCGCCAAAGCGCTCTTCCACGTCAGCCTTGGTCAGGCCAACGATTTCGAAGGCTTTGACCATGGTTTCGGGCGACTGGTTGCGGATCGAGCCCGAGGCGATTTCATAGCCGTTGCAGACCAGATCGTACTGGAACGCCTTGATCGTCAGCGGGTCCTGGTTGGTCAGCGCGTCCATCCCGCCCTGCGGCATGGAGAACGGGTTGTGGCTGAATTCCACCTTCTTGTTGTCTTCATCCCATTCGTAGAACGGGAAATCGACGATCCAGCACAGCTTGTAGGTGCCTTCTTCCACCAGACCGAGCTGCGCGGCCACGCGGTTGCGCGCCAGGCCCGCCAGCTTGGCGGCCTGATCGGCCTTGCCAGCGGCAAAGAACAGCCCATCGTTTTCGCCCAGGCCCAGCTCGGCATAGAGCGCGGCCATGCCTTCGGCGCCGTGATTCTTGGCGATCGGGCCACCGAATTCGCCGCCCTTGCGCGTGACATAGCCCAGGCCAGCATGGCCTTCGGCGCGGGCCCAGTCGTTCATTTCGTCAAAGAACTTGCGGCTCTTGTCCGCCGTGTTCGGCGCCGGAATGGCGCGGACGACGCCGCCGGTGCCGACGATCTTTTCGAACAGGCCAAAACCGGACTGCGTGAAGTGGTGCGAAACGTCGGTGATCAGCAGCGGGTTGCGCAGGTCCGGCTTGTCAGACCCGTACTTGAGGATCGCCTCGTCATAGGGAATGCGCGGGAACTGGCCGATCGGCGTCACCGGCTTGCCTTCGGCAAAGGCCTCGAACACGCCGCCGATCACCGGCTCCATCGTTTCCCAGACTTCTTCCTGGGTCACAAAGCTCATTTCCAGGTCGAGCTGGTAGAATTCGCCCGGCAGGCGATCGGCGCGCGGATCTTCGTCGCGGAAGCACGGCGCGATCTGGAAATAGCGGTCAAAGCCCGCCACCATCAGCAGCTGCTTGTACTGCTGCGGCGCCTGCGGCAGCGCATAGAACTTGCCGGCGTGGATGCGGCTCGGCACCAGGAAGTCGCGCGCGCCTTCCGGGCTCGATGCCGTCAGGATCGGCGTGGAATATTCAGTGAAGCCCGAGCCTTCCATGCGGCGGCGCATGTCGGAGATGATTCGCGTGCGCGTCACGATGTTGGCGTGCAGGGTTTCGCGACGCAGATCGAGGAAGCGATAGCGCAGGCGGATATCCTCGGGATATTCCTGCTCGCCGGCTACCGGCATGGGCAGCTCTTCTGCCGCCGAAAGCACCGTGGCCACCTTGGCGAACACTTCGATCGCGCCGGTTGCCAGGTTGGCGTTGACGGTCGCTTCGTTGCGGGCCTTGACCACGCCTTCGATCGTCACGACGCTTTCCACGCGCACGGATTCGAGCAGCGGCAGCGCCGGGCTGTCGCTGTCTGCCACAATCTGGGTGATCCCGTAGTGATCGCGCAAATCGACGAACAGCACGCCGCCATGGTCGCGCTTGCGATGCACCCAGCCCGAAAGGCGAACATTTTCGCCGACATGCTCGCGCGAGAGGGCGCCGCAGGTGTGGGAACGGTAAGGATGCATCGAAACTCTTTCCAATCGGTCTGCAATAAGGCAGGTGAGACAGGCTTAAATGTCAGGCGCGGCCAAGAGGCGATGGCCACGCTTTTGTCAAGCCGCCGCTCCCGGACGGGGGCACCACCGGCCCCATGCCGCCACGGGTGTTTGGCACCCAGGTGCGGTTCGGGCCATACAGAAAAGAACGATGAAGATACATCCGCTGATTACCACGACCGCCGCGCTTGCCGATCTGTGCGAGCGGCTGGCCAAGTCAGACTTCGTCACGGTCGACACCGAGTTCATGCGCGAGAACACCTATTGGCCCGAATTGTGCCTGGTGCAGATCGCCAATGAAGAGGAAGCCGCGGCCATCGATCCGCTGGCGCCGGGGATCGACCTTTCGCCCATGCTCGATCTGCTGGTCGACAACGAAGACGTGCTCAAGGTCTTCCACGCCGGCGGGCAGGATGTTGAAATCATTTACAATCTTTCGGGCCGCACGCCGCACCCGATCTTTGACACGCAGATCGCCATGATGGCCCTCTCGCAAAGCGAGCAGATCGGCTATTCCAACCTGGTGGAAGCGTGGCTGGGCCTGTCGATCGACAAGGGCGCCCGCTTCACCGACTGGTCGCGCCGCCCGCTGACCGAACGCCAGATCGAATATGCGATCGGCGACGTGACTCACCTTTCCAAGATTTTTCCGCGCATGCTCAAGCGCCTGATCAAGACCGGGCGCGGCGAGTGGCTGGATATCGAGATGGAAAAGCTGGCCGACCCGGAAAACTATCGCAACGACCCGGGCAAGGTGTGGGAAAAGATTCGCCCGCCCAGCCGCAATCCCGCCGTGCTTGGCCGGTTGCGCGCGATTGCCGCCTGGCGCGAGGCCGAGGCAATGGACAAGAATATCCCGCGCGGGCGCATCATGCGCGATGAAACCCTGGCCGACATTGCCAGCCACCCGCCGCGCGAACAGCACGACCTGGCCAAGGTGCGCGGCCTTTCTACCGGATGGAAGGATAACGATATCGGACGCCGCCTGATGCAGACGCTGGCCGATGCCAAGCCGTTGACCGAGGCGGAAATGCCCCCGCGCGCGCCGCGCGGCGCCCCGCTGGGCAAGGAAGGCGCGCTGGTGGCCGACCTGCTCAAGCTGCTGCTCAAGATCCGCAGCCGCGAAATCGACGTGGCCTCGCGCCTCCTGGCGCGCAGCGATGATCTGGAGGCACTGGCCGCCGGGCAGCGCAAGGGCTTGGCCCTGCTGGAAACCTGGCGCTACGAACAGTTCGGCCGCGATGCGCTGGAACTGGTGGAAGGGCGCCTGGCCTTTGCCGTGGTCAACGGCAAGCTCAAGATGGCGCACATCGACCAGATCGGCAACAACGGCCCGGCCAAGGCCACGCCAGCCGAACCCGAAGCTGGCGAGCCACTCGGGGAATGAGCACCTACCTGCCCACGCTCAAGCAGCTGCAATACCTCGTCGCGCTGCATGAACATGGCCATTTCGGCAAAGCCGCCGATTCGTGCTTCGTTTCACAGTCCACACTGTCGGCCGGGCTGCGCGAACTCGAATCGCTGCTTGGCGTGACGCTGGTGGAGCGCACGCGCCGCGTGGTGCGCTTCACCCCGCTGGGCAACCAGGTGGTGGCCAAGGCGCACCGCCTGCTGCGCGAGGCGGAGGAACTGTCCGAACTGGTGCAATCGCACGGCGTGCCGCTGGCCGGCGAACTGCGCATGAGCGTGATCCCCACGATCGCGCCGTTCCTGCTGCCGCGCATTCTGCCGCGCCTGCGCCAGGAACGCCCGCAGTTGAAGCTTTTCCTGCGCGAGGAGCCCAGCGCCGCCGCGATCGAATCACTTCACCACGGCCGCGCCGACTGCGTGCTGCTCGCCCTGCCCTTTGCCACCGGCGAAGTGGACGTGGCGCCGCTGTTCAAGGACCGGCTCTATGTGGCGTTCCCGCAGGACGATCCGCGCAACCCGCCCGAATCGGTGCCGCCGGCGCTGATCGATGAAACGCGCCTGCTGCTGCTGGAAGACGGGCACTGCCTGAAAGAGCATGCCTTGGCCGCCTGCAACCGGCCGGAACTGCGCGCCAGCGCGACGATGATCGGCACCAGCCTGCACACCCTGGTGCAAATGGTCGACAATGGCCTGGGGCTGACCATGCTGCCCGAAATGGCGGTGGACGCCGGCATTCTCAACGACACCCATATCGTTGCCCGCCCGCTGCAATCCGATCATGCCTATCGCGAAATCGCCCTGGTGTGGCGCAAGAATTCGCCCCGCGCCGACGAGTTTCGCCTGCTGGCAGAGGAATTGCGCACACCATGAAGGTGCAGCGCCACAACGCGCTGGAAGATCTCTATGGGGTTGCGACCGGGTGTTTGAACCGTCCCGGGTTTTCCGGAGGCAGTTTCAATAGGGTTATGCAGCCATATCGCGGTTCTCAAGTGCTGCATAGTAATTGGCTTCGGCCTCG
>NZ_JABGCC010000021.1:0-14172 GCF_013149315.1 Novosphingobium sp. SG754 | reverse complement strand
ACCAAAGCCCTTTTACCCATAGACCTGTGCGAGCCTCACCGCGGGTCGTACTTGTAAGACTTTCGTACGCCTGCCGGCGTCCGAAACCCTTCGACAAAGCGGCCTTGTGGCAGCGAGACTTCGAACGTCCGGATAAACCGAAACCGGTCATCCGATGCGTTCCGAAACGCCTTTCTCCTACTCCCAAGATTACAGACACCGGCGTTCTTTAATGGCCTGGGCCGAGGCAGCGTGAAAAATCAGGTGCCAAGTTACAAAGCTCACCTTCGAGGATTTTCCGAAAGTCTCCAAGAACAGCCCGGACAAACCTTCCCGCATTTTCTCGCGATGGGCGCACCACATCGGGGGCACGTGTCAGCATCGAGATGCTGAATTAACCACCCGAGTACTCTTTTCATGCTTCGAGTGTCCTTCGTGCCGCCCCAGCGCCCCACGATGTTCGCTTGAGCGCTTGCCCGATGAGCAGCAGCGCTGGTCCGTCACGTAGCGCCGTCCGCGCGGCCAGTGGCAGAAGGTCGAGCCGGGTATGGAAACGTTGCTCGTTCGGCAGGCTGGCGTTTTCCACGAGGGCGACCGGCGTATCGCCCGGCAGGCCAGCGCCGATCAGCCCGTGCGAGACCGCGCTCGCAGCTGCCTTGCCCATGTAGATCGCCACAGTCGCCTGCGGGTCTGCCAGCGAGCTCCAATCGAGATTGAGCGTTTCTCCGGCGCGAGCGTGGGCCGTGACGAAAGTCAGTTTCCGGGCCAATCCGCGCAAGGTGAGCGATGCGCCGAGCGAGGCTGCCGCGGCGCTCGCGGCGGTAATGCCTGGGCAGATGGAGACGGCAATGCCCGCCGCGCGGCACGCGTCTAGTTCCTCAGTCGCCCGGCCGAAGATTGCCGGGTCGCCGCCTTTCAGCCGGACGACACGCTCGCCGCGCAGCGCCGCTTCGGCGATCAGGCGGTCGATGGTGGTCTGGTCCTTCGAGTGGCGGCCGGAGCGCTTGCCGACATAGATCAGCCGTGCGGTGGGCGGGGCGAGCCCGAGCACACCTTCGCCGACCAGCGCATCGTGGAAGATCGTATCGGCGCGGGCGATCAGGCGCTCAGCCTTGCGGGTGAGCAGTTCGGGATCGCCCGGTCCTGCGCCGACCAGCCATACGCTGCCTTGCGGGAAATCGTCGTTCATGCCGCCTTCTCCTCGGATGATGGGGTGATCGTTTCGAGCAGCCGGGCGATCGCCGGGCGGCATGAACCGCAATTGGTGCCCGCTGCCGTTGCCGCGCCGATGGCAGCGACCGTGCACGCGCCACCGCGCGCTGCCGTCTCGATATTGCGCGCACCAATTCCGTGGCAGACGCAGACGATCGGGCCGGGATCGGGCGCGGGCGAGGCGGGGCGAGCGGCGAGGAGTTCGGCCGGGGCCGCTTGCCCAAGGCCGACTTGTGCGGCGATCCAGTCGCGCGCCGGCAGCGTGCCGCTGCGGGTGACATAGAGCGCAGCGGCAACGGTGCCGTCCCCTGCCAGTACGACGATGCGGCGCATCCCGCGCGCGGTGTCGACCACTTCGATCCGCTCGCCTTCGCCAAGCAGCGCGTCGACATTTACGCTGCCCTCGCCGGCCAGTTCCATCAGCCAGCCTTGCGGCAGGCGCGAAGCCACCCAGTAGGGAATGCCCTGAGGGCGCACCGCTTCGACCGAAACCAGAAAGGCGCGCCAATCGGCCACGACCGGTTCGATCCGCGCCGGGCCGTTCTTGAAGCCGGGCTGGCCCGACACCGGATCGACGTTCGGTGCCACGAGCCAGTTGCTGCGCCCATCGCCCGCCATCGCATCGCTCCAGTGCATCGGCACGAAGATTTCGCCATGGCGCTGGCCCGGATCGAACGCGACGCGGAACACTGCGCTGCCTTGCGGGGTGCGCACGCGCGCCAGAGCGCCTTCGGCCAGGCCAGCTGCGGCTGCGTCTTTGGGGTGGACTTCCAGCAGCGGCTCGCGGCGATGCTGCGACAGCTTGGGACTCAGCCCGGTGCGGGTCATCGTGTGCCACTGGTCGCGATAGCGCCCGGTGTTGAGCCGCAGCGGGAAGGCCGGATCGAAGTGCATCTGCGCCGGGCGGACCGGAACGATCTTCTGTTCGGGCGCCAGCGCCTGCCGGCCACCCCACTGGAACGGCGCAAGCGCGTCGTAGGCCTCGTCCGACAGCGCGGCGTGCGCCGTCAGGTCGAGCACCTTGCCGTGTCGGGCGGCCAGCGCGGTCATCGCCGCATATTCGCGGAACACATCGGCGCTGCTGTTCCAGGCGAAGGCCCCGCCGTGGCCAAGCCTGCGGGCCACGTCGGCGATGATCGCCCAGTCGGCCCGCGCCATGCCCGGCGGTGCGAACAGGGCGCGCTGGCGGCTGATGCGGCGTTCGGAGTTGGTGACGGTGCCATCCTTTTCGCCCCAGCCAAGCGCGGGCAGGCGGACGTGGGCCAGGCGGGCGGTGTCGGTATCGGCGATCACGTCGGACACGACGAGCGTTTCGCACTTGGCCAGCGCGGCCCGCACGAAAGCCGCATCAGGCATCGATACGGCAGGGTTGGTCGCCATCACCCACAGGAATCGGACGCCGCCTTGGTCAATCGCGCGGAACAGGTCCACCGCTTTCAGGCCGGGACCGGGGCAGAGCCGGTCCGTGTTCCAGAAGGCGGCGACATCGGCACGCTCTGCCTCGGAAAAGCCGAGGTGGCAGGCAAGCGTGTTGGCAAGCCCGCCAACTTCGCGCCCGCCCATCGCGTTGGGCTGGCCGGTCATGCTGAACGGCCCCGCGCCGGCCTGGCCGATGCGCCCGGTGGCAAGGTGCAGGTTGATGATCGCGTTGCCCTTGTCGGTGCCGCCGGTCGACTGGTTCGCCCCCATGCTGAACAGCGTGACCATGCGCGGGCTTGCGGCGACGAGGTCGACCAGCGCGGCGAATTGCCGGGCGGGAATGCCCGGATCGCAGGCAAGGCCGTCCCACGCTTCCACCTTGGCCAGCCCGCGTTCGCAAAGCGCGTGGAGCAGGGCGTTGAACAGAGTGGTATCGCCATCGGGTGCAATGGCTACGTGCATGTCGGCCTGCTCGGCGGTTTCGGTGCGGCGCGGGTCGATCACGACGATCTTCGTGCCCCGCGCCTCGCGCGCTGCTTCGATCCGCTGCCAGATCACCGGATGGCACCAGGCGGTGTTCGAGCCGACGAGCAGGACGAGGTCGGCCTCTTCAAGATCGGTGTACGAGCACGGAACAAGGTCTTCGCCGAAGCTGCGGTTATGCGCGGCGACCGCGCTCGCCATGCACAGGCGGCTGTTGGTGTCGATGTTGGCGGTGCCGACGAAGCCCTTGATGAGCTTGTTTGCGGCGTAATAGTCCTCGGTCAGCAACTGGCCCGAGACATAGAAGGCCACGCTGTCTGGCCCGTGCGCGGCAATGGTCGCGCGCATCCGTTCGGCGACGAGATTCAGTGCGCTGTCCCAGTCCGTGCGCTGGTTGCCGATCATCGGCGAGAGCAGGCGGCCTTCGAGGCCAACCGTCTCGCCGAGGTGGGTGCCCTTGGAACAGAGCCGGCCGACGTTGGCGGGGTGCGCCTCGTCGCCCCGGATCGTCACCGTCCGGGGCCCCGTGACTTCGGCCCGGATGCCGCAGCCGACGCCGCAATAGGCGCAGGTGGTGCGGATTTCGCTCACGCTGCGCGCTGGCCCAGTACGGCGGCACGCAGCAGGTAGATGCGCTCGGCATCGACCTTGAGCGGTATGACGGGGACGCACCCCTTATCCTCACCCTGCGCCTCGCCGGTTTTCAGCGAGATGTTCCAGTTGTGCAGCGGGCAGGTGACCATGCCGCCGTGGACGATGCCCTGCGACAGCGGCCCCTGCTTGTGCGGGCACTTGTTGATCAGCGCGTGAAATTCGCCGTTCTGGGTGCGGAATACCGCGATCTCTTCGCCGCCGACCACCGGCAGGGTGCGCGCGGTGCCCGGGGCGATCTGGTCCACCGGGCCGATATCGAGCCAATCGCCGAACATCATGCTTGCTCCATCTGAAGGGGGCGCACCTCGGCAAGGTGCTGGTGAAGTTCGGAATGGGCGCCCGCGGCGCGTTCGGCCCAGGGATCATCCTGGCAGAACAGCTGCGAATGGCGGAACCGCGCGGCGAGCCGGGTCAAGCGGTCGGGATCGTCGAACAGGCCGGCCTTGACGTGATCCAGCCCGACCCGCTCGATCCACGGCGCGGTGCGTTCAAGGTAATGCGCCTGTTCGCGGTAAAGCTGGATGAAGGCGGCGCACACGTCCATCGCCTCGGCCTCCGTCGCGACCTTGCACAGCAGGTCGGTGGCCCGCACCTTGATCCCGCCATTGCCGCCGACATGCAGTTCGTAGCCTGAATCGACGCAGACCACGCCGAAGTCCTTGATCGTCGCTTCGGCGCAGTTGCGCGGGCAGCCGCTGACCGCGATCTTGAACTTGTGGGGCATCCACGAACCCCAGGTCATGCGTTCCAGCTTGACGCCCAGCCCAGTCGAATCCTGCGTTCCGAAGCGGCACCATTCCGACCCGACGCATGTCTTCACGGTGCGCAAGGATTTGCCATAGGCGTGGCCCGAAACCATCCCGGCGGCGTTGAGATCGGCCCAGACTGCGGGCAGGTCTTCCTTCTTGATGCCGAAGATGTCGAGCCGCTGGCCGCCAGTCACCTTGACCATCGGCGCGTTGTACTTCTCGACCACATCGGCGATGGCGCGTAGTTCCTTGGGGTTGGTCAGGCCGCCCCACATGCGCGGGACCACCGAATAGGTGCCATCCTTCTGGATGTTGGCGTGCATCCTCTCGTTCACGAAGCGGCTCTTCTGATCATCTTCGTAGACACCCGGCCAGGCGCAGAGCAGGTAGTAGTTGAGCGCCGGACGGCACGAAGCGCAGCCATCGGGCGTCCTCCAGTGCAGTTCCTGCATCACCTGCGGGATCGCCTTAAGGTTCTTTTCCAAGATCAGGCGCCGCACGTCATCGTGGCCGAAGCTGGTGCATTTGCACAGCGTCTTCGGCCCCGACTGGACTTCGTCGCCCAGGGTCAGCGCGAGCAGGCTTTGGACGAGACCGGTGCACGAACCGCAGCTCGCCGAAGCCTTGCAGGTGGAGCGCACCGCATCGAGGCTGCACGCCCCGGCCTTGATCGAGGCGACGACCTGGCCCTTGGAAACGCCGTTGCAACCACAGATTTCGGCATCGTCCGAAAGGGCGGCAACGGCGGCATTAGGGTCCAGCGATGGCCCTCCGCTGGCAAAGGCCTGTCCGAAGATCAGCGCTTCGCGGATGGGGGAGATGTCCTCGCCCTTCTTCAGCAGGTCGAAGTACCACGATCCGTCGGCGGTATCGCCATAGAGCACCGCGCCCACCAGGCGGTTGTCGCGCACCACCACGCGCTTGTAGATCCCGCGCGCGGCATCGCGCATGACGATGTCCTCGGCACCGTCTGCGCCGGAAAAGTCGCCGGCGCTGAACAGGTCGATGCCCGATACCTTTAGCTTGGTGGACGTGACCGAGCCGGTGTAGCCGGTGGGCTGCTCGCAAGCCCCCTCATCCCTGCAAGCATTATCGGCCAAGGCGCGGCACATGTCCCACAGCGGGGCGACCAGGCCGTAGCACTGGCCCCGGTGCTGGACGCATTCGCCCACCGCCATGATGGCAGGGTCGCTCGTCACCATGTGATCGTCGACAACGATGCCGCGCTCGACGGCAAGGCCCGCCGACCTGGCAAGCCCGGTCGCGGGGCGGATGCCCACCGCCATCACGACGATATCGGCCGGGAATTCGCGCCCGTCCTTCAGCTTCACGCCGGTGACTTGGCCGTTGGCGCCGGTGATCTCGGCAGTGTCGCCGCCGGTGACGATGGTCTGGCCGCGCCGTTCCAGTTCGCTTTTTAGCAGGAAGCCCGCCGCTTCGTCGAGCTGGCGCTCCATCAGCGTGGGCATGATGTGGACGACGGTGACCTTCATGCCGCGCAAGGCAAGCCCGTGCGCGGCTTCAAGCCCGAGCAGCCCGCCGCCGATCACCACGGCCGAACCGCCCTTGTCCGCTGCGGCCAGCATCCGGTCCACATCGTCCAGATCGCGGAAGGTGACCACCCCATCCAGATCATGGCCGGGCACCGGGATGATGAACGGGTCGGAACCGGTGGCGATGAGCAGGCGGTCGTAAGGCTCGATCCGCCCTGAACGGGTGGCCAGGGTGCGGGTGTCGCGGTCGATCGAAACCACCAGATCGCCCGAAACCAGCGTGATGGCGTTGTCGGCGTACCATTCGGGACCGTTGATGACGATGTCTTCGAACGCCTTTTCGCCCGCCAGTACGGGCGAAAGCATGATGCGGTTGTAGTTCACCCGCGGTTCGGCGCCGAAGATGGTCACATCGAAGCGGTCTGGATCGCGGGCGAGGATTTCCTCCACGGCGCGGCATCCGGCCATGCCGTTGCCGATCACCGCAAGCCGTTCGCGAACCGGGACGGTTGCGGGGGCTTGCTTGTCTAGCACTGTCGTCGGGGTGTTCACGGGATTTCCCTCTGGCAGATGCGTGAACACGAAAAAGCCGCCCGAACGCATCCCGGTGAAGGGAGGTCTGGGCGGCGACGATGCCACGCAATGGTGATGGTTCAGGTGGCGCTCTATCACCCTTCATTGGGTGGCGCTGGTACCTTCGAAGCAAAGGCTAACCGATTCGGGGCGTTGAGCGCAAGCAACATTTTTGCGCTGCAGCAATGGAAAGCGGAAAGCGGCCCCTGGACGAACCGCGTTCCGCCCCATGCAACGCGCAGAAACCGCGCTTAGAAAGCGTAGTCCGCCTCAAGCCAGAACTTGGTGGTATCGACACCAAAGCCCTTGGCCTTGTAATCGGCATACTTGGCAAGCAGCGCCACCTTGCGCACCTTGAAGCCCACGCTGGCGTCCCATTCCTCGCCGAACTTTACGTGGCCGACGTCCGAATGGAAATCGTGCCAAGTAACGTTGGCATTCAGCCCGTGCAGCTTCGGAAACGCCTTGGCGAGCCCGACGTAAACATCTTCGAGGCCGGACTTCGGGGTCGTCAGGAACAGGTCGGCCCAGCCGTTGAACTTGTGCAGCGTGGCCATCGGCGTTTGCAGCGCGATCCCTTTGTCGGAACCGAGCTTTTCATAGCCACCCGTGGCGGTGAAGTCATAGGCGGCAAGCCCGGCTTCGGCGTTCACGTAATCGGCGCCGTACTTGGCCGGGTTATCCTTCCAGCCCTGCTGGTGAGCATAACTGCCGATCAGGTTCAGCTTGGCTTTCTTGCCCAGCGGCAGTGCGGCGGTGGCGCGCACGCCATAAGTCTGGGTGTCGGCCAGCGTAATGGCCAGTGGCCCGACCTGCTCCTTGGTATCGTAATCGAGCAGGTATGAGAAAGCCTTGAGCGTCACCGAGCCCTGCTTCACGCCCGCCTGAAGGAACCAGAAGTTCCCGTCATAGGCCGTGCGCGGGCCAGCATCGAGGCCGTAAATCGTGCGCTGGCTGTTGGCATAGGTCACGTCGGCCATGACCGGGCCGATCGTGGCTTCGCCGCGCACGGCGTCGAAGGTCTGCTCGTTCTGGCGCCAGGCCACACCGCCAACCCAGCGCTGATCGTCAAGGTTGATGCGCTGGCGGCCCACCGTCAGCCCCAGCTGCCTGGTACGGTACTGGATCTGCAAGCGGTTGAGTTCGACGTTGGCCGCATCGGGCACGATAGCGTAGTCCGGACGCGCCTTGTCGGGAACGAACGCCAGGCCGTTGAAGTGGTTGTCGATTTCCAGCGTGCTTTCCGCTTCGGCCAGCACGGAAAGATGCGAGGGCGCGTGCTTCAGTTCGAAGCCGCTGCGCAGGCGCAATGTGACGGCATCGGCGTCCTTGGTCGGTGTGTCGACGTTTTCCCAGCGCAGGCGTGCATCCAGCATGGGATCGAAGGTCAGCGTGTCGGTAACCGGCACCGGATCTCCGAAAGCCTTGGGCGCGGCAAGCGCGGGCTGCGCGAGGGCAAGCGGCGCTGCCAGTGCAGCGGCGCCGAGAAGCATGGTCTTCATGGTTGGAAATTCCCTCATGTTGTGGGGCCAGGGCGGTAGCGTGCCGCCCCGGTCACCCGGCAGCTCAGGTCAGATGCGGGCGCCCGAAAGGGCGGCACCCCAAGTGGTCCGCCAGCGGCTCTTGACCGCGGTAAGCCCTGCCAGCGCGACGATCGCCAGTGCAGCGAAGATCATGAAGCCGAGCGAAGCGCTGCCGGTGGCCTTCTTGATCGCGCCCAGCGAGCTTGCGAGGTAGAACCCGCCAAGGCCGCCGCCGAAGCCAACCAGACCAGTCATCACGCCGATCTCCTTGCGGAAGCGCTGCGGCACCAGCTGGAACACGGCGCCGTTGCCCACGCCCAGCGTGCCCATCACAGCGACGAACAGCACGACCGCGATCGCAAGGCCGCTGGTCGCGACCATGGCAATCACGCCGAGCAGCACGGCGGCGGCCACGTAGACCGCGGTGAGCGTGCGGATACCGCCGAAGCGGTCGGCCAGCGCGCCGCCCATGGGGCGCAGCAGCGAGCCCATGAAGACGGCGGCGGCGGTGCAGTAGCCGGCGATCACCGGGGTGACGCCGAAGCTGTCGGCATAGAACGTGGGCAGCGAGCTCGACAGACCGACGAAGCCGCCGAACGTCACGAAGTAGAACAGCATGAACCACCAGGCGTCCGCCTCCCTGAGCACCGAGGCGTAAGCCGAAAGCGGCTTGGGCGCGGGCTGGTCGGGGCTGTCCTTGGCGGCGATCAGGTAAAAGGCGAAAACCGCGATCAGCGGGATCAGCGCAAAGCCGAAGACATTGGTCCAGCCATAGGCCTTGGCCAGCAGCGCAGCGAACAGTGAGGCGAACACGGTGCCCGAATTGCCCATGCCGGCAATGCCCATGGCCTTGCCTTGATGTTCGGGCGGATACCACCGGCTGGCGAGCGGCAGCGACACGGCAAAGCTCGCCCCCGCAAAGCCCAGGATCACGCCAAGCGCAAGCGTTGCCTGATAGCTGGAAATGCCGAAGTGCCAGGCCACGAACAGTCCGGCGATGACCACGATCTGGCTGATCGTCCCGGTCAGCTTGGGACCGATACGATCGACCAGCACACCGTTGATCAGGCGAATGACCGCGCCCGCAAGCGTCGGGATGGCGACCATCATGCCCTTCTGGGCCGGGTCCAGTCCCAGCTCCTTCGAGATGATCGGCGCCAGCGGGCCGAGCAGGACCCAGACCATGAAGGCCATGTCGAAATAAAGGAACGCGGCGAGCAGCGTGGGGCTGTGGCCGGATTTCCAGAAGCTGGTCGTGGCGCCCTGCGGCGCGGGCTTAGCGGATGGCATGGCAACCGTGGCCATAGATGGTCCTCTCTGCACTTGACGGGTGGTGGATTGGAACGATCCTCACGCGGGCGGGCGACGTGCCCGGGCGCAAGGGGCTGAAGCGAACATGCGGAGCGGTGGAGAACTGGTTGTTGCGGCTGGATTTTTCAGTGCGACCGGGCCGCGTGACGACAACCAGGACTTCGGCGGCGTGCATCTTGGCACCGCGACCGAGCGTGCCCGCCACGGCATCGTTGCCGCGGTGGCCGATGGGGTAAGTGGCGGGAAGCAGGGCCGCGCCGCAGCAGAACTTGCGGTGCGCGCGCTGGTCGAAGGCTTCTACGCGCTGCCCGAAACGCTGGGGCCGGCCCGCGCCATCGGGCAGGCAATGGGCGCCTATAACCGCTGGCTCAACGTGCAGGGCCGGGGCGAGAGCATGGCCAACAGCGGCACCACGTTCACCGCCATGACCCTGCGCGGGCGCCAGGTGCATGTGGCGCATGTCGGTGACAGCCGCGCCTGGCGCTTTGCCGGGGGCCGGCTGACCTGCCTCACCACCGATCACGTCCGCCCCGAGCCCGACCTCAATCACGTGCTGATCCGCGCGCTGGGGCTCGAGGCCGATCTGCGGCTCGATCACTGCACGCTGGAACTTGCCGAACGCGACCGGCTGCTGCTCACCACCGACGGCGTGCACGCGGTGCTTTCGGCAGCCCGCCTCGCCGCGATTATCGGTGAGGATGCGAGTGCCGAGGCAACGGCGCAGCGGCTGGTCGAAGCGGCGCTCGCCGCCGGTGGCCGCGACAATGCAACCGCGCTGGTACTCGACGTGGTGCGCCTGCCCGCGCCCGATCACGACGGCATCCTCGCCGAAGTCTCCGGGCTGCCTTTCGTCCCCCCGGCGGGCGTTGGCGAGACCATCGACGGATTCCGCATCGAGCGGGCCTTGAGCGAAGGCCGCCACGCCGTGCTGCTTGTCGCCACGGACGAGGAGGACGGCGAGCGGGTGGTGCTCAAGTTCCCCCGCCGCGAGATCCTGTCCGACCATGCGCTGCGGCTGGCCTTCGCTCGCGAATTGCTGCTTTCGCGCCGGGTGGCTAGCCCCTTCGTGCTGGCGGCGCGCCCGGTGCGGCCCGAACGGCAGAGCGGGCTCTATTCCGTGCTGCCGCTGCTGGCAGGCGAGAGCATGGATGCGCGGCTGGAGCGCGGAAATCCGCCGCTCGAAGAGGCGCGGCAGGCGGCGATCGGGCTGGTGCGCGGGCTTGCCGCGCTGCACAAGCTCGAAGTCGTCCACCGCGACGTGAAGCCCGACAACGTCATGCTGACCGGTGACGGCGGCGTGAAGCTGATCGACCTTGGCGTCGCGCGGCTGCCGCGTGTCGAGGATTTCCATCCCGACGAGATTCCGGGAACGCCGGGTTTCATGGCGCCCGAACAGTTCGACGGCAACGCGGGCGATGCGCTGACCGACCAGTTCGCGCTGGGCGTCACGCTCTACCGCTGGTTCACCGGCAAGTGGCCCTATGGCGAGCAGGAGGCGTTCCAGCGCCCACGCTTTGGCATCGCGCCGGCGCCTTCGCGCCATCGCCCGGAAATCCCGAGCTGGCTCGATGCCGCGATCCTGACCGCCATCGCGCCCCGGCGCGAGGACCGCTTTGGCGATGTGGTGGAACTGCTCCGCGCGCTCGAAAGCGGCGGCGCGCTGGGCCTTGCCGCCGCCCGTCGCCGGCCGCTGATCGAACGCGATCCGGCGATGTTCTGGAAGGGCACCAGCGCGCTGCTGGCGGCCGCGCTGGTCGCCTCGCTGCTGCTGCGCTGATCGCTCCTTGCTGCCCACGCCGGGTTGGCTCCTGCCGACGCGCAACACAAAAAAGCCGCCTCGACTTGGCCGGAAGGGCCAGATCGGGCGGCGACGTTGCCACGCGTTGTTGATGCTGTGCACGGCTGGCCTGCGGTGCGCCCCCTCGTCGGGACACGGCCATCGTGCAGCCCAAGGCTAAGCGATTCGCCCCTGCGAGGTAAAGCGCTTTTTGCGACGCAGCATGAAATCGATCTTACGGCAGGGTGGCAAGGTAGCCTGCAAGATCGGCCGGATCGAACACCCCGCCATCGAAGAAACGGTTGCTTTCCAGTGTCATCCGCCCCTGCTGCGTGCCGACGACGGTGGTCCCGGCAAGGCTTCCTTCGACCTTCGAACTTGCCCCCGGCAGCGGTTCGGCGCTGCCGACCAGCGCGCTACGGTAGACATCGGGGCGGAACACGCGGGCCGCCTTGCGCGCTTCTTCGGGCACGATCGCGCCGTGTTCCCAGCGTACCATCTGGGTGTAGAGCCACTCGGCCTGGCTGACCCACGGAAAGTTTGCCGCCTCGCGATACTGGAACATGAAATCGGGGAAGGGCACGATCGCGCCTCCCTTTGCCAGCATCAGCTGGTCCGAAATCGCGCGGTGGATCAGTGCGGCGCTGCCGTCGAGGTATTCCGGCCGGGCCAGAATCGCGGCGTTGGCGTCCCAGTTGGCCGGATCGACGAAATGGCGCGCGGCACGGATCAGCGCGCGGACCAGCGCCTCGACATCGTCGCGGCGTTGGTCGACCAGCCGCTCCTTCATCGTCAGGACTTTCTCGACCCCGCGCCGCCAGATCTGCGCGGTGACCATGACGATCTCGCCCGCGCCGCGTTCGACAGCCACGCTGTTCCAGGGTTCGCCCACGCAGATCGCATCGACTTCGCCGGCATCCAGCGCATCAGCACAGAAGGGCGGTGCCACAGTGGTTATCTCGACATCGTGGTCAGGGCGGATGCCGCTGGCTGCCAGCCAGTAGCGCAGCATGTGGTTGTGTGTCGAATGGCGGTGCACGACGCCGAAGCGCAAGCGGTCACCCGCCGCGATGCGCTCTTGCGCCACCAGTCGGAGCGCGGCGCCAGCTCTAACCGGATCGGCGAGCTGGCCGGGCGCTGTCAGGCGGCGGGCAAGGTCAGGCCGCATGGTCAGCGCGTTGCCGTTAAGGCCGAGCACGAACGGCACCGCCAGCGGCTGGGCGGGGCGCCCCCGGCCGAGCGTCGTGGCGATGGCCAGCGGGGCGACCATGTGCGCGGCATCGCTATGGCCATAGAGCAGGCGGTCGAGAACGGTCGCCCAGCTCATGTCCCGCACCAGCCGCAGCGACAGCCCTTCCGCTTCGGCAAAGCCATGCTCGCGGGCAAGGATCGGCAGGCACGCATCGACCAGCGGCAGGAACCCGACGGTCAGTTCGCTGGACATTGCTGGCTTTCCATCATGTGCCTCCCATCAGCTTGTGCGCGGTGACCACCGCTTCGGCGATCTCCGCGATCCGCCGGCCCTGGTTCATCGCGGTCTTGCGCAGTTCGGCATAAGCCTGCGGTTCGGTCAGGCCGCGGCTGTCCATCAGAATGCGCTTGGCCGTGTCGATCGCCGCGCGCTCGGCCAACTGGCCCTTGGCTTCGGCAAGGTCCGCCTGCAACCGCGAAAAAGCGTTGAAGCGGCGGACCGCCAGGTCAAGAATCGGACGGATGCGATGCGGGGCAAGGCCGTCGACTACGTAGGACGAAACGCCTGCGTCGATCGAGGCGGCGATCGCCTCGTCGTCGCTTTCGTCCACGAACATTGCGATGGGGCGGGCCAGCGCGCGGCTCACCGCAAAGTATTCCTCGAGCACGTCGCGCGAGGGATTGCCCAAGTCCATCAGCACAATGTCGGGATCGATATGCGCAATGCGGGCCACCAGGCCACGCCGTTCGGTAACAACGAACAGCTCGCAATCGTCGAGCGCGGCAAGGCCCTCGCCGATGACGGCGGCGCGAGAGGCGCTTTCATCGACGATGGCGATCCGCATGGCCCCTATTGCACTGCATCACGAGTGGTTGGCAATCTCTCACACAACGCGTTTGTGGATCCAGGCAGTGACTTGGCGACTGAGGTCCAGAAGGTGACCAAAAAAGGCCCTCAGCAAATATGAGGAAGTCGCGAGGCGAGGCACGTGAGGATCTAGCTGAGCTATTTTAAGCGGTTGCCCCACAAAATGCTTTGCAATGTTGCAATGGCATTTGTGGGCGCCCCTTCGGATGCAAGCAGTAAATCGGGGTATGTTGGCACGTAATCGGATGCTGTTACCCGCACATCTCGAGCGGATCGAACAGGTTGTCGATGTTGAAGCGACGGCTTGTCCTTGCTGTGGTGGCGCGCTCCACCAAATTGGCGAGGACGTGGCTGAGCGTCTCGATGTCGTGCCGACCAGCTTCCGCGTGCTAGTCACGCGCCGCCCGCGTTATGGTTGCCGCTCCTGCGAAGGCGCAGTCGTGCAAGCACCGGCACCAGCGCGGATCGTGGAGGGCGGCATTCCCACCGAAGCGCTGATCGCGCATGTGCGGTCACCAAGTACGCCGATCATGCCCCGCTTTACCGACAGGCCCAGATCTACGCGCGGCAAGGCGTCCAACTCGATCGCTCGACCTTGGCTGACTGGGTTGGCCGGGCGGCACGGTATCTGCGACCCTTCCGAGATCGCATTATCGAAGAGCTGCGACGATCCCAACGTCTGTTTGCGGATGAGACCACCGCCCCCGTACTCGATCCCGGACGCGGGTGGACGAAGACAGGGCAGCTCTGGGCCTATGCCCGCGACGATCGGCCATGGGGCGGCGATGATCCACCACTGGTGGCCTACGTCTACGCGCCCGGTCGCAAGAGTGAGAGCGCCCAAGCGCACCTGGGGAACTATTGCGGTATCCTGCAGGCCGATGGCTACAGCGGTTATCCCGCGCTGGCCAAGCGTGGCCAGCAGCTCAGCCTGGCGTTC
>NZ_JABGCC010000020.1:0-18015 GCF_013149315.1 Novosphingobium sp. SG754 | reverse complement strand
TGCCTCCGGTGTGTCGGGACCGGCTACGGGCTACGCCCTGCGCCGGTCCCGACACACCGGATTCTCATCTTGATTGTCGCGCTTTCTCATCCAGATCGTCGCGCGACAGTCGTCCCCGTCAGATCGGCCAATAGCTAAAATTCAGCCCAATCCTGGGCGCCAACAACCTTCAAAGCGGCCATGCCGACAGATTGATACGTTGGCATGCCCACTGGAGCGGGCGCAACACGGTTCGTAACAACTCCGAGTTCTTGATCAGGCTTATTGCTGCCGGTGACGAAATGCTGAACGACACCGGCAAGCTCGCGTGCCTCCTGCGAGAGTGAGCGAGCGGCCGCAGTCGACTCTTCCACCATGGCCGCATTCTGCTGGGTGACGCGATCCACCTCGGTCACAGCGGTATTGACCTGTTGCAAACTGACCGCCTGGCTATGAGCGCTGCGCGCAATGTCTGCGACCATCTCGTTTATCTCGCCGACCCGGTCCACAATGCTTGAAAGCACCGTACCGGCTTGGCCCACGAGGTTTACCCCCGCAGCCACCTGCTCGCTCGACGTGGAAATCAGGGTACGGATATCCCGGGCAGCGTCTGCCGAACGCTGGGCGAGAGCGCGGACCTCGTTCGCAACGACGGCAAAACCTTTGCCGGCATCGCCGGCGCGCGCTGCCTCAACGCCCGCATTGAGCGCAAGCAGGTTCGTCTGAAACGCGATCCCGTCGATCAAGCCCACGATGCTGCTGATCTCGTCTGCCGAAGTAGCAATGGCAGCCATGGCTTCGACCGCCTGCTCGACGACCGCCCCACCAGTGCTAGCTTCTTCATGGGTCCGCGCAATGGTCTGCTGCGCCCCCGTGGCTGACTGGGCCATGGCGTTGACGCCCAGCGTGACTTGACTCAAGGCTGCTGCGGTTTCTTCAATGCTCGCAGCTTGTTGCTCGTTTCGGCGCGCCAGGTCGTCAGACGCTGAATTAATTTCCGAAGCCCCGGTCATGACCGTCAGCGCCGTCTGGTTCACGCTGACGATGGCTTGGGCGAGCGAAGTCACTGCGCGGTTGAAGTCGCCGCGCAATTCTTCATACGATTCGGGAAACAGAACGTCGATTTGGCAATCAAGCCGGCTGTCGGCCAGTGCACGAAGCGCGTTCTTGAGCAGGTTCACTACCTGTTCCTGCTCTTCACGAGCACGGCGAATCGCATTGGCATTGTCCCGGAAGGATGCCATCGCTTTGGTCATCCGTCCGACGCAATCGCGATACTCGGTGTAAGCAATTTCGCTTTGCGTGTCACCAATGGCAAGTGCTTCCATTCGAAGCACGGTGTCAACATAAGGTCGACAGATGCGATCGGTAGCGACGAGCGTCGTCGTGATTGTTGCAGCAAAGGAGACCAGCCCCAACCCGATCGCCGCCGTACCGGACAAACCCGTAACCGCTAAAACTGTGGCCAAGAATCCAAGGCCGGAAAGAGACGCATAAACAATTGACAAAAATTGGAATTTCTTACGAATCGGTGCTTCTTTTTCGAACCAATCGAGCATATGGCACCCCCAAAGGACGGCATCGCTGTGATCTTGCGCCAACTATCGACGAGCGAGATTTCGCGCCCTTCTTGGCAGGTGGCGCTCTATAGCTTGCACTAAAGAGCATACGGCCGTTTTCATAGCCCAGCGCCTCCGGTGTTAACTATTCCCCGCCCCGATCCGCCCAAATAGTTACCGCACAAAGCATTGGTCTAATTAGAACATTTAAAAGTCACGCCGGCATCGACACGTTAGGGATAAGGCGTGTTTACGTGACGGCGCGGCATTCGGTGAGCGGCTAAACAGGCAAGGAGACACCGGCTGCTGCGTTGGAGATGTGAGTGCTGGTCGTAATCTCCCCAAATGTGCTGGTTGAAAATTCCCCAGTTTGAGGACTGCACGTGATCGTCATGGGGGCATGCCCCCATGACGATCACGCGGCACATTTACCCCTGCTGATGCCGAAGGAAGGGCGGGCAGGTGATAGGACTGAGGGTGTGGATCGGCGTGCAAAAAGGGCCCGGATAGCGGGGTGATCGGCGTCCAAAAGGGAACCACCATTCCGATGGTTTAGGCAGCGATCTGGTTTTCCAGGTGGCGAGATCGGGATGTTGGTTGTGGAGACAGTTGAGCGCCGCCAAGCTGCCGGTGATCAAGGACCTCGATGCCTTCGTGTTCGACGGCACACCGATCAACGAGGACCTGGTCCGCGCGTTGCACGCCGGATCATTCCTGCCCGGCAGGCGCAACATCGTGCTGGTCGGCGGCACCGGAACCGGCAAGACGCACCTCGCCATCGCCATTGCCGCCAACGTGGTTCGCGCCGGCGCGCGTGGCCGCTACTTCAACACCGTCGATCTGGTCACCCGGCTCGAGGATGAAGCGCGCATCGGCAAGGCCGGCGCTCTCGCTGCCCAGTTGAGCCGCATCGAACTCGTCGTACTCGATGAACTGGGTTACCTGCCGTTCGCCCGTTCCGGCGGCCAGCTCTTGTTCCACCTGATGAGCAAGCTTTACGAAACGACCTCGGTGATCATCACCACCAACCTGGCATTCGGCGAGTGGCCCACGGTGTTCGGTGACCCCAAAATGACCACCGCGCTGCTCGACCGCACCACACATCATTGCGATATCATCGAGACCGGCAACGACAGCTGGCGCTTCAAACACCGCAACTGACCCGGCCCCAAACCCCGACAAAAATTTGCTTCGCGCTGGCGCTGCCTCCGGTCGGGCTACGCCCTCCCTACGCCAGCGCCAGCGCGAAATCCGCGCCCCATATCAACGCCACGCCATCGCGACAGGTGGTACCCTTTTGCACGCCGATAGTGGGTCCCGTTTGGACGCCGATTGACAGTCTGGCTGTTCAGCATGGTGCTGGGGCACAGCCGTTGGCTATGGGGGCGGTTCTGCCCCAATCAGGGGCTGGAAACGGTGATGCGCTGCCACATCGCTGCCTTTGAGGCGATGGCGGGCTGCTGCACGGAAATCCTCTATGACCGCATGAAGACCGCCGTCATCGGCGAGGATGCTGCCGGCGTGGTGACCTACAATGCCTCGCTGGTGGCGCTGCTGGCCCATTATGGCAGCGCACCCAAGGCCTGCCAGCCCTATCGGGCCAAGACCAAGGGCAAGGTCGAGCGGCCTTTCCGCTACATCCGGCAGGACTTTTTCCTCGGCCGCAGCTTCCGCGATCTCGATGATCTCAACGCCCAGTTCGATGTCTGGCGCACGGACACCGCCAACGCCAGGCAGCATGCCACCACGGGACGGATCGTGCGCGAGCATTTTGCGGAGGAGCAGCCTCATCTGCGCCCATTGCCGGCCCTGCGCTACGATGCGGTCCTGACCGTCGAGCGGCGGATCAGCTGCGAGGGGATGGTCGCAGTGGCCGGCAATTATTACAGCGTGCCCGACACCGCCCGCCTTCGCGTGGTTGAGGTCCAGCACCATACCCATGAGGTCCGGATCTTCGAGGAGGGGCAACTCATCGCCCGGCATCCCGTGTTGGAAGGCAAAAACCGCAAGCGGATCGAGCCAGGGCATCGCAAGGCCCCGCCGGTGAAGCGCGCCGAGATGTTGCCTGCGACACCGGCGCTGCCGATGCTCCAGCGCTCTCTGGCCTTTTACGGCGCGGTGGGTGAACGCCTGGCCAGCCTCAATGCCAAAGGTGCCGCATGATGTCGGTTACCGAACGCATCCGGCAGAGCCTACTGGCCCTGCACATGGCTCGCGCCCTTGAAACGCTCGATCACACGTTGAGCAGGCTGGAAAAGGGCGAGATCAGCGCCATCGAGGCCATCGACGATCTGCTGGCCGAGGAACTGAACCTGCGCGAGGGGCGGCGTATACGCCAGCACTTATGGGGAAATTTAAAACAGCATTTACAGGAGATGCCAAACACAAGCCGCCGAGCTATGGCGATGGCCGAACGACGCCAATGGTCGCGCGCAGTGAATGATCCCTAGTGTTTTAACAGGCTGTGGAAATAGGCTCTGTCTGGCGGCCCTCATACCCCGTTGATGCGATGCACGGCGGGGCTGAGCCCCGTTGTTTCGTCTGATGCGCGCCCATGCGGGCCTTTCACCTGCCATTTGGCGCGCACCGGGCGCATTTATCCTGTCGCCAGCAGCTTTGGCAGGCGCACCAGATGTAGGCCGCAGCGGTCAGCGGAAGGCCCAGCCCACACGTGGGAGCCCTCGGTGGCGGGTCTTGCGTAGATTGCCGCAAGTCTTGGCCAACCGAAGACCCCCTCGATCCGCTTGTGGATACGGATGCTGGCGGCACAGCGGTGTGCCGGGTGGTGCGGCCGTCGATGGCCGAGCGCCGGTTGGCGGTGTTTTGTGCGACATGGGGCGTCACGTTCAACGCGCGCAGATTGGCGACGAAATCGGCGGTGTCGTAGGCTTTGTAGCTTCGCTGAACTTCGCTTCGGCGCCCAGCGTGATGCGGTGGCAACCGTCCAGACGCTCCAGCATGGTCAACGCCGCCTCGCGCCCGCAGCCGCCAAACGGCCCAGGTTCGACAACCCTGTCGGCCGCAGTCCGGCTTTCAACCAGCAAACCGGGTAGCTGCAGGCTACTGCCCATGCTTACGAGGCCATCGACCTGAGTTCCGTACTGGGCCCCGTTAGCTTTCCATTAGCTTTTACGACCCAAAGCGCGGAAAGGTCAAATTCGCAGAGGATGTGACGCAGACACCGTTTGCGCCGATTCACATCACCACCGAATTCCAGTCAAACTCGCCAACCCGCATTCATAATAGATACAAATAATTTTGCCACCCCAAATGTATTGGGGTGGCAAAATCGGTGAAATCAAAATTTAGAAATTAAATTTGTTATCTTGTATACTGCATCGCCGGTTATTCTTACAAATGATCGCCGATTATCGTTAGGATCATCGATCCGGACGATTAAACCACGCTCCTCAAGAACGCTCAGCCATCGCAGAGCAGTTGTTGCTGGAACACAAGCAGCTGCACATGCGCTAGTAATACTAATCTTTTTTCCCTCAACTTCGGATATATACAGATCCAAAAGGATATCCCAAGCTGGATCCGCAAATATTCCTTCAGGGAATATATCATCTCTCCGACGCCTAAAGCGATAAAAAGCCTTGGCAATCTCTTTGCAGTCTTTGAACTCCATCCATTGCTTGACGGCGTTGTCATTTGCGTTCGCCGCACAAGGTGGATTTCTCGTCGCGGACAATCCTGCGTTTTCCGACAGCAGTCCCATACCCCCCCCGCTATCTAACTTGATGGGTCACGCCCACCATGCTCGCCTCGACCATTCAAGCCCAATCCCCAGGCTTGAATGTCAAGTGAATGTTACGTTAATTTTCTGCAAGCAAGAGTCTATTGCCCTTTTGGCTCAAACCTGAAGATAAGTTCCAAATAGCTGATTAAGCTTTTAATTTTTTTTGGTACTCGTGAGGGCATTCGCGTTCGCCCGCTCGGGGAAGGTTAACGAAGCAATTTCTGCCACCTGTTGAGTGACAGCGTCACGCGCAAGTTCCAAATTCGCGGCCACCAAAGTCAGATGGAAGCGATCGGCAAGGGCCACAAGGCCTCGCAGTGTGTCGTCGATTTCGCCGCAGACCTTGATCAGATTTTCGTCGGATTTCACCTTCGATCCCCATTGCTTCGCAAGTCAGGCAAATGGCCACAGCGACCAACCTTTGATCGCGTTAATCCACTCAGCTTAGCCCTCACTTATCCGTATGATGCGATGATCGCTGATGCAGCCAATCAGATTAGTGACGATTTGGTTACAATTATGAGCTTCGCCGGAAATGGAGGGCCACAACTCCCACCGCGCTATTTACCATGTCTTAACTTTTATCACCAATTTGGTCGAGTCTTTGGAAAATTTTAAAATATTGTTGCACTTCAATATTTTAAATAAATTCAAAGCACAATTTTCACGCGACCCAAGCTAAGTGACACAATTGGCTCCCACGCTGACGGTGGGCGTTTGCGGGAAGGCCCTTATGACGCTGGCCGTCGATGCGGGACTTGGCTTCTGAAAGAGTCTTATCCAGAAGAACCGCGCCACCCCATCTCATTCACTGCAACAGGATGAGGCCTGAAAGTTGGCCTGATAATGCGCTAAGTGCCAGCGGTTGGTGGGATTCCAGCTTGGGATGTGGTCCAGAGCGAACCGTCAGGGGATGGTTGGAGATGGCAAACGCGCCAAGCGTTAGACGACCGAACTACCAGATGCTGAGCAGGAAATCTCCCGGCCATTCCTACCGGTACGACCAAAGCGTGGGCGCAAACCATCAACTGATCTGCGCGAGGTGCTGCGCCACTCGCGATATCTAGCTCGCTCGGACGGCGGTTGGCGGAAGCGACCCATAGGCTTTCCACCGCGACAGGCTATTCGCCGGTGGTTCCGCGGCGCCTCGGACGCCGCCCGCTATTGCGCACTACCCGCAACGTTGCGTCGACACTCGACCGGAATCGCCAACCCTTGCGTCCCGCCATAGTGGACCTCCTCTTTATCCGTTACGTCAGCCACACACGAAATTCCCGACCGCCCTAACCTTTCTTGACAGCCTTCCTGCGCAAGCTCGCGCGCCGCCTGCGCGGCGTGAAGCTGATGATCGCCGATCGTCATGTGGGCATCAACGCAACCGTATCCAAGCTGTTGTGCGCGACATGCAGCGTTGCCGCGTCCACTCCATGCGCAATGCGCTCGCCCATGCCGGCAATAGCAGCAGGCGCGTCGCTTCGGCCTTCATTGCCCCCGCCTTCGCGCAAGGAACGCCCGAGGTGGTCAGCCAGCAATGCATTCTGTCGCTGACCAGATGCGTCCGAAGCGCCCAAAACTGGCCACTTATGGACGATGCCGAACCCGATGTCCTGGGCTACATGACCTTTCCTAAGGAGCATCGGGCCAAGTTGCCTAGCACAAATCCCATCGAGCGGCTGAACGGCGAGATTAGACACCAAGGTCGTCGGCATCTTCCCGAACGAGGCCAGGATCACCCGCCTGGTCGGTGCCATCCTCATGGAGCAGTCTGACGAATGGGCGGTACATGTCGCTTGAGCCATAGGCCAGCGCAGCTAAACCATGGCGCCGGTCAGCGACAATCCCATTCTCGTGCTCTCGGCTGTACCTGGAGCATGACCGGCTCAAACTGATGCCGAAATCAGCGATGGGTCCAATAACCTACACCACGCCGTGGGACATGATCCTGTGGCACCGGAAGGTTGTCTAAGCAAACCTCAAACAAGACTCTCCAAACACGGCCGCGCAACTCGGCAAAAACCAGCGCAGCGGCCAGCTCGCCGATTGCCCACGATCACATGGCCGCACAAACCATCGGGCAGCGGCTACCAGCTTTTGCTTGTTGTTCGGGCGGACCATAAAGGTTTATCACTCTACAAGGCCCCTTGATCGCTCAAACTCCCGACCACATCCATGCGACCAACGCCGAACGTTGAAAATTCAATAAATAAAATGAAATTATATAATTATATTATACTCACTAATATCAGTGAAACTAGGCCAAAAAGACTTTTCTTTGAGCCAACATCGGACGATTTATTACGCGATTTTTCAGGTGTTACCAATTCTTTATATATATCTTTTTCTGAATTTTTCACAGGCTTTTCGATTTTCTTCGTGGCGGAATCATACGAGGAAATCTGCTGCGCATCTGCCGTGACAGGGGAGCAGATAACTAACATCACTGCGGCCAGGGCCAACTTTGCTGAAATCTTCATTAGCGCCTCCTATGTCTCCCTTTAAACATTCATTTTGGATATCACCGATAAGGAATTGTACGTAATCCACGAAATGTCTGATTTTGATACAGTTTCTGAAAATTTATTACCGAAAATCTGATAGCGATTAATCTCCCCGAATGGGAAACATGCTTATTTTTCGCCAGAATAGATGCATTGGAATGGAATATTCCAAGGAGGTCTGGCCTAGCGACTTTGCGCGAGATGACGGTTAACACGGGTTTGGTAAGGCACACCTCGCCCCTGACTGCCTTCGCGCGATGGGCGCTGCCCCCCTTGGCCTTGCCACTTCTGCCTCTACCCTTGCCGAAATCATCCTTCGAGGGCGGGATGTGCGAATTCTTCGAGGTCTTGCGCGGCTTGCCCACCAGCGCCTCGAGTTCCGAAATCCGCCCGGCCATCCGCTCAATCGTCTCGTACTGCGCAAGCAGCAGATCGTTCTTCTCAGCTTCGGTCAGGACATGAAGCGAGGGCGGTGCCATGGGCAGTTTGAATCATCGCCGGCCAGGCCGCGCAAGCCCTTTTTGCCAACCACCTGAGCAGTTACTCGAGCCTTCCCGAAAGACCAATGAAACGAGACTTTCCTGTCGCCAGCTGTTTCGGACGTTGCGCCGCGGCAGGGACACAACTCCAGCAGCTGCCACTCGTGACCTTCAGTCGGGGCAAATTTTCAACAATGCCCAAAATCGTTCATGATTCATCCAATCATGATCAACATAAAATCCGAATGAATCTTATAAAATTGATTTCAAACGACAAAAATTTTTAGGCAAATGTCACATCCAAATTCGAACATATTATCGTCCAATATAGATTCAACTAAAATTTCCATTCCCATGCCCACGTGTAACGTAACGAATTCCTGATTCTATTTTATTTCTATAAATCCTGGAAATCGTCATGGGTATGAAAAATAACGTTCGAATTTCATGCATATTCATTATTTTGAATATCGGGATTTTCAATGCACCCAGCGGATTTTGCCAACAATTTACATATTCTCATAATATAGATAATATCTCTAACATAAAATTCGATCTTGTTGAAGGCAAAAAAGATGCATCAGATGCATCTCTCGTGCCGCGATCCATTGATCTTCCTGAAGATAGCAAAGTGGATGAACCATATATTGATCAAAAAAAAGAACAGAATTACAAAACTATGCGTAAAAATTTAAGATCTTTAGAAATAATATATCAAACACTTAATTTTCTTGACGCAATACAAACTATTGGATGCATGCAAAAGTCTGGATGCCAAGAAAAAAACCCTCTTTTCGGAAATCATCCTTCAGTAGGTAAAATCATTGCAATTAAATCTCTCGCAGGATTGATACACTACTCAGCATATAAACACGGAATTAAACGTGACGATCGCCTAAAATATACGCTTTCTATGGAGATTATTTCCATTGCCGTACAAGGGACAGTCGTCGGCTTGAATTTCAGAGCCATAATTTAATATATAACTACATTAAGTTTTCAATATAATTACAAAAAATCTAATTATCATCATAAAATTGACAATACTTTAATATTTGCACACACAGTTCGCTGACGGTCGCCATTGCCATCTAAAAACATCTACGCACAACCCACCTTCGCCCAGAAATTACAGATCCCTGAGCCTAGAGTAAATGCTGATCGAATATTCCTCAGAAGTGCTGGTGCAAAAATCCCCAGCGCGGATTTGGTAATCCGCCATTGAGATGATCGACAGCTCCATTTTTAGGCGGCCTGCCTCGGCGCCTCGGGGCGGGCGGTGGGGTGAGATTGGCTTGGACGCGTGTATGCTCGGGGATCAGATCAGCATGTTGCCGCAATCGTTAACTTGCGCCTTCGATCTGAACGACGACGGCATGGTGAAGCAATCGTTCCAGTAGCGCGGTGGCCAAGACGGTCACCGAAGACTTCGCCCCTCTCGGCGAAGCCGCGGTTGGAGGTTCAGATCATTGCGCCCTTTTCATAGCGGGTGTTTACGAGCCGGAAGAAGAGGTTAGCCCCGCCTGGGGTGATGGGCAGGTAGCCGATTTCGTCGACGATCAGCAGCGACGCGCGGGTGTAGAAGCGGATTTTTTCGACCAGACAACCTTCGCGCTCCGCTTTGGTAAGCGCTTCGATCAGTGTAAGCGGTGTGCTCAGGCCACGGCGGTCCACGGCATGAGTTCGCCGACGTTGTTCGCGGGATGCCCATAAGCCAACTTGGTCAGCGTCTCGGTCAGCCAGGCATGCGGGTTGATGCCTGATATCTTGCAGTTCTCGATGAGCGTGGCGATCACTGCCCAGTTGTCGCCACCCTCGTCAGAGCCGGCGAACAACGCATTCTTACGATTGAGGGCCAGCGGACGGATTGATCGCTCGACGGTATTGGAATCCAGCTCGACACGGCCGTCGTCGAGGAACAGCGACAGCCCGGGCCAGCGGGTCAGCGCGTAGCGGATCGCATCGGCAAGCTTGCTCTTGGCGCTGACCTGACGGAGCCGCGCCTCGAGGTAGATGTGCAGTTCATCGACGATGACGCGGGCCTGTTCGGTGCGCACGGCGCGGCGGTGCTCTGCCGAGGTGCCGCAAACTTGGTCCTCGATCGCGTAGAGCATGGCGATCCGGCGGAGCACCTCGGTCGCGACCGGCGAGTTGTCTGCCAGCTCGTAAAACTTGCGCCGTACATGTGCCCAGCAGAAGGCAAGGCTCACCTGCTGGCGGCGTCTGGCGAGAGCGGCATAGCCGCCAAAGCCATCGACCTGCAGGATGCCGGCGAAGTCACCGAGATGGCCTTCGGCCCGCTCGCCCTTGCGGTCAGCGGCATAGACATAGGCGACCATCGGCGGATCTTCGCCGCCCCACGGTCGATCGTCGCAGGCATAGGCCCAGATCTGGCCGGTCTTGGTCCGACCACGCCCGGGATCGAGTACCGGCGCCGTGGTCTCGTCGGCGAACAACCGCTCAGATCGTCGCAATCGCTCGAGAATGTGATCGCGCAAGGGGCGCAGATACCAGGCTGCCCGGCCGACCCAGTCCGCCAGGGTCGAGCGGTCGAGCTGGATGCCCTGCCGCGCGTAGATCTGGGCCTGGCGGTACAGCGGCAGGTGATCGGCGTACTTGGCGACCAGGACCTGCGCGATCAGCGCCTCGGTAGGGACGCCGCCCTCGACGATCCGCGCCGGGGCCGCTGCTTGGACGATCGCGCCCTCGCACGAACGGCAGCCATAGCGCGGGCGGCGCGTCACCAGCACCCGGAAGGTGGTCGGCACCACGTCGAGACGCTCGGCCACGTCCTCACCGATCTGGTGGAGGGCGCCGCCACAGCACGGGCAGGCCTTATCCTCGACATCCACGACCTGTTCGATCCGCTCCAGGTGAGCCGGCAGCGAGCCGCGGTTGGCCTTGCGCGGGCGATCAGCAGACCCCTTGCTTGCCTTGGCAACGGCATGCTGGGCTTCGGCCAGAGCTGTCTCGACCTCCTCGAGGGCAAGCTCGAACTGATCGGGATCGAGTTGCTCGGACCGGCGGCCGAACCGGTGCCGCTGCAGGGCCTCGATGATCGCCTTCAGGCGTTCGACCTCAGCCTGGAAAACCTTCAGCGCATCAAGCTCGCGGGCCTGCTCGAGGACGAGCGCGCGGAGCGCTTCGACGTCGGTGGGGAGGTCCGCTTCCATGAGCATGGAGACAGTGAATCAGGAGGCGAAACCCCAGTCAACCGGCAATCTGCGGGACCATCGGGCGGCGTCCGCCATGCACCCGGCGCCAGTCCAGACCCTCGAGCAAGGCACCCAACTGCGCCGCCGTCAGCCGCATCACGCCGTCCTGAATCGCCGGCCAATTGAACCCGCCGGACTCCAGCCTCTTGGCCATCAGACACAGCCCCGTGCCATCCCACCAGACGAGTTTGATCCGATCACTGCGCTTGGCCCTGAACACGTAGATCACGCCGGAATAGGGATCGCCGCCGTACTCCGCACCGACCAGCGCGGCCAACGCGTCGGGGCCCTTGCGGAAATCCACTGGGCGGGTTGCCACCATCACCCTCGCACCCGGGCCGATCCCTATCATCAGGCGGCACCAGCCTGCAGAGCTTGAATGATCGCCACTACAAGATCGGCCCGGGCCGCTTGGCTGATCCGAACCACGGCACCACCAACTTCGACCTCAATGCTATCGCTCGAGTTCGGCTGCGATCCACCCACGACCGGCACAAACATGGGCTCGTCTCGTGGGGGAAGCTTGGCGGCCTCCATGGCGTAACGCAGCTCCCTGCGCCACGTGTACAGCAGCGCCGTGCTGATCTCCCGCTCACGAGCAAAAGCGGCGATGTTATCGCTGCGCTCCATCTCCGAAACCAACGCAAGCTTCTGCTCCAGCGTCCAGACGCGGCGTCGGCCTGGCATCCCTGCGAGAACTTCGATCCGCCGGACAGGCTTCAGAGGCACTCCAATGTCGGTGTCCAATGCGGTCGTAAGGCGGGTCTCGTCCATCCCCGCACTTCAACCACAGCCCTCGGGACAGGCAAGGTGGAGCCGGAACACCGCTTACCGATCAGTTCGGCCAGCGAACAACGATAAACGCTGCGCCCAGCTTTGACTGCTGCCACTTCGATGGCGGTGGTCAGATGGGATTTGCCTATACCGGGCGGCCCGAGAAAATGGAGAACTTCCGCGCGGTTGATGCTTCGCATCGGACCGGCAATCCGGACATACATATACATACATACATACATACATACATACATACATACATACACCTCATGCGCCAAGGCATAGCAACGTCCTGTGGGTTAGAACGAATGCCAGCCGCACTCATTGAGGCTGGATGGCAGGGAAACTGGCGTTTTTCCGCGATTTTGCTAGCTTGCGGTTCCCACCCTCATTTTTACCTGCGTTTGCTATCGAAGTTCTCCGCCACCTCGCAAAGGCGGAGTAGCGGCTCAACCTCCGCACCGTCCCCGCATTCCCGGTCTGGGCGCGGTCGACGGGATAGATGGCCACAGGATCGGGCGTGACCATGGCAGCGGCTGAACGCGTCGACACGTTTCAGCTCCATCCGGCTGGGCAGTTAATGACGAATCTAAAAGCGGCGCGATCAGAAACGCGATCACAAGGATCGCGCTGATCCCGACCCACGGACAATCATCCGCATCCTCATATTGATTGCGAAGCCTCGTCAGCGCACACCATGCTGATCGACGCGACGATCGTAAAGATGACACGCACTTTACCGAAATTGAGGCCCACACGATCGTGCGCGCGATCGACAATGCGAACGCCAATCCGCGGGTCACCGGGCTACGCCAACAAGCTCGCTGGCGGGGTCTCAAAGCCGCAGCGAATGCCGCCACGGTCGCCTTCTCGATGGCCTGATCCTGCGACGAAGTGGACGAGGCGCTATATTCAAAGGCAAAATCCGAGTTATCCAGACCAACTCCTAAAAAATACTTAATTAAATATAAAATATAGTTTTATAATTTCTAAAAAATATAAAATTTAGATTACGTGATTTTATTATTTAATATACATTATTTCTATCATATTCGTCGTCAAAATTGTATATTCGCCACTTATCCATAATTTATTATAAATAATTCAATCTGATCCAAAAAGATCTCTGGTGAATACTTTTTCGTAAACATCGGCCAGTTCATCTGATGCGCGGTTGGCAATGATTACGTCGCATTCACGCTTGAAGGAATCAAGATCGCGCACCACGCGCGATCCGAAGAATCGTTCTTCATCCAAAGCCGGCTCATAAATAACCACTTCGATGCCCTTCGCTTTGATCCGCTTCATGATTCCTTGAATCGAGGATTGGCGGAAGTTGTCTGACCCGGCTTTCATCACCAGGCGAAACACGCCAACCTTGCTGGGACAACGCTGGATGATCTGGTCTGCTAGAAAATCTTTGCGAGTCCGATTGGCATCGACGATGGCACGGATCAAGTTCTGCGGCACGTCGAAATAATTGGCCAGCAACTGCTTGGTGTCCTTCGGTAAGCAGTAGCCGCCGTAGCCGAAACTTGGATTGTTGTAGTGTGCGCCGATGCGAGGATCCAAGCCAACGCCGCGAATGATCTGGCGCGTGTCCATGCCCCCAGCGATGGCGTAGCTGTCAAGTTCGTTGAAGAACGCCACACGCATGGCCAGATAGGTATTGGCAAACAGCTTGATCGCCTCTGCCTCGGCGAGCCCAGTGAACAGGACTTCGACATTCTTGTTCACGGCGCCTTCGCGCAGCAATTCGGCAAAGACACGCGCGCGCTCAGATTCCTCACCCACGATGATGCGCGAAGGGTGGAGATTGTCATAGAGCGCCCGGCCTTCCCGTAGGAACTCTGGACTGAAGATCACCTGGTCGGTAGCCAGGCGCTGGCGCACGTCGGCTACGAAGCCCACCGGGATGGTGGACTTGATCACCACAGTGGCAGTCGGGTTATGCTCCTTCACCAGCCGGATGACCGCTTCCACCGATGAGGTGTCGAACTTGTTGGTTTCAACGTCGTAGTTGGTCGGCGTGGCAACGACCACATATTCAGCGCCTTCCAGCGCAGCGACGGAATCGAGCGTTGCGCTAAGCGTGAGCGGTCGGGTGGCGAAGAAATCCTCGAGTTCAGCATCCACGATCGGCGATTGCCGCGCATTCACCTTGGCCACTCGATCGGCCGAAAGATCTACAGCAATCACTTCGTTATGCTGCGCCAGCAGCACGGCATTAGCCAGCCCGACATAGCCAAGCCCGAAAACGGCGATCTTCATGCGAGAATACTCTCCAAAAGGAATTCAGCTTCAAGGATTTGCATCACCGGATGATACATTCTGGCGACTTGGTCCACCTGCCGCACCCTCCTGATACGCGGAGTTGATGCCGCTCCTCGAAAATAGCCGGCTATTTCTCGAAGCCTCCCCGGACATTCCGCAATGGAGCAGCACCGTCAAGGCAGCACCCTGCACTTGCCCAATACCGTGCGCGGGCATCATGCACTCGCAGGCAAATTCCGCACCAATTCCAGCGTCTGAGCATTAAGGCTGGCCGCTCGGCTGGCAGTCGCACTCTCGGTATAGACGCGCAATTCTGGCGCATTACCGCTAGGGCGCAGGTGGATGATATCGCCGTCGGCAAACGTCACCCGCAGGCCGTCTGTCTTATCGAAAGTTACAGCCTTGCCAGCGAGTTTCCCAAGAAGCTCGGTTAACCGCGTCAGTACTGCTTCGTCTTTACCAGCTTCGAGGCGCGCGATCAGCGCATGACTCTGCTCGGTCGGATAGCCCTGCAGGCGGTCACTATGGGTATAGCGTTGGGGCAGTTGGGCCTGGAGCGCTGAAAGCGACAATCCCTTGGCATGTGCAGCAGCTAGAACCGCGACCATTGGTAGGACGGCATCGCGCGTCGGCAGCGCCGCGAGCGTTCGACCACAGGCCGTTGCCGCGGTGCCGAGCAGGAAACCACCGTTGGCTTCATAGCCGCAGGCAGCAAGGCCGTCCGCTAGCAACTCATCCATTGCCTCGATCACGAAGGGGGAACCGATGCGCGTGCGCCGCACTTCGCGGAACTGCTGCGACGCCTCTAGCGCGGTGTTCGAGCTGACGGGCGTAGCCACTGCTTCCAGCTTCAGCGCCTGTGCACATAGAATTCCGAGCACATCTCCGCGCATCCACGTGCCGTTTTCATCGGCCAGAAGTGGCCGATCCGAGTCGCCATCGGTAGAAAGTATTGCATCTAGTCCGTACTGAGCAACCCACAGCTTGGCCAATTCGACATCTTCGGGGCGGACTGCCTCCGTATCAACCGGAATGAATTTTTCCGAACGTCCGAGCAACACCACCTCGGCCCCCAGGCCTGAGACAATCTGGGCAAGAATATCGCGCCCCACTGCGGAGTGCTGATAAACACCGAGCTTCATACCCTCGAGTGCCTCGCTCCCAAAAAAGTCCAGGTAACGCGCTACGTAAGGAACGGCCGCATCGGCAATTTCGGGCGCAGTGGGCGCGGCGCGCAACATGCCTACAGCATCGAACAAGTCGGGCAAGACCACGTTCTGAGCGCGAATTGCGGCCTCGTCCGGCTTGAGCACCTCGCCGTTGGCGCGGTTGAACTTGATCCCGTTGCGATCGTCCGGAATATGGCTGCCTGTAACCATGAGCGAAGGGATGCCTCGCGCGAAGCCGAACGCGGCCACGGCCGGCGACGGCACCAAGCCACAATCAACCAGTTGCCCTCCCATGTGAGCGATTGCAGCACGACAGGCAGCCATGATCCGTGCTGTCGAAGGCCGCAGGTCCCCGGCAATAGCGACTCCACTTCCTGGCGCAAAGTGACCAATTTCAGCCATGTGCTGCAGAAATGCGCAAGTATAAGTGAAGCATACTTCATCTGTCATGGCCGTAACCAAGCCACGCGCACCGCTAGTGCCAAAAGCCACGCCAGAGCGCGCCATCACATCGGTCACCGCCACTGTCTGCGTCATAGAACCTCGCTTTTCCTAAACCACAAGCCGATTTATCCGGCGGTGAGAAACGCCCCAGCTCGGGCGCCGTGTTAAGCCAAAGGACGCGGTTCGCATATGCAAAATTTGCGCCGCTTCCGAGGGCTCTCGCCATCGTTCACCCAAACGGCGAAGGTGCCGAATTGTGCCGTTGCAAAGTGCCTTGCATCGCAACCCAGCCCGTACCCAGGTTCAAAGTGCCTTAACCCAGAGTGTATGATCGTGCCCCATGGCGTGGTGTAGCTTATCTGGGCCACCGCCGATTTCAGCATCAGCTTGAGCCGGTCATGCGCCGGACACAGCCGAGAGCATGACGATGGGATTGTCGCTCACCGGCGCCATGGTTTAGCTGCGCTGGCCTATGGCTCAAGTGACATGTAGCGTCCGCGCTGGACGGCCCATTCGTCGGACTGTTCCATGAGTATGGCGCCGATCAGGCGTGTGATTGCCGCTTCGTTGGGGA
Source organism: Novosphingobium sp. SG754 (assembly GCF_013149315.1). Taxonomy (NCBI): domain Bacteria; kingdom Pseudomonadati; phylum Pseudomonadota; class Alphaproteobacteria; order Sphingomonadales; family Sphingomonadaceae; genus Novosphingobium; species Novosphingobium sp. SG754. The sequence goes on along the minus strand of NZ_JABGCC010000020.1, from coordinate 1,308 downwards.
AGATGCCGACGACCTCGGTGCGGCGCTTGATCTCGCCGTTCAGGCGCTCAATGGGATTCGTACTGTGCAGCTTGGCGCGGTGCTCCTTGGGGAACGTCATGTAGGCGAGCACGTCGGGTTCGGCGTCGTCCATCAACGCGGCGAGTTTTGGCAGTTTTGGGCGCATTTGATCGGCAACGGAACGCCATTGCTGACTGGCGGCCTCGGGTGTCTCCTGAGCAAAGGCGGTGCCGATGAATGCCGAGACGACTCGGCGTTCGCTCTTGCCAGCGTGGGCCAACGCGTTGCGCATGAAGTGGACGCGGCAGCGCTGCCAGCTCGCGCGCAGCAGCTTGGAGACCGCCGCCTTGATGCCTTCATGAGCATAGGAGATCACCAGCTTCACCCCGCGCAGGCCCCGGCGCGTCAGCTTGCGCAGAAACGCGGTCCAGAAGGGTTCCGCTTCCGACGGGCCAATATCCATACCCAGCACTTCGCGGCGACCGTCGCTGTTGACGCCCACCGCGATGATCACCGCGACCGAGACGATGCGCCCATTCTGGCGGACTTTGACATAGGTGGCGTCGATCCACAGGTAAGGCCAGTCGCCCTCGATCGGACGATCGAGGAAGGCATGCACCTTTTGGTCGAGCTCTTCGCACAGGCGGCTGACCTGGCTTTTGGAAATGCCATCCATGCCGAGGGCTTTGACCAGGTCATCGACCGAGCGCGTCGAGATGCCATGCACATAGGCTTCCTAGATGACCGCCGTCAGCGCCCGCTCGGGCATCCGGCGCGGCTCCAGAAAGCCGGGAAAATAGCTGCCTCCTTCGGCAAGCTCAGGACAGGCTTGTGCAACTTGGGGATGCGCAGTTCCACCGCTCCCGCGCGGGTTTGCCAGTCGCGGTCGCGATAGCCGTTGCGCTGGACAAGCCGATCGGCGGACTTCTCGCCGTGGCCCGCACCCATCAGGCCGCCGACCTCCATCTCCATCAACCGCCCGGCGGCAAACGAGATCATCTCGCGCAAAATATCCGCGTCAGGGGCCTTCTCGACCAGCGCGCGCAGGTGCACCATGGAATCGGTCATCGTGGTTCTCCAGGTTCGAGCTTCGCAACCCAAACCTAGCCGAAAATCACGGTGACCACCCGCGCTGCTGGCCTCAGATCCTACACCACGTCCCGGGACGCGACCGAGTGTATTAAACACCACCAGACATGTCGGTTGCGTGCAAGTAACTGCTCACCGTGTTGGCTTATGGCGGCGTGGTCAGGCGACGGCGAATTTGCCGTCGACGAGATCGCGGATGGCGCTGAGGGCTGATTGACC
>NZ_JABGCC010000019.1:0-18993 GCF_013149315.1 Novosphingobium sp. SG754 | reverse complement strand
GGTCAATCAGCCCTCAGCGCCATCCGCGATCTCGTCGACGGCAAATTCGCCGTCGCCTGACCACGCCGCCATAAGCCAACACGGTGAGCAGTTACACATCCGGTGCAGAACGACGCCGAGCTTGCGGGCGAGCGCGACCTTGGCACGCTTTGCGCCGCGCCGCTTGGCGATATTCATGGCCCAGGCTTTGATCCTCGACCATTTTGCCACGCGTGTCATCAGAACGTGCGCAGCTTCGAACAGGGCGACCCTGACCGCCGGATCGCCGGCGCGGCTGATCCCCCCGTTCCGATCAATCTCGCCGGATTGATACTTTCGCGGCGTCAGGCCGAAGCAGGGACCGATCGATTTGGATGATCGGAAGCGGGCAGGATCATCCACCGTGGCCCGGAAGGTGAGCGCGACGATCGCCCCCACGCCGGGCGCGGCCATGAGCCTGCGGCATACGGCATCGGCGCGAACGACTGCCCGAACCTGCCTATCGAGGACGGCCAATTGGTCACGCAATGCCTGGCGAGCAATAAGGAGTGGCTCGATGATTGAAGCGAGTGTCGCGTTGCCCGAAACGATTTCACGGACGGCATCATCCCAGCGGCCGCGTAGCAGCCGACCGAGGCGCAGACCAAAGCCCTTCAATAGCCCGCGCACGCTATTCTCGATGTCCTTCTGCCGGCGCATCAACGTCGAGCGCGCGGTCAGCAGCGTGCGCTGCTCGCGGGCTGGAATGGCTTTGACGTGCACAGGCCGGAACCAGCCCGAGCGCAATAGCTGGGCCATGCCACGGGCGTCATTGCGATCCGTCTTCATGACCATCGCCGACAGGGCAGCGCGGACCTGCCGGGTCTCCATCAAGACTACGGTTATCCCCGCTGTTGATTGCCACTGAGATCTGACCCGGGAGGGCTATAAATTTCCACTGAGAAGTGACCCATGTTCTGACCCTTCCCCCCGGCTTTTCCGTCGGGGGAACGAGGAGTGATCGACATGGCGTTACTGAGTGTAATTCGACGCTGGCATTTTCGTCAGCACATCCCGATCCGGGAGATTGAGCGGCGAACCGGGTTGTCGCGCAACACGATCCGCAAGTACCTGCGAGCCGATACGGTAGAGCCGAAGTTTAAGGTTCCAGTACGGCCGAGCAAGCTGGACCCGTTTGCCGAGAAGCTGTCAGCGTGGCTGCGGATCGAAGCCAGCAAGTCGCGCAAGCAGCGGCGCACGGTCAGACAGATGCACGCCGATCTCGTGGTTTTGGGATACGATGGTTCCTACAACCGGGTGGCGGCCTTCGCGCGCGCGTGGAAGGCAGACCGTCAACGCGATGCCCAGACCAGCGGGCGCGGGACATTCGTGCCATTGGTGTTCCAGCCAGGTGAGGCATTCCAGTTCGACTGGAGCGAGGACTGGGCCATGATCGCCGGCAAGCAGACCAAGCTACAGGCCGCGCACACCAAGCTATCGCACAGCAAGGCTTTCATCGTGCGAGCCTATCCTCTCCAGACCCACGAGATGCTGTTCGACGCGATGACCCAGGCCTTCCGGGTACTGGGCGGCGTCCCGCAGCGCGGGATATTCGACAACATGAAGACCGCAGTCGACAAGATCGGCACCGGCAAGGCCCGCCAGGTCAACGCCCGCTTTGCCGCCATGGCGAGCCACTATCTGTTCAATCCCGAGTTCTGCAACCCGGCCGCGGGATGGGAGAAGGGTCAGGTCGAGAAGAACGTTCAGGATGCACGGCGGCGACTGTGGCAGATGATGCCCGCCTTCCCGGATATCGATGCGCTCAATGCCTGGCTCGAGGCGCAATGCATCGCGCAATGGAGCCAGATCCAGCATGGTGTTCTGCCCGGGACGATCGCCGATGTGCATGCCGCCGAGGTTGCCAGCCTGATGCCGCTGGGGCGGCCCTTCGACGGCTTTGTCGAGCATGCCAAGCGGGTATCCCCGACCTGCCTGATATCGTTCGAGCGCAACCGTTACAGTGTGCCCGCGTCCTTCGCCAACCGACCGGTGAGCGTGCGGATCTACCCCGAACGCATTGTCGTCGCGGCCGAAGGGCAGATCCTGTGCGAACATGAACGGGTGATCCAGCGATCCCATGATCAGCCGGGACGGACGCTCTATGACTGGCGGCATTACCTCGCGGTGATCCAGCGCAAGCCCGGTGCCCTGCGCAATGGCGCGCCGTTCACCGAGATGCCGACTGCGTTCCGGCAACTGCAGGGCCACCTTCTGCGGCATCCCGGCGGCGACCGGGAGATGGTGGAGATACTATCGCTGGTCCTGCACCATGACGAACAGGCCGTGCTGTGCGCCGTGGAATTGGCGCTCGACGCCAACGTGCCGACCAAGACTCATATCCTCAACATCCTGCACCGCCTGCTCGACGGCAAGGATGCTACTCCGCCAAGGATTGATGCCCCGCAGGCCCTGATCCTGCGGCGCGAGCCCAAGGCCAACGTCGCGCGCGCTACGACACATTGCGGAACAAGGATCTGCGCGCATGTTGAGATCTGGGCGTCATGATCCTGCCAGCGCCGCCGTCGTGGTCATGCTGCGCGCCCTCAAGATGTACGGTATGGCCCAGGCGGTCAGTGACCTGACCGAACAAGGGGCACCCGCGTTCGATGCAGCCGTCCCCATCCTCTCGCAGTTGCTCAAGGCCGAGCTTGCCGAACGAGAGGTCAGGTCCATTGCCTACCAGATCAAGGCAGCCAGGTTCCCCGCCTACAAGGACCTGGCCGGGTTCGACTTTGCATCCAGCGAGGTCAATGAAGCCATGGTCCGCCAGTTGCACCGCGGCGAGTTCATCGATGGCGCCGACAACGTGGTGCTCATCGGTGGGCCCGGCACCGGCAAGACGCACATTGCCACCGCGCTCGGAGTGCAGGCCGTCGAGCATCACCGCAAGAAGGTCCGCTTCTTCGCCACCGTCGATCTGGTCAATGCGCTGGAACAGGAAAAGGCCATGAACAAGGCCGGCCAGCTTGCCGAGCGTCTGCTGCGCCTCGACCTCGTTATCCTCGATGAGTTGGGATACCTGCCGTTCAGCCCGTCAGGCGGTGCACTTCTCTTCCACCTGCTCAGCAAGCTCTACGAACGCACCAGCGTCGTCATCACCACCAACCTCAGCTTCAGCGAATGGGCTGGCGTGTTCGGCGACGCCAAGATGACAACCGCGTTGCTCGATCGGCTCACTCACCACTGCCATATCCTTGAGACCGGCAATGACAGCTTCCGGTTCAGCGCCAGCTCCGCAACACCCAAAACCAGAAAGGAAAAATCACCCGCTTGACCTCAACCCCGCACCGCGGGACATAACTTCCACCCGGGTCACTTCTCAATGAAAATCCTGGGTCAGATCTCAGTGGCAATCAACATCGCATGGCGCCAGCGACAGATAGATCTTCGCCGAGGGCGGTAATGTCAGGCTCAACCTTCAAGCTCCCCGACAATCTCGAGGACCAGTCGCAGCGCTTGGCGGTCAACCAGCCTGTCCACCGAGACCGTAAAGCCACCGCCACGCCGAATGTCGATCCGGCCAGTGTCCACCATTTTGCCCGCAAGCTCTGGCTGCACCAGTTCAACCGGCACAAAGCCTGCCATGGCGCCGCGCAATAATTGCTTGCGCCAAGTGTAGAGCTGACCCGTCCCGATCCCATGCCGACGGGCAACCGCTGCCACTATGACGCCGGGCTGGGTCGTCTCCTTCAGGATCGCCAGCTTCTCTTCGTCGCTCCAATTCCGCCGACGTTCCACCCGTACGATCGCTCCGCCATCCCGGCGAGCGCCCTTACGAGGCTCGTTTGACTGCTCTTCTTCCACTCGCAAGGCCTCCATTTGCCCCGCGAAATCTACGCCACCACAATCCCGCGCAAGGCCGGGGTCCGTCGGCGTTTACTGAACACCAGCGCTCGTCTCGAAGCGCCGTTCATAGGTTTTGGGCACCGGCGGCCTGATCTGGCGCAGATATTCCGTCAGCGACGAATAGGCTCCCTTGTAGCCCCTATCACGGATCTCGCGATGCAGCCTGCGCGAAGACAGGCCAGGATAGGCTGCCATCCGGTCCAGAAGATACTGGCGATGCGGCTCCACCGCACTGACTACCGGTTTGCGCGGAGAGTAGGCTGGCACCTCCAACCCACTTGCCAGATATTTCTTCACCGTCTTGCGGTCGAGCCCGGTCTGGCGCGCGATGGCGCTGATACTGAGACCCTGCCTCTTGAGTTCCTGGATCAAAACGGCCTCCCTCAGTCCTATCACCTGCCCGCCCCTCCTTCGGCATCAGCAGGGATAAATGTGCCGCGTGATCGTCATGGGGGCATGCCCCCATGACGATCACGTGCAGTCCTCAAACTGGGGAATTTTCAACCAGCACATTTGGGGAGATTACGACCAGCACTCACAAGGGCGCGTCCCCGAGGATTGGAAGCCGGCCAAGGCGCGACAAAAGGACCGCGATGCGCGCTGGTCGATCAAGTACAGCAAAGCCAAGGTCCGCGAAGGCGCCGATCCCAAGGCCGCGAAGCCTGTCGATCTCGCCATCCCGATGTTCGGCTACAAGAACCATATCGGCATCGACAAGGCCCACGGCCTGATCCGCACCTGGGGAGCCAGCGCCGCCAACGCCCATGATGGGGCGCGGCTGCCGGAGCTGATCAGCATGGGCAACACCGGCTCGGGCGTCTGGGCAGATACCGCCTATCGGTCGAAGAAGAACGAGGCGTTCCTCGCCGCCGGCATGTTCAAGAGCCATATCCACCAGAGACGCAAGCCGAGGCGGCCGATCCCCGGGCGGATCGCCAAGGCCAATACCCGACGATCCAAAATCCGCGCTCATGTCGAGCATGTGTTCGCAGGGCAAAAGCACCGCATGGGCCTCGTCGTGCGCACCATCGGCATCGCCAGAGCCACCATCAAGATCGGCATGGCCAACCTCGTCTATAACTTCCAGCGGCTCGTCTGGCTCGAGGGGCGAACTGCGCCTGTGTGACCCTAATCCGGCCTAAAAGGCCGACCAACGACCCGGAAAACCTGATCAATCCCGCCAAACGGCCGCTGCTACGCCACCAGCAAACCGTCCCGCCGCCTTCACGTAGAAATCAGACGGTTCTTCGAAGTGTCCATCTGATAATTCCCCATCAATCGCGCGGCGCTCGCGGCAAAACGAGGTTTAACTTCCTGTCAGCCAGATAGGCGCTGGCGATCAGTATCAACACGCCCAGTGCCATGCCTGCTGGAGATTGCACGCGATGCCAGTCTACAAGGATGGGATAGTGCATGACATATAAGCCATAAGAAATTGACGCCCAAAATGCGGCAGGCCGCGCAAGAGGTTGACAGCAGCGCGCAATATAGATCCCAATTCTGTTGGAAAGCAGCAGTAATAGAGCGAGAGATACCGCGAAATGGCGTAACGGCAAAAAAGGAAAATAGCCAAGACCGTGATAGCCGACCCATTTAACCACTATCGCGGCAACAACGCACAGCATCCCTAGCCAGGTGAGGGGCTGTGAAAAGGCGAGGAAGTTGGTTGCGCCACGGAAATAGGCATCCGCGGCCATGGCACCGCACCACCATACCAGAAAATACGCTGCAACCAGTAGGAAGTGATTGGGGTAGAACGCGAACATGGCATAGGCAGCGCAACATACGATGCCGATAATCGCAGTCGCGTGGCGTTTGTTCACTAACCAGAAGCGTAACGCCAACGGAAAGGCGAGGTAGAACAGCACCTCATAAGAGAGCGACCATAACGGATCGTTGCCAAGGAAAGGATCGCTGATCACGCCCGGCTTGAGAAGACTGATGTCTTGGAGTGAGGCTAGCGTTGCAATCAGCTCACCTAGCTTGAATTGGTCTTTCAGCGACCCATTGTCGAACGCCACTAGCGCAGAAACAGCCATAGCCGCGATCAAAGGAGGATAGATGCGGCGCAGTCGACGCAAGTAATAATTCTTATGATTTTTAGCACGACCATGTTCGTTAGCAAAAATTACAAATCCGCTTAGTAGGAAAAAAATGATTACCGCTTCCTGCCCGAAACGGAAGGCCACCCCCAGACCATGGGACCAATTATTGGCATTGGCTACATGGTGAATGACGACATATGTTGCCGCAAACGAACGAGAGACGTCGAGGGCAGCACTCAGACGTGACCCCACCTTGGTTTTGACGTAGTCCATGTGCCCCCATATCTGCTCGCCCCCACGAGGGGGCTTAGAAAATTAAAATTATCACACAGCGTTGATTAGCAAAAGTCTGAACCGCCCCGGCTTTCCCGGAGGCATTTTCAATTGATTCATGCGACCATATCGAGGGCCTCTAAGGCTGCATAGTAGTTTGCCTCGGCCTCGGCGGGCGGGATGTAGCCGATGGTGCCAAAGAGGCGCTGGTTGTTGTACCAGTCAACCCAGCGCAGGGTCGCCATTTCGACTGCGGATGCACTTGGCCATGAACGCTGGCGCCAGATCACCTCGGTCTTGTACAGGCCGTTGAATGTCTCGGCCGAAGCGTTGTCGTAACTGTCGCAGACGCTGCCGACCAACGGCGCGAGATTGGCCTCGCCACCATCGAAATCGGCATGGCCAACCTCAACTATAACTACCAGCGGCTCGCCTCGCTCGAGGGGCGAACTGCGCCCGCACGACCCTCATTCGGCCCGAAAAGCCGACCAACTACCCAGTAAAGCCGTTCAATCCCGCCAAAAATTAACCTGTAATTACCACTTAAATTATCATCGAACTTCAATTGCAAAAGCAGAAAGACACGAATTTCAGCTAACAGCAATATTCGACAAAATCCTCTGCATTGTAGAACAGCTGGTTTCCGTCGGCTCAGAAACCAAAACCCAATCTATCGCGCGCAGGAGCGCTCCAATCCGATTCACATTGCGAGATGACACAAGTACGATTGAGTGAGGATTTAATGCGAGAACTCGCGTCATAGCAATACCAGCATGCGTAAGAGGATCGGCTGGATCCCGCCCCAACAGCGCTAGATCGTCTACTTGCTCAGGCGTCCATTCGACCACTTTTGGTAGGTAGCGTAGAACGCCGTGAACGACATCGATCACGCCCTCTGCTAACGATTCTGAAGTCCACCTATATTGCGCAACTTCACCAAATTTTGTCAGTCCACTTGCGACTTTACCGGTGCCCGAGCCTAGCAGAGCGGTACGGCCCTTCGCCTGCCAATCGGTCAGCAATGCGGTCAGTTCTGCCGTGACATCGGCGGGAGCAGCCTCATGAAGCAGAAGCGCATCGACGCGATCGCGACGTAGTCGGCGCAGGCTTTCGGCAAAAGACTTTTCAACATGCTCCAACCCAAACTGTCCACGCGAGGCAGATTGTACAGCCTTGCTGACCAGCCGAGCTTTCACTGCCGGCAAATGTGCAAGAACTGGCCCCAACAAAGCCTGCGCCACGCCCTTGACCCCGGGCTGCGGCGGTCGCGCAATGCCAACTTTGGTAACGACAGTAACCGCTTCATTCGCCAAAGCCGCGCCCAGTACATCCTCTGCAAGCCCCATACCATATGCCGGAGCCACGTCGAAATGTCGAATACCTAACTTGAGAACTCCCTCGACGAGCCGAGAGCTCGCAGCGGCGTGAATACCTCCATTCAGGCGACCACAACCAAAGCCCACCCGGCTAGTCGGTACACCGGCAAAGTTGATCTGCGCAATCATGCAGCTAATCTCAAATGGTGCGCCAAGCGCATGGCGAGAGCCATAGCCGTGAACGTAGGATTCGCGAAGCTTGAACTGGGGAATACGGCGGCGCCGGCTACATAGAGGTTTTTGGTACCGTGCACTCGCAATTGAGCGTCAACCACGCCCTCTGCAGCACTGCCAGCCATGCGCAGTCCGCCACAATGATGGTTGGTATCGCGCGTATCGTCGAGCAGCGCCTGGTCGCGCGATACCAACCTAGGATCGATCCGCAGCCGGGCCAAGCCCTTCGCTTCCAACGCTGCGCCCACAGAGCGGCCGAACTCGGCCATCGCATCGATCACCGTCGGGTCCACACGCCAGTCAAGTACGGCCAGCGGTACGCCGTGCGTGTCCACGCGGCTGGACGAAAGCGTGATACGGCTGTCAGGATCAGGCACCTGTTCGCAATGGGCTCGCAGACCGATACCCAAATCGGCCGGATTGAACGCGCGGTTGTCGCGCAGGTAGCGCATCACCAGCGGCCACCAAACTTTTGCAAGTGCCGAGAAATGGCCGGGCAAGGTTTTCAAATTGGGAGGAATGACACCGTTACGCAATGCCCGGAGAAAGATTTTGACGTTCCCAAGATGCTCGGATAGCGAAGATTCAAATAAAAACACTCCACCAACGTTACTAACTTTCGCCATCTTCTGCGCTGACTGCGATAGAACAACTTTCGGCGTATATTTGAATCCATCCAAAAAGATATTATCAAATGTATCGGCGAATCGCTTACGATCTATCGGCTCGACATCCGCAATGCGAAGGTCAAGATGGTCCTGAAAAGCGCGGCCAAGCCAGACATTTCCCGCCCAGGGCAACGCTGGGTTGGCATGCGCGGTGGCCAGCATCAACCGATTGGCCTCAATAGTGCCACAGGCGTTGATGAAAACCTTGCCTGCAAGGCTTCCGCGCTTGCCTGTCGGCGACGACAGCGTCACTGCCTTAATCTTATCATCGTCATTTTCGAATCCCACGGCGCACGCATGGACCAGCACCGTCAAATTGGGATTACTCTTGAGGTCAGCCGCGAAATGACGAGCGACGTTTGGCTCACGCAGCCACCGCGTCATCACGAAATCGACATCCTCACCAAACGTTGGGGCTGACAACTTCAACCGTTCCCAGACTGCATCGCAATCCTTCCCGTATTGCGGTAGACCGAAAGGCTGGAGCGCAGCCTCATACCAGGGTGCCAGTTCGACGCCATTAATCGGCCAAGGGTCCAGCCCCAACCAAGGACGCGCCGCGAAGTCGATGTCGCGAAATGCAATGAGTTGTCCGCCCCATAGCGTTGAAGTGCCGCCCAGCAGCCGGGCACGACCCTCACTGATGCCAGCATGCGGCCGGCCCACAACCACCGCCTCGTTCAGCGCCAGCGAGGCAGTCTCCACCGTGCGGCCACCTGCCTCGCACAACACGACTTGCCGGCCGGAGCGAGCAAGTTCCACCGCCAGTGTGATGCCAACGACACCAGCGCCGATCACCACGATATCGGTTTCAGCGGGGCAATAATCGCGTTCAAAATCGAGAATCATGTTCGTGGACTCCGCAAGCGGCGCCGCAGAGCGCCGAGATGCCCGACTGCTTCTGGCCAAGCCCGCGCGACTTGCCCGAAAGGCACTAGCACGCGCTGTGCTAGCACGCAGACGACCACCAGCATCAGTAGATCGAGCACCATCATCGAAAGACCAGCGGCGCTCACGCCAAGCGAGCGACAAGCAAAATAAGTGAGTGGTATGCTCAAGAGTGAGAGCACCAGATAGGGTGGCGTGTAGCTCGACTGGCGATTGGCAGCGAGAATGAGGTTAGAGAGCGGGTACCAAAACCCGCCAAACACAATGCCCATTGCCAGGAATGTCACCAGAGACTGCGGGGTGTGAATCCGGCCGCCGCTCCACAACAAGATAGCATGGGTGCCAAGCACGCCAAAAACTAGCGCAAAAGGCACGACAAACAGCAAAGTGACCGCGATCGTCGCCATTTCCATCATCGCTAAGCCCTGCCGGTCGTCCCGTGCGATGGCCGCCGAAACTTCAGGCATTATCGCAGCATTAAGCAGCCAACAAAACTGCAAACCGATCCGCGATAATGTACGCGCCGCAGTGAATGCAGGGACTGCAGCCTGCCCTGCAGCCGCACCAAGAGCCAACGCGCTTCCCTGTAAGACGCCCGCTTGCGCCAGCGGGAGCAACATCACCGCGCCCGCTGGCGCAAACAGCGATTTGACTTCCGCGCGCCGCGCATGGGCAAAACCAATAGTCAGCCATGGAACCTTGCGCCGCAGGATAAGATTCTGGCCGGCCAACCCGACCATCCGTCCGCTTAGTAGCGCCAGCGCTGCAACCGGTGGCTGCGCTCCCAAGGCGACCACCATAATTAGCGCACAACTCTCGATTAGGATGATTATGGCATTCCAGAAAGCCCCTAGCGCAAACATGCCTGCACAGCGAAAGCCAGCGAAGAAGATCGTCCCTTGAATAACCGCAATGCCATAAAGTAACAGTGTCAGCGTGGTGGCACGCAGTTGGGCGGGAGCCAGTCCGGGATCGCTGCCGAAAATCCCTATTGGCACCCACATGGATACCGCCAGCGCGAGCACCACCATAACGAAAGATGAAGTCAGGATTGCCACCCAGGCACTCTGGAAAGTCTCAATGGCCTGATCACGGTCACCGCGAGCTTCGGCCATAATCATTTTGGTGCCGGCCGCAGTTGCAAAGCCAAAGTCACCCATTGCCAGAAAATTGGGTATTGTTGCCAGCAAGATCCACAAGCCGTAAAGATGCACCCCCCAGCGCCAAGTGAGCATCGGCACCAGCGCAAGCTGGCTGCCGCTGACTATTGCCTTGTCGATGATGTTGACGCCGATCCCGGCGGTAACCCTTTTAAGCATTGTGCGTCCATCGCAGAGAGTGATATTGCCCAACTCGGGGCTTAGCGCAGGTGCCTTAGTCGGCAGCTAGACGAGGGACGGCGCGGGTGCCAATTGGTCCAAGTTGCTTACCAGTCAGCTTTTCAAGCATCGCAAGCCTTTCGGTTGCGCCAGGAAGCGGGGCAAGCGCCTTGTCATATTCGTATCTCTTGGCACCAACGAGGAAACGATACCAAAAACCTTGCAAAAAGTGATAGATCAAACCAGTCGGGCCGTCGAGAAAGCCCAATTGCACAATATAACGATAAAGGAAGTATCCGAGCGGCCCGACCCAAAATGGCAGGCGGTTATAAACCCGTTCCTTAACAAATCTCTTGAACGTCGCCTGCCGCGAGGCAGTTCTAGTCGACACAACATAAGCGCTGGCAAATAAGCTATATTTCTCGTTAAGAGCATCAATAGCTTCCCGCGTTGCATAGCCATTGTGCTTGGCAGTGAAGAAGGTTAGATCACCAAGATTAACGTCGGAAAAATAATTCTCCAGCAGCACCATTCGCCCTTCCGCGACAACGATGTGTTCATCCATCCACCGATCTTCGATGCAGCCACTGCCAGTCCTCCAGAGCCGTGTCAGTATCAACGGGTAGCGTCCACCATGGCGAACCCACCGCCCCATAAATACGTGGCGACGTTTAAGATTAATACCCCCAACAGTCATATCAGCGGTCAGCGCTGGCAGACGGTCCACGATTTCCGCTGCCAAGGGCGGATCAATAATCTCGTCTGCATCGAGCCGCATCGTCCAATTCGATGTGATTGGCAAATTATCTAAGCCCCATTGAAACTGTTCCGCATAGTTGACAAATGCCCTCTGAATAACTTGCGCACCGTTTTTCCGCGCAATATCCACAGTATTATCAGTAGAGAATGAATCAATGACAAATATTTCAGTAGCAAAGCTTGCGACTGAGCGAATTGCACGTTCTATGTGGCTCTGCTCATTGTAGGTCAGTATGATAACCGCGACAGACGTGCTCACGGATTCAACTCCTCTCATTTGATAGTGATTGAGCGCCCTTACGCCGCCCCACAACCTTAGCCGGGACCCCAATCACAACGTCAGCATTACGGACCGAGCGCGACACTACTGCACAAGCGCCAATAACGGCATCATCTGCAATCGATACTCCGGGAAGCACAAAAGCACGAGCACCTATAAACACATTTCGTCCTATGGTAATTTTTCCGACCATTAGGTTCATCGCCGGACTAGAGAGATCGTGTGTCCCGGTACAAAGATAGGCCTCTTGAGCGACGGTGGCACCCTCACCGATTTCGATGTGATCCAGCGAATAGGCATTCGCACGGTCACCTAGCGCAGAACCGTGGTGCATCGTCAGATGCCAAGGCATATGGATTCGGGCTCGCTGATGCACGAATGGCCGACCGTGGATTTTCGCTCCAAATAGCTTTAGAACCATCAATCGCCAAGCATTTGCAGGTTTCGGCGTCCAGCCGCAAAGCAGTGGCCAGGCGTAAGCCCAGATCAACATCACGATCCGCGTCCGCAGAGTCCATGGGCTGTCTGAGGGAACCTGCTGATGATCAAACCTACGTAATTCCACGACGTACCCCGTTCATGCTCACCAATCCCAGTTAGCGGCACCGCTCAATCGAACACCATCGCCTCATATGCCTGCTGTTCGTCGGTAGTGAACCGCTTGCGTATCAGCCGCGCTGGATTGCCGCCAACGATAGTGAAAGGCGCAACATCCTTCGTCACGACCGAACCGGCTGCAACCACCGCCCCACGTCCGATCCGGACACCAGCACGAAGAATAACGCCGTGGCCGATCCAGCTGTCGGCTTCGAATACCGTGATTTTATGCTCCCATCGAAAAGCCAATCTCATACATGTTGCGACGTCGTCCAACCCGTGATCGTTGCCGACAATAGTTATTCCAGTCGACAGCATGACCAAGTCGCCCAATACTACGGGGCTTTCAGCATGGAACCCCGCGCCTATATAGCCGAAACGGCCAAGCCGGCTTGCTTCAGGCACCGACGTCCGCACTCCAAGCTGGAAGCCTTCCCCAATCTCACCAAGTCGCAGGAAGCGGCTTAAGCCCGCGTTGAGCCAGTATCGAACACGTGCCTTCACCGAAGAATCGATTTGCGATCTACAGGCATCGATGATTGCTTCACGTACGCGCATGGGATTCGGAACTATCGGAGGGTTCCCGCGGCGACGGCTCATCGCTCGAAGCCCACGGCCCGTTTGCCGGACCGACGGCTAGGAACTGAACCGGCGTCGCTCGCGCAATCAGGCAAAAGCTCGTCAATAGCCAGATCGATCAGCCGACGCTGGTTGGCCGGGTTCCACTTCCGCTCGATAATGGCTTGGCAGGCAATGCGCGTAGCTGCACGATCATTATCGCGGTCGAGCCATTCGCCGATCGCTCGCGCCAAATCGACAGGATCATTACGCTTGAACAGAAGCCCGGTTAGCCCAGGCTCAATCGCCTCGACCTCAGGCATTTGAGCATCGAGATCGCCATGAGTAATGGCCGGCGTACCGTACGTCAGGGTATGCATCGCTGTTAGACCAATCTTGCCCGGGGAAACTGTCAGATCCGACCAGTATATCAACCGAGCCAGTTCATCCTCATCGTAACATGCACCATAGAAGCGGACAGACACGCCGAGTTCGCGCGCCATCGACTCAAGCGAAGCCTTCTCTGGGCCGTCGCCGACCAACAGCACATTAACCGGTCGACCATCTTTTTGCAGCAGACTGGCAGCTTCGAGCAAAACGTCGAAACGGCAAACAGGCGTGATACGGGCCGTGCAGATCAGCAACGGGCGCTCAGGTTCGTCGAACAGCGCTTGCGGCCGGTTGGACGACGCAATATCGTCTTTTACTTTGGACAAGGAAATCTGCGCGCGCTCGTAATCCAAGCTATTATAGATCGTCTGCACCTGATCGGCAGGAAAACCCTCAGCAACGGCGATGCGAACAGCCCGCTCGCCATAGACCAGCACGCGATGGGCGAGACGGAAGTACAGATTGCGTAAGCGAGCCGTCCGAGCTGGCCGTTGCCGTAACCAGCCATGCGCCCAGAATAATACGCGCTTGCCGCTCAGCCGGCCTAACAGAGCAATGGCAATGGTCGCCGGCATATTGGGATTTCCCAATATTATTAACGCCTTGGCAGACGGATCCAGGGCGGCCTTGGCATATCCGCCGAGCATCCAAAACCGCCCACGCAGTCGGAAGCGCAGCGGATGAACGATCACCTCGTTATCGCCTTTAAACGCTTTGATGCCCGCAACGTCCTCATGACTACCCCAGAAACGGTAGTCATGCCGGCCGCTGCGGGTAAGTTCGCGCAGTACTGGCGCGCGGTAGTGCGGGAAATGGTGATAAATCACGTTTACGCTAACCATTTCTATTCGCCCCTCTCAACCAGCAGGGATGCGCGTTCGCAGGACATCGTCCGGGGAGGTGCTCGCCTAGCGGCATGAACGGGCCTCCGTTTGACATCGATAGGGACGGCGCAATGGCTAAGAGCGAGTTGAACGCGGAATGAAACATCAATCATGCGCGGACGCCCTCACCTCGCCGTATGACTGCCCCAGACTCCAAAATGTTAGAGGCAGCGCCTGTGACACTCTCTTGGCGCCCTCGTAGGCCTTTTCGGTGCGCCACATCCACATGCAATCTCCATCCCCGCAACTTCACGATAAACCTAGGCCACTCTTGCAAGCCGCGACAGCCGATGCAAATTTGCCAAGAATATGGGTACGACTCCACCGCTCTTCCGCGCGAGCCCTGCCGTTCATACCATAGGCCTCCCGGGACTGCTCATTGTCGCATAATTTCACTAGTGCCGCCGCCATCGCCGGCGCATTTCCGGGGTCGACTACTAAGCCACACCCATCCACCTCGACGGCTACACCTGTCCTCGGCATCGCCGTCGCCAATACTGGTCGTCCTGAAGCCAGCATGTTCGCCATCTTCGACGGCAGAACGAGATCTGCGGCTCCGGCAATCTGCGGCAAAAGATGAACAGTCGCAAGCCCCAGCAAATCCGACATCATCTCATACGGCTGTAGGTCATGAAATTGCACATTAGACAGCCCTTCAGCGGCCGCCACCAATCTCTCCTTCGACGCCCCATTGCCGCAGATCACAAAGGCAAGGTCCTTTCGATGTTCCAGCAACCGCGCCACTTCCGGGATAATCTCGATGCCTTGTTTATTTCCAAGATTGCCTGAATACAACGCCACATAGGGCGCCTTGATATTCCATCGTTCACGGTAGACGGACGGGCGGTCCAAGGGCTTTATATTCTCGATATTTGCCCAATTACGGAATTCGTAAACTCGCTTGTCCGGCACGCCTAGCTCGCGTAACTTGGCACACATTTGCGGTGAGATGGTACTTACCATCCCACGCCTGAGACACCACTTCTCGTAAGCCCGCGCAGCCCTTGCCAAAGGCCCTTTACCACTCAGTAATCCGGTCGCAAACGCAGCCTCTACTTCGAAGTCCTGGATATGAAGCCAAGTCTCCGCGCCCCGTAACCGCGCTATCAACCGAGCTGCCACCATGGAAATCAACGACGGCGCAATGCACATGACCAAATCGGGCCTGGCTCTGCGTGTCGCTGTCACCATCTCCGGAAAGGCCCGCAGTGCGAAGGAGGCGTGGTGTACCAGGCGCTTCAGTCCGCTCGGCTTGAGAGGCACATAAATCGGTATTCGATGAACTTTCACGCCCTTTTCGGTCGAAATGAGAGTCCCTGGTAGACGGTACCCATCCTGAACCTGCCAGTCGGGGTAGTACGGCTTGCCGCAAATCACGGTCACGCGATGCCCTGCTGCCGCCAAAAACTCTGCTGTGCCCGTCGTGTACGGCCCGATGCCAACCGGCTCGGGCGCGTAGTTCAGCCCGAGGATCAAGATATTCATGCGCCGGCCCGGACCAACCCGTGGTTTTCAAGAAACCATTGATAAGTTTCGCGAATGCCTTCGGCTAAAGCAATTCGAGGCGTCCAGCCCATTGCATTGAGGCGCGAGGAATCCATCAGTTTGCGCATTGTCCCATCGGGCTTGGTCGTGTCAAATCGAATCCGGCCTTTAAACCCGGTAGTTTCGGCGATCAGAGCAACCAGTTCGGCGATCTTCACATCCTCGCCAAAACCAACATTAATGTGGCTGAGCATCGGTTGGGAGTTGGCTTCATACTGGGCCTTCTCGAGGTCGAACACGAATAACGAGGCCTCGGCCATGTCATCGACGTGCAGAAACTCACGCCTCGGCGTGCCCGTGCCCCACACAACAACCTCCTCGGCTCCGTTGTTGATGGCTTCGTGGAACCGGCGGATCAGCGCAGGCATAACATGACTGTTATCAGGGTGAAAGTTGTCGCCCGGCCCATAAAGATTGGTCGGCATCACGCTGCGATAGTCGGTGCCGTACTGGCGGTTATAGCTCTCGCAGAGCTTGATCCCGGCGATTTTGGCAATCGCATAGGGCTCATTGGTCGCCTCCAACACTCCGGTCAGAAGCGCATCCTCCCGCATGGGCTGCGCGACCGCGCGCGGATAGATGCACGAGGATCCGAGGAACAAAAGTCGCCGCACCCCTGCAGCATGCGCCTGATGGATCACATTGGCCTCGATCATCAGGTTTTCGTAGATAAATTCAGCCGGATAAGTGTTGTTGGCATAAATTCCGCCAACTTTGGCGGCTGCCAGAATCACGCCATCAAGCTTTTCCGCCACGAAGAATGCGCGCACTGCCGCCTGATCGGTCAGGTCCAGTTCTGCATGGGTGCGCGTGATGACATCAATGCCACGTGCGCGCAGCTTGCGCGTGATCGCGCCTCCGACCATCCCGCGATGTCCTGCCACATAGATGCGCATCGTATTGCTTCCTCAATTCTCAATCGAGACGGGCAGTTCGTAGCCGTGCTTCTTGAGCAGAGCATGACGCTTGGCTGTGTGGAGATCTGCGGCGACCATCTCGGCGCACATTTCCTGCACGCTGATTTCAGGCACCCAGCCAAGCTTTTCCTTGGCCTTGGTCGGATCACCGAGCAGAGTTTCGACCTCTGACGGACGGAAATAGCGCGGATCGATCCGCACGATCACATCACCAACTTTTACCGAAGGCGCGTCTTCACCCTCGACCTTCACGACGACGCCGACTTCGTTAACGCCTTCGCCCTCAAAACGCAAGGTAACGCCGAGATGCGCCGCCGACCAAGAGATGAACTCACGCACAGTGTACTGCAAGCCGGTGGCGATCACGAAATCTTCCGCCGTATCTTGCTGCAACATCATCCACTGCATGCGAACGTAGTCTTTGGCATGCCCCCAGTCGCGCAGCGAATCGATGTTACCCATATAGAGGCACTGCTCGAGTCCCTGTGCGATGTTAGCCAATCCGCGCGTGACCTTGCGGGTCACGAAGGTTTCGCCCCGTCGCGGGCTCTCGTGGTTGAACAGCACACCGTTACACGCATACATGCCATATGCCTCGCGATAGTTCACGGTGATCCAGTATGCATAGAGCTTCGCGACCGCGTAGGGCGACCGCGGATAGAACGGCGTTGACTCTCGCTGCGGAATTTCCTGGACCAGCCCGTAAAGCTCCGAGGTTGATGCCTGATAGAACTTAGTCTTCTTCTCGAGGCCAAGAAACCGTATTGCCTCCAACAACCGCAACGTTCCCATTCCATCCACATCTGCAGTATATTCCGGCGCCTCAAAGCTCACCGCAACGTGGCTTTGTGCGCCAAGGTTGTAGATTTCGTCGGGCTCGACTTCACGAATGATACGCGTGAGATTTGAGGTATCCGACAGGTCGCCGTAGTGGAGCCTCAGTCCGGGCTGGCCTGCATGCGGATCTTGATAAATGTGATCGATACGCTGGGTATTGAACGAAGAGGCGCGACGCTTGATGCCATGCACTTCATAGCCCTTTTCAAGCAGGAATTCTGCGAGATAGGAACCATCTTGCCCTGTGATACCCGTAATGAGAGCCTTCTTGCGTACCGTCACTGCCCGCTCCTTGTCCGCCAAAATGGCGGCTTCCTATAGATCCGTATCAGATAGTCGGCTCGGCGCGCTAACGTATTTCACATATGCAACGCGTTTGGGCCCGTCCGACGCTAGCGTATTCGAAGCCCCCGGCGCGAACATCGGCGGGCGCGTAAACATTGCGCAATTCTACCAGCGGAGCCATCGTGGCTAGCCCTCCAATGCGCCAGAAGGTCGGCGCGGAAGACATACAGCTCGGTGAAAACACCACCAAGCCCCCTGATCGCCACATTGGCGCGGCCTTTCATCGCTACTACTGTGGGTATCACCGGAACCGCCCCTTCAATACTCTTGGGGGCGCCCGCCAATGCCAGCGCGCGCACTTCCTGCAAATCCTGGGCAATCGCGGCCAGGGGCGCCTCACCCATGTCATCAGTACGGCGGCTGAAAGTCAGTTCTAGCAACGAGACGTGCTTGCCGGGCACAGCAACCGAATCGTCACGCGCCTCAACCAGCCGCTCGACCTGCACCGTCGGACCAACCGACATGGTCCGATTCAGCCCGCACATCGGTAGCATGCCCCAGGTGAGGTGATCGACTTTCGACCGCCTTTTGCTGATGCCCAACATATCTTGCCGGACATCTACAGGGCATACGAAAGCGCCTTGCCCGACGTGATCCGAGCTCCTGATCGCGATTTTCATAAGTCCCCTGAGTCTAGCGGATGTTCCGAATATGAAAATCTAAGCTCGGCGCTCCAAGCAGAATTTGCTGCACCGCAACATGCCGGTACAGACCATTCTTGTCAACGCTCTTTCGGTCTTTCTCCAAGTCTATCAATCGCGCGCGCTCAAACTCATTCATTCGGCATCCTTATGCGACCCTATTGAAGCGACCCGACTTTTTTGGGAAGCGCTGAGAATTGGTGGAGTGGATGAACCGCCCCTCGATGACTGTCCTTGGTCTAAACATCTGACTCATGTGCGGACGAGCCCGGATGAGCAAGAGTAAACTGACGCAGTGATGGCGATCTGGTCGGGTTCACTCATTTGTCCGGCCTGTTCGCGCGGCGCGACAGGCCGCTGGCCATGATGGTATCGGTGGATCTGGCTCTCATAAAATTTGCGCGCTTAGTTGGCGCGGTGAGTCATACCAACCTGCATGGATTATGACCTACGTGCCCATTTGCGGCGGCCGATGGTCATGATGTGCCATGGCTGATCGACGAGCTTGTTCCATGCCTCGCAGCAGTGCTCGAGATGAACCGTCCCGGGTTTCCTGGAGGCTCCTATTTGTGAGATGGAGCTTTGGTGATGAGCAAAACCCGGAACAAATTTTCGCCTGAGGTGCGTGAT
>NZ_JABGCC010000018.1:0-32328 GCF_013149315.1 Novosphingobium sp. SG754 | reverse complement strand
TATGTGGCGAACCTCGCGACATGCCGCACGTAATCGAACTGGGTCTTCCGCGTGAACCGGCGCATGTTCATGTCTTCGATCATGCGCTGACGCAGCGAAGTGGCAGGGGCATCAGACAGGACGTTGGTCATGGAACGACTCCTTGATTGAAAGGAGCCAAAATGGTCTGCCTACTGGGTCCAGACCTCAACTTAGATACTGACCGCCGATCACTGGCCAGGCCTCAAAACAAGCGCCACTCCCGCGCCAGCGGGTTCGTACTTGTCCCAAACCCAGACCCCCGCCGCATTCAACACCGCTAAAGCGGCCAACCCCACCCCACCCCTCTGGTCCCCGCGTGATCTGCAAGCTGGACGCCGCGCCTTGTCCATGCCGGCGCAAAGTGCCAGTCGGTAAGAATGCAAATGGGGTAGCAAGGTCATGGTTACGCGTCGCGCTTTCGTGTCGGGTTCGCTCAACGCCGTGGCGGCGTCTGCCCTGCCAGTGCGGGCGCTGGCGGCCGCGCAGGGGACGGTGGAGGTGGCCTATGTCAACGCTGCAGTCTGGACCGGGGCAGGGCCGGACGTGCGCAGCGATGCCATCGGCGTGGCCGGGGGCCATGTCGTGGCGATCGGGCGCGATGCGGTGCGGGCGCGGTCTGGTCCGCGCACCCGCGTGGTCGATCTGCAGGGCGCCTTCGTCACGCCCGGGCTGGTTGATTGCCACACCCATTTCACCATCGGGTCGCTGGCGCTAACCCAGCCGTCGCTGCGCAATGCGGCCGGCCCCGATGAATTCGTGGCGCAGATCGCCAAGGCGGCGCGGGCGCTGCCCAAGGGCGAATGGCTGGAAGGGGGCAACTGGGACCAGGACCGCTGGGGCGGCACCCTGCCCACGCGGCAATGGATCGATGCCGTCACGCCAGACACGCCGGTGGCGGTAATCCGCTATGACCTGCACATGATCTTGTGCAATTCGCTGGCGCTCAAGCTGGCGGGGATCGACCGCAACACGCCCGATGTGCCGGGCGGGGTGATCGTACGCGACGCGCAAGGGGAGCCGACCGGGATCGTCAAGGACGCCGCCAAGGACCTCGTGCTGCGCGCCATTGCCCAACCCAGCCCGGCGCGGCTGGATGCGGCGGTGCGCGCCGGGATCGCCCTGGGGTTGAGCAAGGGCGTGACCGAAGTGCACGTGCCCGATCTCGATTGGTCGACCTATGAAATCACCCACCGGCTGCGGTCGCAGGGCGAAACCGGCATGCGGTTCTATCAGTTTACGCCGCTGAAAGACTGGGAGCGCATGGCCCGGATCGTGGCCGAGGAAGGCCGCGGCGACGACTGGGTGCGCTGGGGGGCGTGCAAGGTGGTGTTCGACGGCTCGCTGGGGTCGCGCACCGCGCTGATGTATCTGCCCTACCAGGACGAGTCCGGCGCGCATGGCATTGTCGTGACCGATCCCAAGGATCTGGCGGCGTGGATGACGGGCGCGGACAAGGCGGGCCTGCAGGTGACCGCCCATGCCATCGGCGATGAAGCCAATGACATCGTGCTCGATACCATGGCGGCGGTGACCAAGGCCAATGGCGCGCGCGACCGGCGCTTTCGCATCGAACACGCCCAGCACTTGCGCGAGGAAGCGATCGGGCGCTTTGCCCGGCAGGGGGTGATCGCCTCGATGCAGCCCTATCACGCCATCGACGATGGCCGCTGGGCCGTGCGGCGGATCGGGCCGGAGCGGTTGCGCGCCAGCTTTGCCGTGGGATCGATGGTGCGCAGTGGCGCGCATGTCTGCTTCGGGTCTGACTGGCCGGTGGCGCCGCTCGATCCCCTGACCGGAATCTATGCCGCAGTGATGCGCGAGACGATCGATGGCAAGAATCCCCAGGGCTGGTATCCCGAGCAGCGGATCACCATGGCCCAGGCGCTGCGCGGCTATACCCGCGAGGCCGCCTATGCCGGCAAGGTGGAGCATCTGCGCGGCGTGATCATGCCCGGCATGCAGGCCGATTTCGCGGTGTTCGACCGTGACCTGTTCCGCATCGATCCCGAAACCATCGAGCAGGCCAAGGTGATCCGCACGGTGGTGGGCGGGGTAGAGCGTTTTACCGCCTGATCGGCCCGCCACGGCGCAGCGCCCAGGCAATGGGCGCGACGCTGGCGGTGAGGCCAAGCGCGGCGGCGACGTCTTCCCAGCCGTCGCCCGCCAACCCGGCGATCATGCCGGCCAGCGAGACCACGGCGATGATTGCCACCGGCACTAGGGGATGTGCCTGCTTCATGCCGCGCGCGCCTTGCGGGCCGGGCGGGGTTTGCCCAGCCACAGGTATAGCCCGCTGCCCAGCACCACGATGCTCACCAGATCGAGCAGCGCCCAGAGAATTTTCATGGCCAGCCCCCCGTAATCGCCAAAGTGCAGCGGTTGCGCCAGCAGCAGGCCTTTCATGTACCACGGCATCGGCGCCACACCGTCGACCTGGCCGGTGCGCGCATCGACCATCACCGGGGTGAGCAGCTTGGCGGTGAGCGGCGTGGCGCCCTTGAGATAGACCGCGATGTGATCATGGCTGCTGAACGCAGCGCCGGGAAAGGCCACGAACTGCACCGTCATCCCCGGCACGGCGGCCTGCGCATGGCGCAGCGCCAGCGCGGCAATGCCGGGGCGATAGGGCACGATCGGCCCCGTGCTGTCATGCGCCAGGCGGGCCAGGGCATCGCCGCGCCACCAGGCGGTGATCGGATCGGCCAGCGTATTGATCGTGCCGGTCAGGCCCACGACCATGGCCCAGGCGAGCGTGACGCCGCCGATCACATTGTGCCAATCGAGCCAGCGCAGGCGGTTGGACTTGCCCCGGCGTACCGTGGCAAAGCCGGGCTTGCGCGCGAAGGGCGCATAGAGCACCACGCCCGAAACCAGCGCCAGGGCAAAGCACAGGCCCATCGCGCCCAGGAAATATTCGCCCACTTTGCCCAGCAGCAAATCCTTGTGCAGATCGAGCACCGTATCCATCACGCCATGGCCCGGCGCATCGCCGTGGGGCGGTGTGGCAGTGCGCAAGTCGATCGGATTGAACTGCATCGCCGCTTCGGGCGCATCGCCGGTCGGGCCGGTGGTGAGGTTGATCACCGGGCGATCTTCATCGAAACTCAGGTAGATCGGCACGCTGCCGGGATGGCGCGCCAGCGCGGCCGCCATGGCGCGGTCAACCGGCAGCAGTTCGGCCGCGCTCCAGTGTTCGGGCCGGGTCGATTTTGACAGGCCGTCGATCTCGTCATGAAAGATGAGCGGCAGGCCGGTCAGCGTCAGGATCAGCAGGAACAGCGTGCAGGTGAGGCTGGACCAGGTGTGCACTTTGCTCCAGGCGCGCAGTGTCGCGGGCTTCATGGCGCGGTATCCTGCCACCACGGCGCAACCGCCGCCTGGCCATCGCGGGCCAGGGTGCGGCCATCGAACGCGATGCCACCGCGCATGATGAGCGCGATGGAACGGGCATTGGCAATGTCGGTGCGTGGATCGGCATCGAGCACGACGAGATCGGCCAGCTTGCCGGGCGTGATGCTGCCCAGGTCATCCGGGCGGCCGATGATCCGGGCGTTGTCGATCGTCGCCATTTCCAGCGCTTCCAGCGGGGTCGCGCCGCCGGCCACGAAGGCGCCCATTTCCCAATGCACGCCGATGCCCTGCATTTCCCCATGGCTGCCCACGCCCACCAGGCCGCCGGCGCGGCGCAGGCGCACGGCATCCCGGGCAAAGCGCTGCCAGGTCTGCCAGGGCGCGGCGGTCCAGTGCCGTTCGCGCAGCCGGGCCGCCAGCGCGAACGGCGGCGTAAAGCGCGTGAGCCGCGCATCGTCTTGCGGCGCGTGGTTTTCGATTTCGTCGAAGAGCAGAGGCGCGCCGCCATAAAGCACGGTGATCGTGGGGGTGTAGGCGATCTGGCTGGCCACGAACAGGCGGACCACGTCGTCATGGATCGGGGTGATGGGCAGGTTGTGCTCGTTGCCGGAAAAGCCGTCGATCGCGTGGGTCAACTCCAGCACATAGTCGGCCGCGCCCTCGGTCGTGGGCATCATGCCCAGCTTGCGCGCGGCATTGGCCATATCCTGCCGGGCGGCGCGGTCGCCAATCATGTAGCTCTTTATGTTGCGCGTGCGATAGGCATCGCGATAGCGGGTGAGCACATCCTGCGCGACGCCTTGCGAGGTGATCGCGCTGTTGACGAACACGCCCGGCCCGGTGCTGAACAGGCGCGGCCCGGTCGAAAGCCCGGCGTCCATGCGATCGGCATAGGCAAAGATATCGGGCGTGAATGGCTGCACTTCCAGCACAGAAGTGACGCCATAGGCGAGCAGTGCGGGAAATTCCCAGTGCGTGCCATCGTGGATGGTGCGCGGAATGGGGAAGAAGTGGGCATGCGCGTCGATCAGGCCCGGGATGATGAACTTGCCCGCCAGATCGCGCACCTGCGCCCCGACGGGAACCGGCACGGTGCCACGCGGGCCAATCGCGGCAATACGGTCGCCCATGATCACCACATCGGCATCGGCGATGACGGCACCGTGGTCCATGGTCAAAACCGTGGCGCCGCGCAGCACCTGCGGCATCGCGGGCAGCGCGCGGGGTACCTGCACCGAGAGATCGCGCGGGGTGGCAGTGCTTTCGGGATCGGCGGCGGTGAGTGCCGCAGGCGCGGCATGGCGCCAGAACGGCCCGGTGGTCCACGACAGGCCATCGCCATCCCAGCGCATGGTATCGGCGCCAATGCGGGTGATCTGGCGCTGCGCCGCAGTGGCATCGGCCAGGTTCACCGGCTGGTCCGTGGCGGGCAGGGGCAGCAGGTGCAATTCGAACGCGGTGCGCGCGGCGAGCCAGTGGCCGTCGGGCGAAATCCGCAGTTCGTCGACCGGGCGCGGCTCCTTGACATATTGGCCAGCCGCGCGGGCGACGATGCGGGCGCGTGGGCGCAGGGTGCCATCTGCTTCCACGCGGGCGAGGGCGCCGCCGCTGTTGACCCACCAACTGCTATCGTCGGTCTGCTGCAGTTGCTTGAGGCCGGCGCCGTGCGCGATCACGCGCGGCGCGCTGCCGTCCTGGCCCAACGCGACCACGTCTACCGGCCAGGCGGGATCGAGTTCGTTGGGCGCGTGCAACCGGTCGAACTGCGCGGCGCGCAGGGCCACCACGCCGCTGCCATCGCGGCTCCAGCGCGGTTCGGTCCAATAGGCGCCCTGCGGCCCCAGCGCGTGGGGCGTGCCGCCATGGGCGGGAATGGTCCACACGCCGCCGCCCGTTTCCGCGCTCCAGCGCACGAAAGCCAGGCTCTGCCCATCGGGCGACCAGGCGGGCTGGAACGCATTGCCGGCAAACAATGCGCGTGGGGCGCCACCGGCGCGGTCGGCGAGATAGAGCGTGCCCAGCGCGGTAAAGGCAATGGCCTTGCCATCAGGAGACAGCGCCGCGCCTTCGGCCAAGTGGCTGCGCACCGTGGGGCCGTCTTCCACGCGCTGCCTGACGCGGCTTGGCGGGGCGAGCGCGAGGTCGACCGGTGCCGTGAACGGAATCGGGGTTTGCGCGCCGCTGGCCAGGTCGATCCGCACGAAACCGCCGCCCTTGGCCAGGATCAGCGCGCGGCCATCGGGGGTAAAGCGATAACCGGGGGTGAGGTCGTAGTAATAGCCGCCTTCCTGCCCATCGTGGTCGATCGGCCAGGCAATCCAGCGGTCTTCGCCCGTGGCCAGGTTGCGCAGGCGCAGGCCGGTCTCGCTGGTGGCAGGCGTGGTGCCATCGCGCCGCGCGGCATAGGCCAGCAACTGGCCATCGGGCGAGAGCACTGGCCGCATGCCGCCCGGCACCACGGTTTCCACCGCGCTTGTAGCCAGATCCTGCCGCACGATGGACCAGGTGGGCGGGTCCTTCTCGGTCCAGGTGTGGCCGCGCTTGGTGGCATACCACACCGTCTTGCCATCGGGCGAAGGCGCTGCTCCCAGGGCATTGATGCGCTCGTCCCAGCCTTCGTTGCCGCTGGGTTGCGCCTTGACCAGCACGTGCGCCGCGCCGCCGTCGAGCGGCACGCGCCACAGCTCGAACGCCAGGACGGCATGGACCGCGCGGCTGACATAGACGCTGCGGCCGTCGGGCGCCCATGCCGGAGAGGTCATGAGCACGAGCGACGTCTCGTGCGTCAATTGGCGTGCGCCGCTGCCATCGCTGCGCGCAACCCAAACGTTGGTCACGCCCGAGCGATCGGAAATGAACGCAATCCATTGCCCGTCGGGAGAGGGCACCGGATTGCGCTCGAACGGCGTGCCGGTGAGCACCGCTTGCGCCGTGCCGCCGCCGGCCGGCATGCGATAGATATCACCCAGGATATCGAACCACAGCCAGGCGCCGTCGGGCGAGAGCGCTGGCTGCGCCCAGGTCGCTTCGTGGGCCTGATAGGCCAGATGCCGGGGCGGCTCAGCATGAGCGGCCCCGGCGGCCAGCGCCAGTACCAGGGAAAGAACCGGCGCGGCCTGGCGCATCAGAGCGACCAGTCGGCCCGCAGGCCCAGCGTGCGTGGGCGAACGATCGAGCCGGCGGGCACCGCCTGCGACGTGAAGGGCGCGTTGAGAATGCCGAACTTGTCGAACACGTTGTTGGCAAACACCATGACCCGCAGCTTTTCGCCCACGGTCACGCTGGCGCGCAGATCGAAGATGTTGAAATTGCCGCGTGTCGCGGTGTTGCCAAACGCGACCGGGGCCGACGACAGGTAGCGATGCGCCACTTCGAATGAAGGCTTGAACGCCACGTCGGCAAAGTCGAACTTGAGGTTGTTGGCCACCGACCAGCGCGACGATCCGGGCAGGACCGAGCCCGAGGCATAGCCGCCGCCCACGGCAAAGGTATCGGGCAGGAACGCGGTGAGGCGCGCGTCCTGGACCGTGGCGCTGGTGCTGAAGCTGGCAAAGCGCGCCAGTTGCGCCGTGGCGGACAGTTCCACGCCGCTGATATTGGCGCTGCCGGCGTTGGAGACATAGGAATAGTATGACGGCGCCGGGCCAAACAGGCGTGCCTGAATGCCTTTCCAGTCGATATTGAACACCGTCGCCTCGACATAGAGGCGGTTGTCGAGCGCGTGGAATTTCACGCCCATTTCATAGTTCTTCACCCGGTCGCTGTTGTATTTGACCGGGATGGTCGGCAGCAGGCCGGCGTTGGGGTTGATCCCGCCCACGCGATAGCCTTCCGAATAGGTGGCGTAGGCCAGGAAATCCTTGGTGGGCCGCGCCGTGATCGTCACCTTGGGGGTGAAGCCGTCTTCCTTGTTGGAGACGTAGCCCTTGGCGTCCGTGGGGTTGTAGCCACCCGGATAGCCGCCCAGCGCACCCGCCTGGTTGACGACGGTGGCGTTGTAGCGGTTCCAGAAATAGCGGCCGCCCACGGTAATCTCGATATCGTGGCGCGGGGCATAGGTCAGTTCGCCAAAGACGCCCACGTCCTGGTTATAGGTATCGGAAAGATAGCCATAGAGGCGGTCGCCCGGGGTAAGCACGCTGCCGGCATAGCCGCCGAACAGCGCGGGATTGGCGTCGATATAGGCCGCAGCCCCATTCTGGAAGATCTGGTCGTAGCTATGCTTGCGCGCTTCCATATAGCTCGCGCCGATCAGGTAGCGCAGCGGGGTATTGCCCTTGGAGGCAAGGCGTACTTCGGCGGTCTTGATATTGGCATTGGCGTTGCCGGCCGAATAGGCCGCACCCGATCCCGTGGTCACGCCGGTGACGTAGTAATAGGGATAGGAAAACTGGGTGAAATTGTGCTTCTCGATGACCGAGCCGATCGCGGTCAGTTCGGCGCCGCCCAGGTCCTGGTCCAGGCGCAGCGAGTTCATCCAGAAGCGCGTGCGCTGCGGCTCGGCCCGTGCGGTGTTGCGGATGTAGGGGTGGTCGAGATCGAGGTAGGTCTGGTCTTCGAGGTAGGTATCCTGCCACGATGACAGATAGCTGATCTTGGTCGCGGCCGTGGGCGTGAACACCACCGAACCGCGCAGGCCGCGCGTGCGGAAATCGTTGCTGCCGTTCACCCCGGTGCCGGGATTGTCGAGATAGCCCGCGTCAAAGCGCTGCAGCGCGACCAGGCGCACCGCCAGCTTGTCGGTCACCAGCGGCACGTTGATCATGGCCTTGGCGGCATAGTTCGCTTCGCCATGGCTGTTCTTGGTCGTGCCGACCAGGCCCGATGCGGCGGCATCGATTTTGGTTGGATCGGCCAGGTTCACCACATAGTTGACGAGGCCGCCCAAGGTGGAAGAACCGAACAGCGTGCCTTGCGGGCCGCGCAGCACTTCCACCCGGTTGAGATCGAATGTGTCGACATCGGGGATGGCGATGGGAAAGCCCGGTTCCACCAGCGGCACTTCGTTGAGGTAATAGCCAACCGTGGTTTGGCCCTGTTCGTGATAGGTCGTCGCCGCGATCCCGCGGATCACCACCTCGGAAATGCCAGGCTGGTAATCGTTGAACACCACGCCGGGCAGGCGGGCGATGTAATCGCCCAGGCTCTGCGCGTTGGCGGCGGCTAGGTCCTTGCCCGAGACGGCGCTGGCGGCGATCGGCGTCTGGTCGAGCGCCACGGCGCGCTTGGTCGCGGTGACGACGATGCTGCCGGCGCTTTCCGCCGCCGGTTCATCTGCGGCCAGGGCCGGCTGGGCAGCAAGTGCCAGCGCGGAAACGCCAGCCAGGCAGGCAAGATGCAGTGTGGTCCTCATGGTACTTCCCCTGTGCATGTCATGGATCGCCCGGTTCGGCTATCCTGCGGTTTCGTCCCTGTGTGCCGCTGCATGGGCCTGCAGGCGGTCGTCGTTGAGCCGCTGCATCCACCCGGCAAGCACCGGATCGGGATGGGCGGCGATGATTTCGCGCAGTTCGGGCAGGTCTTCCTCCTGGCCCAGCTTGAACCGCGCATCGGTGGCGGTGACGGTGGCGCGAAAGCCGATGATCCGCGCCATCAGGTGGGGCAGTCGCGCGCCAGCCTCTTCTATCTGCCAGGGCCGTGGCTGGTCCGCTTCGACATGGCTGGTCAGTCGGCGCACGGCAGGCATCGTGCCGTCCTCGTCGAACGCCACGGTCACTGCGAAGGCGGCGACGGCAAAGTTCCAGGTGGGGGCCCAGTGTGGCTTGCTCACCAGCGCGGGCGAGACATAGCCTTGTGGCCCCATGACCAGCACCTGCGCGCGTGGATCGGCCTGCAAGGCGGCGACTTGCGCATTGCGGCGCGAGCAATGACCGATCAGCGCCGTCACCTCGCCGCTGTCGTCCAGTTCCGCCACCAGCGGCAAAGGCGTCGCGAAAAAGCCGGCGTCGCCATGGTTGACGAGCCATGCCAGCGGATAGTCCGCCACGAGCCGGGCCAGATCGGCAGGGGTGCCAGAAGGAAAGTCCATGGCCGCCATCTTGCCGCTTCCCTGGCCCGGCAAAAGTGCCAGATCCGCAATTTGCAGGGGGCCAATATGCCGGGCTCAACCCCGGCCCAGTGCACCCAGCACGCGCACCGCCTGTACCGTGCGTTCCGCGGCATGGCTGGCAAAGCCCAGGCGCAGGCCATGGGGGGCATTCTCGCCCAGGCGATAGGATGCCGATTGGGCAAAGGTGATGCCGGCCGCGCCTGCGCCTTCCTCGATCCGGGCAAGCGCGGCAAGATCCTGGAATTCCAGCCACATTGCCAGGCCGCCGGCGGGCAGGCGGGCGCTAACCAGATCGCCCAGTTCATCCTGCACGGCCTGGGCCAGCGCATCCCGGCGCTGGCCATAGATGCGCGTGGCCTTGCGCGCGTGGCGGCGCACTTCGCCTTCCTCGAACAGCATGGCCACGGCATCCTCGGTCAGGCTGTTGCCCATGCCATCGCCGATCGAAATCTGATGCGCGGCCGCGGCGATCACCGGCGTTGGCGCCACGATATAGCCCACGCGCAGCGCCGGCAGCAGCAGCTTGGACAACGAGCCGACATAGATCACCACATCTGGCGCATAGGCGGCCATCGGCAGCAGCGGTTGCGAGCCAAAACGAAATTCGTGGTCGTAATCGTCCTCGATGATGGCAAAGCCGAACTGGCGGGCCAGCTCCACCAGGCGCAATCGCCGCTCCGGCGCGAGCGAAACGGTGGAGGGGAACTGGTGGTGCGGGGTGAGGAACACCGCGCAGACCTTGCGCGTGCGGCAGGCGCGCTCCACCGCGTCGACGTCGATGCCCTCGTCGTCAAGCGGTACCGGCAGCACCGGCACCCCGGCCGCCTGGAACGCGGCGACGGCGGGTTCATAGGTCAGCGCCTCGGCCAGGGCGACCGCACCGGGACGGGCGAGCAGCCGTGCGGCGAGCGCGATGCCCATCTGGCTGCCCCGCGTGACGCACACGTTTTCCGCGTCCACCACCAGCCCGCGCTCCTCGCGCAGCATGGTAGCGAGGCTCGCGCGCAGCTTGTCGCTGCCGCAGGGATCGCGATAGCCCAGCTGTTGGCGCCGCGCGGCATAGAGAGCAGCGGTGCGAAAGGCGCGCGCCAGGGGCTCGGGTGGGAACAGGCTGCCATCGGGGCTGCCCTCGTCCAGCTTGATCACCCGGCCGGGCGGCACGGCAATGGGCCGATCGGGTGGGGAGACGAAGCGATAGATCGGCCGCCGGCCGATGGGCGGGCTCGCCTCGATCGCCTCGGGCCGGCTGCGGGGCAGCCGCTTGGCCACTGCCGTGCCCTTGCGCCCGGCCGCTTCCAGCCAGCCCTGCGCCATCAGTTCCTCGTAGGCCGTCACCACCGTCTTGCGATTGAAGCCCAGTTCCGCCGCCAGTTCCCGGCTGCTGGGAAGCGCCGAGCCGGGTTGCAGACGCCCACGCTCGATCTCGTGGATCAGGGCATGGGCCAACTGCATATAGAGCGGCGTGGCCTGATCGCTGCGAATGCGCTGTTGCAAGGTAAGGGACCAGCCGCGGCGCATGGACCTGTGATGGACTCCGCAAAAGGGGTGTTGTGGGGTCCAATCGGAGTTTTGGGATTGGGGGTCAAGGGGCTTCCCTGACAGCGCTGCGCAGCACCTCCGTTCGTGCGCGTTACAAGACCTGTCCGAATGGGGTGGAGGTCCCGGCCGCCGTCAGACCTTTTCGAGCATCAGCGCGATGCCCTGGCCGACCCCGACGCACATGAATGCCAGCGCATAGCGGCCGCCGCTGTGGTGCAGTTCCTCGATGGCGGTCATGACGATCCGCGCGCCAGACATGCCCAGCGGATGACCGAGCGCGATCGCGCCGCCATTGCGGTTGACGCGCGGATCGTCGGCACGGATGCCAAGAGACCTGAGCGTGGCGACCGCCTGGCTGGCGAAGGCTTCGTTCAATTCGATCACGTCGATCTGTTCGAGCCCGATCCCGGTGATCCGGCACAATTTGCGGGCCGCCTCGATCGGGCCTGCGCCCATCACGCGCGGGGCAATGCCCGTTGCGGCCATGCCAAGTATTCGGGCGCGGGGCGTCAGGCCGTGGGTGCGGGCGGCCGCTTCGCTGGCAACCAGCATGGCCGCCGCGCCATCGTTGAGGCCCGAGGCATTGCCGGCGGTTACCGTCCCGTCGGGGCGGACGACCGGCCGGAGCTTGGCAAGCGCTTCCAGGCTGGTGGCGCGGGGGTGCTCATCGCGCGCGAAGATCGTGGGCTCGCCCTTGGGCTGGGGAATGCCGACCGGCACGATTTCCACCGCCATTCGGCCGCTGACGATCGCCGCTGCGGCCCTGTCCTGGCTGGCGAGCGCGAAAGCGTCCTGTTCCTCGCGTGTGATCTGCCACTCGTCCGCCACATTTTCGCCGGTCTGCGGCATCGTGTCCACGCCATAGGCCGCGCGGAGCAGCGGGTTGATGAAGCGCCAACCCAGCGTGGTGTCCTCGATCTTCTGCCCGCGGTCGAAGGGCGTGGCTGCCTTGCCCAGCACAAACGGGGCGCGGGTCATGCTTTCGACGCCCCCCGCAATGATCAACTCGGCATCGCCGGCGCGGATCGCCTGGGCGGCCATACCGACGGCGTTGAGGCCAGAGCCGCACAGCCGGTTGACGGTGGCCCCGGGCACCGCTTCGGGCAGGCCTGCCAGCAGCACCGCCATGCGCGCGACGTTGCGGTTGTCTTCGCCCGCCTGGTTGGCACAGCCAAGCAGCACGTCGTCGATGGCTTCCCAATCCACCCCGCCGTTGCGCTCGCCAAGCGCGCGCAACGGAATGGCGGCGAGATCGTCAGCGCGGATGGTGGAGAGCGCACCGTTCAGCCTGCCGATCGGGGTGCGGATAGCGTCGCAGATAAAGGCGTGGCGCATCAGAGATCCTGGCTTGAGGACGGAGAAGACAGCGCGACCGAGAAACTGGCGCCGGTTTTTGCCCGAATTTCCTCCACCGTCACGCCAGGCGCACATTCGACCAGGCGCAGGCCCGGCTTGGCGCAGGCGAGCACGCAGAGATCGGTGACGATCAGATCGACGCAGGCCCGGCCGGTCAGTGGCAGCGTGCAGGCCGGCAGGATCTTGTGCCCGCCGCTCTTGCTGGTGTGCTCCATCACCACGACGATGCGGCGCACGCCTGCGACGAGGTCCATTGCCCCGCCCATGCCCTTCACCATCTTGCCCGGGATGGTCCAGTTGGCGATGTCGCCGTCTTCGCTGACTTCCATCGCGCCCAGAACGGCCATGTCGATCCGGCCGCTGCGGATCATCGCAAAGCTGTCTGCGCTGGAAAAGAAGCTGGACGTGGGCAGGGTGGTGACGGTCTGCTTGCCGGCGTTGATGAGATCGGGATCGGCTTCGCCGGGATAGGGAAACGGCCCGATGCCGAGCAGGCCGTTTTCCGATTGCAACGTTACATCGATGCCGGCGGGAACATGGTTTGCCACCAGCGTCGGGATGCCGATGCCAAGATTGACATAGTATCCATCCTGCAACTCGCGGGCGACGCGGGCCGCCATTTCGTCGCGGGTCCAGCTCATGCCACAATCTCCGGCGCGCGGGTGGTCAGCTTTTCGATGCGCTTCTCGTTGATCGTCGACCGGACGATCCGGTCGACATAGATGCCGGGCGTGTGAATGCAGTCCGGGTCGAGCGCGCCGGCCGCGACGATCTCTTCCACTTCGACCACCGTGACCTTGCCCGCCGTCGCCATGTTGGGATTGAAGTTGCGGGCGGTCTTGCGGAACATCAGGTTTCCTTCGGGATCGGCCTTCCATGCCTTGATGATCGCCAGATCGGCACGCAGCCAAGTTTCGCGGACATATTCCACGCCGTCGAAGGTTTCGATCGGCTTGCCCTGGGCCACGACCGTCCCCACTCCGGTCTTGGTATAGAACGCGGGAATGCCTGCGCCGCCCGCGCGGATGCGCTCGGCCAGCGTGCCTTGCGGCGTGAGTTCCAGTTCCAGCTCGCCGGAGAGGTATTGCTGCTCGAACAGCTTGTTCTCGCCGACATAGGACGAGATCATCTTCTTTACCTGCCGGCTTTCCAGCAGCATCCACAGGCCAAACCCGTCGGCACCGGCATTGTTCGAGATGACCGTAAGGCCGCGAACGCCGCGTGCGCGGATTTCCGGGATCAGGCTTTCCGGGTTGCCCGACAGGCCAAAGCCGCCCGACATGATCGTCATGCCGTCGAACAACAGGCCGTCCAGCGCATCGGCGGGGCTATCGTAGAGCTTGTTCTTCATGGTTCCTCCAGCGGTGCAGATCGTGCGCCGCCCAGATACGTGTCAGTCGGCAATCGTCAGCAGGCCCTGTCCCGAGACGCCGACGGGAATGGCGGTGAGCGACCGGCCCTCGCAGGCGCCCGAGAAACAGGCGCCGGTATCCGCGCGGAACAGTGCAAAATGCTGGCTGCACAGGATGGCGCTGCTCTGCATGAACTCGTCTGGCGCGTGGTTGAGCGGCAGCGAATAGTGCGGGCAGAGGTTGAGATAGGCGCGCACACCGCCATCCGGGATGTGGACCACGAACATCGAGAAAGCGCTGCGGCCACGACCAAAGCGATATTCCCTGGCAGTGCCAACCGGAATGTCCGCGATGGGGCCGAGCAGGGTTCCGGGCGCCGGGGCATTGGGGCGGTATCTCCACAGGCCTGGATCATCCATCATGCCCCGCGGGCGCGTCGGCCAGGGTGAAGGCATAGTCGATCCCGAGGCTGCCATCGGCCTGTGCCTGGGGCCGCACGATCAGCGATTGCTTCACGCCGAAGACCGCGTCGCTTGTCAGATATGGGTCACCCTCGATGAACAGATGCGTGACGAGGCGACGATAGCCTGGTGCCGTGATCATGAAGTGGATGTGGGCCGGTCGGTTCGGATGGCGGCCGAGTGCCTCAAGCAGCGCGCCGACCGGGCCATCGTCGGGGATGGGGTAGCTGACCGGCACGATCGTGGCGAAGGCAAAGCTGCCGTCTGCGGCAGTTTCAAAGCTGGCTCGCAGGTGTCCGGCAGGCTGCTGCGGGTCCTGCACGTCGTATTGCCCGTTCGGTGCGGTCTGCCACACCTCTACCAGCGCACCGGCGAGGGGTGCGCCGCGTACCGTGGATACCGTCCCGCGCATGTGCAGCGGCGTGCCTTCTTCCGGGCGCTTGAGGATCGAAGCCCCGGCGGCAAGCACCGGCTGGCGGCCGGCATAGAACGGGCCAAAGACGGTGGACTCGCTCACGCCCTCGCCAGCAGCATGATTGAGCGCATCGACCAGCATCGAGACGCCAAGCACGTCCGAAAGCAGGATGAATTCCTGCCGCTCGGCGGTGCACATCTGCCCGGTGCGGGTGAGAAACGCGATTGCCGCTTCCCATTCGGCCTCGGTAAGGCACGTTTCCCGGATGGCGTCGTGCAGGTGGCGCAGCACCACGGCAAGGATCTGCCGCAACCGGGCATTTGGTGCCTCGGCCATGCGGTCGATCGCGGCCGTGGTGATGGCGGCGAAGTCGGGCGTGCTCATGCGGCCTCGCTTTCGCTTGCAGCGGGTGGATCGCCAGCCCAGGCGCGGGCGATCAGGTCGCGGACCCCTGCGTGCTCCAAGGGGCGCGGGTTCCAATAGGCGTTTTCGAGCGCCTGGTCGGTTGCCACGTCGATGCCGGATTCGGGCATGCCCAGATCGCGCAGCGCGCACGGTGCGCCAACTTGCCGAGCCAGCCGATGGAGCGCCGCAGCCGGATCGTCGTCACCCAGGGCAGAGCGGAGCATCGCCATCGCTTCGGAGATCGCTGGCGCGTTGTAGGCGAGCGCGTGGGGCAACACGATGGCGTGGGTTTCGGCATGGGGCAGATCGAAACTGCCGCCGAGCGTGTGGCACAGCTTGTGGTGCAGCGCCATGCCGACCGAACCGAGCACCATGCCGCACAGCCATGCACCATAGAGCGCCTGGCTACGCGCCGCCACGTCGGCCCCGTCCGCAACGACGCGCGGCAGTGCTGACGCCAGCGCGCGAATGCCTTCCTGCGCGACCAACTGCATCACCGGGTTGGTATCGCGGGCATAGAGCCCCTCGACTGCATGGGCGATGGCATTGATGCCGCTGGTGCCCGAGATGCCCGGCGGCAGGCCCAGCGTCAGGTCCACGTCATAGACCACGGCATGCGGGAGGATTTCCGGCGCCCGGCGGGTGGTCTTGCGGCCTCCTGCGGTCTCGCCCAGGATCGGTGTCATCTCCGATCCGGCATAGGTGGTGGGCACGGCGATGTGGCGCACGCCGGTTCGCACGGCCAGCGCCTTGCCCAGGCCGATGGTGGAGCCGCCGCCGAACGCGACCACGCCATCGGCGCCGCATGCCGCCAATTCCGCTTCGGCGCGGGCCGTGACTTCGACCGGGGTGTGCATCGTCGCCTCGGTGAACGTGGCGACGATCGTGTTGCCAAGCGACCGGGTTGCCGCGCGTGCCTGCTCTGCCTGTTGCGGGGTGGAGAGCAGCACGGCGCGACGCACGCCTTGCTGCTCCAGCACCGTGGGCAGCGAAGCCACGGTGCCAGTTCCGAACGTGACCTGCGTTGGCAGGCCCTGATAGGTGAAGTACCGCATCCTTGGCTCAGCGCCGGTAGAAGGGCGGTATTTGTGCGTCGACATTGACCCACACCGACTTGGCCACGGTGTATTCGCGCATCGCCTCGAAACCCATTTCACGGCCATAGCCAGAACGGCCGACGCCGCCGAAGGGTGAGCCAGGATGGACCCGCTTGTAGCTGTTGATCCACACCATGCCGGCGTGGATCTGCTTGGCGAAGCGGTGCGCGCGGGTGATGTCCTGCGTCCACAGCCCGGCGCCGAGGCCATATTCGGTGCCGTTGGCGATCGCCAGCGCCTCCTCGTCGGTGCGGAAGGTCAGCACGGTGACGAAAGGACCGAACACTTCCTCCTGCGCCACCCGGTGATCGGGCTGGGCGCGCACGATGGTCGGCTCCACAAAGCAGCCCGCCGCCAGCGCTGCATCGACAGGCGCGCGGCCGCCGGTCAGCACGTCGCCGCCTTGTTCGCGCGCCACCTCGACGAAAGACAGCACGCGCTCTTGGTGCAGCCGCGAGGTAAGCGGCCCCATTTCCGTCTGCGGATCGAGTGGATCGCCCAACCGGATCGAGCGGGTGAGCGCCACGAACTTTTCAAGGAAAGCGTCGGCGATGGCTTCGTGCAGGATCAGCCGCGATCCGGCGATGCAGGCCTGGCCCTGATTGTGGAAGATCGCAAAGGCCGATCCACCCACTGCCGCCGGCAGATTGGCATCGGCGAAGACGATGTTCGGTCCCTTGCCGCCCAGTTCCAGCTGCACCTTCTTGAGGTTGGTGGCCGATGCCTCGACGATCCGCCGACCGGTGGCGGTAGAGCCCGTGAACGCGACCTTGCCGATGCCGGGATGTTCGGCAATGCGCTGGCCCGCGTCGTGGCCGTAGCCGGTGACGATGTTGATCACGCCGTCCGGAAAGCCGACCTGCTGCATCAGCTCGCCAATCCGCAAGGTGGACAGCGGCGTGATTTCCGACGGCTTGATCACCACCGTGTTGCCCGCCGCGAGCGCGGGGCCCAGCTTCCAACTGGTGAACATCAGCGGGAAGTTCCACGGCACGATCGCGCCGACCACGCCGATCGGTTCGCGCTCGACATAGTTGAGGAAGCCCGCATCGACCGGCACGACAGAGCCTTCCAGCTTGTCTGCCATGCCGCCGAAATATCGAAAGCACAGCACCGTGCGCGGCACGTCGAGCGACAGGCAATCGCGGATCGGGTGGCCGGTATCGAGCGCTTCGAGCCGCGCAAGGTTGGCAGTATCTGCCTCGATCGCGTCGGCCAGCTTGAGCAGCAGGCGCCCGCGATCGTGTGCAGCCAGCGCCCGCCAGGCCGGGAAGGCGCGCGCGGCCGCCTCGACCGCGCGATCTACATCGGCGGCCGTGGCGATGGCGACTTCGGCGAGGGCCTCGCCATCAAAGGGATTGGCCACGGTGATCGTGCCGCCATCGGCACCATCGCACCATTTTCCGTCGATCAGCAGCTTGGTCGGGAAAGCGGGAAGGGGGTCGATCCGCGCCATGGTCAGAACTGCACCGGCGTGACGGGGGCGGTGCCCTCGGCAATCATCTGCGGGATCTTGGCGGCGCCGTTTTCCCAGACGAGCAGCATCGAGCGCTTG
The DNA here is from genome assembly GCF_013149315.1 of Novosphingobium sp. SG754. Lineage (NCBI taxonomy): Bacteria > Pseudomonadati > Pseudomonadota > Alphaproteobacteria > Sphingomonadales > Sphingomonadaceae > Novosphingobium > Novosphingobium sp. SG754. Next base: position 14,727 of record NZ_JABGCC010000018.1, on the reverse strand, counting down.
GTCGAATAGCCCTGGTGGCGGATATCGGCAGGCATGCAGCAGATGTCGCCGGCACGGGCCAGCACGCGGGCGCGCGGCTTGCCGGTTTCCTTGTCCTTCACGTCCCAGGTGATCTCGTCGGAAAGCTGCAGGAACCACTCGCAGCGATCGTTGCCATGTTCGACCGGCAGGATGAACTCCTCCGACGTGGGGCAGAACAGGCTATCGCCCACCACCGAGCAGACACTGGGGTTCCAGGTCACGTCAGAGCGGGACAGGTAACCAAACAGGTTATAGGCGCTCACCTCGTGCTCGAAACCGGGCTCAGCCTCGACCACCGGCTGGTCTTGCGGCACATCGGCGAACTGGCGGTTTACCGGGAAGCCGGCGGTATCGGTGCGCAGCGGCGTGTCGCCGGGCAGGCCGACCATGCGGTGCGCCGTCACGCGCTGGCGGGTGATGGCGGCATCGTTGGCTCCCTGCTTCACACCCCAGGGAACGCCGGTTTCCATCGGCGCGGCAAACGGGTCATAGCCCGCCACCGTCCAGTCAGAGAGCAGTTCCTTGAACGTCGCCATCAGCGCGGCCGACTGGAAACGCTCGGAATAGTCGCGGCCGGCGCTGCGGTAGGCATCGTTGAAGCGCCCGGCGAACATCGTCACTTCGCCATAGTGGTTGATGGTGCCGAACACCGCGTCGAAGTTCACCACGCCATAGAAGAAGCCCCAGGCGACATCGCGCATCATTGCCCGCAGGAACACGTCGATCGGGATGATGTGGGTTCCGCCCGGCCACGAGAGGTGGGCGAAATACTCGTCACGCTTGAAGTGGAAGCCGCCGGCGCGGAAGGCGCGGAACCCGGTCTGGTTGCTGATTTCCAGCGTTTCGGTGTCGGTGCTGGCGGTGCTGGTGGTGGGCGCAGCCTGGGCGTCGAGCGATAGCGACATGGCCATGGAATTTCTCCTGAAAGGGTCGGGAAAGGCGCGGCGCGATCAGGCCGTGGTCTGGCAGATCTCCGCCCATTTCTGGACGGTCACGTCGCCAAGGATCGTCTGCAGCAGGATGACGGCGGGTTTTTCGGCATGGAAGCGATAGGCCGCCCCCACCGGCAGCAGTCCCTGGTGGCCGCGCCCGAGCACGAGGCGGCCCATCTTGCGGCCTTCGGGCATGGCGTCGGCCAGTTGCACCGCGCCCTCATGCTCGGGATCGACATGATCATCCGGACGGGCGAGCTTGACGAGGTGGACTTCGACATCGCCATCCATGCACAGGACAAACTCGTCGTGCGCGCAGGTGTACCAGGGTGAGGTGCCTTCGGCGCGGGCAGCTTCGATGACATATTCAAAGTTGATGCCCACGGCGACACGGGCATAGGGCGCGTTGGTCTTTGCCACCTCGAAGACGTTGGAAAACACATAGTTGCGGGGATCGTCGTTGATGATCTCGACGCCGCCCTTCTCGTAATCATCCAGCGAACCGAAGCGGGTGATGACGTCGGACATTTCCAATCTCCTGAGCGTGCCACGGCGCGTGTTCGCGCTCCAACCCTGACGGGACAGTGGCTTGGTCGAGGGCAGGCTAGGAGCGTGGCGGCCTGTCTTCCTGCACGATTCCAGCGTGCTTCGGCACGGCTTGCACAGATTCGCCCGAAAGCGCAGGCACGCCCGTTCCGGGGGCTGTACGATCGTACGGTTCGTCGCTAATCGAAATGGCGAAACGACCTTCAAGGAGCGGAGAGAGACATGATCGTGAGGATGGGCGCGGCAAGCATCGCGCGGGTGCGGGCATGACCAGCGTGCGCTCGGCCCTGATCATCGGCGGCGGAATCGGGGGTATGTCCTCGGCCCTCGTGCTGCGGCGCCTGGGTGTGGCGGTGGACCTGATCGACATCGACCCAGCCTGGCGCGTCTATGGCGCCGGCATCACCATCACCAGCCCGACGCTGCGCGCCTTTGATCAACTGGGCATTCTGGACGACGTGCTGCGCGACGGCTTTTCCGGCAACGGCATCCGGGTCTGCACGATCGAGGGGCAGCAGGTGGGCGAAGTGCCTGATCCGGCCGGCATGCCCGGCAGCGGCGGGATCATGCGGCCGACGCTGCACCGCATCCTCTCGGAAAAGACCCGCGCATCGGGCGCCACTGTACGGCTGGGGCTGACCGTCGACGCGCTGCATCAGCGGGATGACCAGGTCGATGTCGTGTTCAGCGATGGCGGCCGTGCCAGCTATGATCTGGTGCTGGGGGCCGACGGCGTGTTTTCGCGCACCCGCAGCCTGATCCTGCCAGATGCGCCTCAGCCCGAATATACCGGGCAGACGATCTGGCGGCTGTTCGCCGATCGCCCGGCAGAGATCGACCGCCGCCATTTCTTCCTGGGCGGGCCGGTCAAGGTGGGGCTGTCGCCCGTGTCGCGCGACAGCTTGTACATGTTCCTGCTCGAAACCTGTCCGCGCCGCAGCGTGGTGCCAGATGAGGAACTGTACCTCGGCTTGCGTGATCTTCTGGATGGATACGGCGGCCCGTTGCGGGCGCTGCGCGAGGGCCTTGGCCCCCGCTCGCAGATCGTGATGCGGCCGCTCGAGGCGTTCCTGCTGCCGCCACCCTGGCATGTCGGGCGCGTGCTGTTGATCGGTGATGCCGCGCATCCCACTACGCCCCATCTCGCGTCTGGCGCTGGCATGGCGGTGGAGGATGCCATCGTGCTTGGCGAGGAACTGGCCCGCGGTGACGACCTGCCCGAAGTGCTCGCCCGCTTTGCCGAGCGGCGCACGGCGCGCTGCCAGCTGGTCGTGCGCAACTCGATGGAAATCGGTCGTCTCGAGCGCGCCGGCGCGCCGCCCGCCGAGCAGACCCGGATCGTCGGCGAGACACTCGCCATGCTCGCCCAGCCCATTTGATGCCTTTGCATGCGCTGCGCGCGCAGCAGCAGCAGCAGCAGGAGATAGCGATGTTCGACACCGAACCCCAATTGCCGCCCGCCACCCCCGACACCGGGCGGCCGCGTACCCTGGACGAAGCCAAGGCGTGGATGCTCGATCGCACGGGCAAGGCGATCCACCCGATGAACAACCTGGCCGCCGACGATACCGCTGCCGTCCTCACAACGCTCCAGGGGCTCGATCCGGTGAACTGGGCAGCGGCCTGGCGTGACGCTGGCGAAAAGGCGTGGCAGCGCGCCGAGACGGAAAGCGATCCGGCGCTGCGGCGCAAGGAGTATCTGCGCGCGCACGGTTTCTTTTTCCTCGGCCGTTTTCCGTGCCCCAACCATCCCGACAAGCTTGCCTGTGCCGCGCGCGAGCGGGATGCCTATCTGGCCGCCGGCGCGCTGATGTCGCCGCCGCTGGCCCGCGTGGTGGTGTCGTTTGACGGCCATGCCGGTGAAGGCGGCGAGGTCGTGTTCTACTACCGCCGGCCCCAGGGCGTTGCTCGCCCCCGTGTCGTGGTGATGTGGGGCGGGGTGGACGCGTGGAAGGAACAGATGACCGCGGCGTGCGACCTGCTGCTGGCCCGCGGTATCGCCACCATCGCGATGGATGGGCCAGGCACCGGCGAATCGCCCGTAAAGGGCACCGCCGATGCCGAGCGTCAGTTCCTCCCCGTGTTCGACTGGGCAGCGGCGCAGCCGGATCTCGATGGCGCCAAGGTCGGCCTGCTCGGGCGCTCGTTCGGCGGCTATTGGGCGACCAAGCTCGCCCATGTCGTCCCTGACCGCGTGGCCGGCGCGGTGAACTGGGGTGGCGGCGCGCACTTCATGTTCCAGCGCGAATGGATCGAACGCTCGCGCCATCCTGACAGCTATCTGATGGAACTGGTCGAGACGCGGATGCGCATGCTCGGCGTCGATAGCTGGGAGGGCTATATCCAGGGCTTTGCCCAGCTCTCGCTGCTTGAGCAAGGCCTGCTCGATCGCCCTTCGGCACCGCTGCTGCTGGTCAATGGGCGTGGCGACAGCCAGTGCCCGGTGGCCGATATCGATCTTCTGGTCGGCCACGGCAGCCCCAAGGCAGTGCGCATGTTCCCCGGCGGCCACATGGGCATCACCCCGCAAACGCTGCCGACCATCGTCGACTGGCTCGTCGGCGCCGTAGGTGCGGGAGCATCGGCATGACCGCGCGCAACTGGGTGCAGGACATGCCCACCGAAGAGGCCTATGCGATCAACCGCATCCTCTATCGCGTCCAGCATGACCGCGCGGAGGAAACCCGCTTCTTCGACAATCCGGCGCGCTACATCGCGGACGAACCGCTGTCTGATGCGGCCCGCGCCGCGCTCGACGCCACCGACATCGGCAGGCTCTATTTGCTGGGCGCCAACCCCTATCTGCTGCGCGCCTATTGCCTGCAACTGCGGGTTCCCGAAGCCGACTATCTGGCTGCCCTGCGCGCCGTAGGAGATGCGACCCATGGCTGAGATTACCGGCGTCTATGCCGTGAGCCACACCCCCGTGATGACCAATATGCCCGATGCGCCCGCGCCCGCGCGGCGCGAGGCCGCTTTTCGCCAGTTCACGCGGGTGGGGCAGGAGATCGCGGCGACGCAGCCCGACGCGCTGGTCCTGGTTTCCGATGATCACCTGCACAATTTCTTTCTCGATAACCTGCCGCCTTTCTGCGTCGGCGTGGCGCGATCCTACCCCAGCCCGGTGGAGGGTTGGCTCAAGATCCCGAAGCAGCAATTGCCGGGCGATGCCGCGCTTGCCGCGCATCTGCTCCAGTCGGTGATGGCGGCGGGCTTTGACCCGGCGCTGTCGATGGAATTGACGCTTGACCACGGCATGATGACCCCGCTCGATCTGGCCGGGATTGCGGGGGCCATCCCGGTGGTGCCGATCCTGGTCAACACGGTGCAGCCGCCGATGCCGGCGATGCGGCGCTGCGTGGCGTTCGGCCGGGCACTGGGGCAGGCGATCAGGGGCTATATGGGCGCCGCGCGCGTGGCTGTGCTCGCCACCGGCGGGCTGAGCCACGATGTTGGCACGCCGCGCATGGGCCAACTCGACGAGGCGTTCGACCGTGGCTTTCTCCAGCAGCTGGAAGCTGGCGGGTTGGATGCGGCTGCCGACTTTGCGGAAGCGACGGTCAACACAGCCGGCAATGGCGCGGAAGAAGTGCGCAACTGGCTGGTCGCCCAGGGCATTGCCGAAGGCGCGCCGTTCGAAACCTATCACTATGACGGCATCACCGACTGGTATACCGGGATCGGGCTGGGCCGCTGGAGCATGACGGCATGACGCTTGCAATCCATATCGACGGCCCCGCCGGCGCGCCGCCGCTCGTCTTCCTCCATGCCATCGCCACCTCGGCCGCATTGTGGCGCCCGCAGGTGGAGCAGCTTTCCCAGCGGTTTCGCGTGGTGCGGGTGGATCTGCCGGGCCATGGCGCCAGTGCATTGCTGCCTGAAGGCGCTGGCTTTGCCGACTATGCCGATGCGGTTGCCGAGACGCTCTCAACCCATGGCATCGATCGGTTCAGCCTGGTCGGCATGTCGTTTGGCGCGATGGTGGCGATGCAGGTGGCGCTGCGCCATGCTGCCCGGGTGGAGCGCCTGGTGCTGGCCTGCTGTGCCGCGCGCACGCCCCCGCCCGTCGCCGCGATGTGGCATGAGCGGATCGCGATGGTGGAACGCGAGGGGATCGAGACGCAGGTCGAAACCAGCCTCGACCGCTGGTTTACGCCCGATTTCGCTGCTGCCTCGCCGCAGACGCTTGACGGGGTGCGTGGCATGATCCGCCAGACGCCCGCCGCCGGCTTTGTCGCGGCAGCGCGGATCATCGCCACGCTCGATCACATGGCCTTGCTGCCAAAACTCGCGATGCCATGCCTGGTGCTGGCTGGTGCCGAGGACAAGGCGGCGGCGCCCGCGATGATGCAAGACTTCGCTGCGCACATCCCGACCGCGCGGTTTGCCACTTTGCCGGCCGCGCACCTCGCCAATCTCGAGGCACCAGATGCATTTGGCGAAATGATCGCGCGTTTCGTGGAGGGGCAATGACCGCGATTACACTGATTCATGCGCTGGAAGCCTCGATCGCGCCGATCAACGCCGCCTTTGCCGCGCATTGGCCACAGGCGCGCCTGGCCAATCTGCTCGACGACAGCCTGTCGCGCGACTTGGCCGAGGCTGGCGTGCTTACCGACGCGATCGTTGCGCGGTTCCGCACGCTGGGCCGCTATGCGGCAGGGGCAGGGGCCGATGGCATTCTGTTCACCTGCTCTGCCTTTGGGCCGGCGATCGACGCCGTTGCCGCCGATCTGGCGCCACTGCCGGTGCACAAGCCCAATACGGCGATGATTGCACGGGCCGTCGCGGCGGCGGGGGCAGGGCGCATCGCGCTGCTGGCGAGCTTTGCACCGACGCTGCCCTCGATGCTGCCCGAATTCCCCGATCCCGACCGGGTACTGCCGGTGCATTGTCCCGGTGCGCTCGACGCGCTGCAAAGCGGCGATGCCGCGCGGCACGATGCGATTGTTGCAGCGGTCGCTGCCACTCTGCCCGAGGATTGCAGCGTCGTGGCATTGGCGCAGTTCAGTCTGGCCCGCGCTGCGGCCGCGATCGCGCCGCATGCCGGCCGAACGGTGCTGACCACGCCGCAATGTGCGGTAGAGGGCATTCGCGCGGCAATTTTTCATGAGGCTTGCGTCGAGAATCGCGGCGCGATCCGCTAACGCCGCCGCGCGGCCCTGTCGAAGCGCCGCGCTGCACCGGGGGACGAAACGAGCGTGACGGGACGTACGCAGAAGAAGACCAAGCGCGAGATCATCCTCGACGCAGCAGAAGCGCTGTTTGCCGTGCATGGCTTCGACGGGGTCTCGATGCGGATGATCGCCGAACGCGGGCCGGTCGGGCTCGGCCTGTTGACCCACCACTTCCCCGCCAAGGATCAGCTGTTTGCCGCCGTGCTGGAACGGCGCGCCGATATCATCAATACGGCACGCCTCGCCGCGCTCGACGCGCTGGACAAGCCAGACCTGGAAGCACTGCTGGCGGCCTTTCTGCGTCCCTATGTCGAACGGATCGCCGAGGGCGACGAAGGCTGGCGCTCCTATGCCCGCCTGCACGCGATGATGACCCAGGATGCGCGGTGGACCCCGGTTGCCGCGGCGATCTTCGGTGGGGTGGCCGAAGAAATGATCGCCCGCATCCAGGTGGTGGAGCCGCGCCTCACGCCCGATCTGGCCGCACGTGGCTATGTCCTGCTGCTGGGCGGCATGGTGAGCATGTTTGCCGACACCCGGCTGCTCGACCGGCTGACCCACGGGCGCCTGTCCAGCAGCGATGTCGTGGCGAGCTTCGATCCGATCGTCCGTTTCGCCGCCGCCGGCATCCGCGCCCTGGCGGAGCCGGCGGGAACTGATCCCCACGCCGCCTAGAGCGTCGCGTCGCAGCCGACCTGGGCGCGGCGGCGGATCGCATCGTGTGATCGCGCGGCGGCCTTGCCGACGGCGGCCACATCGATACCCAGCAGCTGGCCTGCGCGCTTGAGGAAGCGGCCGTCGACCATGACGGTGTCAACGTTCGCCGGCTGGCCGTGCTGGACCAGCTGGAAGGTGGCGTTGCTATCGTCCACCGCGATCATGTTGAGATCGCTGGTGCGCACCAGGATCAGGTCGGCGCGCTTGCCGGGCGCGATCGATCCGGTCGTGTCTTCAAGCCCCAGCACCCGCGCGCCGTTCAGCGTTGCGAGCTGCAGCATCTGGCGCGGCATGGTCAGGCCATTGGTGGGATCTGCCGGGTTGCCGGGCCGCATAATGATCTCGGTGAACGAGGCGCCGCGCTGCTGGGCGATTCGCGCAGAGGCCATGATCGTGCGCATCGCGGCAAACGGATCCACGCAGGTCTGCGCCGTTACATCGACGCTGAAGCCGATGTCGTGGAACGGTACGCCGTTTTCAAGGAAGCGGATCAGCGGCGGCAAGCCCGCACCAATTATTGTGTCGGTAGAAGGGCAGAGGGAAATCTTGACGCCGCGCGCCGCCAAAAGTTGGAGCAGCTGGTCCGGCGTGCCGGGCCCATGGGTAAAGATGAACTCTGGCCCCAAAAGATGCAGAACCTGGGACAGGTCGGCATGCGGGGCGATCGATTTGAGCCCGTGGCGCCGCGCCGCTTCCACTTCGGTGACGAAGTGCTGCGTGGTGTGGATGACGACGCCCAGATCGATCCGTCCATCGCCATGCTGGCCGAGCCAGTCGAGCATGGGGACAATTTCGCCATCGTCGACGGCGGTGGAGCCAGGATGCGGCAGATGGCCATAACCGAAGCGCGCGCGGATGCCGCTGTCTGCCAGGGCCTGCGCCTGCGCCAGCGCGTCTTCGGTATTGCGCAGCGCATTGGACCAGTTGTGGCAAGTGGTGACGCCAGCATTGATCGCCTCGGTCGCGGCATAGCGGATGGCGGCATAGTGATCCTCGGCGGTGTAGCTCCCGGCAAGGCGGTGCAGCGCGAAATAGCCGGGCGCATCATGCGACAAACCGCGCCAGATGCTGTTCCACATGTGCCAGTGCGTCTCGATGAAGCCGGGCATCAGGATCATGCCGGCAGCATCGATCACTTCGGCATCGTCGGCTGGCAACTCCTCGGCCACGGCGACAATGGCGCCGTCGCGCACCAGCACGTCGCCGCGGGCAAGGTCGCCTATTGCGGGGTCCATAGTGAGGATGCGGGCGCCGCGGATCAGATATGCGCCGCGGGGAAGATCGGTTGCCACGGCCTGGTCGTTATTCACTCGCATCTCTCCTAACCATCCGGCGCTCTGCGGCATGCGCTGCGGCCCGGTCTTTGCGCCATCCTTGGCATTCTCCCCGACGACAGGGAAGTTCCTGCATGTTCCGGGCATTTGCCTGCACGGAAACGACCGGGGGACTGCGCGTGCCGTTTTCATGCATCGGCCGTGCTGCATCATGCAGGATTCCGGCAAAGGGCCTGCCTAGACCAGCATCAACCGCATGTGCCCTGCTGCCGGACCAGCCAGCGCAAGGGACACAGCAAACAACGCAAATGGGAGGATGCCTTGAACCCACGCTATTTCCTGTCGACTGCACCGTTGGCGCTCGCGCTGTGCGCGATGCCCGCTGCCGCGCAGACCGCATCGGCCGCTGCGTCCCAGGCGCCTGCTGCAGAGCCCGCAGAGGCCGCCAGCAGCGCGCCCAGCAGCGCGCAGGGCGACGCAAGCGAGCAAGGCCTCAAGGACATCGTGGTTACCGCGCAACGTCGCTCGGAAAACCTCCAGCGCGCCGCGATCGCGGTCAGCGTGGTATCGTCTGACGCGCTCGCCCGGCTCAATGTCACCCAGTCCTCGCAGCTGACGACGCTGGTGCCCGCCTTGCAGGTCGCCTCCAGCGGCTCGTCCAACCTGTTCTACTTGCGCGGCGTGGGCACGTTCGCGGTCAATTCGTTCAGCGATCCGGCGATCGCGTTCAACTATGACGGCGTTTATGTTGGCCGGCCGAGCGCCACCACCGGCGTGTTCTACGATGTCGAACGCGTCGAAGTGCTCAAGGGGCCGCAGGGCACGCTCTATGGCCGCAACGCCACCGGTGGCGCGATCAACATCTTGCCGGCGCGCCCGAAACTGGACGGCAATTCCGGCGATTTTTCCGCCACGCTCGGCAACTACAACACGGTGGTGCTACAAGGCGATGTTAACCTGGTGCTGTCTGACAAGGCTGCGCTGCGTGTTGCCGGTATCTACAGCAAGCATAATGGCTATTTGAGCGATGGCACCAATGACGAGGACGGCAAGGGTGCCCGTGCCCAATTGCTGTTCCGCCCGACGAGCGATTTCTCGATCCGCATCGCCGCCGATTATTACAAAGCTGGCGGCGTGGGCGGCAGTGCGGCCCTGGTTGGCGTGCGCAATCCCGTCACCGGCGCGATCACGCCGGCACCCACCGATCGCGGCACCGGGTTGTACGATCCGCAGGTGCAGGCGCTGTTCCCGCAGCAGGTCAGCTTCCAGATCGGTCGCACGCTTCAGCCGCTCAGCCCCTATCCAGGGCAGAACAGCACGTTCTGGGGCGTCAATGCCGAGCTGAGCTGGACTACCGCTGCCGGCACGCTGACCGTGATTCCCGCCTATCGCCGTGCCGATGTGCACGCGCTTAACGCGGTTACCTCGTTCATCAGCCTGTTCGACGAGAAGACCACGCAGAAGAGTGTGGAAGCGCGCTTCGCTTCGCCCGATACCGGCTTCTTCCGCTACCTGCTCGGCGCGTTCTACTATCGCGAGGAATCGCAAACCGCCGACGTGTTCGCCCAGCAAACGCTGACCAACTATCTGGGTGGCGCGCTCGATACGACATCCTATGCCGCGTTCGGCCGGGTGACGCTGGCCTTTACCGACAGGTTCCGCCTGAGCGGCGGGCTGCGCTATACCAGCGATCGCAAGACCGTCGACGGCGCGTCGCAGACGCTGGTGGCGGTCTGTGTTGCGGCCAGCTGCCCGGGTGGCCTGGTGCTGCCCTATACGCAGACCCCGGCCGGGCTGATCTCCAGCCTTGGCCTGGTGGGCCCGCTGCCAAGCCCGGTTCCGGCATTCAGCAGCATCTATGCTGATCCGTCCGCGCCCACCAGCATCCTGGGCAACAACCGCGCGGTGCTCAACATGGAGCAGAAGAACAGCCGCGCAACCTGGCGGGCCGGTGCGGAATATGACGTGGGTCCGCACTCGCTGCTCTACGCCTCGGTCGAAACCGGCTATCGCGGTGGCGGGTTCTCCTTCGCCGTCGATCCCACCCGGCAGCAATACCGCCCCGAAACGATCCAGGCCTACACGATCGGATCAAAGAACCGCTTTTTCGATAATCGCCTCCAGCTCAATCTCGAAGCCTTCTATTGGCGCTACAAGAACCAGCAGATCGCGCATCTTGGCGTCGATTCGAACGGTGCTTCGGCTTTCTTTACCGAAAACATCGGCAACTCGCGCAACTATGGTGCCGAGGGAGAGGCACAGTTCCTGGCTGCGCGCAACACGCTGCTCACTGCCAACATCCAGTATCTCAATGCGAAATACACCGATTTCCGCTATTCGACGCCCGCGCCGCCGCCTACCCGCTGCGCGGTGACCGCCCCGGCGCCGGGCTCTGCCTCCTCGCTAGTGGATTGTTCGGGCCTGCGCGCGTTGCGTTCGCCGGAATGGACGATGAACTTCGGCGTGCGCCAGACCATTCCCATCGGCACCGCGAAGATCGTGCTGCAAGGTGACGCCCGTTACCAGTCGTCCAGCTATGTCGGGTTCGAACTGCTCGATATCGAACAGCAGGCGGCCTATTGGACCGGCCAGGCCTCGGCCACGTATTCGGGCGAGGACGATAAATGGTCGGCGACACTGTTCGTCAACAACATCGGCAACCAGCGTCCGTGGGGCGATATCGTCTATAACGCCAATGCCAACCTGTTCGCCGGTTCGCCCGGCGCACCGCGCCTCTATGGCTTCCGTTTCGCGATCAAGTATTGATGGCGGTGCTGGGCCCCGGGATGGGCGTCCCGGGGCCCAGTGGCCACCGCTCAGCGAAGCGAACGGCGATAGGCGGCCGGGGTAACGCCCGTCGTCCGGCCAAAGATCCGGGTAAGGTGTTCCTGGTGCGTGAAGCCGCACCGCACGGCGATCTCGGCAATCGGCAGATCGCCACGCAGCAGGTCGCGCGCACGCTCCACCCGCTGCTCGATGATGTACTGATAGGGCGCCCGCCCGGTTGAGCGCTTGAACTGGCGCGCGAAATGGATCGGGCTCAAATTGGCCGCACGGGCAAGATCGTCCACGCTGATCGGCGCTTCCATCTTCTCTGCAACCAGAGCGCGCACCCGGGCGATCTGGCTCGGCTGGAGCCCGGTGATCCGCGGCAGTTCCACCCGTTTTGCCAGAGCATGGTGGCGCACCAGTTGCGCGGCGATGAGGCGGGCGACGCTGTCGGCAAACAGATCGGATTGCCGCTCCTTGATCATCGTGCAGGCCAGCCGCGCCAGTTGTTCGAGCAGCGGATCGTGCTCTCCCATGCGCGGCAGGAACTCCACCGAGTCCATGGCGTCGTCGCACAGTTCGCGCACTGTCGCCGCGATCAGCTTGCGATGGACGTAGAGGTGCACCGTCTCCAGCGGTGACATGAGCGCCACGCCGAAGTCGCGCTGCGCCGGCAGGATAAACAGCCCACCGGTGCCGATCCGCGCCTCGCGCCGTTCGCCGCTCAGTTCGCGCCGGATGCGCACCGGGCCATTGAGATGCACGATGATGAGATGATGGTCATTTCCGCCGAACGTGTCGGCATAGGGGGCCTCGCGCTGGTGCGAGGCATAGAACGACTGCCATTCCAGCGAGTCGCTCGACTGCAAGACCTCGTGTTCCGGCCGCAGCAGAATGCCGTGAGTGTCTGCGGCTGTAAGTCCCGATTCGGTGCCGATACGCATAGCCAATCCTCTCTCCCGGCCTGCCGGTTTTTCCGGTCCCGCACGCGGCGTAGCGAAAAACCGTACGATTGTACAGTCGCGGCTTGATGGACGATGCCATGGCCACCTGGCGGACTCGCGGTGCCGTGGCAGCCATGCCCGACCGTCGGCAGCTTTGCCCGGCCGATCAGCCCATTGGTTGACATGGATAATCGACCGGTGTTCAACACCGCGCCAAGGACACCGCTCCGCAATCGGCACGCGCACCGCCGCCCCTGCCTGGCAAGGACAAGACGATGGCGGAACCTGGAATCGCAGACATCACGTTCGGACGCGCTGCACCCGGAATCAGCGTGCGGGACATTCACGCCGCGCACGACTTTTACGTGGGCGTGCTCGGCTTTGAGAAAGTGTTCGAGAACGGGTCTCCGGTCGGCTTCATGGTCCTCAAAAAGGGACGCGCGGAAATTCACCTGAGCCGCACGCCTGGTCACAAGCCGTCGACCACCAACGTCATGCATATCTACGTCAGCGACGTGGCGGCACTCTACGCTATCTGCGAAAGCAAAGGCGTGCGGATCATCAAACGCCTGGCCGACAAGGACTATGGCCAGCGCGCCTTCGTGTTCGCCGATCCGGATGGAAACCGCATCGACGTGGGCGAGCCCTCGAACTGATGCCTGCAGGAATGGATCGATGACCGTGCCTGTTTCCGGCGCCAAATGTCCGGACCAGCGCCTGGCGCTGGTTGCGGGCCTTGCCGTTGCTGCATTCCACCTGCTGTTTGCCGGGCGGTACGACCTGTTCCGCGACGAACTCTACTTCATCGTCTGCGGGCAGCACCCTGCGTTCGGCTATGTCGACCAGCCGCCCGGCGTGCCCTTGCTCGCCGCTGGCCTGTTCAAGCTGGGATGGGGCGCCTTTGGCTTGCGTGTGCCGACGGCGCTGGCGGGCGGAGCGCTGGTATGGCTGGCGATGCGCTTCGCGCGGCTGCTGGGCGGGGGAAGGCTGGCACAGGCGATGGCCGGCCTGGCCTGCGCCCTCGCGCCCATGCTGATGGGCATCGTTGCCACGCTCAACACCTCGGCGTTCGAGCCGCTGGCCTGGACGGCGCTTGCCCATCTGCTGGTCAAAGCCGGTCGCGAGGGGGATGATCGCGCGTTGCTCGGGGCGGGGCTGCTGGTCGGGCTCACGCTCGAGATCAAGTATGCCATGCTGTTCTGGATGGTCGGCCTGACCGCCGGCTTGCTCGTCACGCCGGGCCGCGTGCTGCTGCGGCGGCCGGCCTTGTGGGGCGGCGTGGCGATTGCCGCCATCATCGCGGTGCCGTCCTTCCTCTGGCAATATGCCCACGGCTTTCCGTTCCTGGAATTGGCAGCAGCGGCCAAGGGCAAGAACGCGGCGGTCGATGCCATGCCGTTCCTCGTCAACCAGGTGCTGGTGATGAACCCGGCGTTCGCGCCGCTGTGGATGGCGGGCCTGGCGGCGCCGTTCCTGGCAAGGCGCCTGGCCGATCTTCGTTTCCTGGTGATCGGCGCCGTCGTGGTGATCGTCATCGTGCGCCTTGGTCACGGCAAGGACTATTATCTGGCGCCGCTCTACCCCACCTTGTTCGTGATCGGCGCGACGGCGCTGGCACCCTGGGTTAAAAGCATGCCGGTCAAAGTGGGTGTGGCGGCGATCGCCGTAGCAGCCGTCATTGTCGCCGCCCTGGCCGCGCCGGTCGCCCTGCCGATCCTGTCACCAGCCGCGTTGGAACGCTATGTGCGGGCAACCGGGCTGGCGCCGCAGCAGCAAGAGCGCAGCTTTGCCGGCACAGCCTTGCCACAGAGCATGGCAGACCAGTTGGGCTGGCGCGATTTCGCGCGGCAGGTCGATGCAGCCTGGGCCCGCATCCCGGCGCCGGAGCGCGCGGTCACGGCCATCAAGGTGGACAACTATGGCGAAGCGGCCGCGCTCGATCTCTACGGCCAGGGCCTGCCGCCCGCGTTGAGCGGGCACAACCAGTATTACCTTTGGGGCCTGCGCGGACAGCATCCCATTCACGTGCTGTCGGTGCAGGATCACCTGGCCACCCTGCAGCCCTATTGCCGCAAGGTCACGCTGCTCGGCCAAACCTGGTCGCGCTATGCCATGGCATATGAAAACGGCAAGGTGATCGCCCTGTGCGAAAACGTGCAGCCATCGCTGACCGAGATGTGGCCGGATCTCAAGAACTTCTCCTGACGGCAGCCACAGCAGCAAACGTGCCTATTTGGCGGCCACGCCTTTTGCTAGCCCGTCTTATTCATGAGGTCGCTGTTCCGGTCTGATCGGTTTTGATTGTTCGCTGGCGGCATGATGCAGTCGCGCGTCATCGACGGTGTTT
>NZ_JABGCC010000017.1:0-35010 GCF_013149315.1 Novosphingobium sp. SG754 | reverse complement strand
AAAACCCGGACAACAATCAATCCCCGGTTCTCACCGGAAATCTAAGCCGTCCGTAGCTATCTGGCGACCAATTCAGCATAACCTGGAGACAACCAGGCCGCCGGAAAAACCGGCTGCACCGCATCGGTGAAGCGGCATATATGGACGGGTAACGAACCCGTCAACGGCCATTTTTCCACAGGGGTGCCATAGCCTGAATAATTTTATATTTAACAATGGATTAGATCGACATTTTTCTGTCACTTTGCAGCGATTGCCGATGATGGACGCATGCCGGACGTGCGATGAATCCGCAGATTTGCCCCGTGTGAGTCGGATTCGCCACGCCAAATCGGATTGAAGCTGCGCAAGCGCGCGCTGGACGGCATCGGGCCGATGCAATAGTTCGTTGCAAACTCGGGAGCTTAGCCATTTCCAAGCCTTATCTTGTCGCCGCCCTGCTCATGGCGCTCTCTTGCCCCGCGGCAGCGATGGCTGACAGCGTATCGCTAACGGCACCGCAGTTGTTCGAACTCGCCGACCGCACCCGCGACAGCGGCGATTTTGCCACGGCCGAAACCGCCTATCGCGCCCTGGCGGACAATCCCGATATCGACCTGCGCAACGAAGCGCGGTTTCGCCTGGCGCTGATGCTGGCGGATCGCGAGCACAAGTTGAAGGACGCAGCGCTGATCCTGCGCCGCATTCTGGACGAACGCCCCAACGCGCAGCGCGTGCGCCTGGAACTGGCGCGGGTTCAGGCGATGATGGGTGACCTTGGCGCTGCCCGCCGGGAAATGCGCGCGGCCCAGGCTGGTGGGCTGCCGCCGGACGTGGAGCGCATGGTGCGGTTCTATGCCGCCGCGCTCAAGGCGCGCAAACCCTTTGGTGGCAGCCTGGACGTGGCGCTGGCGCCCGACAGCAACATCAACCGCGCCACCCGGTCCAACACGCTGGGTACGGTGATCGGCGATTTCACGCTGGACCAGGATGCCAAGGCCAGATCGGGCCTGGGCTTGGCGCTGCGCGGGCAGACCTATTTTCGCACCCCGCTGGAAAAGAATGCCACCCTGCTGGTGCGGGCCAATGGATCGGGCGATCTTTACCGCGATGAGCGCTTTGACGATATCCTGATCGGCATCCAGGCCGGCCCGGAATATACGCTGGGTGCCGACCGGTTGACGCTCGCCGCCGGGCCAACCTGGCGATGGTATGGCCTCAAGCCCTACAGCACGTCGGTGGGGGTGAGTGCCGATTTCCTCCATCCCATGGGCAAGACGATGCAGGGCCGCCTCGGCCTGGGCGTGACCCATACCGCCAACCGGCGCAATGCCTTGCAGACCGGCGATGTCTTTGCCCTGTCGGCCGGGCTCGATCGTGCGCTATCGGCCCGCCTGGGGGGCGGGCTGCAGGCCTTCGTCAACCGCACGAAGGCACGCGACGCGGGCTGGTCGGACGTGACCGGCGGTGGCGCGGTCTATGCGTTTCGCGAAATCGGCCGGACCACCGCCGTGATCAGCGCCAGCTACAGCCACCTCGAGGCCGATGCCCGGCTGTTCCTCTATCCGCGCCGCCGGATGGATGACCGCTTTTCCGTGGTGGCCAGCACCACCTGGCGTGCGCTGCAATGGCAGGGCCTGGCCCCGATCACGCGGTTGCGGTGGGAGCGTAACCGATCGACTGTGGGCATCTATGACTATCGCCGGGTCGCGGCCGAAGTGGGCATTACCGCCGCGTTTTGAGCGTGCGCTCCCCGCGAGTTCAGGCGTGGCCGGTATCGGCGGCAAGATGGGCGGGATCGATTCCCGCGGCGCGCCAGGTGGCCGACCAGCGCTGTTCGCGCGGCGTGTCGAACAGGATCGCGGGTGAACCTTCGGCCGCATGCCAGCCGTGGTGGTGCATTTCTTCTTCCAACTGCCCCGGTCCCCAGCCGGCATAGCCCAGCGCCACCAGCCAGCGCGAGGGGCCACGCCCTTCAGCAATCGCGCGCAGCACGTCCATCGAGGCGGAGAGCGTGCACAGCGGATTGACCGTGACCGAGCCCTCGCCGCCCCAATCGGGCGTGTGCAGCACGAAGCCGCGCCCGGTTTCCATCGGGCCACCATGCAGCACCGGTACATCGGGCGCATGGCCCGGATCGATGCCTACATCTTCCAGCAGGCCGTGAAAGCGGATGCCGGCGCGTTCCTCGCCCAGGCCAATGCCGAGGGCGCCGTTGGCATCGTGCAGACACAGCGCGAGCACCGCGTGATCGAAGCGCGGATCCATCATGCCGGGCATGGCAAGCAGCAGGCGCCCAGCAAGATAGTGCGGGGCAAGATCGGCAGCGGCAGGTTCGGTCATGATGGCAGACTTTTTCAGGCGGCGGCCGATGCGGCAGCGGCGGCGGTGGCAGCGCGTTCGCTGGCACCCCCCGGACCACGGTCTTCGGCCACGTCGATCAGGCGCTTTTCCAGGTTGCGCAGGCGGTTCTCGCTGGTCACCTTCTCACCCAGAATATCGGTGACATAGAACGTATCGACCGCGCGTTCGCCATATGTGGCGATGTGAGCGGAATGGACGACCAGCCGCGAATCGAACAGGGCATGCGCCAGGCGGCCGAGCAGCGCGGGCCGATCGCGCGCGCCCACTTCCACCACGGTGAAGCGGTTGGACGCCTTGTTGTCGAAGATCACGATCGGCTGCACGTCGAACGCCTCTGCCCGGGGGCGAGCGAGCGGCCGCGCGGCGAGCTGGGGCATGAGCTTGACCCGGTTGGACAGGGCATCGGCGATGCTGTTCTTGAGCCGTTCGATATGGCGCGCTTCGTTGAGCGGGCGGCCAAGCGGGTCCTGCACCAGGAAATTGTCGACCGCGAGGCCATTGCGCGTGGTGTGGATGCGCGCATCGATGATGTTGCCCCCCGCCAGGTGGATCGCGCCGGCTAGGCGATAGAACAGCCCGGCGTGGTCTGCGGCCAGCACGGTAACCAGCGTGGCGCCGCGCGCGGGATAGTAATGCGCCTCTACCGACAGCGGCTCACCCAGGGCGCTATCCATCTGCTGGAGATTGAGCGCGATGATGTCTTCGGGTTCGGCAATCCAGTAGGCATCGCTCAGCTGCCGGCCGACCGTGCCAATCAGCGCATCGCGTTCCTTGAGCAGTTCGCCCACCGCCTTCTTCTTGGCGGCGATGCGTTCGGGCCGGCCGTGCTGTTTGTGGCCGAGACGCAGCATTTCCTCGGTCTGGATGAACAGATCGCCGAGCAGCTGGCGCTTCCACGAATTCCAGATCCCTGGCCCGACCGCGCGGATATCGACGATGGTCAGGATCAGCAGCAGGCGCAGCCGTTCTGCGCTTTGCACTTGCGCGGCGAAATCGGCGATCGTCTTGTAATCGGCCAGATCGCGCTTGAACGCGGTGGCACTCATCAACAGGTGCCAGCGCACCAGCCAGGATACCAGCTCGGTCTCGGCGGCCGAAAGACCCAGCCGCGGGCACAGCTTGCGCGCCACCTCGGCCCCGAGCACGGAATGATCGCCGCGGCGGCCCTTGGCGATATCGTGCAGCAGCGTGGCAACATAGAGCACGCGGCGCGAGGCAACCTTCTGCACCACGTTGCTGGCCAGGGGATGCAGTTCGCGCTCCTCCCCCTTTTCGATGCGGGCGAGCAGTCCAATGGCGCGGATGGTATGCTCGTCCACCGTATAGTGGTGGTACATGTCGAACTGCATCTGCGCCACCACGCGCCCGAAATCGGGAATGAAGCGGCCAAACACGCCCGCCTCGTTCAACCAACGCAGCACGGTTTCGGGGTCATGCGGGCTGGTCAGCAATTCCAGGAACAAGGCATTGGCGCGCGGGTCCTTGCGCACCGCGCCATCGATCAGGCCAGCATCGCGCCGCGCCAGGCGCATCGCATCGGGATGGATTTCCAGCCCGTGCTTGTCGGCCACCACGAAGATCTCGAGCAGGCGCACGGGATCGACGGCAAAGAAATCGTCGGCCGGGACCGACACCTTTTCCGCGACGATGGGAAAGCCCGAAACCTTGCGCTTGCGGCGCTGGCGCAGCGCGGCGAAGAAGCCGGGCTTGGTGCGGGCAAACTGTTCATCGAGCTGGGCCATGAACACGCCGGTGAGCGAGCCGACCTGCTTGGCCTGGAGAAAGAAGAACTGCATGAAGCGTTCGACCGAGCTTTTGCCCGGACGATCGGCAAAGGCCATGCGCGCGGCCACTTCGCGTTGCAGGTCGAATGTCAGGCGATCTTCGGCGCGGCGGGTGATCATGTGCAGGTGGCAGCGCACCGCCCAGAAGAAATTCTCGGCGCGGTGGAACGCGCGATATTCCGCCGCCGTGAGCAGGCCGACATCGACCAGTTCCGATGGATCGCGCACCTTGTGGACATATTTGCCGATCCAGTAGAGCGTGTGCAGGTCGCGCAGCCCGCCCTTGCCCTCTTTCACATTGGGTTCGACCACATAGCGGCTATCGCCCAGCCGCTTGTGCCGCTCGTTGCGTTCGGCCAGCTTTTCGGCGACGAATTGGCGCTCGGTGCCGGCGGCGACCTCGGCCCAGAAGCGACGCGCCGCTTCTTCATAGACGTCGCGATCGCCCCAGACGTAACGCCCTTCGAGCAGCGCGGTGCGGATCGTCAGGTCGCTCTTGGCCATGCGCACCGTATCATCGAGCGAGCGGCTGGAATGACCGACCTTGAGGCCAAGGTCCCACAGGAAATAGAGCATCGCCTCGATCACCTGCTCGCACCACGCGGTGGGCTTGTTCGGGGTGACGAAGGCGATGTCGACATCGGAATGCGGCGCCATCTCGCCCCGGCCATAGCCACCCACGGCCAGCACGGCGATGCGCTCGCCCGTCGTGCGGTTGCTGGCGCGATAGACCTGGCCGATCACATAGTCGTGAATCACCCGCACCAGCTGGTCGACCAGGAAGGCCTGGCCCTGGGCGCATTCATAACCTGCCGAGGGCCTGCCGCGCAGGCGCCGGGCCAGTTCCTCGCGGCCATGGGCCAGCGCCGCGCGCAGATGCTCGACCACCACGGGCCGGGCGCGCGAGGGATCGCCATCGGCTTGTGCCACGGCCTGGGTCACCGCCTCGGCAAGGGTGCGACGGTCGATAATGGCGCGCTGGTGGGCGATGCGGGGCAAGGTCATGCCCCCTCATTAAACGAGGTGGCGTTAAGGGGAAACAGCGCAGGCATCCAAGTTTTCACGATAATCGCCGATTGGCCTCCCCCTTTCGGGCAGGATCGCGCGCAAACGACCGCGCCTGGGCCGCACTGGCGCCCGCCGCGCTTTTGGGATTTGCCAGCAGCTTGGCCCCTGTGCCAGAAGGCGCGCGAACCAGGGCAGGCTGGCAAGGCCTGGCCCACGGCCATCAGTTCACCGAATACGGAGCGTCGCGCTTGTCCCTTTTTCCGGCCCTTTCTGCCGCTGCGGCTGCCTCATCGCACATGCCGCTGCATTGGGAGCAACTGCATCTCTCGCCCATCGCCTGGGATTTCGGCTTCTTTGCGCTGCGCTGGTATTCGCTGGCCTACCTCGCCGGCATCCTGCTCGGCTATTGGCATCTCTCGCGCATGATCCGCCAGCCGGGGGCGCCGATGGCCCAGCGCCACGCCGATGACCTGTTCTTCTATGCCACGCTGGGCATCATCCTGGGCGGCCGACTTGGCTATGCCACGTTCTATGCCCCGGAACTGTGGACGCACCCCAGCGAACTGGTCAAGCTGTGGCAGGGCGGCATGAGCTTTCATGGCGGCCTGATCGGCACCGTGCTGGCGATCGCCTTTGTCTGCTGGCGCAACCAGCTGAGCTTTATCCGGGTGTGCGACTATATCGCCCCATGCGCGCCGATCGGGCTGTTCTTCGGCCGCTGCGCCAATTTCGTGAATGGCGAGCTATGGGGCCGCGTCACCACCGCCGATGTGCCATGGGCCATGGTCTTTCCCGGCGCCGGTCCCAATCCGCGCCATCCCAGCCAGCTCTATGAAGCGCTGCTCGAAGGGGTGATCCTGGCCACCGTGCTGATCACGCTGTTCTGGAAAACCCGCGCGCGCTGGCGGCCGGGCCTGCTGATGGGCACGTTTGCCACCGGCTATGCGCTGTCGCGCTTCATCGTCGAATTCTATCGCGAACCCGATGCCCAGCTCGAAGACTTTGCCCTGCGCACCGGGCTGTCGATGGGCCAGTGGCTGACCCTGCCGATGCTGGCGATCGGCCTCACCCTGCTGATCCGGGCGATGGCGCGCCCGCCGCTGGGAACCGTGGCGCCGCCCCCGGCCGATTGACCAGACCATGGCCACTGAAAGCCTGCGCGATGTCTTTGCCAGGCTGATCCGGGCGACCGGCCCGATCAGCGTGGCGCACTTCATGGCCGAATCCAACGCGCGCTATTACAGCACGCGCGATCCGCTGGGCACGGCCGGCGATTTCATCACCGCCCCGGAAGTGAGCCAGATGTTTGGCGAAATGATCGGGCTATGGCTGGCCGACATCTGGATTCGTGCCGGGAAGCCACAGCCGGTCGCCTATGTCGAGGCCGGGCCCGGCCGCGGCACCCTGGCACTCGATGCGCTGCGCGCCGCCGCGCGCCACGGCCTGGTGCCCGATGTGCACTTCGTGGAAACCAGCCCGACACTGCGCGGTGTGCAGCGGCAGCGCTTTCCCCAGGCCACCTGGCACGATGATTTTTCCACGCTGCCCGGCGATCGCCCGCTCATGGTGGTGGGCAACGAATTCCTCGATGCCCTGCCCGTGCACCAGATCGTGCGCATGGCCGAAGGCTGGCGCGAGCGGATGATCGGGTGGGACGCGGCGGGCGAACGCCTGCTGCCAGTGGCCGGCACCCGCCCGATGGACGCGGCCGTGCCCGCAGACCGGGCCGATGCGCCCGAAGGCACGATCATCGAAACCTGTCCGGCCGCCGCCGCCGTCACGGCCGATATCGCCGCGCGCCTGGCCGCGCAGGGCGGCGTGGCGCTGTGGATCGACTATGGCCATGCCCAGCCCCAAGATGGCAGCACGCTGCAGGCCGTGCGCGCCCACCACAAGGTCGATCCCTTTGCGCATCCCGGCGAAGCAGACCTTACCGCGCTGGTCGATTTTGCCGCGCTGGTGCCGGTGATCGCCGCGGCTGGCGCGCGCTGCGATGGTATTGTCACGCAGGGTGAATTCCTAAGATCGCTGGGGATCGAGGCACGCGCGGCTACCCTGGCTCGCCATGCACCCGACCATGGCCCCGCCCTGGCGCGTGCACTGGCCCGCCTGGTTGATCCGGCCGAAATGGGCAACCTGTTCAAGGCAATGGCATTTACTGCACCGCACTGGCCAACTAGCGCAGCATTCTAGCCAGTTTGTCGATTGCATTGCGGCAGCGCAAAATACGGCCCGTTGCCACACTAAAATGCTTGTTGGCAAAGCCGCAGTTCTGTGGCTATCACGCGTTATAACTGTTTGGGTCTGGCACGTGCATACCACGGCGGCCCGGCGCGCATGATACCCGGCGATGTTCGCCGCCGCGCGCAAGGAGGGGGAAATACCGTGCCCGGCCGTTTCCAGGCGGGGTGGCAGCAGGCAGGGATTATCAATGGCTGATGAGGCAATTGTGAACGCAAGCGGCACAGATTCGCCCGCCGTCCATGACGGTGCGGGCGCCGATGAAGGCGTGCGGCGGCGCGATTTCATCAATATCGCAGCGGTGAGTTTTGCAGGTGTTGGCGGACTGGCGGTGCTCGTGCCGCTGGTCTCGCAAATGGCACCTTCGGCTGACGTGCTGGCGGAAAGTTCGACCGAGATCGATATCTCGCAGATCGCGCCCGGCCAGGCCATCAAGGCCGTGTTCCGCAAGCAACCGGTCTTCGTGCGCAACCTGACCCCGGTGGAAATCAGCGAGGCCGACAAGGTGCCGCTTTCCAGCCTGCGTGATCCGCAGACCCTGGAAGAGCGGACCAAGCCGGGCAAGACCAACTGGCTGATCACCATGGGCGTCTGCACCCACCTGGGCTGCGTGCCGCTGGGTGCCGGCGAAGGCGAGGTGAAGGGTGAATTCGGCGGCTATTTCTGCCCGTGCCACGGCTCGGTCTATGATACCGCCGCGCGCATCCGCAAGGGCCCGGCACCCAAGAACCTGGAAGTGCCGGTTTATGAATTCACGTCCGACACTGTCGTGAAGATCGGCTGAGGATAGACACGATGAGCTTTCCCTGGGCGAAACATTACAAGCCAAGCCACCCGCTGATGCAGTGGCTGGACGAAAAGCTGCCACTGCCGCGCTTCGTCTATAATGCTGTCGGCGCCGGCTATCCGGTGCCGCGCAATCTGAACTACATGTGGAACTTCGGCGTGCTCGCCGGGGTGTGCCTCATGCTGCAGATCGTGACCGGCGTGGTCCTGGCGATGCACTATGCCGCCAATTCCGGCGTGGCATTCGACAGTGTCGAGCACATCATGCGCGACGTGAACTGGGGCTGGATGCTGCGCTATGCGCACGCCAACGGCGCCTCGGCGTTCTTCGTGGTGGTCTATATCCATATCTTCCGCGGGTTCTTCTACTCCTCGTACAAGCCCCCGCGCGAAATGATCTGGCTTCTGGGTGTCACGATCTTCCTGCTGATGATGGCCACGGCCTTCATGGGCTATGTGCTTCCCTGGGGCCAGATGAGCTTCTGGGGCGCCAAGGTCATCACCGGCCTGTTCTCGGCCATCCCGGTGGTCGGCACGCCGCTGCAGCAGTGGCTGCTGGGTGGCTTCGCGCCGGATAACGCCGCGCTCAACCGCTTCTTCAGCCTGCACTTCCTGCTGCCCTTCGTGATCCTGGGCGTGGTGATCCTGCACATCTGGGCGCTGCACATTCCCGGTTCGTCCAACCCCACCGGCGTGGAAGTGAAGACCGAATCCGACACCGTGCCGTTCCACCCCTATTACACCGCCAAGGACGGCTTCGGGCTGGGGGTCTTCGCGATCCTCTACTGCACCATGCTGTTCTTCCTGCCGAACGCGCTGGGCCACCCGGACAACTACATCCAGGCCAACCCGCTTTCGACGCCGGCGCACATCGTGCCCGAATGGTACTTCTGGCCGTTCTACGCGATCCTGCGCGCCTTCACTGCCGATTTCCTGTTCATCCCGGCCAAGCTGATGGGCGTGCTGGCGATGTTCTCGGCAATCCTGGTGTGGTTCTTCCTGCCCTGGCTGGATACCTCGCCGGTGCGTTCGGGCCACTATCGCCCGCTGTTCCGCAAGTTCTTCTACCTGCTCGTGATCGACGTGCTGGTGCTGGGCTTCTGCGGCGGCTCGCCGGCCGAAACCAAGTATGTGCTGATCTCGCAGATCGCCGCCACGTACTATTTCCTCCACTTCCTGGTGATCCTGCCGATCGTCGCCTCGATCGAGAAGCCGGCCCCGCTGCCCTTCTCCATCACGCAAGCGGTGCTGGGCAAGGATGACCAGACCGCCCCGGCCGCCTGAGCCAGCGCGAACCGCACAAAGAGAGAGAACCCCATGGTCCGTCTTTTTGGTCCTCTTGTCGGCCTCTTCTTCGCCGTGGCGCTGCTCTGGTCGTTCGGAGTGGGCGCGATCCAGGCGATCCGCGAGCCCGAACCCGCCACGGCGGTGCAGGTCTATCACCTTGCCCCGCACGAGCCCGAGCCCGGCTTCTCGTTCAACGGCGCCTTCGGCAAGTTTGACCGGGCACAGCTGCAGCGCGGCTTCCAGGTTTACAAGGAAGTCTGCTCCAACTGCCACTCGCTCCACTTCGTGGCGTTCCGCGATCTGGCCGCGCTCGGTTATTCCGAAGCGGAAGTGAAGGCGATCGCCAAGGATTGGTCGAACAAGGCCAAGGTCGTCGATCCCAAGACCGGCGATGAAACCCAGCGCGACAACGTGCCGGCCGATCACTTCCCCAAGGTCTATTATGCCGGCACCGGCAACCCGCCAGACCTGTCGCTGGTCACCAAGGCCCGCCATGAAGGCCCGGAATACGTCTATTCGCTGCTGACCGGTTACCAGGATCAGCCGGCCGAACTGCTCAAGCGGTTCCCCGACAGCAAGACGCCCGATGGCCTCTACTACAACCCCTACTTCGCCAACCTGAACATCGCCATGCCCGCGCCGCTGGCCGACGACCAGGTGACCTATGGCGACGGGACCAAGGCCACCAAGCAGCAGATGGCTGCCGACGTTGCCGCGTTCCTGACCTGGACCGCCGAACCCAAGATGGAAAAGCGCAAGCAGACCGGCTGGGCCGTGCTCGGCTTCCTGCTCGCCGCCACCGTGCTGGCCTATCTGGCCAAGCGCAATATCTGGGCCCGGGTCCACTAAAGCCGGGCGACAGCGCCAAAACGAAAAGGCCACCGGAAACGGTGGCCTTTTTCATGGGTTGTCGGCACTGGCGGCCACTTTTCCCGATTGCCTTGGACATTGCCTCATGACCTGCGACCTCAAGTCCCTGATCCGCACCGTGCCCGATTTTCCCGTGCCCGGCGTGCTGTTTCGCGATGTCACCACGCTGATCAGCCATCCCACCGGCTTTGCCGCCGCGATCGACCACCTCGCCAACCGGGCACAGGCCAGCGGCGCAACCCTGATCGCCGGGATGGAGGCGCGCGGCTTCATCTTTGGCGCCGCTGCGGCTGCGCGCGCGCAGCTGGGCTTTCTGCCGGTGCGCAAGCCGGGCAAATTGCCGGTGCCGACGCTCAGCGTCGACTATGACCTGGAATATGGCACCGACAGGCTGGAAATCGATCCCACCGCCATCGCGCCAGGACAGCGCGTGGCGATCGTCGATGATCTCATCGCCACCGGTGGCACGGCGCTGGCCGCGGCACAACTTCTGCGCGAGGCAGGCGCCGTAGTGACCCATGCGTTCTTCGTGATCGACCTGCCCGACCTGGCCGGGGCGCAGCGCCTGCGCGACGCGGGCCTGGTGGTAGACGCCCTGATGGACTTCCCCGGGCACTGACGGCAGCACGCCACAACCCGCCCGCCCTTTGCGCCGCCGCGCAGGGAGGGCGGGTCAGCCGCTCCGTCAATCCACCAGCATCAGCGCGTCGAGCGCGACCACGCCTTCGCCCATGGGGTGCAGGATCACCGGGTTGAGATCGATCTCGCGGATCGATGGCTCGGCGCGCAGCACCTGGCCCACCTTGACGATCAGCGCGGCCAGGGCCGGCACGTCCAGCGCAGGCGAGCCGCGATAGCCGGCCAGCAGTGCCGCGCTCTTGAGCTGCATGAGTTCGGCCTCAACCGCTTCCTGCGTCAGGTCGGCCGTCAGCAGGCGCACGTCCTGAAGGATTTCGGCGGTCACCCCGCCAAACCCGGCCAGCACCACCGGCCCCCATTCGGGATCGTTCTTGGCACCCACGATCATTTCCACGCCGCGCTTGCCCATCGCCTCGATCAGCACGCCATCGAGCGTGATCGCCGCATCATAGGCCGCGACATTGGCAAACATCCGCGTCCAGGCGGCGCGCACGGCATCGCCATCGGCGAGATTGAGGATCACCCCGCCCGCATCGCTCTTGTGCCCGAGCGCCGCCGCCTGTGCCTTCATCGCCACGGGATAGCCCATCGCGTCCGCTGCGGCCACAGCATCATCGGGCGTCGCGGCAAACTGTCCCTTGGGAAAGGCCACGCCGGCAGGGCCCAGCAGTTGCTTGGCCTTGTATTCGGGAATGACGCCCGAAACATCGGCAAGGCCCGCTACCGGCAGCGCTGGCGCATCGGTGGTCGTCAGATCGCGGGCAGACCAGTGCGTCAGGCGGGTGATGGCGCGCAAGGCGCGCTCGGTGGTGGGGAACCACGGCACCCCGGCCGCCCGCAGCGCGGCAACGCGCTCGGCAGGAACCTGCGCGCCTTCGTCCAGCCCGGCAAAGATCAGCGGCTTGCTCAGGGTCTTGCCTTCGACCGCCGCAAGAATGGCGGGGAACTTGATCGCACAGGTAATCGCCTCGGCCTGGATGATCCCGGCCAGAACCGTACCGACGCGGTCGTCGGCCAGCAGGGCGTCGAGCGTGCGGGTATAGATCGCCGGCTCCGAAAGGCCCTGCGCGGTGATGTCGAGCGGGTTCGACACCGGCACGAACGGCGGCAACGCGGCGCGCAGTTCCGGCGAATCCTCATCATGCAGCGCGGCCAGTTCCAGGCCGAGTTCTTCCGCCAGGTCGAGCGTCAGCGCCTTGAATGCGCCGGATTCGCCCAGCACGGCCGCCTTGCCCGAAGGCGCGATCGGGCACAGCGCCGCGATCTCGGCAATATCGCCCAGTTCTTCCAGGGTTTCGGCAAAAATCACGCCGGCGCGCGCGACCATCGCGCGCATCAGCTTGTAATCGCCGGCCATCGCCCCGGTGTGCGTGGCCGCCGATTCGCGCGCCGCGCTGGATTTGCCGGGATGCAGCAGCACCACCGGCTTGCCCGCCGCCCGCGCGCGACGCGCCGCGGCCAGAAAGCGCTGCGGCTTGCGGAACTGCTCGACGATCATGGCAATGGCGTGGGTGTCGGGATCGTCGACCAGCCAATCGACATAGTCCTCCACGCCGCTCGCTGCCTCGTTGCCGGTCGACACCGAATAGGAAACCCCGCATTCCCGCGCCAGCAGCATGGTGCCCAGCACCGCCGCCATCGCGCCCGATTGCGAAACGATGCCCACCGCGCGCCGGCCGGCCGGCGGCACGGCATCGGTTTCCACGAAAGTGAGCGGAATGCGGTCGACATAGTTGACCAGGCCCAGGCAATTAGGGCCTTCCACCACCATGCCCGCCTCAGCCGCCAGCCGGGCAATCTCGCGCTGCTCAGCCAGGCCCTCTTCCCCGCCTTCGGCAAAGCCGGCCGAAAAGATCACCACGCCACCCGCCTTGCGCGCCGCCAAGCTGCGCACGGCATCGAGCACGCCAACGCGCGGAATGGCCAGCACTGCCACGTCCACCCCTTCGGGCAGGGCATCGACGCTGGCATAACAGGGCCGCCCGCCGATTTCGCTGCGCTTGGGATTTACCGGATAGATCGCCCCGGCATAGCCATTGCGATCCAGGTTGCTGAGCAAAGTAGCCCCCAGCGCGCCGGGCTTGTCGGACGCGCCGACCACGGCCACCGATTGCGGACGCAGGAAACGGGCGATCGCCTGATGCGAGAGAACGGGTTCAACAGCCATGACATCCTCCGAATTTCGCTATGACTTATAACAATCAGCGAAGCGCGGCAAGCGGCGAGTGCGCGACTGGCCCAAAGGCCATCCACCGCAAACGCCGGAATGATTGGTGAGCCCGGGGTTGACGAAACCCGACCGCCCATGGCAAGCGCGAAGCCTGGATGCGGGCGGGTATAGCTTAGTGGTAAAGCCCTAGCCTTCCAAGCTAGTTATGCGGGTTCGATTCCCGCTACCCGCTCCAGAGCCTCCTCTCAGGGGGTCCCAAGACGGCCCGTAAGCGGCTGTTTTTTACAGCTTTTTGTGGGTATAATGTCCCGGCAGATCCGGCGATGTTTCACCCAATATCAGAACAAAATGGGCACATTGATGGACCTGCAGCCAACCGAGCTGAAGGGAGGTCCATCAAATGGGCGAACGGAAATCAGGGCTGACGGCATCATCGGTCGCGCGCGCCAAGCCGAAGGACAAGGCATACAAACTGTCCGACTATGACGGTCTGTACCTTCTGGTGAAGCCGACCGGCGCACGGTACTGGCGCATGAACTACCGCTTCCACAACCTGCAGCGGACGGTGACCTTCGGGCGCTATCCAGAATTGCTGCTTGCCGATGCCCGGCAGCGACTCCTCAACGCACGGCGTCTGCTGGCAGATGGCATCGACCCGATCGATCATGCGAAGCTCAACAAGATTCAGGAATCGATCTCGTTCGCCAACACGTTCAAGACGGTCTCGGACGAATGGCTGGAAAAGGTCCAGCTGGAGGAGAAGGCCCCAGCCTCGATCAAGAAATATCAGTGGCAGTTGGGGCTCGTCATGCCGTCCATCGGCAATCGTCCCATTGCCAAGCTGACCGCGCACGAGGTGCTGCTCGCGCTGAAGAAAATCGAGCGCACCAGGAAATTCTACACTGCCACCAGCGTGCGCGCGACCTGCAGCCAGGTGTTCCGCTATGCCATCGCCACGGCGCGCGCCGAGCGCGACGTCTGCGCAGATCTGCGAGGCGCCTTGGTAACGCCCAAGGTCGTACACCGCGCCGCGATCACCACGCCGAGGGAAGCCGGCGCCCTCCTTAGGTCGATTGAGGATTACGAGGGCGACCACCAGACCCGAGTCGCCATGCGTCTTCTCCCCCACGTCTTTGTGCGGCCCGGTGAACTGCGCCATGCTGAATGGAAGGAGTTTGATTTTGAGCGCAAAGTGTGGATCATCCCGGAGCACAAGGCAAAGATGCGCCGGCCCCACGCCATACCGCTATCGCGGCAGGCCTTGGCCATCATCGGCGATATCGCGCACGATCCGACCTACAGCATCTACCTGTTCCCCTCGCTACGCTCGGCCACGCGCCCGATGTCCGACAACACCATCAATGCCGCACTACGCCGCATGGGTTACGGCAAGGACGAAATGACCGCCCACGGCTTTCGGGCGATGGCCGCGACCTTGCTCAACGAAATGGGCATCTGGAATGCCGACGCCATCGAGCGCCAGCTTGCCCACGTCGAAGCCAACGCCGTGCGACGCGCCTACACGCGCGGCCAATACTGGGACGAGCGCGTGCGCATGATGCAGCACTGGTCGGATTATCTCGATAGCTTGCGTGACGGAGCCAAGGTGCTGCGGCCGAATTTCGGCAACACAGCGCTCGGCTGATGGCAATCAGCCGCGAACTTGCGGCCGGCTCCCGATCGGCGACATTCGATAAAGCGCTCGTGAACCGCTCGGCCAGGCGGTTCGCCAGAGCTCGTCCGATAATTGCTGGGCAGCGAATATCGGCTTATCAGCGAACATACGCGGACAGAGGCCGTTATTCGTCGGGCACACGACCCCACTTACGCATTGCGATAGCCGAGACGATGCCATCTTCAAGGCTGTGCTCGCAAGTCGGTCGCTTTAGCTTCTCGTCCACGGCAAGCGCAAGACCGCCCCACATGACGTGCGACAAGCAATCTGGCAGTTACGCAACCACCTCTATGTGAAGTCGCAATCGGGTGGCAGTGCTATCGGACTTCGTCGACCCGATAGAACATGGGATTGCGCATCCATTCGCGGATAGCGGATTCGCGCCAGCCGGTGCAGCGCGTGGCGATGCGCACCTGCTTGGGAAACGTCCCCGCCTGGATCTTGCGGTAGAGAGTGGCGCGGGTCAGGCCGGTGCGATCGAGCACGGCGTTGAGGCGAAGAATACGGTCCGGCGGCTGTTCGGTCATGGCTTGGTCTTCCTGTGCTGTGGTTGGTTCTCTTGCTCCTTCGCTGTGAGATTTGCTGGCTTGCGGTCGGCGTCAAGAGTGCCGAAAACGGTGCCAATGCGCTGAATCTACGCCTGATTACGCCAGGGCCGCCGATCTTACTCCGGGCTGCGAAAAAGAATTTTTGAGGGTCGTGCAGATTGTGTCTCAGGCCGTCTCGGCCTGACCGCGCTCTCCTTCCGCTGCGCTCCAGCCGAGCAGGCGCTGCCGTCTCGTCGGCATGGCCGGTGCGATCGCTGACACTTGGCCCGGCCTTGCTGGCCGGCCCTGTCGGTCCGCCTGTGGCTGCCCTCCGATCGTCGCCGCGCTCCTTGTGCGCGGCGGCATTTGCCTCGGCTCCGTAGGTGACGGGGGGCGTCACGGCCCTGTAGCCCCGCCGCGGCGGGCTGCAACCCGGCCCGCTGCGCGGGTCCGGGTGCTCCACGCTGTTGCGCCCTTCGGTGCACCCCGCCGCCTGCTGCGGGGCTGTCGGTCCGCTCCTGCCGCCCCCCGCCACCCCGGCGCCGGGCCATGGCGGTTTAAGGAGCTTGAAGATCATGAGCACCGTGAACACGAGCGAACGCCAGTCCCTCTATGCCGAGGTAACCTCCCGCATCATTGCCGAACTCGAAGCCGGGCGCCTGCCCTGGGTGCAGCCCTGGGACGCCAGCCGCTGTCCCTGCACGCTGCCCCACAATGCCGGTTCCGGTCGGACCTATTCGGGCATAAACATTCTCGTTCTCTGGACCTCTGCCATCGAGCAGGGCTTTTCCTCGCAGCGCTGGCTGACCTATCGCCAGGCCGAAGCAGCCGGGGGCCATGTCCGGCGCGGCGAGAAGGGCACGGTGGTCTGCTATGCCGATCGCTTCACCCCGCGCGAGGAAGCCGCCAAGGCCAGGGACGAAGACCGCGAAGCGCGCACCGTGGCCTTTCTCAAGCGCTTTACCGTGTTCAACCTCGACCAGTGCGAGGGCCTGCCCGAAGACATGATTGCCCCGGTGGTGCCGATTGCGCCCGAGCTGGCGATTGCCGGCGCCGATCGTGTGATCCAGAACAGCGGGGTAACCTTCCGCATCGGTGGCGGGGAAGCGTTCTATTCGCCCACCCATGACGTGGTGCAGGTGCCGCCACAGGCTGCCTTCCTCGAGCCGATCAACTGGTTCCGCACGGCATTGCATGAGCTTGGCCATGCCACAGGCCACAAAAGCCGGCTGGACCGCGACCAGACTGGCGAGTTCGGCTCTGCGTCCTACGCAAAAGAGGAACTTGTTGCGGAAATGGCCAGTGCCTTTGCCTGTGCAGCGCTGGGCATTGTGCCGACGGTGCGGCATGCCGATTACATCGGGGCCTGGCTCGAAGTGCTGTGCGCCGACGAGAAGGCAATCTTCCGCGCGGCCAGTGCGGCCAGCAAGGCGGCCGACTTCCTGCTGGCTTGCGGGGAGGACCGGCCATGAGCTTACCTCTCCCACCCGAATGGGGCAAGCCCGTCCTGCCGACTCTGTCGCCGCGCGCGTTCTGGCGGCGGGGCCAGCGCGGCCTGCGCCGCATGACCAAGCGCCAACGGGCGATCTTCGCAGCCGTGCGCTTCGAGGGTGCCAGCTATGTCGAGCTGGCCCAGCGCTATGGCATCAGTGTCGAGGCCGTGCAGGCCGAACTGGCCAAGGCCCTCTCCACGCTGACCCGCGCGGTCTATGGGCACTGGTGGCAGCGCTGGTGGCCGTGGTGAAAAATTCAGGCCGCCCGATGACTTGCCATCGGGCGGCCATCGCGACAGGGTGCCGCTATCATGCGCAGCGATCTCGACCATCTTCCCGCCAGCAAGCAGCGTGAGCTGGAACGCGTGGTGCAGATCGTCTTCGAGGAATTCGAGGACGCGCTGGCCCTGGCCTCGCACGAGTGGAAGAAGAAGGGCCGCATTCTCAAGGTCATTCTCTACGGCAGCTATGCACGCGGCGGCTGGGTCGACGAGCCCCACACCGCCAAGGGCTACCAGTCGGACTATGACCTGCTGATCATCGTCAACGACAAGCGCCTGACCGACCGGGTCAAGTACTGGGCCAAGGTCGACGACCGGCTGATGCGTGAGTATGGCATTGCCAGCACGATCAAGACCCCGGTCAATTTCATCGTCCACACCCTGCAGGAGGTGAACGACGGGCTGGCCCATGGGCGCTACTTCTTCATGGATGTGGCCCGCGATGGCATCGCGCTTTACCAGAGCGACGACACCGAACTGCATCAGCCCAAGCCGAAGACGCCGCATGCGGCGTTGGCCATGGCGAAGGAGTATTTTGAGGAGTGGATGCCCAGCGCGCAGAGCTTCATGCGCGGGTTCCGCCATGCCGTTGATGATGGCGACCTGAAGAAGGCGGCATTTGATCTCCACCAAACCTGTGAGCGTCTCTACCATTGCGTCCTTCTGGTCGTGACGTTCTATACGCCCCACGTCCACAATCTCGGCTTCCTGCGCACCCAAGCGGAGCGGCTGGACGTTCGCCTTGTCCATGTCTGGCCCAGCGACAATCGCAAGCAGCGGGCGATGTTCGAGAAGCTGAAGGAAGCCTACGTCAAGGCGCGCTATTCCAAGCATTACCAGATCACCGAAGAGGAACTGGCCTGGCTGGGCGAGCAGGTCGAGGAACTGGGCCGTGTCGTTCATGCCATCTGTTCGGAGCGCATCGCGCAGCTGGAGGCGACGGCGCGGCAGGCGGGTTGAGGAATAGCTAGTGCGTTGATTTCGAGCATCGAACGGCTTTTCATCCGCATGGTCCAGACCTGGGACAGTCCGGGCGTTCCCGCCAGCTCGCTAAATGTCGGCTTCCGGCGCGAGCGGCCATTCACGCGCGCTAGGCGGCTTGAGTTGGTCTCCAGCGGCCACCGTTGAGTGACGAACATACCTGCTGTTTACAAAAACTGGGCGTTTCGAAGGCGTCATTGGGCAAGCAAGCCAATAAGATATTAGGCTGGTTCTCCAGCGGCCTTCCATTCATGCATCGCCCGGATGAGCTCGACAGTGGGGTATTCGCGAATGTCCTCCTCGGATGATCCGGCAGCGAGTTCGCGCTCCCAGTACCATTCCTGAAAAGCCAGATACTTCCCTTGGATCAGAGCCGATCCGACTGGTTGGGCACCGGCCTGTGCAATCAACCAGGTGCGAACGTGGCGGACCGCACTTTCGTGATCACCGCCGTGCGCATGGATGTCCCAGCCTGCGATGTCGGAGAGCGCCCGCTGATAATCATAGCGGGTGTGTTCAAGAAT
Organism: Novosphingobium sp. SG754; assembly: GCF_013149315.1. NCBI lineage: Bacteria > Pseudomonadati > Pseudomonadota > Alphaproteobacteria > Sphingomonadales > Sphingomonadaceae > Novosphingobium > Novosphingobium sp. SG754. The sequence goes on along the minus strand of NZ_JABGCC010000017.1, from coordinate 16,401 downwards.
GAGGATTCGCTTCTCCGATAAAGGGGGCGGCCCGAACCTGCGACACGCATGGTCCAGACCGAGTTCGAAAGGCATGTTCAGGCGCGCGAACTCATTCGCTGCTGCAGACTTGCATCGGCTCAGGTCATGAATGCCGTACTTTGATCCCCGGATGAGGTCGGCAATGCGATCGAGCCGCGCTTCGCCGTTGTCGGCATTCTCTGGCGCCAGCCTGGGGAAGAACCCCATGTAGACGATGCAGAACGCTACCGCCTGCAGGACCGGCGCGAAATCTTCATCGAAGGGGCAATTGATGAAAACGGAGCGCTCGAAGGGTGGCGGCAAGGTCAGCCCCTCGGCGGATGCGGGTCGTTTCCGTAAGAGTTTCTCTCTCTGATCCGGCCATCACGACCATGAATATATAGTTCAGTCTTCTGGTTCTGCGCAATCTTGGTCGCGGCTGCGATAGCGTCGGCCTGCGTGGCGTGAACGCTGGTGGCTCTCGAAGCGCCCGCTTTCTTCACTGCCCATCCGCCGGAAGAGCTCCGAACCACATGCTGACCCTGCTTTGCCATCGTATCTGACCTCCGACGTCTAAATAGCAGCACGATAGACCAGTTGCTAGGTCCAGCGAAAACCAGTGCTCCGAAATCTCTTGCGCCTGAATGTGCCCGCAGCGTGAAGATGGCTAGTGCCTCTAGGGAAGGTCACAATGCCGATAACCTCGCTGCTGCAAGATCGATGCTGGCCTGAAAGCCGTGGCGTTCGAGCATGTGCAGGAGGTTAGCGCCGTTCATGAGGGTGATGGGCTTGCCGGTGGCAAACTTATAGGCGTCAGGGCCGTAGTCCGCCGTGGACACAAGAATGCCGCGCGACGCGCCCTCATTCATGATCGTGCCGTACAGATCCCGCACCGCCGACACGCCGACAGTTCTGGTGTAGCGCTTAGCCTGGATGACGATCTTGCCGCCGGTGATCGGATCGGGATCAAACGCGATGGCATCGACCCCTCCGTCGCTGCTCGATTGCGTGACCTTCACCTCGCCGCCGCGCGCGGCGAACTCCTTTTCGAAGACCTCGCGGACGAGGTGCTCGAAGTCTTCCCACGAGATCGCAGCCAAATTGGTACCCTGATCAAGTGCAGCGCCGACTTCCCGCGCCTCGATGAACCGGCGGTCCTCAGTATCGAGTTCCATGACCGGCGCGATAGGCGCGAGCGAAGCAAGTGATGATGCCGAGACGCCTTTCAGCGATTTGAAACAGGCCTTGGGATCGACGCGCGCAAGATCGATAGCGCAGAAGGATTCCCGGTCAACAAGCAGCGACATCAGGCAGCTACGCTTCTGCAGACCGCTCGCCGGCTCGATGAATTCGACAAAGCCGTTGAATAGGATTGCATCGATGTTCCCGACCTCATCAGCCTCGAACAGCTCATGGATCGTGCGCAAGCAGACCTGATAGGCGACAGATTCGAAATTGGCTTTCCTGTCGCGATCAGAGATGAAGCTCTCCTTCAGTTCACCCGTCGCCTTCACGAATTTCACGGCCTTCGTCGATGGCAGGACGTCGATTGATGGCAGATCATAGGCAAGCTTCATGAGCTTGCGAACACGATCATACTGCAAGAGGTAGGACTTCTCGAAGAGACCATCATAGTCTGATCGCTCCAGCACAAGCGAGGCATGCTCGATAACGGCCTCCTCTTCTCCGCTCGCAACCTCAGCCGCAAGCTGATCGACGAGGGCATGCGACGCTGCCTGCTCCGCCTTGAACGCATCTTCTTTAGCTTTGTGTTCATTCCAGAAAGCCTTGCGCCGCTCCTCCCATTGGGCAACCCCGTGAGCCAGACGAACTTTTCGCCGGTCCTCTGCATCCTTCCATTGCTGCATGGCAGCTGCATGGTTTGCCTCTGCTTCAGCAAGAATGCCGGCCTTCTTACCGAGGATAACCTGAAAGAAACCGACCTTCGGTTCCGCATATTTCGGCTGGGGTGCCGGACTGCTCGATGGCCTGGGCTCCGGGAAATCCTTGGGATACACGTATGCGGACCGATCCTTGAGGGTCTCCCAGTCGATCTTGTCGTCGACCAGAGTCGTATGCGTAAGGATGCGGCTCAACGATTCCAGCCTAAGCGTCGCTTCGGTTGTCAGCTCATCGGCAGCAGCTTGGCCGGAAAGCAGGGATTGCCGCTTGAGGTAGCTCTCGTATTTATCATCCCAACTGGCGATCAACGCATCGAGCCTGCTCTGCAGGATGAAGATTTCAGGCGCGCTGACCTCCTTGTGGAGGTTCAGCTTCTTGTGCCGCACATCGATGTAGTACCGCAGGATCCGGTCGCCGCGTGCACTCCATTTCGTTTGCAGCGACCCCACCGCGATGTTTTCGAGATTGGTCGAATTGATCGTGATGTGTGTCACAGCCGCCCCCTTTATGCCCGAACAGACAGACTCCAACAAAGAGCCGGATGTCGCGTTCAGATCAAGTGCCATGACCTAGTTGGTTAGCTCAACACATGACGCGGCGGCGTCGGCGCGGACCGGCGTTGATTGGAACGTCGGGCATTCGCTTCCAAACTGCCGGCGAGCGTTATCTGATAGATGCCGCAATCAGGACTGACTCATCCGTGTTTGTGCTCGTTCGCGTCGTAAGGCGGCACGGCAAGTTTCGGCAAAAGGAGACATTCATTCGGTCCTGGCGACCGGCCGAATCTGGTCGCCAGCTGTCCCTCGGAAGAGGGGCTCACGTCATTGCAATCGAAGCGCTAGCGTAGGACGCGATCTTCCTCCAGCCCAGCGTTTCGTAGAGCGCCTGACCATCGCCGGTGGCGACCAGCAGTTCGAAACTGTCGAGATCGCGCCTAGCCTCATGCAGGGTCTGCATGAGGACATGGCCCAAGCCTTTCCGACGATGCTCCAGCTCTGTTACGATCCGGTCATAGACGAATACGCCATCCGTCTCGGCCCCATAGCCGCTGGCGGCCAAGATGCCGGTGTTTGTGGCAATGCGGACCGACGTCACGGCGCCAGACTGCTCGACCGCGATAGCGTATCCGTCCGCGAGTTGTCGGCGGGGCATTTCGCCATTAGCACGCATCACGTGGCTGGGCGCATGAATGGTCCAGTGTGCCGGCAGTGCGGCACGCAAGGCCTCTGCCGTGTCGCAGACCTTCACGAACTGGCGTGGTTGATTGATCGAACGACCAACGTCCTTGAGCCCATCACCAATGCACGGGAACACCCAGCGGACAGTTTCCGCTTCCGATCCAGTATCGACACGGAAACCGCCATGCTCGGGCACTGGCATGCGCAGCCCACGTGCCAGCGATCGCGCGGCGAGCCAAGCATGCAGCAAGTGCGGATCCAGGCCTGCGCTGTTCATCATGCCTCGCACGTCGAATTGTGCCTTTCTGGATGGCCATGCCGTGGAGGTCTGCCAGTCCGCTTGGTATTGTCGCTGGCCGTCAACCGGCTGCCTTGTGGCCCTCGTCGATCGCATCGACCAGCATCGCCGCCAGCGACTCTTCTGCGCGGGCGCGTGCCGCCGGATCCTTGGCGGCCAGATCGTTGTGAAGCCACTGCGGCGCCCGTTCGATGACGCTGAGAATGCGGGTCTTGCTCTTGTCGTCCATGCATGTCCCTATGGCGACGCGGCTGGCGTGGGGCGACGTGCTGGCGACGGGTGGTGGAACGCGCGTTGCCGGCTGCTCAATCCTTGGCGTCGGCATCGGCAAAAGCTCGCTGTCCCCGCCGCCGCCACAGCATGAGCTGATTACCGGTCTCGTCAGTTCGCAGCTTCGCCGCTGCCTCGACCAGCAGCCCCAGGATGACGGCGCGATCGTCATCGGTCAGTTCGACAATGCCAGCCTTGGCAATCAGCCCACCCAGCTCGATTAACTGCCGCGTGCGCTCGCGCCGCTTCACCTGCCAAGCCCGCGTGTCATGGCGCGCCTGTTGCAGCGCCAGGCGATGGCGAGCGCTGGTCGTGCGGCGCTGCTGGTTGCGCGTTGTCGCCAGCGTGTTGGCCAGACGGCTGTTCGGCCCGCTCACCAGAAAAGAACGCGGCGCCGCGTTTGCGCCATACCTCCCGTCGTTGCGGATCGGTGATGACGGCAATCGACAGCAGCGCGCCGGCCAGCTCCTCAATGGGCATTGCGTTGGCGCCGGTGGCTTCGACCAGTTCGCCCAGCTGGCTCTGCTTGCGCGCCTTGAGTTGCTTCGCTTTGGCGGTAAGCGCCTTGAGGTCCTCGTCATAGTTGCGGGGCTTGCGCATGTTTGGTGTCCTGTGACGGCGGTCTGTTGCGCCGCGAGGCCTTCCAGTTATCGGCCTTGACGATCAATGCCAATTCCCTGAAACCTCATGGGATTCCGCCGTCCCGAAATTGATGAAATCTTTTGAGGGCGCGCTTATACGTCGTGCCGACGTGCGCTTTTAGGCGTATCTGGTGTGTCGCCATGGCGATCTACCACTTCTCGGCCAAAGTTGTTTCGCGCGGTGGCGGCTCGAGCGCCGTGGCCGCCGCGGCCTATCGCTCGGCCGATCGGCTCTATGACGAACGGCTCGATCGGCACCATGATTTCTCCAACAAGACCGGCGTCGTGCACAGCGAAGTCATGCTGCCCGAAGGCGCGCCGGAAGAATGGCGCGACCGGGGAAAACTGTGGAACGACGTCGAAGCGGTGGAAGTGCGCAAGGACGCACAACTCGCCCGCGAGATCGAGTTCGCCATTCCGCGTGAGATGAGCCAGGCCGATGGCATCGCCTTGGCGCGGGACTTTGTGCAGAAGGAGTTCGTCGACCGGGGCATGGTGGCCGATCTCAATGTCCATTGGGACGTGGGGGCAGACGGCCTCGCCAAGCCTCATGCCCATGTGATGTTGGGGATGCGCGAAGTTGGATCGGATGGCTTCGGCGCCAAGGTGCGCGAGTGGAACAAGACCGAGCTCTTGACCCACTGGCGCGAAGCCTGGGCCGAGCATGTCAACGAACGGCTGGCGCAGCTCGATATCGACGCGCGGATCGATCACCGGAGCCTGGAGGCGCAGGGCATCGATCTTGAGCCGCAGAACAAGATTGGCCCGGCCGCCGCGCGCATGGCACAGGAAGGTCTGGTGCGCGAGCGGCTGGAAGAGCATTTTGCCATTGCCAGGAGCAATGGCGAGAAGATCCTCGAAAACCCCGGCATCGCGCTCGATGCCATCACGCACCAGCAGGCGACATTTACCAGCCGCGACCTCGCCACGTTCGTGCACCGGCACAGCGAGGGGAAAGACCAGTTCGACGCCGTGCTGGCGGCGGTGCGGGGCTCGCCCGATCTGGTGCGCTTGGGTCCTGACGGACGCGGCGAGGAGCGCTTTACCTCGCGCGCCATGCTCGAGACCGAACAGCGGCTCGAGAAGGCCACGGCCAGGCTCGACGCGGAGCGCTATCATGGCGTGCCGGCGCGTCATCTGGCGGCGGCGCTGAACCGCGCTGAGGCGCGTGGCCTGATGCTGTCGGTCGAACAGCGCCATGCGCTCGCGCATGTCACCGGCGCTAGCGGTATTGCCAGCGTCATCGGCTATGCCGGGACCGGCAAAAGCGCGATGCTGGGCGTTGCGCGCGAGGCTTGGGAGAAAGCCGGCTACGATGTGCGCGGCATTGCGCTGTCCGGTATTGCCGCCGAGAACCTGGAAAACGGCTCGGGCATTGCCTCGCGCACCATTGCCAGTCTCGAGCACCAGTGGGCGCAGGGCCGCGAAACGCTGAGGCCCAATTCTATCCTGGTGATCGACGAAGCCGGCATGATCGGCACGCGCCAGATGGAACGCGTGGTCAGCGAGGCAGAGAAGCAAGGCGCCAAGGTCGTGCTGGTTGGCGATCCGCAGCAGCTCCAGGCGATCGAAGCCGGCGCCGCCTTCCGCAGCATGGCCGAGCGGCATGGCGCGGTGGAAATCACCGAGGTGCGCCGGCAGGCCGAGGAATGGCAGCGCGATGCCACGCGGCAGCTCGCCACCGGCCGGACGGGCGAGGCCATCGAAGCCTATAACGCGGCCGGGCTGGTGGTCGAATCACGCACCCGCGAATCGGCGCGCGATGCGCTGATCGAGCGCTGGGATGCCGATCGGCAGGCCCATCCCGAGGCCAGCCGGCTTATTCTCACCCATACCAATGCAGAATGCGATGAACTGAATGCGCAGGCCCGGGATCGTCTGCGCGATCATGGCACGCTGGGTGCCGATGTCGCGGTCGAGACCACCCGTGGCATGCGCTTGTTTGCCGAGCAGGACCGCATCATGTTCCTGCGCAACGAACGCGAACTGGGTGTGAAGAATGGCATGCTGGGCACCATCGAGCGGGTTGATCGCACCGGCATGGCGGTGCGGCTCGACGATGGCCGCGCCGTGGCGTTCGACCACAAGGACTATGCCGACCTCACCCATGGCTACGCTGCCACGGTGCACAAGGCGCAAGGAGCGACGCTCGACCGTGTCCATGTTCTGGCCACGCCAGGGCTGGATCGCCATGGCGCCTATGTCGCGCTCTCGCGGCATCGTGATCATGTCGAGCTGCATTACGCCAGGACCGACTTTGCCGACCGCGATCGGCTGGCCGCGCGGATGTCGCGCGATCGGTCCAAGGATATGGCGCGCGACTACGCCGGCAAGGAGCAGGAACGCAAAGCCGAGCCGGCGCTACAGCCCCCAGCCAGCGCAGAACAACCCGAGCGCAGGCAGGGTCGCTTTGCCGGGTTGCGGCTCAGCGTGCCCAGCTTTGCCAGGCCGCCGGTCCAGGACCAGCAGGCACAGCGCGATCCAACGAAGCCGGCCTTGGCAGCCGCGCAGCAGATCGATGCCAAGCCCAGCCTCGACCAAGCAGTCGAGCGCTATGCCCGCGCCACGGCGGAGATCGACCGCATGACCAGACAGCAGCTCCCCGCGCTCGAATACCAGAAGACCGCGCAGGCCCGCGCCGCCCAGGCGCTCGATGCACTGCCCGGCGGTAGCGCGCGCGATCTCGACACCGCCTTCCAGCGCAATCCCAGCCTCATGGCCGAGGCCTCCACCGGCCGCACCGGCAGTGCCGTTCGCGCCATGCAGCTCGAAGCCGAGATCCGTGACAATCCCGAACTGCGCGCCGATCGCTTCGTCCAGTCCTGGCAGCAACTCCAGGCCCAGCGTGGCAGTCTCACCGGCAGCAACAACCGCGAGGCGCGCCAGCAGGTGGAAGGCCAGATGCGCGCCATGGCCAAGGGCCTGGAGAAGGACCACGAACTGGGCAATGCCCTCAGCAAGCGGGGGAACCAGCTGATCGGCAAACAGTGGTCGCGGGAATGGTCGCCGGGCGTCAGTGGCCATGACATCGGCGATGCCGCGAGGACCAGGTCGATCGCCCAGCAACTGACCCACTCGCTTGAGCGTGGGCGTGACCGGGGGATGGGACTATGACCAACAATTCCGCCAACCGCGCAAACGCCCAGGCCGACCTCGACCGTCCGGAAGTGGCGTTCGAGGCCATGACCCACAAGCTTGCTGCCCTCGTTGCCGCTGTCGAAGGCTTTGCGGCCCGGCAGCAGGAACTGCATAGCCGGGACTACACCGAAGACCTGGCCCGCATCCATGCCTGCCAGGACGATGCGGCGGCCGCGCTCGAGACGCTGGCCAGCAGTCCCGCGCTGCAGCTGACGCCCGAGGCCATTGCCGGCCAGATCTACCATGCCACGGCCAGGGCCAGTGAGGTTGAACGACAGCACTTCGGCGCTGCGCGGATTGACCTGGATCGCACCGTCCTCACGATCAACGACATCGTGCAATCCATCCTGAGGGGGCTTCAGCAACTGCGCTGGCTGGGTGTCGCAGCGGCCATCGGAGTGGTAACGGGCTTCTTGTTGGGTTGGGTTGTTCCGGACGTCGTTGACCGGGCGGTGCCAGAAGGCTGGCATTGGCCAGAGGAGCGTGCGGCCAGCCTGCTCCAGCGGGATGGCTGGGCGACTGGGGAGCGCATGCTGCAGGTGTCCGATCCGCAGCGGTGGCAGGCGTTGCGGGAAGCTGCCAGTGTTTGGGCGAGCAACGTTAAGGCGCTGGAGGCCTGCCAGCAGCGTGCAGCGAAGGCCGGAAAGGGCGTGAACTGCTCGATCTTGGTGGGCGGACCGCAAAGGTAGGGGCGGGTCTGGTTTCGTCTGGGATGGCGGACAGTCTGGTAAGTCCGCTTCAGGACCGCGAAAACAGGATAGCGGCCATTCAGATGCGCTGACGTCGAGGGCAGCTTTACGACCCAAACTTGATCGTTCGCCATGGTGGACGCGAATGTCTGCTTTTTGTGAGAGCGGCCATTCAATCACGAGGGAAGGATTTGTTCTGCGCCCCAAGTTCGACGGATTAGCGGAGCAATAGCAAATCCTGGAATATGCCGTTTGATTATCTGGTTCCGACGCGCAGGTAGATCGGATGAGTTGGTACTCAGCCGGAAGCGAGCGATTGAAGCCTGGTTTATATGGGAGCCGCCGCCGTGTCGGGCGCTACGTGCGCCCAATATTCAATTGGGCCGGGATCTCCCATGTTCTGAGCGACTTCCTGGACTTGCTTTAGGGTCGCCATCGCCGCGTCGCCATAGATGAGGTAGATCGCGCGTTGATAGCCGAACTCGTTGACGAAGAATGACAGCGTCTCGAGATCCTTAGCGATGCCGGCCATGCTGGCGCGTTCGCATTTGACCTCTATCACCGCAAAGTTGCCCGCCATATAGCCGGGTTTATGCACGAGGAGATCGGGCTTGGGAAACCGATCACGCAGCTCGATCATCTTCGGATGCCTAGCCTTATCGACCTCGCCATTAAGATAGAACGGTGTTTGCGCCGGCCAGCGCAGGCGCATTTGGTGATACAACTCGTAGCAGTAGACACGCTCGCGATAGACTGGATCGCCACCGTCGAGGTTCAAATAGAAGTAGTCGGAGCCGACACCTGCAGTCGCCTGCTCTAGGATGGATGTAAGCTCTTCCATGTGCAGGTTCATAGCATAACTCGGTAGGTCGGACAGGCCTTGACATCCTTACCGCCCGTAAGCATATCTTACCACCTGTAACGATGGAGAGTCGCGATGGACGTAAATGTCATCAAAACCAAATTGATCGAGGTGCTGCAGACCGTGCAGTCCCTAAGCGGGGAAGAATGCCCTGAGATCGATGGCGGTACGAAGCCCGCCGAGGCTCTGCCGAAATTCACTAGCAAGGTGTGGCCGGTCGCTGCGGGGATGCTAGGCATCGCGCTCGGGAAATCGATCCCGTGCGAAGCCAATATCTTTGTCGATGAGGATACGAAAGCACCGCTCGCAATCAACCAGACCGTCGCGCTCGTCCTCAAGATCCTGGAAGAACAGGAGACGCAAGAAGCCGAAGAGGTCGGTGCGGAATGACCGACGCCTCACCCGACAAGACTGCGACGATCCCGACACGCCTCCGCGCTGCGCGCGAGGCGGCTGGCCTCTCACAAGGGCAGGTCGCTAAACTAATGAACATGCACCGTCCGACCATTTCGGAAATGGAAGCTGGCAATCGCCGGATTACGGCTGACGAACTCGCCAAGCTCGCTGACCTCTACGACACCAAATTGTCCTGGCTGCTGGGCGATGCGCCCGAACGCGCCGCGACCGACGATCCCAAGCTGCAGCTCGCTGCTCGCGAGCTCAGCAAACTCAAGCCCGATGACCTCGACCGCCTCCTGAAGCTCATCGCCGCGATGAAGTCCGACGATGACGAGAAAGGAGCCTAACCCATGAAAGCGCTTGCCAAGACGATGATGCACAACCGCCGCGCCTTGGCAGATAAGGCCATGAAGGCAGCGATCAATGCGCGGCTGAAGGCCGGCAAGGACCTGATCAGCCCGGTCTGCATCTATTCGGTTGCAGAGGCGCACGGGGTTCGCGTGACCTTCAACGATATCAACATGGAAGGGATGTATCAGCGCGGCTCGCCGCCGCGGATCCATCTTTCTAGCAAGCGCCCGTTGCCCCGCCGCGCCTATAATTGCGCGCATGAGCTGGGCCACCATCTCCTCGGACATGGCTCGTCAATCGATGAGCTGCGTGAGAACCAGTTGGTGCGCCCGTGGGATGTGCCCGAGGAATATAGCGCCGACACGTTCGCGGCCTATGTGCTGATGCCGACGCTGGGCCTGCGCAATGCGTTCGCCGTTCGCGGTCTGAAGCCGGAAATCGCGACGCCGATCGATATCTACCGCATCGCCTGCTTGTTCGGGGTCGGCTACTCGACGCTTGTGACGCACCTGCTGTGGGGCGAGGCAATGATCAGCCGCGCACGCGCGGATGAACTGCGCAAATTCACGCCGCGCACGCTGCGCGCGCACATCCTTGGTTCGCTGACGCCGAACCCGCTCATCGTCGCCGACGAGGCATGGGGCGGCCATGCGATCGATGCAGAGGTCGGACATCTGCTGCTCCTCCCGTCCGGCACCGTCGCGCACGGCGATGCGGTTGCTCCGGTTGCCGATCTGGAAGGCGGGCGCCTGTTCGAGGCCAAGCGCCCCGGGCTGGTCCGCATCGATCGCCCGGGAACGGACTGGGCCGCTTTCGGGCGCATTGCGCGCACAGCCTATGTCGGCCGCGCCGAATTCCGCCATTTGGAGGATGATGCAGATGAGTAAGGCATCCGGACCGGCGAACCCGGAACCGCTAATGATCGCGGCCAAGAGTGTGTCCGAAGCTTATGCCCGGACCCTGCTTCACATCATGAGCCATCCGGGCAAAGAAATTGCGCCGCTTGTTCTGACGATTGAAGGCTTTGACCAGGGTTATGATATACCCGAAGACCTGAAAGTCCGCACAGCGCTCGACAATTTGCTCAAAGCGAAGAAGTACCGCGATGTGGAGAACGTCGCCTATACGATCTTCCCGCAGCGCCTCTGGACTATGGCCCAAGGGGACCGCGCCAAGCTGTTCGAGTTTTACAGAATGGCGTTTCCTGCCTATCGCGCAGCCAACCCCCGGCTGAACGGTAGAGGCCTCTATTTCGAGCGGCTGATGATGTACGGCCGCGGCCCTTGCGACGGCAACCAGTTGGAGTGGATTTTGAGTCAGTACGAGAGCCGTTCCGGCGTGCGCCGGTCGATGTTGCAGGCAACCACCTTCGATCCGGAACGGGATCACAATGGAACGGCGCGGCTGGGCTTCCCTTGCCTCCAGCATGTGAGCTTCATTCCGGTCAAGGCTGGTCTCGTCGCGAACGCCTTCTACGCCACGCAGCAGCTGTTCGACAAAGCATACGGCAACTATCTCGGCCTCGCCGAGCTCGCCGCCTTCATGGCGCATGAGATGGGCATTCCGCTAGCGCGTCTCAACGTGACGATCGGTGTGGCCAAGCTGGAGCGGATCACCAAAACCGACAGTGCCATGAAGCCGCTGATCGAGGCGGCCCGCGCCTGTGTGGCACCGCCGGCTCCGGCGGCGCAGCGGCCATCGCCATCACTTCAGCTCGCCGCGCAGCCGGCTTGACCCGACATGACCAAGACCGGTACCCCGAGCGGTCGCAAACGCGGCCGCCCTGCCAATATTCCCGCAGCGACGCCGCAGACCCTTGCCTTCGACTATCCCGCCGCGACTGCGCCGGCCGCGCCAACGATCATTTCAAGCCATCTGGCGCCAGCCAAGACAACGGCTGTCTACGATAGCTATTGGCGCTTCGCGGCCGAACGGCAGCGGATATTCTATCGCCGCGCCCTCGGCAGCCCATGGCCGTGGACCGATAACCCGGTCATGGCGGTCTTCAAGTTCACCAACGCCTACCGGGCGTCGGACCGCGTGAGCCAGTATCTGATCCGCCATGTGATCTACCGGGAGGATCTTCCGGCCACGATCGATGAGGTGGTTTTCCGCATCCTGCTGTTCAAGCTGTTCAACAAGATCGAGACTTGGGAAAAGCTCGAAGGAGCGCTCGGCTCGATCTTGTTCGCGGACTATCGGTTCGATCGATACGACGAGGTGCTGTCCAAGGCGATGGCCGAGGGGCATCGGGTTTATTCCGCGGCCTACATTATGCCGCCAGGTAGCTCTGCGTTCGGCCACAAGGCCAAGCATCAGAATCATCTCAAGCTCCTCGAGATGATGATGGCGCAGTCCTTGCCGCAAAAGCTTGCATCGGCGCGCACGATGCAACGCGGCTTCGAGCTGCTGCGCAGCTATCCGACGATTGGCGATTTTCTCGCCTATCAGTTCGTCACCGACGTCAATTACAGCGAAGTCACCAACTTCTCCGAAATGGATTTCGTGATCCCGGGACCGGGCGCGCGCGATGGCCTGCGCAAATGTTTCGCCGACACGGGTGGATTGAGCGACGCTGAACTGATCCGCTTGATGGCTGATCGGCAGGAGCAAGAGTGCGCGCGGCTCGGCCTCGAATTTCCGTCGCTTTGGGGGCGGCCGTTGCAGCTTATCGATTGCCAGAACCTGTTTTGCGAAGTCGATAAATATGCCCGCGTGGCGCATCCAGAAGCGACGGGTCTCACCGGCCGCACGCGGATCAAACAGAAGTTCGCGGCGCAGGCCCAGCCCATCGAATTCTGGTATCCACCCAAATGGGGTATCAATGATCGTATTGCCGCGGGTGCGGTGCCGAACGAAGCCTTTGAGGCAAGTCGGCCGGGCGCTGCGAATACGCAAGAGGAAAGCGTCTAGGCCGGGAGCATCGCCATGGATCTAAAAGCCTATCAATCGCAGGCGCTGCTGACCGACCAGGTGCCGGGAACAAGCGACGACGAAGCCGCGACGGCGCTGATCGTGCCGATGCTGGGTCTAGCCGGCGAAACCGGACAGCTACTGAGCGAATATAAGAAACACTTACGCGATGGTGCCGCGCACCGCATGTTCAAGGAGCGAGTCGGTGAAGAACTTGGCGACCTGCTTTGGTATATCGCCAATGTCGCGAGCAAGTTCGGTCTCGACCTCGATCAGATCGCCGAGAAGAATCTGGACAAGGTGCGCGCGCGGTTCGCGCCCACGAGCGCGCAGGCGCCGCAGCACGATGCCGAGTTTCCGGATGTGGAGCGATTGCCGCGCCAGATGATCGTGCGTCTGGTCGAAGAGCCCGGGACGGGTCCGAGACCGAAGGTGCGGATGACGATTAATGGCGAAGGGATCGGCGCGCTCCTTGGCGACAATGCCTATGATCCCGACGGCTATCGCTTTCATGATGTTTTCCACCTCGCCTATGCGGCGATCCTTGGTTGGTCGCCGAACTTGCGGGCGTTCCTGAAGCGCAAGCGCAAGAGCCGCCCGCTGCTCGACGAAGTAGAGGACGGAGGCCGAGCCCGGATTATCGAGGAAGGGGTGTCCGCCTTGGCTTTCGATTATGCGCGCGTGCATAGCTTTCTCGATGGCGTCACCGAGATCGACTATAGGTTGTTGCGCACGATCCAGAGCATGACGTCACATCTTGAGGTCGGTAGCGCCACCGCGGCCGATTGGGAGCGCGCGATCCTGGATGGCTTTGCGGTCTGGCGACAGGTTCTCGCCAATAACGGCGGCGAGATTGCAGTCGATCTCGACGCGCGCACGATCAGCTATTTGGGGCGCTCTGATCTCCAAGAGCGATGACGCTGGCCATAGCCATGTCGCCTTCATGGCTGGTGCTGACCAGCCAGGAGACGATGCCAAGGGCCTCGGCGCATGTCTTCGCTTTGCCGTGCAAGGCGATTGTGGGAGCGCCGGAAGGCGAAGTCACGACCTCAATGCTTAGGAAGCCGACCCCGCCAGAGAAGCCCGTGCCGAGCGCCTTCATGACGGCCTCCTTTATGGCAAGTCGCCCGGACAGACGCGCGGCGCGATCGGCGCCAGTCCCGGCAGATTCCTGTTCGTGGAGCGTGAAGCATCTGGTCAGGAGCTGATCGGTCGGATCGGCGAGCAACCGCGCGGTGTGGGCGATGTCGACCAGATCGACGCCGTGTGCAATCATCAAGGCGCGATACTCCAGTCGCACATCATAAGGTTGCTGACAGTTTGGCTACAAGCAGGTTGAGATGTCGCTTCCTCATTCCGCTGGTTATAGTCGCAAAATGATAAATTCCATTCGCTTCCTGCACATCACTGACACCCATATAACGGGGGCCGGCGTTCCACTGAAACGTGATGATTTTAAAGAAAAAATACCCGGCATCGAGCAGACTACCCGCGAGGCCGCGCTTGAACTCGTGTTTGAACGGCTGAGCGAGCGTCTTCGCCGCGATGGCGATGTGCTCGATGCCATAATCTTTACCGGCGACGCCACGCTCAAGGGCGATGAAGGTGGTCACAAGGCTCTCCTTGACCTCTTACTCAAGCATTTCGCGTCCGTCGGCATCGCGCCGCAGAACATTGTTGCGACCCCAGGCAATCATGATGTTCCAAAAGGAACTGAACCGGGATCGGAAGATCGCTACCAAGCATTCGTCAATGTCTGGCGAGCCGCAGGGTGTGTCACGCCCTGGTTAGACGGCATCGACGAAACAAGAACCGTGACGCCAGGGATACACCGCCTCGTTGGTCCTGACGCTCGCTGGGCGATTTATCCGATTAATAGCGCCAACTGGTCCCATGTGAATTCCATTCTCCCCTCGCCGCTCAATGATATTTGGGATGAGGTTCATACTCTTCTGGCGAAGCGCGATGCAGAAAAGGCGGCCGCGCTGCGCAAGCAGTTTGATGACCTCGCGCAGTTCGACATGGCTCGCGTATCCGAGGCCCAGCTCGAAGAGCTTCGTCGTATCGTTGGCGACACGCCGTCCAGCGCCGGAGGCCACCAGATCCGCATAGCAGCGTTGCACCATCACCTCCGGGCTCCGAGCCTTCGCGAAGAGGTCAAGGCCTTCGCTGATTTCACCAACCTCGCTCTGCTGCGACAAACGCTGCGCGAACGGGCGATCGATGTGGTGATGCATGGGCACAAGCACGAACATGCTGCCAGCTTCGATCATATCTATAGCGAGGAAGGGGGGGAGCCGCACAGAACGTTAGTACTCTCGGGTGCAACATTTGACGATAACCGGGGCAGCGACGCGGCGCGCCTAGTTACGATTCACGACATGCCTTTCGCGCCAAGGTTGGCGACTGCGCCGGTTTCAATTCTGCGCGGCGGTACCGAGTTGAAGATCGGTAATCCTCAAGAGTTCCGTTTATGGTCGCTAGATCACCGACCCGACGGCCCGGTGGTTATACAAGGAACGGACTTTGAGACCGTATACCATCGCGCGTGCGAGCTTGCGCTTGGAGAGGCGAAGCGCGGGACGCTGATAACACACCTCGATCTTGACGCGGATCGAGCAATCTTGCTGCCAGCCACATATCCTCTTCCCGAGTCGATGACGGAGGTGGAGCGGCAGACCTGGCTTGATGAGCTTGTTAGCTGGTGGCAGATGGATCGCTCTCAGCTCGATCAGCGTATTCCCTTCATCCATGGAAACCGGCTGCGCCGATTTGCCGGCAGGATCGACCAAATCGATCGCGTCCGTAAGATGCTGGCTAAGAAAGGGAGCAGTCGTGCAGTTGCGACGCTGATCGACCCCGCAAAGGATTTCGAGCCTGACGGTGATGACGAGGCATTCGCCTCGTTCTGCCTCGTGCAGTTTCGAAAGCGAGAAACCGCTGCGAGCGCTGCGATCGACATCGTCGGCTACTATAGGGCGCAAGAGTTCGCCCGCTGGTGGCCAATCAACGTGGCGGAACTACGGGCTTTGCAGTTATCGGTCGTACGCGGCAGTCGAATGACGTGCGGTCGGATTACAACGATTACAGCCGAAGCGCGGTCCAGCGGAAAATCGCCGACGCAAGTTGCCATGCCGGTAATAGATCGCTGGCTCGATCAGTATCCTGAACGGCTTTATGTACTAGCCAACTCCCTGCTTGGTGCAGGCGACAACCTGCCCTTGCGATCTCTGGTCGTACGAGAGTGGTTTCAGACCCTCGACGACTTGAAAGAAGCTACGGAGCGGTTCAATCCAGACGGTGTTCCGATCGCAATAGAGGGCCTTCAGGCTCTCGCTTCCTACCTCAAGGCCAGCGATGCGTCAGGTGACGCGGCCGTGCTTCTCGACGCGCTCAATGGCCTGATCAATGCGAACCGCTCGTATTCCGCAACTCCACAGTTGTACGAGGACTTTGAGCGCTGGGGTGCTGCAAGCTATCTCTCCACGGTACGCAATACCAGTTTCAAACTGCTTGGATGAAAGCAGATTTAGTTTGCCGTGGTCCCAAAGCCGGCTGTCAGCAATCGACTCGGTTGCGTCATGTCGAGGCGGTCGGGCAAACAAGGAATGTTGGGTCCGTGACACAAGCTGCTGTTTGGCACATCACTTGGGAACGGTAGCAAAGTCGAAGGGTTTCGGACGCCGGCAGGCGTACGAAAGTCTTACAAGTACGACCCGCGGTGAGGCTCGCACAGGTCTATGGGTAAAAGGGCTTTGGT
>NZ_JABGCC010000016.1:0-54124 GCF_013149315.1 Novosphingobium sp. SG754 | reverse complement strand
TTCGGACTAGACACCCAGATCCTAATTCAGATCAGAGGCTTACGCCACTCCCGCCAACCCTTTGCCCCACCCTGATGAATAAGACGGGCTAGGCTGCTTACGCCTGCTGGCCCTCTACCCGGCGCAGGCGCTCTATCTCCAGCTCGACCTGGCTCATCATGCCGGTCTGCTGGCGGGCCATCTGCTCCACCGATCCCAGCAAGTCGCCAATGCGCGAGAACGAGGCGAACATCGCGCCGAGGCTGGCGGTGATGACATCAAAGCCATTGCGGGCATTGCCCAGCTTGGCCTCTGTCTGCGCGACATGGCCACCCAGGCGCGTCATCGAGTTATCGACCTGGCCCAGCGATTCCCGGCTTTGATCGAGCGTTGTACGGGTCATCTTGGCCAGGCTGCGCACTTCGTTGGCGACGATGGCAAAGGCGCGCCCGGCCTCGCCGGCGCGTGCGGCCTCGATCCCGGCGTTGAGCGAGAGCAGGTTGGTCTGCATGTTGATCTTGTCGATCACTTCCACGATGTCGCGCAGCTGGGCCATGGCCTGGGCGACATGGCCGAATTCGGTATCGAGCACCCCTTCCCCGTCGCTGTGGGCGAGGCCCGCCAGCCGCTGCTCGATCTCGGTGCGCATGGCATCGACATTGCGGCGCACATCCTCGGTTCCGCTGGCCACCTGGTCCAGCTCGTGCGCGAGGCGCGCGGTCTTCATCACAAAATCGGTAAGCCGGCCCAGCAACTGCTGGCGCAGTCCGTTGATCAGGCGCTGCTGGTTGAGCCGCGTTTCCACGAAATAGCGCGCGAACTGCGCATAGTGGATGGGGAACTGCTCTACGAACGGTTCGGCCAGCACCTCGCCCGGCGCGGGCTTGAAGAAGACCACCGCCGTCAAGGTCTGGTTGACGTTGATGCCTAGCAGCTCGCCGAAGGTGGAAAAGCCCGCCGCCGGCACATCGCCCCACAGCCCGTCGAGCGCGCCGAGCTGCGCGCCATTGCCCAGGCGGCGCAGGATGCAGTCGTTGAGCAGGGCACCCACCGGATGCGGCTTGCCCCGCAGGAACGCCTCCAGATCGGCCCTGGTCTGCCCGGCAAAATCGGTGGCGGCCACCAGGTGCAATTCATCGCCGGGATTGATGTCGCAATAGAAATGCACGGCCCCGGCCGCCACATCGATGCTGGCGATGGAGCGCACGAACAGCTGGTCGTTCAGGCGGATGGCAAACGTGTGCCCTTGTAGGCGCTGTTCCAGATCATGCGGCTGGCACCCCATCATGGCGCTGAGTGCATCGACCACCGGCACGATCTCCACCGAGCCGGGCTCCACCACCGAAGTGACGCAGCGGGTTTCGGCCGAAGCCTCCATGATGATCACGCTGCGCCCGGTATCGACGAAGTTCTGCGTCTTGAAGATGCCGAAGCGCGCGCCCTCGCGCATCTTGGCAAACACGATCACCGCATGGTCCTGCAAGAAGCGTTCGCCGTCGAACAGCCAGGTCGCCTGGAAATCCAGCTTGCCGCCAGCCGATCCACCGATGAACACGCATGGGAAGCGGCCGCAGCGATAGACCGCTTCCATGAAGAAGTTCTCGCTGGCGGAAAGCCCGTCGATCAGGGTGAGTGCCAGCGTATCATGGTGCCGCACCGGAAATGACACCGACAGGCGCGAGAGGTGACCGGCAATCTCGTCGACGCGGGCCTCCTGCGCCTTGCTGGGCCTGCCGGCGCGAATATCGGCGTTCGCCAGGGGAACGGCGTGGATGCTGGTAGCGGCAAACAGGTCGGGTCCGAAGACCTGCACCACCACGCTGTCCCACACGCCATCGGCCGGGCAATAAAGTGGCCCCTGGCCATCGACGCACAGTTCGCCCGCCGTGGTGACTGCCACCACGCGCGCCGGCGCGCACAACGGACGCAAACGCTGCACCACCGTTTCGAAATCGACGTGCGGGGACACATAGGCCATGACCAGCGCTGCCGCGACATCGCCAAAGCGGAAGGTTTCGTGGCCCAGCCCGTGCAGCATGCTGTTGCTGCGCACCACACGCATCGACGGCTGCGCCAGCGGGACAAAACTCTCGACAGGCGGCACGTCTTGATCCCACGCCGCCAAGGTGGGCAGTGGCGCGGGCGCGGCAGGGCTCCCAAAGACTTTGCGCAATCCGAACATGGTCGTCTCCGGCATTTTGGCCGGCTTAGACCCGCCATGGCCAACAAACCGTTGGGCGCCCCTGCGGAAAGTGCGTAGCCGTTCAGAGCAGGAAATCGCCCTTTGCCAGCGACAGGCTGCCTTGCAGCAGCAGCGCGAAATCAGCCAGGCCATCGCCGTTGATGTCCCCCTGAACCAGGGTGTTGCCGCCGGTGATAGCATAGCGCAACTCGCCCGCCACATGGTGGAAGGCGGCCGTGCCGATGAACGCAAAGGCATCGTCGGCGCTGGTCAGGCTGTTCGCGTCAATCGGCGTCAACACGATCAGATCGCCGTCCGCATGCTTGAAATCGGTGATCACGTCACACGTGGTGGCTGTGCTTCCGGCAAATTCGATCACCCGCTCAAACACGAAGCGATCGGCGCCGCTGCCGCCGGTGAGCCGGTCCTGGCCCGATCCGCCGCGCAAGGTATCGGCGCCGGCCATGCCGTTGATCGTATCGTTACCGCCGTTGCCCGACAGGATATTGTCGTTGGCATCACCCAGCAGGGTATCCGCGTAGGCCGAACCGGTAACGCGCTCCACGCCCGAGATCGTGTCCTTGCCCAGGCCGGCGGCGGTGCCATCGCCCACTCCCGTCGCCAGGTTGACCGTGACGCCCACCGTCGCGCCGGCATACGTCACAAGATCGAGGCCAGGCCCGCCGACATAGCGATCGTTGCCCAGGTCATCACCGGCCAGGAAGGTATCGTTGCCATCGCCGCCCGAGAGAATGTCATCGCCCTTGCCGCCCGAAAGCTTGTCATTCCCGCCATAGCCATAGAGCCGGTCGTTGCCGGCGTTGCCATAGAGCGCGTTGTTCGCCTCGTTGCCCACCAGCGTGTCGTTGCCGGCGCCGCCATAGCAATCCTCGATCGTCACGTTGTAGGCGATGCCGAGGTTGTTGGACACGCTGACATTGGTAAACCCCAGCGTGGAATAGGCGCCAGGGTGGAGATCGACCCAGCAATCCAGCTTGAACGTGCGCAGGTCGATCAGATCCTTGCCGCCGGCATCCCAGATCGTGGCGTAAAATGGGCTGCCGGGCGAATAGGCATAGGTGTTGTCGCCGGCATGATAGCTCATGTTGGCGCCATAGATCGCCTGGATCGCGGCGATATCGTAAACCATCGGCGTCTGGATGATATAGTCGAAGTCTTCCTTGGCCGGGTTATAGGCATAGACCCCATAGGGATCGTTGTAGGACATGATCGTGTAGGTGCGATAATCATACCCGGTGGGGATGATGAAGCCTTCGGATGGATGCGCCAGGCCCAGGGCGTGGCCGATTTCGTGCATCAGAGCGGTGAAATTGTAGGTGTTCACCGCGTAGGAATCGCGCCCATACAGCGGGTTGATCCAGATATCGCCGTGGCTGTTGGCCGCCCCGCCAGCCGTGGCCTTGGTATAGCCCCAGGCATCGCCCACGCGCGAGGACAGGCCCAGGCGAATGTCTCCCACCGTGCCACCGGCGGTTTCGGCCACCTGCTTGAACGAAAGGTTGGCGACATTGGCCCATTGCGCAAACGCCAGGGCGACATTGGCATAGTCACCAGACGGCAAGGCGCCGACTGTGGCTGCGGTCATTTCGGTACCATAGCCACTGGCAAAGGCCGAGGCGACGCCGCCGCCCCAGATGAAGCTGTAGCTGACCACCGTCTTGCCGGCCGAAACGGTGGACCACGCCAGGCGATAGGCGGGATCGGCCTGAAGCAAGGCATTGAACCGCGCATCGGCGGTCAGCGAATAGGTCTTGACCGGCGATGCCTGGGTATACGTGGCCACGCGTGCATTCCCGAACAGTTGAAGGCCTGCCTTGGTAGGCAAGCCTGCCGCGTTACGGGACGGACGACAGGTTCAAAGTGGAGGCGTGAGCGCGCCTCCCCCTGGCAAGGCGCCCAGGCTAGAGCACGAAATCAGTGGCGGCAAAGGCGATCTTGCCCGCCGCTTTCAGCCAGAAATCAGCCACGCCATCGCCATTGAAGTCACCCTGGATCACCGTGGCGCCGCCGCTGTACATATAGCGCAATTCGCCCGCCACCTTGTGGAAATTGGCGGTGCCGATGAAAGTGAAGGGATCATCGGCGTTGGCATTGGTGGTGATGGCGTCGATCTGGTTGAGCTTGATCACGTCTTTCTGCGTCTTGCTGAAATCGGTGATCGCATCGCAGCTGGCTAGGTCTTGCCCGGCAAAATCGGAAATGGCGGTAAAAACGAAAGCGTCCGCGCCGGCGCCCCCGGTCAACGTGTCCTGCCCTGCCCCGCCGATCAGCGTATCGGCATCGTTGCCGCCCAGCAGCACGTCCTTGCCCGCGCCGCCGTTGAGCGTGTCGTTGCCGCCATTGCCTGTCAGCGTATCGTCGCCGTCGCGGCCGAACAGCACGTTGGCGATATCGTTGCCGACCAGCTTGTCGGCCCCGCTGCCGCCCGTGGCATTTTCGATCGTGCAGTTGAAGGCAATGCCCAGATTGTTGGTCAGGGTTTGCAGGTTGTCGAACACCAGGGTGGAATACGCACCGGCGTGCAGATCGACGCGGCACCCCTTGGAAAAGGCGCTGACATCGATCGTGTCATTGCCACCGCCATCCCAGATCGCGGCGAAGAACGGGGCGGTGGCTGAATAGCTATAGGTATCATCACCCGCGTGAAAGCCGGTGTTGGCGCCATAGATCGCCTGGATCGCGGCGATGTCATAGACCATCGGCGACTTGATCAGGTATTCGGTCTGCCCCGTGCCGCTGTTCACCCACCACACCCCCTTGGGATCGGTGTAGGACATGATCGTGTAATTGCGCACGTCAAAGCCCGAGGGCATCTTGTTGCCTTCAAACGGGTGATCGAGACCCAGGGCGTGGCCGACCTCATGCATCATCGCCATGTAGTTGTAGGTGCCCACCGCGAACGAGCCATTGCCATAGCTGGGCGAAATCCAGATATCGCCATGGGCATTGGCCGCGCCATTGGATACCAGCTTGCAATAGCCCCAGTATTGCCCGCTCACGCTGGACGATTGCGCGACGCGGATATCGCCGACGGTGCCGCTGTCGGTCTCGCTCACCTGGGTAAAGGTGATGTTGGTCACATCGGACCACGCCTGGAACGCCGCCTTGATGTTGGCGATCTGCGCGCTGGGCATGGCGCCATGGGTGGCCGCGCCCGGTTCGCTGCCATAGCCATTGGCAAACTTGCTGGCGACGCTATCGAGCCACGGGAAGCTGTAGGTGATCGCCGTCTTGCCATCGGCAATGGTCGACCACTTGGAGCGGAACATGGCCTTGGAATAGAGCAAGGCGTCAAAGTATTTGTTGCCGGTGAGCGCATAGGTCGAGACGACCGACGCATCGGTATAGCTGGGCATGGGGGTGTGGTCCTTGATCGCACGATGCCCGGCTGGCGGGCTTTCCATGGCGAACAGGCCACATGGACCATCAACAGCGGGTATTTTTAAGGGCACGTGCTTGCACCCAATGGGCATTATCCCGCCGTTATCCGGCAGGTTTCTGCCGGTTCAACCCGCTTTTCCCTAGGTATTCCCCCGATCAGGCGGCCATGCCGGCCGCGTGCGCACTGGCCCAGGCCCACTGGAAATTATACCCGCCCAGCCAACCGGTCACGTCCACCGCCTCCCCGATGGCGAAAAGGCCCGGCACCTTGCGTGCCTCCATCGTGCGCTGCGACAGTTCGGCCGTGCTGATGCCGCCGGCGGTCACTTCGGCCTTGGCAAAGCCTTCGCTGCCATCGGGCATGAAATCCCAGGCATGCAGTCGCGCTTGCGCGGCGCGCAGCGCCTTGTCGGGCAGGTTGCCCATTTCAGCGGCCAGGCCAAGCTGGTCGGCCAGGGCGGTGGCCAGGCGCTCGGGCAGCGCCTCGCCCAGCACGCTGCGCAGGCCGGCTCGCGGGCGCTGGCGCTTGGCATCGAGCAGCCAGTCGCCCGTGCGGCCGGGCAGGAAATCGATCCGCACGGCCTCGCCGCGCTTCCAGTACGAGGACACCTGGAGGATCGCCGGGCCGGACAGCCCGCGATGGGTAAACAGCGCCGCTTCGGGAAACCGCGCCTTGCCGCAGCTGGCTTCAACCGGGGCCGCAATGCCCGACAGTTCACGGAACAACGCAGCCTCGGCCGGGAGGGTGAGCGGCACCAGCGCGGGGCGCGGTTGCACCACCTTGAGGCCGAATTGCCGCGCCAGATCATAGGCAAAGCCGGTGGCGCCGATCTTGGGAATGGCCGGGCCGCCCGTGGCGATGACCAGCGACAGGGCGGCAAATGCGCTTTCCCCCGCGCTGACATGGAACAGGCCATCGGCGTGGCGCACCGCGCCGATCGGGCTGTTGCAGCGCACCTGCGCGCCGGCGGCGGCGCACTGGTCCAACAGCATGTCGACGATCTGGCGGGCAGAGCCATCGCAGAACAACTGCCCCAGCGTCTTTTCATGCCAGGCAATGCCGTGGGCATCGACCAGGGCAATGAAATCGGCCGGGGTAAACCGGCTGAGCGCAGAGCGCGCGAAATGCGGATTTTCGGACAGATAGCGATCGGGCGCGGTGTGCAGATTGGTGAAATTGCACCGTCCGCCGCCCGAGATCAGGATTTTCTTGCCCGGCTTTTCGGCGTGATCGAGCACCACCACGCGGCGCCCGCGCGCAGCCGCCGTGGCCGCGCAGAACAGGCCAGCCGCCCCGGCGCCCAGGATGATCACATCGTGCGTCATGCCTGGGGCCGTGGGGGATTGGTGGAGGTTTGGCAAGGGGGGGCGGTTGGGGTTCAACATGCCCTCCCCCAACCCCTCCCGCACGCGGGAGGGGAGTAGGTAGGTGTCCCTCCCGCATGCGGGAGGGGAGCAGACCCAGCTTAGATGTGCAGGGCGCGGCCGTAGGCGGCGAGCACCGATTCATGCATGGATTCGCTGATCGTCGGGTGCGGGAACACCGTGTGCATCAGTTCGGCCTCGGTGGTTTCCAGCGTCTTGCCCACGACAAAGCCCTGAATCATTTCGGTCACTTCGGCGCCGATCATGTGCGCGCCCAAGAGTTCGCCGGTCTTGGCATCGAACACCGTCTTGACGAAGCCTTCCGGCTCGCCCAGCGCGATGGCCTTGCCGTTGCCGATGAACGGGAACGTGCCGGCCTTGACGGTGTAACCCGCTTCCTTGGCCTTGGCCTCGGTCAGGCCGACGCTGGCGATCTGCGGGTGGCAATAGGTGCAGCCGGGGATGTTGGCGCGGTCCATCGGGTGCGGGTGCACGTCCTTATTGCCGAGTTCGGCCGCAATGGCTTCTGCCGCGATCACGCCCTCGTGGCTCGCCTTGTGCGCCAGCCACGGCCCGGGCGTCACGTCGCCGATCGCCCACAGGCCCTTGGCGCCGGTGCGGCCATAGCCGTCGATCTGGATGAAGCCGCGCTCCATCTTCACGCCCTGTGCTTCAAGCCCGATGTTCTCGGTATTGGGCACGATGCCGACCGCCACGATCACATGGCTGTAATCGCCGTCGATCACCTTGCCGTCCTTGGCCTTGATCTTGGCCTTCACGCCATTGGCCGACACCGCCAGGCTTTCCACGCCCGCGCCGGTCATGATCTTCATGCCCTGCTTGGTCAGCGCCTTTTCGAGGAATGCCGAAACATCGGCGTCTTCCACCGGCACGACGCGATCGAGCATTTCGACCACGGTCACGTCAGCGCCCATGTCGTTGTAGAAGCTGGCGAACTCGATACCGATCGCGCCCGAGCCGATGACCAGGAGCTTGCTCGGCAGTTCCTTGGGCGTCATCGCGTGGCGATAGGTCCACACGCGGTTGCCATCGGCCTTGGCAAACGGCAGGTCACGTGCGCGGGCGCCAGTGGCGACGATCACGTGCTTGGCCGAAATCGTTTCGGTGCCCTTGTCGCCGGTCACTTCGATGCTGGTGGGGCTCTTCAAGACGCCCGTGCCCATGTGCACGGTGATCTTGTTCTTCTTCATCAGGTGCGTCACGCCCTGGTTAAGCTGCTTGGCCACGCCGCGCGAACGCTTGACCACCGCGTCCAGATCGGCGCGGATGTTGTCGGCCGCCAGGCCATAGCTCGCCGCGTGCTTCATGTGGTTGAGCACTTCGGCCGAGCGCAGCAGCGCCTTGGTGGGAATGCAGCCCCAGTTGAGGCAGATGCCGCCGAGCAGCTCGCGCTCGACAATGGCGGTCTTGAGGCCCAGCTGGGCGCAGCGGATTGCCGCTACATAGCCGCCAGGACCCGAACCGAGGACGATCACGTCATATTGATCAGCCACTTGGAATTCTCCTTATTCGTCAACCGGGCGGGGCCGGCCGGTGCCGTCAACGGCAACAAACGTGAACTTGGCCTGGGTGACCATCGAGGACTGCTCGCGATGGCGTTCGCGGCGCCATGCCTCGATGGCGATGGTCATCGAAGTGCGCCCGGTCTTTTCGATTTCGCCATAGACCGACACCTCGTCACCCACCTTCACCGGATTGAGGAACTGCATGCCGTCGAGCGCGATGGTGACCGCGCGCCCGCGACAACGCCGCGAGGCGATCAGCCCCGCAGCATTGTCCATCAGGCACATCAGCCATCCGCCGAAAATGTCGCCATAGGCGTTGCAATCCGCCGGCATGGCGGTGACGCGGATGGCCGGCTCGCGGCTGCTTACGCTCATGCCACCAGCGCCAACGGATTTTCGACGATCTGCTTGAACGCCTGCATCAGTTCGGCGCCATCGGCCCCGTCGATCGCGCGGTGGTCAAAGCTGCCGGTGGCGCTCATCACCGTCGCCACGCCCAGCGCGCCATCGACGATGTAGGGGCGCTGCTCGCCAGCGCCCACGGCCAGGATCATGCCCTGCGGCGGATTGATCACGGCTTCGAACTGCTTGATGCCGAACATGCCGAGGTTGGACAGCGAGGCGGTGCCGCCCTGGAATTCATGCGGCTGCAGCTTGCCTTCGCGGGCCTTGCCGGCCAGCTGCTTCATCTCGGTGGCGATGGCCGAGATCGACTTGGCCCCGGCATCCTTGATGATCGGCGTGATCAGGCCCGAAGGCGCGGCCACGGCCACCGACACGTCGACGCGGGTGAAGCTGCGCAGCTCATCACCGGCAAAGCTGACGTTGCACTTGGGCACCTGGACCAGGGCCTTGGCCAACGCCTTGATCAGCAGGTCGTTGACAGAAAGCTTGACGCCCTGCGCTTCAAGCGCGGCGTTCAATTGGCTGCGCAGCTTGAGCAGCGCATCGAGGCGCACGTCGACCGTAAGGTAGATGTGCGGGATGGTCTGCTTGGCTTCGGTCAGGCGGCGCGCAATGGTCTTGCGCACGTTGTTGAGCTTCTGCGCTTCGTAAGGGATGCCGAAATCGGGCACTGCAGCCGGTGCGGGCGCCGCAGCCGGGGCCGGCGTGGCGGCGGCGGGCGCAGCCGGGGCAGCAGTGGCGGCGGGCGCTGCAGCCGCACCGGGCTTGGCCCCCAGCACATCGGCCTTGGTCACGCGGCCGTTCGGGCCACTGCCCTTGACGGCCGACAGGTCGATGCCCTTTTCAGCGGCAATGCGCTTGGCCAGCGGCGTGGCGATGACGCGATCGCCCTTGGCGGCCGGGGCAGCAGCAGGCGCAGCGGGTGCCGGGGCGCTGGCAGCAGGCGCCGGCGCGGCTTCGGCGGCCTTGGCCGGCGCGGGTGTGGCCGGTGCCGGGGCGCTGGCATCTTCGTCTTCGCCGGCGATCATGGCGATCACGGTGCCAACCTTCACGCCTTCGCTGCCTTCAGCCACGTCGATCGACACGATCGTGCCTTCGTCCACCGCTTCGAATTCCATGGTGGCCTTGTCGGTTTCGATTTCGGCCATGATGTCGCCCGAGGAAACCTTGTCACCAACCTTGACGAGCCAGCGGGCCAGCGTGCCCTCTTCCATCGTTGGGGACAGGGCGGGCATCTTGATCGCGATGGGCATGGGCTGTTTTCCGTGTCCTTGCTGACAAAAGTGTCAATTCGGTTTGCAAAACCGGTTTTTTCTCAAAAATTCGGGTTAAATCGAATTTCTGTTTCACCACTCCATTTCACCAGCCTTGCACCTTCGGTCAAGCCTCTAGCGACGCGCGCGGGCGATGATTTTTACGCATCCTGCCGTGCCCGTGCACCTCACCTATTTGCCAGAACCCCGCATTCGCGATACCACCTGCGCGAAACGGGGGCGGATCAAGCACATGCCAGACCAGCAGCGCATCTATCTGGTAATCATGGACGAGACGGAAGAAGCGGCACGAGCCCTGCGCTTTGCCGCGCGCCGCGCCGTGCGCACCAGCGGCGGGGTGCACATTCTGGCGCTGGTGCCGCGCCAGGAATTCGTCGCTTTTGCCGGAGTTCAGGCCACCATCGAGCAGGAAGCGCACGATCGCGCCGAAGTGCTGGCGACAGCCGCGGCCGGCAGCCTGGCCAGCGAATCTGGCCTGGCGCCGCTGATCAGCGTGCGGCAGGGCAACGGCCCGCAGGTGGTGCGCGAATACCTCAAGGAGCACCCGGAAGTGTCGGCCCTGGTGCTGGGCGCGGCGCAGGACAATCCCGGCCCACTGATCACCCACTTTGCCGCGGCCGCGGGCACCCTGCCCTGCGTGCTGATGATCGTGCCGGGCGGCGTCGATGACGAGACGATCGACGCGGTGAGCTGACGCCGCCCCTCCACCACCGCTTCGCGGCGGTTCCCCTCCCCCGGTGGGGGAGGATCAGCAGGTCCTCCCCCACCGGGGGAGGTGGCGGCCGCAGGCCGTCGGAGGGGGTTACTTGCGCTTGCCCTGGTGTCGAATGTTGCCGGGCCGGCCGCGTTGGCCGACCATGTGCTTGCCGCGCGGCTTGGGCTTGCCATCCAGCTTGCTGCCACGCCGTTCGATACGCTGTACGCCTTCGGCCACGTCCACCGGCTCGAACTTGAGCGCGCCGGTGAGCGGGTTGGCTTCGGCCAAGCGCAGCTTGAGGATCATGCCCATGGCAAATTCCTCCCCGCTCAATTCGCCGACCAGGCGCTGGGCCTTTTCATCGTAATTGAAGCGCTCGGCGCCCAGGGTCGACACCGGCACCAGGCCATCGCCGCCCAGACCCAGGATCGTGGCGAACAGCCCGAATTTCTGCACGCCACTGATGCGCGTGTCGAACACCTCGCCCACGCGGGTGGATAGCCAGGCCGCAACATAGCGATCGATCGTCTCGCGCTCGGCTTCCATCGCGCGGCGCTCGGCCGCGCTGATGGCGTCAGAGACGCGGGCAAGATCGCCCTTGTCGCGATCAGACAGGCCCGAGGTGCCAGGGACGGCATGATCGGCCGGGCGTGGCTGCTCCAGGCCATAGGCATCGACCAGCGCGCGGTGCACCAGCAAGTCGGCATAGCGGCGGATCGGCGAGGTAAAGTGGGCATAGCTGCCCAGGCCCAAGCCAAAGTGCCCGGCATTGCGCGGGCCGTAATAGGCCTGGGTCTGGCTGCGCAGCACCGCTTCCATCACCAGCGCCTTTTCCGCCTCGTCAGTCACGTCCTTGAGCATGCGGTTGAACAGGCCCGGCGTGATCACCTGGCCCAGCGACAGCTTGCGATCGAATGTGGCGAGATAGTCCTTGAGCGCCAGCAGCTTTTCCCGGCTCGGCGGCTCGTGAATGCGATAGACCACCGGGGCAGTCTTGGCTTCCAGCGCCTTGGCCGCCGCCACGTTGGCCGCGATCATGAAGTCTTCGACCACGCGGTGCGCGTCGAGCCGTTCGCGCAGGGCGATCTGGGCAATGCGGCCCTGGTCATCGAGCATCACGCGGCGTTCGGGCAATTCAAGTTCCAGCGGATCGCGCGCGGCACGGGCCTTTTCCAGCAGGCGCCAGGCTGCCCACAGGTTCTGCAGGTGCGGCTCGGCCCGATCTTCATCGATGCGGGCCTGCGCCTCTTCATAGGCGATGACTTCGTGGATGCGCACCAGCGCGCGGGTAAAGCGGAAGTCCTTGATCCGGCCATCGGCGGCAATGTGCAGATGGCAGGCCATGGCCGCGCGATCGGCGCCGGATTTCAGCGAGCAGACATCGGCGCTGAGCACTTCGGGCAGCATCGGCACGACGCGATCGGGGAAATAGACCGAATTGCCGCGCTTGCGCGCATCGCGATCGAGCTGACCGCCGGGGCGCACGTAAAAGCTGACGTCAGCGATGGCGACAAGGGCGCGGAAGCCGCCCTCGCCATCGGGCTCAGCCCAGATGGCATCGTCGTGATCGCGAGCGTCGCTGGGATCGATCGCGACGATCGGCAGGGCGCGGAGGTCTTCGCGGTGATCGTGGCTGAGCGGCAGCTTGGCAGCGACGTGCGCCTCGTCCAGCGCTTCGGGCGCAAAGGCCATGGGGATGCCGTGCTTGTGGATCGCGATCAGGCTGAACGCGCGCGGCGCCAGCGGATCGCCCAGCACTGCCGTTACCCGCATGCCCGAGCGAGGGCTGCGCCCCGCCGGCTCTGCCAGCACCAGTTGCCCGGCCTCTGCCCCGCCCAGATCGGAAATCGGCGCGGCGTGGCGCTCGCGCTTGTCGATCGGGGCGAGCCAACCCTTGCCCACGCCATCGAGTTCGACCACGCCCATGACCTGCTCGCTTTGCTGCGGCAGCTTCTTCATGGGGTGGGCCAGCCACTTGCCACTGCCTGGCCCGCCGACCTCTTCAGTGCGGGCCAGCACGCGGTCGCCCGGCTTAAGCGCGGCCTGGCGGTCCCGCGCCTTGCCCTTGGGCTCGATCACGCGCAGGCGCGGCGGCGGGCTGGCATCATCGGGCTGCCAGCTGTCGGGAATGGCCAGGACATGGCCTTCGTCAATCTCGACGACGCGCAGCACCGTCACCTTGGGCACGCCGCCCATGGCGTGGAACGCGGTGCGGTTGCCGTCAATCAGGCCCTCTTCGGCCATGTCCTTGAGCAGCGCCTTGAGCGCGATCTTTTCCGTGCCCCTCAGGCCGAATGCCTTGGCAATCTCGCGCTTGCCGGCTGGTTCTGCACTCTGGGCGATGAAATCGAGCACCTGCTGGCGCGTAGGGAGTCCCGCGGGAAAATTGGTCTTGGCCATTCCAGCGCATGTGGGCGTTTGGCGCGCAAAGCGCAACCTTTGCCGCGCGCATCACGCCGGGTGCAGCACCACCACCTTGGTATCGGGGCGATCGGCGGGAATCCAGGTGAACTGACGAAAGGCCAGATGCCCGTCCCAGGGATGATCGAACCGGCGCAGGCCGCCTTCGCGCCCCTGCACCACCTGCTCGTCCCACAGGCTGGCGAATTCAGCGCTTTGCCCGCGCAAATCGGCCACGATCCGCTCGCTGACAGGATCGCCATGCCGCCCGGCATGATCGGCGCGAAATTCCGCAATCAGGCGGCGGGCGCGCTCGTGCCAATCGGGCAGCATGGCGCGCGCTTCAGCCCGCAGGAACATGTAGCGCAGCAGGTTGCGCTCTCCCAGATCGTCGAGCCAGCCGGGAAACAGCCGCGCGGCGGCCGCATTCCAGCAGGTCGCGCGCCAGGTGCGATCGAGGCCATAGGCCGGGCCAGGCGCGAAATCGACCAGCACACGCACCGAATCGGGCGCCTCTTCCAGCGCCAGGGCGACCGGCGCCTCGGGATCGAGCCGGCCGGCCAGTTCGAACAGATAGGCGCGCTCTGCCACCGACAGCGCCAGCGCCCGCGCCAGGCGGGCGAGCGCATGGGGCGATGGATTGGCCTCGCGCCCCTGCTCCAGCCAGGTCAGCCAAGTAGTGCTGATCCCGGCGCGGATCGCCAGTTCCTCGCGCCGCAGGCCGGGCGTGCGGCGGCGGCCCCCTGCCTCGGCCGGGCTGCGTTCGCGCATGGCGCGCAGGAAGCGGCCGAGTTCCAGTCTCGTATCGGTCATGGCAGCGCTTATAACAGGATAAACGCCAATCTTGTAACAGGGTAAATTGCGCGCCACACCCCGCCGGGAAAGGATAGACCATGATTCAGCCCAACCACGACAGCCACGCTGACGCCCAATTCGGCAGCCGCGCCGCCGCCTATGTTTCCAGCACCGTTCACGCCCAGGGTGCCGATCTCGCCCGCATCGCCCAGGCGCTGGCCGAACGCCGCCCCGCCCGGTTGATCGACATCGGCACCGGCGGCGGCCACGTGGCTTATGCCGCTGCGCCGCATTGTGCCGAGGTGATCGCCACCGATCTTTCCCCGCGCATGCTGGACGCTGTCGAGGCCGAAAGCGCGCGCCGTGGCATGGCCAACATCGTCACCTGCGTGAGCGCCGCCGAAACCCTGCCCTTTGCCGATGGCCATGCCGATGCAATCAGCAGCCGCTTTTCCGCGCACCACTGGAACAGCCTGGCACGCGGGCTGGCACAGGCGCGGCGGGTGTGCCGGCCCGGCGGGCTGGCGCTGTTTGCCGATGTGGTGGCGCCGGTCCAGGCGCTGTGCGACACGCACTTGCAGGTGATGGAACTGCTGCGCGATGCGTCACACGTGCGCGATTACAGCGCCGCCGAATGGGTGGCGGCGCTGGGCCAGGCCGGCTTTGCCGTGACCGCAATCCAGCCGGGGCGCTTGCGCATGGACTTTGCCGAATGGACGGCGCGGATGGGCACGCCCGCCGCCCATGCCGCCGTGATCCGCCAGGTCCAGCAGCAGGCCCCGCGCGAAGTGCAGGATCATTTTGCGATCGAGGCGGATGGCAGCTTTACCATCGACACCCTGCTGATCGAGGCGGTGGCTGCCTGATCAGGCGTCCAGATCCAGCGGCTCCGGTCCGTAGCGGTTGGTGCCGGGGGTGGACGGGCGCGCCGCCACCGCCACCAGCAAGGCAAGGGCCAGCCAGCCGATCGCGGCAATGCTCCAGTTGGTGGCATGCAGCGCCGCGCCGGGGTGGCCAGGGCCCTGTTGTTGCATTACCGCCATGGTGTGCGCCACTTCGCGCGGGGCGGCCGCCAGCGAAATGAGATAGGGCACGCCCGGCAACAGCGCGAACCAACCGGATAGCCCGCTATCGTGCAAGCGCCGCACCAGGCTGGACAGCAGCATGGCCGCAGTGACCAGGCTTACCACGATGCCCAGGATCATGATCTGGGGCAGCGCGGCGGTGATATTGGCCTGAACCGCGGTGGCCGTGGCGGCAGGATCAGTGCTGTTGCGCGCCGCGGTGAAGGCGGTGTTCATCGTGCTGGCCATCAACGGCACCGTTGCCACCGTGCTGACCACCCAACGCAACAGCAGCAGGAAAACCGCATAGAGCCAGAACTGCTTGCGGCCATCGCGGCCGGTAAGCGTGAACAGATTGCGCAAGCCGTGCTTGATGGCGTGAAGCATGAAAATCCCCCTTTGGCGTGGTCTCCACGCAACCGCTTAAGTTAGTGCTGGGCCTGCTGTGGACCGAAACCGCCGCCCGGCACGGCCGAGGCCACCGGGCTCATGCTGCCATCGGCCGCGATCGCGCTGACGCCGAAGAACCAGTCATCGCCGCGCACGCCGGGCAGCGTGACATGGGTGTCGCTGGTGGTTTGCACGGGCTTGGCCGGCCAGCCCGGTGCATCGGTGGCGCGCTGCCACACGGCATAGCGCACCGCGCCGAGCACCGGCTGCCAGGCGATATCGGTAAAGGTCTGCACCGCCGCCTTGACCGTGGCGACCGGCGGCATCGGCGCGCGGGCCAGCGCCGCCAGCCCGGCAACGTTGAGGCGGGTTACCTTGGCGAGATACGTAAAATCCATGGCGTCGACCGTATCGCCATAGGGGCGTCCCTGCTCGGTGCGCAGATCCTGGTGCTGGCGATCATAGTTTTCGACCGCGACCGAAAAACGCACGGCGGGATAGCCCAGCGCCTCGAACGGCAGGTGATCGCCGCCCCGGCCCATGCGATCAGCGCGCCAGACCTGGCGCACGGCAAGGCCGGTCTTGGCAGGATTGGTCAGGCCCGCCAGCCAGCGCGACAGGTTGCGCGAGGGGCTGTCGTTCTCACCCCCGATCGCGCGCTGCGCACGGCCGAGCGCGGCATCGCCAACGCCACGCGGCCCTTCGGAAAAGACGCGCACATGGGTATCGTCCACCAGCCCGTCAGACCCGCGCGAATTGCCGACGATATCGTTGTTGAACATGGCCTTCACCGTCCACCCCTGCGCCTTGGCGTAATCGGCCAGCAGCTTGCCGCCATAGAGCCCCTGCTCTTCGCCACTGAGCACGGCATAGACGATGGTGGTGGGAAACTTGCGCGCCGAAAGCACGCGCGCGGCCTCCAGCACCAGAGCCGTGCCCGAACCATCATCGTTGGCGCCGGGGGCATCGGCGGTGACATTCATCACGTCGCTCACGCGGCTGTCGATATGGCCGGCGACGATGACGACCTCGTTGGGCCGCTCCGTGCCGCGCTGGATGGCCACGACATCAACGATCTTGGTGGGCGTGGGGACGCGCTCGCCGGTCACCGTGGTTTCGGGGGTGACGATGGTGAGGCACTGACCGCAGGCCGCACTGCTCGCCGCGAACTGCGCCTTGGCCCAGGCCCGCGCCGCGCCGATACCTCGCTTGGGATCGGTGGGAGAGGACATGGTGTGCCGCGTGCCAAAGCCGACCAGGGTTTCGACATCGGCCTTGAGGCGCTGTGGCGAAACCTCTTGCGCATGAAGCGGCACGGCCAGGGCGAGGAGCGGAAGAGCAACAAGAGCGCGGGTCATGTTGCGCAAGGTAAACGAAATTTTGCGGGGCGTAAGGGGGAACATGGGACATGCCCTCCCCCAACCCCCTCCCGCAAGCGGGAAGGGGCTATTCGTCGGGCGCCCCTCCGCTTGCGGGAGAGTTTTTCCTTTGCTCCCCTCCCGCTTGCGGGAGGGGTCGGGGGAGGGAATGTTTTACAAAGCGCTCAATAAGCCCGGGCGATATAGATCGTTTCCACCGCCGGCTCGCCCGTGAACGGGCAGGTGCCGGTGGGTGCGGGACCATCCAGAGGGCTATTGCGGATGGTAAGCTTCAACGCCTTGAGCTGCTCCACCACCTTGTCGAGCGCGGCGCCGGTCGGGCGCGACCAGCCCAGTTCCACCCAGCCGGGGAACTTGCGGTCTTCGGCAAAATAGGCGGCCAGGCCATCGAGATCGGTCACGCCGCGCTCGATCTGCGCATCGCGACGCGCCTCTGCCTGGGCGAACAGCGCAGCCTGGATCGATTCCAGTTCAGCGGCGGCGCTGGCAACGAAATCGTCCTTGGCTTGGCCAACGAAATTGACCTTGCCATCCTCGCGCCACAGGCGATCGCGGCGCACCGCCGAAACCTGGCCATTTTCCGCATCGCGCCCGCCGATTTCGAGGATCAGCGGCACCCCCTTCTTGACCCAGGCCCAGCGCTTGGCGGTGGCCTTGCCGGGGCGCTTGTCGAGCAGGACGCGCACCTTTTCATCGAACACGCTGCGCGCCGCGAGCGCCTTGCGCAGGTCTTCGCAATAGGCGAGCAGCGCGTCATCGCCGTCGTTATCGCGCAGCATCGGCAGGATCACGATCTGGTGCGGCGCCACCTGTGGCGGCGTCTGCAAGCCATCATCATCGCCATGCGTCATGATCACGCCGCCG
The DNA here is from genome assembly GCF_013149315.1 of Novosphingobium sp. SG754. Taxonomy (NCBI): domain Bacteria; kingdom Pseudomonadati; phylum Pseudomonadota; class Alphaproteobacteria; order Sphingomonadales; family Sphingomonadaceae; genus Novosphingobium; species Novosphingobium sp. SG754. The sequence continues at coordinate 36,402 of NZ_JABGCC010000016.1, read as the reverse complement.
ATCAGGCGGGTGGACACGCCCCACGAGGTGGTGTGGCACAGCGCCTGCTGGCCTTCCTTGTCCTGATAGCGGATGCCCGCTGCCTGCGAGAAGGTGGTGCCGAGATAGTGCGAGGTGCCGGCCTGCAGTGCCTTGCCATCCTGCATCATCGCCTCGATCGAATAGGTCGCGACGGCACCGGGGAAGCGTTCGTTTTCAGGCTTGGGCCCGGCGATGACCGGCAGCGCCAGAACGTCTTGCGCAAAGCCGCGGTACATTTCGAGCGCGCGCAGGGTTTCCTCCATGGCGTCGGCCTCGTCCGCATGGGCGGTATGGCCTTCCTGCCAGAGAAATTCGCTGGTGCGCAGGAACATGCGGGTGCGCATTTCCCAGCGCACGACATTGGCCCACTGGTTGGTCAGCAGCGGCAGATCGCGCCACGATTGCACCCAGCGTGCCATGGCCGCGCCAATCACCGTTTCCGAGGTGGGGCGCACGACCAGCGGCTCTTCCAGCTTGGCTTCCGGATCGGGCATCAGCCCGCCCTTGGGATCGGCGATCAGGCGGTGATGCGTGACAACCGCCATTTCCTTGGCAAAGCCTTCCACGTGGTCGGCTTCCTTGGCGAAGTACGACAGCGGGATGAACAGCGGGAAATAGCAGTTTTCGACGCCCGCTTCCTTGATGCGTGCGTCCATCAGCTTCTGGATGCGTTCCCAGATGCCATAGCCCCATGGCTTGATCACCATGCAGCCGCGCACGCCGGATTCCTCGGCAAGCTCGGCCTCGGCGATGACCGCCTGGTACCACTGGGCAAAGTCTTCTTCGCGCTTGATCGGCAGCGCGTGCTTGATCTTGGGCTGGTTCATGCCCTGCCGGTTAGCCGGTGCGGCGGATCGGGGCAACGCCCCAATGCACGCGCACCGGCAAAAATCGGCGGCTTACTTGCCCAGTTGATCAAGCTTCTTCTGCATTTCGGCCATCTGCTTGCGCAGTTCCGAAAGTTCGCCCTCGCCACCGGCAGGAGCGCTGGCGGGCTTGTCATCCTCGCGCGGGGTGGCGCCGGGGACAAACGCAGCAGCGGCAGCCTTGAACATTTCCATGTTGCGCTGGGCAATCTGCGCCAGCGGGTTGGAACCGATCGAATCCTCGATCGCCTTGCGCAGCTTGTTCTGGTTCTCGCGGAAGTGTTCCATCGAGGCTTCCAGATAGCCCGGCAGCAGCGCCTGCATCGAATTGCCATACATCGCGATCAGCTGGCGCAGGAAGTTGGTCGGCAGCATCTGCTCGCCGGTGGCTTCCTCTTCCATGATGATCTGGGTGAGGATCGAATGGGTCAGGTCGGCGCCACTCTTGGCGTCGATCACTTTGAACTCGACATTTTCCTTCACCATCTGGGCGAGGTGATCGAGCGTGATGTAGCTGGACGTCCGCGTGTTGTAGAGACGGCGGTTGGCGTACTTCTTGATGATGACGGTATCGCCGTCCTTAGCCTGATTTGCCATTTTTATCGGACCCCCGCTGGGAATGTCGTACACGATTAGCAGATGCAGTATGTGCGGCGCAATATGAGTTAATCAAGGTGCAAGACATGCTTTGTCGCGCAAAAATCGGCGGCCCAGCAGGGTAAGCAGCTCATATTGGGACAACCCGCTGATTTTGGCGGCTTCTGGCAGATTATAAGCCACGTCGAGCCAGTCCCCTTCAACCAGCGCGGGCGCATCTGTTGCGTCCACTATGGTCATATCCATCGAAATCCGGCCAATCACTGGCAAGGTCTTGCCCTGCCACAAAAATTCGCCCCTGCCAGACCATGTGCGCAGATAGCCGTCGGCATATCCCAGCGCGACCACCGCGGCTGCAACAGGGCGATCGGCGGTAAACGTGGCATTATAGCCGACATGATCGCCCGGATGGAGCTGGCGCCGCTGGATCACGGCCGCCTGCGGCCGCGCCACTGGGGCGATCATGCCCGCCAGTTCGCTGCGCACAATGCCGCCATAAAGCGCGATGCCCGGCCGCGTCACATCGGCATGCCACGGGGCACCCAGCGCGATGCCGGCGCTGTTGGCAAGGCTGTAGCGCCGGGCCTTGATTTGGGCGCGTACCGCCTGAAAGCGGGCGAGTTGCTGCGCATTCTGCGCCACATCCTCGTCCGCGCTGGCAAGATGCGAAATGCAGCAGTCGATATCCAGCGCCGCCAAGCCGGGATCGCCCAGATCGGCCATCGGCAGGCCCAGGCGGTTGATCCCGGTATCGACCATCAGGTCGCAACGCCCGCCGCCCGCGGCCAGCCAGCGCTGCACTTGCGCCAGGGAGTTGAGCACCGGGGTAACCCCAGTGGCGCGGGCATAGGCCACGTCTGCCGCGTTCATCGGGCCATGCAGCACGTGGATCGACGCGGCCGGAACATGGGGCAGCAGATCGGGCACTTCGCACCAGTGCGCCACGAACCAGTCGCGGCAGCCGGCCCGCGCCAGGACCGGCACCACCCGCGCCGCACCCAGGCCATAGGCATCGGCCTTGACCGCAGCGCCAGCGCTGGCCGCGCCGCTCAGGCGATCGAGCGCGCGCCAGTTGCTGGCCAGGGCCGTGGCATCAAGGGCAAGCCGCAGCGCGGCAGGGGACAACGGAACGGAAGAAAAAACAGACAACGTTCGATCAAATCCTGATGGATGAAAGCGTTTCAGGCTGGCTCGTCCTGCGGCAGGCCGCCCTTGAGACCCCACAGCGACACCACCAGGGCCACCAGGACGACAACCCAGGTATACCACAGCCCGGCATAGGGATCGCCGGTCTTGGCGATGATGAGTGTGGAAAGAAACGGCAGGAAGCCGCCGAAATAGCCAGTGCCGATGTGATAGGGGATCGACAGCGAGGAATAGCGGATGCGCGGCGGGAACATTTCGCACAGCGTCGCGGCAACCGGCCCATAGGTGGCGCCCGACAGCGCCATGAGGCCGAACAGCACCAGCACGACCAGGATCGCCCGGCCTGGCGTTGGAGTAATACGCGCCAGATCATAGCCGGCCTTGCCCAGCAGGCCTTCCAGCGCCTTGCCCCGCGCCTTCTTGTCGGCCCAGGGATAGGCTTCCAACGGCAGGCGCGCAGCGCCGGCGTGCAGCGAGAGCGTGGCAGCATGTTCGAGGCGATAGGGCACGCCGGTGGCGGTGAGATCCGACAGCAACTTGCCGCACTGGCTAGCTTGATCGATGGCAAAGGCTTCGTAACGGCAATCGGGGCCGGCCACGACCACGGGCAGCTCACGCGCCTGGCGCGCGAGATGCGGATTGGCGAGGGCGCCGATACCCCAATAGAGCGGGAACAGCAGCACCAGCGTGGCGACATAGCCCCACACGATCGGCGCCTTGCGGCCCACGCGGTCGGAAACATGGCCAAAGAACAGGAACGAGCCGACGCCGAACAGCGCGGCGATACCGACGATGATCTCGGCCGCCGTGTCGTTCATTCGCATGGCGGTTTTCAGGAACGTCAGGCTGCTGAACATGGCGGTATACCAGATCACCGTCAGCCCGGCGGCAATGCCGAACAGCGCGACGAGCAGCCGCTTGCGGTTGCCCGGTGCGGTCATGCATTCGATAAAGGGATTGCCGGCCAGCTCGTTTTCCGCCTTCATCGCCTGGAATACCGGGCTTTCCGAAAGCTTGAGCCGCATCCACAGCGAGATTGCCAGCAGCGCCAGGCTGAGGATGAACGGCACGCGCCAGCCCCACGCGGCCCACAGTTCCGGGCCGAATGCCGCCTTGCAGCTGAGCACCACGACCAGGCTGAGGATGAAGCCGCCGACCACGCCGGCCTGGATGAAGCTGGTGAAGAAACCGCGCCGTTCGGGCGCGCAATGTTCGGCGACATAGACCGCCGCGCCGCCATATTCCCCGCCCAGGGCAAGGCCCTGCGCCACGCGCAGCAGGATGACCAAGGCTGGCGCGGTATAGCCGATGCTGGCCGCCGAAGGCACCAGGCCCACGCCCGCCGTGGCCACGCCCATCAGCGCCACAGTCGCCAGGAACGTGTACTTGCGCCCCAGGCGGTCACCCAGGAACCCGAACAGCACAGCGCCCAAGGGGCGAAAGCCAAAGCCCACGGCAAAGACCAGCCAGAACAGCAGCAGTTCGAGCGTGGCATTGCCGGTGGGAAAGAACGCCTTGGACAGGATCGTGCCCAGCGTGCCGTAGATGAAGAAATCGTACCATTCGAACACCGTGCCGGCGGAACTGGCAGCAATCACCAGCCGAATGTCTGCCGCGGTCGGTTCCGCGTGGGTGGTGTTCATGGTGCGTAATTTCCCCCGGGGCACTGTTATCCGGGAATGCCTTAGCCTGCCTTGGCCGGCTCCGCCAGCGCTGCCAGCGCCGAGTCCCACGCCAGCACGATCGCGCCGTGGCGGCCGGGATAGTCGCGCGCCGTGCGCAGCAGGCCGATGCCCGGCCAATCCGGCTCTGCCCCCTCGCCCGCCAGCCATGCGCCCAGTTCGGCGCGCACCTGCGTCAGGCTTTCGGCCGTGTGCCCGATGGCGGCGGCGGCAAAGACCTGGGCGGCGGCCTGCCCCACGGCGCAGGCATGGGGACGAAGGCCGATGCGGGTGATCTGGCCGGCATCGTTACGGGCCAGGCCGATCTGCAGCGTGCTGCCGCAGGCGCGCGAACGCGCCTCGCCCACCAAAGGCAGGCTGTCGTCCCACGGCCATTGCGCCAGAGACATGGCTGCAGCCAGCACCTCGGGCGTGTAGAGAACGGTGGCGCTCATCTCAATTGTCGGCGCTGACCGCATGCTTGCGGTGATGCGCGGCTTTCTTGTGCGCGGCGGTGCTGGGCTTGGGCGTAGCATCGCCATCAGGCGCGTTGGGATCGTCGGCAGCCTGGGCCGCAGCATCGCGCCGCTCGGCAATCATCGCCACCAGTTCCTCGCTCGCGGCATTGAGGAAGGGATAGGTGCGCGCCGCCGTGATCCATTCCGGCCGGCCCTTGACGCCCCAGACCACGTCATAGGCAAAGACCAGCAGCGAAAAGCCCAGGACCATGAGGATTGCGCCTTTGACCGCACCAAACCCGAAGCCGAGCAGCCGATCGATCGGCCCCAGCATCGAATCGCGGCTGGCCGCACCCATCTTGCGCGCGATCAGGCGCATCAGCCCCCAGGGCACGACCATCAGCAGCGCATAGGCAAGAACGCCCGCGCCGGTTTCGGTCTTGAGGTGGGGTTTTAGTGCCTCGGTCAGCGGTTCAAGGCCATAATGCACCGCCACCAGGACGATGCACCATGCCGCAAGCGACAGCACCTCCTCCACGAAACCGCGAAAGAAACCGCCGATCGCGCCGACCGCGACGACCAGGAAGACAACATAATCGAAGCCGGTCATATCCCGGCGATTAAGCGCCGGTCATCACCCGGTCAACGAGATTTGGGAGCAGCCGGATCGGGGAATAGCGCAAACCCTCGACCTTTTCCGCCGCGCCATCGGGGCCGTGCAGCTGGGTAAAGCCCAGCTTGGCCGCCTCGCGCAGACGCACGCCGGAATGCGCCACGGGGCGCACTTCACCGGCGAGCGAGACCTCGCCAAACCAGGCGGTGCCGGCAGACAGGGGCCGATCGGCCAGTGCCGAGACCAGCGCGGCGGCCACCGCAAGATCGGCCGCGGGATCGGTCAGGCGATAGCCGCCCGCCACGTTGAGATAGACTTCGGCCGAGGAAAAGCTGAGACCGCAGCGCGATTCGAGCACGGCGAGCAGCATCGCCAGCCGCCCCGAATCCCAGCCGACCACGGCGCGGCGCGGGGTGGCGCCGCTGGCAAGGCGCACGGTGAGCGCCTGGATTTCGACCAGGACCGGCCGCGTACCTTCCAGCGCCGGAAACACGGCGCTGCCCGGCACCGGCTCTTCCCGGCCCGACAGGAACAAAAGCGAGGGGTTGCCCACTTCCTCCAGCCCTGCCCCGGCCATGGCGAAAACGCCGATTTCATCCACTGCGCCAAAGCGGTTTTTGATCGCGCGCAGGATGCGATACTGGTGGCTGCGCTCCCCTTCGAAGCTCATCACCACGTCGACCATATGTTCGAGCACGCGCGGGCCCGCGATCGAACCATCCTTGGTGACGTGGCCGACCAGTACAAGGGCCACGCCGTTTTCCTTGGCGTAGCGGATCAGCTCGAACGCGCAGCCGCGCACCTGGCTGACCGTGCCGGGCGCGCCCTCGATCTGGTCGGAATGCATGGTCTGGATCGAATCGATCACCAGCAGCGCCGGCGCGTCCATGGTGCCCAGCGTGGTGAGAATGTCGCGCACCGAGGTGGTGGAGGCGAGGCGGATCGGCGCCTTGCCCAGCCCCAGTCGATCGGCGCGCAGGCGGATCTGGTCCGACGCCTCTTCCCCACTGATATAAACGACCATGCCGCCGCTGTTGGCGATGCTGGCCGCCGTCTGCAGCAGCAGGGTGGACTTGCCGATCCCGGGATCGCCACCCATCAGGATGGCCGAGCCCGGCACCAGCCCGCCGCCCAGGGCGCGATCGAATTCAGCCAGGCCCGTCTTGCGCCGCTGCGGCAGGGCAACCGGGCTATCGAGCGAGACGAACTGCACCGCGCGGCCGCCGCTCGACAGGTCATGCTTGGCGGAAAACACCGTCTGCGGCGCTTCTTCCACCAGGGTGTTCCATTCGGCGCAATCGGGGCACTGCCCCTGCCAGCGCGGAGAGACACTGCCACAGGCCTGGCAGATATAACGACGTTTGGGCTTGGCCATGAGCCCGCGCTAACGCGAACAGAGCAAGAACGCAAGCGCCGGATCCGCCATTGCGGCATCAATGAGCGGCGCGCATCGCCCGGGCTGAGAGCAGCACGCCCAGCCCGCGACCAACCAAAAGCCCGGACAGCGCGCCCCGCACGACCGTTTCCACCAGGCGCAGCGCGGGCTGATGCGCCGTGACGGGATCGACCGCATCGAACACCGCCATGCCATAGCGCAGGGCAAAGATGACGAGGATCAGCGCAAAGATCAGCCAGCTCCCGCGCAGATGCAGCCGAACCGGCGGCCCCGGCTCGGCCCGCAACAGCAGGTGATGCCCCAGCGGCCGGCCGACCAGCCCGCCCAGCAGCAACGCGGCCACCCACACGGCCACTTCCAGCGCCGTGGCATGCGCCGCAACCAATCCGACCACGCCGAGGACAACGATCAAGCCCGGCAACACCAATGGCCCGGCCAGGCCGGTCGTGCGCGGACGGGTAGCCTGCCATGCCCGCAACAGCACGAGGCCAAGGACGAACCAGACATAGACCGGGGTATGCGAAGCGATCGCCACTGCGCTTTGCAACATACTCGTGCATCTCCATTTTTCGGACGCGACAGGATGAGCCGTGGGCTATATCCCTGCCCGCGCGCCAGGCGATCGGAAATCTGCCAACGACATAGGCGAAGGGAAAAGCAGCCGCGCCTATTCGCTGAACGTCGAGCGCTGTGCGGCTTCCACTTCTTCGAGATAGCGGCGGCGGGCGTGGCGTTCGGTGATCACCCCCTGCACGACGCCCACGCCATCGACCACAGCGATTTCATCGGCGGCATATTCGTCGAACAGGGCCAGGACCGCCTTGATGTCTGATGCCGGGCCAAGCGTGACGCCGGTCAAGCCGGCCAGGGCGTGGAGCCGCATGTCGGGCGCGAGATCGGGGCGATAGGCCGCTGCCGTGGCCATGATCCCGCGATAGTGCCCCTCATCGTCGACCAGAACCGCCTTGCTGGCCGAGCCGAGCGGCATGCGCGTGCGGAATTCCTCGATCGTCAGGTCTTCGGGCATCGACACCCAGTCGCGGCGCATGATCCGGCCGGCCGACAGGTTGAGCATCCAGCCGATATCGCGCGGGCCGCGAATGTTGCTGCCGCGCACATGCAGGCGCCAGGTGGAGAACGAATAGCCGAACACTTCGCGGGTCAGCGTGCCCGAGACCAGCGAGGCGGTAAGGACCACGCCCATCAATGCGAAATCGTGGGTGATTTCCAGCATGAGCATGGCGAGCGTCATCGGCCCACCGACGATCGACACGCTCAGCGCCGCCATGCCGACCAGCGCCGCGTCGGTGGGATCGAGCGAGAGGCCGGGAAAGAGCTGCCCCGCGATGATCGAAAAGGCCTGCCCCACCACCGAGCCAAGGAACAGCGAGGCAAAGAACAGCCCGCCGCGAAAGCCGCTGGACAGCGCAACCACGCAGGCGGCTATCTTGGCCAAGAGCACCAGGCCGAGGAAATCCAGGCCCGGACGCAGTGCCAGGTTGAGATGCAGCGCGCCGTGTCCGGCCGAAAGCGATTGCGGCGTCAGCAGGGCGAGCGGCACTAGCAGGAAGCCGCCCAGGATCGGCCGCCAGCGCGCCAGCCACTTGAACCGCGCCAGCGTCAGTTCGGCCGCCGTGACCAGGCGCATGACGATGATGCCGACCACCGCTGCCGCCAGCCCCAGCACGCCATAGGCCAGGTAATGCTCGAACGTGAGGCTGCGGCCCACGGCCGTGGTGGCGATCAGCCAGGGTTCGCTGCCCATCAGGCGCGACATGCCGGCCGCGGCCAGCGCCGCCGCCATGACCGGCGCCACCGCGCCGGGCACGAACGAGCCAATCACGATCTCGAACGCATAGAATGCCCCGGCGAGCGGCGCATTGAACGCCGCGCCCACCGCCGCCCCGGCCCCGGCGCCCACAAGGGTGCGCAGATCGTTGCGGCGCAGCTTCATCGCCTGGCCCAGCACCGATGCCATGCCACCGCCCATCTGGGCATAGGCCGCCTCGAGCCCGACAGAAGCGCCGACGCCGTTGGAAATCACCGTCTGCCCGGCAATGATCAGGTTGTCGGCGGGCGGAATGCGCCCACCATGCAGCGCGTTGGCTTCGACCACGTCGATCAGGGGGCGATTGCGACGGCGCAGCCAGCGCGCCCATAGCGCGAGGACGAGGCCGCCGAGCGGCAGAGCGAGCAGGCGCCAAGGATGGCGGATTTCAGCGAGCGCGCTCAGCCGGTTGCCCTCCAGGCCATAGAACACCTGCTGCATGGCATGGGCGATGAAACTGAGCAGGTTGGTCGAAAGGCCGGCCAATGCCCCGGCAATCGCCGCCAGGACGATGAAGGCGGCTTCCCGCTCGCGCAGCAGACGGCGCAGGCGCACGACCAGCTTGATCAGCGTGTTGGACAATGTGTGGGAAATGCTGCGCCGGGGCGAGGAAGAGCCGGAATGGGGCATCGGTCAACCCGCGATCGAGAGCCGGAACAGCATGGCCGGAAAATGGTGCCCCTGGCCCGACTCGAACGGGCACGTCTTTCGACAACCGATTTTGAGTCGGTCGCGTCTACCATTCCACCACAGGGGCACTGCGGCTTGCCGGGGCGCTTTAACCGCCCCGGCAAAAAGGTTCAACCAACTTTCAAGCCTTGATGGCAGTTGCCACCAGCTTGTGCAGCTTGGAATGCATCGCATCGTTGGCGGCCAGCACGGTTGCGTCGCAGATCGGCTGCGAACGGCCGCGATAGTCCGACACGAAGCCACCGGCTTCACGCACCAGAAGGCATCCGGCGGCCGTATCCCACGGCTTGAGGTTGCTTTCCCAGAACCCGTCATAGCGGCCGGCGGCCACCCAGGCGAGATCGAGCGACGCGGCGCCAAAGCGGCGGATACCCGCCACGCGCATGCCGATTTCGTGATAAATGCGCGTCCATTCGCCCATGTCGCCATAGCCCAGGAAGGGAATGCCGGTGGCAACGACCGCGTCTTCGAGATTGCGGCGGGCCGAAACGCGCAGGCGGCGATCCTGCAACCAGGCGCCACGGGTCTTTTCGGCCCAGAAGCTTTCGTCGGTCATCGGCTGATAGACCAGGCCGGCGATAACGTCGCCCCAACCCGAACCATCGAGCGCCGGTTCCTGCACCGCGATCGAGATCGCGAAATGCGGGATGCCGTGAAGGAAATTGGTGGTGCCATCGAGCGGATCGATGATCCAGCGCGGCTTGGAGGCATCGCCTTCAACCACGCCGCCTTCTTCCATCAGGAAGCCCCAATCGGGGCGCGCGGCGCGCAGTTCCTCGTAGATCGTCTGCTCGGCAGCGCGATCAGCCTTGGACACGAAATCGGCCGGGCCCTTGCGGCTCACCTGAAGGTGCTCGACTTCGCCGAAGTCGCGGCGCAGGCGCGTGCCAGCCTTGCGGGCGGCACGCTCCATCACCCGGACGAGACCGGAAATCGCCATGAGATCAGCCCGCCTTGCCGACGTAGGAACGCTCGTACACGTCCACCACGATGCGCGTGCCGCTTTCGATGTGCGGCGGCACCAGGATGCGCACGCCATTGTCGAGCACGGCCGGCTTGTACGACGAAGAGGCGGTCTGGCCCTTCACCACGGCGTCGGCTTCGACGATGGTGGCTTCGACGGTTTCGGGCAGTTCGACCGAGATCGGGCGCTCGTCATACATTTCGAGCAGCACGGTCATGCCATCCTGCAGGAACGCAGCGGCATCGCCGAGAAGATCGCTGGGCAGCGTGATCTGGTCGTAGGTTTCCACGTCCATGAACACCAGGTCTTCGCCCTCGGCATAGAGGAACTGGAAGTCCTTGGTATCGAGGCGCACGCGCTCGACCGTGTCGGCGCTGCGAAAGCGCACGTTGGTCTTGCGGCCATCGATCAGGTTCTTCATTTCGACCTGCATGAACGCGCCGCCCTTGCCGGGCTGGGTGTGCTGGGTCTTGGCAACCTTCCAGATGCCTTTTTCGTATTCCAGGATGTTGCCCGGACGGATGTCCACGCCGCTGATCTTCATGATGGAAAGAGCCCTGACCAAAGTAGGAAAGGCCGCGCCTTAGCCGAGGTGGCCGATTGCTTCAAGCCGCTGATGCATGCTAGCCGGTGCGGCATGACCATGCGCGCACGCAATGCCTCGCTGGCGGCCCTTGCCCTGATGCTGGCCGCATCCACCGCTTCGCTGCCGGCCCACGCCGTGCCGGGCGGCGATCTGGGCACGCTGCACAACGGCCGCTGGACCTGCGAACAGGGCGGCGATGCCGCGATTCTGCCGCGCCATGTGCCCGACCAGGAATTTCGCATTACGCCCGATTCCAGCTACCGCACGCCCGATGGCAAGGGGGGCGGCACCTATATCCTGCTGGGCCGGGCGATGAGCTTTACCTCGGGCCCCTATTACGGCCGCACGTTTCAGGCACAGGGGCCCAACACGGTGCTGCAGCTTGATGCCAACGGCAAGCGCACCGGTGTGCGCTGCACCCGCACCGGCGCGCCCAGCGGCGGCTTTGCCGATGCGCCCGAAGCCGGCGTGAACGGGGCGAACTGACCGCTGTTGCCGCCGGCCCACACACGGGGCCGGCGAGCCTAAGTCACATGCGGGCGCCGCGCGCCATGCGGGCATAGGCAAAGGCGATCAGCGCGCCAAACAGTGCCAGGCCCAGCGGCATGGCCCAGGCATTGTGCGCCACCACCGTCATCACATCGGCCTTGCCACTGCCGGCCACGATCGCGGCAAAGGCAATGTTGAACAGCCCGTCGCCCACGATCAGGCCGGTGGCAGTGAGCACGCCCATGCGCTCTGCCAGGGCAGGATCGCGCTGGCCCATGGCCCAGCGATTGTAGAAATGGCCAAGCACCGCGCCCACCACCACCGGCAGCGTGGTGGGCATCGGCAGATACATACCCATGCCCACGGCCAGCGGCGGCAGCGAACCCTTGCGCGTCGCGCGCAGGCCTTCGTCGATGGCGATGGCCACCGCGCCGATGCCCGCGCCCAGCGCGATGAGTTTCCAATCGAGGCCCTGCCCCAACACGCCCTGGATGATTGCGGAAATCAGCGCCGCCTGTGGCGCGGCCAGTGCCTCTGGCCCGGCGCCGGGCGCGCCGGCAAAGCCGAACGTGCCGTTGAGCAGGGTAAGGATTGGCGGGATCACCACCGCGCCGAACACCACGCCCAGCACCAGCGCCACCTGCTGCCGCCACGGCGTGGCGCCAACCAGTTCGCCGGTCTTGAGATCCTGCAGGTTGTCGTTGGAAATGGTGGCAACGCCGAACACCAGTGCCGTGACGAACAGGGCAAAGGCGACCAGCGCCTTGCCGGCCGCCGGATCGGCCACATGGCCGAACAGCGCCAGCATGACCAGCGCGATGCCCAGCGCGGCAAGAATGCCCACGCCCGAAATCGGGCTGTTCGACGCACCGATCAGCCCGGCCATGTAGCCACAGACCGAGGCGATGACGACACCGGCGACCAGCACATAGGCCACGGCCGCCACCAGCGTGGGCACGAGGTGATCAGCCACCGGGCCGCCGCTGGCAAAGCCGGCCAGCAGCGCGGCGATCGGCAGCATCAAGACCACGATGGTGCCACCAACCAGGCCGATCGGCAGATCGCGTTCGGCCAGGGCCACCCCGGCATAGCCATCGGCAGCACGGGCGCGGCTGGCGGCAAGCGCGCCGGCAATCCCGCGCACGATCGGGCCGATCACGCGCAGCAGGGTCCAGATCGCGGCAACGCCGATCGTGCCCGCACCAATGAAGCGGATCTTGGCGCGGAACACGCTGGAAACGAAATCGGCCAATTCGGTGCCGGCGGGCGCGCCGACGGCGGTGTAGATCGGCAGCAAGACGCCAAAGCCGATGATCACGCCGGTCAGGATCGCCAGCCCCACGGCCAGGCCTACCAGGTGGCCCACCCCGATCAGCGCCAGCGACAGGCCACCGCCGGCCGTGGTGGCACCACCGGCAAAGCGGAACACGCCGCTCGCCTCTTCCGCCACCAGGCCCAGCTTGGCCAGCAGCGGATAGGCGACCGAAAGCCCGGTGCCAGTGGCAACGGCGGCAAGACCGCGCCGGTTTTCCTCGACGCCGCCCTCACCCGCGCCCACCTTGAGCACTTCGGCCGCAGCAACGCCTTCGGGATAGGGCAGATCAGAACCGGTCACCAAGGCGCGGCGCAGCGGCACGGAATACATCACGCCCAGGATGCCGCCGATGGCGATCACCGCCACCGATTGCCAATAGGGAAAGCCGCTCCACCAGCCGACCATGACCAGGCCCGGCAGCACGAAGACGATGGCCGAGAGCGTGCCTGCCGAACTGGCGATCGTCTGGACGATATTGTTTTCCTGGATGGTCGATCCCGGCAAGAGGCGCAGGATCGCCATGGAAATCACCGCCGCCGGGATGGAAGTGGCGAACGTCAACCCGATGCGCAGCCCGAGATAGACGTTGGCTGCGGTAAAAATCACTGTCAGCACCGCGCCCAGCGCGACACCGCGCCACGTCAATTCACGGGGATTGCTACCACTTGCCACCATTGCATCCTTCTTGCCGTCTGCGTGCCGTGTGGCACGGGCAGACGGCAAAGGAAAGATGGCGCCAAACGAAGATCAGGCGACGAATTCGACCTGGGTTTGCTGGTCGACCATCTCGGACAGGCGCGCTGCATCCCAGTTGGTCAGCCGCACGCAGCCATGGCTCTCGCTCTTGCCGATCGCGGCCGGCTCGGGCGTGCCGTGGATGCCGTAGTGCGGCTTGGACAGATCGATCCACACCACGCCGACCGGGCTGTTGGGGCCAGGCGGCAGCATCGCCTCGGGCTTGGCATCCGAAACGTCCCAGAACAAAGCGGGGTTGTAATGGTACTTGGGATTGCGATCGATGCCGTTGATCTTCCACTTGCCCAGCGGCAGCGGATCGTGCTGCGAGCCGGTGGTGACAGTGAACAGCGCGACCAGTTCGTCCTGGCTGTCATAGACCGACAGTGTGCCGGCCTTGCGGCTGACGACGATGCGCGTGGCATGGGGCTGCTGCGTGCCCACCCCCAGATCGGCCAGGGTCTGCCGCCAGGCGGCATTGCTGACCTGCGCCGGATCGATGGCATCGGCGCCCACGTTGGGCACGCGCAGCTTTGACCCAGCAGCGAACGGCGGCGCGCCGGGATTGAGCGCGTGAAGCACTTCGGGCGTAGTGTGGAACCGCTCGCCCAGCTTTTCGTCAAGGCTGGCATAGCCGAGCGCCGGCAGCTTGGCCTGGGCCGAAGGATCCTTGGGAAGAGGCGCAAACGGGCCGGTGGCAAAGCTGGCCGGGATGGTCACCACGCGGGTGGCGGGAATGTTGCTCTGCCGCGAAAAATAGGCGCGGGTGGCATCGTCCAGCGTGCCCGTCGCGTTCAACTGGTTCGCCTGCTGATAGGCGCGCAAGGCATTGCGCGTGGCCGCGTTCAGCGTGCCATCCACCACGCCGGGGGAAAAGCCGGCACGATCGAGCAGCACCTGCATCTGCATTTCCGGGCGCGCAACATCATCGGGACGGGCGGCCGGTTCGCCAGGGCCAGCGTCCTGCGACGCCATGCTGTCGGCGCCGGGCAGATTGGCCGTGGCGCTGGCAGTGCCGCTGGCGCCATCGTCGGGCACAGAACGGTTGCAGGCCGTGGTGGAAAGGGCAATGGCAACGAGGGAAAGTGCGGCGAAGGGGGCAAGCCGGCTTTTGCGGGTCATCAGGTCTCCGTGAACGGGGCAGCCGCCACGTGCGTGTGTTGGCGCAGCGCTGCCACGCCAAAACCGCAATCTTTCCTGATGGTTCCCGCGTTCGCGCAATCAATCCGGTTCGACGTCGGCGTCGTCGGCGCGAAGATCGCCCAATCCTTCGGTTTCGCGCGGCGGCGCTTCGCGAATGGCGCGCAGGAAGGCGGATACGGCGCCCGCTTCGTCCAGGCCCTGGCCATTGGCCCAGACCGCCCCGCTCACCGCGAGGAAATCAGCGCCCGCCGTAACCAGCGGCGCGCAGTTTTCCGGGGTGATGCCGCCAATCGCCACGCAGGGCAATTCGAACACGGCAGACCACCACGCCAGCAGTTCGGGCGCGGCGCGGTGCTTGGTTTCCTTGGTCCCGCTGGGATAGAACGCGCCAAACGCCACGTAATCGGCGCCGCCCTCGCCCGCTTCCATCGCCAGGTGGCGGCTGGCATGGCAGGTCACGCCGATCTGCACATCGCGGCCCAGGCGTTGGCGCGCATCGGCCACGCTGCCATCGTCCTGCCCCAGGTGCACGCCATCGGCGCCCAGGCGCTTGGCCAGGCTGACCGAATCGTTGACGATGAACGCCACGTCGCGATCGGCGCAGATGCGCTGGAGCGGATCGGCCAGCTTGGCCGCGGCATGCTCGTCCACGTCCTTGACGCGAAACTGGAACGCCGCCACCGGCCCGGCATCGAGCGCGCGGGCAAGGCGATCGACAAAATCGCCACCCACATCGAGGGGCGAGATCAGGTAAAGATGGCTGGCAAGTTTGGTCATGGTCGCCGCCCCTACCGGTTTCGCCATCGCGCGTCCATCTTTGCGCGAAATCGCCCGGGAACCGGCGCGGCGGGCGATGCATTGGCATGGGCATGAGGACCCTGCCCCCGCTGCTGCCGCTGCTTTCGCTCATTGCCATTGGCGCCTGCGCCACCCTGCCCCAATCGCCGCGCAGCGATGGTCTGGCCCGGCTTGGCGAAGCGACGCGGGTGGGCAGCCAGACGGTGCGCCCGCTATCGGTGGTGGAAGACAGCCGCTGCCCCGAAAACGCCCGGTGCATCACCGCCGGTCGTCTCATCGTGGCCACGCGGGTGGGTCGTGAAACGCGCAACCTGGAACTGGGCAAGCCCGATGCCTCGGGCGTGACGCTCGATAGCGCCGAACCCGCCAAGCGCACCGACAGGCGAATCCTGCCGGGCGCATGGCGGTTTCATTTCAGCGTGATTACGCCGTAACCAGCTTCTGGGTAGAGCCGGCAAAGATTTCATCGATGGCGCCGCCCAGCGCGGCATCGAATTCCGCGTCGGTCATCTGATAGCGCAGGTCTTCGAGCAGGGCGCGGCTGAAGCTGGCGATGATGCCGCGGTTCTTCGACAGTTCCACGCACGCCTCGGGCCGGGCATAGCCGCCCGACAGCGCAACCACGCGCAGCACTGCGGGATGATCGACCAGCGCGTCAAACGTGCCGGGCACCTTGGGCAGCGACAGCTTGAGCATGACCTTGGTGCCCTGGGGCAAGGCATCGAGTGCCTTGAGGATCTCGTCGCGCAGCAGCGTGTCGCAGGCTTCGCGCGTCTCGCTCTTGATGTTCACTTCTGGCTCGATGATCGGCATCAGGCCACCGGCCAGGATCTGCAGGCCCACTTCGAACTGCTGCTTGACCACGGCGGCGATGCCTTCGGCATTGGCCGAATTGATCACCGAACGCTCCTTGGTGCCGAACACGCCCAGCGCCTTGGACCGCGCCACAAGCGCGTCGAGTTCGGGCATCGGCTTCATCAGTTGCACGCCGTTGGCTTCGGTTTCCAGGCCCTTGTCCACCTTGATGAACGGCACGATACCCTTTTCGATCAGGGCGGTGGGCACCGGCTTGCCATCCACGGTGCCATCCATGGTGCGTTCGAACAGGATGGCGCCAATCACCTTTTCGCCATTGAACACGCCCGAACGAATGATCCGGCTACGCATCTCGTGGATCAGGCCGAACATTTCCTCGTCGTTGGAATATGCGCTTTCCTCAACGCCATAGCCCTTGAGCGCCTTGGGCGTGGACCCGCCGCTCTGGTCCAGCGCGGCGATGAAGCCATGTCCGGCGGCCATCTTTTCGGTCATTTCAGCGTGGTTCATGATCGGTCCTGTGGATCTGGGGCAGCAGCGCACGGGCGCCGCAAATCAGGTGAGCGAATCTGGCTGCGCATACCTATGCACACCCACGCAATAAACAGGCGCGCGCTGCACTGCAACACGCGCCTGTAAAAAAGTTGCGATCAGCCTTCGAGAGCGGCCACGCCGGGCAGTTCCTTGCCTTCCATCCATTCGAGGAAAGCGCCGCCAGCGGTTGAAATGTAGGAAAAATCACCCGCCACACCAGCATGGTTGAGCGCGGCGACCGTGTCCCCGCCCCCGGCCACTGAAACCAGCGAGCCTTCCTTGGTCAGCGCGGCGGCCGTCTTGGCCAGCGCCACCGTGGCAGCATCGAAGGGTGCCATTTCGAACGCGCCCATCGGCCCGTTCCACACCAGGGTGCGGCAGGTCTTGAGCACGTCGCCCAGCGCTTCGACCGCTGCCGGGCCCACGTCGAGGATCATTTCGTCAGCGCCCACTTCGTGCACGTTGGCAGTGCGCAAGCTGGGCGGATTGGCGGCAAATTCCTTGGACAGGACAACGTCGTAGGGCAGGTGCACGGTGCAGCCGGCCTTGTCGGCGTTGTCGAGAATTTCTTCCGCGGTGCCGGTCAGGTCATGCTCGCACAGCGACTTGCCCACGTCCACGCCGCGCGCGGCCAGGAACGTGTTGGCCATGCCACCGCCGATGATCAGGTGATCGACCTTGGACACCAGATGCTTGAGCACGTCGAGCTTGGTCGAAACCTTGGCCCCGCCGACCACGGCGGCCACCGGCTTCACCGGCTTGCCCAGCGCCTTTTCCAGCGCTTCGAGTTCGGCCTGCATGGCGCGACCGGCATAGGCGGGCAGCACCTTGGCCAGGCCTTCGGTAGAAGCGTGGGCGCGGTGCGCGGCAGAGAACGCGTCGTTCACATAGGCCTGGCCCAGCTTGGCGATCGCGGCAACCAGTTCGGGATCGTTCTTTTCCTCACCCTTGTGAAAGCGGGTGTTTTCCAGAACGGCGATCGTGCCATTGTCGAGCGCGGCCACCGCAGCTTCCGCCTCGGCCCCGGCGCAATCGTCGATGAAGGCGACCGGACGGCCCAGCACGTGGCTGAGCGCGGGCAGCACCTGCCTGAGCGAATTGGCCTCGCTGCGTTCGCCCTTGGGGCGGCCGAAGTGCGCAAGGACGAGCACCTTGGCGCCCTTGTCGGCCAGTTCGGTCAGGGTCGGCACGGCAGCGCGCAGGCGGGTGTCGTCGGTCACCTGGCCATCGGCCATCGGCACGTTGAGATCTTCGCGCACCAGCACGGCCTGGCCGGTAACGTCGCCCAGATCATCGAGAGTCTTGAAAGTCATGGGTCTATACCCCTGTTCCATAAGGAAAAGGCCCGGCGCCCGCCTCTGCCTTGTGGGCAGACGCGCGGGCACCGGGCCTTCGCATTCAGGTGATCAGATCAGCTTGCCCATCGCGCCGGCCGTATCGACCATGCGGTTGGAGAAGCCCCATTCGTTGTCGTACCACGACAGCACGCGCACCAGCTTGCCATCGATCACGGCCGTTTCCAGGCTGTCGACCGTCGACGAGTGAGCATCGTGGTTGTAGTCGATCGAGACCAGCGGTTCTTCGCTATAGGCCAGCACGCCCTTGAGCGGGCCTTCGGCCGCTGCCTTGAGCAGCGCGTTGACTTCTTCCTTGGTCGTGTCGCGCTTGGGCTGGAACGTGAGGTCCACCACCGAAACGTTCGGGGTCGGCACGCGGATCGCCGAACCATCGAGCTTGCCCTTGAGTTCGGGCAGCACTTCACCCACAGCGCGGGCGGCACCGGTGGTGGTGGGGATCATGCTCATCGCGGCAGCGCGCGAACGGCGCGGGTCGGAGTGGATCTGGTCCAGAATCTTCTGGTCGTTGGTGTAGCTGTGCACCGTGGTCATCAGGCCGCGCTCGATACCGATGGCATCGTTGAGCACCTTGGCGAACGGCGCCAGGCAGTTGGTGGTGCACGAGGCGTTCGACACGATCACGTGATCGGCGG
Source organism: Novosphingobium sp. SG754 (assembly GCF_013149315.1). Taxonomy (NCBI): domain Bacteria; kingdom Pseudomonadati; phylum Pseudomonadota; class Alphaproteobacteria; order Sphingomonadales; family Sphingomonadaceae; genus Novosphingobium; species Novosphingobium sp. SG754. Next base: position 17,756 of record NZ_JABGCC010000016.1, on the reverse strand, counting down.
TCAGCTTGTCGTGGTTCACGCCGAACACGACCGTCAGGTCAACGTTCTTGGCCGGAGCCGAAATCAGCACCTTCTTGGCGCCGGCTTCGATGTGCTTCATGCCGCCTTCACGGTCGGTGAAGAAGCCGGTGCATTCCAGCGCGATGTCGATGCCCAGTTCGGCGTGCGGCAGCTTGGCGGGATCACGCTCAGCGGTCACCTTGATGCGCTTGCCGTCGATCACCAGGTCGTTGCCATCCACTTCCACGGTGCCGGGATAGGCGCCGTGCACGCTGTCGCGCTTGAACAGCAGGGCGTTGGCCTTGGCGCTGGCGAGGTCGTTGATGGCGACCAGTTCCAGGCCGCAGTCGGGCCGTTCGAGAATGGCACGTGCCACGTTGCGGCCGATGCGCCCGAAACCGTTGATTGCAACCTTGGTCGCCATGGTCTTACTCCTTAGAATTGAAGACACCGAATGGATTGGGGTGACTTGGAGCCGAGCGGCCCCGGGCGGTTTACCCGAGCCGTTCGAGAATTTGCGGCACGATCTTGGCAGCCGTCAGGCCGAAATGATCATACAGCACGGGAGCTGGCGCCGAAGCGCCGAAGCTGTCGATGCCGATCGTCAGGCCATCGCCGACATGCTTCTGCCAGCCGAACGTGGTGCCCGCCTCGATCGAGACCTTGAGCACGTCGGCGGGGATCACGTCAGCCTTGTAGGCCGCGTCCTGTGCCTCGAACAGTTCCCAGCTCGGCATCGACACGACATCGGCGCCAATGCCCTGTTCTTCCAGAGCCTTGGCCACGTCAACCGCGATCGCCACTTCCGAACCGGTGGCCAGCAGCACGACCTTGCGCGCGGCATTGGCCGACACCAGGCGATAGGCGCCCTTGGCGCTGAGCATCGCGCCATCGTGGCGCAGCTGCGGCAGGTTCTGGCGGGTCAGCGCCAGGACCGAAGGCGTCTGCGGCGATGCCAGCGCCAGGTTCCAGCATTCGGCGGTTTCCACCGCATCGGCCGGGCGGAACACCTGCAGGTTGGGGATCATGCGCAGGCTCATCACCGTTTCGATCGGCTGATGCGTGGGGCCATCCTCGCCCAGGCCGATGGAATCGTGGGTGAGCACATAGATCACGCGCGCGTGCTGCAGCGCCGACATGCGGATGGCATTGCGGCAGTAATCGGCAAAGACCAGGAACGTGCCGCCATAGGGAATGATCCCGCCGTGCAGCGCCATACCATTCATCGCTGCCGACATGCCGAATTCGCGAATGCCATAATAGACATAGCGGCCGGCATAGTCAGCCGGCCCGAACGGCGTCGTGGCCTTGGTCTTGGTGTTGTTGGACCCGGTAAGGTCGGCCGAACCGCCGACCATTTCGGGCACCAGCGGGGTGAGCACTTCCAACGCCAGTTCCGATGCCTTGCGCGAGGCGATGTTCTGGGTCTTGCCCAGCCATTCGCCAAAGATGCGGCCCGCTTCTTCGCCAGAAGGCAGTTCGCCGGCCATGCGGCGCATCAGTTCGGCCCCTTGCGGATTGGCCGCCAGGCGCGCTTCCCATTCGGTGCGCAGATCGCGGCCGGCATCGCCCGTGGCGCGCCAGTTGGCCATGATATCCTCGGGGATTTCGAACGGCGCGGCCGTCCAGCCCAGGTATTCGCGGGCGGCGGCGATTTCGTCCTTGCCCAGCGGCGAACCGTGAACGTTGTGGCCGCCCTGCTTGTTGGGCGCGCCCTTGCCGATCACCGTGCGGCACGAAATCAGCGAGGGGCGGTCATCAGCCATCGCCGCGGCAATCGCGCGCTCGATATCGGCGAAATCGTGGCCATCGCAGTCTTCGGTGTGCCAGCCGCTGGCGCGGTAGCGAGCCAGAACGTCTTCGCTGGTCGACAGCGAGGTATCGCCGTCGATGGTGATCTTGTTGTTGTCCCACAGCACGATCAGGCGGCCGAGTTCGAGCGTGCCGGCCAGGCCCACGGCTTCGTGGTTGATGCCTTCCATCAGGCAGCCATCGCCAGCCACCACCCAGGTGCGGTGATCGACCAGGTCATCACCGAACTGCGCGTTCAAGTGGCGTTCGGCCATGGCCATGCCCACGGCCATGGCAAAGCCCTGGCCCAGCGGGCCGGTGGTGCATTCCACGCCAGGCAGCAGGAAGTTTTCCGGGTGGCCCGCGCAAGGGCTGTTCAGCTGGCGGAAGTGACGGATGTCATCCATCGTCGGCTGCTGATAACCCGACAGATGCAGCAGCGCGTAAAGCAGCATCGAGCCGTGACCGGCCGAGAGCACGAAGCGATCGCGATCAGGCCACTTGGGCGCAGCGGGATCGAACTTGAGAAAGCGCGACCACAGCACCGTGGCAACATCGGCCATGCCCATCGGCATGCCAGGGTGTCCGGATTCCGCTGCCTGGACCGCGTCCATCGCCAGCGCACGGATCGCGTTGGCCATGGGAGCCAGCGCGGTCGGATCGCTTGTCATCTTCGGGTTGGTGTCCTTACTCGCGCGCCCGGCGCGGCCGGGGCGTCTGATTCGGGGAAATCGGGGTCTCTTTGGTTCCCCGGCTTGCCAGCGTCAAGCGCGGCGTCGGCCATGGCAGGTGATCGGGCCCATACCCAGCGCTGGGCCGTGCCGTTTGACAGCGCAATCGGTGCCCTGGCTGGCATGACCTGCGCTTTTGTATGCACAGGGGAACTTGCAGGCCACGGCCAGTGTGATACCGGATGAAACATGGCAATCATGGACGGCACTTCGGCAGCGCGCACTGCCACCGACGGCACAGGCACAGATGGCACCGGCGATCTCTTTTCGGCGATCGAGCGGGTCGAACTGGCGCTGGCCCGGCTGGAAGAGGTTGTCGCCCGCCGCGAGGCCGAGGCGGAAAGCGCAGCGGCGCACAACGCGCAGGCAGAACTGAGCGAGTTGAAATCACGCCACCGCAAGCTGCGCGAACGCGTCAGCGAGGAATTGCAGCAGCTTGACCTGCTGCTGTCGAGCCTGCCGCAGTAACAGCGCCGCATCCGATAGGGGCCAGGGGAACAACGAGCATGCAGATGACGAACGTGACTCTGGCCATCGGTGGACGGTCGCTGACCATTTCGGTTGCCGCCGGGGAAGAAGCCCACGCCGAAATGCTGGGCCGCATGATCGACGATCGGGTGCGCCGCTTGGGGAACATGGCCACGCAGGGTGAAGCGCGCATGCTGCTGTTTGCCGCGCTGATGCTGGCCGATGAACTGCACGAGGTGCACAGCCGCCCTGCCCCGGTTGCGCCGGCCGAGCCGGCTGCTCCGCCACCGGCTCCGCCACCCGCACCAGCCGGGCCGCCGCCCGAATTGATCGCCCGCGTGACCAATCTCGCCGAGCGGGTGGAAAACCTGGCGCAAAAACTGGCGCTGCCCCTTGAGCCTGATGCCGCGAACGCCTAAATTGCATGGCGACGGGTTCTGCCCGGCACGCGCCGCATGAAACATCCCTGAGGCTATAAGCAAATCCAAGGGGGCTGTCCCTACCTGGGCCCTGGCACAGGCACATGGTCCCCACCTGACGTTGAGGCGTCAGAGGATTTTCCCGGAGAACGACCCATGGTGGGCCCGTCACCCCCCCCATTCCCGGACGAAGACAACGCCGTTGCCGCCAAGCAGGCCCTGCGCAAGGACCTGCGGGCCCGGCGCCGCGCCCATGTCGAGGCACTCGATCCGCGCACCCGCGCGCTGCTGTTCCGCCGCCCGCCCGCGCCGCTGATGGCGCTGATCCCGGCCGGCGCCACCGTGGCGCTGTACAATGCCAGCCAGTGGGAAGCGCCCGCGGCCAGCTATGCCACGTTCTTCCACGAGGCTGGGCACGCCGTGGCGCTGCCGTGGTTTGCCGATCGTGGCGCGCCGATGCAATTCCGCCAATGGCTGGTGCCGCCGCTCGACGATGTGCTGGAACCCGATCCCTGGGGCGTAAAGCAGCCAGCCGCCGATGCGCCGCTGCTTACGCCCGATGTGTTGTTCGTGCCGCTGGTGGGCTTCACCGCGCAAGGCCAGCGCTTGGGCCAGGGCGGCGGCCATTACGATCGCTGGCTCGAAGCCCATCCCGCTGCCGTGCCGATCGGCATGGCCTGGGACGCGCAATGCGTCGACAGCCTGCCGCGCGAGGTGCACGATCGCCCCTTGCGCGCGGTGGTCACCCCTACCCGCCTCTACGGTCCGTTCTGATGGGCGGGCGCCAACCCCACTTCAATCCGCCGCCTCCGCCCACCTGGCGCAAGCCGGTGGGCATCCTGGCACTGATCGCCGCGCTGGCGATCTATGGCGGGGTCGTCATGGGCCTGGGCGAACAGATCGGCCGCCTGCCCGTCCTGGTGCAAGTGCCGATCTACCTGGTGCTGGGCACGATCTGGCTCTTGCCGCTGCGCCGCTTCCTGATCTGGATGGAAACCGGCCGCTGGGGCTAGGCCAAGTGGACAGGCAGAGCTGACCATCAGCACGCCGAGCCATTTATGCCGGAAACGAAAAAGGCCTCCCGAAGGAGGCCTTTTTGAAAATCCACCAAGTGGCGCGAGTGACGGGGCTCGAACCCGCGACCTCCGGCGTGACAGGCCGGCACTCTAACCAACTGAGCTACACCCGCGTGCCCTTGGGGATTGCGCCTCTAAGACGCGGCCGATATGCTGTCAACTGCCAATTTGCTGTTTCCAGCCTTGGCGTGAAAGCCTTGTTCGAGCAAGGTTTTCGTTGACCAACAACATCTTACCCAAGGGGTGGCGCGAGTGACGGGGCTCGAACCCGCGACCTCCGGCGTGACAGGCCGGCACTCTAACCGACTGAGCTACACCCGCATTCCCCTTGGGGTGAGGCGCCTCTATGCCGGGCGGCCGCAGGTGTCAACAAAGGGTCATGCAGAATTTTCGCAGCAAGCTGTGCAAAACTTGATCGGCACCCCGCAAACGCGGCGCGCCTTACACGGCGACCGGGGCGGCCAGATGCCCTTGCGGATGATAGCCCTCCACCACGAAGTCCTCGATGCGATAGTCAAAGATCGATTCCGGCCGCCGCGCGATGGCCAGGCGCGGATCGCCTGCGGGCGTGCGCTGCAACTGCGCCTCGATCAGATCGGCATGATTGAGATAGAGGTGGGTGTCCCCGCCCATCCACACCAGTTCGCCGGGCTCGAGATCGCATTGCTGGGCCAGCATATGCACGAACAGCGCCGCGCCCCACAGGTTGAACGGCAAGCCCAGCACCACATCGCAGCTGCGCTGATAGAGCACGCAAGACAGACGATTGCCCGCCACCTGGAACTGATAGGTCTTGTGGCACGGCGGCAGGGCCATGGCGTCAAGCTCCGCCACGTTCCACCCTTCTACGATATGGCGGCGGCTGCCGGGATTGTGGCGCAGGCTTTCGACCAAGCCAGCCACCTGGTTAACCCCCTGCGCGCGGCGGCGAAACAGGCCGTACTGGCCGGCTGGCTCATAGACCGGCCAATCGACCCACTGCTTGCCATAGACCGGGCCAAGATCGCCCCATTGCGCGGCAAAGGCAGCGTCAGCCACGATCCGCGCGGAAAAATCGGCGCGGCTGATATCCTCGCCCGTTTCGCGGCGATAGCGATCGAGCGGCCAATCGGTCCAGATTTCCACCCCTTGCGCGCACAGCGCGCGAATATTGGTATCGCCGGTCAGGAACCACAGGAATTCGCGCGTCGCGGTTTTCCAGAAGACCCGCTTGGTCGACAGCAGCGGAACGCGGCCCTGCGACAGATCGAAGCGCAATTGCGTGCCAAACACCGCGCGGGTGCCCACGCCGGTGCGGTCCATCCGCTCGTCCCCCTGCGTCCAGATCTGGCGCATCAGGTCAAGGTATTGCCATTCGAAGTGCGGGCTGTGGGATTCGGTGGGGCTCATCATGCCCACAGCCTTAGAAGTGCATGCGAGAATCGCAAATAGTGGCAAGCCTCACCGGGCGTTCACCGCAAACGAAAAAGCCGACCCGAAGGCCGGCTTTTCATGCCCCTGCAATGCAGGGAAAATAAGTGGTCGGGGAGAGAGGATTCGAACCTCCGGCCCCTGCCTCCCGAAGACAGTGCTCTACCAGGCTGAGCTACTCCCCGACCGGAGCGGTTCGGGCTAGGCCGTCCCCGCTGGGCAGGGCCGCCCTATATGCGGGCGATTCCGCACGCGCAAGCCCTGTTTCAAAAACTTATCAACAGTTTGTATGTTCTTCATATAAACCAATGAATTAGACGTACACATCAGCCCAGCGGGACCCCTTCGATAGTGATGCGATGCATCTCGCGGCGGTGGCCGTGGTAATCGTTATAGGCGTAATGCCAGGTCGCGCGGTTGTCCCAGAACGCGATCGAGCCGGGCTGCCAGTGGAAATCCTCGTGGAATTCACTGCGGCGCGCATGGTCATAGAGTGTGGCAAGCAGATCGGCCGAGGCCGCGTCTGACAGGCCGAGCACGCGCACGGTGAAGCTTGGGTTCACATAGAGCGCGCGCTTGCCGCTGAGCGGATGGGTGATCACCACCGGGTGCACCGGATCGTCGAGCACGTCGGCGGCGCCCGCGTTGCCGATGCGGCCATCGCGGCGGGTATCCTGCAAGGCTTCATAGGCAGCGGCCTTGCTGCCAAAGACGTGGCGGGCCGAATGCACCGCGCGCAGGCCATCGACCTCTTGCCGCAACGCTGCCGGCAACGCGTCATACGCCGCATACATCGAGGCAAAGGCCGTGGCCCCGCCGTGCGGGGGCAATTCTCGCGCCACCAGGATCGAGCCCAGCGCCGGTTCGGCATCATAGGAATGGTCGGTATGCCAGCCGCCACCGATATTGTGCTGCTGTTCGGGCTCTTTCACGACCAAGGCAATTTCGGGATAACGCGGATGGGCCGCGAAAAAGCGGTTGATGTTGATCGGCCCCCAGGCACAGGCAAAAGCGATGTGCTGCTCCTCGCTGATCTGCTGATCGCGAAAGAACACCACGCCATGTTCGGCAAAGGCGGCACGGATCGCCGCAAAGTCAGCCTCTGCCAGCGGGCGCGCGAGATCGACGCCGAGGATTTCGGCACCGACGCGGCCATGCTTGCGAATTTCGAAAGTCATGCCGGCACCTCTTGAGCGGGAGCAGATCGCGGGCCAGCCCCGGGCCGGAACGGCAGGGGGCCTTCCGCTTCACGCACGGCGCGGACCGCCGGCCGCGCCTCGAAACGCGCGGAGAACGCCGCAAGCGCAGGAAGATCGGCCAGGACCGGGCCAAAATGCGGGACATAGCTGGCAAAGACGCCGAGATAGGCGTCGGCAATGGTGAAGCGATCGCCCACCAGCCATTCCGCCTCGCCCAGGCGATCCTCGATCGGCTGGAACGCTTCACGCAGGCGGCGCCGGGCGGCCTGGCGGATGCCCTCGTGCGCGGCTGGATCGTCGGAATAGAGGTGCGGGCGATTGCCGACCCGCTGCGTCGCGCCGTGGATCTCACTGTTGATATAGCCGATCCAGGCCTGGATCTGCGCCCGCTCGACCGTGCCGGCCGGCGCGAACAGCGCGGTGCCGGGGCGCTGGTCAGCCAGGAAGGGCAGGATCGCGGCGTTTTCGCCGATGACCGTGCCATTGTCGAGCACCAGGGCCGGAATGCGGCCGAACGGGGTCAGCGGGGCGAGATCGTCTCCCCCCGGCCCCAGCCGCAGCAACCGAACAGGCACGGGCAGATCAAGCTCGCGGATGATGACATGGGCCGGCAGGCTGGTCGCGCCGGGAGAGGCTAGCAATTGCATCGAGCCAGAGTGTCCTTGAGATGACCGAACGGGGAGCGAGCAGCCCTGCCCCCTCCCCGCGCGGTGAGAATGACCTGGTGGCCGTCAGGCAGGCTGGCCAGCGGTGGCGCGTTCCTGCCGCGTGGTGCGGCTTTCGCGGCCATCGATGCCCACCGGCACGTCCCCCGCGACCGTCGCGCGGCGCAGCGTGCGGCGCTGCAGGCCGAAATCGGCGATCGCGCGGTGCTGCGTGCTGCGGTTGTCCCAGAACGCCACGTCACCCGGTTGCCAGCGCCAGCGTACGGTGTTTTCCGGCTTGGTGATGTGGTCTTGCAGGATATTGAACAGCCGCGCCGAATCCGCCTCGCTCAGGCCGACGAAGCGCTTGACGAAGTGGCCCAGCAGCAGGCTGCGCTGCCCGCTGACAGGATGGACCCGCACCACCGGATGCTCGGTTTCATAGATCGTCGAGGCGAACACCGACTTGTGATAGAGCGTGCGCTCCTTGGCCGTGTCGCTGGCATCGGCCGATGTGCCAGCCGCCGCGAGCGTGGCCGCGTAATCGTAATCGTTGCTGTGCACCGCCCACAGGTTGTTGACCAGTTGGCGCAGCGGTTCGGGCAGGCCTTCGTAGGCCGTCTCGCCATTGGCCCACAGCGTATCGCCGCCCGCCTCGGGAATGGTGATGCCGCGCAGGATCGATGCCTTGGGATAGGCCGCCAGGAACGTGACGTCGGTATGCCACGATGACGCGGCATAGCCTTCCTTGCTGTCGAGTTCGAGCAGGTAGCGCGAGCCTTCGGCAACCGGCACCGTGGGGTGGGCAACCGGATCGCCGAACAGCGCGGTCAGCGCCTCGTGCTCGGCATTGTCGAGGTGTTGTTGCCCCCGGAAAAACAGCACCTTGTGCCGCACCAGCGCAGCCTCGATCGCCTGCACGGTGGGGCCGTCAAGATCGCCCGACAGCGCCAGGCCGTGAACTTCAGCGCCGATGCGGCCGGTTACGGGGCGGATATCGAGCGGGGACGCAGGGTCTTTGGCATTGGGATAGCTGGCAACGATGGTGGCCATGGGAATTCTCCTGAACATGGGCCGCGCGCAAGGCATCGCCCGGCAATGGGCCGGCGCGCGCGAACGAAGGGATGGAACGAGAAAGTCAGGTTGGGTGGCGGCGCGGATCACGCGCCGCGCATCAACACATTCGTTGGGTCTTGTGCATCGTATCACCTCGATCGGATGGAGGGATCACGAAGCCTGGCGATGTCGCCCCAGCGTTCGCGCGCTTTAGCCGTTGGTATCGCGGAGCAAGCTGCTTCCCATCAAAAGCCGCGGGCCGATGGTTCGGGCACAAGGCCCGCCTTTCCTGGCCGGGGAAAAGACTTTCGAACTATCTCTACTCTATCGCTTGACTATAACATGGCAAGCCCGGATCGCTGGGGATGCGCCCAAGTTTTGCGTGGCCACTCCCAAGCGGAATTATCCCTGCGAGCCGCGATCGGCCTGCGCCAGCCAGCGATCACGGCTGGCATCGGACACCAGCCCCGCTGCATCGCGCGCAGCCAGCTGGCGACGGATATCGCCATGGCGCCGCTCGTCGATGGGAAAGCCATGGATCACCGCGGCCGAGATCACGTGGCCTAGCGCTGGCCCCAGGGCGAACAGCCACTTGAGATGTTCGAGCACGCCGGCCGGATTGGTCCCGCGCGGATCAAACCCGATCCACGCGGCCAGCGGCAGGGCCACGCCGATCGCCAGGGCCACGCCAGCCTTGTCAGACAGCGAGAATACCGAAAAGAACAGGCCAATGCGGTCCTCACCGGTGCGCAGGCGGTGATAATCGGCCACGTCTGCCACGATCGAGCGCAGCATGAGATTGCCCGATCCCTGCGCCAGCCCCTGCGCCACGGTCAGCGCCAACAGCAGCACGACAGAGCCGGGCGCCAGCGCGAGGAGTGCCAGGTTGATCGCCACCTGGGTCAATTCCCCGGCAACGGCAGCGCGTTCCTTGCCGACGCGGCGGCCGATCGCCAGCCATAGCGGGCAGGCAAAGATGCCGAACACATATTGCAGCAGGAACAGCCCCGGCGCCCAGGCGGAATGGCCCATGTAAAAGCTGATGAAGAACACGAACAGCGCGGTGCGCACGCCCTGCGCCAGCCGCACGGCAAAGTTCGAGGCCAGCACGCGCAGCAGCATGCCTTCGCCAAACACCAGGCGCAGCGTATGCCACACCCGCACCGGATCTTGCGCGCCGGCCGGCGGGGGCGGCTCGGGCAGCGCGCGCAGCCCCAGCGGCAGGGTGATCAGCAGCAGGGCAAAGACCATCGCCCCCATCGCCGCCAGTTCCAGCCGCGGTTGCCCGGCCAGCCGCGTGACCAGCAGGCTGGGCAGGACCAGCGCCAGCAACAGCGCCACGCAGGTCAGCGCCTGGCCATAGGTGGTGATGCGCGTCCGCTCATGATAGGCGCCCGAAAGTTCGCCCATCCAGGCGGCCAGCGGCGTGGCCATCATCGAATAGCCGAGATAGAGCACGAACAGCGCAGCCGACAGCGCCAAGGGGCCAAACCAGGTAGGCGGCAGGAACACCGGCACCGCGCCCAGCGCAAAGATCGCGGCCCCCACCGCAATCCACGGCCGGCGGCGGCCCCAGCGGCTGCGCGTGCGGTCAGACAGCAGGCCGATCGCCGGATCGATCACCGCATCCCACAGCCGCGCCAGCAGGAAAATCACCCCCACCGTGCCCAGCGAAAAGCCGAACGCGCTGGCATAGAGCGGCGGGACATAGGTGCTGAGCGGCACTTCCACCGCGGCAAGCGGCATGCCCAGGCTGGAAAAGGCAATCAGCCGCGCCGGGCCAAGCCGTTTGGGCGCTGCGGCGGGCGGCGCGCGCCCGGCGGCATCGAGGGCAAGCGTGCTCATGCAACAAGCTCCTTCGTCTGGGGGGAAAGCGGCGCAGGAAAGCCGGCATCGGGCCGCGCCAGGCCAAGGTTTTCGCGCAAGGTGGCGCCTTCGTATTCCTCGCGAAACAGGCCGCGCCGGCGCAGTTCGGGCAGGACCAGTTCGATCACGTCGTCAAGGCCTGCGGGAAAGATCGGCGCCAGGATGTTGAAGCCATCGGCCGCGCCATCCTCGAACCAGGCCTGAAGTTCGTCGACCACTTCGGCCGGCGTACCCACCAGCACGAGATGCCCGCGCGCGGCCGACATGCGCGAGACCAACTGGCGCACGCTCAAGCCCTGGTCCAGCGCGAGGTCGTAAAACAGCTTTTGCCGGCTCTGCCACCCTTGCGTGAACGGCGGCGGTGGCGGCGGCGCGTCGAGATCGACGGTGGTCAGATCCCAATCGAGGAAGGTGCGGATCGAGGCGAGCGCGCCGGCCACATCGACAAAGGCCTGCAAGCGCGCCAGCTTGGCCTCGGCCTCTGCCCGCGTGGGCGCAACATAGATGCTGACACCGGGCATCACCAGCAGGCTATCGCGCGACCGGCCTAGTGCCTGCGCCTTGTCCTTGAGGCCTTGGGCAAAGGCGCGCGCTGCGGCGCGGCTTTGCTGCGCGGTAAACACCACCTCGGCGGTGGCGGCGGCCAGCGCCTGGCCATCATCAGACGATCCGGCCTGAACGATCACCGGATGTCCCTGCGGCGGTCGCCCGGTCTGCAACGGGCCGGCCACGCGGAAGTGATTGCCAGCATGATCCACACGGCGCAACCGTGCCGGATCGTAATAGCGGCCGCTGGCCTTGTCGGCCTGGATGGCATCGTCGGCAAAGCTGTCCCACAGCTGCTTGACCACCGCCACATGCTCGGCCGCGATGGCATAGCGCGCGGCGTGCGCGAGTTGATGGTCCAGCCCGAAGTTCGCCGCCTCGGCATCGCTGCCCGATGTGACGAGGTTCCACCCGGCCCGCCCGCCTGACAGCTGGTCGAGCGCGGCAAACTTTCGCGCGACATGATAGGGCTGGAGATAGGTGGTGGAGACCGTGGCGATCAGCCCGATATGGCTGGTGTGCGTGGCCAGGGCCGACAGCAGCGTCAGCGGCTCTCCGGTATAGACAGGTGCGGTATAGCTGATCGCCTCGGGCGTGGCGCCGAACAGCGCCACGTTGTCGGCCAGGAACACGGCATCGAACTTTGCAGCTTCGGCTTTTTGCGCCAGATCGCGCCAGTATTCGAACCGGAACGGCGCGCGCGGATCGACATCGGGATGGCGCCAGGCGGCGGCATGATGCCCTACGCCGAACAGGAAGGCGCCCAGCTTCATCTGGCGTTTGCCGCCGGCCTGGCGATGTGCGGTATCGTGGCTCATGGTCAAAACGTCCGCGTGATGGTGCCGCCGAACGTGCGCGGATTGCCATAGACCTCGATCACCGGGGCCGAGGCACTGGCCGCGCCGTAGGAGACGGCATAGCGTTCGTTGGTCACGTTCTTGGCCCAGGCCTGAAGCTGCCAGCGGTTGTCCTGCGTGCGCAGGCCCAGCCCGACGTTAGTGATCGCTACCGGCGCCTGCCAGCCATAGACCGAGCGCGGGTTGATGTAGGCAATCCGGCTTTTCCAGCTGGTGTTGGCATAGCCGGTGAGATTCCATTCCCCGCCGATCGGCTGATCAAGATCGATCCCGCCCTGCACCGTCCACTTGTTGGAACCGGCCACCTGATAGCCGGTGAGCGACAGGGGCCGCGCAGCGCCGCCGTTGGCCAGCTGGAATTCCAGCGGCGCGGGCGCATCGGCATAATCCAGGTACTTGGCATCGTTATAGGCAAGGTTCGCATTGAACCCCAGCGCCGGCAGCGGGCGCCAGGTCGCCTCGAACTCGAACCCGCGCAGCCGCACCTTGCCCACGTTGGCGAGATAGGTTCCGAACGAGGCATTAGCCTGATCGACGCGGGTCCCCTGATAATCGGTGATCGTGTTGTTGTAGAGGTTGAGGTTCACCGTCGCCTTGCCGCCGGCCCAGCTTGTCTTGATCCCGGCTTCGAAATCGGTGGACTTTTCCGGCCGGGTGATCACCAGCGCGGCCTGGCTAGCCGTGGCCGAAGTATTGGCTGCGCCCGATTTTTCGCCATGGCTGGCCGAGGCATAGAGCAGCACGTTGGGCGTCACCTGCCACGCCGGATTGACCAGCCAGGCCAGCGAGCCACGGCTGACCTGGTTGGCCAGCGTATAGGCGCCGGCCGCGCTGCCACTGGTGCCACCCAGGTTGTTGAGCAGCGCCTGTCGCGCCGTGGCGCCGGCGGGATTGAGCGCGCCGGTGCCCAGGGCATAGCCGGCAATGTTCACCTGCTTCTTCTCCCAGGTATAACGCAGGCCGCCCGTGAGCGAGAAGGTGGACGTGAGGTGCGCGGTCACCTGGCCAAAGCCAGCCAGGCTATCGATCGTCAGGCGGCCGTCGCGGTCATACTCCAGCCCGTCGATGAACGAGGACGGCACCCCTGCCCCAAGGAAAAACGTCGAGGCATCAGAGCCGAAGATCGTGCGCAAGTTGCTGCGCAGCTTTTCGTGCAGGTAAAACGCGCCCACCTGCCAATCGATCGTGCTGCCCTTGGCCGAGGCAAGGCGCAGTTCCTGCGAATACTGATTGACGTCAACATCATAGCCAGCACGATAGATATCCAGCGGGGTGTAGTCGCTGTCGTTATAGGGGCGGAAACAGAGCCGCCGCCACGCGGTAACGCCGGTCAGGTTCACCCCGCCCAGATCCCAGTTGATCTCGTTGGAAAGACCATCGGTCTTGGCGATCAGGCGATCCTGGTTGTTGAGGTTGGCGTTGTAGGGGCCGTTGAGATTGGGGGTATAGCCAAACCGCGCCAGCTTGGCGCTCCAGCTGTCCGCGCGCGGCGAATTGACCGTGCCATCGAGGTTCAGGTTCTGCGTCACGTCCGCCACTGGCGGGTAGAAATTGTTGTATTCGTTGGATTCGTAATGTTCGGCGATCAGGCGCGAGGACACAGTGGCGCTGGGCGTAAACAGCAGTTGCCCGCGCGCCGACCAGCGATCGTTGCCCAGCAGCTTGACGCCGTTATAGGCGTTGGTGATCCAGCCACCGCCCTTGCTTTCGGCAAAGGTCAGGCGATAGGCCAGCTTGTCGGCAATGATCGGCCCGGTGGCATTGGCGCGCAACTGCACCGCATCGTAATTCCCATAGGTCGCTTGCAGCGTATAGGAAGGCTCAAACTTGGGCTTGGCGGTCTGCACGATCACTGCGCCGATCGTGGTGTTCTTGCCCAGCAGCGTGCCCTGCGGCCCGCGCACCACCTGGATGTTTTCCAGGTCGACGAAATCGAGCCAGGAAAAGCCCACGTGGGTGAAGAACACGTTGTCCACGATCAGGCCAACGCCGCCTTCGGCGCCATCGTTGCTGGCATTGCCGCCCAGGCCGCGAATGTAGAGGCCCGAGACGCGGGTGTTCTGTTGCAAAGCGCCGAAATTGGGCACGCGCAGGGCAAATTCGCTCACCCGCTCGATCCGCTTGGAGGTCAGTTCCGCGCCGGAAATGGCCGAGATGGCCAGCGGCACGTCCTGCAGCCGTTCCTCGCGATGGCGGGCGGTGACAGTGATGGCATTGGCATCGGGCACATCCGGACTGGCTGGGTCGGCGACCGGTGCCGGCGCCTGTTCGGCCGGCGCCGCCGCAGTTTCGGCAGCCTGGGCCAAGCCTGGCAAGGCCAGTGCGGTGGAGGCGAGCAGCAGGGCGCCCAGGCCAGTGGCCGGGCGGGTGGCATGGAAAATCGACATGAAAAAGCGGTCCCTCATGGACGGAAGGCGCAAGGCGGCCTGCCGCGTGCGGGGCATCGCCGCGCGGCCTTGCGCCATCTGGATGTGATTATGGTCAGGCCCAGGCGCAGCCGTGGTATGCACGGTGGCTGGGCGCAGGCGTTATGCCGCTATCGTGTGCATTGCATCGTATCACCCCTGAAACAGCGGGGAACACGAAGCCTGGCGATGTCGCCCCAGCGTTCGCGCGCTTTAGCCGTTGGTAACGCGGAGCAAGCTGCTTCCCGATCAAAAGCCGCGGGCCCGTGGCGGCAGCTGAGGGCCGGCGCAGCATCGGGCCAGGCCGCTGCGTCTTGATCTCTATTTATTTGATAGACTTTTTGCCGTCAAGCGATGGCGTGGCATGATAGCGGCAAAGCAATTCTTGGGCACGGCCAAGCCAGGGTGCCCCCAACGGTTCCCTGCCCTTTCGGGAACCGCGCGGCCCGCCCGCTGGTTTTGGGAAACAGTCCAGCAATCAAACCAGAAAGAACCGCGGCCATGGACCGGATTTTCACCGCATTTGCCAATCGCGTTTCGGCCTTGGCGGGGCAACCGGCGAGTTTCGCGCTGGCCACGCTGATCATCGTCGTCTGGGCCGTGTCGGGCCCGATCTTCGCCTGGTCAGACACCTGGCAGCTGGTGATCAACACCGGCACCACCATCGTCACGTTCCTGATGGTCTTCGTCATCCAGAATGCGCAAAACCGCGATGCTGCGGCGATGCAAGCCAAGTTGGACGAGTTGATCCGCGCCCTGGAAGGCGCGCGGGGCGATTTCATCGGGATCGAGCATCTGTCTGACAGCAAGATTTCCAACATTCGCACCGCGCTGGAACAGGAAAGTGGCTGCGATACCGACCGAGCCAGTGTCGAAGAAAGCGTGGAGGTGCTACTGCGCCGCCGCTGACAATTGCAAATGACACGATTGGCGACAAAAAGCGCACAGACATGCCCTTTTTATCAATGGCATCACCTGCATCAAACTCTTTCAGATGAAACCGCCTTCGTCTAGGTTGTGCGCCGTTGAGGGGTCAACAAGGATGAATGCAACTGTGAAACTTCGCATGATGGTCTTGGCATCGACGGCATTGGCCGTGGCGATGCAGCCGGCCCTGGCCTCTCCGGCGTCTCGCGCAAAGGCGGCACCCGCTGCCGCCAGCGCTCAGAGCGGGCCGATCGGCGGCTGGGGTGTCGATCTTTCCGGGCGCGATCTTTCGGTTAAGCCGGGCGATGATTTCGATACTTACGCCAACGGCAAGTGGAAGGCGCGCACGCCCATTCCCGAAGACCGGCCCAACATCGGCACGCTTGCCCTGATCGACGAGCGGGTCCAGGCGCAGATGAAGGATCTGGTCGCCGCCATGCCCGCGACCAGCCAGGTCGGCGCGCTCTATGCCAGCTTCATGAACGAGGCGGCGGTCGAGCAACGCGGCCTTGCCCCGCTTCGGGCCGATGTCGCCAAGGTCATGGCGATTGCCGACAAGACCGCCTTTGCCCGCGCCATGGGCGGAACCGAAGGAAACTTTGGCATCAGCCTGGTCGATTATGGCGTGGGCCCCGATACCGCCGATGCGGGGCTGAATGTCCTCTCGCTTGGCCAAGGCGGTTTGGGCCTGCCAGAACGCGATTATTACCTCAAGCCCGCGTTCGCGCCGCAGCGCGAGGCCTATGTCGCCTATATCACCCGCACGCTGCAGACGCTGGGCGTGGCCGATCCGGCAGCAGCGGCCGCAAAGATCATGGCCTTTGAAACCGAGATCGCCACGCGCAGCTGGGATATTGCCCGCCGCCGCGATCGCAGCGCTACCAATAACCCAATGTCATCGGCCGAATTTGCCGCCTATGCGCCCGGGATCGACTGGACGGCCTTCTTCGAAGGCGCGCACATCGCCCCGCAAAGCCGCATGATCGTGCGCGAGAACACCGCGATCCGCGATCTGGCGGCACTCTATGCCAACACCCCGCTCGACACGCTCAAGCTGTGGCAGGCGTTCCACGTGGCCGACCAGGCTTCGCCCTATCTGACCAAGGCGATGGTCGACAGCCGCTTTGCCTTTACCCGCACGCTCACCGGGGTGGGCCAGCTCAAGCCACGGTGGAAGCGCGGGCTCGATCTGGTCAACAGCCAGCTGGGCGAAGCGGCCGGCCAGGCCTATGTCGCGCGCTATTTCCCGCCATCGTCCAAGGCGCGGATGCAGGAACTGGTCGCCAACCTGCGCGCCGCCTTTGAAAAGCGCATTGCCGCCAATCCGTGGATGAGCGCGCCGACCAAGGACGCTGCGCTTGCCAAGCTGGCGCGGATCGACGTGATGGTCGGCTATCCCGACAAGTGGCGCGATTATTCGGCGCTGGTGATCAAGCCTGACGATCTCTACGGCAACGTTACCCGCGCCGCGCGCTTCAATGCCGACTATGCGATGGAAGACCTGGGCAAGCCGGTGAACCGCAAGAAGTGGGGCATGAACCCGCAGACGGTGAACGCCTACAACGGCGGCGCCAAGCTGCAGATCGTGTTCCCCGCCGGCATTCTCCAGCCGCCATTGTTCGATCCGCGCGCCGATGATGCGGTAAACTATGGCGCCACGGGCGCGATCATTGGCCACGAAATCAGCCACAGCTTTGACGACCAGGGCCGCAAGATCGATGCCAAGGGCGCCATCTCCGACTGGTGGACGCCCCAGGATGCCGAGCGTTTCGAGGCGGAAGCCAAGGTGTTTGGCGATGAATATGCCCGCTTTGAAGCGGCGCCGGGCGCCTTCATCAATCCCAAGCTGACGATGGGCGAAAATATCGCCGATCTTGCCGGCCTGCAGGTGGCGCTCGATGCTTATCACAAGTCGCTGGGTGGCAAGCCGGCGCCGGTGATCGACGGGCTGACCGGCGACCAGCGCTTCTTCCTCTCGTTCGCCCAGGCCTGGCGCGCCAACCAGCGCGTGGATTCGCTGCGCAACCAGGTCACCACCGACCCGCACAGCCCGGCCCGCTTCCGCATCCTCGGGCCACTGCCCAATATCGAAGCGTGGTATCAGGCCTTTGGGGTCAAGCCCGGCAACACCATGTATATCCCGCCCGAAAAACGCGCCAAGCTGTGGTAAGTTGACAACAAAAAACCCCCTTCTCTTCAGAGGAGGGGGTTTGGGGGTGGTGCGAGGTCACGCGCAAACGCGCGCCTGCACCTTTCGGATTGTCAGCTAGAGTTTGATGACATTACATTGACGCATAGCCTGAGTTTCTGAGGTAGTTTGCGCATTCGTCTGGCGTGAAGGCGTCGAGTAGTGAGCCGATG
>NZ_JABGCC010000015.1:0-54669 GCF_013149315.1 Novosphingobium sp. SG754 | reverse complement strand
CGGGGCCGCAGCGCATCGCGGGGTGGAGCAGCCCGGTAGCTCGTCAGGCTCATAACCTGAAGGTCGCAGGTTCAAATCCTGCCCCCGCAACCATACAACAACATGCCAAACCGCCTCAGGATACCCCGAGGCGGATTTTTTGTGTCTTTATTCCGTGCCTTACATCCGAGTCGCGCCTTCTCAGGATGGCTCTCCGGACCCCATCGAACGCCAAGACGTCGATTTGCATTTGGGGGTATTTTATGGGGTAATCGCCGCAACCCCAGCGGAGTACCCCCAGATGGCGCTCAAGGAACTCGAAGTCCGCTACGCGACCAAGCGGCAGAAAGACTACAAGCTCGCCGATGGCGAGGGCCTGTACCTTCTCGTCCGGCCCAACGGCTCAAAGCTCTGGCGGATGAAGTACCGGTTCGACGGCAAGGAGAAGCTGCTCTCCTTCGGCCGCTATCCCGATCTCAGCCTTGCCGAGGCGCGGCTACGCCGCGCCGAAGCTAGGGTGGCGCTGGGGCAAGGGAGGGACCCTGGCGCCAGCAACAAGTCGCCAGCCGGCAAGACGTTCGAGCAGGCGGCGCGGGCCTGGCATGAGAACCGCGAGGGCAATCTCGACGAAGGCCACGCCAAGCGACTGATGACACGACTTGAGCGTGATGCGTTCCCCGTGCTCGGCAATCGGCCGCTGCGGTCGATCACCAGTGCCGACGTGCTGGCCATGGTTCGGGCCGTGGAAGCGCGCGGCGCGCTCGACGTAAGCCGGCGTATCAAGCAGCACGTCAGTCAAATCTATCGCTTCGCGATCCCGCAAGGCTGGGCTGATCAGGATCCGGCGGCATATCTGTCTGATCTGTTAAAGCCGAAGCCGCGCGTCCGGCACATGGCGCGGGTGGGGCTGCAGGAGCTGCCTGCGCTGGTTCGGGCAATCGACAGCTATGACGGCGAGGAGAATCCGCGCCGTCGCGCCGTAACCCGTGCGGCGTTGCTGTTCACGCTGTTGACCTGGGCCCGGACCAACGAGACCCGCCTTGCGCGCTGGGACGAGTTCGAGCAACTCGATGGGCCCGAGCCGCTGTGGCGCGTGCCCGCGGCGCGGATGAAGATGGAACGCGAGCACCTTGTGCCGCTGTCGCGTCAGGTCGTGTCGTTGCTCAGCGACGTCAGGATCTATTCGACGAGTGGTTACGTCTTCGGCGGTGACAAGCTGGGCCAGCCCATTTCTCAGAACACCATGATCTACGGTTGTTACCGCATGGGATATCGCGGTCGACAGACAGTCCATGGCTTCCGCGGTCTGGCCTCCACCTGGGCCAATGAAGCCGAGTGCTATCGTGCCGATTGGATCGAGATGGCACTTGCCCACACCGACCGCGATGATGTCCGCAGCGCCTACAACAGCGCGTTGTACCTGTCACCGCGCCGGCGCATGTTGCAGGAGTGGGCCGATCACGTGTTTGGCTTCTTGAAGCAAAACGGCACCCTCCACGTTGAAGGTTTCGAAATAGCTCACACGCCCTGACATGCGCCTGCTGGCAAAATGCGGATCAGCGATCGGTTACTGTAACCCCATCATGACGAAAGGGGGGGGGCGGTTCCCGCCCTAAAAACGGCCGTCCAGTATCTCGATCTTGATCGTCGAAACTGACCATTCGTTCAGTCAGGTTGTGCACCCCTTGATTGACATTTTTCAACGCCGTCGGCCATGGTTTGCCTGCCAGCACCTTCGTCTCCCCGAGCAGTTCAACAGCGCTTGACTCTTAAATCTACATATGTTGATCATAGCGAATGATACGAAACCGTCGCCCTTCAAAGCAGATGACCTCCCTGCTGCAGGCCCTGTCGGACCGGCAGTGGCACCACGGCTATGATCTGATGAAGGAAACAGGCCTGCTCTCGGGCACGCTCTATCCGCTGCTGATGCGGATGACCGACCAGGGGCTGGTCGAAGCGGAATGGCGCGAGCCCGTTCAGCCCGGCCGCCCAGCACGCCACGCCTACCGCCTGACCGCCAAAGGCTACGCGCTGATGCAGGAGCTTGCGCCCGGCGCTGCCCCACTCTCACCCAGGGCCGCCGGGATATGATGATTGCCTTCTCCCGCGCGTTGATGACGTTGGCCTGCCAGTGTCTTGGAGAAGCCCGGCGTGAATGGGCGCAGGCGATGTGGGAGGAGTTCGATATCGCCGCCGAGGACGGACGCGGGTTGAGTTTCGCGATCGGATGCCTGATCGGCGCCTTGCGCCAGATGCCGATGGCGCAGGAAGGGCGGTTCGTCCTGACCAATTACACGCTGGCAATCGCCGTGATGGTCCCCATCGCGGCCATGGAAATCAGCGCCGCGCTGCTTGGCCTGCCGCATCTGTTCGGCGGCAAGGGCGGACCGGGTGCCGGCATGGCCGTCGCGCAAAAGCTTATCATTGGCGGCGCCTATCGGGTGGTTGCACCCTCGCTGAGCTTGCTGCTGCT
The DNA here is from genome assembly GCF_013149315.1 of Novosphingobium sp. SG754. Taxonomy (NCBI): domain Bacteria; kingdom Pseudomonadati; phylum Pseudomonadota; class Alphaproteobacteria; order Sphingomonadales; family Sphingomonadaceae; genus Novosphingobium; species Novosphingobium sp. SG754. Next base: position 52,214 of record NZ_JABGCC010000015.1, on the reverse strand, counting down.
GCTGTCCGGAGGGGGACAGTTGCGTCTCGCCTGGCTGATGCTTGAGCGCGACTGGCGGCGCGCGACCTCGACCGGCGTCGCCAATCTGGCCGCGATCACGACCTTGATCCTGTTTATGGGCTGCATGTTCCTCGACGTCAGCCAGGCCATCACGCTGGCCGTGGTGCTGGGGATCGAACTGGGGCTGATCGCCGGCCTTTGCCGGTGGCACGAAGATCTCAGCCTGCCGCCTTCGTAACGCTGTCATGCTCGGGGAGCCGCGCCTCCCTTCCCCCGACGCTGGAGACCCAGACGATGCCGCAAGCACGAATGACCTTTTGCGCCCTGTTGCTGGGCACGATCGCCGCCTACCCCGCCATCGCGCAAGCTGCGCCCAAGGCGTGTGCCGCGCCTTCCATCGCCATCGGCGGACCCAGCAATGCGCACACCGCCTATGTCGAAACCAGCTTGCGTCCGGCGGTCATCAGGCCGGGCGAGCAGCCGCTCACGCTCGTCGAGGACATGCGCCGGTACGATGTGCCGGGAATCAGCGTCGCGGTGATCCATGAGGGCAAGATCGCCTGGGCGCGCGGCTGGGGCCTGCGCGATCTTGAAAGCTGCGCGCCGGTCACCCCGAACACCACCTTCCAGGCCGCCTCCATCAGCAAGGTCATCACAGCAATCATCGCATTGCGGCTGGTTGAGCAAGGCAAGATCGGGCTGGATCGCAACATCAACGAGGCGCTTCGCTCCTGGCAGATGCCGAAGGACGACAAGCTGGCGCCGCATGGCATCACCCTGCGCCAGTTGCTCAGCCACACGGCCGGTCTTGGCGTCCATGGCTTCGATCAGGCATATCGGCCCGGCGATGTGCTCCCCACGGTCGTCCAGATTCTGGACGGGTTGCCACCTGCGGACAACCAGCCCGTGCGCAGCGTGCTGCCCGCAGGTGGCCAGTTTGAATATTCGGGCGGCGGCTACATGGTGGCACAACTGGCCCTTTCGGACGTCAGCGGCATGCCTTTCGCCGAACTTGCCCAGCGCGAGGTGCTCGGTCCGCTCGGCATGACGCGCAGCGCCTTTGCCATGCCGCCATCGCCGAAAATCCGGGCCGACATGGCGTTTGGTTCGGCCTGGGGCAAAACGATTGCGGGCCATTACGCGGTCATGCCCCAGCTCGCACCGGCGGGCTTGTGGACCAGCGCGAGCGACCTGGCGCGCGTGTTGATCGATCTGCAGGCCTCTGCCGCAGGTGAGAACGGGCATCGCCTTTCGCCAGCGATGACGCGGGAGATGATGACACCGGTCAAGGACAATTGGGGCCTCGGGCTGGCGCTCTATCCCGACGAGGCTCCGCGCTTTGGCCATGATGGCGTCAATCCGGGGTTCGAATCCTTCATGATCGCCTATCGCGGGAAAGGCGAAGGCATCGTGGTTATGACCAATGGCGGAGATGGCCGACGCCTGACCGCAGACGTCGTGCGTGCCGTCGCGACCGATTATGGCTGGCCGGAGATCGCAGCCCCCGCAACCGGGGAAAAGACGCTGTCGCTCGCCGAGCTTTCCAGAGCGGCCGGCCATTTCGAGGGCGGTGGGCTCAAGGTCGATTTCGAAGCGCGCCCGGAAGGCTTGTTTGGCAGGCTCGCCGGAGCCCCGGCCTTCGAGCGGCTGATGGCCTTGTCGCCCGTCAGCTTCCGGTCCGAAACGATGGGCATCACCTGTAAATTCGCACCGGATTTTTCGAGCTGCACCATTATCGAGGGCGGCCCTCCGATGAAGCTGGTACGCTCGAAGACGCCAGCATAGACAACCGAACGGCGTGAATCTTTTTTCATCGATGTGATGGTTCAATCCGAAAAGACCGGTCCGGCTTGCAGCCAAACTCTTGCCCTGCTTGTTTCCAGCATCGCCGCCAATCCAGACATTCGCTGGGCTGGATGCCGACTACGAAACCTTGCTTTCGTTCATCAAAAGGGGCGAGCCAACGATTGACCAGTTCTGCGCGCGCCCCGAATAGCCCTGATGGCCCCAAATTGGGGGGCGGATATTATTTACTCATCCCAATTCTCATCATCCGCAACAATCTCCAGAAGTGCTTTCGCGCGAGCTGCGAGAAGAGGAGCCAACTCTGTGTGGCACTTGCCGTTCCCCAATTGCCAGCTGTCGAAAGTCTCGCCCTTTAGCCATTTTTCCGCTGCAATCTGCCAACGCTGCCCGATGTCACGCAAACCTTGTCGTGGGTGTCGCTCGCCGCGACATTCCGTGTAGTCCGTTGGCAAATCACCTGATACAGCCCACCATCCGACCGAACCGGGATGTTCTGCGCTTTCAACAGCCCAAACCGACAGCATCGGCGGCATGTACCAAGCAGGCCATTCGCCCACACTTGTCGAGGCGCACTTCTCGCCAGCAAGATAAGTCACAACATTGGATCGTTGCTCGGCACACCAGCGTTCTTCATCTTCGTCGGTCATGGCGAATTTAGATGCTAGCCATAGTCACAGGTCAAGCCGATTTAATACCGCCATGAGCACCAAGTCCGGAACGGCAGATTTTTGTGCGTGGATGGCGAAAGTCGCCGTCAGCGCGCCCGCGTTAAGCTCGGGTGGCTGCCGCCTTAATTCCGGACGTTCAGGGACCCAGTCTGTTGCGTCGGAACCCGTCGTTCGTTCACCGTCGCCGTGGGGCTATTGAATGACGAGGGCTGGGACTTGTACGAACCCGCTGGCGCGGGAGTGGTGCCTGCCTTGAGGTCTGGCCAGTAATCGGCGGTCTTGGTCTAAGTTGAGGTGTGGGCCATGTAGGCAGACGATTGCGGCTCCTTTCAACCGAGGAGTCGTACCATGACCAATGTTCAGTCTGATGCCCCCGTCACTTCACTGCGTCAGCGCATGATCGAAGACATGAACATGCGCCGGTTCACGCGGAAGACCCAGTTCGATTACGTGCGGCATGTCGCGAGGTTCGCCACATATCTTGGGCGTCCCCCCGATACCGCGACGGCAGAAGAACTCAGGCAATTCCAGGTCGAACAGCGCGAGGCGGGTGTTGGCATCCCGACCATGAACAGCATCGTTTCTGCGCTGCGTTTCTTTTTCACTCACACGATTGATCGCCCGGATCTGTCCCGCAAGCTCTATACGGTCAAGAATCCGCGCTCCTTGCCCATTGTCCTCAGCCGCGACGAGGTCGTGCTTCTCCTCGGCGCGACCAACTGCCTGAAGCACAAGGCTGCACTGTCCGTTGCGTATGGTGCTGGCTTGCGCGCTGCCGAAGTCACGATGCTGAAGGTCCGCGATGTCGACAGCAAGCGCATGCTCCTGCGCGTGGAGCGCGGTAAAGGCGGGCGCTATCGCAATGCGCTCCTGCCCGCTGACCTTCTTGCCCTTTTGCGCGAGTGGTGGACGGTCGGCAGCAAGCAAGGCGTCATGCATGCCGATGGCTGGCTGTTCCCAGGCATGCACAATCTCAAGCCGCTCAGCACCAGGCAGCTCCATCGGATCGTTGTCGATGCTGCCGAAGCTGCGGGTATCAAAAAGCGTGTCGGCCCACATACCCTGCGCCACAGCTTCGCGACGCATCTGCTGGAAGACGGCGTCGATATTCGGATCATTCAGGCGCTGCTCGGGCATGCGAACCTCGAGACCACCGCTTTCTACACCACGGTCGCAACCCGAACGGTGCGCGCGGTCATCAGTCCGCTGGACAAGTTGACGACGCTGCTCGAGCCGCAGGTGGCTCCTCCCGGCTGAGCCGGTGCGCACCTCGCTCGAGGTCGCCGATATCTTCCGTAGCGCCGGGCCCGCCTATCGGGCGGCCCACGCCGGGCATCTCAGCCTCGGCCAGCTCAAGGTCATGACGGCCATCGAGAATTGCCGCACCGCCGCGCTGGGCGGTCACGTCGAGGCCTGCGACGACTGCGGGCACTGGCGGATCGCCTATAACTCGTGCCGCAACCGGCACTGTCCCAAGTGCCAGGGCGCCGCCGCACGTACCTGGCTGGCCGCGCGTGAGGCCGATCTGTTGCCGGTCGGCTACTTCCACGTGGTGTTTACCGTGCCCGCCGAGATCGCCGACATTGCCTGGCAGAACAAGGCGGTGGTCTATGACCTGCTGTTCCGCGCTGCCGCGGACACGATGCTGACCATCGCCGCCGATCCCAAGCACCTGGGCGCACGTATCGGCATCACCGCCGTGCTTCACACCTGGGGATCGGCGCTGACGCACCATCCGCATGTGCACATGATCGTGCCCGGCGGCGGCATCGCGCTCGGGGGCACGCGCTGGATCTCGTCGCGCCCCGCATTCCTGCTGCCTGTGCGCGTGCTGGGGGCCTTGTTCCGCCGGCTGTTCCTCACGCGCCTCTTGGCGTTGTTCGACGCGGGAAGGCTCGGCTTCTTCGGCACCTTGGCTGGCCTCGCACAGCGCAAGGCCTTCCTGCGGCATCTGTCGCCCATCCGGAAGAAGCGCTGGGTGGTCTATGCCAAGCCGCCCTTTGCCGGCCCGCAGGCGGTGCTGGCCTATCTCTCGCGCTACACGCACCGCGTTGCCATTTCGAACCGGCGGCTCATCGGGTTCGACGAGACCGGCGTGACGTTCCGGTACAAGGATTATCGCCGCGACGGTGGCAAGCGCCAGCAGGTCATGACGCTGGCAGCCGACGAGTTCATCCGCCGCTTTCTGATCCACGTCCTGCCGCGCGGCTTCCACCGCATCCGGCATTACGGCCTGCTTGCCAGTTCAACCCACAAGGAGGCCATGGCGCTGGCCCGCAGGCTGCTTGGCGTCGCCGCGCAGATTGAAGAGACCGACACCGACCCCGACGTACCGACCGATCATCGCCCGCCATGCCCATGTTGCGGCGGGCACATGACCATCATCGAAACGTTCGCCCGCTGGTGCCAGCCCCGCGCTCCGCCGCAATCGGCGCCGCCGACCCGAAAGAACACGCCATGATCAGGCATGGCTTACCCTGCATGATGGCCGTGAACGTTGCGCCTCGGCCAATGGGGATAGGTGTGTCGACGCCGCCAGCACAGTCAAAACTGGGCTCATCGCCAGCAGGATCAGCGGCGCTTCGAGCACAATGGTCATCTGACTTCCATGCTGTTCCGCCCATCACGGGCTGGCCGGTGGGCTTGCTTCAGTCACCCCAATCCACACCAAAGCCCTTTTACCCATAGACGTGTGCGAGCCTCACCGCGGGTCATACTTGTAAGACTTTCGTACGCCTGCCGGCGCCCGAAACCCTTCGACGAAGCCGCCATTCTCCGCTCGTCGCTTGAATGACGGCTTGCGGCAAGAGCAGCCGCTTGAGGCTACTTCGAATATCATTTTTAGTAGACTGAAGTTGGTCTCACTGCCACTAGCGGCACCGCCGACATGGCATCATCCGTGCCGACGCTAAAACGCGCCTCTTCGTCGACCATCATCTGGGGCATGATCCTATAGCCATAGCCGGCAAAGATGCCGCCGACCAAAGAGTCTAGCTCCCTGCCCGAACTTATCGTTGGATGGTCACTAGGCATTCCCTCGTTTGTGCCGCGTCACCCAATAAACGGCCAACAGGCCCACGACAGCCGATGCGAGTGAGGCAAGAAGAATTCCCAGCTTCGCCGCAACCAGCAGCGTCGAAGGATAAGCGAGGTTCGCAATGAAAAAGGACATAGTGAAGCCTATCCCGGTCAATAAGCTGCTGGCTGTAAGGAAAGACCAGTTCAGGCCTGCTCCGAGCGTTGCAAGGTCCGAACGCAGCGCCAGCCAGCTGAAGAGCAGAACGCCTATGGGCTTGCCGAAGACCAGCGCGACAAAGATCGCGACTGTGACAGGTTGGATGTCGGACGTCGAAAACGCGACCCCCGCATTGGCCAGGGCGAAGAGAGGCATGATCGCGAACCCCACCCAGGGGTGCAGCATCATGTCCAACCGCTCCAACGGCGATAGGGACTCACTGATAGCTCGGCCCGCTTCTACAAGTTCGCGGCGATCTGATGTGTCGCCACTCCACTCATGATCGCGCGGTTCCAGGACGTTCCCGAGGATGGCGCGCAGACGCGGCACACCCACCCAGATTCGCGCCGGGGTCATTAGCCCGAGTATGACACCGGCGATCGTCGCGTGGATGCCGGAGGCGTCAAGGCACAGCCAAAACGCGGCTCCGAAGAAAAAGTATATCGGGATGCTTCGGATGCCCAGACGAGCGGCGATGACGATTACACTCAGGACCATAAACGCAAGACCGATTGCGACGAAATTCAAGGCGTTTCCGTAACCAATCGCCACGACCAGGATGGCGCCGATGTCATCAAAGATCGCCAAGGCTATGAGAAACAGGCGCAAGCTGTGGGGAACGCGCGAACCAAAGAGCGCAAGTCCCCCGATGACGAACGCCGTATCGGTCGCCATCACCGTTCCCCAGCCGTGCGTGCCGGCTTTTCCGGCCAGAATCGCAATGTAGATCGAAGCAGGCACCATCATGCCGCCCAGCGCAGCTGCGAAAGGAAGGACCGCCGTTCGCAGGTTTCGCAATTCGCCCAGAGCGAACTCGCGCTTCATCTCCAGGGACACCACGAAGAAAAAGAAGGTCATCAATCCGTCGTTGATCCAGTGCCCCGTTGAACGGGGAAAGTCCAACGAGCCGATCTGCAGGCCGATCTGCATCTCCCAGAAGGCCAGGAATTGCCCAGACCAAGTCGTATTCGCGACGCTCAATGCGACTATCGTAGCGACCAGCAACAATCCCCCGGCTGCGGCCTCGACCCTGAGGAACTGCGTGAACGGCTTTGTTATTCGGTCGGCAAACTCGTGCGGCAGGCCTGGATTTGCGGGATCGATCATCTCGCCCTCTTCAAACTGCGGCCTAAGGGTTGTAGTATTCAGGAACGGCATGCCTGCATGCCGTGATCGCCGGTCACAGGATGCTAACGTACAAGCGATAGATCTCCTCCGATTTTTGGTGGCTCAATTTAGCGGCTTTCGAACCCCCTGTCCGGGTTTTCGCTGAGCAGCCTGTCCTCTTCGCTGGGTATCCTCTCATTTTGAAGAGCGGCCATGTCCGCAATGATGCGCGTTCGTTCGCGACATGCTTCGCGTTGTTCGGCGGCAAGGGCCACGGCGCCCCATGCGTTGGCCGCTTTCTCGGCCACGCGGCGGATGTTCTCCAACACCGCATTGGTCGCGCGATCGCGCTGGACATTCTCCTGCATCCGGCAAAAGGTCGATGAAAGCTCCATGGAACGTCCTTTCAAAAGCTTCGATGCCTTGGTGGCCAAGATCAGGAGGGTTTCCCGTCACGTCTGGCCTGAGCAATTGCGTCGCTCAGCTTCGAGTAGCGATAATCCTTGTAACGATACTGATCGACCGGAACGCGAGTGATCTCGTAATGAGCCATCTGCTCGGCCGCAGCGGCTCCCTCCAGTTCAGAAGGATCGTTCATCCTGGTTGCTCCTGCGACTGAACACTGGCCCACGCTGCTTCAAGCTTGGCCTTTTGCTGGCGAAGGACGCGTGAGCGATGTGCATAGGTGTTGTAACGCGTCCCTACCCGCCCATCGGCAAAATCGCTGGCCAGCTTGCTTTCCATGCAACGAACCTGAGCTTCGAGCGTCTCGACATCGCTGGCGGAAAGCGCGGGGGTTGCGGTCGGGAACTTCGCTCCGGCGACGTGACCGCCCTCATTCTCCCAATTGTCCTCACGCAGGGATCGCGCGGCGTCACCCTGCGCACCACTGGATTGCGGGATCATGGGAAGATTGAGTGGAAGTTCCGCTCTGTCCGTACTCGTTATGCTACTGGATAAAAAGGACATCGTTCGTCTCCGTCAACGAGCGGGAGCGCGAACTGTCTCTCGGCCGCATTCGAGCCCTGGGCATTTGGAGTGCGGTAACTTCGATATGGGGTGTGCAAAGGCGAAATACCATAGGCGGAGAGCCCATTTGGCAAGATACGCTCTTATCCACTGCGCATGGCTGGTCAGCGCAGTTCGACTTCCACGCTCATATGGTCCAGCATTTTCGCTGGCCCCGCATAGCTGCCGCTGACCGGTGCGATCTGGTGCATGGCGCGACCGGTCGCGACAGGCACAAGGTTGAAACCACCAACGCTGCGGTTGGTTGGGTCGAAGGTGATCCAGCCAGCACCGGGTACAAAGACCTCCGCCCAGGCGTGCGTGGACCCGGCCGCATCCTGGCCGACGAGGGTTTCCGCCCGGTTGTCGAGATAGCCCGAGACGATCCGCGCGCCGAAGCCGAGGCTGCGCGCCGCCTCGACGAAAAGCACCGCGAAATCGCGGCAGGATCCCCCGCCGCGATTCAGCGTCTCCACGGGGGACTGGGTGCCTTCATCGTCTCGCGCCTGATAGGCGATCCAGCTGGGAACACCCGCGCTCAGGTCCTTGAGCAGGGCCAGCGTGTCGGTCGGGTTCCCGCGCACGAACCCTTGCGCCCAGTCGTGCAGCCGGTGGTTCGCGTCCGGATACTGCATGACGGCCAGGCTGCCGAGGTCCGTCCATTCGTCGTCGCTGTATCGAAACGGATAGGCGATCGCCGACGCGGAAATGGCGAACACCGGCCACGCCACCGCGCCGACGCGGAGAACCGACCGGCTTTCGATGACCAGGCGGTCGGTGATGGATGGAAAGATCGCCGTCGCAACCGCATTGCCCGCCACGTCACGCGCCCAGGAAATGCCGGCATCGGGCGTGATGTCTAGATCGAAGGACGCAAGGTCGATGTCATGCCCTTCGCGCGGGCGCAGCATCAGCCGGTGGGGACCAAGTTGCACCGGCTGCCGGTAATAATAGGACGTGCGATGCCGGATGGTGAGCGTGCTCAAAGGACTTCAACGCCGGCGCCGCATCGCCGCGACAGCCCCATGGATGAGAAGCTCAGCGTAGCGATCCGCGGCGGATCAGGTTGACGATCGCGAGCAGTACGATGGCCCCGGCGAGCGAGACCAGGAACGTCGTGACGGTGAGCGGCGCGTTGTTGATGTCGCCCTTGGCGAAAATCAGGCCGCCGATGAAGGAGCCGACGATGCCCACCACGATATTGAGGATGATGCCCTGCTGGCCGTCCGTGCGCATGATCACGCTGGCGAGCCAGCCGATCACGCCGCCGACGATGAGCCACATGATAATTCCCATAATCATTCTCCTGTGATCCAGAAGACGATCGGGCCTTATCGACATATCGCAACCGGAATTATGCGAACGGTCGATCCGATATAATCGTTCCACAACCCGTTAAATATTTAACATATGAAATATTTATCCTAATATTTGTCACGGTTGTCAGATGTAAGCAGATATTTATGCAAATATTGAAGGGATGGACGCAACGATATCCACTTTTGATCGTTGTCAGATAGCTCCAAGCGATACCTGTCCATCTTGGAAGGTGCGCTTCCTGCCAAAGAGCGGGCGTGGCTTTTCTACCGGCATGACCGGTGGGATTGCGCCTGCAAGGAACACTACCATGAAACTGACAATGATCTCCCTCCTGCTCGGCACGGCGATGCTCGCCGTCCCCGCAGTCACCTCCGCCCAGTCCGCCACACCTGCCATGACCGGCAGCTATTCCAGCGTGAATGTAGGCGTCGGGCCGGTCCATGGCCTTGATGCTCCGGCCTTCTCGGCTGCCGCATCCGATGCCAACCAGTTTCAGATCGCGGCAAGCCGGCTCAGCCTCGCACGCTCACAGCGCAGCGATGTAAAGGCCTATGCCCAGCGCATCATCTCGGAGTCGCAAACCTCCCAGCAGACGCTGCTCGCCTCGCTGAACAACGATCAGCGCAAGATCGCCAAGCCCACCACGCGCTTGTCGGCCGAGCGCGCCTCGATGCTCAAAATGCTTCGCGGCACGCCGCGCAGTTCGTTCGACAACCTGTACCTCACCCAGTCCGCCCAGGTTCAGCAGGGCAATTGGGCCACGTACAAGGGATATGCCGAAGATGGCGCCGACCAGTCGTTGAAACAGGTCGCCGGCAATGGCGTGCACATCATCGAGCAGCAGCTGCAGCAGGGCGGCGCGCTGCTGCCTTCGGCGCTCTCGGGAAACTGACCGTCACAACGGGCCGGGAGATGCAGATCTCCCGGCTCCTGACGCTATCGGAAAGGATACGGACATGAACGACCAGCATGACATCTCGGTTCTGAACGGACTGATCACCACGACCCTCGACAGCCTGAAAGGCTTCGAGGACGCCGCCGAAGACGCGAAGAGCACGCGCTTTGCGACGCTGTTCACCAGTTTCGTCCATGATCGCGGACAGATCGTCGCTACCCTGCAGGCGGAAGTGCGCAACCTTGGTGGAGAGCCGGAGGATAGCTCCAGCCTCCTGGGCGCGGCGCATCGCAGCTTCATGGACCTCAAGCAGGCCCTCACCGGCAAGAACGACAAGGCGATCATCGACGAAGTCGAACGCGGCGAGGATCATATCAAGGCGAAGTTCGAAAAGGCGTCGAAGGACGCCGAGCTTCAACCCGCGACGCGTGACGTCATTCGCGACGCTTTCGTGTCGGTGAAGGCCGGGCACGACCAGATGCGCGATTTGAAGCACAGCCTTGCCTGAGAATGCATTTCCGGGGGCGGCGGCCGCATGGGCTTGCCGCCCCTTTTTATTACCGAAAGGAGCCAGGCCATGGCCACCAATGCAGAAGCACCGGCCGCGCCTGTGGGCGCTGTTGTCCTGACCTCCGCCGACGACATTCGCGGCAAGGCCGTCCTGGGCCGCGATGGCGACAAGCTGGGCACGATCGCCAAGCTAATTCTGGATGAACGGACCGGACAGCTCGCCTATGTCATCGTGTCCACCGGGGGATTTCTCGGATTGGGGCAGAGCTATCACCCCATTCCCTGGTCGGCGTTTCACTACAGCGAGACGGAGGGCGGATATGTGGCGGCCATAGACAAGCGCCTGCTGGAAGGCGCGCCCAGCTTCCGGCCGGATTCGGCGCCCGTGTTCGACGAAACCTATGGTCGGCGCGTGATCGACTATTATGGGACAGCGCCGGCAACCAATGGCTGATCCGGACCGGCCTTGTCCGGGTTCAGGGACGGCGACATCTGCCCGGCGTCGAATAGATGCCGGGCTTGCGCGCAATCGTGCTATGATGCGGTTTCGAGTTCATGCGCTCCTCAAAGAAGCGCGCTGTTCGCGATTGCCGGATACAGCCCTCATCACCGCGGGCTTTCTGGTTTCCCCGGAAAGGGGGCCTTCATCATGAATCCGCCCGTCCACCCTGATGTCGCTTACGGCCTCGCGCTGGCGATTCTGACATCTTCCGCCGCGCCCGCGTTGTTGCTCGACGGGGACTTCACCGTCATCGCCGGAAGCACATCCTTTTACCGCGCTTTCGGTCTCGATCCGTCGCGTGTCAGCGGGCAGTCGGTGTTTGCGCTCGGCGCGGGGGAGTGGAACGTACCCCAGCTTCGTTCGCTGCTCGGCGCTACCCTCTCGGGCCATGCCAGGATCGAAGCCTACGAAATGGATCTCAAGGGTGAGGCGCCGCCGCGGCGCCTCGTTCTGGGCGCCCAGAAGCTCGACTATGGCGAGGCGGATCATGTCCGCCTGCTCCTGACCATTTCCGACGTCACCGAAGCCCGGCTCAGCGTGAAGCTCAAGGATGACTTGCTCCGCGAGAAGGCGATCCTGCTCCAGGAGCTTCAGCACCGCGTTGCCAACAGCCTCCAGATCATTGCGAGCGTGCTCATGCAGAGCGCGCGCCGGGTGCAATCGGACGAAGCGCGCGGGCATCTCCACGATGCGCACAATCGGGTGATGTCGATCGCGACGTTGCAGCAGCAACTCGCGGCATCAAGGTTGGGCGAGGTAGAACTGCGTGAATATCTGACCCAGTTGTGCAAAAGCCTGGGCGCCTCGATGATCCACGATCATGACAAGGTGTTGATCGTGGTCACCGCCGACGGCACTAGCGTGAATGCCGACATCTCGGTCAGCCTGGGGCTGATCGTCACCGAGCTGGTCATCAATGCACTCAAGCATGCGTTTCCCGGAGGGCGCGATGGCAGGATTCTCGTCGATTATCACATGCACGATGTCGGCTGGACCTTGTCGGTCAGCGACAACGGCATTGGCACGCCCGAGACGCTGGCCGATGCGAAGCCGGGCCTGGGCACCAGCATCGTCGAAGCTTTGGCCAGTCAGTTGCATGCGACCGTTGAGACCGAGGGTGGATACCCAGGGACGACCGTTTCGGTTACGCATACAAAATCTCCATCGTCCTAAGACAGCCCTCGCAACGCAGGTTGAGATCGCACAACATGAGATCACCTACGGCAAGCCGGCCCTGTTCGATGACACGTTGACGTCCCCCGGTTGGAGGTGAAGCCGCGCGGGTGTCGACCGCCGGTCCGACTTGTCAGCGTCGGAAACTCGGACGATTCTTCGCAACCGGACTGAAAGAAGTACTTGGGTGCCTTGCATCAATGGTCTGACACCCCATTCATTGTGCGGTGCGGCAAGATGGTCATAACCACGCCTTCGCAGGCTATCTTCATCCAAGGTGATTGTCATGCGCAAACTCTCCGACACTATAGCACGGCTTGCTTCACTGCGTAATGCGGCCGATATGAGTGCAGTGCCCCGCGGCCGCCTCGAAAGCCTTCCGAATTTCGGCTCGAACCCTGGGGCTCTCCAAGCCCATATCTATGTACCGCCAACTCTCTGCGATGGAGCAGCCCTCGTCGTCGTCATGCATGGTTGTACCCAGACGGCGGCTGGCTACGACGTGGGGGCGGGCTGGTCCGAGATGGCCGATCGGTACGGCTTTGCCCTCCTGTTTCCTGAGCAGCAGCGGCGTAACAACCCGAATCTGTGTTTCAACTGGTTCTCGCCGGAGGACAGCCGCCGTGGTTCCGGCGAGGCGCTTTCGATCCGTAAGATGATCGACGCCGTCGCCGGTGCCCACCCGATCGATCCGGCGCGCATCTTCGTCACAGGCCTCTCCGCGGGAGGGGCGATGGCCTCGGTCATGCTGGCGACCTATCCGGAGGTGTTCGCCGGCGGCGCGATCATCGCCGGCCTGCCCTACGGCTGCGCGAGCACGATCCCGCAAGCTTTTGATCGCATGCGCGGGCACAGCGTCCCGCGTGAAGCGGAGCTTGCGGCGCTGGTTCGCGGCGCCTCCGATCATCCGGGTCCATGGCCTACCCTCTCGATCTGGCATGGCAGCGCGGACCCAACGGTGAACCCCAACAACGCCGACGCCATCATAGCCCAGTGGCGTGCTCTGCATGGGGTCGGTGTCGATCCCGCGCGGACCGAGGCCGTCGATGGATATCCCAGGCGCGTCTGGTGCAACGCCACTGGCCATGAGGTAATCGAGGAATACAGCATCACCGGCATGGGCCATGGTACGCCGCTCGACACAGCGGGCGAGAACGGCTGCGGCAAGAGCGGTGCCTACATGCTCGAAGCCAGCATTTGCTCCACACGACACATCTGCCGATTCTGGGGTTTAGTGGGTAGCGATAAGCATGCTGTTCATGTTAGACCTGCCGAAGCGGCACCTACGAGACAAAGCCTTGCTCTCACATTTGGATCGAACGCGGTGAATGAGACCCCAGGTGCCGGTGTCCCGACGGCGCGCCCGCTGATCGACGTGCCCGCAATCGGCGGAGTGGGCAAAGTAATTGAGGATGCACTTCGGGCAGCCGGGCTCATGCGTTAGCGGCTCACAAAACTCAACGCACGCCATGACCCACTGGATCTGTGACGGTTTCGTGCCGGTCATCCACTCAAGCGGGAACGGGAACGGCTTCAGGGGGTCGCTAGGCGCCGTGGGTCTTCCTGTTTATCGAGCGCCAAAGCGTTCTTCGAGCGGCCACTGTGGCCATCGGAGAACGATCATGGAATCGCCTGAAACTGAACTCACCGCCACCAAGCGCCAGGTCTGGAATGCCGGAAGGGCCGTTGGCGCTAAGCGTGCACTGAAACCGAAGCAGATTTGGGAGATTCGATTTTACCTAAATCAGCGCCGCCGTTTGCGAGATCGAGCGCTGTTCGATCTGGCGATCGACAGCAAACTCAGGGGCTGCGACTTGGTGCAGATGAAGATCGGCGACCTTGTCAGCGGCGGACAAATTCGAACGCGTGCGATCGTGATGCAGCAGAAAACAGGTCGGCCTGTTCAATTCGAGCTGCTTCCAGACGCTAGGGCCAGTCTACTGGCCTGGCTTGAGCGGCGGGGCGGCACGGTGGACGACTATATCTTTCCGAGCAGGGTTGATCATAATGGGCATCTCAGCACCCGACAGTATGCCCGGCTCGTCGATGAATGGGTGACAGGGGTCGGTCTGATGCGAAACGAGTACGGCACGCACTCACTTCGCCGGACGAAGGCATCAATAATCTACCGGGCAACCGGCAACCTTCGCGCCGTCAAGATCCTCCTCGGTCATAGCAAGATCGAGAATACGGTGCGCTATCTCGGGATCGACGTGGAAGACGCGCTCACCTTAGCCGAAAACACCGAAATCTGACTCGATGGCTCCTCGCGTCCCGCGAGGGGCCATTTTAACGCGCTTGGGAAAATTGCTGCCCTTCCCAAGCCGCTTATCGAACGGCAGAGTTGGTCAAAAGCCGTCATCACTGGAAGATCTGCGGAAGTCCGACTTTGGTCGGGTGCTGCCCCCAGCGCTTCGGCGTTGGAACGGCAGCTTTCCGCCGTTTGCATTTTGTAACCTGCCCTTCCGGATCGTCCTCAATCCCCGGCATTCCCGATGGGCCGCTTTTGGCAGATCACCGCCGCGCGCCGGTGTTGGAGGCCGCATTGGGAATGCACCGCTACCTGGCCTCGTCGACCCGATAGAACATGGGATTGCGCATCCATTCTCGGATGGCGGATTCCCGCCAGCCGGTGCAGCGCGTGGCGATGCGGACCTGTCTGGGAAACGTGCCCGCCTGGATCTTGCGGTAGAGGGTGGCGCGGGTCAGGCCGGTGCGATCGAGCACGGCATTGAGACGCAGGATGCGGTCCGGGGGCTGTTCGGTCATGGCGTGGTCTTCCTGTGCTGTGGTTGGTTGTCTTGCTCCTTCGCTGTGAGATTTGCTGGTCTACGGTCGGCGTCAAGAGTGCCGAAAACGGTGCCAAAGCGCTGAATCTACGCCTGATTGCGCCGGCGCCGCCGATTGTACGCTAGGCTGCGAAAAAGAAATTTTGATGGTCGTGCAGATTGTGTCTCAGGCCGTCTCGGCCTGACCGCGCTCTCCTTCCGCTGCGTTCCAGCCGAGCCGGCGGTGCCGTCTCGTCGGCAGAGCCGGTACGATCGCTGACACTTGGCCCGGCCATCTGGCCGGCCCTGTCGGTACGCCTTCAGCTCCCCTCCGGTTGTCGCCGCGCTTATTGGGCGCGCGGCGGTGTTTGCCTCGGCTCCAGGGTGACGGGGGGCGTCACGGCCCTGTAGCCCCGCCGCGACGGGGTGCAACCCGGCCCGCTGCGCGGGGCCGGGTGCTCCACGCTGTTGCGCTCCTTCGGATGCACCCCGCCGCCTGATGCGGGGCTGTCGGTCCGCTCCTGCCGCCCCCTCGCCACCCCGGCGCCGGGCCATGGCGGTTTAAGGAGCTTGAAGATCATGAGCACCGTGAACGCGAATGAACGCCAGTCCCTCTATGCCGAGGTGACGTCCCGGATCATTGCCGAACTCGAAGCCGGGCGCCTGCCCTGGGTGCAGCCATGGGACGCCAGCCGCTGTCCCTGCACGCTGCCCCACAATGCCGGTTCTGGCCGGACCTATTCCGGAATAAATGTTCTCATTCTCTGGACCTCTGCGATCGAGCAGGGCTTTTCCTCGCAGCGCTGGCTGACCTATCGCCAGGCCGAAGCAGCCGGGGGCCATGTCCGGCGCGGCGAGAAGGGCACGGTGGTCTGCTATGCCGATCGCTTCACCCCGCGTGAGGAAGCCGCCAAGGCCAGGGACGAAGACCGCGAAGCGCGCACCGTGGCCTTTCTCAAGCGCTTTACCGTGTTCAACCTCGACCAGTGCGAGGGCCTGCCCGAAGACATGATTGCCCCGGTGGCACCGATTGCGCCCGAACTGGCGATTGCTGGTGCGGATCGCGTGATCCAGGGCAGCGGGGTGACGTTCCGCATCGGCGGCGGGGAAGCCTTCTACTCCCCCACCCATGACGTGGTGCAAGTGCCGCCCCAGGCTGCCTTCCTCGAGCCGATCAACTGGTTCCGCACGGCCCTGCACGAACTCGGTCATGCGACAGGCCACACGTCCCGGCTGGACCGGGACCAGACAGGCAAGTTTGGCTCTGCGTCCTATGCAAAAGAGGAAATGGTGGCGGAAATGGCCAGTGCCTTTGCCTGTGCGGCGCTGGGCATTGTCCCGACCGTGCGGCACGCCGATTACATCGGTGCCTGGCTCGAAGTGCTGTGCGCCGACGAAAAGGCGATCTTCCGCGCGGCCAGTGCAGCGAGCAAGGCGGCCGACTTCCTGCTGGCCTGGGGGGAGGACCGGCCATGAACTCGCCCCTCCCGCCCGAATGGGGTACGCCCGTCCTGCCGACCATATCGCCCCGCGCGTTCTGGCGGCGGGGCCAGCGTGGTTTGCGCCGCATGACCAAGCGCCAGCGGGCGATCTTCGCCGCCGTGCGCTTCGAGGGCGCCAGCTATGGCGAGCTGGCCCAGTACCATGGCATAAGTGTTGAGGCGGTGCAGGCCGAACTGGCCAAGGCCCTCTCCACCCTGGCCCGCGCGGTCTATGGGCACTGGTGGCAGCGCTGGTGGCCGTGGTGAAAATTCAGGCCGCCCGATGGCTAGCCATTGGGCGGCACCGTTGTGTGGGTCCCATCAGGTAAAGTCGTCGACGGAATAGAACATCGGGTTCTGCAGCCACTGGTCGAGCGCACTGCGGCGCCAGCCCACGCAGCGCGTGGCAATGCGCGACTGCTTGGGGAAGGTCCCATCCTGGACCTTGCGATAGAGCGTCGCGCGCGAGAGCCCGGTTTCCTTGAGCACCTGGGGCAGACGCACGAACGAATTGGGCGAGGCGGTATTCATGTGGCACATCCTTCCAGTTTGATGGGTTGGATTGGCCGGCCACGAGTAGAATTGGGGCGTTACGGGAAAAGCGCAAGCGCCTGAGAATTCAGGGAATGCGGCATCTGCCGCGAGCACGCAGCCCGGTATACCGAAGCGCACCGGCACGATCTCGCACGAACACCAAAAAAATTTTGCGCGCAGGGGCTGCGCGGTTGGCAAAACCGCCGAGGTCAGCGGCATCACGAGATCTACTGCTCGCAACCGATCTTGCCGCGCGAATCAGCCTCGCGCGGCGAGACCGATCAGGACGGCGCCCGGCGCTGCTTGCGTCGGCCGTGCCCGGTCACCTCGGCGACATGGTCCACCAGCGCGGTAATGATGTCGCGAACCTCGCGGGCGGCAAAGCCTCCGGTGTCAGGCTTGATGCCGTGCGCCCGACTGAGGTCGTTCCATTTCCAGTAGGGCGAGAGCACATCCATCAGCCGCTGGGTGTCCGTGTCCTCGTAGCCGAAGCCAGTGGCGTTGGCGTAGGCCAGGGAACGATCGACATGGAGGCCGATGTACTTGGCGCACCACGCGTCTGGGAAACCCACGTCGAGCAGATGCGACGACATCGCCAGCTGCGCGACGATGCCGGCCGAGTAGAACAGATAGGCAGTGTCATCGGCCATGGGCGAGGCCAGCGACCCCATGAACTCGCCCGCGCGCTGATAACGGTCCAGGCTTAGCGCTCGGCCTTCGCGCGTGCGTAGGAGCCGGACGGGTTGAGCATCATAACGCCGCCACAGCGCACCGAGTTCAGAATTCTCGCTCGGCAAGTTGATGATGGCTGCGCCAAGCGCGGGGGCGCCAAGGTGGGATGAAGTAGCAGGAACGATCGTGTCCATATGTACCTCCGGTCCGCGTCAGAAGCGGGGAGCGGAAGGGCTCAGGTCATCACGCGGACTGACCCCGAGCTCCCGCACGTTTGCGCGCGGGAGCCGCCGGAGCTGGTAACATGCCAATGACATGCGCCGCCGCCTTTAACCCGAAGGTTTGGACATGCGCGGCGGCACCCCGGAAAACCATGTTTTCCGAGTTGAGCCATTGGCGGGATTACCAGTCCCGGCGCCGCCTTTTGCGCAGCGCGTTCCCACGATACCAGACGCCAATCCGCGCGCCAAGTTTTTGCGTGAATTATGGAAAAGCGGGTCTGCTCCGTCCGCTTTGGGCGACGAAAGTAGGAAGCTCTCGACCGGCCAGCCCATTGTCAAAGCTGCGGGCGGGCAGACGTTCTCAAGCCCTGCGCGTCTCGCCGGCCCCATCGCTCAGCGCATTGGAAATCTTCGCCGCGAATTGACGGGAGCCCTGCGGTCCGCAGTTGCACCGGCAGTCACAAGACGTGTCGCGTAACCTGTGACTGCCGGTACAGCAAAAGCTTTAGCAGATAGCGCGCGTCTGTGAATTGGTTTCCTCCGAAGTGGTGACACCGGGAAGAGATCAGCGGAGCAGTCTAGGAGAGCAATCCGTTTGTCGCCCGATCGAACGACGACGTCTCCAAACAGCCGTGTTGTCTGTTGATTAGAATCGGTTCGGCGCCCCTGTTATAAGACAGCCAAAGGTTACGGTACGGGATGGTGATTTGAGCAAGCAGGATCCTGCCTGACGTTTGGCTGACATTCAGCAAGCCGTGCGGGCGTCAGCACTTCTATCTGCCGCCAACGTGCCGCTGCATTATAGGATGTGCCGACACGAAGTGGCTACTTGCTTGGCGCGGCCGTTCAGTCGGCCGCCGCCTGACTTTCTCCAATCGCATCGATGAGCATCGCGGCCAGCGCCTCTTCCGCCCTTGCGCATGCCGCCGGATCCTTGGCGGCCAGATCGTTGCGAAGCCACTGCGGTGCGCGTTCGATCACGCCGAGAATGCGGGTCTTGGTCTTGTCGTCCATGCCTTCCCCATGACGGCGTGGCTGGCGCGGGGCAATGCGCTGGCGATGGACGGTGGAAGCGGTGTTGCCGGTTGCTCAAACTTCGTCGCCGGCATCGGCAAATGCCCGCTGTCCCCGCCGCCGCCACAGCGTGAGTTGGGTGCCAGTCTCGTCAGAACGCAGCTTTGCCGCCGCCTCGATCAACAGGCCGAGAATGACGGCGCGATCATCATCGGTCAGCTCAACGAGCCCCGCCTTGGCGATCAGCCCGCCGAGTTCGATCAATTGCCGCGTGCGCTCTCGCCGCTTCACCTGCCACGCCCTTGTGTCATGGCGCGCCTGTTGCAGGGCCAGGCGATGGCGGGCGCTGGTCGTGCAGCGCTTCTGGTTGCGCGTTGTCGCCAGCGCGTTGGCCAGACGTGTGTTCGGTCCGCTCGCCAGAAAAGAACGCGGCGCCGCGTATGCGCCATCCCTCCCGTCGTTGCGGATCAGAGATGGCGACGATCGAGAGCAACGCGCCCGCCAGTTCCTCGATGGTCAGTGCGTCGGCGCCAGTTGCCTCGACCAGTTCGCCGAGTTGGCTCTGCTTGCGTGCTTTCAGTTGCTTGGCTTTGGCGGTGAGAGCTTTGAGGTCCTCATCATAGTTGCGGGGCTTGCGCATGTCTGGTGTCCTGTGACGGCGGTCTGTTGCGCCGTGCGGCCTCCCAGTTATCGGCCTTGACGATCAATGCCAATTCCCTGAAACCTCATGGGATTCTGCCGTCCCGAGAATGATGAAATCTTTTGAGGGCGCGCTTATACGTCGTGCCGACGTGCGCTTTTAGGCGTATCTGAAGAGTAGGGATGAAGCGCTCCATCACTTTACAGTGACGAGTCTCTTCATCCCTCTCGCCGAACCGGACGTGCAAGTTTCCCTGCATCCGGCTCTCCATGCTCGCGCGCTTGGACACGCGAGGGTGGCCGTCAACCCCAATTGAGGCGACCAAATGCGTCCCAGAAGCCCTTCATGCTCTCGCGTTGATCGCGCCTCTGGACCGCATTCCATCCGTTCGGTTTCTCGATGCTGCGGTGTGGGTATCGCATTGTCCCTCCTTCCCGGAGGATGCGCAGCCGTTTGGACCCATCGGCCCATCGCAGCCGTTGCCCCCGAGCGTTGGTGGTGAAGCGATGTCGCAGCGTTCGCCACGACGTCTTTCGGTGCTTCTTCCGAAGCCAACGCCCTACGCGCTCCCATATCCATCTATCGAGCCGGGAGAAATCCCGACAGGCCAGTGTGGCGTAACGGTAGTAGTTCCGCCACCCAAGCAGGATAGGGTTGAGCTTGTCGACGACATAGGCGAGGGGGCGTCCGGTCGGGATGCTCTTCACCATGACCTTGAGCCTGTGGCGCAGATCGGTCAGCTTGCCCTTCGGGATGAAGAGATTGCCGACCAGACGCCCTGTGCGGAGCGCCTTGGTCTGCGCCACCCGATAGCCGAGGAAGTCGAAGCCTTCCCTGACGTCGGTGACCCGGGTCTTTTCCATCGACAGCTCCATGCGAAGCTCCGTTTTCAGGAACTCCGCCAGCGCGGCCTTTTCCGCTTCCGCATCCTCCCGCGTGCCTTCCACGAGAACGACGAAGTCGTCCGCGTATCTGACCAGATAGTAGGTCGGCTTGCCCTTCTTGCGATCGAGCAGCCGGCGGGCCGCCGCCCGCTTACCCGGTTCACGAGGATGGATGGACCATCGTCCGTACCGCTCGTCGAGTGCCGTCAGATAAATGTTCGACAGCATCGGCGAGATGATCCCGCCTTGCGGCGAGCCGGTGACGGGATGACGAAGAGTCCCTTCGACCATGATGCCCGCTTTCAGGAATGCGTGGATCAGCCTCAGCACCTTGCGGTCGCTGATGCGCCGTCGCACGCGCCCCATCATGACGTGGTGGTCGATTGCGGTGAAGCAGCCCTTGATGTCGCCCTCGACGACGAACCGGTAGACGGAGGATCCACGGCTCGACGGATGAAGACATTTCTGGATGCGTTCCAGAGCATCATGGGTGCTGCGTCCCCTCCGGAACCCGTAGGAGGTCGGATAGAAGTCCGCCTCGAAGACGGGTTCCAGAATCAGCTTCAAAGCCATTTGCACCACACGATCGATCAGCGTGGGTATGCCGAGTGGCCGGAACTGCCCCGGTTTGCCGGGCTTTGGGATGAGCCGTTGCCTGACTGGTTGCGGGACATAGGTTCCGTTGCGCAGCGCCTCGCGTATTTCATCGAGGAGCCTTGCGGCGCCACCGGCGCGCTGCTCGACCGAGCGCCGCGTCATTCCATCCGTTCCCGGTGTCCGGCTGCCGCTATTGCGGGCGAGCTTTTGCCAGGCTTCGGACAGGGTTCTGCGGTCGCATACGAGATTGAACAGATCGTCGAAGACCCTGTGTGGGTCTTCGTTACTCCACCGATACAGCTTGCGCTGCATGTCGAGGACGAACGCGGTATTCACCGCGCCGGGCATATGCCCGCCTCCTGCTTGCATGCCGTATCCACTGCCTTCCTTCGCCATGTAAACGGCTTTCCCGTCCTCAGACTACTACGAAGGCTCCGCCCCTCTTCACCACGGTCGCTGGTCGCTTCAGCCATCCGGCGTCCGAAAGCGCCGGAAGTGATGACAAGGTTCTCAGGTTCCCCCAATGATCTCTCGCTTGCTGTAGGCACCGACTATACCCCGTGTGAAATCCGGCCCCGGCACCACGCAAACCCATGCCGGGGCTGGCGCGCGGCGAGCCGCGTGCCTCCAGTCCACATTCGACCACTGCGGACCAACGCTTCACCGGTCAGCGGCTTGCGCCGCCGACCGACCCGCCCACTTCCGAGTCGGCGAGTTCCATATTCTGACGAGGCGTCCGCCATCGGTTCGGTTGCCCTTGCCATGGCAAGCTCGCTGGCCGGACCGCTCACGGGATCGGAAGTTCCCGCCCGTCCGGCTTTGACGGGTTCTGCTGATTTATGGCTCCCCGGAAGCACCCGGTTCACCTCACCCATCTGCTTGTCGTCGCGTGCTGCGTCACATGACGCGCGGGGCATCTCACCCCACGAGATCATCAGGAGCATGAAGTTGAAGAACCTCCTTTCTTTCAACGTCAGAACCTGACGCACGGTGCGTCGCCATGGCGATCTACCACTTCTCGGCCAAAGTCATTTCTCGCGGTGCCGGCTCGAGCGCCGTGGCCGCCGCTGCCTATCGCTCGGCCGATCGGCTCTATGATCAGCGGCTCGACCGGCACCACGATTTCTCCAACAAGACCGGCGTCGTACACAGCGAAGTCATGTTGCCCGAAGGCGCGCCGGAAGAATGGCGCAACCGGGAGAAGCTGTGGAACGAGGTCGAAGCGGTGGAGGTGCGCAAGGACGCGCAACTGGCCCGCGAGATCGAGTTCGCCATTCCGCGTGAGATGAGCCAGGCCGATGGCATCGCACTGGCGCGGGACTTTGTGCAAAAGGAATTCGTCGGCCGGGGCATGGTTGCCGATCTCAATGTGCACTGGGATGTCGGACCCGACGGCCTCGCGAAGCCCCATGCCCATGTGATGCTGAGCATGCGCGAAGTTGGATCGGATGGCTTCGGCGCCAAAGTGCGCGAGTGGAACAAGACCGAGCTGCTCACCCACTGGCGCGAAGCCTGGGCCGAGCACGTTAATGGCCGGCTGGCCCAGCTCGATATCGACGCGCGGATCGATCATCGCAGTCTGGAGGCCCAGGGCATTGACCTGGAGCCTCAGAACAAGATCGGTCCGGCCGCGGCGCGCATGGCGCAGGAAGGCCTGGTCCGCGAGCGGCTGGAAGAGCATTTTGCCATCGCCCGGAGCAATGGCGAGAAGATCTTCGAAAACCCCGGCATCGCGCTCGATGCCATCACCCACCAGCAGGCGACATTCACGGCACGAGACCTTGCCACCTTCGTGCACCGCCACAGCGAGGGGAAGGACCAGTTCGACGCCGTGCTGGCGGCGGTGCGAGGCTCGCCCGATCTTGTCCGACTGGGTCCTGACGGACGCGGCGAGGAGCGCTTCACCTCGCGCGCCATGCTCGATACCGAACAGCGGTTGGAACGTGCGACGGCCAAGCTCGACGCGCAGTGGCATCATGCCGTCCCTGACCGCCATCTCGCCGCCGCGCTGGACCGCGCCGAAGCGCGTGGCCTGGTGCTGTCGGTCGAGCAGCGCCATGCGCTCGAGCATGTCACCAGGCGTGGGGGTCTTGCCAGCGTCATCGGCTATGCCGGCACTGGCAAGAGCGCGATGCTTGGCGTGGCGCGCGAGGCCTGGGAGAAAGCCGGCTACGAGGTGCGCGGCATTGCCCTGTCCGGCATTGCCGCCGAGAACCTGGAAAACGGCTCGGGCATTGCCTCGCGCACGATCGCCAGTCTCGAGCATCAATGGGCGCAGGGACGCGAGACCCTGAGGCCCAATTCCATTCTCGTGATCGACGAGGCCGGGATGATCGGCACGCGCCAGATGGAACGCGTGATCAGCGAAGCGGAGAAGCAAGGCGCCAAGGTCGTGCTGGTTGGTGATCCGCAGCAGCTCCAGGCGATTGAAGCGGGCGCTGCCTTCCGCAGCATGGCCGAGCAGTATGGCGCCGTCGAGATTACCGAAGTGCGCCGGCAGGCCGAGGAATGGCAGCGCGAGGCCACGCGGCACTTGGCCACGGGAAGGACTGGCGAGGCCATCAAGGCCTATCATGCCGCTGGGCTGGTGGTCGAATCACCCACCCGCGAATCGGCACGCGATGCCTTGATCGCGCGCTGGGATGCCGATCGGCAGGCCCATCCCGAGGCCAGCCGGCTTATTCTCACCCACACCAATGCAGAATGCGATGAACTGAATGCGCAGGCCCGGGATCGCCTGCGCGATCATGGCACACTGGGTGCCGATGTGGCGGTCGAGACCAACCGCGGCACCCGCTTGTTTGCCGACCAGGACCGCATCATGTTCCTGCGCAACGAACGCGAACTGGGTGTGAAGAATGGTATGTTGGGCACCATCGAGCGGGTTGATCGCACCGGCATGGCCGTGCGGCTCGACGATGGCCGCACTGTGGCGTTTGACCACAAGGACTATGCCGACCTCACCCACGGCTACGCCGCCACGGTGCACAAGTCGCAAGGCGCCACGCTCGACCGGGTCCATGTTCTGGCAACGCCAGGGCTCGATCGCCATGGCGCCTATGTCGCGCTCTCACGGCATCGTGATCATGTCGAGCTGCATTACGCCAAGGCTGACTATGCTGACCGTGAGCGGCTGGCCGAGCGCATGTCGCGGGACCGGTCCAAGGACATGGCGCGCGACTACACTGGCCAGGAACAGGACCGCAAAGCCGAGCCGGCCTTACAGCGACCAGCCGGCACAGAACAAACTGAACGCAAGCAGGGACGCTTTGCTGGGCTGCGGCTCAGCGTGCCCAGCTTTGCCAGACCGTCGGTCCAGGACCAGCAGGCGACCCACGAACACACCAAGCCCGCTCTGGCAGCAGCGCATCACATCCAGACCAGGCCCAGCCTCGACCAGGCGGTCGAGCGCTATGCCCGCGCCACGGCGGAGATCGACCGCATGACCGGACAGCAGCTCCCCGCGCTCGAATACCAGAAGGCCGCGCAGGCCCGTGCGGCTCAGGCGCTCGATGCGCTGCCTGGCGGCAGCGCGCGCGATCTCGACACCGCGTTCCAGCGCAATCCTGGCCTCATGGCTGAGGCCGCCGCCGGCCGCATCGGCAGTGCCATCCGTGCTATGAAACTCGAAGCCGAAATCCGCGCCAATCCCGAACTGCGCGCCGACCGCTTCGTCGAGTCCTGGCAGCAGTTGCAGGCCCAGCGTGGCAGTCTCAGCGGCTCCAGCAACCGTGAGGCACGCCAGCAGGTGGAAGGCCAGATGCGCGCCATGGCCAAGGGCTTGGAGAAGGACCACGAACTGGGCAATGCACTCAGCAAGCGCGGCAGCCAGCTGATCGGCAAACAGTGGTCGCGGGAATGGTCGCCGGGCGTCAGTGGCCATGACATTACCGAAGCGGCCAGAACCAGGTCCATCGCCCAGCAACTGACCCATTCGCTTGAGCGTGGGCGTGACCGGGGGCTGGGCCTGTGACTGACGCTGCCGCCACTCGCACAAACTCCCAGGCCGACCTCGACCGCCCCGAAGTGGCCTTCGAGGCGATGACGCACAAGCTGGCCGTTCTCATCGCCGCTGTCGAAGGCTTTGCGGCGCGGCAGCAGGAACTGCACAGCCGGGACTACACCGAGGACCTGGCTCGTATCCATGCGCGCCAGGACGCAGCAAACCACGCTATCAAGACGCTGGCCAGCAGGCCCGCGCTGCAACTGACGCCGGAGGCCATTGCCGGCCAGATCCATCACGCGACGGCCAAAGCCAGTGAGGTTGAACGACAGCACTTCGGCGCTGCGCGGATTGACCTGGATCGCACCGTCCTCACGATCAACAAGATCGTGCAATCCATCCTGAGGGGGCTTCAGCAACTGCGCTGGCTGGGTATCGCAGCGGCAGCAGGTGTGATCGCCGGCTTCTTGCTGGGCTGGGTTGTTCCGGATTTCATCGACAAAGCGGTACCTGAAAGCTGGCACTGGCCGGAGGAGCGTGCGGCCAGCCTTCTCCAGCGTGATGGCTGGGCAGCTGGGGAGCGGATGTTGCAGGTGTCCGATCCGCAGCGGTGGCAGGCCTTGCGGGAAGCCGCTAGCGTTTGGGCGAGCAATGCCAAAGCGTTGGAGGATTGCAAGAAGCGTGCAGCGAAGGTGCGAAAGGGCGTGAGCTGCTCGATCTCGGTAGTGATCCCCATAAGCCAGCCCAAGGTCGGTTATGCCCGGTGACGGAGCACACTTCGTGGCTTCCTTAGCCTAATTATGGCTGAAATTTGATAGGGTCCGACTGAGACCTCGATCCGAAATTTGCTAAGCAATACGCTTATTTTATAATCTAGTTATCTTTTCAAAGAGATGGCCTGGATCATGGCATGGACTGATACGGCTGGGGAAGACCATAGCCGGAAAGCGCTGCGTTATTCATCCGACATGAAGGATCGGGAATGGGATTTGCTGGCGCCCTCTATCCCGCCGGCCAGGACGGACGGTCGCCGCCGCACGACGGACATGCGCCATGTGGTCAATGCGTTGGTCTATCTGGCGTCAGCCGGTTCCGCGTGGCGTTTGCTGCCCAAATGCTACGCGCCGGTTTCGACGGTCGGGCGGTATTTTTACGCCTGGCGCAACGCCGGTCTGTTCGAGACCATCAACACGCTGTCGGTCATGAGCCTGCTCGAGACCGGTGGTCGCGAGCCCTCGCGCAGCGCGGGGGTGATCGACAGTCAGATTGTCAAAACCACCTATTCCGGGGGACATAGCGGCTATGATGCGGGTAAAAAATCAACGGCTGCAAGCTTCACATCCTCACCGACACCTCTGGATTCCTGATTTCCGTTCTGGTCCAAACGGCTGATATTCAGGATCGTGACGGGGCTGTCGATGTGCTTAAGGCGGTGCCTGGTCGCTTCCCGTCATCGAACGTGTCGTGGTGGTGATGCGCCGGGGACAAGCTGAAGACGGCGCTGGAGCCCATGGGCGACTGACCAATCCAGATCATCAAGCGCTAGGACGCGCAAAGGCTTCGCTATCCTGCCCCGCCGGTGTTTGGTCGAGCGGACCTTTGCATGGCTCTGCCGCTGCTGCGGCCTGACCAAGAATTGGGAAACCACCATCGCTTCTTCAACCGCATGGGCCATCATCGCTTACACCCACATGCTCAGCCACAGAACAGCAACATATTGCTGGGCACGGCGCGATGAACATGCATCTTGCCGGAATCGCTTTCCATGTCGTGCGCCTAAGATTAGGCTGATGCTGCTGCAACCGAAGTGCCCCTACCTCAATCCAGTGGAGATTGTCTGGCAGTTCGTGCGCAACAACTGGCTGTCGAACCAAAATTTCAAATTATACGATGACATCGTCGTCTACAGTCGCTTCGCCTGGAACAAGCTCTTCGAGCACCTGCGGCGCATCGTGCCCCTCAGATTGCGTCAAAGGACCCACGGGTTCTGATCAATGCGCCCTGATATAAAACCAGTTTTGGGTGCCGCTTGACGCCCTTGACGATGTCGACAAAGTCGTCGGCGTTACGGCAATTGGCGGCAGCAGGTTTCCATTGAAGGCTTTTACGAACTGTAGAGGCAGCGCCTCTGCTGGATGCGGAAGTCCCGCGCCCAGCAATCTTTCAAGCAGCTGGCCATCACCCTCAACGTGCTGATTACAGGATAGTTTTGAAGACTCCAGATTGACTCCCATGTCAAAACATGGAAACCAACAGCAATCATCCGGAAACATTTCCGGCGAACTGGAGGGGTGGGGCGATGAAGTCGTTTTTGCATGCTGCAGCTTTCGCATTGGTTGTGGCCAAACCGGCGCATGCCACGGAGACCGTCGCCTACACGTATGATGCTCTCGGCCGGTTGGTCCAAGTTACCCACGCTGGCTCAGTCAATAACGGCCTCAATACATCTTACAATCCTGACAAGGCCGACAACCGCGTAAACGTCACCACTACCGGTAGCTAATGGCTTATTCGCATAAGTATGAAGCCATTAGTAAATTTATGAGGGTGGCGTGGTATGAATAATTTGGTAAACGTGCGCAATTTTTCGGGAAAAGGTAGATCTGCGGTCAAGGCAGTTCATAAAACGCTTCTGATAACGACGGCAATAGGCTTCTACGTGCCATCTGCACTTGCACAAGTTGCTGTTGGCTTGCCAAAAAATCTAGACTCAGATGATAATAGTATAAGCTACTCAAGTGGCTTGCCGGTAATTTCGGAGAAAGTCCTGTCTATCGGCGGCTCCCAAAATGGCCTTGAGCATATAAGGACTATTACTGGAAATCGATATTGGATTCATAACTATACAATCGCTGTTACCGGCACACTTGGCGGGAATGTCCAGGTAATTATTGGCAGTAGAACTATAAATTTTTCATATAATAGTTCTACGGGTAAATATGTAAATGTTGACGGTGGCGGCGGGATTTTCACAACTGCACTTGTATATACCGATGATAACGGTGATATATACAACTTTAGCCAAGCTTTTACTGGCGTTGATATTCCAATTCCACCGACAACAAGTGTGGTTCAGCGCAATCTTTATGATCCAGTTGGGCCTTACGTTGCATATTGCACTAAGGTTACTCGTGCTGACGGTACGACGGAAGCGCTATATTACACGACGCAGTCAGTCAGGTCTGCGGCTGGAACTGTGACGAATAGCTATAACTTTATCAGGTTGTCACTTGTTGCAAAGTCTACAGGTTATTCTTTAAAATTTGGATACGCAACTAATACTCTGTCAGTGTCTGGGGCTAGCCAAATATCATGGTCTTCCATATCGTCAGTATATGGCGTAAATAATACAATTGATTCATGTTCATCCAGTGGATCTTGTGTTGCTTTTACGCAAAATTGGCCTTACGCTAGTTACAATGTTACTCAGTCATCTGGTGTCTATACAGAGATTTTAACCACCCCGTCCGGGCGTGTAGAAACAATTAAGAGCGACGCATCTGGTCAGAAAGTTGCGTCTATACAAATTGGCTCAAACGCAACAAACACCGTTGCATTGTCTTATGACTCTAGCGGTAGAGTTACTGGACTTTCAAAAAATGGCGTAAACTATACGTACGCTTTTTCCGCTAGTGGATCGACACTTTCAAGCGTGCGATCTGCATCTGGGGCAACGCAATATACAGCTACGGCCGACATTCCGTCGGGCGCATTGCAGACATTCCAGAATGCACTGAATCAGAAAAATACCTACCAATACAATTCTTCCGGGTTGTTGGCTTATGTTGTTCCTCCCGAAGGCGTGATCACATCTGGTTCGCCAACGTCGGGGTATACGAAATATTCTTATGACGCCAACGGGAATGTGACCGAGCAGCGGAGTGTTGCAAAGGTGGCATCGGGTCTGTCGGACATCGTGCAATCATCTGGATATCTGTCGAGCTGTTCTTCAAGAGTGCTGTGCGATAAGCCAAATTGGACGAAGGACGCCAAAGGAAACGAAACCGATTATACTTACGATAGTTCGACAGGATTGGTGACATCGGTTACGGGGCCGGCTGATGCTAATGGTGTGCGTCCACAGACGCGCTATAATTATACGACGATGCAGGCCTATTTCAAGAACAGCTCCGGCTCGATTGTGGCGTCCGGACAGAATGTCTACATGCTGACGTCTATTTCTTCGTGCCGTACGCAAGCTGGGACAGCATTGACCGGGACAGCGGGGGTGGGACCTTTC
The DNA here is from genome assembly GCF_013149315.1 of Novosphingobium sp. SG754. NCBI lineage: Bacteria > Pseudomonadati > Pseudomonadota > Alphaproteobacteria > Sphingomonadales > Sphingomonadaceae > Novosphingobium > Novosphingobium sp. SG754. Next base: position 22,996 of record NZ_JABGCC010000015.1, on the reverse strand, counting down.
TCGCTTTCGGGAAGCGCCACTTGCGCCAATAGCGCCGACGAGATTCGGACGACGATCAACTACGGCCCCCAGACCACTGGTGTGGCTAACAACCTATTGCCGATCTCGCGAACCGTCGCGACCGGGGACGGGTCGATCAGCGCTACCACGACCTTTGCCTATGACAACGTCGGCAACGTCATTTCAGCAACAGGCCCGCTTGCAGGTCAGATCTCCTATGCATTCTACGATGCTGATCGCCGTGTGACTGGTGTGATTGGTCCTGATCCCGATGGCTCTGGTACGCGCCAACCGGTGGCGGTGAAATACACGTATAATGCCAATGGTACTTTGGTTCAGACCGCAATCGGAACGGTGCCCAGCCAAGCGATCGACTTGAGCAATTTCAGCGAAAGTTATCATACAGATGTGACTCTGGACGCTTACGACCGTCCGGTGCGTTCGACTGTTGTTGCTGGTGGCACAACCTATGCTGTCAACGATCAGCTCTATGACACCTTGGGCAGACCGTACTGTGCCATTCAATACATGAATCTGTCTGCCATCCCAGGTTCTGCCGCATCGAGTTGCGCGCCGAGCCAGACGACCGGAGTTAGCGGGGCGGATCGGGTGACCAGGCAGGATTTGGATGCGATAGGCAGAGTTTTGGCGGTCACGGAAGGTGTGGGCACTTCTGCCCAATCCACCACCCAGACCAATACCTACACGGCTAACGGCAAACTGGCGTCGGTGAAGGATGGTCAGAACAATCTGACGACCTACGTGTATGATGGCTTCGATCGCCTGTCGCAGACGCGCTACCCTTCTCCGACGCAGGGCGCTGCCTCAAGCTCGACGACCGACTACGAGCAGTTGACCTACGATGCCAATTCCAACGTGACCCAGCGTCGCTTGCGCGACGGCAATACAATCACCTTCACCTACGACAACCTCGGGCGCATGGCCTCGCGCACGCCGAACGGCGAAAACGCGGTAAACTTCAGCTATAATCTGCTGGGCCAAGTGACAAATGTGCAGCGTCCTGGCGACGGGGTCAATTTGTCCTATGCTTACGATGGCCTGGGCCGCCTGAGCAGCGAGACGCAGCCATTCGGGTCGGTCAGCTATCTCTATGACGTTGCCGGCAACCGGACTCGCCTGACCTGGGGCGATACCAACTATGTCACATACGACTACGATCTCGCCGGCAATGTCACCGCAATCCGCGAGAATGGTGCCACCTCGGGCGTGGGCGTCCTGGCGTCCTATAGCTACGACACATTGGGACGCCGCAGTTCCGTCACCTATGGCAACGGTACGACGCGCACATATGCCTATGATAGTGTCAGCCGCCTTGCCGGCCTGAAGCTTGACCTGGGCGGGACGGCCTACGATAATCTCATTGGTGCTGTGGGCGGGACCGGGACTGCGATCGGCTACAATCCTGCTTCGCAAATTACTAGCCTCGTTCGCAGCAATGATGCCTACGCTTGGACCGGAGCCGTGAACACCAGTCGCGCCTATACGACCAACGGGCTGAACCAGTACACTGCCGCGGGCGGGGTCGCGTTTGGCTACGATGGTCGTGGGAACCTGACCTCTTCGGGCAACTCAAGCTACGGCTACGATAAGCTCAACGAGATGACCTCCGGTCCCTCCGCGACGATGCGCTATGACGGGGCGGGGCGCCTGATCGAATATAACGCTCCCGCCTCGACGCGGTTTGTCTATGATGGCACAGCCATTCTGGCGGAAGTATCGGGTTCTTCAGGAGCGACGCTGCGCCGCTATGTGCCAGGCCCTGGCACGGATGAGCCGGTGGTGTGGTACGAAGGCTCGGGCCTGACCGATCGGCGCTTCCTACAGGCCGACGAGCGCGGCTCGATCATTGCCGTGACCGATGGCTCGGGCAACGTCCTGGGCACCAATGCCTATGACGAGTTCGGCATTCCGCGTGCCAACAACATCGGCCGCTTCCAGTATACCGGCCAGGCTTGGTTCCCTGAGGTTGGTCTCGCTTACTACAAGGCCCGCTGGTACTCCCCCAGCCTCGGTCGCTTCATGCAAACCGATCCCATCGGATATAACGATGGGATCAACTGGTATAACTACGTCGGCGGAGATCCGGTTAATGGTACAGATCCTAGCGGAATGTTTGATTTTTGCTGGTATCGTAAATATGGAGCGTCTTTGGCGGGTTCTGATGCGAAATTCAACAATGAAAAAGAATGCGTACATGTAGATGATAGGACTGATACCGTAACACAAGGAGGTGGCGATAAAAAATCTGAATCAAGCAATGGGTCAACTATTGTGGTAAGCAGGCGTCGAGATGAAAAAAGTTTGCCACCGTGCCTTCAGGATTTTTTGAGGGGAAGGATTAAAAGTAATCCGGCTGACATCACGCTACACCGGGGATCACCCTTCGAGTTGACCGAGAACTCAGTTACTATTGGAAATGACGTATATCTCGTAGGAGATATATTTGGAAGAACGGACCGAGCGGCTGAGATTCATAAATTCCACGAAATTCAGCATACTAGCCAAGGTGCTCGAGGTTATAGCACCTTCAACCAAGCCTTCGCCTATGCTGCTTTTGGCAGCCATGATGCGTCGCCGTTTGAGCAGGCGGCGGATAAGTTCGCCCAAGACGCTTACAATGCCTACAAGGCTGCGGGATTGGACAAGACATGTCCATTCTAAGAAATTGGAAGCATGGGCTTTTTGTCTTGGCGATGGTAGGTTGCTCAGCTGGGTGCGATCGTGGCTCTCCTGCTTATCGACAAATCGAGAAATTGCCGTATTCCGAATGGGACCGATATGCGGCCTCGCTCCCTATTGAGAAGCGCCTTGATCTACAAAAAGAAATAATGGAGCGTTCTGGCGCAAATCCCCAGATGACCATAGAGGGTGCGTTTTCTAAGCAGCCGTCTGAAACATATGAAGCGCTTATAAATAGAATTAAGCGGGGGGATCATAGTAGATATTACCTTGGCGTGATATACGAAATCAATCGATCCGATAAGTTCGAAATCTGCTCGCAGCCTGATCGAAGGATTATCCAGTCATATCTGCGGGGGATAGCGGGGTATCCGGGGCAGGAGCGTCAGCAGCCGGATTTCTATAACTGCTGAACCGGTCTTTGTAGGACATCGGAAGCATGGGTCTCGTAATCGTGCAGGTGTGTCGCGAACGCGACGCTGGGACTGTGAGACGGTAGTTTGTGCGCGGGGCGAGCCCTGCGAAAACCGATGAGTCGGACCATGGAGTTGCATGTCGGAATAGATGTTGCCCTGTAAAGCTCATGCCTGTGCATCGTCGACGAGAAGGGCGGAAAAGTGCTGGAAACGACCGTCTCCCGCGATCCTGAGGCAGTCTGCCTGGCTTTGCGAGATTATGTCCAAAACATTAGATGTTTGGTCCCGGGAATTGATGGTGCGGGTATGATGTGAAGCGCTGGGGTTCTTTTGTAATCGCCCGATTGTTACCGCAGCTTATAGGCCTTGACGATTTTGATGGTGGCAGGATCGGAAACAAGGTCCTGCAGGAATTGCTCCCATTCGTCAGGAGATCGCCGTGCGTCGGCGATCATGCTTCGTAATTCGTCGATGGCATTGTCGGTCAGTGCGGTGCGCCATTCGTCCGTAACCGCCCGATTGTTACCGCGGCTTGTGGCGTTTGATGTCTTCGATGGTTTCGGGATCGTCGAAATTGGCGTGCAGGAAGTCGTCCCATACGTCGGGTGAGCTGCGGAGGTCGGCGAGAAGGTCTCACAATTAGACAGCTAGGTCTCTTGGGTTGGTACCACCATTTTGGCAGACGCTCGCTCGAGAAACGTATTGGTAATATACTGTAAAAAATTACAGAAAGTTAATTACTTCCTCCGACTTTTTCGATTTAGTTTGGCGTGTCTTCTGGGGGGGTAATTATATGATGAAGCGGGAAAATTCTCTTTACGCCGTGCTGCTGGGGTCCGCCGCGAGCTGCATTGTGTTTCCCGCGCTTGCGGTTGCGCAAAGCACTGCTCCTGCACCAACTTATAATTCCACGGTGGACAGCAACGGAATCGATCTCTCCAACGGGCAGGTTCGTCCGCATATTGTCGATCTCAGCATAGGCCCGAGTGACGCTCCCCTCCAGCTTATTCGTTCATCGTATACAGCCGATGCCAGAAATTTTCTTATTGCTGTCGCTGGAACTTATAGCGCCACAACGGGAAAACTAAATTCCCCTGTTACAGTTATGATTGATGAAAAGGCGTATACATTTAATTATACAAATGGAGCTTGGGTCGCTCAATACGCGGATGGTTCATCTTTTGACGGAAGTAAGTTTGTAGACCGAGATGGTGTAGTGTACCAATTTTACGCTGTATTTCAAGCAAGTCCGTCATACACACACTATTTGGGGTTTGGGTATTGGCCAGCTCTAATAGGAAGATCTATATCATATCCAGATGGTAGAGTTGTCAACTTAGATTACAATAATTTTCGGGTTCACTCTGGGTCTGGCGCTGCAGGCAGAGATGATTTTTACTATAGACTAAAATCTGTAACTGATAGTCGTGGATATATGTTAAAATATAGCTACGTTTCTGATGTTAATAGTGATACTAATGCAAATTGGGGGGTTCTTTCTTCGGTATCAGCTGTTAATCTTGGATCATACTCATGTGGAATTTCTGACAATACCTGCAATTCGGCGCCGCAGACAGTTCATTATGCATATGCCGGACCGGATTCAGCGGGTAATTATACTTTTACGGTTACTGACCCGCTTGGAAATCAGACCATTGGTACTAATCACGCAAATTATATAGGGGTAAAAACTGCAGGGAGTTCGAACGAAAATATAAAATATTATACGACAACTGGTTCTAATCCATTTTCGGTTTCGATAAATGGCAACGTCTGGAATTATCAATATACCGTTTCAGGGGCAACAAGATTATATAACATAACTAATCCTGATGGTAGTTCAAAATCAATTACGATAGACACAAATTTAATTTTGCCGACAAAATACACAGATGAAAACGCCAAATCTTATTATTTCACATATGATAGTAACTCTCGTTTGGTATATTTTGTGATGCCGGAAGGATCATTTTCGGGGTCTGTTCCGGTGACTGGATATATCAAGTACTCATATGATGCCCGTGGAAATGTTACGGAAATAAGGAAAGTATCTAAGAATCCTTCGGTCGATGCGGATATTGTTCTGACAAAAGGATTTTCCGCAAGTTGCAGTAATGCGGTTAGCTGTAATAAGCCTCTGTGGGAAAAAGACGCACTATCGAACGAGACAGATTACGGCTATGATGCTTCGACCGGTCTTGTAAAATCCGTATTGTTTCCAGCTTCTTCCAGCAATGGTGTGAGGCCTCAGGTAAATTATTCCTACCAAGATATCTATCCCTGGTATCTTAGCGCGACTGGTGTATTAACCCAGGCGGCGGCGCCAATCCACCGTGTGGCGGCCATATCTAAATGCGTCAGTATGTCGTCATGTTCCGGAACGAGTGATGAAATAAGATCTTCGATATCTTATCAGTCTGGATCATCGTCGAGCAAAAGCAATGCCTTGCCTATATCGTACACGAACTCTAATGGGACAGGGTCTGTTTCATCAACTACATCGTTTTCCTATAATGATGCTGGTGACGTGAATTCCCTGACTGGACCTCGATCCGATAATTCATTTTATTCATATGATCTCGATCGCCGTCTTGTGGGCGAGATTGGACCTGATCCGGACGGTTCGGGTACTGGGTTGCCCGTAGCGAAGAAGTATACGTACAACGCTGACGGAGTGCTGACGCAGACTGCGGTTGGAACGGTTCCCAGCCAAGCGACCGACCTCAGCAACTTCAGTGAGAGCTATCACTCCGCCATAACGCTCGATACCTACGAGCGGCCGGTGCGCTCGACTTTGGTCGCCGGAACAACGACCTACGCCGCGAGCGACCAAGTATACGACAGCTTGGGCAGGCCGTACTGCGCCATACAGTACATGAACCTGTCGGCCATTCCCTCCACGGTGGCATCAAGCTGTGCGCCAAGCCAGACGACAGGCAGCAGTGGGGCAGACCGGGTGACCAAGCAGGGCTTTGATCCGGTAGGTCGGGTTTTGGCGGTCACGGAAGGTGTGGGCACTTCTGCCCAATCCACCACCCAGACCAATACCTACACGGCTAACGGCAAACTGGCGTCGGTGAAGGATGGTCAGAACAATCTGACGACCTACGTGTATGATGGCTTCGATCGCCTGTCGCAGACGCGCTACCCTTCTCCGACGCAGGGCGCTGCCTCAAGCTCGACGACCGACTACGAGCAGTTGACCTACGATGCCAATTCCAACGTGACCCAGCGTCGCTTGCGCGACGGCAATACAATCACCTTCACCTACGACAACCTCGGGCGCATGGCCTCGCGCACGCCGAACGGCGAAAACGCGGTAAACTTCAGCTATAATCTGCTGGGCCAAGTGACAAATGTGCAGCGTCCTGGCGACGGGGTCAATTTGTCCTATGCTTACGATGGCCTGGGCCGCCTGAGCAGCGAGACGCAGCCATTCGGGTCGGTCAGCTATCTCTATGACGTTGCCGGCAACCGGACTCGCCTGACCTGGGGCGATACCAACTATGTCACATACGACTACGATCTCGCCGGCAATGTCACCGCAATCCGCGAGAATGGTGCCACCTCGGGCGTGGGCGTCCTGGCGTCCTATAGCTACGACACATTGGGACGCCGCAGTTCCGTCACCTATGGCAACGGTACGACGCGCACATATGCCTATGATAGTGTCAGCCGCCTTGCCGGCCTGAAGCTTGACCTGGGCGGGACGGCCTACGATAATCTCATTGGTGCTGTGGGCGGGACCGGGACTGCGATCGGCTACAATCCTGCTTCGCAAATTACTAGCCTCGTTCGCAGCAATGATGCCTACGCTTGGACCGGAGCCGTGAACACCAGTCGCGCCTATACGACCAACGGGCTGAACCAGTACACTGCCGCGGGCGGGGTCGCGTTTGGCTACGATGGTCGTGGGAACCTGACCTCTTCGGGCAACTCAAGCTACGGCTACGATAAGCTCAACGAGATGACCTCCGGTCCCTCCGCGACGATGCGCTATGACGGGGCGGGGCGCCTGATCGAATATAACGCTCCCGCCTCGACGCGGTTTGTCTATGATGGCACAGCCATTCTGGCGGAAGTATCGGGTTCTTCAGGAGCGACGCTGCGCCGCTATGTGCCAGGCCCTGGCACGGATGAGCCGGTGGTGTGGTACGAAGGCTCGGGCCTGACCGATCGGCGCTTCCTACAGGCCGACGAGCGCGGCTCGATCATTGCCGTGACCGATGGCTCGGGCAACGTCCTGGGCACCAATGCCTATGACGAGTTCGGCATTCCGCGTGCCAACAACATCGGCCGCTTCCAGTATACCGGCCAGGCTTGGTTCCCTGAGGTTGGTCTCGCTTACTACAAGGCCCGCTGGTACTCCCCCAGCCTCGGTCGCTTCATGCAAACCGATCCCATCGGATATAACGATGGGATCAACTGGTATAACTACGTCGGCGGAGATCCGGTTAATGGTACAGATCCCAGTGGGCTTGTGGACATCGTCGTGAATGGAAGCCAAGATAGCGGGAGTGGCGATTCAACAGGCGGTTCAACAGGAGGAGGTGGTGGTGCTATTCCAGCAAATGATATCGATAAGGCAAATTCATCAAGTTTCTACAAGCCTATTGTTGTCACAGCAATTAAGGGAAAAATTTCGGTTTCTGGCGGAGTAATTTCGATATCAAGTCTCAGCCTTTCATCTAATTTTAGTGCTGGATTACGCCAAAGTGGGAACAAGAATTTTTGGCAAAGTCGAACGTTTTGTGCGGCTAAAGTCGGGCTTGGTCTTGGGCTAGATATTGGTGGAACTGTTGCCAGCGCCGTCCCAGGATTTTCTCAAGGGCTGGCCTTAACGCAGCTAGGTTTTGCCGCTGGGGCAATAATTTACTCGGCGGCCACCGTTAACAAAGGAGCTCTGGGCGTTGCAGGCGGCGGTTATGCAATTACAATGGTCGGCTTTGCAACCAAGGAGGGGTCAATCGCTGCGAAGGCTGTTCCTGTAGTTGGTGCTCTGCTGGCTGGAGCGCAAACAATCAAAGACGCTATGAGCGCCAAGGAAGATTATGAGAACTGTCTTGCGGGGAAGTGATGATGAAAATCATTCGAAAAATATTTTCCAACGATAATTATCTTGGCATACAAGCCATCATATCAGTTGCTGTCCTGTATGGATTATACAGCATTCTTTGTGTATACTTTTATAGCAAATGGCCAAAAGTATTTTTTTTGTTGAGTATTAGTTTGGTGTCATTTTGCCTAATTTATAAGAAATTTATCAGAAAAATTTGGTTTTCATTGTTTATGTTTGCTGTCATAACGTTGAATGCCGCGATCGTCATTTATTTTTCATTATATGAAATAAATAGTTATATAATATATTATCCGTTTCTGCTTTCGGAGATAATTGCTTTTGATTTTATGAGGCGTATTCTAGATCTTGGTTAAAATAATCTTCGTCAGACACCTAGAATTTCGCGGAGTCTCCGAAAATTCACGGCTTGACCGTTCTTGCCTAGGCGTCCGACTTTCAGGTCAAACTTTTACGCGAAGGCGTCCAGCTTTGTGGGGCGATCAGTGTCGTAAAAATCTTGGGTGAGGTAAATCTTGCTATGAGCGTCTCCCTTTGTCGGACAGATATTGCTTTTCTTCAAGGGGTGTCATCAACAGGGTAAATGGGGACGAATATGACGCGTCAGATGGAATGCTTTGGCTTTGCGTTGGCTGTTTTCGTGATGCTGCTTGGGCAGCGGGCTCTGGCTGCCGTGCCGGGAGATCCACAGGGTTCGGGCGTGCTCATATCGGCGGTGAGTTGGTTGCAAGGGACATTGATGGGGACCGTGGCTACCGTCGTTGCTGTGATCGCCATTGCGGCCGTTGGCTTCGGCATGCTGACTGGACGTATCAACTGGCGTCACGGCGCTGTCGTGGTGCTCGGCTGCTTCATCTTGTTCGGTGCAGCCAGCATCGTCGGGGGTATCCGCGCTGCAGCGACCGCAGGGCAGTATTGATCCGTCGTGTCGGGCAACCTCCGCCGTGACACGGTGTTTGTCGCGCTCACGCGGCCGCAGATGTTTGCCGGGGTGACCTACAGCTTCTTCGTCATCAACGGCATCCTGTGTGCCGAGCTTTTCCTGATTTTTCGGTCCGTTCTGGCATTGCTGGCTTGTGTGGCGGTCCATCTGGCAGGAATGGTGCTGTGCCGGCATGAGCCGCGCTTCCTCGAGCTGTGGATTCTGCGCGTCAGCCGGTGTCCACGGGTGCACAATCATAAGCTGTGGCAATGCAACTCCTACCGCCCCTGACGGTCGATCCCAAAGTTATTGCGCGTGAGGCCTCGGCAGGCGTGCATCTGCCCTATGGGCGGCATGTCGACGATGTCACGATCGAGACGCGCGACGGTCTGCTGATGCAGACGATCCGCTTGGGTGGCTTGCTATTCGAGACGGCCGATACGCAGGACATCAACTATCGCGCCGAGATGCGCGACGCGATGCTGCGCGCGATCGGGTCGTCGCGGTTCGCCGTCTATCACCATGTCATTCGCCGCAAGGTACAGCCCGATCTGGATGCGCAGTTCGGCGACGCGTTTTCCCAGGATCTCCACGTACGCTGGAGCAATCTGCTCGAAACCCGCGAACTTTACGTCAACGAGCTATTCTTGACGATTGTGCGCCGTCCCGTCCGTGGCCGGCTTGGCATGTTCGAGCGCTTGGGCGGCATATTGCAGAGGCAGAAGCAGGCAGGCGGCACCAGCGCGCAGGTCGCCGGCGAAGTGCGCCAACTCGATGCGGCGCGCGATGCCTTGATGGCGGCGCTTTCCAGCTATAGCCCCAAATTGTTGCGGGTCTACGATACCCCCGTTGGCTTCCGCTCCGAGCCACTGGAATTCCTCTCCTGCCTCTACAACGGCGATCTACGCCCGGTCGGTCTGCCGCAAGGAGATATCGGCCATTATCTGCCGTACCGCCGCGTGAGCTTTGGCCAGGATGCGTTCGAACTAGGTCAGGCCGGAGACCAGGCGAGGCTGTTCGGCGCGGTGGTCTCGATCAAGGATTATCCGGGGCAAAGCATGCCCGGCATGTTCGACGAACTCTATCGCCTGCCATTCGACATGACCGTCAGCCAGTCCTTCGCTTTTGTCGATCGACAGGAAACCCTCGGGCGGATGAACCTGGCGCTGCGGCGCATGCGTTCGACCGAGGATGAAGCCGTCAGCCTGCGCGAGGAATTGCGCGTGGCGAAGGACGAGGTCGCGGCCGGCCGGGCAACCTTCGGCGAGCATCATGCGACGATTGTGCTCTATGCCGAGAACCTGGCCACGCTCGACAAGCAGGTGGCCGAAGTGCTCGCGGTGTTGGGCGATCTCGGCATGGTCGGCGTACGCGAGGATATCGCGCTCGAGCCCACGTTCTGGGCACAGTTCCCCGGCAATTTCCGCTATATCGGCCGGCGCGCGCTGGTCTCGGCGCGGAACTATGCGGGGCTTGCCAGCCTGCACAATTTCCCCGTTGGCCAGGCCAAGGGCAATCATTGGGGCGATGCCGTCACCCTGTTCGAGACGACGGCGGCCGGGCCCTATTTCTTCAATTTCCACCAGAACGACCTGGGCAATTTCACAATCATCGGCCCCTCGGGCTCGGGCAAGACGGTGGTGCTCAATTTCCTGCTTGCCCAGGCGCGCAAGTTTACGCCGCGCATTATCTTCTTCGACAAGGATCGCGGTGCCGAACTGTTCATCCGCGCCATCGGCGGGCAGTACGATCAACTGCGCGCAGGGTTGCCATCCGGGCTCAATCCGCTGCAATTGCCCGATACGGCGGTCAATCGGGCATTCCTGACCGAATGGATCACGCTGCTGGCCGGCGGGATCGATGCCGAGGAAGCCGAAGCGGTGCGCGCGGCGATCGACGCCAACTTTGCCCAGCCTGCAGAATTCCGGCGGCTGCAATATCTGGTCGAACTGTTCCGCGGCTATGCCCGTCCGCACGCCCGCGATCTGTGGTCCCGTCTGCGGCCCTGGTGGGGCGATGGCGAGCGCGCCTGGCTGTTCGACAATCCCGAGGACCGCACCGATCTGGCGGCGGAAACCGTCGGCTTTGACATGACTGCGATCCTCGACGATCCGGTGCTGCGCACGCCGGCCTTGCTCTACTTCTTCCACCGCGTGGAAGAGCGGCTCGACGGATCGCCCGCGATCATCGTGGTCGATGAAGGCTGGAAAGCCTTGGACGATGAAGTCTTCGTGCGCCGCATCAAGGATTGGGAAAAAACCATCCGCAAGCGCAACGGCATCGTCGGCTTTGCCACGCAAAGCGCGCAGGATGCCCTGGAAAGCCGCATCGCCAGCGCGATCATCGAGCAGGCGGCGACGCAGATCTTCATGGTCAATCCCAAGGCGCGGGCCGAGGACTACATCGGCGGCTTTGGCCTGACCCAGCACGAGTTCGACCTGATCCGCGCGATGCCTGACAGCCAGCGCTGTTTCCTGATCAAGCACGGTAACGACAGTGTGGTGGCGCGGCTCGATCTCTCAGGGCAGAAGGATATCCTCACGATCCTGTCAGGGCGGGAAGCCAATGTGCGCCTGTTGGACGCCTTGCGCAGTGATCTGGGCGACGATCCGCAGGATTGGCTGGCGCCTTTGCTGGAAAGGGCGGCTTGAGCGATGGCTTGCCCTTCCGTCACCACCGGCCAGCAGTTTCTTTCCTCGATGCTGGCGCATGTGGATTGCCAGGCGACGACATTGGGTTCGGTTGGGTTCCAGTCCCTGGCTCAACCGGGTGGCCTGGGGCAAACGGTTGTCACGACTTTGCTCACTTTGCTCATCGCGACGTTTGCGATCCGCTTGCTGGCGGGGTGTGGCGTGTCCGGCAGCGATCTAATCGGCACGTCGCTCAAGGTCGGCATTGCCCTTACGCTGGCGGCCAGTTGGCCTGCGTTCCGCATCGTGATCTATGATTTGGTGCTGCATGGCCCGGCCGAACTGGCAGCCGGTTTGCATGTCGACAACCAGCTGCCGGGCATGGGGCAGGGCATGGCCATGCGGCTTCAGGCGGCCGACGACGGGATCATGGCGCTGACTACGCAAGGCACCGGGCGCGAAGTCTATGCTCCGGTCGCGGACGGTGGCACGACGTTCAAGGCGATTGCCCTCGACGACCATCCCGCCCTGGGGTGGGCGAGGGTGGCCTTTCTGGTCGGCACTTTGGGGCCGCTGGTAGCCATTCGCCTCGTTGCGGGGTTGCTCCTCGCACTGGCACCTGTGATGGCCGGGGCGCTATGGCTTGGAGCGACGCGCGGTCTTTTCGCCGGCTGGGCGCGCGGTCTGGTCCTATGCCTGATCGGGTCACTAGGCTTGACGGTGGTCTATGCTGCTGAACTTGCCGTGCTCGAGCCTTGGCTGGCCGGCGCGCTGCAATTGCGCGATGCGGGTTATGCCACGCCCGCAGCGCCTACCGAACTGCTGGTCATCACCCTTTCGTTCGCCATCGCAGCGTTGATACTGATCAGCATCCTGGGACGCGTGGCGTTTCAGCGGGGATGGGCCGATATGCAACCGGCCGTGGCGGGCGAAACACGATCGCATGTTTTCGGCTCGTCTATTTTCGGGCAACGAGGCCGCTTCTCAGGACGCACCACCGTCAGCGATAGTCCTGCCCTCTTGATGGCAGAAAGCAGCAGCGTGGGAGTTAGCGGCGGCGCCGCGCCACCGGCGCGCGTGCCGATCCTGGTCGAGCGAGAACGTACCGCCACGGGTTCCGGCACTGGAGAGCCGCAACCCGTGCGTGCTGGTGAACCCGCACTTGGAGAAACGTACCGGCGCGCTACGCGCCGCGTCACGGCCGCAGGCCAGCGGCGAGATGGGAAACGATGAAACCGGAACGCAAGAAAGACCTGGACGCCTACTATCGCGAGGCAGCGACCTGGGCTGAAGATCGCGATGCACGCGACCAGCGTTCGCGGCGTATCGCGTGGTGGGTTGCGGGCGGAGCCTCGTTCGTCGCCATTGCCGAGGCGTTTGCGCTGGTTGCCTTGGCTCCGCTCAAGACTGTCGAGCCATACACGCTGCTGGTCGACCGCCAGACCGGCTATGTCGAAGCCCTCAAGCCGTTGGAACGCCAATCGATCGCTCCCGATGCTGCGCTGACGCGGTCTTTCCTGGTGCAATATGTGATCGCCCGCGAAAGCTTTGATCTGGGCAGTATCAAGGCGAACTACCGCAAGACTGCGCTGTGGTCTGCGCCCGAGGCGCGCGCCGCTTATATCGCCGCCACGCAGGCGACCAATCCCACCAGTCCTTTGGCGTCGCTGCCGCGCACCGCACAGATCGAAGTGCAGGTAAAGAGCGTGTCTTCGCTCGGGCCGGCTACATCGCTGGTGCGCTTCCGCACGCATCGTGCCGATCTTGCGGCTTCTGCGGCGGCAGATCAGGACTGGGCGGCGGTGATCAGCTATCGCTATTCGGGTGATCCGATGACGGTGCAGGATCGCCTGATCAATCCGCTCGGCTTCCAGGTCACGCGCTATCGGCGCGATGCCGAGAACATTCCCGATACGGCGCCTGCCTCGCTCAGGGTGCCTGCACCAACGGTAGTTCCGACTGTGCCCGCTGCCCTGCCCACACCCGGCGTGGCGACCTCAGCGCCGCCGCCTGTCATTCCGATGGCAAAGGCCGGCGCTTCGGCGAAAAAACCATGAGCGCGCGCGGCGCACTATGCCTGCTGACCCTGGCGCTGGCAGTGCCCATGAACGCCTATGCGCAAGCCCGCGCCTGGCCTGTGCCGAGTGCGGGCGATTCCCGGATACAGACCGCCATCTGGCATCGCGACGAGATGGTCCATGTCCGAGTTGGCTCGGCCACGCCGCTGACCATGCAGTTCGGACAAGACGAGCATATCACCAATGTGACCTTGGCCGATGCCAGACCATGGGCCGTGACCGTGGCGCGCGATGCCGGCAGCCTTACCGTGCGGTTTCTATCCAGCGCGGTTATGACCACCATGATCGTGCGGACCGATCGCAGGACTTATCTGCTCGAGTTGGAACCCAGTGATGCGTTCGCGGCGACCATGCTGCGCTTCTCGGTCGTTGCCAATGCGTCGCCGCCGCCTGTGCAATCGCAAGGGCAGTTCGCCCCGCAAGCCCAGTTCCTCCCGCAATTGCAGGCTGCGAAAGCTAAAGCGGCGGCACAGCGCTATCGTGTGACGGGCGATAAGGCGCTTCAGCCTGATTCCATCGCGGACGATGGTCAGCGCACCTACATTCGCTGGTCGGAAGACAAGGCGTTGCCGGCTGTCTTTGCCGTGGACGAGACCGGTCGCGAAATGACGATCGACGGGTTTATGCGCGATGGTGCCTATACCATCGATCGGGTCTGGCCGGAGTTGGTCTTTCGGATAGACCGGCACAAGGCGGTAGCCGTGCGGCTGACTATAACCGGTCCCAAGGCGGGGGAGAATGCCAATGGCCACTGACGACATCCGGCCACAGGTTGCGGTGCGGTCTGGCAATCTTGGCATCTGGGCATTCGGCGCAGCGGCAATGGTCGGCGGCGCAATGCTGTTCATGACACTCGACGCGCATCGCCAGGCGCTCAACGCGCCGGCAACCCGCGCTTCCCCGCAGGACATGGCGGTGCCCGGAACCGCGTTTCCCGATCTTCAGGTGCCTTATGCCGAATCACAACCAGCACCTCTCGTGGCAATGCCTCCGGCAACGGCGATGCCCATCGGGACAGCGCAACCAACAATGCTTCCCACCTCACCATCGGTCGTTGCGGCAACACCTTCACGTACGCGATGGGATAACGCGCCGCTACACCCGCCGATTGCGTCTGGCTCCGGCGGTTCATCAGTCACGGGCCCGACCACTGTGTTCGATGCCCCGCCACCACCGTCCAGTGCACCCTCGGCTCCATCCGCAGCGGGGGAAGGCGCAAGCCCGACCAGTGGTCCCGAGCGCGTCAAGGCCACTCGCCTGCTCAACCCCGCCACCACCGTCACGCAAGGTTCCGTGATCCAATGCGTGCTTGAAACGGCCTTGGACACGACCAAGCCGGGCCTCGCCCGCGCCATCGTCTCGCGCGATGTGCGCGGATTTGACGGCTCGCAAGTGCTGGTGCCGCGTGGCAGCCGCCTCATCGGCGAATATCAGTCCGATGTCGCCAGCGGACAAAGCCGCGCCTTGATCCGGTGGACACGGCTGATCCGTCCCGATGGCGTGACGATCGCGCTACAATCGCCCTCGGCCGATACGCTTGGCCGTGCCGGGGTCAAGGGTAAGGTCAACAGTCACTTTCTGGAGCGCTACGGTGGGGCAATCCTCCAATCGGCACTCAACGTTGGCATGAATGTGGCTACCAGCAAGCTGGCCGACGGCACTTATATCGTCGGCTGGCCAGGGGTAACCACGCCAACCACCGGCTCGACCGGCGGAGCGAACGTGCGGAGCACCGTGACGGTCAAGCAGGGGGCGAGCGTTTCCGTCTTCGTCGCCCGTGACCTGGATTTTTCGTCGATAGACGAGAGACCGTGATATGCACGGTCGGGCCGGACACTATCTGACCGCGTCGCTGGCGCCGCTAGCGCCGTTCCTCAATCAGAGCGACGTGACCGATATTTATGTCAATCAGGCTGGCGAAGTCTGGACCGAAACTCTGGGTGGCAAAATCGAGCGGCACGAAGTGGCAGACCTGGACGAGGCTGCGTTGCTGCGAATGGCTCGGCAGGTAGCGGCCTGGTCGAACCAAGGCATCAGCCGTGAGCATCCATTGCTGGCCGCGAGCCTGCCCGATGGTTCGCGTATTCAGGTCGTGATGCCGCCGGCAACGCGTACTGGCGTGGCTTTAGCTATCCGCCGCCACGTCATACAGAGCTTGACGCTGGACAATTATCCCATGGTCGATAGCCTTATGCCAACTCGCTCAAGGCAAACGACGGCGTCCGACAGGGGCCATGAAGTTGGACGTGGTCACGCAGCGCGATTGCGCCAGGCCGTAAGAGCCCGGAGAAACATTCTCATCTCAGGCGGCACGTCGACGGGCAAAACAACATTCCTCAATGCGCTGATGCGGGAGATTGATAGCAAGGAGCGCTTGATTGCTATTGAGGACACGCCGGAAATCGCCCTGGACCAGCCCAACAGCCTTGGATTGCTGGCAGCGCGCAACGAATTGCGCGAAGCTGCCGTGAGCACGGACGATCTGCTCAACGCAGCTTTGCGCATGCGTCCCGATCGCATCATCGTTGGCGAACTGCGCGGTCGCGAGGCTTATACATTCCTGCGCACAGTCAACACCGGCCATCCTGGCTCGATGAGCACAATCCATGCCGACAGTCCAGAAGGGGCCATCAAGCAACTCGCGCTCCTAATTCTGCAGACGGGCGCGCGATTGAGCTGGGAAAACATCGTCCATTATGTGCAATCGACCGTCGACGTGATCGTGCAACTCGAACGCATAGCTGGGCGTCGGCATATCGCCGCCATTTGGAGCAATCGGACATGAACGCTGGAACCGCGTCACTGTTTGAACCGGCCCACATTCAAGCTTTTGGCGTCGTAGCAGATTGGCTGCGGGAAGTGTTGTCTGGCAGCTTGGCAACGGCGCTGTGTGTTGTAGCGATAAGTTTGGTCGGGCTCTCTCTGTTTCAGGGACGGTTGCGCTTGCAGCGCGCAGCTTTGGTTGTTGTGGGAATATTCCTGTTGCTGGGCGCACCGATGATCAGCGCTCGTATCATCGGAAATCTGCATCCGGCGTTGCCTGCCAGCACAGATACAACGTTCGTACCTCCGCCTGCGATTTCTCAAAACAGACCTGCATTGTCTCCTAATGGATTCGATCCCTACGCTGGCGCATCTGTGCCAATGCAATAATTTTGGCATATAGGTTAAATTGAGAAAAAAGTTAAATTAAAATTTTTTCTTTCCCGAAAATATGTAATTTTTCAAAATAAAAGGAATTAAGAATGAAGAAATTTACCGCTGCTTTGGTAGTTTTAATTAATTGTTATATCATTGATAATGCAAGTGCGGCGCAAAATATGTCTTATGTCTATGACTCGAAAGGGAGTTTGATATATTCAGAAAATCAAGGTAATTCTGGTGGAAATCAAAAGGCTTATAGTTACGATCAAGCTGAAAATAGAAATGTAATAACTGTAGTTGATACGAGTGGTGCAAGCTTACTGGTTTATAGATTTTATCAAGGTCCTTCACATTTCTATACAAATTATTATCCAGAGGGTGCCAATGTTGGGTTCAAATTTGAAGGATATGGTTTCCTTGTTTATAAGTTCTCTGCATCTGGAATGCATCCACTATACCGTTGCTACAACGCATCAAATCAGGTTCGCTTAATTTCCGTTCAGCAGAACTGTGAAGGTTTGAGTAATGAGGGGGCTTTTGGGTATGCGGCTGACAACTCCTCTTCAGGATTGGTTCCGCTATATCGATTTCACAATTCCAGTGCCACAGATTTTCTGACTACCGAAACATATGATGAGGGTGTAAATGCGGGTTACGTGTACGAAGGAATTTTAGGTTACGTTCCCCAGTAAGAATGTTCTGAACATATTTTATTGCAAATTTTATTATGGCTAGGCGGCGTGGACAAATTCCACAGCGCCACGGTTGCTCTATAAAGGGCGCTGGGGATGCGCTGATCTGATCCCGGAAAACTGGATCGTTTTGAGTTAGAGTTTTCCGCCGTAATCTCTCCCTGGCTGGGAGTGCTCTGCCACCTGAAAAGTAATCGCCCGATTGTTACCGCAGCTTGTAGGCCTTGACGATTTCGATGGTGGCAGGATCGGAGACAAGGTCCTGCAGGAATTGCTCCCATTCGTCAGGAGATCGCCGTGCGTCGGCGATCATGCTTCGTAATTCGTCGATGGCATTATCCGGCATGATGGTAACCGCCCGATTGCTACCGCCTCGCATGGATAAGCCATGTCGTTATTGACGTCGTTATGTACGTCATGAGCGATGGAGGCCGGCGTGGCGGTGCTCGAGGTTTTGAATGTTGAACGGCGGCGGCGTTGGTCGGATGCGGCGAAGGCGTCGATCCTGTCCGAGGTTGGCATTGATGGCTGGACGGTGAGCGATGTTGCGCGCCGTCACGACGTGACGCGGCAGCATTTGTACCAGTGGCGGCGGGATTTGCGGCAAAAGGGGGTGTGGCCTGGCCGCGGCGGCGAGGCGTTTGTGGCGGTCGAGCTGCTGCCTGTGCCCGCAGATGCGGGTGGGCCCGCAACGTGCGAGGCGTCGACGTCCGAGGTGACGATCATTCTGGGCAACGGCCGGCAACTACGGTGCCGCGAGACGATCGGCGATGCCGAGCTGAGCCGGTTGCTGCGCGTGCTGGGGGCGGCGTGATCGGGCCTGGCGCCGGCGCGCGGGTCTATCTGGCGTGTGGCGCGACTGATATGCGCAAGAGCATCACGGGCCTTGCCGTTCTGGCGCAGGAACACTTGCGGCAGAACCCCGCCAGCGGCGCGGTCTTTGCGTTCCGCGGCCGCAAGGGCGATCGGATCAAGTTGCTTTACTGGGACGGGCAGGGTTTTTGCCTCTATTACAAGATCCTGCAGAAGGGCCGGTTTCCCTGGCCCGGCAGCGGCGATGCGGTGGCGCGGCTGACCTCGGCGCAACTGGCCATGCTGTGGGAAGGGATCGACTGGCGGCGGCCGTCATGGGGGGCGCCGCCGGCACGCGTTGGGTGATCTATCAGGCTGATTTTGGGTATTTTTCTGGTGGATTGACGACAATTCTGCTATCCCGTGGGCATGCCATCGATCGCCGCATCACTGCCCGATGATCCCATCGCGCTCAAGGCGATGGTGGCGGCTTTGCAGGCGCAGAACAGCGCCTTGTCGGCCACGGTGCGCGTCTTCGAGCAACATATCGCCGACCTACAATTGCGCATCGCCAAGCTCAAGCGGCAGGCGTTCGGCAAAAAGTCCGAGAAAGTCGAGCGCGAGATCGAACAACTCGAACTCGCGCTCGAAGGCCTGCTGATCGCCAGGGCCGAGGCCAGTCTGGCCCCGGCAAGCGATGATGATGACGCGCCCGAACCGGCCCGGCCCGCGGCGGCAGCGCGGGCGCCGCGCCGCCGTCCCCGCGTCTCGGCCGAGACCCCGCGCGAACGCCGCGAACTCGATCCCGGTGCGGCCTGCCCCGATTGCGGCGGCACCCTGCGCGTGGTCGGCGAGGACGTCAGCGAGATGCTGGACCTGATCGCCGCCCGGTTGAAGGTCATCGAGATCGCGCGGATCAAGAAGTCCTGTCGCGCCTGCGAGCGGATGGTGCAGGCGCCGGCATCGAGCCGGCCGATCCCTGGCAGCATGGCGACCGCCTCGTTGCTGGCGTATATTCTGGTCTCCAAGTTCGATGATCACCTGCCGCTGTACCGGCTGAACGAGATCTTCGCGCGCATGGGCGCGGATATCCCCGACAGCACGATGGCCGACTGGTGTGGGCGTACCATGAAGCTGATCCTGCCATTGATCGAGCGGATCGAGGGTCACGTCCTGGCGCATGACCTGCTGCATGCCGACGATACGCCGATCCGGGTGCTCGATCGCAGCCTGCGCACCGCCGGGGTTGGCGGGCAAATCGGCAAAGGCGTGCGCAAAGGGCGCATCTGGGCCTATGTCCTCGACCAGCGGCCGTGGGCCGGGCTGGCCCCGCCAGGTATCGCCTACAAGTTCGCCGCCGACTGGAAGCAGGAACACGTGCTCGCGCACTTGCGCGATGCACGCGGTATCCTCCAGGCCGATGCGTACAAGGGCTATGCCAAACTTTACGCGCCGGGACCTAATGGCACCGCGCCATTCCGCGAGGCGGCGTGTTGGGCGCATCTGCGCCGTGATTTCCATGACCTGTGGGTCGGTGCCAAGTCGCCAATCGCCCGCGAGGCTCTCGATCGCATCGGTGCCCTCTACGATATCGAGGCGCAGATCATGGGGAAAAGCGCCGCCGATCGGCTCGCTACGCGTCAGGCCCAGAGCAAGCCCAGGGTCGAGGCTTTCCACGCATGGGCTCAGGCCCAACTGACCAGACTTCCCATCAAGGGCGACCTCGCCAATGCCTTCCGCTACGCGCTCGCACGCTGGCCGGCCTTCTGCTTGTTCCTCGAGGATGGCCGCGTCGCCATCGACAACAATGCGGCGGAACGGGCGCTCAAACCCATTGGAATCGGCAGAAAGAACTGGTTGTTCGCCGGGGCCGACACCGGCGCCGAAACTCTCGCGCGGGCAATGACCATCATCGAAACTGCCAAGATGAATGGCCTCGATCCGCAAGCCTACCTTGCCGACGTGCTGGCGCGCATCAACGATCACAAGATCAACCGGCTCGACGAATTGTTACCCTGGAATTGGAGCCCGCTGCTGCCGGCAGCAAAGGCTGCTGCCTGATGCCCACCGTCCGCCATGTCTTCATGCTCGATTATGTCGCCGACATCCTGGGCGAGCACCCTGAACTCATCGACGCCATCGTCAGCAATGACGATAATCTGACCTACGGCTCGATCATCTCCGTTGGTTTGGGTCCGGACGAATGGCGCACCGCACTGACCGACACGGATGTTGTAGAAAAGCCCTTTCAAGCAGGTGCAGGCATTTTCTTCTCCCGCTGAGGCCGGTTGCGAGGCTTGGCTCGCCACCTCGAGGTGAAGCCAGCGTACTCTTCCTCAGCCTCCTCAACGCGCACCCGTTCGGCGGCCCGCCTCTCCGGGATGTTGTAATCGTAGGCCGCACCACGCTTGGAGTGCTCTGGCGGCAATCCTGCCTTGAGCTCGATGCTGCGGAACTTGCGGGCCAGCGGCGCCGGTCGCACCCAGATGTAGTCCTCGCCTTTGGTCAGCATATGCCAGATGATCATGGCGAGCTTGCGTGCCGTGGCGACGGCGGCGATCGGCTTCCCCCTCTTGGCTGCTACCCTCTGGAAGAATGCGCGTAGCGGGCCCGGCGAACGCGCTGCTGCCCATGCAGCTTCAACGAGCATTCCGCGAGCCTGGCCCCGGCCCTGCTTGGTTATCCGCCCATGATAGGCAGGCCCCTCACCAGACTGACGCGTACTTGGGTTCAATCCGAGGTAGCCGACCAACTTCGTGGGATCGTTAAAGCGTCGCACATCGCCGATGGCGGCCGCTACGCCGGATGCGACGGTCATATCGACGCCGGGTAGCGTCATCAGGCGTCGGATGGCCGGGTCAGCCATGGCCACTTTGGCTATATCGGCCTCTACGTCCTTGAGGGACCCTTCGATGAGATCAATCTGGGCCAGGTGACGTTGAACGGCAGCGCGTTCGTCTTCGGGAAGGCGTTGGGCAGCAATCCACTTCCGGCCGCTTATGCCGGTCAGGTTGCCGTGCGGGCACGGCGGGATCAGATGGGCATGCAGGATCGACTGGATGAGGTTCTTCAGGCGCACTCGCTGGCGGATCAGCTGGGTGCGGCGGGCCACCTGTCGTCGAAGGGCGAGTGTTGCTCCGTCGGGAACCCAAACTTCCGGCAGGAAGCCCGATGCATAGAGCTTGGCCAACACCGCAGCATCGATCGCATCGGTCTTGACCTTGGCATGCGCAATCAGTCTGACCTGCTTCGGGTTGGCGATGACGACGCGATCGACGTGCGGGGCAAGGACCTCGACCACGGCTGCAGCGTTGCCAGTCGCCTCGACGATGACGTGATCGTCATGCGTGAGCTGCGTCCTAGCGAACTCCGCCAGGCGCTCGCGTAACATGGGAATGCGGCCGAGCTTCACCAACTTACCATCGAGCAGCGCCACGGCCTCTGCCGCTACCCGGTGAATGTCCATGCCGACAATCCGCATAGCCTCCTCCTTGGTCCAACAAGGTTCAGGGAGCTGGCGGGCGACACGACAATTACGGATCCGCGCTCGCAGCGCATCCGGGCTAGTCGCAGGGGCGGCCAGATAACGACCTCGAGCTCGCAGCTCATGTCTGTGCGACGGCCTGCCCGCACTTTCCGTGCTCCCGGTGCCCCATGGCCCGGATCAGCAGAACCTAGCAGGTCGTGCTGACCTCAGGAACGAGTCACCGACATGCATCATGCCGGATAACGCCTACATCAAAGCGTTCAACAGCAAGCTACGCAGCGAATGCGTGAACACGCACTGGTTCCTGTCGCTGGAAGACGCTTGCGAGAAGCTGGACCGCTGGCGTAGACACTACAACGAAGAGAGAGCGCACAGCGCGATCGGGAATATTCCCCCGCTCATGCTGGCAAACCCGGCCGGAGCCACCAGCCCTCCGGCCCCGGATCAGGCCGAAAACTCTAGACCCGAGCGGTCCAAGGTTGGGTAGCAGAGCACAAACCGGTGGACTCTCGTTATGACCGCGGGACCAGCGGGGGGCAGGTCATCCACCTTCGCCGGCATCCGGCGCAACTCCGTAACTGCGGGTTGGCGGCTTTTCTTCGGCATCGGCTTCAGCGCGGCATCGACCTTCTCTCAAGGATCGGCTTGGGCAATGCCACTGGGGTACGCATAAGCGTACACGTTGCGAAACAGAGGTTGTCCTGCGGCCAGAGTTCCCTGCCAGCGCTTCGTCGTGCATCTCGGGCGCTCCAACGATCCGGCCGATAGTGGGGTACAAATTGGGGTATTGTCCAAGGAAATTGGAATATTCTTAAAAAATCAATAATATGTGGATTATTGAATGACCGGATAAATCCTGCCCCCGCAACCATCTCTCAATCATGCCAAACCGCCTCAGGTCAGCCCGAGGCGGATTTTTTGTGCCGTTTTTCCGTAGCTTATCTCCGAGTCGCGAAGTCTCAAGGTAAGCGACGTTCTCAGGCCACGGCGATCCAGGGCATGAGTTCGCCGACGGCGTTGGCTGGATGACTGCTGGCGAGCTTGGCGAGGGTCTGAGC
>NZ_JABGCC010000014.1:0-64876 GCF_013149315.1 Novosphingobium sp. SG754 | reverse complement strand
GGTCAGGACATGAAGCGGGGGCGGTGCCATGGGTAGTTTGAATCATCGCCTGCCCCCACGCGCAAGCCCTTTTTGCCAACCACCTGAGCAGTTACGCGTGCAAAGCCAAGGCGATGCTCGTCGAGATTAACAGCGGCCGCGGCAGATGACAACGCGAGACGAATCCTTACTGGAACCGAACGTTATCACGATCGGTTCGACGTATTATTATAATAGATCAAAATTTTCGACAACTACAGGCAAGATAAAAGTTTGTCCCGTACAGCATTGGTATTCCGCTCGGTGAAACGAGACAAGAAGAAACAAGCAGACAGAATAATGACCACCAGGAAAAATAGCCACCCTATAGATAGCAAGTTTGGCCTTTGGGCAAAAGGTATGCCAAAGACAACTTTCGCCACCGCTACAGCAAACAAGACCATCGGAAAATGGAACAGGTAGGTCGAGTATGAAAAATCTGCCAATGTCCGATGCAAGACACCAAAGGCAAGTGGCCGCTGCCGATTTGAGCAAGCCACAGTAGCGATTGCGAAACCAAGTCCAACGATGAAATCGTTGAAAGCGAACACCAGCTGGCTGCCCCCACTAGCACCGGTGGATGGATGCTGAATGCGCACGTAAGTCAGTACACTGAACATAATCACCAGCCCCAACCAAAATGGCGGCTTCCACAGATTTGACCTGTTGTATAGGCAGGCCATAATCCCCATAAGCCAAATTGGTGCAAGCATGATAATTTCATGAGGCAAGTTCGTAATGATGACTACAAACACCACCGCTCCAACCACGCGAGCGACAACATGACGCCGAGTCGCGGCGACCATCACTGCGGCAAATAAGCAATAATACCACCACTCATAAGCAAGGCTCCACAATGGACCATTGCTCCCGAAAACATGAACGATGCTTCCATCGAGCGTTTGTAACATAAGAATGTTACCGAGAAACGTCCGGATGTTTAGGTTATCTGCGACAACGAATTGCAACGAAGCAATCGGACTAGTGGCGCCCGCGTTATAGATCGCATCCTGGTTGAGAAATCTAAGCCCGATTAGATCGAGAAGTCCACAGAGGACCAACGCCGGGATCAACACGGTGTATATGCGGCTGGCACGGTGGGCGGCAAAGCGCGCCAGATGAAAGCCGCGCTCGGGAAGGCGGGTTACTGTTAGCCCCCCTACCAGATATCCGCTGATGACAAAAAAGATCATCACGGCAGCATGGCCGAAACCGGTGACAAAATAGATCAATTTGAAAAGGATGCCGCGGACCTCGGTTTGATTGGGGCTCAGTAATATCAGGAGCCGCACGTGATAGATCAGCACCATTAGTGCGGCGATCCAGCGGGAGGCGTCGAAAAATGATGAAAGCCCTTTGCTCACCGTGTCGAGACCTCATAGAGACGATCAGCGACGAACGCGCTTGACCATGAAGCGGAGTGGGTTGCCACTGCGTGCGGCTGCGAACAAAATAAGATCAAATTGTCTGCGCATGCCATGACGCGTTCCCTGCGATTTATTCGGCGATGCCGCAATTAGCAGGGACCATCAAGACGTTTGGCACACCTGCTCATGCCCTGACAGGCTCCGGAAACTGGCGTAGCAGAGATCAGCTTCGGCCTCGCTTTTTGCTTTTTTCCAGCCCCCGGCGTCAGGCAATCTTGCTGGCGAGGCCTGGCGCTGTGAGGCACTTTCCTATGCTGCCTGCAATAGTTTTGCCACGGCAAGGAGGTGGGGAGACGGTGGCAGCGCGTATGAACAACTATCCGGCGTGCTGCCGACCAGGGCAGCGGATTTTGCGCGTAGTATTGCAGGTCTTTGTTCATCCGAACACGGACGTCGACAATTGATGGCCGATTGCAAGTCGGCAGGTGATTTGGGTCGATGCAGGGTGGCATCCATTTCGGTTGTGGGCGCGACGAAGGACGCGACATCGCGGTTCTTCTCTACCCCAGCCTCGTCTGATGCCACCCACATGCGCTCCAACGTAGTCTATCCGGACCATTTGTCCTGCGGCGGATGGCATGGGCAAGCTCCGGTTAGCGCAACAGGCGCTAGCGGATTTCATAAGGCCATGGAGCATTTGGCACAGCCTGCTTCCCAACTGCTGAACTGCTAACCCGGTTTATTCATGAGTCCGCCGCTTTGGAGAGTTCTGGGCTCGGCGTGTTGGTGGCCGCGTGATCTGGGCGATCGGCTGCGCCGGTGTTTTTCACCGTGGCAGGACCGATGGGCTTTTCGAGGTTGATGGACGAAGGTGCGGGCTTTGGGCGGCACTGTCGCGCTGGCTAGGTGGGCGCAGGCCGGAGACTGGTGGCGATTGCTTTGAACACGCTGGCATCCGGGCAGGCTGAGGCGAAGGCGATGCGGATACGCGAGGCGCTTTCGATGACGCGAGCGGCGACCTTGAGCAGTCGCAGTCGCAGGGTCGCGAACTCGGCCGTTGCCAGAGAGGCTGCCTTGGGGATGGCCTGCTGGATGCGCCACAGCAGCCAGTAGGCTGCGGTGTGCAGGATGAGGCGCATCTGGTTGGCGTTGGCCGAACGGCACGACGTGCGATCGCTGGCGAGCTGCGATTTGTGGCGCTTGATGAGGTTCTCTGCCTGACCGCGTGCGCAGTAGAGCGTGTCATAGATGTGCTCGGCCGAACCTTCGGCCAGCGAGGTGACGACATAGCGGATGTCCATACCCAGCGTGCTCGCCTCGATCCGGGCGACAACGCGGCGCTGGCCCTTCCAGCTTTTCGCGCCGTAGCGGGTCTGGGCATAATGGCGCAGGACCGCACGGCCTTCCTCGGCCCGCTTGACCGCGCAGGCATCGGCGGCAGCGACGATGACCGGATCGGCCCGCAGCGCAGCGTTGGTTGGCAGGCCGAACACGTAATCGATGCCGGCCGCTTCGCAGAAGGCCATGACCTCGGGCCGGCCATAGTGCCCGTCTCCGCGGATGGTGATGTGGGTATCGGGCCAGTGCCGGCGGATATGGCGCACGAGGCGCCGGATGTGGCCGGCGGCTTCAGCGCCCGACGGTGTCTTGCCGGTACGCAGCAGCATCGCCACTGGCCGGCCGGTCGCGGTGTCGTAGACGTGGATCGGCAGGAAGCAGCGCTCGCCGTGATGACCATTCCAGAACGAGAGCTGCTGGTAGCCGTGAACGACATCACAG
The DNA here is from genome assembly GCF_013149315.1 of Novosphingobium sp. SG754. Lineage (NCBI taxonomy): Bacteria > Pseudomonadati > Pseudomonadota > Alphaproteobacteria > Sphingomonadales > Sphingomonadaceae > Novosphingobium > Novosphingobium sp. SG754. The sequence continues at coordinate 61,712 of NZ_JABGCC010000014.1, read as the reverse complement.
GTGTCATCGATATCCAGCGTCACCGCCGCCGGCGCGGCGGGATAGCTGGCGCAGTAGATGCCGATCATCGCGACCATCATCCTGGCCAGTTCGCGTGTGGTCGGAGCATTCTCCCAGCGGCTCATCGTCGGTTGGCTGGCAAGCCCCGCGCCCGATCCCGGCAACTTGCCCAGCGCCAGGCGGAACCCAGGATCATCGCGCAGGGTGTCGAGATCATCAGCATCCTCGTAGCCGCATGTAATCGCGAACACCCGGGCACGCAGGATGTCATCAAGGCGATGGATCACCCGCATCGGGTCACGCGGATCGGCAATGCAAGCCGCAAGCCGACGGCAAATCCCCATCGCGCGCTCGGCCTGCGCAAGCAGGAGAACGCCGCCGTCAGAAGTGAGCCGACCACCGTCGAACGCAGCTGTGAGCTTTTTGCGGCCAATGGCTGGAAACGAAAATCCGAGCGCGCTATCCTCGCTTCCGGCGGGTGTGGCCTGTGGCATTTATTGCCTCGTTGCAGGTTGGTTTAGACACCCAATTTCCTACAGCAAGACAAGCGCTTACGCTACTCCCGCCAACCTTTCACGCCGGCCCTGGCGAATAAGACAGGCTAAAGCGGCCCCGCGCCCAGGACGGTGGTCAAGGCATAAGTGGCACTCCTGCGCTTCTCGCCGCGAAACTGGCACCCGACATTGCGCATTCTAAGCCGCTACAGCCATCATCTCCGAGGGCACGGTCATCTTTGGGCAGAAGCATTTCGCGGGGGCCTGGAAGGGCCAACCAGCCGATAGCACTCAACCCGTTTTACGAACAAACCATCACACTCCATGGTATTGGCGATACCAGTCAACGAAACGCGTCACGCCTTCGCGAACCGGGGTCGCGGGCTTATATCCCAGTTCGCGTTCGAGATCGGACACGTCAGCAAAGGTGTCGGGTACGTCACCAGCCTGCAACGGCAGCAGATTGCGCTCTGCCTTGCGCCCGAGCGCCTCTTCCAGCGCTTCGATATAGGCCGTGAGCTTGACCGGGGCATTGTTGCCAATGTTGTAGATTCGATAGGGCGCGTCCGAGGTGGCTGGATCCGGTTTCATCGCATCCCACGCCGGATCGGGACTGGCAGGGCGATCCAGCGCGCGGATCACCCCGGCAACGATATCGTCGACATAAGTGAAATCGCGCGTGTGGTTGCCGTGGTTGAACACGTTGATGGGCGTGCCATCGAGAATGGCCCGGGCGAACAGGAACAGCGCCATGTCCGGCCGGCCCCAGGGGCCGTAGACCGTGAAGAAGCGCAGGCCAGTGGTCGGCAGTCGATAGAGATGGCTGTAGCTGTGCGCCATCAGCTCGTTGGCCTTCTTGGTGGCCGCGTAGAACTGCAGGGGATGGTCCACGCCGACGTGCTCGCTGAACGGCATCGCCTTGTTGGCGCCATAGACCGAACTGGTTGAGGCATAGACGAGATGCTCGATCCCACCATGGCGGCACGCCTCGAGGATATTGGTAAAGCCCACGATGTTGCTTTCGACATAGGCGTGGGGATTTTCGATCGAATAGCGCACGCCCGCCTGTGCCGCGAGATTGACCACGCGGCGCACCCCGCCTTGGGCAAACGCTTCCTCTACCGCGGCGCGATCGGCCAGATTGGCGCGAAAGAAGCGATAGGGCGATCCGGTACGAGCGGCGGTTTCCGCAAGGATCTTGAGCCGCGCTTCCTTGATGGCAGGATCATAGTAATCGTTGACCACGTCCAGACCGACCACGGCATCGCCGCGTTCGAGCAAGGTCTTGGCGGTGTGAAAGCCGATGAAGCCGGCATTGCCGGTAACCAGGGTAGCCAAGCCGCATCTCCATTTTCGGGCAACAACGCCGCGCGCTCGCTCCCGCCATAGCCGGCAGAAGCGAACAAAGTGTAACGCACGCCCGCGTCTGGGAAAGCGGTCAGCTGGCCTTCTTGGCGACGTTGAACGTGCCGGTAACGCGGCCGCTCGATGTCGTGGTCGTGCCGCCCGTACCGCTCGGCGCGCCGCCGCTGCGCCCATCCACGCTCGAAAGCCCGGTGTTGAGGTCGATCACCAAGCGGCCGCCGTTGAGCGTATCCTTGCCCCGGCGCAGCGCGACGTTACCAACCATGGTGATGATCTTGCGCGGAATATCATAGACGGCAGTGTTGCCGCTGGCGCGCTGGTCGCCTCGTGTCACCACCACGCCGCCGGCCGCATCGATGCGCTGCACCTGCACCGTCTGCGCATCGGTATAGGCGAGCGTCGTACGCGCTGCCTGGAGCCGTAAGTCTTCCTGGGTGATATCGACATTGCCGGTCAGCACCACGCGCTTCTGCTTGTCCTGCAACTCCATGCGGTCTGCACCGAAATTCACCGGCTCGTTGGAGTTGTGCTTGCCAAAGGTCTGCGCATCGATATGCGAAGCCCCGGCCACCACCGCGGCCGACAGGGCAAAGCCGCAGGCCAGCGAACGCAGTGCCAGAACCCGCGTGGACACGCGACCAGTGGTGCGCGGCGAGGAAGGAAGCGGGTCAATCATCTTCAGCGTTGTCCTCATCGAATCGCGCGGTACGGCGTGACAAGCCTCAGGGTTTGGCCGGCAGCGGCAGCTTGCCCTGATCCATCCGCATGTGGGCATGCCCTTCCAGCGTAACAACCCGATCGTCAAGATTGGCAACGATGCGGTCTGCTGAAAAAGTGCCGGTGGGCAGGCGGCCATCGACGTGCCCATCGCTGACCAGTTGCCGCTTTGTCAGGTCGATCGAGGCACCGTCGGTGATCATGCGATAGCCGTCAGAGCTTTCGAAATTGACCACGCCCGGCACCTTGATGAATTGCTTACCGAAATCATAGGCGCCTTGTTGCGCCGTCAGGATCGCAGGGCCATTCTTGAGCATGACGCGAGCGGTCACATCCTTGAGTTGGACCACATCCTGCGCGGCCGAATGCTGCACAGCGTTGCCGGCGGTTACCGAGAAGGTCCGCCCCTTGTTATCTGCGCCGCGATACATCGCGCTGACGACCTTGAGGCGATCCTGCACCACCGCCACCTTGGTGCGATCAAGCAAAAAGCTGATCTCGCCGCGCGGGGCCAGTGGGCTCAACACCATCACCGCCAAGAGCACACCGATCAAGCCAGGCAACACTATGGCCAGCACGCGCACGGTGCGATCATGCCGCCCGCCCGGTGCCGCCATGTGCCGACGGCGGCTGCGCATCTGTTCTGCCTGGATAGTCATGGCGTAAAGATCATGGCAGGTGCAGGCTTACTCGTGGCTGAAGATATCGCGGTCGGCCCAGCCAGCGATGTCGAGCAGGGCCCGTGTCGGCAGAAAGTCGAAACAGGCCTGGGCGATCTCGGAACGCTTTTCGCGTGCGAGGCGTTCCACGAGAATGGTATGGGCCCCATGAAGATAGCGCACATCGGACGCGGCGTATTCGAGTTGAGCTTCACTCAGCACCGCCCCGCCCCAATCGCTGGACTGCTGCTGTTTGGAAAGCTCCTTGCCCAGCAGCTCCCGCACGAGATCTTTCAAGCCATGCCGGTCCGTATAAGTCCGTACCAGCTTGGAGGCGATCTTGGTGCAGAACACTGGCGTTGCCATCACACCGAGGTAATGGTGGATGGCCGCCAGATCGAAACGAGCGAAGTGGTAGAGCTTGAGACGGGTCGGATCAGACAGGACCGCGCAAAGGTTCGGAGCTGCGTAATCGCTGCCCACGTTGAAACGCACCAGATGTTCGTCACCCTGTCCGTCGGAAATCTGCACCACGCAAAGCCGATCGCGTGGCGTGATCAACCCCATCGTCTCGGTATCGACAGCTACGATGCCCGGCGCCAGAAAATCAGCGGAAGGCAGGTCTTGTTCATGCAGATAAACGGCCATGTCCGCGTGCTTAGGCCGGTTCAGCGCGACCGGCAAGCCCAAGGGCTCTCCCCTTCAGCTGGGCACGCGAATTCGCTCGCAATGCGAAAAATGCGGCGCGGCGCACAATCGCGATTCCGTGTTGCAGCGTATTGTCCGTTGCAGCTCTCTACACCGTCCTCTAGAATTGGGCGGCGGTGCCGCATCAGCCCGCCGGAAAGGCACGTCTTTCCAACGCAGCATTTAACTCGGCAGACTAAGACAAGTTGTCGTAAAGCGCCAGAAAATGGCACTTGGGACCAAGCAATCAGGAACGTCTAAGACCATGATCACACCGGTTATTCTGTGCGGCGGCAATGGCACCCGTTTGTGGCCCCGTTCGCGCAAGGCAAAGCCCAAGCCGTTCTTGCCGCTGGTCGGTGATACGACCCTTTTCGAAGCTTCAGTGCTGCGCTGCAACATCGAAGCTGGCTTTTCGCCGCCGATCGTGGTTACCGGCGCGCAACATCTCGATCATGTGGTCGACCAGTTGCCTGATCCGGCCGCCAGCCAGATCATCGTGGAACCGGAAGGCAAGAACACCGCAGCGGCCATCGCGCTCGCTGCGCTGCGCCTGCCGGGCGATGCGATCATGCTGGTCTGCCCAAGCGATCACCATATCGGCGATTGCGATGCCTTTCAGGCTTCGGCCAAGGCTGCGGCCAAGCTGGCCGCCGACGACTGGCTGGTATCCTTCGGCATTGCCGCCACCACCCCGGAAACGGGTTTTGGCTATCTCAAGCAAGGCGATCCGATCGAAGGCAGCGGCGGCCGCAAGGTGGAACGCTTTGTCGAAAAGCCGGATCTTGAACGCGCTCAAGCCTTCCTCGCGGATGGTGGTTATGCTTGGAACGGTGGCATCTTTGCCTTCCGCGCCGGCCATTTCCTCCACGAACTCGACAAGCACCGCCCCGATATTGCCGGTGCGGTGCGCGCGGCGGTGGACAAGGGCCGTGCCGACGGCAACGCCTTCCATCCTGATCCGGCCGAGTTTGCCAAGATCGCGGGCGAATCGGTGGACTATGCCGTGATGGAAAAGACCGACCGCGCCGCCATGGTGCCGGCAACGATGGCCTGGTCCGATATCGGCAACTGGCAGGCACTGCACGAAGCGCTCGACAAGGACGACGTGGGCAATGCCACCAAGGGCCGGGTCGAATTGAAGAACTGCAGCAATGTGCTGGTTCACACCGATGGCCCGCGCGTGTCGGTGGTCGGTGCCAGCAATCTCATCGTAGTCGTCGATGGCGACGAAATCCTGGTGTGCACGCCCGAAGGCGCGCAACTTGTCGGCAAACTGCAAGGGGCCGCCAACCAATGAGCAAGCTGCCGATCCGCGAAGTTGAAAAGCCCTGGGGCAAGGATGTTCTTCCCGCCCCGTTCTCCGCGCCCGAAGGCAAGCGCATCGGCGAGATTTGGTTCGAACCGCCGGCCGATGCTCCCAACCTGCTGGTGAAGTACATCTTCACCAGCGAGAAGCTTTCGGTCCAGGTTCACCCGAGCGATGCGCAAGCGGCAGCTGCGGGCGAAAAGGACCGGGGCAAGGAAGAATGCTGGCTGGTCATCGCTGCTGAACCCGGGGCCACACTGGGCGTCGGCTTCAAGGGCCATGTCGACCATGACACCATGCGTGCGGCAGCGCTCGATGGCAGCATCGAGGACATGCTGGTGTGGCACCCGGTCAAGCCGGGCGATTTCTTCTATATCCCGGCCAACACGGTGCACGCGATTGGCGCCGGCGTGAGCGTGATCGAGATCCAGCAGAACAGCGACATTACCTATCGCCTCTATGACTATGGCCGCCCGCGCGAATTGCATCTCGATGCCGGCATCGCTGTGTCGCGTGGCGAACCGCTCGATCCCGCACTGCACCGGCACATTCCCGATACCGGCACTGTGGAACTGGCGCGTGGCGCCTATTTCACAGCGCACCGGCTGCAGGGCGTACCCGACGCGGCGCTGCGTGCCGAATATGCCGGCCCATTGTTGGTCATCCCGCGCAGCGGCAGCGTCACGCTGGGCGACGACGTGCTGAATCCAGGCGACTGCGCTTCGGCAGCAAGCATCGATGCACTGACGTTCGATCCCCAGGGCCAGGCCATCATCGTGCGTCCCGCCACCTGATTGAAGATAGCGCGCATCGCCTTGTCCGTGATAGGCCCGGGGCATGAGCGCTTCTTCGGTTCCTGATAGCTGGGCTGCGGCCCTTGATCCTGTCCTGGCCAGCCGCCCCTTACGGGCCCTCGGCGGTTTCCTGAAAGCAGAGGAAGCCGCAGGCAAGACAATCTATCCGCCACGGGGCGAGCGACTTGCCGCGCTGGAGTTGACGCCGCTTCCGGCCGTGAAAGTGGTGATCCTGGGGCAGGATCCTTACCATGGCCCGGGCCAGGCGATGGGGCTGGCCTTCTCGGTGCAGCGCGGGCTGAAAGTGCCGCCCAGCCTGGTCAACATCTACAAGGAACTGGAAAGCGATCTGGGCCTGCCCCGGCCGGCCCATGGCAATCTCACTCACTGGGCCCGGCAGGGTGTTCTACTGCTCAACAACGCATTGACGGTGGAGGCAGGCCAAGCCGGATCGCACCAGGGCAAGGGGTGGGAAGAATTCACCGATGCGGCGGTTGCCGCCGTGGCAGCGCGGCCTGATCCCATCGTGTTCCTGCTGTGGGGCAGCCACGCCCAGAAAAAGGCCGCGCGCGTGCCCGGCCTCGCCTCTGGTGCGCATCTCGTGCTCAAGGCGCCGCATCCCAGCCCGCTGTCGGCCCATGCCGGATTCTTCGGCTGCCGCCATTTCAGCAAGACCAACGCCTTCCTGGAGAGCCACGGACAGGCGCCGATCGACTGGCGGGTCGATCCATGAATGCCCCGACCGGCGCCGATTCGGTTGGGCCCAATTGGTCGCTGCCGGCGATGCGGCAGGCCCAGGCCCTGGCCTGGACCGCCGTGGAGCGGATTGCCTCGGCCATGCACCCTGGCCTGCGCGAGAGCGAGGCAAGAGCGATCGGCCAAGCCGTTCTTGGCGAACTGGGCATGGGCGAGGCCTGGCACCCGATGATGGTGCGTTTTGGTGCCAACACCTTGCGCGTCTTCAGCGACCGTGGCGGCGAAGACCTCGCACTTGGCCAGGACGACATCTTTTTCATCGACATCGGCCCCGTTCTCCTGGGCCATGAGGCCGATGTCGGCGCCAGCTATGCGGTGGGCGAAGACCCGGACATGCACGCCTGCGCCGCGGCCGCGCGCGACCTGTGGCACCGCGTGGCCGCCATCTGGAATCACGGCGCGATCCGCGGCACCGCGCTCTATGCACGGGCAGCGGAAGAAGCGGCGGCCATGGGGTGGCAACTCAACCTCGACGTGCGCGGCCACCGCGTGGCCGATTACCCCCACCCCTCACGCCTAGCGGGCAAGCTCGGCAATCTTGACAGCCTGCCCACCGCTGGCCTGTGGATCCTGGAAATCCAGATCCGCCACCCCACCCGGGCGTTCGGGGCGTTCTACGAAGACCTGTTGGTCTAGATGGCTCAACCCAGGCCGCGCACCAGGGCATCGAGCCCGGTCGTGAACGCAGCGGGAAAATCCATCATCGCGTGCAGATGATCGCGCATCGGACCATTGGCTTCGAAGGTCGCCCAGCCCAGCGTGAACGAAATCACCGCAGCCTGATAGGCCAGGGCCTGCTCCTGCGTGAGGCCCAGCGCCACCACTGGGGCGGCGATGCGGCGGGCCTGCTCCTCAACAGATCCCTGCGCTACCGGATGCGCCCCGGCGCACAGGTGCACGCCATCGCGATGCGCCGCCAGGCTGCCGCGCAGTGCTGCCCCGAAAGCGCGTAGCCAGGCGCGCCAGTCTCCCTGCACATCACCGACGCCGGCATAGCCGGCGGCATAGATCGCGCTCGCCATCAACCCGAGCAGTTCGCCCTTGTCTCGCACATGCCAATAGAGCGCGGGCGCCTGAACGCCCAGGCGCGCCGCCAATCGCCGCATGCTCAGCCGATCCAGCCCCTCGTCCTCCAGGAGGACAAACGCCGTCGTCACGAGGTGGGCACGATCGAGGCTGCCTTGTGCTGGGGTCTTCATGCTTGCCGGGTTGACTCCTTAACACTGTTAAGTCAACCAAGATCAGACAGCAGAATCAAGGGGAGAGAGCCATGCCTTATGTGCGCAACGCCTGGTATGTCGCAGCGTGGAGCCAGGATATCGGCGTGCAGGTTCCGCAGGCCCTGACCATTCTGGACGAGCGGATCGTGCTGTGGCGCGATGCGACGGGGCAGCTCTTCGCCTTGGAGGACCGCTGCGTGCACCGTATGGCGCCGCTATCCCTCGGGCGCTGCGAAGGCGCCAATCTGCGCTGCATGTATCACGGCCTGCTGTTCAACGGCGCAGGGCAGGTCATCGCCATACCGGGCCAGGACGCGATACCGGCCCAGGCGCGGGTCAAGGCCTATCCCGTTGTCGAGCGCCATAGCTGGGTGTGGATCTGGCCAGGTGACCCGGTCCAGGCAGATCACACCTTGATTCCGCCGGCGGTCGGCCTCGATCATCCCGACTATGTGCTGGGCCATGGACAGTTGGACTATGCCGCGCCGGCCCGGCTCATCAACGACAATCTGCTCGATTTCAGCCACTTGTCGTTCGTGCATACGCAAAGTTTCGGCTCCGGACCCGAATTTGCCAACTCGCCTGCGCGCATTACCCCGATATCGCGCGGCGTACGCTACGAGCGCTGGATCGAAAACTCGTTGGGATCATCGGCGCGCAGTTCGGCAACGCCGATCGACAGCTACATGACCTATGATTTTCTGCTGCCGGGGGTGCTGCTGATGACCGGCGGAACCTTCCCACTGGGTACGGCAAAGGCCTGCGGCTACGGCCAACCCGACGATGCCCTGGCAACCGGCGGCATCACGTTCACCAGCCAGGCCGTGACACCGATGACCGAGACCACCGCCCGCTATTTCTTTTCCTGGGGTCCCCATCGCCGCTTTGGCGATGAAGCCTTGCGCGATCGGCTGATGGAAATGGCTGGCCAAGCCTTTGCCGAAGACAAGACCATGATCGAGGCGCAGCACCGGGTCATCGCGCAAACCGCGCATCCCCGGGTCATGCCCACCGTGCATGATCGCGGCATCACCTTGTTCAACCGCCTGGTCGAAAAGATGGCTGCCGCCGAACAAGCGGCTATCGCATAAGCAAAGGGCGCCCGTTGCGGGCGCCCTTCCTTTGGTTCGATGCTGCTGCGGCCGTTCAGCGCGGCAGCTCGGTCACGCCCATCAGCGCTTCGTCCACGGCGCGGGCGCACTGGCGACCTTCGCGGATCGCCCAGACCACCAGGCTCTGGCCACGGCGCATGTCGCCGCAAGCGAAGATGCCGTCCACGCTGGTCTTGTAATCGACCGTGTTGCCCTTGACGTTGCCGCGCGGATCAAGTTCCACGCCAGCCTGTTCGAGGAGGCCCTGCTTGCGCGGGCCGACAAAGCCCATGGCGAGCAGGATGAGATCGGCCTTGATCACGAATTCGCTGCCCGGCACTTCCTGCATCTTGCCGTCGACCCATACGACGCGCACGCATTCCAGGCCGGTCACGTCATTCTGGCCCACCACGCGCTTGGTCAGCACGGCGAATTCGCGGGTCACGCCTTCTTCGTGGCTGGACGAGGTGCGCAGCTTGAGCGGCCAGTTCGGCCAGGTCAGCGCCTTGTCTTCCTTTTCGGGCGGACGCGGCATGATTTCGAGCTGGGTCACCGAGAGGGCGCCCTGGCGGTTCGACGTGCCAACGCAGTCAGAGCCGGTGTCACCGCCGCCGATCACCACAACGTGCTTGCCCGTGGCAGTGAGCGAACCACGCGGCGCGGCGCGGATTTCATCGTCACCGGCCACGCGCTTGTTCTGCTGCGTCAGGAATTCCATGGCAAAGCGCACGCCCGGCAGTTCGAAGCCGGGGATGCCGATCGGCCGGGGATCTTCGGCGCCACCAGACAGCACCACGGCATCGAAGTTTTCCTTGAGCGAGTCGACCGACACGGTCACGCCCACTTCCACCGAGGTGCGGAAATCCACGCCTTCGGCCATCATCTGTACGAGACGACGGTTGATCAGGTGCTTTTCCATCTTGAAGTCGGGAATGCCGTAGCGAAGCAGGCCGCCAACGCGATCCGACTTTTCGAACACGGTCACCGAATGGCCAGCGCGCGCCAACTGCTGCGCGGCGGCCATGCCGGCCGGGCCCGAGCCGACCACTGCCACCGACTTGCCGGTCTTCTTCGCCGGCACCTGCGGCTCGATCCAGCCTTCCTTCCAGCCCTTGTCGACGATGGCGCATTCGATCGACTTGATGGTGACCGGCTGGTCGACAATGTTGAGCGTGCAGGCGGCCTCGCACGGGGCGGGGCAGACGCGGCCGGTAAATTCGGGGAAATTGTTGGTCGAGTGCAGGTTGTCCAGCGCCTCGCGCCAGTCGCTTTCGTAGACCAGGTGGTTCCAGTCCGGGATCTGGTTGTTCACCGGACAGCCGTTGTGACAATAGGGAATGCCGCAGTTCATGCAGCGCGAGGCCTGGCCCTTGAGCGAGGCTTCGTCATGGGGAACGATGAACTCGCGATAGTGCTTGAGGCGCTCGGCCGGGGCGTCATAGCCCCGGTCCTTGCGATCGAGTTCGAGAAAGCCGGTTGCCTTACCCATTGTATTCTATTCCTTATTCCGCAGCGACCGACGCGGCTTCAAGGCGTTCAGCCTCAAGCTGGCGGAGCGCACGCGCATAGTCGCGCGGCATGACCTTGACGAAACGCACCACTTCCTGATCCCAGTTGTCGAGGATCGCGCGGGCCCGCTTGGACCCGGTATGAAGCAGGTGGCGCTCGATCAGCACGCGCAGACGATCGGCATCATGGCGCAGCATGTCACCCATGCCGAAGTCGTTGACGTCCACTCCACGCTGTTGCGGGCGGCCGGCACCGTCGTCTTCGTCGCGGTCAGCCGAAACCGGCAGCACGTCGACCATGGCACCGTTGACGAGCGAGGCAAAGTTACCGTCCATGTCATAGACATAGGCCACGCCGCCAGACATCCCGGCGGCAAAGTTGCGGCCGGTCTTGCCCAGCACGACGACGACGCCCCCGGTCATGTATTCGCAGCCATGGTCGCCTGTGCCTTCGACCACCGCGAGGGCGCCCGAATTGCGCACGGCAAAGCGTTCGCCGCCCACGCCGTTGAAGAACGCTTCCCCGGCAATCGCACCATAGAGCACGGTGTTGCCGACGATGATGTTCTCGGCTGCCTCGCGGTCGACATGCGCCGGCTGGCGCACGATCACCCGGCCACCCGACAGGCCCTTGCCGACATAGTCGTTGGCATCACCGACCAGATCGAGCGTGACACCATGGGCGAGGAATGCGGCGAACGACTGGCCCGCCACGCCCTTGAACGCGATGTTGATCGTGTTGTCGGGCAGGCCGGCGTGGCCATAGCGCCGCGCCACTTCGCCCGAGAGCATCGCGCCCACGGTGCGGTTGACGTTAATCACCGGGCGTTCGATGCGCACCGCCTCGCCCGCTTCCAGCGCCGGTGCGGCCGCCGCGATCAGATCGTTGTCGAGCGCGGCATCAAGGCCGTGATCCTGATGACCGGTCCAGTTGAGGCTGGTCCCTGCCACCGGCTCCACCTTGTGCAGCAGGCGCGTGAGATCGACGCCCTGGGCCTTCCAGTTGGCGACGACCTTGCGGGTATCGAGCCGGTCAACCCGGCCGACCATCTCGGCAATGGTGCGGAAGCCCATCTCGGCCATGATCGCGCGCAGCTCTTCGGCAACGAAGAAGAAGTAGTTGATCACGTGCTCGGGCTGGCCGGTGAAGCGCGCGCGCAGCACCGGGTCCTGCGTGGCCACGCCCACCGGGCAGGTGTTGAGGTGGCACTTGCGCATCATGATGCACCCGGCCGCGATCAGCGGCGCGGTGGCAAAGCCGAACTCGTCGGCGCCGAGCAACGCGGCGATCGCCACGTCGCGGCCCGTGCGCAGGCCGCCATCGGCCTGCACGCAGATGCGGCTGCGCAGGTTGTTGAGCAGCAGGGTCTGCTGGGTTTCCGCCAGGCCGATTTCCCACGGGCTGCCGGCATGCGTCAGCGAGGTCAGCGGCGAAGCGCCGGTCCCGCCTTCATAGCCCGAGATCGTGACATGGTCGGCACGCGCCTTGGACACGCCCGCAGCCACGGTGCCCACGCCCACTTCCGACACCAGCTTTACCGAGACGCGCGCCTTGGTGTTCACGTTCTTGAGATCGTGAATCAGCTGGGCAAGGTCTTCGATCGAATAGATGTCGTGGTGCGGCGGCGGCGAGATCAGGCCAACACCCGGCGTCGAGTGGCGGGTCTTGCCGATCACCTTGTCGACCTTGTCACCCGGCAGCTGGCCACCTTCACCGGGCTTGGCGCCCTGGGCCATCTTGATCTGGATGTCGTCGGCATTGACGAGGTATTCTGCGGTGACGCCAAAGCGGCCCGAAGCGACCTGCTTGATCGCCGAGCGCATCGAATCGCCGTTGGCCAGTGGCTTGAAGCGATCGGGTTCTTCCCCGCCCTCACCCGTGTTTGACTTGCCGCCGATGCGGTTCATCGCGATCGCCAGCGTGGTATGCGCCTCGCGGCTGATCGAGCCGAAGCTCATCGCGCCAGTGGCAAAGCGCTTGACGATCTCGCTGGCCGGCTCGACCTCATCGAGGCTGAGCGGCTTGTCGGCCGGCTTGAGCTCCATCAGGCCACGGATGGTGAGCATCCGTTCCGACTGGTCGTTGATCGTCTGGGCAAATTCCTTGTACTTTTCAGGAATGTTGCCGCGCACGGCGTGCTGCAGGCTGGCGATGTTGCCGGCCGTCCAGGCATGCTCTTCGCCGCGCAGGCGCAGCTGGTACATGCCGCCCACGTCGAGCATCTTCTTGTAGATCGGGTTGTCGCCATAGGCCGTGGCATGGCGGCGCACGGTTTCCTCGGCCACTTCCTTGAGACCGACGCCCTCGATCGAGGTGGCGGTGCCAGTGAAGTACTGGTCGATGAAGCCCGACGATAGGCCGACGGCGTCGAAGATCTGCGCGCCGCAATAGGACTGGTAGGTCGAGATGCCCATCTTGGACATGACCTTGAGGATGCCCTTGCCGATCGCCTTGATGTAGTTCTTCTGAACATCATAGGGCGTGAGCGGCAGGCCCTTGTCGACGCGGATCGCCTCGAGCGTTTCGAACGCCAGATAAGGGTTCACCGCCTCGGCGCCGTAGCCGGCGAGCACGCAGAAGTGATGCACTTCGCGCGCTTCGCCGGTTTCCACGACCAGCCCGGTCTGCATGCGCAGGCCCTGGCGCACCAGGTGATGGTGCACGGCGGCGGTCGCAAGCAGGGCCGGCATGGCGATGCGATCAGCGCCTTGCGCGCGGTCCGACAGGATCAGGATGTTCTTGTCGGCCAGCACCGCTTCGGTCGCCGCCCAGCACATTTCCTTGATCGCCATGGCCAGGCCATCGGCGCCCGAGGCCGCGTCCCAGGTGGTGTCGATCGTGGCGGTGCGGAACGCGCCATCGAGCGCGGCTTCGACCGAGCGGATCTTGGCCACGTCCTCGTTGGTGAGGATCGGCTGATCCACTTCCAGGCGCTTGTGGCTGCCGGCATCGTGGCCGAGCAGATTGGGGCGCGGGCCGATCATCGAGACGAGGCTCATCACCAGCTCCTCGCGGATCGGGTCGATCGGCGGGTTGGTGACCTGGGCGAAGTTCTGCTTGAAATAGTCGTAAAGCAGGCGCGAGCGCTTGGACAGCACGGCAATCGGCGTGTCGGTGCCCATCGAACCGATCGGGTCTTCGCCCACGGCCGCCATAGGCTCCAGGAACTTGGTGACGTCTTCCTGGGTGTAGCCAAAGGCCTGCTGGCGATCGAGCAGGCTGTCGGTCGACGCGGGCAGCGCCACCACTTCCGGCTCGACCACTTCGAGTTCCTTGAGCTTGTACTGGGCCGCGCCCAGCCATTCCTCGTAGGGCTCGGCGGCAGACAGCTCGGCCTTGAGCTCGTCGTCCTCGACGATGCGGCCCTGCTCCAGATCGATCAGCAGCATGCGGCCGGGCTGGAGGCGCCACTTGCGCACGATATCTTCCTCGCGGAACGGCAGCACGCCGCTTTCCGAGGCCATGCAGACGAGATCGTCACGCGTGATCGAGAAGCGCGCGGGACGCAGGCCATTGCGATCGAGCGTGGCACCGATCTGGCGACCGTCGGTGAAAGCCACCGCCGCCGGGCCGTCCCACGGCTCCATCAGCGCAGCGTGGTATTCATAGAACGCGCGGCGCTTGGCATCCATCAGCGCATTGCCGGCCCAGGCTTCGGGCATCAGCATCATCATCGCATGGGCTATGCCATAGCCACCCGCGACCAGCAGCTCGAGCGCGTTGTCGAGGCTGGCGGTGTCGGACTGGCCATGCGGGATCAGCGGCCACATCTTGTCGAGATCCGGGCCGAGCAGCTCGGATTCCATGGTGCGGCGGCGGGCGTTCATCCAGTTGACGTTGCCGCGCACGGTGTTGATTTCACCGTTGTGCGCCACGAAGCGGAACGGATGCGCCAGCTTCCAGCTGGGGAAGGTGTTGGTGGAAAAGCGCTGGTGCACCAGGCCGAGTGCCGAAACGCAGTCCGGGTTGCGCAGATCGTCATAGAACGAGCCGACCTGGCCAGCGAGCAGCAGCCCCTTGTACACGATCGTACGCGAGGAGAAGCTGGGCATGTACAGCTCGGTCACGCCGGGCAGGCCATGCTTTTCGGCCATGGCCGCCAGCGGGTTCTGCGTCTGCTTGCGGATCGCCAGCAGCTTGCGTTCGAACGCGTCCTGGTCAGCGCAGTTTTCGCCGCGCTTGATGAAGCACTGGCGGATCACCGGCATCGAGGCGATCACGGTCTTGCCCAGGCCATCGAGCGTGGTCGGCACATCGCGCCAGCCGATCAGTTCCTGGCCTTCCTTGGCGATGAACTTCTCGAACTTTTCGATCACGAACGTGCGCGCGGCTTCATCCTGCGGCAGGAAGCACATCGCCACGGCATAGTCGCCCGGCTGCGGCAGTTCCTTGCCTTCGCCAGCCGCCCACTTGCGGAACAGCTGGTCGGGCAGCTGGATCAGCAGGCCGGCGCCATCGCCCAGCAGCGGATCGGCGCCCACGGCACCGCGGTGGTCGAGATTGCGGAGAATCTCCAGGGCTTGGCCAATAATCGCGTGGCTTTTGACGCCTTTGATGTGGGCAATAAAGCCCATGCCACATGCGTCATGCTCGTTACGCGGATCATACAGGCCCTGAACCGGCGGAAATCCCATCGCGTTGATCGTCCCTACACCCAAAAAAGACAGCTCGCACGAATCACGACGCCGGAATGCGTCAAAAATTGCGCGAGAGTCCCCCATGACTGTTGGAAAGTTATTTTGCAACCGGTCAGGACCACCCAAACGGGAAACCGTGCCGGGAAATACGGATGCGATGCCGAAATGTCGCAGCGCAGCAGGGCGATGCGATCACAGCATCAGCGTTGGGCAGTCATCCGTTGCAGCGTGGCGAGGGCATCGCGCAGGGCCTGTTCGGTGCTGGCGGCATCGCGCGGGGCATCCTCGGCCTCGTCCTCAACCGCTTGAAAACGGGTGGGAACGGCAGCCAGATAGGGCCGCTCGAACGGCGCCGGAGCAGCGCTCGCCACCTCATCACCGTCCGGACGCTGGGCGCGGCCCTGGCCGGGGAAGATCACAACCGGCTGCGGCGATGCAGCACCGCGGCCAGAGAGGAAATGGCGCGCCGGATCGCTCCGCCGGACGGCCGCGGCCATGTCGAGCAGCGAGGAATAGCGTTCTTCGCGCACCGCGCCTTCGGGCTGGCCCCGGTCGGTGCTGTCAGCATCTGCCGCACCGAGGCGCGACGGGCGCGGCATGGCGCGCACGTCGCGGCCGTCCAGCCCGGCCAGATCGTCGGCGACGCTGTCGAGCGCGCGGCGGTGGTCGGCAATCGCCAGCGCCAGCCGCTCGACCAGTTGCACCAGCCCCAGACCATCGAGATCGGCCTGGGCGACCGGCGAAGGCCCATTTTCCCCCATCGCGTCACGCGCCTTGGCAAAGAGCAACGGCGTCAGCGCGGGCGATGCCATCGCCACCGGGGCGGGATCGTGCGCTGCAACGTCCGCTTCTTTCACAGCATCCGGTTCTGCCTGCGCTTCGGCTTCGGCTTCAGCTGCGGCTGCCGTTTCGACTTCAGGTTGTGCCGCAGGCACGGCGTCCGCCTCTGCCTCAGCGACGATCGGCATTTCAGTCGGCGCTTCCACGGCTTCTTCGCGGGGCGCCGCTTGCTCGCGGGCTACCGTCAGGAACGCGGGCGGCACGAACAGGTCGGCCGGTTCTTCCTCGTTCTCGTAGATCGCAAAGGGATCGAAGGCCGCCGGGGCCAGCTCGGCCGACAGCGCATCATCGGCCGCCAGGGGGCGCAGGCGCGGCAGCGTGCTGGCGGGCTCATCGATCAGGATCGCGGTTTCGGATTCATCGATCATGTCCGCGCTCACCACCAGGGGGCGGCGCGGCGGGGCGTCGGGATGGGCATCGCGCGCGCGCACCCGAGGCGCGACCGGCGCATCATCCTGCACTTCGGCCCAAGTGGCGGGATCGATCGCCACCCGGTGGCGGGCGCTCAGACGCAGGCCCAGCGCCAGGCCGATGACGCCGCCCAGACCGGTCAGCAGCGAGGCCACCAGCGCGCGCGCGGTAAAACCGAGCGGCGGCGCGGCAGCCGCAACGAGATGGGGCAGCCCGCTGGCAACGACCACGCGCTGCAGCAGTTCGACCGGAACGGCAAAGCTGGCCAAGCCGAACAGCGCGGCAAACCACAGCGCGGCAAGGGCGGGAAACAGGCGATGGGCGGTGATCGGCTTGGCCTTGGCCTTGCGCTTGGTCTTGGTCACCTGTGCTTACCCCCGTTTGTACAACCACCTGCGCATCGAACCGGCGCGAATCGGTCTTTGCCCAAGCCTGCGCCAAAGCCAATATCCTGACAATTCAGGCAGCCAGGCCAGGCGTGTCTAGCCCTTGGGCTATCAGGCCTTGGTAAACGGGAAGATAACGCGCCGCGTTGGCGGCCCAATCGTGCGCGGTTTCCACAAAGCGGCGGGCCACGGCGCGCTGCGCGTCCCATTGCGCGCGGCGGGCGAACAGCGCCACCATGGCCTGGGCCAGCGCGGCCGGATCGTCGGGCGCAAACAGCGTGCCGGTCTGCCCGTCAGCGATCAGTTCGCGATGCCCACCCACGTTGCTCGCCGCCACCAGCTTGCCCTGGGCCATCGCCTCCAGCGGCTTCAATGGCGTAACCAGGTCGGTCAGGCGCATGGCCTTGCGCGGATAGCACACCACGTCGGCCAACGCGTAATAGCGGTCCACCTCGTGATGCGGCACGCGACCGACGAAATGGATGGCATGGGCAGCCGGGCTGGCCGCAGCCTGGGCGCGCAGGGCATCTGCCGCTGGCCCGCCGCCCACCAGCAACAGCCGCGCGCCGGGCACTGCGGCCACGATCGCCGGCATGGCGGCGATCATGTCGTCGAGACCCTCATAGGGGTAGAAGCTGCCAAGGAAGCCGATCACCGGCCCTTCCCCCAGCCCGAGCTGCGCGCGCAAGGCGGCATCGGGCGCGGGCGGGGTGCCGAACAGAGCAAGGTCGACGCCGTTTGGCATGATCGTGATCTTGGCCGGGGCCACGCCGCGTGCCACCAGATCATCCTTCAGGCCCTGGCAGATGGTGACGACGGCATCGGCGCCCGCCACGACGCGGTTTTCCAGTTGCCGGGTGAGCCAATAGCGCGCCGATCCCTCGCGGCCAGTGCCATTGCCCACGGCAGCGTCTTCCCAGAACGCGCGGATTTCATAGACCACCGGCAGCCCCAGGCGGCGGCCGGCGCGCACCGCGGCCAGCCCGCACAGCGCCGGGCTGTGGGCATGCAACACGTCGGGCCGCCACTGGCGCGCCAGGTCGACGATGCGATCCGCCAGCGCCCCGGCCTCGCGCCATTCGCGCACCCCCGGCGGGCCAGAGGCCACGCCGGGGGTGCGGTGAAAGCGCAGGCCGTCATGGATTTCCAGGTCATCGCCCGGTGCGCTGCCCGGCGCAGGTTCGGGCCGGGGTTCAGTCGGGGAGACACCGTGGCGCAGGCCAGTCAGCCCGCGCACTTCCAGCCCATGGCCTTCCTGCGCCTTGAGGATCGCGCGCGTGCGAAAGGTATAGCCGCTGTGTAGCGGCAGGGAGTGATCGAGGACGTGGAGAATCCGGGCCATCCCCGATGCTTGGCACAGCAAGCCTTAACGCGCTGCAAATTCTTCGCTTAACGCGGCGTCAACCCTGCGGCACTATTCCCGGCGGCTATGGCAGGCGGCGCGCAACGATGATCGACAAGATTACCATCTTCGTGCCGCATATCCTGATGGCGCTGATGATCTGGAAGCTCGTCCACCGCGCCGATCTGGACGATGACCCCGCCCTGCCCAATCGCCGCCAGCCGCTGATGGGGCGGCGCCCCAGCCCACGCCCCGATAGCGACGGTGCCCAGGCCAATGCGAACACCCCCGACAGGACCGGGCGCGATGCTTGACCTGTTCTTCACGGCGTTCTGCCTGGCGTTCCTGGGCGCCGGGCTCAAGCGGCCGTTCCTGTTCGTGATGGCCTATGCCTATATCGATATCGTCGCGCCGCAGAAGGTCAGCTGGGGTTTCCTTACGCACATCCCGATCTCGCTGATCGCGTTTTCCTGCGCCCTGCTGGGCTGGATCGTGGCCGAAGACAAGAACGGCATACGCATCTCGCCGCGCCAGTTCGTGCTGCTCCTGCTGCTAGTCTATTGCGGCCTCACCACCCGCACCGCCGATTTCCCGGGAGAGGCGGCGGCGAAGTGGGACTGGGTGTGGAAAGCGCTGATCTTCGCGCTGTTCCTGCCGCTGACCCTGCGCACCCGCCTGCGCATCGAGGCGCTGACGCTGACCATGGTGCTCTCGGTGGGGGTGATCGTCATCGGCGGGGGGATCAAGACGCTCAGCTCGGGCGGCGGCTATGGCGAACTGCGCCTGCTGGTGAACGACAATACCGGCCTCTATGAAGGCTCGATCATTTCCACCGTGGCGATGTGCGTCATTCCCCTGGCGCTATGGCTGGCCAATCACGGCACCATCTTCAAGCCGGACTGGAAGGCCAAGCTGTTTGCCGCCGGCATCTGCTTTTCCTGCCTGCTCATGCCGGTGGGCACCCAGGCGCGCACCGGGCTGATCTGCGCGGCAGTGCTGGCGGTGATGATGCTGCGCTCCACCCGGCGGCGCATGCTCTATATCAGCATCGTCTGTGCCGGGGCGCTGATCGCGGTGCCGCTGCTGCCGTCGAGCTTTACCGAGCGCATGGGCACGATCAAGAATCACCAGGCCGACCAATCTGCTTCCACCCGCGTGGCGGTGTGGAAATGGACCATCGAATTTGCCAAGACTCACCCGTTCGGCGGCGGCTTCGACGCCTTTCGCCAGAACAGCGTGAGCTATGACACGGTCAAGGCTGACTATGCCGGCGCCAACAACGCCGCGATCGAGACCGACCATATCGAGGAAAAGGGCCGCGCCTATCACTCGGCCTATTTCGAGATGCTGGGCGAGCAGGGCTACCCCGGCCTTGCCCTGTGGCTGCTGCTGCACCTGATGGGCGTGTTCCAGATGGAACTGATCCGGCGGCGCTATCGCAAGGACCCGCCCGAAGGATTTGCCTGGGTTTCGCCGCTGGCCGATGCGCTGCAACAGGCGCAGATCTGCTACCTCGTCGGCTCGACCTTCGTCGGCATCGCGTTCCAGCCGTTCTGCTACATGCTGGTGGGGCTGCAATGCGGGCTTTCGGCCTATATCGGCCGGGTGCGAAGGGCCGCGCCGGTGCCGTTCGTACAGCGCCGGGCGATCCCTGCCCAGGCCTGAGGCCCAGCCCCACGAAAACACCGCCGACGCGACAGAAGCGCCGGCGGTGCAGAACGGCTCAGTTCAATTTACGGCGGCCAGCTTGCGCCCACGGCGCGGCTTGCCGTCGGCGGCATCGTCGCGCGTGGCAAAGCGGGCCATCCATGCCTCGATCACCGGGGCAATGCTCTTACGCCAGCGCGAGCCGTTGAAAATGCCATAGTGGCCCACTTCGGGCGCCAGCAGGTACTGCTTCATGTCGGCCGGCAGGTTGGGCGTGACGTTGAGCGCGGCGCGGGTCTGGCCGATGCCGGAAATATCGTCGCGCTCCCCCTCGATGCACAGGATCGCGGTATCGGTGATCGCGCCCAGGTCAACCGGCTGGCCGCGATGGATGAATTCGCCCTGCGGCAGCGCGTGGCGCTGAAACACCACGTCCACCGTCTGGAGATAGAATTCGGCCGGCAGATCGCAGACCGAGCGATATTCATCGTAGAACGTCTTGGTCGCCTCGGCGCTTTCTTCCGCGCCCTGCACCATGTGCTGGAACAGCTTGTAATGGCTCATCATGTGGCTGCCCAGGTTCATCGACATGAAGCTGGTGAGCTGGACGAAGCCGGGATAGACCTGCCGTCCGGCGCCGGGATAGTTTTCCGGCACGGTGGTGATGACGTTGTGCTTGAACCAGACGTAAGGCTTGGTCACGGCATGATCGTTGACCGCCGTGGGGCTCTCGCGCGTGTCGATCGGGCCGCCCATCATCGTCAGCGTCAGTGGGCGGCAGGGATGCTTCTGCGCGGCCAGCACCGCCGTGGCGGCAAAGGCCGGCACCGAAGGCTGGCACACTGCCATCATGTGCGTGCCCGGGCCGATATGCTCGAAAAAGCCGATAAGATAGTCGATGTAGTCGTCGAGATTGAAGTGTCCTTCGGCCAGCGGCACATATTTTGCGTCGGCCCAGTCGGTAATGTAGACCTCGGCCCGTTCCAGCAGGCGTTCCACCGTCCCGCGCAGCAGCGTGGCATAGTGCCCGCTCATCGGCGCCACCAGCAGCAAGCGCGGCGCATCGGCGCCGAGGCCATCATGGGTAAAGCGCTTGAGATCGCCGAACGGGCGATGCACCACGGTGGTTTCGTGCACCGCGTGCACCTGGCCATCGACCTGGATGGTGCGGATCCCGAACGCCGGCTTGCCCCGCGGCGCGGTGGCGTGAGCAAACACGTCGAGCGCGGAAGCCATGGTCTGGTTGGGGCCATAGGCGGAAAAGGGCAGCCGCGGATCATTGAGCAGGTCGGCCATCATCGAGGCCCAGGCACTGCTCGCATTCATCAGCGACCGCTGGATTTCATAAGCCTTGTACAGCACGTGGATACTTGCCTTTCTATCCGCTGCCCGCCGCGCGCGGCCCGCCGGCATGGCGTGGCGCAGCGCGGCAATCATGCGTCCCTTGCCGCGATAGTGCCTGCGAATCGCGCTGGCTGCAATGCAGCATCATGGACAGGGCGCGCGGTAATCAGTCCACAACAGATGGGAACATGGCCTGGTGCACGCAAGGCCCCTTCCGGTCTGGCGCGCCATCGGCTAGGTCCGCCCCATGGAAGAGGTTCCCCAGGAACGGCCCGCGCCGGACATGCCCGCCCCCGGCTCCAACCCTGCCGTTGGGCAGGCGCCCGCACCGGCCCTAGGCGCGCCGGCGGACGCGGATGAAACCCTCACCGTGCCGCCCGCGCCGCGCCGCCTCACCCCGCTGCGCATGATCTGGCGCGAGGCGATCAAATATCCTGGCCAGGTCGCCGCCGCGCTGATCGCGCTGGTCACCACCTCGACCGCGACCATTGCCATTCCCGCCCGCTTCAAGGGCATCGTCGACCAAGCCTTTGGCCCCCACGCCCAACCCGGCGTGATCGACCAGGCGTTCCACACCCTGCTGCTGATCGTGGTGGTGCTCGGTTTTGCCACCGCCATCCGCTTTTACTACGTATCGTGGCTGGGGGAGCGGGTCGTGGCCGATATCCGCGCCCGTGTGCAATCCAATCTGCTGCGCCTGCCGCCGGCCTTTTTCGAGACGAACAGCCCCAAGGAAATCTCTTCACGGATGACGTCGGACACGGCGATCATCGAGCAGGTTGTGGGCACTACCGTTTCAATCGCGCTGCGCAACACCATCACCGCGCTGGGCGGGCTGATCTACCTGTTCTTCCTGGCGCCCAAGCTGACCGCCGGGCTGGTCATCGGCATTCCGGTGGTGATCTTTCCGATCGCTTGGTTCGGCAGCCGCCTGCGCAAGGTTTCGCGATCGAGCCAGGATCGCGTCGCCGATATCGGCGCGATGACCGCCGAAGTGCTGGGCGCGATCCGCATCGTGCAATCGTTCGGCCAGGAAGGCCGCGAACGCGCGCGCTTTGCCGGCGCGGTGGAGCGCACGTTCGATACCGCGCGCCGCCGCATCCTGATCCGCGCAGTGATGACCGCGGTGGTGATTTTCCTGGTCATGGGAGGAATCACCGCCCTGATGTGGCAGGGCGCGCTGGGCGTATCCAACGGATCGCTGACCGGCGGCACGATCGCCGCCTTCGTGCTGACCGGCGGCATCGTCGCCGGATCGTGTGGCGCCCTGACCGAGGTCTATGGCGATCTGCTGCGCGGCGCGGGTGCGGCTGGCCGGCTCAACGAACTGCTGCTCGAACAGCCCGATATCGCCCCGCCGGCGCGACCGATCACGCTGCCGAGCCCGCCGCGCGGCGCGCTGGCGTTCCAGAACGTGGCCTTCCGCTATCCCAGCCGGCCCGAGATTTCCGCCTTGGCCGATTTCTCGCTGACGGTGGAGCCGGGTGAAACGGTGGCGATCGTCGGCCCCTCGGGCGCTGGCAAATCCACGCTGTTCCTGCTGGCGCAGCGGTTTTACGATCCGCAGGGCGGCGTGGTGCGCATCGATGGCGTGCCGCTGCCCCAGGCCGATCCTTCGGAAATCCGCGCACGTATGGCCCTGGTGCCGCAGGAAGCAGTGCTGTTTGCCGCCAGCGCGCGCGACAACCTGCGCTATGGCGCGTGGGACGCCACCGACGAGGCGATCTGGGCGGCGGCCCGCGCCGCCAATGCCGAGGAATTTCTGAAAGCCCTGCCCGAGGGGCTCGACACGTTCCTGGGCGAAAGCGGTGCGCGCCTGTCAGGCGGGCAGCGCCAGCGGATGGCCATTGCCCGCGCGCTGCTGCGCGATGCGCCGATCCTGCTGCTCGACGAAGCGACCAGCGCGCTTGACGCCGAAAGCGAACGCCTGGTGCAGGATGCGCTCGATCACCTGATGCAGGGGCGCACCACGCTGGTCATCGCCCACCGCCTTGCCACCGTGCGCGCGGCCGATCGCATCGTCGTGATGGATGGCGGCAGGATCGTGGAACAAGGCAACCACGCCAGCCTGATGGCCGCCGACGGGCTCTATGCCCGGCTTGCCCGCATGCAGTTCGAAGGGGCCTGAGCGCCAGCGCCACGGCTCTTTCGTACCGCTGCCGGCGCCAAGGTTACCGATTTGCCATGTGGGCAATGCATGGAACGGCTTGAAAGCAGTGCTGCACTGCGGCAAGTCGGGTGCCCATGGACAGCCACACCATTACTGCCGTCATTCTCGGCATCGTCGAAGGCCTCACCGAGTTCCTTCCCGTTTCCTCCACCGGGCACCTGATCCTCGCCACCGAACTCCTCGGCTTCAACGCCAAGGAATGGGAAGTGTTCAACGTGGTGATCCAGCTGCCGGCGATCCTGGCGGTGGTGGTGCTCTATTGGCGCACTTTCGTCGATGTCGCCAAGGGGGCGCTGCGGGCCGATCCCGATTCGCTGCACTTCGTGCGCAACGTGCTGGTGGCATTCATCCCCTCGGCGATCCTGGGCGTGCTGCTCAAGAAAAAGATCGACGTGCTGATGGAGACCCCGGCAGTGGTCGCCGCCGCGCTGGTCGTGGGCGGCGTGCTGATCCTGGTGATCGAGCGGCTCTCGCGGCAGGGCGAATACCAGCCGGTCAGCAAGCTGCCGCTACCCAAGGCGCTGGCCGTGGGGGTGATGCAGTGCCTGGCCATGATCCCGGGCATGTCGCGTTCGGCGTCCACCATCATGGGCGCGCTGTCCATGGGCATCAACCGCAAGACGGCGGCAGAATTCAGCTTCTTCCTGGCCGTTCCGACAATGTTCGGCGCCACCGCCAAGCAGCTGTGGGACAATCGCCACGAACTGACCAGCGGCGCGGCCAGCGTGGGATGGGGCGATATCGCCGTGGGCGGCGTGGTCTCGTTCCTCGTCTCGCTGGTGGTGATCAAGTTATTCGTCACCTATATCGGCCGCCACGGCTTTGCGCCCTTTGCCTGGTACCGCATCGTGATCGGTGCCGGCGCACTGGTGTGGTTGCTCGGCGTCTAAAAAACGCGCATTTCTGCCCCTGCCAATGACATTGCCGATAACCCCGCAGCCCACCCGGGCGGCGGGGTTTTTCACGGCCTTCAAGAGCATCACGCAACGTTCTGTCGCAAATGCGGAACCAACCCCCGCGTGGCGAATTATCCCACCCAGACAGCCACTCGTGGCAACAACAAAGGGGTAAACCGTCATGGGCCTTATCGTTCTCTTGATCGTTGGCGGCGTTCTGGGCTGGCTTGCCAGCATCGTCATGCGCACTGACGCCCAGCAGGGTGTTTTCCTGAACATCGTCGTCGGCATCGTCGGCGCCATGCTCGGCGGCTTCCTGCTTGGCCCGCTGCTCGGCGGCGGCAGCATCACCAACGGCATCTCGGCCGGCAGCCTGGTGGTCTCGTTCCTCGGCGCGCTGATCCTTCTGGCCATTGTCAATCTCGTGCGCCGCGGTTCGGTGCGCTGAGCCGGCCATTCCGGCCAAACTAACAGGGAGAGCCCGTTATGAAGTTCGCCAAGTACGCCCTCGTTCTGCCCGTCGCCGCGCTCGGCCTCAGCCTCGCTGCGTGCGAAAGCAAGCAGGAAAAGGCTGCCGACAAGACGGCTGACGCCGTTGCTGCCCAGTCGGACGCTGCTGCCGACGCCATCGATTCGCAGGCCGCCGACGCTACCGGCGCTGCCGCTGACAAGATGAACAGCAAGGCCGATGCCGTTCGCGCCGAAGGCAAGGACGAAGCTTCGGCGATCAAGGAAAACGCGGAAAAGGCCGAAAAGGCCCACTGATCTCCCGCGGACAAAGGAAACGGGGCGCCAGGCATCAGCCTTGGCGCCCCGTTTCCTTTCTACAAGGCTTGACTTTCACGGCCGCCTCCCGCAATGGCGGCCCCCTGTCAGGGCGGCGCGCGCCGCCCGTTTTGTTTGAGCAAGCGGCGCGCTGACGCCTAGAAGGATTTTAGGACAAGCCCATGGCAAAGCCAACTACCGTCAAGATTCGTCTGGTTTCGACCGCAGACACCGGCTTCTTCTACGTCACCAAGAAGAATCCGCGCAACACCACCGAAAAGATGACTTTCCGCAAGTACGATCCGGTGGTGCGCAAGCACGTGGAATTCAAGGAAGCCAAGATCAAGTGATCTGAAGGCTTTCCTGCCAGAACATGCACAAGGCCGGGGCTTGTCTCCGGCCTTTTGTGTTTTCGGCTGCCGCCGGGGCGATTCGGAACCGAAAGGTTCACGGGCAGTTCAATGCGACTGCCTCAAGGAGTGGCGATGAACAGCTTGACCAAGATCCTGCGCGCCGGGCCGATTGCCGGCCTGGCTGCCGCACTTTTCGTTTCGCCGGGCGTGCCCACCGCGCTGGCCGCCCCCGCTGCGCCGGCAGCAGCCCCTGCCAACGATGTCGACCGCGCTGTTGCCGCACTGCGCGCGATTTCGACGATGCGCGCCGATTTCGTGCAGACCGATCGCAACGGCCAGCGTCTGACCGGCACGGTCACGCTGCAGCGCCCCGGCAAGATCCGCTTTCAGTACCAGCCGGGCGTGCCGCTACTGATCGTGTCGGATGGCGCGGCGCTGACCGTGATCGACTATGAAGTGCGGCAGGTGTCGCGCTGGCCGATTCGCAACAGCCCGCTGGGCGCGCTGCTCAACCCGGACAAGGACGTGGCGCGCTATGCCCGCCTGCTGCCCACCACCAACCCCGACGTTGTCAGCCTGGAAATCAAGGATCCGCGCCATCCCGAATATGGCACGATGACCATGATCATGGTCCGCAAGCCCGGCGCGCCGGGCGGGCTGCAGCTCGATAGCTGGGTGGCGCTCGATTCGCAGAACCAGCGCACCACGATTCGCCTGTCGAACCAGCAATATGGCGTGCCGGTCCCGGCCAACACCTTCCGCTTCAACGACCCGCGCCCGCAAATCCGCCATTGATGCACCCGCTGGCCGCAGCGGGCGAACGGTTCATCATCGTTACCAGACCCTCTGCGACACTTTGCGAACAACCAGACCCTTCCGTTCATCGGGCAGCAAGCGGCCCGCCCCTAGAACGGTTTCAGACGAGACGGACAAGACGGGTTTCCCCCCTGTTGCCCGATCTGACTTCAACCTCTCGTCGACCGCGTGACGAACGCACATGGAACCCTCGGACCATTGCCCCCGGTCCGAGGGTTTTCCTTTTTTGTGGTGTTGCGGGGCGTCCGGGCGGCTGCGAACGGCACCCGGCTGCGCTTCCGGTGCTCACGACCTTTGAAGGTCGCTGCGCGCCGGTTCTCGCCGGGCGCCATTCTCGCTCGCCCGGCCATCCCCGCAACGCCACAAAAAACCCCTTGGACCAGGGGATGTTTATCCGCCTTGCCGGGGTGGGCGGGCGATCGTAAAGCGCTGCCATGGTTTCGATCGCCACCTGGAATATCAATTCCGTCCGCCTGCGCGCCGATCAGGTCGTGCGTTTTCTGGAAGCGGAACAGCCCGATGTGCTGTGCCTGCAAGAGATCAAGGTGGCAGAGCACCTGTTCCCGCACGAGGTGTTCGAAAGCCTGGGCTATACCCATCGCGCGATCCACGGACAGAAGGGCTATCACGGCGTGGCCACGGTCAGCCGCCTGCCGCTGCGCGAGTTCAGCCGGCACGATTGGCAGGACAATGGCGAGGCGCGCCATGTCGGCGTGGAACTGCTCGGCGCCGGCCAGGGCCTGATTCTGGAAAACGTCTATATCCCGGCCGGTGGCGATATCGCCGACCGCGCGCTCAATCCCAAGTTCGGCCAGAAGCTCGATTTCCTGGAGCGGATGACGCGCTGGGCCGACAAGATCGATCGCCCCACGCTGATCGTCGGTGATTTCAACATCGCCCCGCTGCCGCAGGATGTCTACGACCACAAGGCGCTGCTCAAGGTGGTGAGCCACACGCCGATCGAGGTGGAAACGCTGCAGCGCTTTGCCGATGCCCATGGTTGGGTAGACCTGGGCCGCAAGCACATTCCCGCGCCGGAACGCAACTATTCCTGGTGGTCCTATCGCTCCTATTGGCGGCAAAAGGACCAGGGCCGTCGGCTCGATCATATGTGGGCCTCGCCAGACCTGGCGCCGCAATCGCTCTCGCACCGCTTCGTGGAAGAGACCCGTCGCTGGGACCAGCCTTCCGACCACGTGCCGCTGATCACCGAGTTTGCCCTTTGACCACGCCGGCGGCTGCCACGCGCCGGGTGGCACGGGCGCTTGATGCCCTGCGCCACGGCTGGGCGATCCGCGTAACGGATGCGGCCGGCGCGCTGGATCTGCTGCCGGCCGAAACCGGCTTTGCCCAGCCCGGGCTCTATGCCGCGCAGATGCTGATTTCGGCCGCACGCGCCGCCACGCTCAAGCTGGCGAACCAGCGCCACGCCGCCGTGCCCCATGCGCCGGTACTAATTCACGCAGCCGAACCGTTCACACTGGCGAACGCACGCGATCTGGCCGATCCGGCACACGATCTCGCCAGCCCGTTGCGCGGGCCATTTCGCGCCAGCCCGATCGCGTCGCTGGCCGGCGCCGAAGCCGCGATGGAACTGGCGCGGCTCGCCGGCATCCTACCCGCATTCCTGGTCGGCAGCGGGATCGACGTGGCCGAAACCGTGGCCGCGGCCGATCTGGCGCAATTCAAGGACCCGCTCAATCTCACGATCCAGGCGCGCGCGCGCCTGCCGGTCGATGCTTGCGAAGAGGCAGAGATCATCGCCTTTCGCGCCCGTGACGATCTGCGCGAGCATGTCGCCTTGATCGTGGGGCAACAGGACAATGCCGTGCCGCCGCTGGTGCGGCTGCACAGCGAATGCCTGACCGGTGATATCCTTGGCAGTCTGAAATGCGATTGCGGCCCGCAGTTGCAGGCCGCCCTGGCACGGATGGCCGCCGAAACGACGCAGGGTGGCTGGGGCGTGCTGCTCTATCTGCGCCAGGAAGGCCGCGGCATCGGCCTGATCAACAAGCTGCGCGCCTATCAGTTGCAGGACCAGGGCTTTGACACGGTCGATGCCAACGAACGCCTGGGCCTGCCTTCTGAAGCACGCGATTTTCCGGTGGCGGCGCGGATGCTGGACCTGATCGGGGCACGGCAGATCCGCCTGATGACCAACAACCCGGCCAAGGTCGCGGCGCTTGAAGCGCTGGGCGTAACCGTGCTGGAACGGGTCGCCCACCAGTTGCCGGCCAACCCGCACAACGCGCGCTATCTCGAAACCAAGCGCGATCGCACCGGGCACTTGCTGAAGTAACGGCTCGGTGGGCTGGGTTTCCACCACCCCCAACCCCCTCCTCTAAAGAAGAGGGGGCTTTTCGTGTTGATCAGAACGCGCGGAACATCACCAGCCCAACGCACAACACAAACACCGCGGTACCGGCAATGCCCTTGGCCAGATCGGCCAGCGTAAAGCGATCGAGGTGATCGGCGCGAAAGCGGGCATAGCCGCGCCCGATCGTGTCGTTACTGGCGATCATCCCCACATCGAGGGCATTGGCCTCGCGCTTGAAGTAGTGGACGAGCATGCCGTGTTCCTCGGGCGTGACATCGGGATAGGCGGCAAGCAGGGCTTCGACATGCGCACGGCGGGCGAGCGCCGTGGCGCTCTGGGTCTGAATGGTCAT
Organism: Novosphingobium sp. SG754; assembly: GCF_013149315.1. Classification (NCBI taxonomy): domain Bacteria; kingdom Pseudomonadati; phylum Pseudomonadota; class Alphaproteobacteria; order Sphingomonadales; family Sphingomonadaceae; genus Novosphingobium; species Novosphingobium sp. SG754. The sequence goes on along the minus strand of NZ_JABGCC010000014.1, from coordinate 32,835 downwards.
TTCTCTGGTATCCTGGCAAAAACGGTACAGGCCCGCGCCACCGAGAGCGCAGGGCGATCATGGTTTTTGTCAGGCGTGCGGGGGGGCCCGCGGGGTTCCAGGCGCGCGCAGCGGCGCAGTGGGCAATGGCGGCCCGGTGGCAGGTGGCGTCGCCTGGGCTTGGCGGGCCAGCATCGGCACCACCAGCAGTGGCAGCACCACGGCGATCGCCAGCAGGAGCGGCACGGGTGGCAACGCCACCATGCGTGCCACGGCCACCTGCGGCCGGGCCGGGGCCACGGCCACTTCCACGGTATCGACCGAAAAGGCCGAACCACTGCGCAGCGCAACCGGCGCTGCCCCGGGCGCCAAGGCGCTCAGGGCAATCGTCAGGACCAGCAGTGCCGCCCACAGGCGGCCGGCCAGATGCAAGGGCAACCGGTTCAACACGCGGGCAACCTAGGGAACGTGACGCCGCAGGGCAAGGTCAGCGCCGCTCGAACCGGGCGATGCCGGGGCCAAGCGCATTGTTGCCCACGGTGATCCGGTCACCAGACCAGTCTGCCACAAACACTGTCGGGCGCGACAGGCCGGGCACCAACCGCGCGGTGTTGCCGGTGATAGTCAGGCCATCGGCGCTGTGCTCATGCCCTTCTGCGGCGTTGGCAATGAACGTGCTGTAGTTTTCCTTGTCGCGTCCCTGGACGAACCAGTTGCCTGAAATCAGGCCCGTGGCGCCGATCGACAGGTCGATCATGTAGTTGGTGGTGTGCCCGCGGCTATCGTCAAAGCTCGAATCGGTCACTTCGATGCGGCCGGCATGGCTTTTCACGTAATGGCCGCCGGTGCCCTGCTCGAAGCGGCTGCGGCGGATCACGACGCTGGCCTCGTCACCGAAATAGAGCGAATGCGCGCAGGACAGCCCACGATCGCAGCGGCCTAGCCGGGTAAAGGTCGATTGTTCGATCACCACGTGGCCAGCGGGGAAGTTGGCGGAAAGAATGCCTTGCTCGCTATCGCGGAACCAGGCCTCGCGCACGGTCAGGTCACCGCGTTCGAGCCGGATACCCGCGCCATTGGCATCAAACGCACGCATGTTCTGGAACACCAGTCCTTCCACGCGCATCGATTGCCCGCGCATGACGAGCGCGGCCTTTTCCTCGCACACCTTGCCATCGAAGATCGCCTGGCCGGGGACGGCCGCGACATACGTCACATTGCCATGGGGCTGCACGCCGCAATCGTGCCAGGTGCCGGGCGCGATGCGGATGGTGCCGTCGCCCTCGCCCAGCGAATTGATCGCATCCTGCAGATGGTCATACCCCTTGCCGGTTTCGACCACAGTGAATGGAGCGCCACCGGGCGCTGACTGCGCCAGCAGGGCACCAGCAGGGATCGCGGCGAGAACGGCCACGGACAGGAGCATCAGACGCTGCCGCAACGTGCGGTGCCGGCTCAGGCGGGTTTGTATTTCGGTCAACATGGCGTTCACTCGGCTCCCCACCAATTGCAGGCAGCCTAGCGAAAAATGGTTGACCGTCCATTTAGGTTCCAGCGCCCGCTGTGCCGAAGCGGGGCACACCCTGCCATCAGGCCGATGGTCCCAACTAGAGGTGCGCGCGAATCACGGCGAGGAAGCGATCACCATAGGCATCGCGCTTGCGTGCGCCGACGCCGCCGATCGCCGCCATTTCAGCCAGCGACGTGGGCCGCGCCGCTGCCATTTCGCGCAGGACGGCATCGTGAAACACCACATAGGGCGGCACATTGGCTTCCTGCGCGATTTCCCGGCGGAGCGCGCGCAGTGCATCGAACAGCGGATCACCCACGGGATTGAGCGCGGCACCACTGCCGGCCTTGCCCCGGCGCCGGCCGCCGCCACGTTCGCGCAGCGGCGGCAGCACCACGTCGACCCGCGCCTGCCCTTTGAGGATTTCACGCGCATCGCCGCCCAGCGCCAGGCCGCCATGTTCGGTCGGCAACAGGCTGCCGCGCGCCTGGAGTGCACGCGCCAGCGCCTTGAGCAAGGGCGCCTGATCGGCCGGAACGATGCCGAACACCGAAAGCTGATCGTGGCCGCGCGCGGTCACGCGTTCATCGGCCACGCCGGTAAGCACCTTTTCGAGGTGGCCCAGGCCATAGCTTTGCCCGGTGCGATAGACTGCCGACAGCAGCTTCTGCGCCAGCTCGGTGGCATCGGTCAGCCCTGGCGGATCGAGGCAATTGTCGCAATTGCCGCACGAGGCCGGCGGATCTTCGCCAAAGTGGCGCAGCAGCACGGCGCGGCGGCAGGCCGGGGTTTCGACCAGGCCAGCCAGCGCATCCAGGCGGGTGCGCTCGCCCTGGCGGCGGGTCTCGTCCACTTCAGCCAGGCGCTGGCGCGCGCGCGCGAAATCGTCTGCCCCCCACAGCAGCAGCGCCACCGAGGGATCGCCATCGCGCCCGGCACGGCCGGTTTCCTGGTAATAGCCCTCGATCGACTTGGGCAGGCCGGCATGGGCGACAAAGCGCACGTCGGGCTTGTCGATGCCCATGCCGAAGGCCACCGTTGCCACGATCACCATGTCTTCGCTGGTGACGAAAGCTTCCTGGTTGGCCGCGCGCGTTTCAGCCGGCAGCCCGGCGTGATAGGGCAGCACGCTGCGGCCGGTTTCGCCCAGTTGCTCGGCCAGCTTTTCCACCTGTGCGCGGGTGGGGGCATAGACCACACCGGGGCCGGGATTTTCGGCAATGAAGCGGGTCAACTGGCGTAGCGGATTGTCGCGCGGGGCGATGCGATACTGGATGTTGGGGCGATCGAACCCGGCCACGATCAGGCCATCGTGGGGAATGCCGAGTTGTTCGAGGATATCGGCGCGGGTGTGGCGATCGGCCGTGGCCGTCAGCGCCAGCCGCGGCACATCGGGAAACGCGTCCATCATCGGGCGCAGCAGGCGGTAATCGGGGCGAAAATCGTGGCCCCATTCCGAAACGCAGTGCGCCTCGTCTATCGCGAACAGCGCCAGCGGCGCCTTGCCCAGCAGCTCGCGGAAATGGGACTGGCTGGCGCGTTCCGGCGCGACATAGAGCAGGTCGAGCTCGCCATTGCGGAACCGCTCGATCGTCCATTCGCGGTCGGTGTCCACGCTGGTCAGCGCGGCGGCGCGGATGCCGTTGGCGGTGGCCGAGCGCAACTGGTCGTGCATCAGTGCGATCAGCGGCGAAACCACCACGCAGGTGCCCGGCAGCATCACCGCTGGCAATTGATAGGTAAGCGACTTGCCCGCCCCGGTGGGCATGACCGCCAGGGTGGATCGCCCGCCGAGCACGCGGCCCACCACCTGGTCCTGCACCCCGCGAAAGCCGGAAAAGCCGAAAACCTGCGCCAGGCGCTGGCGCGCGGCATCAAGATCGGGCGAAAGATCGGGCATAACGGCAGTCACGCCGCCGCCTATGGCAGATAGGGGCGCACCCGGCTAGCCCAAGCGCCTAACGCAGAAGGGCTAGCCCAACAGGCCCGCCAGCATCGGCGGCAGGCCGATCGTCCTGATCATCTGCACCACCACGAACAGCAGCACCAGCGAAAGCAGGCCCCAGGCGCCCCATGTGAACGGGCCGAGCACAGTGGCGCGCGTGGGATCGGCCGGATCATACCACACGGTATAGGCGCCCGCTGGCTTCCACCCGCGGTGGACCCAGCGATGCACCAGGGCGCGCCGCTCGATCCCGTCCTGGTCGCGAAAGCGGATTTCGTCCTCGATATAGCGGGTATCGTCGCCATCGCGCCAGTTCCATCCGCGCGAGGTGAACATCGTCATCCCCAAAGACCAGAAATCCTCGGACTGCTGGCCCTCGCTATAGTCGCTGCGCCAGACCATTGCCGGCGCAGGACACCAGGTGCCGAACAGGCACAGCGCCCGCCACACGCAGAATACGAAGAACAGCCAGCACGCCAGTGCCGCCAGGACAAGGAAATCGGCCATGGCCCCTGTCCTAGCGGCAATCCGTCAAGAATTTGCTGCCGCCAGCCCTTTGAGTTTGGGCCGGACGATCGGCATGGTCAGCATCGTGCTCAACACCGCCATCAGCAGCAGCGCCGTAAACGCTTCGGGCGTGATGATCTTCTTGTCGAGCAGGACGTTGACGAAGATGATCATGATCAGCGCCTTGGTCTGGAGCATCCAGCCGATCACGCTGGCCTCGCCCTTTTTCCAGCCCAGGATGCGGCCAGCGAGGTGCACGCCGATCAGCTTGCCGGCCACCGAAGCCACGAGCAGCAACACCGCCGCGCCCAGCACCGCGGCCAGGCCCAGCCCGCCGACCTGGCCCCATTGCGTGCGCAGGCCGGTGGACAGGAAGAACACCGGCATCACCGCCAGCAGCAGGAAATGGCGGAACGCGTCGCGCCGCCCCTGCTCGAACCAGCGCGCGTCAAGCACCGCACCGGCCAGGAACGCGCCCACCATGAAATGCAGCCCCGACCAATCGGCGGCAAAACCCACCGCCGCCAGCCAGACCAGTGCGATATGCCAGCGATCATCCTCACGCACACGGTCCATCAGCCGGCGCACGCCCCAGGCCGCCACGGCAAACACCACCAGGAACAGGCCCTGGCGCCCGATGCGCTGCCAATCCAGCAGGATCAGCGCCAGCACGCCCCAGATCGCCACATCGTCCATGCTGGCATAGCGCAGCAGGCGCTGGCCCAGCGCCGTGCGGAAGATGCCGAGCTTTTCCATCAGCAGCACCAGGATCGGCAGCGCAGTAACGGCACAGGCCATGCCGATGCCGGCAACACCCTGCCCCCAGGTGCCCTTGGGGCCAAGCCAGCCCGGCACGGTGAGCAGCGCGGCCGCCGCCACCGCGCCCAGCAGCAGCGGGGTAAGCAGCGCGCAACTGGCGGTGATCAGGGTTTCGCGGGCATTGCCCCAGGCATCGGCCAGATCGAGTTCCACCCCGGCGATGAACACGAACAGGCTGACCGCCCACCAGGCCACGCCGTTGAGAGCGCCGATCACCTGCGGATTGAACACGAACGCGTAATAGCCGGGATAAAGCGCGCCGAGCACGCCCGGCCCGAGCAGGATGCCGCCCACGATCTGCACCACCACCAGCGGCGCATGATCATCACGGTTGAACACGCGCCAGACCAGCCATGGCACCGCCAGGATGATCGTCAACGCGATCAGGAAGATTTCACTGGTGCCCATGGCTATGCCCCGCTCCTACCCCCAAAATGCCCCGGCACACTTGCCGTGGGTCAAGGCGGGCTCCATCTGGCACAGTATCGTGTGGGTGCAAGAGGAGCGACCGCCATGGTGTTTGATCTGCGAAACGCACTGCAGCGCAAGGAGGAATACGAATCCGCACGCCTCACCGCGTTCGAATTTGCCGAAACGGTGCGCGCGCTCAAGGCGATGGCGGCCGACCGCGCGCTGCATCCGCGCCCCTTGCTTGACGCCATGGTCGAGCAGGGTCTTGCCAGCGCACTAACCATGATCGCGCGGCAGGCGGGGCAGAGCGCCGACGCGGTGGAGGGCGCATTCCTGCGGGCCAGGGCCAGGGCACGCGCAGACCTGATCGCGCTCCATGGCGATCCCTCGCCCGTGCGGCTGGGTTAAGCCCCTCCGCATTATGCCTATGCCCTCCCTTAAAGCCCTGCCCGTCCGGCAACTGCTAGCCTCTGTCCGGCAACAACGGCAGGAGCAACGGCATGGATATGCACCACAGCTTTTCCCCTTCGGCGGAATGGCGCGCGGCACGCGAGAGCGAACTGGAATTCATCGAGATGGCACGCGCGATCCGCGATCTGGCGCGCGAGTTGGGCATTGCGCCCGACCAGGCGGTGGATCGCCTGGCCGAGCGCGGCCTGCATGCCGCGCTGTCCCTTCTGGCCGAACAGGCCGGCCCCACGGTCGAAGCCCGCTTTCTCCAGCGCCGCGCCCAGGCCGCCACAACCCACCGCCCACTTTGACACCACCGGGGTCCACGCCGCCCCGGCGCCGCGAAAGGACCCCGGCATGACCACCCGCATCGAAAGCGACAGCATCGGCACGATCCCGGTGCCCAATACCGCCTATTGGGGCGCGCAGACCCAGCGCTCGATCGAGAATTTCCCGTTCGGCGCGGGCGAGCGCATGCCGATCGGCATCGTCCACGCCCTGGCCCTGGTCAAGCAGGCTGCCGCCCGCGTCAACCGCGCCCATGGGCTCGATGCCCGGCTCGCCGATGCCATCGAAAAGGCCGCCGCCGAAGTGGTGGTCGGCCATCACGATGACCAGTTCCCGCTGGTGATCTGGCAGACCGGCAGTGGCACCCAGAGCAACATGAACGTCAACGAGGTGATTGCCGGCCGCGCCAACGAGGAACTGGCCGGCACGCGCGGCGGCAAGAGCCCGGTGCACCCCAACGACCATGTGAACCGCGGGCAATCGTCGAACGACAGCTTTCCCACCGCGCTACACGTGGCAGCGGTGGTTGCGCTCAACCGCGAACTGCTCCCGGCCCTCGACCTGCTGACCGGATCGCTCGACACGGCAGCGCGCGAATGGGCCGGGATCGTCAAGATCGGGCGCACCCATCTGCAGGATGCCACGCCGCTGACGCTGGGGCAGGAATTTTCCGGCTATGTCCAGCAATTGCGCGATGCCCATCAGCGCTTGCGCCATGCCGAGGAGCACCTGCTGCGCCTCGCCCAGGGCGGCACGGCGGTGGGCACCGGACTCAATGCGCCAGAGGGCTTTGCCGAGGCGATGGCCGCTCAGTTGGCCGACCTTACCGGCCATGCCTTTGTCCCGGCGCCAAACCGGTTCGAAGCGCTAGCCAGCAACGATGCCCTGGTGCAGTTTTCCGCCACCCTGGCGACGCTCGCCGTGGCGCTGACCAAGATTGCCAACGATATCCGGCTCTTGGGGTCAGGCCCGCGGTCTGGCCTGGGCGAGCTTGACCTGCCGGCCAACGAACCGGGCAGTTCGATCATGCCCGGCAAGGTCAATCCCACGCAGTGCGAGATGCTGACCATGGTGGCCGCGCAAGTGATCGGCAACCATCAGGCGGTGACGCTGGGCGGCCTGCAGGGGCATCTGGAACTTAACGTGTTCAAGCCGATGATCGGCGCGGCGGTGCTGCGCTCGGTTCACTTGCTTGCCGTGGGCATGGAAAGCTTTGCCGTGCGCTGTGTCGACGGGATCGAGCCCAACACGCGCCGCATTGCCGAACTGGTCGATCGCTCGCTGATGCTGGTAACGGCGCTGGCCCCCGAAATCGGCTATGACAATGCCGCCAAGATCGCCAAGCACGCCCATGCGGCGGGACTGACCTTGCGCGAGGCCGGGCTGGCGCTGGGCCTGGTGGACGCAGCCATGTTCGACCGCCTGGTACGGCCGCAGGACATGGTGTGAAGGATCGGTCCGCCTAATCCAGGCGGACTTTGCCGCGGCCGGCCTTGACCGCGCCGCGGATCTTCTTGCCTTGCAGGCGCTGCACCTTGCCTACGCGATTGAGGCGCGACTTGGCGCGCTTTTCCGGCAGCTTGCACGCGTCGCGCAGCAGGTCGGCCAGCCGGACGCGGGCATCTTCGCGGTTGGCTTCCTGCGTGCGAAAGCGGCGCGCGGTCAGCACGATCTCGCCGCCAGCGGTAAACTTGCTGCCGGCCAGTTCCTTGAGCCGGTGAAACACCGGCGGGGCCAGGCGCAAGGCGAACACGTTAATGCGCAGTTGCACCGCCGTGGCCACCTTGTTGACATTCTGTCCGCCCGGCCCGGCAGCCGCGATGAAGCTTTCCTCCACAAGGCCCATGGCACGGGCCACGATCGCCTCGGGAGTGTCGGTCACAGCGTGAAGCCCAAGCCCGCAATATCGGCCGGGATCGGCGCTTCGGCCACGATGGCCTCCTTGCCCTCGCGCGGCATGACCAGGCGCGTGGCGTGGAGCAGAGTGCGGGCCGCGCCCTTGCCATCGCCATAGACCGGATCGCCCAGCAGCGGGGCACCCAGGCCAGTCAGCGCATGGACGCGGACCTGGTGGGTGCGGCCGGTTTCAAGGCGGAATTCCACCAGGGTGCGGCCCGGCAGCCGGGCCAGCACGCGCCAGTGGGTGACGGCGGGCTTGCCCTTCTTGGCCGCGATCATGCGCCAGCCGGCAGCGGCGCTGGAAATCTTGGACAGATTGAGCGCGATGGTGCCAGCCGTTCCTTCGACATCGCCAGCCACCACGCCCCAATAGACCTTTTCCACCTGGCGCGCTTCGAACGCGGCGGAAAAGCGCTTGAGCGCCTTGGGATTGCGCGCGAGCAACAGGCAGCCCGAGGTGTCGCGGTCGAGCCGGTGGACCGGCGCGGGCAGGCGCTGGAAGCCGAGCTTCAATTCATCGAGACGGTCTTCCAGCGAGATGCCGCCGGCACGCGGCCGGTCGAGCGGCAGGCCGGCCGGCTTGTCGATGACCAGCGCTTCGCCGTCTTCGAACAGGATGGGGATTTCGATCATGCCCACCCCTTGCGCGCGAAATCGCCGGCGGGCAAGCGCGGCGGGCGTAAATCCTCAGGCCAGCGCCGCCGCAATGCGCCGCAGCGCTTCATCCAGCACGGCATCATCGGCGGCAAACGAGATGCGGAAGCCCTGCGCACCGCCAAACGCCGAGGCCGCCACCACCGCCACGCCATGTTCCAGCAGATGCAGGGCCAGCGCCTCGTCATCACCAAAGCGCTCCATCAAGGGCGCGGCATCGATCATGCAGTAGAACGCGCCATCGGGCACTGGCGTCGACAGGCCGGGGATGGCGTTGATCGCGGCGACGACCTTGTCGCGCCGGGCGCGGAAACGCTCGCGCCAATCGGCCAGAAATTCTTGCGGGCCGGCCAATGCCGCCGTGGCGGCGGCCTGGGCGATCGAACAGGGATTGCCCGAATTGTGCGATTGCAGCTTGGCCATGGCCTTGATCAGCCATTCCGGCCCGGCCGAAACCCCGATGCGAAAGCCGGTCATCGCATGGCTTTTCGAAACGCCCGACACCGTCAACACGCGGTCGGCCAGATCGGGGCATTCCACTGCCAGCGTGGCATGCGCCCCGCCGCCATAGCGCAGCGGGGCATAGATATCGTCAGACAGCACCAGCACGCGCGGGAAACGGCGCAGCACGTCGCCCAGCGCGCGCAGTTCCGCCGCCGGATAGGTGGCCCCGGTGGGATTGCCCGGGCTGTTGAGCAGCAGCCAGCGTGTGGCGGGCGTGATCGCGCTGGCGAGTTGGTCGGGCGTGATGCGAAACCCGCTGCTGGCCTGCGTCGGCAGATCGACCACGCTGGCCCCGGCAAAGCGCACGATTTCGGGATAGCTGACCCACCAAGGCGAGGGAATCAGCACCTCATCACCCGGATTGAGCGTGGCAAGCAGCGCCTCGAAGATCGCCTGCTTGCCACCTGCCGTCACGATCACCTGGCTTGGTGGCACGGCAAGGCCAAGGTCGCGTTGGAAATGCAGAGCGGCTGCTTCACGCAAGGCCAGGGTGCCAGGCACGGCGGTATAGCGGGTCTGCCCGGTATCGAGCGCCGCCTTGGCCGCCGCGATCACATGGGGCGGCGTGGGGAAATCGGGTTCCCCCACCGACAGCGAGATGATGTCACGCCCGGCGGCGCGCAGTTCGATCGCGCGGTCGGTCATCGCATTGGTGCGCGAAGGCGCGATGCGGCCCAGCGCGGCGCTGGTGGCGTGGCTGTCCATGATGGCTCAGCCCTGGCCCAGGAGGCGCGCTGGCATCAGGCCGCGCAACGCATTGCCCAGGAAAAAGCCCTGCGCCAGGTCTTCCAGGCGAACCTCGCCCTCCACCGCGCGGCCTTCTTCCAGCAATTGCGCGCGCAGCACACCGGGCAGCAGGCCCAGATCGGCCGGCGGGGTGACGAGCACGCCGTCGCGCTCCACGAACACGGAGGTAAAGCAGCCTTCGGTGATCAGCCCATCGTCGCGGCGCAACAGGGCTTCCTTCGCGCCAACACCACGCGCCGCCTTGAGGCCGGCCTCGTAAAAGCCGCGATCGGTGGTCTTGTGGCGCAGGCGCCAGTCGCCGGTGCTGACCGGCAGGGGCAGCACGGCGCAGGTAACCGGCCCAGCAAAGGCAGGCGGCAGCGGCGCTGCCTCCAGCGCATGGGCGCCGCTGCGCGCCACCACCAGGCGCACCTTGGCCGGGGCATCGAGATCGAAACACAGCGCATGGATGGCGTTGCGCAAGGCATGGCGATCGAACGCAAAGCCCAATGCCTGCGCACTTTGCTTCATCCGCTCGAGATGCCGCTCCAGCAGCGGGATCCCCGCCGTCGGATCAAAGGCCATGGTCTCGATCAGATCGGCACTGCCGGCGTTCAGGCGCAAGAAATTCCCCTTTACCACGCATTCGCGCCATTCGCCCATCATGACGGAATCCGCGACCACGGCCGAGCCGACCCCCATGGTCGCCCGCCCGCCGGCCGCGCCGGGATGGTCTGGCACCAGGCGCACGGTGCGGATTGCCACATTGAACGCCGCGCTGCCAGCCCCCGGCGCATCACCGCGATCAGGCGCCGCAGTGTCGGGCACATCGACAAAGCCGATCGACCCGCAATAGAGTCCCCGCGCATCGCGTTCGGCTATGTCGATCCACTCCATCGCGCGAATCTTGGGCGCGCCGGTGATCGATCCGCAGGGAAAGATGGCGCGCAACACATCGGCCACGGCCACGCCGGGCTGCATCTGCGCGGTCACTGTGGTGACCATCTGGTGCACGGTGGGATAGCTTTCCACGGCAAAGGCATCGCGCACCTTGACCGTGCCGGGCACGGCCACGCGCGACAGATCGTTGCGCATCAGGTCAACGATCATCAGGTTTTCAGCGCGATCCTTGGGATTGGCAGCGAGCGCGGCCTTGAGCGCGGCATCTTCCTGCGGAGTGGCGCCGCGCGGCGCCGTGCCTTTCATCGGGCGCACGGTCACACGATCGCCGCGCCATTCGAAAAACAGCTCGGGCGAGACCGAGAGATGCCAGTGCGATCCATCCCACAAGACGGCGCCATGCCCGGCCAGCGCATCACCACGCAGCGCGGCATAGATCGCCAGCGGATCACCCTGCCAGGAACCGGCCAGCTGGAACGTCAGGTTGGCCTGATAGATATCGCCGCTGCGGATCGCTTCCTGCACCTGGGCAAAGGCGCGGGCATAGCCGCCGGTTGAATGCGTCGGGCCTAGCGGACCCAGCCGGCCGCCGCTGCCCTGCCCGGCGCTTTCGCGCGCCAGCCAGGCTGCCACGTCTGCGCTGGCCATCGGCGTCATCTGCGCAAAGCGGGCAAACCACACCAGCGGCCCGGCACTGCCGCTGCGCGCCGCCGCGCGCGGCAGCAGCCGCTCTTCCAGTGCCAGCCCGGCTTCATAGGCCAGCGCGCCGGCCCACCATCCCGGCGTTGCGCCGATCCGCGCCAGGGCCGCGTCCACCTCTTCGGGCCGGCGCGCCACCACGATCTCCAGCGGCGCTTCATAGAGGCGGGCCGAGCCGTGATCGCCTTGGCGGGCATCATCGAGCAAAAGAAAGGGGGCGCGTGTCATGACCCCACGCGCATAGCGACAAGCCGATGCGGATGCAAAAAGCCCTCGCGGGCAATCGCGGCTCATCCTACACAGCAAGGCAACAAATCGAGAGAGAGTGCGGCGGATGGACGAGATTTTCCTGGGCCTGGGCGCGAAGGGCGAACGCGAAGTGCTGTTGCTGGGCCGGGCCAACCGCCATGGCCTGGTCGCCGGGGCCACCGGCACCGGCAAAACTGTGACCTTGCAAGGCATGGCCGAACAATTCAGCCGCGCCGGGGTGCCGGTGTTCCTGGCCGACGTGAAAGGCGATCTTTCCGGCATCGCCATGCCTGGCAGCCCCACGTTCAAGCACGCCGCCTCGCTGGAACAGCGCGCCAAGGACCTGGGCATTGCCGACTATGCCTATGCCGACAATCCGGCGGTGTTCTGGGATCTGTATGGCGAGCAGGGCCACCCCATCCGCACCACGATTTCCGAAATGGGGCCGCTGCTGCTCGCACGATTGATGGGCCTTAATGAAACCCAGGAAGGCGTGCTGACCATCGCTTTCCGCTATGCCGACGACAACGGCCTGCTGCTGGTGGACCTGGCCGACCTGCAGGCCGTGCTGGCCGCCTGCGCCGAAAACGCTGGCGCGCTGGCCACCAAGTATGGCAACGTGACCAAGGCCAGCGTCGGGGCGATCCAGCGCCAGCTGCTCGGCCTGGAAAGCCAGGGTGCCGATCGCTTCTTTGGCGAGCCGGCCTTTGAGATCCACGATTTCCTGCAGGTGGACGAACAGGGCCGCGGCATGGTCAACGTGCTCGCCGCCGACAAGCTGATGCAGAGCCCCAAGCTCTATGCCACGTTCCTGCTGTGGCTACTGTCGGAACTGTTCGAGGCGCTGCCCGAAGTGGGCGACCCGGAAAAGCCGTGCCTGGTGTTCTTCTTCGATGAAGCCCACCTGTTGTTCGACGATGCACCCGATGCGCTGATGGACAAGGTGGAGCAGGTCGTCCGCCTCGTCCGCTCCAAGGGCGTGGGGGTCTATTTCGTCACGCAGAACCCGATCGATATTCCCGAAAAGGTGGCGGGCCAGTTGGGCAACCGCGTGCAGCATGCGCTGCGCGCGTTCACCCCGCGCGATCAGAAGGCGATCCGCGCCGCGGCTGAAACCTTTCGCATCAACCCCGATCTTGACGTGGGCCAGGCGATTACCGAGCTCAAAGTGGGTGAAGCGCTGGTCTCGATGCTCGACGCCGATGGCGCGCCGGGCATGGTCGCACGCACCCTGATCGCCCCGCCGCGCTCGCGCCTGGGGCCGGTCAGCCCGGCCGAGCGTGCTGCCATCCAGTCCGCCAGCCCGTTCGGCGGCAAGTACGATACCGCCGTCAACCGCGAGAGCGCGGCCGAAGTGCTGGCACAAAAAGCAGCAGACGCCGCCGCCGCGGCACAAACCGTGCAGGAACAGGGCGCAGACGCCCAGCGTGCCCAGCCGCGCCAGTCCCCCACACTGTGGGGCCGTGCGGGCAAGGCCGCGATGGGCGCTGTCGCCTCATCGGCCGGTGCGATGGTCGCCGCCCAGATCGCCGGCAAGAAATCCCGCGCCGCGCCGGTGGCCAGCGGGGTTACTGCAATGGTTGGCTCGATCGCGACGAGCCTGGGCGGCGAAGCCTTGGGCCGCTTCGCGCGCGGGCTTCTGGGTGGGTTGTTGCGGTAAGATGCCAGCAGCGGCTGGATCGCCACGGGTCTGAGCCAACATGCCCAGCCGCTGCACTTGCCTGTCAGTAAACGTCATCCCAATAGACGTTCACCGCACGCAATCACCAATCTGCGCCTGTCTCGGCAATAGCATCGAGCAAGGCTTGCTTTGACGGCGTGCGCCGGTTGCCAGCGTTGCGCGGCACAGCGACATCACCGACAACACTCCGCCGTGCGGCTATACGTTCGCCCAGTGCGTCAAGACTGATCGTCCCGCGCGTCGGCTTTAAGGTCTTGAACGCCATATGTGTCGATCGTCTCTTCGCGAATTCGGCGCTCCATATAATCCGTGTCGAGCCCTTCAGAAAGGGTGAACAGCGCCTGAGCCTGACCAATCATATCGTGCGCAGCGCCGGAAGCATATTGGCCCATGCGATCGGCGATCAGGTCTTCAATGGAAATTACCGCAACAGTCCCGTGGGCTCCCACTTCGATTAACTGCAGCAGGCTGGTGTCGGCATGTCCGTCGAGCAAACGGCTTCCCACCACTTCAAATCCCAGTTTGAGAGAAGGATGGATCCACCCCCGCGTCAACCGACCGGCGCCTCGGGGCCGCACAAACCCATGTTCGACCATAACACTTTCAAGCGCGGATTGCTGGGAGGTGACGAGATCGAAATCACCAGTGTTGATGGCACCTTGAGTATAAAGCTCCACCGCACCGCCGCCCACAAGGATTGGCGGATTTAGTCCAAGCTCATCCATGGCCGAACTGATTTCTGCCAGCTTTTCAAGTGCTGCTTGGAACTGGGGCCGCCACTGCGTCATGTCTGCCGACATTCCGGATTTGAACCGGCCTGTCGATGGAAATCTCGCGGTGTAGATGGAATGGCTTTCAGCCAACGCAATGGAAAGCGTGCCATTGACTCAGACACCACCAAGCCGTTGGCAGATCATTCCCGGCGGTTCGTCGAAACCGGTTGCACGTGCAACGAGCCGGGCGCAAGCAGGCGCCCAGCCTCTTTTCGCGTGAAAGGATCCCATGCGCGCTCTGCTTCTTGCCGCCACGATGCTGGCCGGCACCCTTGCCGCCGCCCCGGCACTTGCCGCCCCCGCTGCTTCCGCCGATGCCAAGGCCGTGGCCATTCCCGCCGCCGCTGGCGTGATGCCCGTGGGCAAGCTCGGCAATGCCGTGGTGCCCCGCGCCTATCGCCTCGATTTCACGCTCGATCCGGCCCAGCCGCGCTTTACCGGCCATACCGAGATCGACGTGACCGTGAACCAGGGCGGCCGCTATGTGTGGATGCACGGGCTCGATCTCAAGGTGAAGCAGGTTGTCGCCAAGGTGGGTGGCAAGACGATTGCCGGCACGTTCCAGCAGGCCGATCCCACCGGCGTGGCGCTGGTCACCTTTGCCCAGCCGCTGCCCAAGGGCGCCGCGACGCTGGCGTTCGATTATGAAGCCGGCTTCAACGATGGCCCCACCGGGCTGTTCCGCGTGCACGTGGACAACCAGTGGTACAGCTGGAGCCAGTTCGAATCGATCGATGCGCGCGGCGCGTTCCCTTCGTTCGACCAGCCCGGCTTCAAGACGCCCTATACCGTCACCATCACCACGCCGGCGGGCCAGCGCGCGGTAAGCAACGCGCCCGAAGTGGCGACCGAAACGCACGGCACCCAGACCGTGCACCGCTTTGCCCCGACCCTGCCGCTGCCCAGCTACCTCGTGGCGGTGATGGCCGGTCCGTTCGTGAGCGTGGATGGCGCCGTGCCGGCCACGCCGCAGCGCGTCACCCCGCTGCCGCTGCGCGTGATTTCGACCAAGCCCAATGCCGACAAGCTGGCCTTTGCCCGCGATGGCACCAAGGGCATCGTCAGCCACCTGGAGAACTATTTCGGCCAGGCCTTCCCCTTCCCCAAGCTGGACCAGATCACCGCGCCGATCATGCCGGGCGCCATGGAAAATGCCGGGGCCGATCTTTACGAGGATTCGCTCCTCGTGCTCGATGACAAGGCCTCGACCGCGCAAAAGCGCAACTTCGGCATGGTCGTGGCGCACGAGCTGGCGCATCAGTGGTTTGGCGATATGGTCAGCCCGGCCTGGTGGGACGATATCTGGCTCAACGAAAGCTTTGCCAACTGGATGGGCTTCCGCATCGGCAACGAATGGCGCCCCGATCTCAACATCGGCGCCGGCGCGCTGGAAGAAGGCTTTGCCGCGATGAACACCGACGCGCTGATCGTCGGCCGGCCCATCCACCAGAAGATCGAGCGCAACAGCCAGATCGACGCAGCCTTTGACACCATCACCTATGGCAAGGGTGGCCACGTGGTATCGATGATCGCCGCGTTCATGGGCGATACCAAGTTCCGCGACGGCGTCCGCGGCTACATGGCCAAGCACAAGTACGGCAACGCCAGCACCGCCGATTTCTTTGGCGCCATGGCCGATGCCGCCGGTGATCCGCGCATTCTGCCGGCCATGCAAAGCTTTACCGACCAACAGGGCGTGCCGCTGGTGACGTTTGCCCCAGCCGGGCAAGGCAAATGGAACGTGACGCAAAGCCGCTATGTCAGGCTCGGCACCCAGGCCCCGGCGCAAGCCCTGGCCCAGACCTGGGGCGTGCCACTGTGCCTGCGCCAGGGCGATGCCCGCGTCTGCCAGCTGTTGGTGGACAAGAGCGGCACGGTTGCCATCGCCGGCAACGGCGCGCTGATGCCCAACGCGGGCGGCACCGGCTATTACCGTTTCGAGCTGCCCGCGGCGCAGTGGGACAGCCTAATCGCGCAGGGTTCCGCCCTGCCCGGCGGCGAAGCCCTGGCCGCGATCGACAGCCTGGAAGCCAGCTTCCTGGCGGGGCGTGCCACGCCAGCGCAACTGGTGGCGGCCGCGCGCAGCTTTGCCGCCAATCCCGACAGCTACGCCAGCGATGGTGCGACCGGCCAGCTTGAAGCATTCGACGATCGCGGCATGTTGTCCCCGGCTGCCCACGACGGCCTGCGCCGCCTGGTGGCCGAAGTGCGTGGTCCGCAGCTCGCCAAGCTGGGCTTCGATCCGCGCGCCGGCGCGCATGCGGGTGACGATCCCGATCAGCAGCAGCGCCGCGTTGCCCTGGTGGCGGAAATGTCGGGAGTGGCCGAGGATGCCGCGCTCAATGCCAAGCTGGCCAAGGCGGTCGACAGCCTGCTGGCCGGCGATGCCAGGGCGCTCGATCCCGCCTTCTACAACAGCGCGTTTAAGGCCTGGCTCAAGCCGCGCGGCCTGGAAGGCGCCAAGGTGCTGATGGAAAAGGCACTGTCGACGGAAGATCCTCTGCTGCGCCCGGCCGCCCTGCGCGCCGTGGGCCGCAGCAACGATCCGGCCGTGGCCAAGTGGCTGATCGAAGAGTTTTCCGACAAGCGCCTGCGCCTTTCGGAAAAGCTGACCGGCATTTCGCTGGCCATCGCCTCGCCCAAGACAGCTGACTATGCGTTTGCCTGGGCCAATGCCCACGTCGACACTCTGCTCTCCAGCGGCGGCGGCATCTTCCTGGCGCGCAGCCTGCCCCAGGCGGTGAGCGGATTCTGCTCGGTGGACAAGGCCAAGACCATTGCCGCCTGGCGCCCGCACTTTGCCAACAACTCGGGCGCGCTCGAACTCGACCGAGCGATCGAGCGGGTGCAGGATTGCGCCGTGCTCAAGGAGCAGCGCTCGGCCGCGCTCTCGGCCGAACTGGCCGCAGTGAAGTAACGCCGAGCCGCCACCCTGGGCTATCCCGGGGTGGCACCCACAAAAAAGGGGCGCCTTCCAGACCCGGAAGGCGCCCCTTTTTGTGGGCTATAGGCAGGCGTGGGCGGTTATTCGACCACCGCGCCCCAGTTGCCCCAGACGTAGATGGCCACGAACAGGAACAGCCAGACCACGTCGACGAAGTGCCAGTACCAGGCCGCCGCCTCCAGGCCGAAATGCTGGCGCGGCGTGAACTCGCCCCGCTCGGCGCGGATCCAGCACACGATCAGGAAGATCGTGCCGATGATCACGTGGAAGCCGTGGAAACCCGTCGCCATGAAGAAGGCAGAACCATAGGTGTTCTTGCCAAAGGCGAACGGGGCATGGACGTATTCATAGGCCTGGATCGAGGTGAACAGCAGGCCGAGCAGGATCGTGGCCGTCAGGCCCAGCTTGAGGCCCTTGCGATCGCCATGGATCAGCGCGTGATGGGCCCAGGTCAGCGTGGTGCCCGAGCACAGCAGGATCAGCGTGTTGAGCAGCGGCAGGTCGAACGCGTTGATGACCGCCTCGATCGCCTTGGGCGGCCACACGCCGCCGATCACGTCGGTGTTGAGCTTGCTGGGGAACAGCGAGAAATCGAAGAACGCCCAGAACCAGCCGACGAAGAACATCACTTCCGAAGCGATGAACAGGATCATGCCATAGCGCTGGTGCAACTGCACCACCGGGGTATGATCGCCGGCGTGGGCTTCCTTGATTACCTTGCCCCACCACGAAAACATGGTGAGCAAGACGCCCAGCAGGCCCAGCAGCATGATCTGCGTGCCGCCAGCCATCTTGTGCATGTAGAAAACGCCGCCGCTGGTCATCACCAGGGCTGACATAGCGCCCATGAACGGCCAGATATCGGGCGGCAGGATGTGATAATCGTGGTTCTTGGCGCCGGCCATGATCGTCTACTTCCCCCAAGGCTTAACCAGCATCCTCGTGCGTACAGCGACGGGAGCCATTTTTGTGGTGGCTGCAATGTCTATCGGGCACATCTGGCCCGGTCCAGTCAATTTGCGGCCTTGTTGAACGTATAGCTGAGCGTGATTTCCGGGATATCGCGCGTGTTCGCGTCATCCAACATAGCCGGGTCCACGTAGTAGACCACCGGCATGCGCACTTCCTGACCCGGCATAAGCTTCTGATAATTGAAGCAAAAGCACTGAATCTTGTGGAAGTAGGAGCCGGTCTGCTCGGGTGTCACGTTGAACACCGCGCGGCCCACGATGGGCTGGTCGGAATTGTTGCGGGCGGTGAAGAAAGCGATCTTGCGCTCGCCGATTCGCCCATCCTGCGTCACCTGCTCGGGCTTGAACGTCCACGGCAGGCCGGGCGCGACATTGGCATCGAAGCGGATGGTGATCGGGCGCAGCGTAGGCTTGACCTTGGCCGCCTGGGCTGCAGTGGCGCGCTGGGTCGTGCCGGCAAAGCCCGTGGCCTGGCAGAACATGCGATAGAGCGGCACGGCGGCATAGCCCATGCCCAGCATGCCCAAGGCCGCCGCGCCGGCGATGATCGCCACCTTGCGGTTGGCCCGGGTGGTTTTGTCGATTGCCGCTGCCACGCTATCTCTCCCTTATCCGCCCGCCCGGCATTGTCCGGGTCAGGCGTGCTGCGCGCTTTCGTTGCGGTGTGCGGCCTGCACACCCAGTTTCACGACGGTGATGGCAAAGAACAGCACCACCAAAGCCCCCAGTACCAGTCCCAAAGCGCGGTTGCGCGCTTTCTGTCGCGCACGAAAGGCTTTCAGGTCAATATTTTCCGGCTTGTCGCCCACGTTGTTTCCTCTCCGCTCAGGCCCACCCCTGGAGCCCGGCAAACCGATCCAGCACCAGCGCGGCGAACAATGCAAACAGATAGAGCACCGAATAGCCGAACAGCCGCTTTTCCGGCTTCATCTTGTCATTGGCCACGCTGTCGCGCAGGCCCACCCGCATGGCCAGCACCAGGAAACCCAGGCCGAGCAGCGCCGCCGCCACGCCATAGACCAGCCCGGCGCCACCCAGCGCCCATGGCACCAGGCTCACGGGCACGAGCACCAGGGTATAGAACAGGATCTGCCGGCGCGTCGCCTTTTCACCCGCCACCACCGGCAGCATCGGAATGCCGACCTTGGCGTAATCGGTCTGTACGAACAGGGCGAGTGCCCAGAAGTGCGGCGGCGTCCACAGGAAGATGATCAGGAACAGCACCACCGGCATCCAGGTGATGTGCCCGGTCACGGCCACCCACCCGATCAGCGGCGGAAAGGCACCGGCCCCACCGCCGATCACGATGTTCTGCGGGGTGCGCGGCTTGAGCCACACGGTATAGACCCAGGCATAATAGAAGATCGAGATCGCCAGGATCGCGGCCGCCAGCCAACCGATCGCCAGGCCCATGACCACCACCGATCCGCCCGACAGCGCAAAGCCGAAATCGCGTGCCGATTCGCGGTCCATGCGCCCGGCCGGAACCGGACGGCGCGCGGTGCGCTTCATCCCGGCGTCGAGGTCTGCCTCCCACCACTGGTTGAGCGCGGCAGCGCCCCCGGCGCCCACAGCAATGCACAGAATCGCCGCAAACCCCAAGACCGGATGAATCTCTCCCGGCGCGGCGAGCAGGCCGCACAGCCCGGTAAAGATCACCAGCGTCATCACGCGCGGCTTGGTCAGAGCAAAGAAATCACGCCAATCGGCGGGCATGCGCAGGGGAGTCGTTACTAGGTCCATCGTGACGCGGCTATAGCAGCCCGGGCCATGAGGGAAAGTGTTCAAGGACAGCGAGCGTCACGCGCGATCATCCCCGGCGATCACACCCGCCCTGTCGGGCAATGGAACCGGAGGGCGGCCCGATCATTTGCCCGGTGTCACGGCATGGCCACCTCGATCCATGCCATCCCCCATTGCAGGAGCATGTTCCATGGCCACTGCCACCGCCGCCAAGCCGGCCAAGTCTGACGCCAGCTTTACCGACACCGCCACCCTGCGTGCCCAGGCCCGCAAGCATATCGACCAGGGCCCGGTCACCCAGTCCTTCCCCAAGGACCGCGAGGTGATCATCGCCCAGCTGAACAAGTCGCTGGCGACCGAATGGGTCTGCGTGCTGCGCTATATGCGGCACTATTACACTGCCGATGGCCTGGTTTCGGAACCGATCAAGGCGCATTTCCTCGAGCATGCCAACGAAGAGCGCACCCATGCCGACAAGCTGGCCGAACGCATCGTCCAGCTGGGCGGCGAACCCGATCTCGATCCTGCCACGCTGACCCAGCGCAGCCATGCCGAATACCAGGTGGGCAAGACGCTCAAGGACATGGTCAAGGAAGACCTCATCGCCGAACGCATCGCGGTGGAAGCCTATCGCGAACTGATCGCCTATGTCGGTGATCGCGATCCCACCACGCGGATCATGCTGGAAGGGATTCTGGCGCAGGAAGAAAACCACGCCGACGAATTCCGCGATCTGCTCGAAGGCTGGCAGGGGGAATAATCCCGCCGCCTTGTCCTGAATGTGTCGATCAATGCCCGGCGGCGCAGTCCTGCGTCAGCCGGGCATGCAGTTTGGCAATCATCTGCTGCCGATCGGCCAGCGCAAGATCGGTGCGCTGCGCGACATAGCGCAAGAGGGCGTAGGCCTGGTGCGCGCGCCATTGCGCGTCCGCCACCGCGCAACCCAGTTCCACGAACTGGTCCACCAGATAAGCCGTGCGCGCCGCGTCCACCGCGCCAACTGCGGCCCGTGCTGCCGCTGATCGGCGTGCCCAGCCCATGATGGCCAGTTCCAGATCGGCCGCGCGCGCTGCGGCACCGGAATGAAACGGCAGTTCCATCAGTCGCCTGATCCGGGTGGGCACATCGGGCTCGTCCCGCATCAGCCGCTCCTGCACCATCAGCGTCGATCGTGCCTGCCATTCCTCCAGAACGGCGTCGAGCAAGGCATTGCGATCCTTGAAATGCCAATAGAAGCTGCCCTTCGACGCCTTGAGGTCGATCGCCAGCTTTTCCACGCGGACCTGTTCCACGCTGCTGTCGGCCATCACCTGGATCGCTGCGGCGATCCAGTCGGCGCGGCCCAGACGCTTGCTGTGTGCCAATGGCGCGGCCGCTGCTGGCGCTGCGGCGGGATCGGACACTGGATTGGACGGGGACGACGTCATGCCATGCGGCTTAGGCGCCTTGCCATGTTCCGTCCAGAACCGGCCTTGACCCCGGCCCCTCCTCAAACCATACGGTAGCGTATAGAGAGAGGAACCCAAGATGTCCTACGCCGATGCCGCCGGCACGATCGTCGCCCAGATCCTCGCCCTGCCCGAATTCGCGCGGGTGCAGGCACTGTTTCCCGATGCCGGGTTGGACGAAGCGACGCTGCTGGAAATCATCGGTAGCGCCGGCGAACTGGCCGAGGGTGTGATCGAGCCTTTCAGCGCCCAGGCCGATCAGGTCGGCTGCAGCCTGGAACAGGGCCGCGTGCGCCTGGCGCCGGGCCATCACGACGCCTGGCAGGCCTTTGTTGCCGGTGGCTGGACCACGATCGAAGGGGCACCGCAATGGGGCGGCGCGGGTCTGCCGATGCTTGTGCACAGTGCGTGCGAGGAACTGCTCAACCGCGCCTCGCCCGCCTTCGGCATGCTGCCCACGCCGATGCGCTGCGCGACAAAGGTGATCGAACGCTATGCCGACCCGGCGCTGTGCGCCGAATGGGCGCCGCGCCTGGTCGATGGCAGCTGGGCCGCGACGATCTGCATTTCCGAGCCCGACGCCGGGTCAGACGTGCCGCGACTGCGCACTGCCGCAGTGCCCCATGCCGATGGCACCTGGCGGATTACGGGTGAAAAGATCTGGATCAGCTTTGGCGATCACGACCTTACCCCGCGCATCGCCCACATGGTGCTGGCGCGCACACCAGAGGGGGCGCATGGTCCGGCAGGCCTCAGCCTGTTTCTGGTGCCATCCGATATCGCGGGCCAACGCAATGCCGTGGTGGTGCGGCGCATCGAGGAAAAGCTTGGCCTGCACGGCTCGCCCACCTGCGCCCTGGGGTTCGAGGCGGCGACGGGCCACCTGATCGGCACGCCGGGGCGCGGTCTGGCGCAGCTTTTCACAATGATCATCGGCATGCGGCTGTCGGTCGGCAGCCAAGGGGCGGGCCTGTCGGGTGCCGCAGCCAGTCTCGCCTGGCGCTATGCTGCAGAGCGGCGGCAGGGCGGCAGGGCCGATGCCCCGCCGGTCACCATCGACCAGCACGGTGATGTGCAGCGCATGCTGCTGGGCCTTGCCGCGCGTGCCGAAGTCACCCGCGGATTGGTGTTGACCGCCGCGGCACTGTCAGACCTCCAGGCAAGGGAAGAGGACGAGGGGGCGCGCACCGAAGCGGGACTGGTGCTGGCCTGGCTGCTGCCGATCACCAAGAATTTCGCGGCCGAGGCAGCGAGCCTGTGCGCCAACGACGCCATCCAGGTTCTCGGCGGCGCCGGCTACACCCGCGAATGGCCAGCCGAACGCTATCTGCGCGATGCCCGCGTGCTGGCGATCTACGAGGGCACCAGCGGCATGCAGGCGCTCGACCTCGCCCTGCGCCGCGTGCTCGGCGATGAAGGCCGCGCCTATCGCGCCTTCCTGGCAAAGGCCCGCGGTGATGCGGACCGGCTCGGTAATGCCACCCTGGGGGCGCTGCTCGACATGCTCGAGCAGGTCGCATCGAGCCTCGACAAGCCGACGGCAACGGTCGTCGCCTATCCGTTCCTGCAACTGGCATCCCTGGCCACGACAGGATGGATCGCCGCCCGGCTGGCGGCACTGTCGGGTAGCCCGGTGCACGATCACCTCGCCGCGCTGGGCCGCCATTGGCTGCTGCTGGCGCAGGCGCAGGCATTGGCCGAAGCGGCACTCACATCCCACGGGCACGCCTTGGTGGCGGCATTCGATGATGTCGATCGCGGCTATCTGGGCTGAACGTGAAAAAGCCCCACGCCGTTGTTCGGCTGGGGCTGTTGTGTCGTGATGTTGAGAGATGGTTGAGGGCAGGATTTGCCTGGGCGGCGTCGGCGTACATCAGACGCGCTGCCGACGATTCCGCCTTTTCCCGCAAACGCTCCCTTGCTGCCACACGCCTCGAAACCTGCTGCCGAAAACTAATTAGGCGGAAACTTACTGGGCGAGGATCGACTGGGCGGCGATCGCCACCTGGGTGCGGTTGCGCACGTTGAGCTTGCGCATCAGCGCGGTCATATGGGCCTTAACGGTCTTTTCCGCGATGCCCAGGTCATAGGCGATCTGTTTGTTGAGCTGGCCCGAGCGCACGCCCTGCATCACTTTGAACTGGGTAGGAGTCAGGCGGACGGCGGGCGCCTCTGACAGGCGCTGCGCCGGCTGGTTCGGAACACTGGCAGGGGCAAAGTCGGTCACCGTTGTCTCTCCCTATCGCCTACCGTTGCGGCATCTACCGTGCGTCCATGCTCGGATCGGCATGGCGAAATCCAATATCAGTTAGACAGCTTTCTGATATTATGCCGGAGTTATTCCGTCAATACACGATTTATTGCTGAAATCGGCGCATACCTGTTATACAACTTTCCACAGAACCAGCGCAGGCAGGCAGCGCCGTGGCGCGAGAGGAGAGCAGGATGGGCCATCACGGATCGGGGCAAGGCAGGTCGGGGCGAATCACCACCACCCGGACGGCGGCAGCGCGATGAGCGACGATCTGCGCCTGGTCCTGGCCGCGCTGCTCGGCATTGGCCTCGCCATCGCCCTGATCGCGCGTGGGCGGTTCCATCCCTTTCTCGCCCTGCTCTGCGGCGCCTTTGCCGTGGGCATCGCGGTCGGCATGCCCGTCGCCGAAACTGCCAAGGCCGTGCAGAAAGGCGCAGGCGACGTGCTGGGCGGTACCGGCCTCGTCGTGGCGCTGGGCCTCTCGCTCGGTGCCATGCTGCAATTGTCAGACGGGGCGGGCGTGCTGGCCCGCATGGCGCTGCACCATGGCCGGCCGGCAGCGGCCCCTTGGCTGAGCATGGCGGTCGCGCTGTTGATCGGCCTGCCGCTGTTCTTCGAAACCGGCGTGGTGCTGCTGCTACCGATCGCGGCGGCGGCAGCCGCAGCGATGACCGGGCCGGCAGATGCGGGCACCACACGCCTGCGCCTGCTCCTCCCGGCGTTGGCAGGCCTCTCCACCCTGCATGCCCTGGTGCCGCCCCATCCCGGCCCGCTGCTGGCCGTGGACGCACTGCACGCCAGCCTGCCGCGCACGATGCTCTATGGCCTGCTGATCGGCGTACCCACGGCGATCGTGGCTGGCCCGCTGTTCGCGCTGTGGATCGCGCGCCGGGTTCGGCCCGATGCCCCGGTGATGACGCCGGCCGCGCCAATCGTCACCGCGCCCGGCGTGGGCCGCGCACTGCTGTGCGTGCTGCTGCCGGTGGTACTGATCGCCGCCGAGCAGATCGCCGCCGTGGCGCCGCCAGCCCTGGCCCCGCATCTTGCCTGGCTCGGCCTCGCGAGCAATCCGGTGCTCGCGCTGGTGCTCGCCAATCTCGTTGCCCTGCCGCTGTTGTTCGGCCGCGGGTTCAGCGCCCCGGCGATCCAGAGCGCGATCTGGAAGGAAGCGATGGCCCCGGCCGGAGCGATCATCCTGGCGATCGGCGCGGGCGGCGCGCTCAAGCAGGTGCTGGTCTCGGCCGGCCTGGCCGATTTCCTGGCCCACCTCGCCGCCCACGGCGGCATTCCCGCACTGCCGATGGCCTGGGCCGTGGCGGTGTGCATCCGCCTGGCCACCGGATCGGCCACGGTCGCCACGATCACTGCCGCCGGCATCATGCCCGGCGTGGTCGCCGCCACCGGCGCCTCGCCGGAATTGACCGTGCTTGCCATCGGCGCTGGCTCGGTGTTCTTCTCCCACGTCAACGATCCAGGGTTCTGGCTGGTGCGCAGCTATCTCGGCGCCAGCACGCCCGACACGTTCCGCACCTGGTCGGTGCTGGAAACGCTGATTTCGGTGGTAGGCCTGGTGCTGGTGCTGGCCGCCGGATGGCTCGTCTGAAGAAGGGGAGGACCATGCACGAGGAACGCCTGGCCGATCGCGCCTATGCCGGGATCGTCGAACTGATCAACACCGACGATCTCCAGATCGGCGACCGCCTGCCCTCCGAAACGCGCCTGGCGGAAATGTTCGGCATGTCGCGCACCGTGGTGCGCGAGGCGCTGGTCCGCCTCGCCTCCGACGGCTTTACCGAAGCGCGGCGCGGCGCCGGCTCGTTCGTCAAGCGGCGTCCGTCCGAAAGGCTGGGCAGCCATCTGCCGATGCAGAACCTGGCCGCCACCATGGGCAGCTATGAGGTGCGCCTGGTGCTCGAGGCAGAAGCGGCACGCCTGGCCGCGCAGCGCCGCTCGGCCGAACAGATGCTGGTGATCGAGCGCGCGATGGACGCGCTGCGCGCCGCCCTGCAAGCGAGTGGCCCGGCCCATGTGGAAGACATGGAACTGCACCGCGCCATTTTCGAAGCGACCGCCAACCCGATCTTCGTCTCCAGCTTCGATCACATGCATGACGAGATCGACCGCATCCTGCGCGCCGGGGTCGATATCTCGCGCTCCCGCCCGCCCGCCGCGATCAACGCCATGATTGAGGAGCACGAGCTGGTCGTCGACGCGATCCGCGCCCAGGATGGCGATGCTGCTGCGCTCGCGATGCGCTGGCACCTGTGGCAGGGGCGCAAGCGGCTGATGCCCTGAGCGCCTGAAATTCCACACACTTAAGACTATGGTCGCGCCTGCCCCGGCGCGCGCCAGCCGCTATCCCGGCCCGATCGTGTGAGGAGAGGAAACGTGGTGCCACGGCAGGCCTGGATGATCGGATCAAGCATTCTGGCAGCCATCGCGCTCGCCCCAACCCTGGCACAGGCCAAGGCGCCATCGGTGTTCGACCAGGTGCCCGGCGATACCCAGGCGATCACGGTGCGCGCGGTGGGCGATGGCAAGGCCGACGACAGCGCCGCGATCCAGCAGGCGCTGGACCAAGCCGGGGCGCGCGGCGAAGGCGTGGTATTCCTGCCCAGCGGGCGCTATCGCATCACCCGCTCGCTGTTCCTTTGGCCAGGCCTGCGCCTAATCGGCACGGGCAAGACCCGGCCGGTGCTGATGCTCGGCGATGCCACGCCGGGCTTCCAGCAGGGTGTGGCCACCATGGTGATCTTCACCGGGCGCGGTCCCAAGGGCAGCCCCACTGCCGGCGAGGGCAAAGTGCCGTTCCCCCCGCCCGACGCGGTGCCGTTCAATCCCGCGATCGCCGACGCCAATTCCGATGCGTTCTATTCAGCCATGGCCAATATCGACATTGCCATCGGCGCGGGCAATCCGGCGGCAGTAGGCGTGCGTTTCCACGCCGCGCAGCACGCCTATCTGCGGCACATGGATTTTGCGGTAGGTTCAGGCCTCGCCGGCGCCTATCAGGTGGGCAACATGGCGCAGGACGTGCATTTCCACGGCGGCCGCTATGGCATTCTCAGCGAAAAGACCTCCCCCGCCTGGCCGTTCACGCTGCTCGACGCCACATTCGACGGCCAGCGCGAGGCCGCCATTCGCGAGCACGAGGCCGGACTCACCCTGGTCAACGTCGCGCTGCGCAACGTGCCGGTGGGGATCGCCATCGACGAGGACTATGGCGACTGGCTGTGGGGCAAGGACGTCCGTTTTGAAAACGTCAGCCAGGCTGGGGTGGTCATCGCCAATGAAGGCAACGCCTATACCCAGATCGGCTTCGACAACGCCGTGGCCACCCACACCCCGGTCTTCGCCCGCTTTCGCGAAAGCGGCAAGACCGTGGCCGGGGCCGCGCCGGTTTATCGGGTGAAGAGCTTCACCCACGGCATCACCCTGCCCGGCCTGGGTGTGCCCGGCGCGGTTGAAACGCGCATGGACCAGGCCGCGCTCGCCGCCTTGCCCCGGCCGCGTGCCCCGGCGATCCGCGCGCTGCCCCGCCCGGCGCAATGGACCAACGTGCGCACACTGGGCGCCAGCGGCGATGGCCGGACCGACGATACCGCCGCCCTGCAACGCGCGATCGCCACGCACCGCGTGCTCTATTTCCCGATTGGCCGCTATGTCGTCACCGATACGCTGACGCTGCGGCCCGACAGCGTGCTGATCGGCCTGCATCCCGATCTCACCCAGATCGTGCTGCCCGATGGCACGCCCGCATTCCAGGGCGTCGGCGCCCCGCGCGCGCTGGTCCTGGCGCCTGCCGGGGGAGAGGCCATCGTCACTGGGCTGGGCCTGTTCACCGGCGGCATCAACCCGCGCGCCACCGCGCTGTCGTGGCAATCGGGCGCCGGCTCGCTGGTCGAAGACGTGAAATTCCAGGGCGGCCACGGCACCCTGGCGGCCGATGGCACCCGCTTCGATCCCTACAACGACACCCATACCGCCGACAAAGACCCGCGCCGGCGCTGGGGCGGCCAGTATCCCAGCCTGTGGGTCAACGCGGGCGGTGGCGGCACTTTCGCCAATATCTGGACGCCCAATACTTATGCCCAGGCCGGCATGGTCGTGTCCGACACGCAGACGCCCGGCCATGTCTACCAGATTTCGGCCGAGCACCATGTCCGCACTGAATTCGGCCTCACCCGCGTCGCCAACTGGGAATTCCTGGCACCACAGACCGAGGAGGAAGCCGGCGAAAGCCCCGATGCCGTCTCGTTCGACATCCGCGAATCCCGCAATATCCTGATCGCCAATCTCCACGCCTATCGCGTCACCCGCTCGCGCCAGCCCGCCCGTGCCGCCGTACGGATCGAGCGTTCGGCCGACATCCGCCTGCGCAACGTGCACGTGAACGCCGAAAGCGGCTTTGCCACCTGCGACGAAAACGGCTGCGCCACGTTCCTGCGCGCCAGCAAGTTTCCGTTCGAAAACGCGCTGCTCGACGTGACGCATGGCCTGGAAGTGCGCGAACGCGAATTTGCCGTGCTCGACGTGCCCGCCAATCCGGTTGCGCCGGCAGCGACCAGGGTGCCGGTGACCAAGCTCGCCGACGGATTCTTCTCCGCCAGCGGCGGCGTGGTCGATGCGCAGGGCAAGCTCTATTTCATCAATCATTTCCAGCAGCGCATTCACGGCTGGAGCGAGACCGAAGGGCTGACCACCGAACGCGACGCCCCGCTCGATCCGGTCAATCTGACAATGGACCGGGCGGGCAACCTGATCGTGCTCTCCGCGCTCGGCCGCAACGGCACGGTCTATGCGTTCAAACCCGGCACATCGGCGCAGGCGCTGACGGTGATCCCGCCCACCGCCGCCGCCACCACACCGGCCCCCGACCGGCTCACCGCCCTGCCCGGCAACCTCTGGGTCAACGGTGAGTTTCGCAGCCAGCTCGATCCCGCAACCTACCGCTTCACCACCCTGGCAGAGATGTTCGCCCGCGATGTGGCGCTGCCCAAGGCGCAGGAATATGTCTCGCCCGATGGCAGCCTTGCCGTCCCCGCCTATCGCGTGTTCCAGCAAGGCCCGGCTGACCATCTCGGCTGGCGCTTTTCCGATTCGCTCGATGCCTATGGCCTAGTCACCGCCAGACCCGACGCGCGGGTGTTCCTGAGCAACGAGTCAGAAGACCGGACCTATTCCGCCCGCGTGGGCGCCGGCGGCACAGTGACAGACCTGCAACCCTTTGCCGATCGCGGCGGGGAAAGTGTGGCATCAGGGCCAGACGGACGCGTCTACATCGCCAATGGCCAAGTCTTCGTCTACGACGCAGCAGGCCGCCCGATCGACCGGATCGACGTGCCCGAACGCCCCCTGCAATTGCTGTTTGGCGGCAAGGACGGACGCACGCTCTACATTCTCACCCACCACGCCCTCTTTGCCGCACGGCCCTGAGGGAACGGAACCTGTAAGCGCCCTGCAACTAAGCTGCGAGGCGCTGGGCGATCCAGGCCAGGATCGCATCGGCCAGCCGATCCTGGCCCTGCGTGGAATCGAGAGTAAGCGCCGGCTCATCCGCGCCGGGTCGCTCCAGCGTGTCCAACTGGCTATCGAGCAGGCTCGGCGGCATGTAGTGCCCGGGCCGGTTGCCCATGCGCCGGGCCAGTTCGGCCAAGGGCGCATCGAGCAGGGCAAAGGCGATCGGCTCGGCTGTCGCGGTAGCCAGCCGCTCGCGATAGGCGCGCTTCAGCGCAGAACAGGCCGCGACCACCACGCCGCCTTGCCGCACCGCTTGGCCCATCGCCGCGCCCAGGTGATCGAGCCAGGGCCAGCGGTCTGCATCGGTCAGGGCGATGCCCTCGCGCATCTTGGCGACGTTTGCCGCCGAATGGAATCCATCGCCTTCCAGGAATGGGCAGTCCAGCCGCGCCGCCAGCGCCGCGCCCAGTGTCGATTTGCCGCTGCCGCTCACGCCCATCACCACGATGGCCAGCGGCGCCACGCTGTGGCCTGCAATCTTGCCCGACACGCTTCTGTCCTTCCTGCTTTGCCGTCCCCGCATGGCGTGCGCCGCGCGGGTTGCCTGACAGCCATGTCAACAGCGTCCTTAACCGCGTCGCCGGCGCCCGCCCAATTAGGACCATGGTCGCGGCTGCGCCAGGCGCCCCGCGGTCCTATGCCCTCACCACGGAAACCCGGCTGCCAACGCCAGGACCACGCACAAGATTGTTAGCGATACCAGCCCTGGCCAAAGCAACGTCACCGGCCAAGGGACCAGCCATGGGGGAGATTTCGATGACCACCACGCCAACCGCCACGTCGAGTAGCAGGCCGCTGCGCACCGTCCTGGCCAAGGGCACCGCGCTCGTGGCGCTGGCCTGGGCCTGCCCAGTGCTCGCGCAACAGGCCGCACCGACCGCCTTGCCCGAAACCCCTGCCCCAGCAGCGGCGCCCGCCCCCAGCACCGGGGAAATCGTCGTCACCGGTTCGCGCATCACCTCCAGCGGCTTCAGCGCGCCGACCCCCACGCAAGTGCTCAGCGCCGCGGTGATCGCCAAGAGCGCGCAGCCCAACATCTTCACCACCATCGCCCAGTTGCCCTCGCTCCAGGGCAGCACCGGTGCCACCTATGGCACCAACAGCACGTCCAGCGGCACCCAGGGGCTCAGCTCGTTCAGCCTGCGCGGCCTTGGGCCGATCCGCACGCTTACCCTGCTCGACGGCCAGCGCGTGGTCGGCGCCAATGTCACCGGCGTGCCTGATATCAGCCTGTTCCCGCAATTGCTGGTCGATCGGGTGGACGTGGTCACTGGCGGCGCATCGGCATCCTATGGATCGGACGCAGTAGGCGGCGTGGTGAACTTCGTCACCAACACGCACTTCGAAGGTTTCAAGGCCAACGCGCAGAACGGCATCACCACCTATGGTGATGATTACAACTACACGTTCCAGGCCGCAGCCGGGAAATCCTTCATGGATGGCCGCCTGCATGTGGTGGTCAGCGGCGAATACAGCCATGAAAACGGCGTTCCCGCCTATGGTTTCGGCGAAGGCCCCGGCCCCAATGGGCGCGACTGGTACGAGACCGAAACCTTGATCAACACCGGCCTGCACACCGATGGCAGGCCGCAATACCGCAACAGCAAGCATGCCCAGGCCTATCAATACACCAAGTATGGCCTGATCACGGCCGGCCCGCTCCAGGGCATCGCCTTCGACCAGAGCGGCAAGCCGTTCAATTTCGTCTATGGCTCCAATGGCGTGCCCGACAAGAACGCCGCCGGCACCGTGACCGGTTGCAACAACGGCTTCTGCGTGGGCGGCGATCTTTCCGGCAACGTCGGCAACGGCACCAGCCTGCAATCGGAAATCACCCGCACCAACGGCTATGGCCGCATCGGCTTCGATATTGATAATGACAACGAGGTCTATGCCACGGTCAATGTGGCGCGCGTCACCTCCAACAACACACCCAATCCGGGCGCGGCCAAGGCCAATTCGCTCACCCTGCAATGCTCCAACCCGTTCGTGCCCACCTCGATCCAGGATCTGTGCGCGGCCAACGGCATCACCAGCTTCAAGTATGGCGTCAGCAACGCGGTGCTGCCGAAGTTCATCAACGTCAATCCGGTGCGCGAGCAATATCGCTTCGTCGCCGGAGCCAAGGGCAAGATCCCGTTCCTGGGCAGCGACTTGCACTATGACGCCTATGTCGAGCATGGCGAGAACATCACCGACATCACGGTGAGCAACATCACGCTCAACGCCCGATACAACGCCGCGATCCAGGCGGTGCGCCTGAACGACGGCACCATCGCCTGCGCCGATCCGGCCGCACGCGCCAGTGGCTGCGTACCGCTCAACATCATTGGCGGCGCCACCCCCAGCGCGGCGACGCTTGCCTATATCACCCCTGCCCATGGCCCGCACCAGCACACCCGCCAGACCCAGGACGTGGCCAGCATCGCGTTCAACAACCAGCCCTTTTCCACCTGGGCCGGCCCGGTTTCGCTGGCATTCGGCGGCGAATGGCGCCGCGAATACTACCGCGTGAAAGGCGATCCCTATGGCAACGGGGTCACCGCCAGCAATCCCAACACCGCCGATTACCCGGCCGATCCGCTGCTCAACACCGCTGGCAACAACTGGTACGCGGGCAACTATCACGACGGCAGCGGCAAGTATTCGGTCTATGAAGGCTTCCTCGAAGCGAACCTGCCGCTGGTCGACACGCCCGGCGCTGGCAAGGCCAATCTCAACCTGGCGGGTCGCGCCACGCACTACAGCACCTCGGGCACGGTCTACACGTGGAAGATCGGCGGCACCTGGCAAACGCCGGTGGACGGCATCCGCCTGCGCGCGGTCACCTCGCGCGACGTGCGCGCACCCAACCTGAGCGAACTTTATGCCGCGCCGATCACGGTTACCGTTCCGGGGCTGACCAATCCGTTCAACAACAACCAGCCTGTCACCGTGCAGCAGAACACGATCGGCAACACCGCACTCAAGCCGGAAATCGCGCGCAATACCGAGGCCGGGGTCGTGCTGTCGCGCCCGGGCTGGGCGCCAGGCCTCAACCTCTCGGTCGATTACTATCGCATCAAGGTAAAAGGCGTGGTGTCCTCACTCAGCGCGCAGCAGGAAGTGAACTACTGCTATGGCGGGGTGACGCAACTGTGCAGCGCCTTCGATCTCAATGCCGCCACGCCCTATGTCAACGTGCAGGCGTTCAACCTCGCCTCGATTTTCACCGACGGCTTCGATATCGAGGCAAGCTATCAGTTCCGGCTCGACAGCCTCAAGCTGCCTGGCAACCTGACCTTGCGCGCACTAGCCACCAATGTGCGCAACTATATCACCGATATCGGTCTGCCCAACACGATCCCCACGCAAGGCGCCGGGGTCAACGCCGGGGCCACGCCCAAGTGGAAAGTGCTGGCAACCGAAAGCTGGGATACCGACAACTTCAGCCTGACCTTCACCCAGCGCTGGTTCAGCGCCGGCAAGATCAGCAACGAATATATCGAGTGCCAGACCAACTGTCCGGTGCAGACCGCACAGCAGGCCACGCTGCACCCCACGATCGACAACAACCGCATGCCCGGCGCGTTTTATTTCGACGTGGGCGCCACGTACAACGTGACCAAGGCGATCACGGCCTATGCCAAGGTGGACAATCTGTTCAACCACGATCCAGCCGCGTCGCCACAGACCAACACCGGGATCGACGTGAACCCGCTGCTCTACGACGTCATCGGCCGGATGTATCGTATCGGCGTGCGCGCCAGTTTCTGACCAGACCCTCCCTCGCCGCCGGTCCCGCTCCCAGGGACCGGCGGTTCTTTTTGTCCGGTGCTCCTACAGACCTAGGCAATCAGGAACGCGATAGCCGCGTCGTCGAGAGCGGTAAGCGACGTTCTCAGGCCACGGCGATCCAGGGCATGAGTTCGCCGACGGCGTTGGCTGGATGACTGCTGGCGAGCTTGGCGAGGGTCTGAGC
>NZ_JABGCC010000013.1:0-72861 GCF_013149315.1 Novosphingobium sp. SG754 | reverse complement strand
TATCATAGTAGCAGCGCACTCCAGCCCGATTAGGGCGCGAAGACTCGGCGCTGCGCTTCATGCACGCAAGGTGGGGCCGCGACCCCGCTTACGATCATGACTTGGCACCGGCCCGATCGCTATCTGGCGGAGAGTTTGTGAGGGCGCTGACAGATCTAGCGCATTGGCGGTGGTGGATTCTGGATAACTCGCGAAAGTCTGCATCGCTGCATGCAGGCTACCGCGCTTGGAAGCACCCGTAGCTTAAAGCCTTCTCGTAAGACTCACGGCCAAATCCGGGAAAGCCTGCTTCAAGGCGCTTAACGCAATCCTCGTGCGTGAAGCGTCCTGCAAGATAGGCTTTCCCCAGATCATAAGTCGAATTCAGCAGTTTCGTAGCCGTGGAAAGAGCGGCAGCCGCTTCGGATTCATCGAATATGTCTGCTAGAAGCGCTTGGTCTATATGCGGATATGTGGACATAACAGTATTATGATAGACGAGGATGAAAGCAGCATCGAGCAACGCCGCATTGCGTATTCTGGCTATCGCGCCGTCGCGCTCTCGCAATGCGTAATCCGATTCGCTCATAGCCCGGCTTCAGTACGTTCGAGGATTTTGGACCAGTCTCTGATTGGGCGTGAAATCTAACGCGTTACTCAATCCATATGCTTCAAGCCCACCCGCAGGTAATCCCAGCCGGTGATCACGGTCAGCCCGGCCGCGCCCCATAGCGTGGCGAGGCCCACCGTATGCGGCACATTGATGACGATCCCTTTGAGCGTAAGCGTCCACCACGGCGTGGCGCAGCCCAGGATTAGCGCGCCGAGCGAGACCATCTGGAACGTGGTCTTCCACTTGGCGAGCTTGGACACCGGCACCGAAACCTGGATGCCGCCCAGGAACTCGCGCAGGCCCGACACCGCGATCTCGCGCAGCAGAATCACCAGGCCGGCGATCACGTGCATGTCGCCCACATAGGGCCCGGTCAGCACGCCCTGCGCGGTGAGCACCAGGATCACGGCGGCCACCATGATCTTGTCGGCAATCGGATCGAGGAACACGCCCAGCTTGGACACCGTGCCTTGCGCGCGGGCCAGATAGCCGTCGAAATAATCGGTCACGCCCATCAGGCAGTACATGGCAAAACCCAGGGCATAGCCAGTGGGCCAGCCCGGCCACCACAACAGGGCAACCAGCAAGGGCACGGCAACGATGCGCGAAAGGGTGAGGATGTTGGGCAGCGTGAGCATGTCTTTTCCGCAATAAGGCGGCCGGAGCCAACATGGAAACGGTTTGTGCACGAAGGGCCTGCCATCGTGCTTGCGTGGCGCCTTTGCCCCAGCCCATCTTGCCGTGCGCCCTGGTGCCACCCATGTAAGACGGGCTGCGGGTTAAATCTTGCGGCGCCCACCGCTTGCCCCTTGCCCACCCGGCGTGGCGCGCTAAGGCAGGCGGAACAGAGACCAGGGATGCCCGGCACCGCTTAGAATGACAACTACAACGCATCTCCTTCGCGCCCGTCGCTTCCTGCCATTGTTCGTCACCCAGTTGCTGGGCGCGTTCAACGACAATCTGTTCAAGAACGCCATGGTGCTGTTCGTGGTGTTCAACGTGTACAATTCGGAAAAAGCCGAAGCGCATTTTTCCGGCATGGCGACCGCGCTGTTCATCATTCCCTTCGTGGCGCTGTCCGCCCTGTCGGGCCAATTGGCCGACATGCGCGACAAGGCCCGCATCATCCGCATCGTCAAAACCTGCGAGATCGGGATCATGACCGTCGGCGCCACCGGCCTGCTGCTGGCGTGGAAGGGCTTCCATGTCGAAGGGCTGGCCATCCCGCTGATGCTGCTGGCGCTGTTCGCCATGGGCGTGCATTCCACGTTTTTCGGCCCGATCAAGTACGCCATCCTGCCCCAGCACCTTCATGCCGATGAAGTGCTGGCCGGCACTGGCCTGGTCGAAGCGGGCACTTACATGGCGATCCTGGCCGGCACGATTGTGGCCGGCTATATCTCTGCGCCGGCAGCGGCAGTGACAGTGGTCGTCACCGCGCTGATCGGCTTCTTTGCCGGCCGCAGCGTGCCCCCCGCCCCGCCCGAACAGCCGGACGAACCGCTCGCCCTGCCGCTGCTGCGTCCGTTCCTGGCGCGCCCGCGCAATGTGGTGCGCGCGCTGGGCCTGGTGCCGGTGGTGGTGGCAGACCAGGTAGTGTCGCTCTATCGCTTGGTCCATTCCACCACGCGCCATCCGCGGGTGTTCCTGGCCATTGCGGCGATCAGCTTCTTCTGGGCCGTGGGCGCGATCCTGTTCGTGCAGTTCCCGCCGCTGGCCAAGAACGTGCTGGGTTGCAGCAAGGAAGTGGCCAGCCTGTTCCTGGTGATCTTCTCGGTCGGCATCGCGATCGGCTCGGTCTCGATCAACCGCCTGCTCAAGGGCACGGTTTCGGCCCGCTATGCGCCGATCTGCGTGGTCGGAACGGCGCTGTTCGTCGTTGGCTTCCACTTCGTCTGCGCGGCCTGGCCGGTGCCAGCACAGCGCGGCCTGCTCAACCTGACGGCCTTCATCACCGCGCCGCTGGCCGTGCCGCTGATCGGTACGCTCTTGGGCATCGCCATCACCGGGGGCATGTTCATCGTGCCGCTCTATGCCTTTCTCACCACCGTGGTGGAAAAGTGCGAGGCAGCGCGCACGATCGCGGCCAACAACATCGTCAATTCCGGCGCCATGCTGGCCGGCTCGCTGCTGGCCATGGGCCTGACGGCAGCCGGCATGCGCATTGTCGACCAGTTGCTGCTGACCGGCATTCTCTGCCTGTTTTCAGCTTGGCTTGGCTGGCTGCTCTATCGCGCCGAAGTCGCCCACCTGGGCGCGCAGGAAACCCATACGTTTGACGAGATGGCGGGCTAACAGCCCCCGCTGCGCCCGCCCCGGCGATCAGCTCATGAAGGCCATGATCGCCATGAAGCAGGCGCAGTAGGCCATCAGGAATTCCTTCACGTCCTGCACGGTGATGCGCTTCCAGTTCATCGGCTGGGAGCGCAGCGCGGCGCGCGCCATGGCCGCCTGCACCTCTGGCTCGAACACCGGCATCGGCAGCAGCACGCGGCGCGGCAGGGTGGCGCGGAACGGGTGGCCGGGTGCCTGGGCGCCAGGGCCGGCGGGTTGGGGCGTGGATTCGAGCATGGCTATCCGCTTTAACGCAATTTTAACCATGATGGCACCGGCGCAGTCGCCGCCAATTCGGCGGCGTTCCGTCATGGGACAGACCGCACAATCACCCGCCCAAAACAAAGCGGGCCGCCCTGGGAAAAGGGCGGCCCGCCAGACCATTAAAGGTCAGACCATTCAGGGACTGTCAGCAGCGTCGATCAGATATCGTCGCCCAGCGCACCCTTGACCTTGCCAGCGGCCTGCTGGGTCTTGCCCTTGGCCTGCTGGGCCAGGCCTTCGGCCTGCAGCTTGCCATTGTCGGTCATCTTGCCGGCGGCTTCCTTGACGTTGCCAACCGCTTCGTTGGCCAGACCCTTGGCGCGATCCTTGAGCTCACCCATGGTGTATCTCCTTGAAAAGGTGGGGTGGATGCGGCCGTGAGAGGGGGAAACCGGCCGCATCCTTCGAAAGCAACTACGCCTTGGGCGAGGCTTTGGTTCCAACCTGTGAGACGAACGGTTGAGCGCGTGGCAAAAAGGACAGGGGAGCCGCTGGTCAGACCGTGCCGCCGGCCATCGCCAGGATGTGCTCCCATTCGGCGGGGCGCACGGCCGAGACCGACAGACGCGACAGGCGCAGCAATTTCATGTCAGCCAGATCGGGCGTGGCCTTGATCGTCTTGAGGCTGACCGGGCGCACCAGCTTGGCCACGGGCTTGACCTTCACCGCTGCCCACTTGCCGTCGGGATCGGTGGGGTCGGTCAGGCCCGGCACGCTGATCGTTGCAATGCCAACTATTTCCTTGCCGATGTTGGAGTGATAGAAGAACGTAAGGTCGCCTTCCTTCATCGTCCGCAGGTTACGCGCCGCCAAGTGGTTGCGCACGCCATCCCAGGTGCCCTCGCCTTCGCTGACCAGGTCGTCCCAGCTATATACGTCGGGTTCGGACTTCATCAGCCAAAGCTGGGTATCGGCACTGATCTGAATCATGGAAACCTTGCGGACTATGGGGATAGAGGCGCGCCCATACCGCATTTTCCCCCGGGGAGCCAAATGAACCTCGATACTCTACCCGTCCTGTCCCTGGCTGCCGATCCGGCAGAACTTTCCCGCGATATCGGTGCCAGTTTCCAGCAATTCGGCTTTGCCATGGTCAAGGACCACGGCCTCGATGCCGATCTGGTGGCGCGCGCCTGGGCGCAGACCCAGGCCTTCTTTGCCCTGCCCGATGCGCAAAAGCGCGCCTATGCGGTTCCCGGCATCGGCGGCGCGCGCGGCTATACGCCGTTCCGCACCGAGATCGCCAAGGGCGCCAAGGTCAGCGACCTGAAGGAATTCTGGCATGTTGGCCGCGATCTGCCCGTTGGCCATCCCCTGGCCGGGGCGATGCCGCCCAATGTCTGGCCGGCCGAGATCGCGGGTTTCCACGAAACCTTCACCACGCTTTACGCCGCTTTCGACCAAGTCGGCGCGCGCATCCTTTCGCGCATCGCGGTGTGGCTGGGGCTGGACGAGCACTGGTTCGATCCCGCCATTGCCGATGGCAATTCGGTGCTGCGCCTGCTGCATTATCCGCCGGTGCCCGGCGCCCCGGACGGCGCGATCCGCGCCGGCGCGCACGAGGATATCAATCTCATCACCCTGCTGCTCGGCGCCGAGGAAGCGGGCCTGGAACTGCTGGCCCGCGATGGCCGCTGGATCGAGGTTTCGCCCCCGCCCGGCGCGCTGGTGGTCAACATCGGCGACATGCTGCAGCGCCTGACCAACCACGTCCTGCCATCGACCACCCATCGCGTGCGCAACCCCGATGGCGCGCGGGCCGGCTACAGCCGTTATTCGATGCCATTCTTCCTGCACCTGCGCAGCGATTTTCCGTTCCACACCTTGCCGCAGTGCATCACGGCGGAAAATCCCGATCGCTATCCCGTGTCGATCACGGCTGACGATTACCTGCAGGAACGCCTGCGCGAGATCGGCCTGAAAATGTAAACGCGGGCGGAACCGGCAGGCCATGGGCGGATTGCAGGCACGGGACCTGTTGCACCGCACAAAAAAGGAGCGCCCATGCGCCTGCCGCTCATTCCGCCGTCACAGCTGACCGACGAACAGAAGCCGCTTTACGACGCGATGCGTGAAGGCATTGCCAGCAACTTCAACGCTTTCAAGGTGATCGACGAATCCGGCGCCCTGATGGGGCCGTGGAACCCGTGGCTGCATTCGCCGCAAATCGGCAAGGCGATCTGGGATCTGACCCTGGCGCTGACGGCCAAGGCCACTGTGCCCGATCGCGTGCGCCAGATCGTGATCCTGACTGTGGGCGCGCGTTATGATGCCGCCTATGAAATCTATGCCCACGTCGCCGTGGCGGAAAAGGAAGGGATGAGCGCGCAGCGCCTCGCCACCCTGACCGCCGATCTCAAGCCGGCCGACCTGGTCGAGGATGAAAGCGTGGCGTTCGACCTTGCCTATGCCCTCTCGCGCGGGGGCGTGCTGCCCGAGCCGGTCTATGCCCTGGCCAAGCAGACGTTCGGCCAGGCTGGCGTGGAGGAACTGATCTTCCTGGTCGGCCTCTATGCCCTGGTGTCGGTCACGCTCAACGGCTTCAACGTGCCGGTGCCCGAACGCGAATGACCTGAGCCCCGAAACGCAAAAAGCCCCGCGTGCTGCGGGGCTTTTTGGAAGGGAACTGGTGGAGCCGAGGGGGATCGAACCCCTGACCTCTACAATGCCATTGTAGCGCTCTCCCAGCTGAGCTACGGCCCCACACGTTCCAGGCATTTTATCGTCCACGAGGAACGAAGCACCCTGGAAAACCAGGGTTTTTCGCAGACTGGTGGAGCCGAGGGGGATCGAACCCCTGACCTCTACAATGCCATTGTAGCGCTCTCCCAGCTGAGCTACGGCCCCGAAAGTCTGCCAGAATGCCCTGGGAGGCACCCTGCCCTGCGGTCACACCAGAAGGTGATCATCGCCGGGAGCCGCGCCTCTAAGGGAGAGGGTGGCGGCTGGCAAGAGGCTTTTTTGCGCCTCTCGCCAATTTTACCGGCCTGCCGGAAAATGTCCTGTGGACATCCCCCGGCCCGGCCGGAAACCCTTAATTATCGTCGTCCTCGCCCTCGTGGGCGCCCACGCCGAGATCATCGTCGCCACCCAGGTCGACGTCGTTGTCGGGCGAATCGCCGTCTTCGTCGATGTCCAGATCCTCTTCGGCGAGATCGACGTCGGCGTCGGCCTCGACCTTCTCCTTCTGGATCTCTTCATAGGGGATCGGCTGCTTGGACTTGAGCACCGGCTCAGGATGCCAGGAATACTTGCATTCCACGCACGTGACCGGGTCGGCATTGCCGAGGTCGTAAAAGCGGGTGCCGCACTTCGGACAGCTATGCTTGGCGCCCCATTCAGGCTTGACCATGAATAATCCTCGAAAAGCTCGCCCGCTGCCGATGCGGCGCGGACCGGAACCAAAAAAACGTCTTGGGGGCGCGTTACCCGGAAATCAAGCGTGCGCACGACAGACTGCGGCGCGCGCCTTGCCATAGTGGCCGCGCGCTGTCAAAAGCCGCGCGTTTTTGCCGCCCTTTTGCCATTCTGGAAAGACCGACCCCGTGAGCAGCCATTCCGATCCCGCCCTGATGCGCCCCCGCCGCTTCTCTGCCCAGGGGCCTCTCAAGGGCCGGATTCGCGTGCCGGGTGACAAGTCGATCAGCCACCGCTCGATCATGCTGGGCGCGCTGGCCGTGGGCGAAACCCGCGTGACCGGGCTGCTCGAAGGCGAAGACGTGCTTTCGACGGCCGCGGCCATGCGCGCCATGGGCGCCACGATCGAACGCCAGGCCAACGGTGATTGGCTGGTCGCGGGCGTGGGCGTGGGTGGCTTGCTGCAACCGGCCGGCGCGCTCGACATGGGCAATTCGGGCACCTCCACCCGCCTGCTGATGGGCCTCGTCGCCAGCCATCCGATCACCGCCTGCTTCGTGGGCGATGGCAGCCTGTCCAAGCGGCCGATGGGCCGGGTGATCGATCCGCTCAGCCAGGTCGGCGCGCGCTTCACCGCCTATCCCGGCGGGCGCCTGCCGCTGATCGTGGAAGGCGCGGCGACGCCGGTGCCGCTCAGCTATCGCCTGCCGGTCGCCTCGGCCCAGGTGAAAAGCGCAGTGCTGCTCGCCGGGCTCAACACCCCGGGCATTACCACGGTGATCGAGCCGATCCCGACGCGCGATCATTCCGAGCGGATGCTCAAGGGCTTTGGCGCCGATCTCTCGGTCGAGATCGCCAGCGACGGCGCGCGCGTGATCCGCCTGGTGGGTGAGGCCGAGCTCAAGCCGCAGGCGATCACCGTGCCGGGCGATCCCTCATCGGCCGCGTTCTTCGTGGTGGCCGCACTGATCGCGCCGGGGTCTGACCTGGTGATCGAGAATGTCGGCCTCAACCCCACCCGTGCCGCGCTGTTCGACGTGCTGCGCCTGATGGGCGGCAGCATCGAGGAAATCGATCGCCGCGACGTGGGCGGAGAGCCGGTGGCCGATCTGCGCGTGCGCGCCTCTGCCCTCACCGGCATCGATGTCGATCCCGCCGTGGTGCCGAGCATGGTCGATGAATTCCCCGTGCTGTTCGTCGCCGCCGCCCATGCCCAGGGCCGCACGATCACGCGCGGGCTGGAAGAGCTGCGCGTCAAGGAATCCGATCGCATCACGGTCATGCGCGTGGCGCTGGAACTGGCCGGCGCGCGGGTCACCGAAACCGAAGACGGCATGATCATCGATGGCACCGGCGGCGGCCCGCTGCCAGGCACGCAGGCTGACGCCAGCGTGGCCACGCACCTCGATCACCGCATTGCCATGTCGATGGCGGTGGCGGGCCTGGCCAGCGCCAATGGTGTGGGCATCGACGATACCCGCCCGATCGCCACGAGCTTCCCGGTGTTCGAACAGCTGATTGCCACGGCCACCGCCGCATGACGCTATCGCCGCTTTTCGCCAATATCTGCGGCTTCATCGGCATGGCCTGCATCATCCTGGCCTATGGCTACACCACGCGCGAGGGCGCGCATGGCCGGCGGCCCAACCCATTCGTGCAGCACGGCACCAATCTGGCGGGTGCCGCGCTGCTGACCGTGTCGCTGATGGTCAACCTCAACCCCGCCTCGCTGGTGCTGGAAGGGTTCTGGTCGGCTATCGCGCTGTGGGGCCTGGGCAAGGCACTGCACGACAGAAGGAACAAGGCGCGATGATCATCGCCATCGATGGCCCCACTGCATCGGGCAAGGGCACGATCGCCCGCGCGCTGGCCGCCCATTTCAGGCTGCCGCACCTCGATACCGGGCTCCTCTATCGCGCGGTCGGCCGCCAGGTGGCGCTGCAGGGTGGCAACCCCGATGATCCGGCCGATGCCTTGGCCGCCACGGCCTTTCCCGAAAGCCTGCTGGCCGATCCCGATCTGCGTTCCGAGGCGACCGGAGGCCTTGCCAGCCGTGTTTCGATCCACCCGGCGGTGCGCGCCGCCTTGCTGGAGAGGCAGCAGGCCTTTGCCAACCAGCCGGGCGGCGCCGTGCTTGATGGGCGCGACATCGCCACGGTGATTGCCCCGCACGCCGATGCCAAGCTTTACGTGACCGCCAGCGTCGCCTCGCGCGCGCTGCGCCGCTGGGCCGAAATGACCGGCCAGGGCCGCACCGTCTCCCGCGAAGAGATCGAGGCAGACCTTGCCGCGCGCGACGCCCGCGATGCCGGCCGTGCCACGGCGCCGCTGCGCCAGGCGCCGGGCGCCGCCTTGCTCGACACCTCGGCCCTGGGGCGCGAAGCTGCCGTTGCGGCCGCCATTGCGCTGGTGGAAAAGCAGCTCGCCGCGCGCTGATCCTTGCGCAGTTAGCAAGGGAATCTGCGCGGGCGGCTGAAACCTGCCCAACATTCGCCGTTCTTCCGGTCAAAGGCATTTGGCCAGTGGAGAAGACCATGTTTCGCAAGCAGGAATTGGATGCAACCGGCCCGCGTGAAGGCGGCCCCGGCATGCCGCCCACGCCCGGCGCGAACAGCGCAGAGGCGCGCCGTTTCCCCCGCATCGGCGTGGAACTGCCCGTGCGCGTCAAGCATGGGCTGGTGCGGGTTACCGTCATGCTCAAGGATCTAACGCCCTATGGCGCGCGGATCGAGGGACTCGAAAAGCAGCGCATCGGTGAGCCGATTATGCTGATGCTGCCTGGCCTCAAGCCCAAGCTGGCGTTCATTGCCTGGTCCGAGCCGATGACCTCGGGACTGGAATTCGACCACCCGCTGCATGAAGACGTGTTCGCCACGCTGATCAGCGATTTTGCCGTGGGCCACCACCGCCGCATGGCGCTGGGCCGCCCGGCCAAGCCCAGCATCCGCGACGCCGCCTGACCCGTGGCGCGCAAAGCCCCGATGCCTGCCCTGATTGCCGCGCAACCCCGGCAATTGGGCGCAGCACGCGGCTTGGCCATGGACGCGGGCGCGTGGCGGGGTTACGGGGCTGGCCATGCGCCCTGCCCCGCCGCCCGCTGACCTGAACGCCCCGTCCTGATGCAGCAACGCCTCCATCATCTCGATGCGGCGCGCGCGGTCCTGCTCTTGCTGGGCATTCCCTTTCACGTCGGCACCACCGCCACGATGATCCTGTCGCCGGGCTTTCCCGCCTGGATGGCAAATCCGGTGCTGGGGGTGGGCCTGTCGTTCATCCATTCCTTTCGCATGTCAGCCTTCTTCATCCTGGCCGGCTATTTCTCCGGCATGGCCAGCGCCCGGCGCGGGCGGCGGTCATGGCTGGGCGATCGGATGATGCGCGTGGCGCTCCCCCTGGTGGCCAGCATCGCCAGCCTGGCGGTGATCCAGTATCATCTCAAGGTCATGCTCTCGGC
Organism: Novosphingobium sp. SG754; assembly: GCF_013149315.1. NCBI lineage: Bacteria > Pseudomonadati > Pseudomonadota > Alphaproteobacteria > Sphingomonadales > Sphingomonadaceae > Novosphingobium > Novosphingobium sp. SG754. The sequence goes on along the minus strand of NZ_JABGCC010000013.1, from coordinate 62,860 downwards.
CGCCTGGGCGCCAGGGCTCTATGGCTGGCCACTGGCGTTCGAGCACCTGTGGTTCCTGATCGTGCTGCTGGGGTTCGTCTTCACCTATGCCCTGCGCCCGCGCCGTGCCTTCGTGCCCGATGGCGTGTGGCGGCCACTGCTGGGGCTGGATCGCGGCACCTGGCCGATCCCGCTGCTGGCGCTGGCCGCCTGGGGCGCGGGGCTTGCCTGGGGCGCACAGGTGCTGGGCCTGCAAGACAACGAGGCGGTGTTCGAGCAGGAACTGCTGCTGCGCTATGGCCAGTATCTGCCCGCGTTCGTGATCGGCGCGCTGGGCTGGCGGCTCAAGCTGGGCAACCGGCTGTTCGCATTCGATGGTCGCTGGCCCTGGCTGGCCGCGCCGCCGCTGATGCTCGGGCATTTCCTGCTCGATCCGCTGGTGCGCCCGCATCTGGGCTGGGAAGGCGATCCCGCGCCCGCCCTGCGCATCATGGATGGCGCGCTGGCCTGCGCGCTCACTTATGCCATGTCACTGATCGTGTTCCGCCTTTTGGCGCACCTGTTCGATCGGCCCAGCCGCACCGTCTCGTTCCTGGTGGACGGGGCGATGGCGATCTATCTGTTCCACATGATCGTGGCGATGCTGGTGATCCTGGGGCTGGCAAAGCTGGGCGCGGCGGACTGGCCCTTTCCCACCATGCAGTGGGCCGCGCTTTCGGTGCTGGTGCTGGGCCTGTCGATCCTGGTATTCCTGGTGGTGCGGCGCATTCCGCTGCTCGCGGTGGTCTTCGGCGGGCAGCGCCTGGCCCCACGCACGCGCGGCGATGCCTCCGCCAAAACCGGCTGAATGGCTTGCATTCCGGCCCAGAAGGGCTAAGGGCCACCTCTCTTGCGCGCGAATCGCCGCGGGAGAAGGAAGAAAGCCGGAGGGGCCCCGCAATCCCGCGGACAAGCCAGCGATCGGTTAGACTAGATAAAGGACGCGAAGCATGCCGCTTTACGAGCATGTGTTTCTGGCGCGCCAGGATCTGAGCCAGGCTCAGGTCGATGCGCTTGCCGCTACCGCCACCGAAATCGTGGAATCGAACCAGGGCAAGGTCACCAAGACCGAAACCTGGGGCCTGCGCTCGCTGGCCTACAAGATCCAGAAGAACCGCAAGGCGCACTTCGTGATGCTCAACATCGAGGCCCCCGCGGGCGTCGTGGCCGAGCTGGAACGCCAGACCGCGATCAACGAAGACGTCATCCGCTACATGACCGTGCGCGTGGAAGAACACGAAGCCGGCCCGTCGGTGATGATGCGCAAGAACGACCGCGAACGCAGCCGTCGTCGCGAACGCGAAGGGGAATAAGCCATGGCTCGTCCGTTTTTCCGCCGTCGCAAGAGCTGCCCCTTCTCGGGCAAGAACGCTCCGAAGATCGACTACAAGGATGTGCGCCTGCTTCAGGGTTTCATGTCCGAACGTGGCAAGATCGTCCCGTCGCGCATCACCGCCGTTTCGGCGAAGAAGCAGCGTGAGCTGAGCCAGGCGATCAAGCGCGCCCGGCACATCGGCCTCCTGCCCTACATCGTGAAGTAAGGAGCGCCAGCCATGCAGATCATCCTGCTCGAGCGCATCGAAAAGCTCGGCCACATCGGCGATGAAGTTTCCGTCAAGGACGGTTACGCCCGCAATTTCCTTCTTCCCAACAAGAAGGCCCTGCGCGCCAACGAAGCCAACCGCAAGGTCTTCGAAGCCAACCGCGCCCGCATCGAAGCTGAAAACGCGGCGCGCCGCGAAGAAGCCAAGGGCGAAGCCGGCTCGGTCGAAGGCAAGGAAGTGGTGCTCATCCGCGCCTCGTCCAACTCTGGCCAGCTCTATGGTTCGGTTTCGGTGCGCGACATCGTCGACGCCCTGATCGCCGATGGCGCCAAGGTTTCCAAATCGATGATCGTGCTCGAACGCCCGATCAAGACCATCGGCCTGTTCGACGTGCGCGTTTCGCTGCACCCCGAAGTGTCGGTCAACGTCAAGGTGAACGTCGCCCGTTCGCCTGACGAAGCCGAGCTGCAGTCGAAGGGTGTCGACGTGATCGACGCCATGTTCGAAGGCGACACCGGCGGTTTCACCGAAGAATACGATCCCAATGCCGAACCGGGCGAAATCCCGACCGACCTGCTCGACGAGGGCGAAGCGCAAGCCTGATCCCGTCGTTGCCGGCATTGGCAGCAAACAAAAAAGGCGCTCCCTCACCGGGGCGCCTTTTTTGCTGGGCAGCATGCGGTGTTGCCGCTGCCCTTGCGCTGTCATCGTGCTGCGCTACATCGAAGGCATGAACGCAAGCGACATTTTCACCGCCACCTCTCCTGCTGCCATCATTGCCGAACTCGCCGCCCGCCATGAAGCGGCCTGCGCCCGGCTGCGCGGCGATATCACCCGCTATATCGCCGATGGCACCCTGCCCGATCCGGCCGTGCGCCAGAACGGCGCCTATTGCTATCCCGAACTGCGCCTGCACTTTGCCGGGGTCAGCCATGGCACCGCCGCCGGCCGCGCCTTTGGCCGCCTGACACGGCCGGGCAGCTATGCCACCACCATCACCCGCCCCGCGCTGTTTGCCGATTACCTGGAAGAACAGCTGGGCCTGCTGATGGTGGACTATGAGGTGACGCTGGATGTGGCGACCTCGGCCCAGGAAATCCCCTTTCCCTATGTGGTCGATGGCAGCCTGGGTTTTGGCTCGGTCTCGCCCAACGACCTCGCCAAGCATTTCCCCACCACGGACCTCGCCCATATCGGCGACGAGATCGCCGATGCGCTCGATGCCAGCCTCGATGGCGGGGCGGGCGCGGCGCCGCTGGCGCTGTTCGACGGCCTGCGCACCGATTTCAGCCTGGCCCGCCTAGCGCATTACACCGGCACCAACCCGGCCGATTTCCAGCGCTATATCCTGTTTACCAACTATCATCGCTATGTTGACGAGTTCGTCGATTGGGCTGGCCGCCAGCTGGGCCAGGATGAATTCGTCGCACTGACCGGTGCGGGTGGCCTGGCGCTCGATGCGGCCACGCCCCACGCCCGCGAGCGCCTGTCTGATACCGCCTGGCGCCGCCACCAGATGCCGGCCTATCACCTGATCCGCCCGGACCGTTCGGGCATCACCCTGGTCAACATCGGCGTCGGCCCCTCCAACGCCAAGACGATCTGCGATCACCTGGCCGTGCTGCGCCCCGAAGCCTGGCTGATGATCGGCCACTGCGGCGGCCTGCGCCCCACGCAGAAGATCGGCGACTATGTGCTGGCCCATGCCTATCTGCGCGATGATCACGTGCTGGATGACGTGTTGCCGCCCGAAATCCCGGTGCCGGCCATCGCAGAAGTGCAGGTAGCGCTGGCCCAGGCCGCCGAAGTGGTCAGCGGCAGCGGGGGGGCAGACCTCAAGACGCGCATGCGCACCGGCACGATCGTGACCACCGACGATCGCAACTGGGAACTGCGCTATGCCCATTCCGCCCGCCGCCTCAGCCTGAGCCGCGCTGTCGGCATCGACATGGAAAGCGCCACGATCGCCGCCCAGGGCTACCGCTTCCGCGTGCCCTACGGCACGCTGCTGTGCGTGTCGGACAAGCCGCTGCATGGCGAGATCAAGCTGCCCGGCCAGGCCAACCGGTTCTACGAAGAGGCGATTGCCGCGCACCTGGAAATCGGCACCACCGCCTGCGCCCTGCTGCGCGCCGAAGGCGACCGCCTGCACAGCCGCAAGCTGCGCGCGTTCAACGAGCCGCCGTTCCGGTGATGTTAAACGCCTAAAAATCCAGAGCCGTCACCCCGGACTTGATCCGGGGTCCAGCTTCCTTTCCACGCTGCGCTTGCTGTGAGAAAGCGGGATCCCGGATCAAGTCCGGGATGACGGAGGATTGTAGCCGTCAGCGCGCCGCGCTGGCCAGCTGCGGATGGCCGGATGCAGGAAACACCTCGCTGCCGATCGAATCGAGCGCCATGCGATAGGATTTGACCACCATGGCGAACACCGAGGTATCGATCCCGCTGCCGGTGATCACGTCCCACGACACGGTGACAGACTTGTCTGCCGCCACCGACACCGCACCAAAGCGGTTGGCGTTGACGAAAGCCACGGCCTTTTCCGCATCAAACGGGCGTTCGGGGTGAAAGCTGCTGGAAAACTGCAGCGACTGGCAGGCGCCGTGCGTCACCTCGTTGCAGTCATAGAACACCACTTGCGAACGCCAGCCGCCGATATCGGCCGTCACCAGCGGATCGCCCGAGGAATCCTGCCCCAGCGTGGCGACATAGCCCTGCGCCTTGAGCGCGGTGACCACGCTGGCGGGCGTCATGGCCGAAACGGTTTCCGCCTGGGCGCTGGGCGCGGTGGCGAGCAGGATGCCGCCAACAACAGCGCAAGCAATGGCGGGAAGTTTGATTTCCATCCCCAGCATCCTCAACATGTGTGTTCTGTTTTGTTGAGCAAAGCGTCTCATACCTGCCGGGGCGTGGCAAGCGCGTAAATTCACCCTGTGAAATCCATGGCTTGCGCTGCACCGGACGCAAAAAGAGGCCGGATTCACCCAAGAATCCGGCCTCTCGCCTGGCTTTATGCGCCGTGTTGCGACGCGGGATTTACCAGCCGCAGTCCGCGCCCGCGTTCTGCTTCTTCAGCCACGCGGTGAGCGGCGCGAAATAGCGCAGCATGGCCCCGCCGCTCATCTCGCGCGTGCCGGTGAACACCTGCAGCGCATCGGGCCAGGGCTTGGACGCGCCCATCTTGAGCATGGCATCGAGCTTGGCCCCGACCTTGGGATTGCCATAGAAGCTGCAACGGTGCAGCGGGCCCTTCCAGCCGGCTTCCTTGCACGCCGCTTCATAGAACTGGAACTGCAGGATGCGCGCCAGGAAATAGCGGGTGTAGGGCACGCCCGCCGGCACGTGGTACTTGGCGCCCGGATCAAACGCATCGGCCCCGCGCGGCCCCGGCGGCACCACGCCCTGGTAGGACAGGCGCATCTCGTTCCACGCCTTTTCATAATCGGCCGGCGCGATCTGGCCCGAGAACACGCCCCAGCGCCAGCGATCGATCAGCAAGCCGAACGGCAGGAACGCCACCTTGTCCATCGCCTGGCGCAGCAGCAGGCCGATATCCTTGTCAGGCCCGGGCACCTTGGACGGGTCGAGCAGGCCAAGCTTCACCAGGTAATCGGGCGTGATCGACAGCGCCATCGTATCGCCGATCGCCTCGTGGAAGCCATCGTTGGCCCCTTCCATGTACCAGCGTGAAGGCTGCTGGTTGTAGGCGCGCTGATAGAAATTGTGGCCGAGTTCGTGGTGGATGGTCACGAAATCCGAGGCATCGACCTTGATGCACATCTTGATACGCAGGTCATCGACATTGTCGAGATCCCAGGCCGAGGCATGGCACACCACATCGCGGTCACGCGGCTTGGTAAACTGCGAGCGCTGCCAGAACGTGGCCGGCAGCGGCTGGAAACCCAGCGAGGTGTAGAAGCCCTCGCCGGTCTTGACCATCTTGAGCGGGTCATAGCCCTTGTCCTTGAGCAGGCCGGTCAGGTCATAGCCGATGTCGCCCGCGCCCTGGGGGGCGACCACATCGTAAATGCCGCCCCATTCCTGGGCCCACATGTTGCCCAGCAGATCGGCGCGGATCGGGCCTTTCTTGGGCTGCACCGCATCGCCATACTTGGCATTGAGCTTGCCGCGCACATAGCAGTGCAACTGCTGATACAGCGGGCGCACTTCGCCCCAGACCTTTTCGGTCATCGCGGCGAACTGGTCCGGGGTCATGTCATAATTGGCACGCCACAGCGCGCCGGTATCAGGATAGCCCAGTTCGCGCGCACCGGCGTTGGCGATCTCGACCATCTTGGCATAGTCCGCCTTCATCGGCGTGCCGACGCTGTCGTGCCACGACAGCCACATTTCCTTGAGTTCATCAGGGTTGCGATCGGTGGCCATGGCCTCTTCGATATCGCTGCCGTTGATCGGTTGCCCGCGCAGGGTGCCGTGGCCCTTGCCGTAAAGGCCCTGGATGCGCGCCTGCAACGCGGCGAACTGCTCGGCCGCGCCGGGGGTCGATGGCGCCGGGCTGGTGATCTGCGTGCGGATCATCGTCAGCTTGCGCAGGGTTTCGGGCGACAGCCCCGGCACCTTGGCAAATTCGGCGGCCTGCTTGGCCTGCGCCACCTGCAGCTTGCTCATCGTCGCGCCGGCATCGGCGGTGATCTGGGCGGTATCGTCTGTGATATAGGTCTCATAGACCCATTCGGCCCGGCCCGAGGTGACCGTCTGATCGGCATAGGCCTTGTCAGCCTGGGCCAGCCAGGCATCGACCGTGGCCGGGGTGGCAGCCGTTGCCGGGGCAGCGGCGGTAGGCGCAGCGGCCAGTGCCGCAGGCGCGGCCAGCGTGGCCGCCACCAGCGCGAAGGTGGAAACAAGGGACTTCATCTTGGGGGTACTCCCTGAACCGGTCCGCCACGCGCGCGGCGTGGCCATTGCCGGTGGGGTGCCGCCCAAACGGGCTCAGGTCAAGCCGAGGCGGTCAAAAATGAAACCAGTTCCGCGCCCAGTTCGGGTCGGGTGACACAGCCCATGTGCGTGCCGGGAATGGTCGCGCGCCGCGCGTTGGGCAAGGCGGCCGCCAGGTTGTCGGCCGAGCCGTTGTCGTTGTCCTGATCGCCGCACAAGACCAGCGTGGGCATGGTGATCGCGGCCAGCGCCTGGGGATCGGTATCCTCCATCGCGCCCAGCAACTGGCGCACGGCGGCGCGATCGATCCCGCTGCTCTTGAGGAACTGCTGCGACAGATAGGCCGGATCGCCATGGCGGATCGTGCCGAAGCGATCGATCACGTCGCGGAAGAAGGCCAAGCGCTGGTTCCAGCCGGCCAGCCCTTCCAGCCCCATCCCGGCCAACACCAGGCGACGCGGGGTCAGCCGTTGCAACGGCGGCGCGGCGATCACGCTGCGCGCCGCCGTGCGGGCGCCAAGCGAAAAGCCGACAAGATCGAAATCGACCAGGCCCAGGTGCGTTACCAGCGCCTGGGCATCGCGCGCCAGGACATCAGACGGATAGGCTTCTGCCGCGTGCGGCGCGGCGCTTTGCCCATGGGCGCGCAGATCGGGCATCAGGCAGCGAAAACCGGCTGCGGCCAGCTGCGCCGCCGTGCCGAACTTGATCCAGTTGATCTCGGCCGAGGAAAACAGCCCGTGCAGCAGGATGACCGGGCGCCCGGTCCCCATTTCATGCAGCGCCAGGCGGGCGCCATCAAAACCGTCAAAAAACGTGGTGGTCTTTTCCATCAGGTCAGCAACTTGATCCCGGATATGAACAGAACGGCGGCCAGCGCCGGCCGCAGGATACGGTCGGGCGCGCGGGTCGACAACAGGCTGCCGATGATCACCCCGGGGATAGAGCCAAGCAGCAGTGCCACCAGAAGGGCAAGGTTTACATCGCCGATGATCCAGTGGCCAAAGCCGGCCACCATGGTCAGCGGCACGGCATGGGCGATATCGGTGCCAACGATGCGCGAAATCCGCAACGTGGGATAGAGCATGAGCAGCGCGGTCACGCCGATCGCCCCTGCTCCCACTGACGAGATCGAGACCAGCACGCCCAGCACGACGCCCAGCAGCACGGTCGCCCAGACCGGCTTGGCCTCGTCAGCCGTGCCCAGGCCCACCTGCGTTGCGTCGACATGGCGGACCATGGCCACGATCCGCTTTTGAAACAGCGTGGCGATCGAGGTGAGGATCAGCATCACCCCCAGGACCAACAGGATGGTGTGGCTGGTGTGCCCGCCCACCTTGCCCGCCCACGACAGCACGACCAGCGCGGCAATGGCCGCCGGCACGCTGCCTGCGGCCAGGCGCGCCATGATTGGCCAATCGATGGTGTTGCGCTTGCCATGCACGGTGGAGCCGACCACCTTGGTCAGCGAGGCAAACAGCAGATCGGTGCCCACGGCCGTGCCGGGGTTGATCCCGAAGATCAGCACCAGGATCGGCGTCATCAACGACCCGCCGCCAACACCCGTCAGGCCCACGAGAATGCCGACCAACAGGCCAGCAACCGCGTGCAGGGCATCGAAGTGTGCGAACATTGTCCCTCCGGCGACGTGCAAGGACCAACCTGGCCCTTGACGGCGGCCATACTGGCGTGGGGTGCGCTTCGGCAATGCCTATAGCGCCAATCTCTAGTTTCGGGGTTGGCATTCTTTCTTTTGCGCAGGCCCAGCGCAACCCCGCATCACTCGCTTTGCCGCACGGCAGGCACGCCTCTGCGCCAAACCGCGTTGCGTTGACGATGAACCGAAAGCGCGGCGGAACGCAAATGCGCCGCTTGCGGTTCCCCCTGCCAACACGGCCGCACACGGCCATCCCATAGTGGAGATCGTTCGATGACCAAGACCAAGCTCGTCGCGCCGCTGCTGGCGGCCACTGCCATGATCGCCGGTTTCTCGGCCCCCGCCCATGCCACCGGCAAGGCCGAACGCGCCCGCCAGGCCATTGCCGCCGCGCAGGCCAAGATCGATACCGCCGAACAGCTCGGCACCGCCGAATTCCGCCCCGGCGAAACCGCGCAGGCCAAGGCAGCACTGGCGCATGCCCAGGAAAATCTGTCGGCCGGCCACAAGCCGGAAGCGATCGATGACGCCATCCACGCCTCGGCCCTTGCCGACACGGCGATCGGCATGATGCAGAAGCACAAGGCCGAGATGGCCGATCGCCAGTCGGCCGCAGCCGTCGCTAATGCCCAGGCCCAGGCCGACGCCGCGCAGCAGCAGGCCGATGCCGCCAACGCCCGTGCCGATGTGGCCACCGCGGCCGCGCAGTCTTCGGCAGCTGACGCCGCCGCTGCCCGCCAGGCCGCTGCCGTGGCGCTGACCACGCCACAGCCCGCCCCGGCCACGGTGGAAACCACCGTCACCACGCAGGGCGCAGCCCGCGCGCCGGTGAAGAAGGTCACGGTGCGCAAGGTGGCCCGCCGCACCACGCATACCCCGGTGCGCACGGCTTCCGCCGCCAGCACGGTGACCACCACCACCCGCGTCACGCAGTAATCTGCGTAGCCACAAACAAAAAGGCCCCGGTATCCAGCGCGGATACCGGGGCCTTTTCTATACCCACAAGGTGTACCAGCTCACCCCTTCTTGAGGTGGCGACGGCCCAGCAGTTCGGCAATCTGCACGGCATTGAGCGCCGCACCCTTGCGCAGGTTGTCAGACACGCACCACAGCGACAGGCCGTTGTCGACAGTGGAGTCTTCGCGCACGCGCGAGACATAGGTGGCATAATCGCCCACGCATTCCACCGGCGTGACATAGCCGCCGTCCTCGCGCTTATCGATCAGCATCACGCCCGGCGCCTCGCGCAGCAGGTCCTGGGCTTCGACGGCCGAGATTTCGTCCTCGAATTCCAGGTTGATCGCTTCGGAGTGACCGATGAACACCGGCACACGCACGCAGGTTGCCGTGACCTTGACCTTGGGATCGAGGATCTTCTTGGTTTCGGCCACCATCTTCCACTCTTCCTTGGTCGAACCATCATCCAGGAAGCTGTCGATGTGCGGGATCACGTTGAAGGCGATCTGCTTGGTGAACTTCTTGGGTTCGACCTGGTCGCCCACGAAGATCGCGCGGCTCTGCTCGAACAGTTCGTCCATGCCTTCCTTGCCGGCGCCCGACACCGACTGGTAGGTGGCCACGACCACGCGCTTGATCTTGGCCTTGTCGTGCAGCGGCTTGAGCGCCACCACCATCTGCGCGGTGGAGCAGTTGGGGTTGGCGATGATGTTGCGCGCCTTGTACCCGTCGATCGCGTCGGGGTTCACTTCGGGCACGATCAGCGGCACGTCCGGGTCCATGCGATAGAGCGACGAGTTGTCGATCACCACGCAGCCCTGCGATGCGGCCTTGGGCGCATAGATCTTGGTCGGCGCCGAGCCTGCGGCAAACAGCGCGATATCCCAGCCGGTGAAGTCGAAATGCTCGACGTTCTGCACTTTCAGCTTCTTGCCGGTTTCACCGAAATCGATCTCGCTGCCCTGCGAGCGCGAAGAGGCCAGCACGGCGATCTCGTCGATCGGGAATTCGCGCTCGGCCAGGATGTTGAGCATCTCACGGCCAACATTGCCCGTCGCACCCACCACTACAACCCGATAACCCATGATACCTGTCACTCCCTTGCGGGCGCCTTGCGCGCGCCCGTTCCTTAGCGGCTGGTTCCAACCAGCCAAGCGAAAGGGGCTTTTGCCCCCCAAACGTCTTATTTGCCGCTGCCCGCGCCGTTGCGGTCGAGAAAGCGGAACATCGTCTCGTAGAGATGCTGGCTCACCTTGGGCCCGCTGATGCGGTGGGTGTAGCCGGGATAAAGCATCATCTCGAACGGAATGGCCTCGCCCTGCATCTTGGCGATCAGCGCGGTGCTGTTTTCAAACACCACATTGTCGTCGGCCATGCCGTGGACCAGCAGCAGCGGATCGCGGATCTGCCCGGTTTGCTCCAGCGCGCCGGCGGCCTTGTAAACTTCGGGCACCTGCTTGGGATTGCCGAGATAACGCTCGGTATAGGCGGTGTCGTACAGCTCCCACTTGGTGACCGGCGCCACGGCGATGCCTGCCGCCCAGACGCCGGGATGCGCTTCGAGCATCTTGACCGTCATGTAGCCGCCATAGGACCAGCCAAACGTGCTGACGCGCGCGGGATCGACATAGGGCTGGGTCTTGAGCCACTGCGCACCCGCCAGTTGGTCTTCCACCTCGACCGTGCCCATCGCGTGCCAGATCTTGCTGCCGAAATCGACGCCACGGTTTTCCGAGCCACGGTTGTCCAGCGCGAAGTAGATATAGCCCTTGGCCACGATCGCCTGGGCCAGCGCGCCCTGCCAGCCCTTGTGCACCACGTTCGCGGTGGGGCCGCCATAGTGATAGGTAAACACCGGATAGCGCTTGCCCGGCTCCATCGGCGGGGTGATCATCATATAGTGCAGCGGCGTGCCATCCGCCGCCGCGATCGTGCCGAACGTGGCGGGACGATGCGCGGCAAGATAGGGGGCATAGGCGTGGGCCGCGTCCACCTTGTTTTCCTCGATCCACGCCAGCCGCTTGCCATGGGCATCGGCCAGATAGGATTGCGGCGGCTGCGCATCGGCGCTGCGCGTTACGATCAGGGCCTGGCCCTTGCCGTCCATGCTCGCCTTGTTGTCGAACGCCAGGTCGGTCAGCCGCGTGATCGTGTCGGGCGCGGTGAGCGACAGGGCATAGACTTGCCCGGCCAGCACATCGTCGCGCGTGCCGGCGAAATAGACGCGGCCGGTCTTCTGGTCCACGCCAACCAGGTCGGTGACGACCCAGTCGCCCTTGGTCAGCTGCTGCCAGCGGCCATCCTTGAAGCGGCGATAGAGATGGCCAAAGCCATCGCGTTCCGACCACCAGATCAGGCTGCCATCATCGAGGAAGCGATAGTTGCTCGACAGGTTGATCCAGCTCTTCTCGCGCGCCTGTTCGGTGAACAGCACGTGCGAAGCACCGGTGGCGGGGTCTACCGCCAGCATATCGAGCCGGGTCTGCGCGCGGTCCAGCCGCTGCACATAGAGCGTCTTGCCATCGCTCGCCCAATCGACGCGACCCACATAGATGTCCTTGTCCGCTCCCAGGTCCACCTGAACGCGATGGCCGCCATCGGCATCCATCAGCCACAGCGAGACATCGGCATTGGCGCCGCCGGCTGCGGGATAGCGCTGGTCATAAGTGCGCGTGCCATCGGCGCCGATCGCCGCGCGCGTCACCACGCCCACGGCCGCCTCGTCAAAGCGTTCCACGGCCAGGCGCTTTTCATCGGGCGCCCACCAGAACCCGCTCATGCGGTTGAGTTCTTCCTGGGCAACGAACTCTGCCTCGCCCCAGTGGACGGTTTCGGCGCTTTCCTCGGGCGTGATCGCGCGCGGCGGCGCCTTGCCATCGGCCGGCGCGATCCACAGCCGGCGATCGCGCACGAACGCCAGGGTATCGCCCTGCGGCCCCAGGCGCGGGTTCAACTCGCCCCCGGTGGTGCCGGCAATCTTGCGCACCTTGCCATCCAGCCCGGCGAGCAGCAGATCGCCATCGAGCGGCACCAGCACGGTCTTGCTGTCACTCGCCCAGTCATAGCTGACGATACCCTTGAGATCGCCGATGCGCTGGCGCTCGCGCTGCATCTTTTCCGCCTCGCTCAGCACGCGACCCGACGACAGCTTGAGCGAATCGACCAGCATCGACCACTTGCCGGTCTTGCGATCAAAGCCCCACAGGTCGAACCGCTCGCGATCGTCGGCGCGGTTCTTGAGCAGGGTGAGATAGCGCCCATCGGGCGACAGCTGCACGCCGCGCGGGGTTGGGCCGTTGAGCGAGGGGCTGGCGAACACCCGTTCGAGCGTTAGCACGGGGGCGGCGCTGGGCGCGGTCACCGGGGCTGTTCCAGCAGGGGCTGCATGGGCAAGAACAGGGGCGCAGACCAGCGCCGTGGCAAGCAGGTGAAGGCGGAATTGCATGGCAAGGGGATGTTCCCGATAAGCAAAAAAGGCGCCCTGGCGGATATGCCAGGACGCCTTTTTCACGGTCATTTCCGTGTCGCGGCGGCGGCTTCTCAGCCTTCCTGGCCGGGGCGCGTGTCACGGCGCTCGGCAATACGGGCGCTTTTGCCGGTACGGCCGCGAAGGTAGTACAGCTTCGCACGACGCACCACGCCCCGACGGACGACGGTAATCGAATCGATGTTGGGCGAGTAGAGCGGGAACACGCGTTCCACGCCTTCGCCGAACGAGATCTTGCGAACGGTGAAGTTGGAGCCCATGCCGCGATTCGAACGCGCGATCACGACGCCTTCATAGGCCTGAACGCGGGTGCGCTCGCCTTCAACGACGCGCACGCCGACGCGCACGGTATCACCAGCGCGGAATTCGGGGATGGTCTTCGACGCCTTGAATTCGGCGATCGCTTCAGCTTCAATCTGCTGAATCAGGTTCATTTTTCAAACGTCCTGCACTTTTTTGCCGCGCGCCAGAGGCAGACTGGACCCGAACGCCGACGTGGCGCTCCCAAAGATCCGGCCTGCGTAACCGTGTGTCATCTTCGGACTGGCGTTGCCGCCATTCCGCGATCTTCGCATGATCCCCCGATCGCAGCACTTGCGGGATCGTGCGCCCTTCCCATTCCTGGGGGCGGGTATAGTGGGGATATTCGAGCAGCCCGTTTTCGAACGACTCTTCATGCCCACTAGAAGCCGCGCCCATTACGCCGGGAAGCAGGCGAATGCAAGCATCGAGCAGCATCAGCGCGGCACATTCGCCGCCCGACAGGATGATGTCTCCCACCGAGACTTCCTCCACCTGGCGGCCCTCGAATATGCGCTCGTCAAAACCCTCGAACCGGCCGCAGACGACAATGACGCCCGGCCCCGCCGCCAGCTCGCGTACCCGCGCCTGGGTCAGCGGTTTGCCGCGCGGCGTCATCGCGATGACGGGAATGGTCGAGGCCCCTCCACCACCGGCTGCGCCGGCGGTCCCCCTCCCCATTGCATGGGGAGGATCAACAAGCTCCTCCCCCGCCGGGGGAGGGGAACCAGCCGCAGGCTGGTGGAGGGGGCTGTCCTCGTCTAAGGATGGTTCGTATCCCACCCTCTCCGCCATTCTCGCCCGCGCATGATCGATTGCCTTGGCCAGCACATCCACGCGCAGCACCATCCCCGCCCCGCCGCCAGCGGGCGTATCATCAACGGTGCGGTGCTTGTCGGTAGCAAAATCCCTGATCTGCACGGGATCGAGCGTCCACTTCCCCTCCCCCAGCGCGCGCCCGGCCAGGCTCACGCCCAGTGGCCCGGGAAACATCTCGGGGTAAAGCGTGAGAACGGCAGCGTGGAAGGTCATCTACAAAAAGTCCTGCTCGATCCTCCCCGACACGGGGAGGGGGACCAGCCGCAGGCTGGTGGAGGGGCCTTGGCGTGACCAGGCGGCCTTGGCAAGGCGCGCTTTAACGCACCCAGTTCTCGACCCTGAGCCCTGGCACGTCGGCATAGTCACCCACGTTGTCGGTCACCAGCACCAGATCGAGCGCCAGCGCATGGGCGGCAATCAGGCGATCAAAACTGCCGCGCCGGAATGGCAGGCGGGCATAGACTTCGGCTGCGGCAGCATCGAACGGCAAAACCGGCACTTCTTCAGAGAAGATGGCCAAAACCTCACGCAGCGGTGGCTTCCCAGCTTCTATGCCCAGCAAAATCTCGGCATGGACGATAGCCGAGGTTGCAAGATCGCCCTCTTCGCAAGCCGACAGTCGCGCGCGCAGACCTTCGCTTCGCGCCTCCAGGGCCATGATGATGGCATTGGTATCGAGCAGATACTTCATGCTGGCTGGTCAGGCGTTTCGTCCCATACGCGCCGACTTGGTTCGAACACACGATCTTCGGGTTTGCGCAATTGCAGGCCCAAGCCAGCGCCGATCCCCCAGACCTTGTCGATATTGAACTTGCGCTTGGGGCGATCCTTGGCCTGAAACACCAGATCGTTGCCGCGCCATTCGACAGTCCAGTCCAAGCCTGGGTCCACGCCAAGCCCCTTGGGCAGGCGCAGCGCCACGGAGTTGCCGGACATGAAGCTTTTAGCGTTGAACTGCTCGGTCACGGCACACTCCTGTATATACAAAATGTATATACAGCGCCGACCAAAGCGTCAATCAAGTATCTGATCGATAGCGATGTCGATCCGGCGGTCGATGCGATGTTTGACCCAGCAGGTAAAGCGTCACGACCACGCCCATTCCAAACAGAATTGCTGCTACGAAGAACAACACGATGCAGGCAACCGCAGCAAATGTGCAGCCATCCTGACCACATTCGTCGCGCCAGGCGGCAAACACCAAAGACGGCGTAATCATCGCCGCCAAGATACCGGGAAACAGGGAAGACGCCAACACGGCGCACCGCGCCCGGGGCCAATGCGAGCGCCAGCGACCGACGAGCCATGCCGCCGCCAATGCAACGAGCAAATTTCCGCCGACAATGGATAGAACGAGCAAGCCCCGACCTCCTGGGTCCGGCACTGTGTACTGTGTAATGCCGACGCGCAGCTAATCAGTCCGCGTAGAGAGCGTCAATCAACAGGCGGTCCGCGTTCCATTCGGGCACCGCTTCGGCGCGCATCGGCACCATGAAGCGCTTGCCATCGGGCCGCTCGATATCGAGCACGTCACCCGCGCCATAATTGTCCACGCCCACGCAGGTGCCCAGCACGGCGCCGTCGGTGGAATGAGCCGGCAGGCCGATCAGATCGGCATGGTAATATTCGCCGTCGGCGAGCGGCGGCAGGGCCGAACGCGGGACGGTCAGTGCCGTGCTGCGCAGGCCTTCTGCCGCATTGCGCGTGGTGACTTCGGCAAAGCGGGCGATTGCCCCGCCCTTGCCGTCGTCGCGCAGCTTTTCAAGGGTCAGCGTGCCGCCGTTGAACGCCTTGTAGGCTTTCAACGCCGCCACGCCTTCACCAAACAGCTTGAGGCGCACTTCGCCGGCCACGCCATGCGCGCCGGCGATGGCCGCAAGCGTGACCGGACGATCGTGCGTCATGCCGCTTGCCTAACCTCAGGCTTCGGTCGCTTCGGCAGCCGGTTCGGCGCTGGCAGCAGCGGCCGCTTCAGCAGCAGCAGCGGCCTTTTCAGCGCGATCTTCAGCGCGTTCCTTGGCCTTCTTGCCGGGTTCGCCAGCCTGCGGGTTGTTGGTGGGGGCGCGTTCCTTGATGCCGGCCTTGTCGAGCAGACGGGCAACGCGGTCGGTCGGCTGGGCGCCAACGCCAAGCCAGTAGCGCACGCGGTCTTCGACCAGGCGCACGCGGTCTTCGGCGTCCTTGGCGAGCAGCGGGTTGTAGGTGCCCACCTGCTCCAGATACTTGCCATCGCGCGGGGCGCGGCTGTTCGAAGCAACGATCTTGTAATAGGGGCGCTTCTTGGAACCGCCACGCGACAGACGCAGAGAAACAGACATTCGACTACCTTTCAAACAAACTGAAAAATCAGGATAAAATCATTTCTTCTTGAGCAGGTCAGCCAGGTTTGACGGCAAGCCGCCACTGCCCATGCCGGGCAGGCCGGGAAGGCCGCCACCGCCGCCCATACCGCCAAGGCCGCCGCCCATGCCGCCGC
Source organism: Novosphingobium sp. SG754 (assembly GCF_013149315.1). Taxonomy (NCBI): domain Bacteria; kingdom Pseudomonadati; phylum Pseudomonadota; class Alphaproteobacteria; order Sphingomonadales; family Sphingomonadaceae; genus Novosphingobium; species Novosphingobium sp. SG754. The sequence continues at coordinate 46,706 of NZ_JABGCC010000013.1, read as the reverse complement.
CGAGCCCACCGGGGCCGGCCTGCTGGTCAAGGCCCGGCATCGCGGCACCCAGGCCACCCTTGCCGAACAGCGCGCCAAGGCCCTTGAGGCCGCCCATCTTCTTGATCTGCTTCATGGCCTTGGCCATTTCCATGTGCATCTTCAGAAGCTTGTTGACGTCCTGCACCGTGGTGCCAGACCCCTTGGCGACGCGGATCTTGCGCTTGGCGTTCAAGAGTTCGGGCTTGGTGCGCTCCTTGGCCGTCATCGAACCGATGATCGCATCCATGTGCAGCAGCACCTTGTCGTCCATGCCCGACTGCGCCATCGCCGCCTTGGCCTTCTTCATGCCCGGCATCAGGCCCGCGAGCGCGCCCAGGCCGCCCATGCGCTGCATCTGCTGCAACTGCATGCGCAGATCGTTCATGTCGAACTGGCCCTTGGCCATGCGCGCGGCGAGCTTTTCAGCTTCGTCCTGCTTGATCGTCGCCGCCGCCTTTTCGACGATCGAGACGATATCGCCCATGCCCAGGATGCGGCCGGCAACACGTTCGGGCTGGAACGGTTCGATCGCGTCGAGCTTTTCGCCGGTGGCGGCAAACTTGATCGGCTTGCCGGTAACCGCGCGCATCGACAGCGCCGCACCGCCGCGGGCATCGCCATCCATGCGGGTCAGCACCACGCCGGTCAGGTCAACCTCGCCAGCGAACGCCTGCGCCACGTTGACCGCGTCCTGGCCGGTCAGCGAGTCGACGACGAGCAGGGTTTCCTTGGGCACGGAGATGGCAGCGACTGCCTTCATCTCGTCCATCAGCGCCTGGTCGACGTGGAGACGGCCAGCGGTATCGAGCAGCAGCACGTCCACGGCCTGAAGCTTCGCGGAATGCAGTGCGCGCGTGGCGATTTCCACCGGCGACTGGCCCGGCACGATCGGCAGCGTGGCAACGCCGGCCTGCTCGCCCAGCACGCGCAGCTGTTCCTGCGCGGCGGGGCGATTGACGTCGAGCGACGCCATCATCACCTTCTTGCCGCGCTTTTCCTTGAGCAGCTTGCCGATCTTGGCCGTGCTGGTGGTCTTGCCCGAACCCTGCAGGCCGACCATCATGATCACCACCGGCGGGGCGGCTGCCAGATCGAGATCGGCGGCCTCGCTGCCCAGCATTTCAACCAGCGCGTCGTTGACGATCTTGACGACCTGCTGGCCCGGCGTGACCGACTTCAGGACCGACTGGCCAACGGCTTCTTCGGTAACGCGATCGATGAAGCGGCGCACCACCGGCAAGGCCACGTCGGCCTCCAGCAGGGCGATGCGCACTTCGCGCATGGCGGCGCGAACATCGTCCTCGGAAAGCGCGCCGCGCCCGCGCAGGCGGTCGAATACACCGCCAAGCCGGTCGGAAAGACTGTCGAACACGCGCTGCTCCATTGCCAAAACGGGCGCCGCCAGCCGATAACGCGAAAAACGCCGGTGGGCGAAACCTCGCCGACCAGCGTGCGCCATCCAACAGGGGGCGTACAAAACGACTCTGCGCAAGCGCCGGCGAATCCCGGCTCTGGCAGAGCGGTGCCCTTACCCGCGCCCTTGCCCGATTGCAACCCTGCGCCGCGCCCTCCTGCGGCAAAAATGCCGGCCAAGCGGGGGCTTTGGGCCCCTTAACCAATCTTTCAACAGCCTGCACGTAGTTTCCCGCAGGTGGGTAACAGGGCATGCATGCAAGCTGCCCCCCCGGGGGAAACGAGCAGGTAACGGTATGGCAAGTGCGGCAATGGAAAGCGGCCAACCCGCATCAGCGGCACCAACCGGCATCGCCCGTGCCGAGCGCGATGTCGTCGCCCTGGGCATCATCACCGCAGCGATCATCCTGTTCGTGGGGTCCGGTTCGGCAGTGCTCACCCGCGCCTTGCGCCATGTGCTGTTCGGCGGGGCGAGTGTCGATTCGGTGCTGGCCAATGCGCTCTTGCTCAATATCGCGCTGATCATCTTTGGCTGGCGCCGGTATGTGGAACTGACCGGCGAAGTGCGCGAGCGGCGCCGGGCCGAGGAAACAGCGCGTACCCTGGCCTTTACCGATCCGCTGACCGGCTGCCTTAATCGCCGCAGCCTGGATGGTGCGATCGAAGCCCTGGTGGCCGAGGCCCGCGCCCATGGCGACGCCGTGGCGCTGTTCATGCTCGACCTCGACAAGTTCAAGCGCGCCAACGATCTGCATGGCCACCAGACCGGCGACGCGGTGCTCGTGGCAACGGCCGATCGCCTGCGCGCAACATTGCCGGCAGGCGCGATCATCGCCCGCATCGGTGGCGACGAATTCACCTGCGCCATCCGGTTCGACCCGGCACGCACGGCGATGGTCGAGCAACTGGCCGAAAAGCTCAACGCCACGCTGGGCGAGCCGGTGCGCCTGCCTGATTGCGAGGTGGATATTTCCGGGTCGATCGGCCTGGCGCGCAGCGATGGCGGCACCATGCCGCACCAGGCCGACGACGCGACTATCGCTGCCCGCCTTCAACATCATGCCGACCTCGCCATGTACCAGGCCAAGAGCGGCGGCCGCAATCGCTTCTGCTGGTTCGACCCGACGATGGAAAAGGAACTGCGGTTCCGCGCCGAGCTGGAAACCGGCATCCGCGAAGGCATCGCGCGCGGCGAATTCGTGCCCTATTACGAAAAGCAGATCGACATCGACACCGGCCGGCTTTCCGGTTTCGAGATGCTGGCCCGCTGGCAATCGCCACGCCATGGCCTGATCGCACCCGACGTGTTCATTCCCGTGGCCGAGGAAATCGGCGTGATTGCCGAACTTTCGGAGTCGCTGATCCGCCAGGCGCTGGTCGATGCCCGCGAATGGGATCCCTCGCTCACGCTGTCGGTCAATGTCTCGCCCTTGCAACTGCGTGATCCCTGGTTTGCACAGCGCCTGCTCAAGCTGTTGGTCGAGGCCAATTTCCCCCCGCACCGGCTGGACGTGGAAATCACCGAAACCTGCCTGCACGAAAACCTGCCGCTGGTCCGCTCGTTGGTCGCCAGCCTCAAGAACCAGGGCATCCGCCTGAGCCTCGATGATTTCGGCACCGGCTACAGCTCGATCGCGCAGCTGCGCTCGCTGCCGTTTGACCGCATCAAGATCGACCGCAGCTTTGTCTCCACGCTCGACAGCTGCAAGGACAGCGCCACGATCGTGGCCGCGATCACCTCGCTCGGCCAGGGGCTGGATCTGCCGCTGACCGCCGAAGGGATCGAAACCCAGGGCGTGCTCGAAGAACTGCGCAAGCTGGGCTCGTTCAAGGGCCAGGGCTTTCTCTATGGCCATCCGCAGGATGCCCAGACGGTGCGCGCCGCACTGGCCGCAGACGACCTGCTGATCGGCAACGCCACCCCGGCCGATGCAGCCGCGCAAGAGCCGGCAACGCCAGGCCAGAACCGCGCCGCGCTCGGCTGAACCCGGTGTGACAAGCGGCGCAACCATTGCGCCGCCGCCCTTTGCCGCCTAGATCGCGCCCATGCGTATTCCGTTCATCAAGATGCATGGCCTGGGCAACGATTTCGTGGTGATCGACGCGCGCGAAACCGCGCTGCCGGTCTCGCCCGCGCGCGCCGCGGCGCTGGCCGATCGCCACACCGGCATCGGCTGCGACCAGTTCATCGTGCTGGAACCGTCGGACCAGGCCGACGTGAAGATGCGCATCTTCAATCCCGATGGCAGCGAAGTCGGCGCCTGCGGCAACGCCAGCCGCGCCGTGGGCCTGCTGCTGGGCGGTGAACGAGCGGGCCGCACCCGGATCGAAACCGGCGGCGGCCTGATCGAGGCGCAGGCAACAGATGCCGGCATCGCGGTGGACATGGGCGCCCCCCGGTTCGACTGGAATGCCATTCCGCTCGCCTATGCCATGGATACCCTGGCCATGCCGCTGGCCTGGGAAGACCTGGAAAACCCCGTGGCCGTCAACGTGGGCAACCCCCACGCGGTGTTCTTCGTGCCCGATGCCGCCGCAGTGGACCTGGCCCGGCTCGGCCCGATCATCGAGCATGACCCGGTCTTTCCCGAACGCGTCAACGTCAACGTGGCCAGCCTGGTCGGCCCCGATCACCTCTCGCTGCGGGTGTGGGAGCGTGGCGCCGGGCTGACCCGCGCCTGCGGCACCGGCGCCTGCGCCACGGCAGTGGCGGCGATGCGCCGCAAGCTGGTGGGACGGAGCGTGACGGTCGATCTGCCCGGCGGCGCGTTGCGGATCGATTGGCCCGAAGGCGGCCATATCGTCATGACCGGCCCTGCCATCACCAGCTTTGAAGGCGCATTCGACGACGCGCTCTACCCGCTCTGAGGCCGGCCTTGGCCCAAGCAGCCTCTGCGCCTGACGTGGCAACCGGTTCTGTGCTGGCCGATCCGGCTGGCGTGGTGACGCTGGGCTGCCGCATGAACCTGTCGGAAAGCGAGGCGATCCGCCATCTGCTGGCCGCCGCGCCGACGCCCACGGTGGTGGTCAATTCCTGCGCCGTCACGGCAGAGGCGGTGCGCCAGTCGCGCCGCGCGGTGCGCCGCCTGCGCCGCGATCATCCCGGGGCACGCCTGCTCGTCACTGGCTGCGCCGCCACGATCGATCCCGCCGGCTTTGCTGCCATGGCAGAGGTGGATGGCGTGGTGCCCAACGCAGCCAAGCTCGATCCCGCCCGCTGGCAGGTGCCTGCCCCGGCCGTGCCGGTCGCCGCATCCGAGCGGCATACCCGCGCGTTCGTGGCGGTGCAGAACGGCTGCGACCACGCCTGCACGTTCTGCATCATTCCGGCCGGGCGTGGGGCCAGCCGGTCGGTGCCTGTGGCGCAGGTGCTGCATACCCTGGCCGGCCATCTGGCCCACGGCGTGGCCGAAGTGGTGCTGACCGGCGTTGACCTGACCAGCTGGGGCGCAGACTTGCCAGAACCGGCGCGCCTGGGCGATCTGGTGGCGGCGATCCTGCGCACGTTCCCTGCCCTGCCCCGGCTGCGGCTATCTTCGGTCGACGGGGTGGAGATCGATCCGCTGCTGCTCGACCTGTTGTGCCACGAGCCGCGCGTGATGCCGCACGTGCATCTGTCGCTGCAATCAGGCGCAGACATGGTGCTCAAGCGCATGAAGCGCCGCCACAGCCGTGGCCAGGCGCTGGCCCTGGTTGAAACCCTGCGGCGGCATCGCCCTGACATGGCGATCGGCGCCGACCTGATCGCCGGCTTTCCCACCGAGGACGCCGCCATGCATGCCGAGAACCTGAGCATCGTGGCGCAGGCCGGCATCGTCCACGGCCATGTCTTTCCCTATTCCCCCCGCCCCGGCACGCCCGCCGCGCGCATGCCGCAGGTGCCGCCGCCGGTGGTGCGCGAACGCGCCGCGCAACTGCGTGCCGCCGTGGCGCAAACCCGTGCGGCCTGGCTGCAAGGCCTGGTCGGCCGCCTTGCACAAGTGCTTGCCGAACGCGACGGCACCGGCCATGGCCCGGATTTCGCGCCCTATCGCCTGCCTGCCGGCACTGTGCCGGGCAGCCTGGTGACGCTGACACCTGAAAGAATCGAAGAAGGAATGCTGGCATGAGTAGCGACAGCTGGTCGGATCGCCTGGTAGGCGGGCTGCGCAAGACCTCGGAGCGGCTGGCCGGCAACCTGGCGGGCTTTGGCGGCGCCACGCGCCTGAGCGAGGCCCAGCTCGACGAGATCGAGGACGCGCTGATCATGTCGGACCTGGGCCCGCGCGCGGCGGCGCGCATCCGCGCCAAGCTGGCCAGTGCCCGGTTCGAGCAGGGGCTCGATGATGCCACCCTGCGCGGCGCCGTGGCCGACGAAATTGCCGCGATCCTGCGCGGCGTGGCCAAGCCGCTCGATATCGTGGCCTTTCCACGGCCGCAGGTGATCCTAGTGATCGGCGTCAATGGTTCGGGCAAGACCACGACCATCGCCAAGCTGGCGCACCTGTTCCAGGAACTGGACTATTCAGTGATGCTGGCCGCAGGCGACACGTTCCGCGCCGCCGCGATCGGCCAGCTCAAGGTCTGGGCCGATCGGCTGGGCGTGCCGATCATCACCGGCCCCGAAGGCGGCGATCCCGCCTCGATCGTGTTCGACGCGGTCAAGGCAGCCACCGATGTTGGCACCGACGTGCTGATCGTCGACACCGCCGGCCGCCTGCAGAACAAGCGCGAACTGATGGACGAGCTGGCCAAGGTGCGCCGCGTGCTCGGCCGCCTGAACCCTGAGGCGCCGCACGACGTGGTGCTGGTGCTCGATGCCACCAATGGCCAGAACGCGCTGTCGCAGATCGAGATTTTCAAGGATGTGGCCGGCGTATCGGGCCTGATCATGACCAAGCTGGATGGCACGGCGCGCGGCGGCGTGCTGGTGGCGGCCGCCGAACAGTATGGCCTGCCGATCCACGCCATCGGCGTTGGCGAAACCATCGACGACCTTCGGCCGTTCGATCCCGATCTGGTGGCCAAGGTGATTGCAGGGGTGTTTCAATGAGCGCGGACCAGGCCCAGCCCAAATCGCAGCCCAAATCATCCTGGGTGAACCTGGCGGTCGACTATGGGCCGCTGCTGGTGTTCTTCCTGGCCTATCGCCATTTCAGCCCGGACAAGAGCAGCGATGCTGGCGTTGGCGCAGTGGTGGCGATCACCAAGAGCACCGTGGTGTTCATGATCGCCACGGTGGCCGCGCTGATCGCGTCGAAATGGCGCCTGGGCAAGGTTTCGCCGATGCTGTGGCTGTCCACCACGCTGATCCTGGGCTTTGGCACCCTTACCGTGTTCCTGGGCGATCCGTTCTGGATCCAGATTAAGCCCACGGTGATCTACCTGCTGTTTGCCGCCGGCCTGTTCATCGGCCTGGCGCGCGGCAAGGCGGTGCTGCGCATGCTGCTGCAAAGCGCGTTCGACGGGCTGGATGAAACCGGCTGGCGCAAGCTGTCGCGCAACTGGGCGTGGTTCTTCCTGTTCCTGGCCGTGCTCAACGAAGTGCTGCGCCATACCTTGACCTTTGATGGCTGGCTGACGGCCAAGCTGTGGGGCGTGAGCGCGCTGTCGTTCCTGTTCACCTTTGCCCAGATCCCGATGCTGCTGCGCCATGGCCTGGGCAGCGAACAGGGCGTGGAAGAGGCCGAGACCAACACGCCACACGATTGATCGCACCGCGTGGGGGAACGCCAAGCCGCGTTCGGCGTTGGCCTTGGCAAACCACCACGAACGGGAGTGACCGTCACATGCGCCGTATTTTCCTTGCCCTTCCCGCCCTGATGCTGGCCGGCGCCAGCCTTGCCGCCTGCTCGGAAAAGACCCAGGACAAGACGGCCGCCGCTGCCGACTCGGCCGCCAACGATGCGCAGAACGCCGCAAAGGATGCCGGCCGCGCCGCTGACAAGGCTGCCGATAGCGTGGGTGCCGCCGCCGACAAGGCGCTCGACAATGCCAGCCGGGCCGCTGACAAGGCCGCCGACGACGCTGGCCGCAAGATCGACAAGGCGGCCGACAAGGCCGGCACCGCCGCCGACAAGTTTGGCAATCGCGTGAAGCAGGGCGCCGACGAAGCGTCCGACACGCTCAAGCACTGATCTTGAACGCAGGCTCCGTGCCCCCGGCTCAGCCGGCCAGCAAGCCTCCCAGGCAAGCGGTCAACTGAGCGGGGGCATAGGGTTTGTGCATGATCTGTACATCGGCGAACTCTGCCTCCACCGCGCCATAACCGGTGGCGATGACGAAGGGGATGCCCCGCTCGCGCAAGGCGCGCGCCACTGGTGCCCCGGGTTGCCCATTGAGGTTCCAGTCCAGCACCGCTGCATCGAGGAATTCTGTCGCAGCCGCCGCGATGCCCTCTGCCTGCGTCCCCACCGGACCGATCACCTGCGCGCCCTCGTCCTCCAGCACATCGGCCAGCATGGCAGCGACGATGAACTCGTCCTCCACCACCAATATGCGGCGACCAGACAGCGATTGGGCGCGGTCGGTCATGCAGGGTCCTTCGTCGCGTCTGACCAGATCGGGGCAATGGCAGGCGCTTCAAAATGCTGGGCCGGCAACACCAGGCGCACAACAACGCCATCAGGCGCGTGATCGATCTGCGCCTCTCCCGAAAGCTGCCGGGTGATGGCATCGCGGATCAGGCGTGAACCAAAGCCACTGCGCGCGGGCGGCGCCACCGGCGGTCCGCCCTGCTCCCGCCATTCCAGCGCCACCGCGCCATCATCGCCCACCTCCCAGGCAATTGTCACCGTGCCTTCGGCGTTAGACAGCGCGCCATACTTGATAGCGTTGGTGGCCAGCTCGTGCAGCACCATGACCAGCGACACCGTGGCCGCCGCGCCCACCGTCACATCAGGCCCGCCAAGGCTCAAGCGTTGGGCGCCACCATCGCCCTGCACACTGCCTGCGCAGATCGTCAGCCCCTGCCGCACCACATCGGCCAGCGGCGCGCCAGCCCACTGACCACGGCTGAGGATGGTATGCGCTGCCGCCAGGGCATGCAGGCGGGCGGTAAAATTCTCCACGGCCGCCGCGGCGGGCTGCTCGATCCCGCGAAACGATTGCCAGGCCATGGCCTGAACCACCATCAGCGAGTTCTTGACGCGGTGGTTAAGCTCTTCGATCAGCAGGCGCAGCCGGTCTTCCAGGATCTTGCGCTCGGTAATGTCGATCCCGGTCGATTGCATCACCTGCCAGCGGCCGTGGGCATCGAATTCCAGCGCATGGTTGCGCCACAGCGTCCACCGCACGCTGCCATCGGCCGCCTCCAGGCGGTTTTCGATGGTGCGTGACGGGTTTTCCGGGGTCAGCAGCGCCATCTCGCGCTGGATCGTGGCGTGCTCGCTCGTGGGGATGAACTTCCACACGTTGCGCCCGGTCAGCGCGGCGCGCGGGCTTTCCATCATGCGGGCATAGGCGGTGTTGGCAAACAGGATCGTGCCATCGGCGGTGAACCGGCACAGCATATCCAGCTGGGTATCGAGAATATCGCGGAGGATATCAGCTTCAGTCACGCGCAGGGCGCCCCAAGATTGCGCAGCTTACAGAGCATGGCATGGCATGGCATGCCACGCCGCAGCGGCAAGCCCTGCACGGCGCCGCTTTCGATCAAATCCGCAGCTGGCTGCCAAGTTCGACCACACGGTTCGTCGGCAAGCGGAAGAATTCCATGGCGCTCGCCGCATTGCGCAGCATCCAGGCAAACAGCTTTTCCCGCCACAGCGCCATGCCCGGCTTGTCCGACGGAATCAGCGTCTGGCGCGAGAGGAAGAAGCTGGTCTTCATCATGTCGAACGGTTCGCCGCAGGTGGTGATGGTCTTGAGCGCGGCGGGCACGTCGGTCTCTTCCAGGAAGCCGAAGCGCAGCGTCAGGCGATAGAAGCCGTTGCCGAAATCCTTGACCGCTGACCGCTGCGCCAGATCGACATAGGGTTCGTCCTGGATCTGCACCGTCAGGATCACCACCCGGTTGTGCAGCACCTTGTTGTGCTTGATGTTGTGCAACAGTGCCGAGGGCACGCCGTTGGAGGCCGAGGCCATGAAGATCGCCGTACCGGCCACCCGCGCCGCGCTGGAATGGGCAGACTTGGTGAACACTTCCAGCGGAATGGACCCTTCGGCCATCCCGGCGCGCATCAGGGCGCGCCCACGCGACCAGGTGGTCAGCAGCGTAAAGATGGTGATGCCCATCGCCAGCGGCACCCAGCCGCCATCGGGGATCTTGGTCAGGTTGGCGCCCAGGTAGCCAAGGTCGATCGCCATGAACAGCGCCAGCAGGCCCGTGGCCAGCACCGGCCGCCAGTGCCACAGCTTGATCAGCACCACGCCCAGCAGCACGTTGTCGATCATCATCGCGCCGGTCACGGCGATGCCATAGGCGGCCGTGAGGTTCGACGAATGGCGGAACATCAGCACCAGCAGGATGACTGCCACCATCAGCGCGGAATTGATCACCGGGATATAGATCTGCCCGGCCGACGTGCTGGTATGGCGGATCGTCATGCGCGGGATGAACCCCAGCTGGATCGCCTGCTGGGTGACCGAGAATGCGCCGGAGATCACCGCCTGGCTGGCGATGACCGCCGCCAGGCTGGCAATGATCAGCAGCGGCCACTGGAACCAGTCGGGCGCCAGGAAATAGAACGGGCTGACCAGCGCAGCAGAGCCTTCGCGCATCAGCAACGAGGCCTGGCCCAGATAGTTGAGCACCAGCGCCGGCAGCACCAGCGCCAGCCACGACACGCGGATCGGGTTGCGTCCGAAATGGCCCATGTCGGCATAGAGCGCTTCGGCCCCGGTCACCGCCAGGACGGCAGCGCCCATGGCCAGGAAACCGCGAAACGGATCGGCGGCAAACATGGCCACGGCGTGATGCGGAGACAGCGCGCCGATCACCTCGGGCAGCAGGGCAATGCTCATGGCGCCCAGCACCGCGATCGTGGCGAAATAGACCAGCATGATCGGGCCAAAGAACGTGGCGACGCGCTCGGTGCCCCGGCTCTGGATCAGGAACAGGGCGATCAGGATGGCCACCACCATCGGCACCACCCAGCTTTGCATGCTGGGCTGATAGACCGAAAGCCCCTCGATCGCGCCCATCACCGACACCGCCGGGGTGATCATCGAATCGCCATAGAACAGCGCGGTGGCAAAGACGCCCAGCAGAACGATGCCACGGCCCCAGCGCTTGCCGGCGGTGTGCTGGTTGATCAGCGCCAAAAGCGCCAGGCTGCCGCCCTCGCCCTTGTTGTCGGCACGCATGATCACCGAGACGTATTTCAGCGTCACGATGATCATCATCGACCAGAACATCAGGCTGACGATGCCATAGATATGCGTCTGGTCGAGCGGCAGGCGATGATGCCCGGCAAAGGTATCGCGCAAGGCGTAGAGCGGGCTGGTGCCGATATCGCCGAAGACCACGCCGACAGCGCCGACCGCCATCTTGATTAGGCTGGCCTGTCCACGGCCCTGGCCATGCGCATGACCATGGCCCGCAACGGGCGAGGCAGTATTGACCGTGGACGGATTCCCTGCGGTTCCGGCGTTACCCACGGCATCACCCACGGCATTGTTCATGGCGAGACTGCCCCCGGCCGCTTCGGCCCCATTGCACTGTCCGGCCCGCGATAGAGCCGAATCGGGGCGGCGCTTAGCACCGGCGCCCAACCTGAAGCAATGGTGACCAAACCGCCATCTGTGGCAAGCGGTTCCCGATATTTCACCGAGCGGCGGGCTTGGGTGCGGGGGTTGCTGCACCAGACGGGGCCTTGGCGGCTTGCGCCTGTCCCGATGCCTCAGGCTGTGCCGGCGGGATGGGCATGCCACTGGCCGCCATCATCTGGTCCAGCCGCGTCAGCCGCATCGCCAGATCCTGGCGATAGGGCGCATCGGCCGGCGAGCGGGCGAGCAGATCGGCCCACAGCGCCCGGGCATCGGCAAGGCGCCCCGATTGCGCCATGGCCAGGCCCATGAAGAACGGCGGGCCGGGGTGATTGGGATCGATCATCGCCGCGCGGCGGAACGCATATTGCGCGGCCGGGGTGATCAGGCCCTCGCTATGGCCAACCAGGGCATTGCCGAGCGCCACCTCGATATCGGCATCGTCGGGGTTTTCCTGCGCGGCCTTGGCCAAGACATCGGCCGCGGCGCGATATTGCCCTTGCCGGGTCAGGCCATCGGCCAGGATCAGCCAACTGCGCCCCTTGCCAAAGGCGCTGCCCATGGCCTGGCGCTCCTTGAGCAGTGCCGCGTCCGCCACGGCCGCGTTTTCCACAGCCGGGGTGGGTGCGCCAGCCTCCGCCGGATGCCCCTGCAGGGTATAACCCGCCAGGCCGAACAGCAGCGCAGCGCCGGTCACTTCCCATCCGGCGCGCGGCAGCCGCCCCACCAGCACGAGCGCGGCAAACACGATGGCGGCAACGCCCAGAACGATCACCCAGGTCATGGCTTGTCCTTGCGCAGGGCCGCATCGGCCCGTTTTCCACGGCGGAAACGGCCCCGCAGCAGCAGGGCGGCAACGCCCAGAAACACCACTGGTGCGGCAAACAGCGGCCAGGTCAAAGGCTTCACCTGCGGTGTATAGCTGACATAATCGCCATAGCGATCGATCAGCCACTGCCGGATCGCCTCGGGATCTTCGCCGGCGGCAATGCGGGTGCGCACCTCGTTGCGCATGTCGCCAGCCATCGAGGCATCGGAATCGGCGATCGACTGGCTCTGACACTTGAGGCAGCGCAGCGTTTCCATCAGCGCCTGCGCCTTGGCCTCCTGCGCCGGATCGGGCAGCTGGCGATAGGCATAGGGCGCGGGCGGCAGGCTGTCTTGCGCGGCCAGCGGCGCCAGCGGCAGCAGCAGTGCTAGCGCGGCGGCGAAAATGAAACGGTCCCGTTTCATTGTTCGGCTTCCTTGAGCTTGGCCAGGATCACCGGCACGTCTTCGGGCATGATCGCGCCGATATGCTGGTGGCGGATCACGCCATGGGCATCGACGACAAAAGTTTCCGGCACGCCTGACGAGCCGATGCCGATCTGCACCTTGCTGAGATCATCCTGGCCGATGCGGGCAAAGGGATTGCCATTGGCGGCCAGGAACCGCGCCAGATCATCCTTGCGATCGCGGATCGCCACGCCGTCGATCTCTGCCCCAGCCTTGGCCAGTTGCGCCAGTTGCGGCGATTCGACCGCGCAAGGGCCGCACCACGAGGCAAAGATGTTGAGCAGGCGCGGCTTGCCACCCACGAACTGGGCATTGCTCAGGCCCGGCCGGTCATCGCTGGCCGGCGGCAGGGCAAAGGCCGGGATGGGCTTGCCGATGAACGTGCTGGCCACCTCGCGATTGTCTGGCCGCACCAGGCCATAGACCACCAGCGCGAGGAAACCGCCGAACAGCACCAGCGGCAGCCACAGCGCGAGGCCAGGCCGGCGCGCCGGTGAAGCAGGCTGCGTGCTCATCGTCCCTGCCTTTCCCGGCGGAACGCGATTTTGTCGATCGCGACCAGGCGCTTCATATCGCGCGCCACCCGGCCGATCAGCGCCAGCAGGCCGCCCAAGCCCACCAGCAGGCCGCCCAGCCAGATCAGCGGCACGAACGGCTTCCACCAGAAGCGCATCTGCCAGCGGCCATCCTGGCCTTCTTCACCCAGAACGACATAAAGCTGGCCGTTCCAGCGGGTTTTCAGCGCGGATTCGGTGCGCGTGCCCGGCGGATTGGCAAAGACCCGCGCCTGGGGCTGCAGCAGCGTGGCATCGCCGCCATCATAGCGGGCCGAAAACGTGGCCTGCAGCGCGGTCCAATTGGGCCCGGCCACCGGATCGATGCGATCGAGCGTGAGGGCATAGGGGCCGACCTGGCGGGTTTCGCCCGGATTGAGCGCGGCCAGGGTTTCGGTGGAAAACGCGCTTTCGCTGGCCATGCCCAGGGCCGCCACGGCAATGCCGAGGTGGGCAATGACCATGCCCCAGATCGGCAGCGGCGTGCGGCGCAAATTGCGCCCCCGCAGCGGCAGCAGGCTGGCGATGGCGAGCCCGGCGCCCAGCGCCAGGCCCAACGCCGGCAGCACCCTCACCCCGGCGACAAACGCCGCGCCACCGGCGGCGATGGCCACCAGCGCAGGCACGGCGAGGACTGGCGCGATGCGCCCGCCGCGATCATCCTTCCAGCGCAGCAGCGGCCCCACAGCCATGACCACGATCATCGGAAAGGCAAAGATCGCCGCCACCGGGTTGAAATAGGGCGGACCCACCGAAACCTTGACGCCGAACGCCTCGGTCAGCAGCGGATAGAGCGTGCCGAGCAGCACGATGCCGAGGATGCCGCACAGCATCACGTTGTTGAACACCAAGGCCGCCTCGCGGCTGACGAAAGCAAAGCGCGCGCCTTCGGTCACGGTGCTGGCGCGCAGGGCAAACAGCAGCAGCGCACCGCCGATGTAGATCGCCAGCAGCGCCAGGATGAAGCTGCCCCGCGCCGGATCGACGGCAAAGGCGTGGACCGACGTGAGAATGCCCGAGCGCACCAGGAACGTGCCGACCATCGACATCGAAAAGGCGATCACGCCAAGCATCACCGTCCAGGCGCGAAGGGCATTGCGCGCCGCCAGCACCGAGACCGAATGAAGCAATGCGGTGGCCGCGAGCCAGGGCATGAGCGAGGCGTTTTCGACCGGATCCCAGAACCACCAGCCGCCCCAGCCCAGCGTGTAATAGGCCCAATAGGAGCCTGCGGTGATGCCGATGGTCAGGAATATCCACGCGCCCAGCACCCAGGGCCGCATGGCGCGGGCAAAGGCGGGGCCGACATCGCGGGTGATCAACGCGCCAACGGCAAAGCTGAACGCGATCGAAAGCCCGACATAGCCGACGTAGAGCGTGGGCGGATGGAACGCGAGGCCGATATCCTGCAGCAACGGGTTGAGCCCGGCGCCTTCGGGCGCGGGCTGCGGCAGGCGGGCAAAGGGATTGGAGGCAAGCAGCAGGAACGCATAGAACCCCAGGCTGACGAAAGCCTGCGCCGCGAGCGTCGCCATCAGCGTCTTTTCCGGCAGGCGCCGTTCCACCAGCGCCACGAAGCCGCCCGCCAGGCTCATGATCGTGACCCACAGCAGCATCGAGCCTTCGTGGTTGCCCCAGGTGCCGGCAATCTTGAAGATCAGCGGCTTGGCCGAGTGGCTGTTTTCCGCCACCAGCTTGACCGATAGATCGGTGGTGACGAACAGGGTGATCAGCGCGGCAAAGGCTAGCGCCACCAGAATGCCCTGCATCACCGCCACCGGACGCACCACGCCCAGCATTGCCGCGCCCTGCGGCCGCAGCGCCAGGGCGCCCGCCACGAGTTGCAGCACCGCCAGCGCCGCCGCCATCCACAGGATGGCAAGACCGAGTTCCGCGATCATTTCGTTTCTGCCACCACGGCCTTGGCCTGCCCTTCTGTCATGTCCTTCATCTCGCGCGGGACATATTTCTCGTCATGCTTGGCCAGCAGATTGTCGGCCACGAAGGTTTTTCCCTCCATGCGGCCTTCGGCGACCACGCCCGATCCTTCGACGAACAGGTCCGGCGTGATCCCGGCATAGCGCACCGGCACGGTGGCCTTGCCATCGCCGACCACGAACGTGATCGTCACGCCATCGGGCATCGTCTTGATCGAGCCGCGCTGCACCATGCCGCCCAGCCGCACGGCGCGGCCCTGTTCGGGCGGGTGGGCCACCAGGTCGCTCGGCACATAGAAATAGCTGGCCTGCTTGGACAAGGCCCAGGCGGCCAGCAGCCCTGCCCCGATCAGCGCCGCCAGCGCGATCACCAGCAGGACCAACCGTTGATGCTTGGCCTTGATCGCGCTCATGCCTCGTTCTTTCGTGCCTGGGCGCGGGTTCCGCCGCGCACCGCGTCGCGCCGGGCCTCTGCCCGCCGCATCGACCACAGCGTGATGCCAACCAGCAGCAGCGTGCCCACCACCCCGATGGTGAGGGCCGCCGCCACATAGTGCCATTGATCAAGTCGTTCATGCATGATGCGGGTTTCCGTGGGGCAGCTTCGCGCGGTGCAACATCAGGCCATGGCCTTGCGGCGCAGGCGCGCCTCGGCCTGGATATCGGCCAGAAGCGTGCGCATGCGCGCCAGCACGACACCGCCAAAAATGCAGGAAAAGCCCAGCGCGCCGATCAGCAGCGGCCACAGGAACGTGGCATCGATGGCCGATTTGCCCATCGTGATCGAGGCGGGCTGGTGCAGGCTGTTCCACCACACCACCGAACGGTTGATGATCGGGATATTGATCGCGCCAACCATGCCGAAGATAGCGGTGACGCGGCTGGCCCCGCTGCCAGCGGCGGCATCGCGCTGCGCCGCGCCAGCCAGCGCGATATAGCCGAAATAGAGGAACAGCAGAATGAGATAGCTGGTCAAGCGGCCATCCCACACCCACCAGGTGCCCCAGGTGGGCCGTGCCCAGATCGATCCGGTGATCAGGCACATGGCCGTGAATGCTGCGCCCGGCACCGCCGCCGCGCGCGCCGCAATGGCCGCCAACGGGTGGCGCCAGACCAGCTCGACCAGGCTCGATACCGCGATCGTGGTCCACCCCGCCATGCCCAGCCAGGCGCAGGGCACGTGGATGAACAGGATGCGCACGGTCTGCCCCATCAGCCGGTCGGGCGGCACCATCAGCAGGCCCCAGGCCAGCGCCCCGAAGGCCAGGACCAGCCCAACCCCGAGCAACAGCGGCATAAGCCAGCGGGCAAGCCGCAGGAAACGGGCAGGATTGGCAAAACCGTGCATGTTTTTGAACTTGGGATCCTTCTCCACCGGGCATGGCCCGGCCCGCATGCTGTGCCATTGCGCCAGATCAAGGGCAAGCAAAACAGCGGCGCGAAGGCCTTGAACCTTGGGATGAAACGGGCACCCCAATGCCGCGCCGCCCCCCCGCAGGGAATGTCTTGTCATGTCGGGAGAAATGGGGCGATCGAGGGGGTTCGAACCCCCGACCTCCGGTACCACAAACCGGCGCTCTAACCAACTGAGCTACGATCGCCACGGCGGCGCCCTGGGGCGTTGTTCCGCGTTCCGAGCGAAGCTGCAAATGCGTGCTCCGTTCGGGTGGCCGCCCTTGCAACAATCCTGCCGCCTTGAAAAGGGAAAACTTGCATCGGGGGATAACTTTTTCAGCGATCAGCCGCCTCGCCCCAGCTGCGCCCGGCGATCCGTGGCGGGGTGGTGCCGGCATCGATCAGCAGCTCTTCTTCCAAGGCTTGCGAATCGATCGTGGCAACCAGCCGCGCCCGCAGCCAGCGATCGGTGAGCACGATTTCCCCGGTGGCGAGGCCCTGCGCCAGGCCCAGCGCAGAGGCCAGATCGCGATAGCCGCCGGGTGGCGCCTGGGCGATGATCTGCTCGGCCCGCGCCACGCTCAGCGCATCGGGCGCGAACATTGCCAGAAGGCGCCCCTGCCCCGGCACCAGGCTGCCCAGCGCGATGGGTGAGCTGCCCACCTCGGGCAAGGCACAGAGCCAGGGGGCAAGCCGCGCATAGAAGGCGCCAGTCATGCCGCGCACCGCGCGCAGTTCGCCCACCGCCACAAGCGGTCGCCCGGCCGTGCGATAGGGCGTGGCCAAGCGGGCATAGTCGACATCTTCTGCGCCATCGGGCAAGGATAGCGCGTCGCTATCGATCCAATCGGCCATGGCAGCAGCCAAGGGCCCGGCCTGGTCTGCCGGTATGCCGAGCGAGGCCATCAGCGCGCGCAGTTCGAGCAGACCGGCCGGGCGCGCGCGCAGCGCGCCATCGGGCGCCGCATCAACCAAGGCGTTGACGTTGAAGCAATTGCCGCCGGGCGCCAGTTGCCAGGCAATCTGCCCGCGCGGCACCGCCCAACCGCCGCGCTCGGCCCGGTGAAGCGCGCCGCCGAGCTGGGCAAGCCTGGCGAGCAACCGCACTTCCCCTTCGGCCAGGGCGCGGCGAGCGGCTGCCTGCGCCTGCGCATTGCCCGCCAGCCGCGTGGCCAGACCCAGCCGATCGAGCATCAGGCCGGCCAGCACGGCCATGATCGCCACCAGCAGCAGCACACCGAGCAGCGCCGCGCCGCGTTCGTGCGGCGGGGGCTGTGCCACGCTCACGGCTGCCCCAACGGCGAGACGAGGCGCAAAGGGCCCGCCAGGCCCGAAGGCGCGATGACCAGTTCGGCGGCCACGGGGAAATCGGGCCTTGTCCATTGGCCCTGATGCCATTGCCCCGCCGCGTCGCGCAGCCGCAGGCGCGGCGGCGTGGTGAGCGGCAGCACGGCCAGATCGATATCTGCAGCAGCGCCCGCCAGTTGGGGATAGCTACGCCGCACCAGCGCCTGGCCGGTCCAGCGGTATTCCAGGCGTTCCAGCGGCGGCCGGGGCAATCCGTCGGGGTTGGCCCAGCCATCGCGCACCAGGGCCAGCAGCACGCCATCGCCCCCGGTGGCCAGGCCAAGGCGTGGCTCGGCCTGGCTCAGATCGGCCTGCCACAGCGCAACCATGCGGCGCAGCTGTCCAGCCGCAGCATCGTGATGGCGCAGCGTGCGTTCGCTGCTTGCCGTGCCGCGCAGCAAGGCCAGCGCCGCCGTGGCGATCAGGGCGAAGACCGCCAGGGCAACCAGCATCTCGACCAGGCTGAAGCCCCGCTCGCCGGGCGGCAGAACGGTCATGGCGCAGCGCGCGCGGCCCGCGCCACGGCCACCTCTTGCGGAGCATCGAGCGCACGCACCGAGATTTGCGCCACCAGCACCGCGCCATCGCGGCGCACCACCCGCTGCCAGGCCAGGCGCCGACCGCCGTTGACGACGATGCCGCCCGCGATGCCAGGCGCGCCACCGCCCGGGTCTGTACGCCATTGCGTCGCCTGGTTGCCTGCCTCCACCTCGCGCAGGAAGCGCCGGTCGAGCGTGGCACTGCCAGCCAGGCTTGCCGCCTCCAGCCGCAACAGCGCCAGCGCAGCGATCGCGAAGACCGCCAGCGCGACCATGACCTCGAGCAGGGAAAAGCCGGCCTCGCTGGGCGGCACGGCCTGGGCATGTGGCGCCGTCATCACGGCTTGGCCCCGCCAACCGCCACCGCGCCATCGCGGGCCACGCGCACCACGGCCGCGCCATTTCCGGCCGAAAGCGTGATGGCCAGCGGCGCATTGGCCATGCCCATCGCATCGAACACCAGATGCCGCGCGCTGCCCTGCCCCGCCGATGGGGCCAGGGCGACCCCGGCCGGCCAGGCCTGGCGGCGCAGGCGGCGATCAGCCGGATCGACCCAGGCGCCATCTCGGCGCTGGGCAAAGGCATAGCCGGTCACATCGAGCGTGACCGCCACCGGCCGGCCCGCGATCACCGCCATGTCGCGCGCGGCGGCCAGCCGCACGGCCAGGCGCTGTGCAGCGATCGCGGGCGTGGCCGTAGTGGACGGCAGATTGAGAATCACGGCCGTGGCAGCCAACCCGGCGATTGCCAGGGCCACCATCAGTTCCACCAGAGAAAAGCCTGCCTCCGCCGCAGGCAGCAGCGCCCGGTTCATGCGGTGGAATTGCGCCCAGGGCGCGGCCCAGGCAAGCAGGGCCGGCGCCGCTTTGGAGCCAAGCCAATCCGCTTTCGAGGCAACCCGGCCTGGACGCCGGGAGCGTCAGGCAGCCAAGGTCAGCCCTCGGCCTCGTCCCGCTGCCCGCGAATCAGCGGCAACGCGGCGTGGAGCGCATCGAGCGTGGCCGTGTCGAACAGGTCGGAAAAGCGCGCCTCGTGCCGCTCGATCCGCGCCAGGGCATCGGCCACTACCGCCGCCCCGGTTTCCGTGACGCGCAGCGCATGGCTGCGCCCATCGGCGCGTTCGCGATCGATCAGGTCACGATCCATCAGCCGCGAAATGATCGGCACCATGTTGGCGCGCTTGATCCCCAGCACCTGCCCCACTTCGGTTTGCGAGCAGCCGGGGTTTTCGCCGATCACCAGCAGCGCGGTCACTTCGGCCGGGCGCATTTCAAGATCGGCCAGTTCGCGGGCCAGATCAGCCATCATCACGGCCGAGGCACGGCGCAACTGATAACCGAGCAGGCGATCGAGCGAAGTGGCCGGCAAACCGGGGGCAGAGGGCGTTGGTTGCATGGTATTACCTTATGGCTCCCCCCGGCCATGGCAAGCACCCTTGGCCATGGATTTCACCAGCCGCAGACGCGGCGGGCGCGGCAGATACGAAAAAGGGCGGCCGAAGCCGCCCCTGGTTCGCGCTCGCGCGGGCAAGGCACGTGGCCCTGCCCGATCGCGGCCGCTCACTTCTTGAGAGTGAGACCACCGAAGCGCTTGTTGAACTGGGCCACGCGGCCACCCTGGTCCATCAGACGCTGGTTGCCACCGGTCCAGGCCGGGTGCGAGGTGGGGTCGATGTCGAGAGCCAGCGTGTCGCCTTCCTTGCCCCAGGTGGAGCGGGTTTCGAACACGGTGCCGTCGGTCATCTGCACCTTGATGAAGTGGTAGTCGGGGTGGATGTTGGCCTTCATGGGACTGCTCCGATGTGCCGCCGGTTCCGACCGGCGGCTGGGAAACGAGAGATGTAAACTCGAAAGCGGCGCCCCTAATGGAAAGGGCGCCGCTTGTCGAGTCATGTACCGTAAGCGCTGACTAACTCAGCTATCGGCGATCATTGCGGTAAAGCTGCACTCGGTGGCGATCTTGTCACCCAGCATGGCCTTGCCGGCAAACTTGCACACCCGCGAACGCATCTGCGTGAATTCCACGTGCAGGTCGAGCAGGCAACCCGGCTCTACCGGCGTGCGGAACTTCGCGTTTTCGATCGCCATGAAATAGACAAGCTTGCCAGAGCCCGCGAGGCCGAGCGTTTCCACCGCGAGGACGCCGGCCGCCTGGGCCAGCGCCTCGATCTGGAGCACGCCGGGCATGATCGGCCGGCCGGGGAAATGACCCTGGAAGAACTGCTCGTTCATAGTCACGGCCTTGATCGCATGGATGCGTTCACCCACCACGAGCGAGGCCACGCGATCGACCAGCAGCAAGGGATAGCGATGCGGCAGCGCCGCCATCACCTTGGTCACGTCGAACGAGAGCGGCGCGGCCGTTTCGGCCTGGACTTCCTGCGTCATTGGATCCCCGTATGCCTTGCCTTAGCGGCCTTCCGGCGCCTTGGCGCCCGAAGCGGCGGGCGCGGCGCCCTGCTGGGCCTGCTGCTGCGCCATCGCTTCACGCTGGGCGCGCGGCATCCAGCCAGCCGGCGGCACGAGCTGCGCGGTGGGGATCAGGGCATTGAGTTCGGTCAGGATGTCCTGGCTGATGTTCGAGGCCGGATCGCCCTTCACCACAGCCTGCACGTCGAGCACGATGGTGGCGCGACGCTTGGCCATCGCGCGCTGCGTGGCTTCGTCCAGCTTGTCGGAGATCTGCTCGATCACATACTGTTCAGCCAGGTTCAGCGGGGCGAGGATCTGCTGGATCTCGCGCTTGCCGTCTTCCTGGATCTGCTGGATCTGGCCCACTTCGGCTTCGAGCGCAGCGCGATCGGCCTTGGGGTTCTTCTGATCAGCCTGGAACTTGTCGGCCAGCGGCTTGAGCTGGGCGTTGATCTGGTCGCTGCGGGTCTTGGCCTGGTCGATCTGGGCCTTGTAGGTGACCGGGCGCTGCTGCATCGCGGTCTGATAGGCCGACGACGAACCGACGATCGCCTGCGGATTGGCATAGGCGATGCCGTTGGCAACCGGAGCGGTCGACGCGGCGGCGGGGGCTGCGGCCATGGCTGCGGGGGCAGCCGAGATCATCAGGCCCGCGATCAGGGCCGAGGCAATGCGGAGTTTCATCAGAACTGGGTTCCCACGTTGAAAGTGATGGGCTGGGTGTCGTCGCCGTCGACCTTCTTCAAGACCTTGGCGAAGTCGATGCGGAACGGGCCGAAGGGCGAGTTCCAGTTAACGCCGATGCCGATCGAAATGCGCGGCTGCGGCGAGTTGCCAACGAAGACTTCGTCGTACTTCTGGTATGTGCTGTTGGCCGTGCCGTCAGAGGCATTGGCGGCCGTGGTGATCTTGCCGGTAAGCGCATCGGTATAGAGCACCACGCCCGTGCTGGTGGCCGGGCGACGCACGCCCCACACCGCACCGGCGTCCATGAAGATTGACGGACGCAGGCCCATTTCGCGGGCACCGGCACCAAGCGGAATTTCAAGCTCGGCATGGCCGATATAGTAGTAACGGCCGCCCAGGGCGTCGTCCGCCCACGAATTGCGGTCGGTGGTAATCGCGCCGAACGTGCCATCGGAATTGCGCGAGTAGTACTTGCGCAGCACGCGCGGGCCCACGCCGCGAATGTCGAAGCCGCGCATCTGCGGCTGGCCGAGGAAGAAGCGGTCGGTCAGGCGCACATCGTCCACGGTGGGATCCGACGAACGGCTGGCAAGCGGCTCGATCGCGCCGCCTTCGCCGCGCAGGCTGAACACGAAGCCCTTGCCCACCGGCCAATAGTGCGCAGCATTGGCGGTGATGCGGGCATACTTGACCGAGCCACCCAGCCCCGCGATGTCGCCGCTCAGCAGCCACGAGGTGCCCTTGGTGGGACGCAGGCGGTTGTCGAGCGTGTCGTAGACCACCGAGGTGCCGAAGATCGAGCTGGTGCGGTGGCCAATGGCATCGCACAGGTAACGACCGGCCAGCAGCGGGCTGCAGGTGCCGTTGAGGTAATAGGTGGCCTCGTCCAGCGTCACGTCATCGATGTTGAACGTGTAGCGGCCGATCAGCGACATGTACTCGGTCAGCGGCACGCCGGCGCGGATCTGGAAGCCGGTCGTGGTCTGCTTGTACGTCGTGTTGCGGTTGGAATTGAGGTAGTTGAAGCTGTTGTAATCGCGGCGATAGACGTCAACGCCCATCGAGATGTTGCGATCGAACAGATAGGGCTCGGTAAAGCTCAGCTGGACGCTGCGCGAATAGTAGGAATAATCGACCGAGAGGCCCAGCGTCTGGCCGCGACCACGGAAGTTGTTCTGGCGGATGGAGGCCTGGAAGATGAAGCTTTCCAGGCTGGAGAAACCGGCCGAGAGCTGCAGTTCGCCGGTGGGCTTTTCTTCCACGTTGGCTTCGAGCGCGATGCGATCGGGCGTGGTGCCCGGCTTCTGCTCAACCTCGAACTTTTCCTGGAAATAGCCGAGCGACTTGATGCGGTTGGACGAGCGCTTGATCTGGTAGGAATTGAACGCGTCACCTTCCGCGAGGCGGAATTCGCGACGGATCACCTTGTCCTGGGTCAGCGTGTTGCCGTTGACATCGACACGTTCAACATAGACGCGCGGCGCGTCAGCGATGCGGAACGTGATGCCCATGGTGAGGTCATCCTTGTTCCGCGCGAAATCGGGCTGCACGTTGGCAAAGGCATAGCCCAGGCTGCCGGCCGTCTCGCTCAGGCTGTCGACGGTGTCTTCGACCAGCTTGGCGTTGTACCAGTCACCCGCCTTCATCGGCAGCTTCTTGACCAGGCTGTCGCCGTCGATCTCGCGCAGCTGGCTGTCCACCTTCACGTCGCCGAACTTGTAGCGCTTCCCTTCCTCCACCACGTAGGTGATGATGAAGTCCTTCTTGTCCGGCGTCAGTTCGGCCACGGCCGAAACCACGCGGAAATCGGCATAGCCCTTGGTCAGGTAGAACTGGCGCAGCTTCTGCTGGTCGAACGCGAGGCGATCGGGATCGTAGCTGGTGCCCGACGAGAACAGGCGGAACGCGCGGGCCTGCTTGGTCACCATCTCGGTGCGCAGTTCGGTATCGGAAAACTGCTGGTTGCCGATGATGTTGATCTGGCGAACCTTGGACTTGGGCCCTTCGGTGATCTCGAACACGATATCGACGCGGTTCTGGTCGAGCATGACCATCTTGGGCTCGACCGAGGCGGCGAATCGGCCCTGCCGCTTGTACAGCTCGATGATGCGCGACACGTCGGCGCGCACCTTGGACCGCGTGAAGATCTGGCGCGCCGAGAGCTTGATCTCGGGCAGGATCTTGTCTTCCTTGAGGCGCTTGTTGCCTTCCAGGATGATGCGGTTGACGACCGGGTTTTCCTTGACCTGGATGGTCACCGCGCCCGCGTTGTTGCGCACCTGCACGTCGGCAAACAGTTCAGTGGCGAACAGGTCCTTGAGCACCTGGTCGGCCGCGGCCTGGGTATAGCGATCGCCTTCGCGCAGGCGGATGTAGGAGCGAATCGTATCGGGTTCGAGGCGCTGGGCACCGTCGATGGTGATCGAACGCACCAGTTGCACCGGTTCGGCCGGCGCAGCCACGGCGGGCGCGGCCGGAGCGTTGGCCGGGGCAGTGGCAGGTGCCGGAGCAGACGCGGCCTTTGCCTTGGGCGCACTCTGCGCCAGGGCCGGATTGCCCAGCGTGGTCGAGGCAAGCAGCGCCACCGCGAGAGTCGAAACCCGCGCCGTTGCCGGGTTCGATGCCCGCGCTGCGGCGGGGGCGGTCAGGCTCGCGTACCGTTCATTCATCACCAAGCGCCATCCCGTCTGAATTCGTAATGTTCCGCCACGATGGCGGTTGCCGGATTTTCGGCACCGCAGCCCTGTGCCCGATGCCGCTGTGCCAATCAAGCAAGCATGGTGCAAGGCACCGCATTCACCCCGCATATTGTGGAAAATAATGCGCCTTCGGCCTGCCGAGCCCCCTGCCCGGCCGCTGGCCGATCATCCTGCGCCCATGCGGCGCCAACCAAACCGGTCAGCCGCCGAAAACCTTTGCTCCAAACAGGCCATGCGCACCGAACAGGTCGAGCGAGGCAACATCGTTGACCGTGACGATCAGCATCAGGGCCACCACCAGCGCCAGGCCGGTGCGAAACGCCCATTCCTGGCCGCGCGCACTGACCGGCCGGCGGCGCACCGCCTCTGCCAGGTAGAAGGCCAGATGCCCCCCGTCGAGCACGGGAATTGGCAAGAGATTGATGAATCCCAGATTAATCGAAATCAGCGCGACGAAGAACACGAATGGCTGCCAGCCCGAGACCAACTGCTCGCCGGAAAACTTGGCGATCTTGATCGGGCCGCCCAGTTCCTTCACCTCGCGCCGACCTGTTGCGATCTGCACGATGCCGGTGACCATGGTGTCGACAATGCCGCGCATCTGCCGTGCGCCATCGGCCACTGCCGCCAGCGGGCCGACACGGACCAGTTCGACACTGGCCGGGCCCACCCCGATAAATCCGATTTTCTGAACGTTGCCAAAGCGATCGGAATCCGCGCGGGTGCCGGCAACCACGGGCAGCGTCTGGCGCTTGCCACCGCGTTCCACCACCAGGTCAAGTGGTTCGCCGGGATGCTGCGCCACGGTCATCTTGACGTCGAGGAAAGTATCGACCGCGCTTCCGCGCATCGCCACGACGCGATCGCCCACGCGCACGCCAGCCTTTTCCGCCACCGAGCCGGGCTGCACCACGCCGATCACGGGCGGCACCACGAGCTTGCCATAGGCCATGGTAAAGCCCGACAGGATGACCAGCGCGACGAGCAGATTGGTAACCGGGCCCGCCAGCACGATCAGCGCGCGCTGCCACAGCGCCTTGGCCTGGAACGTGCGGTTGCGCTCTGCCGCCGGCAATGCCAGCCATTCCGACGTCGGCTTGCTCGTCGGGCTCATGTCTCCGGCGAACTGGACATAACCACCCAGCGGCAGCAGCGAGAGCTTCCAGCGCGTGCCGCGCTTGTCGGTCCAGCCGATCAGTTCGCGGCCAAAGCCGATGGAAAAGACATCGGCCTTTACCCCGCACCAGCGACCAACCAGATAGTGACCCAGTTCGTGAAGGAAGACGAGTGGCCCCAGCACGAGCACGAAGCCCAGAAAACTGATCAATAGGCCGGGGGTCTGCATCAACGAACGGGCTCCATATGCGCATGTGTGCGCAAGCGGGCTTCGTGGTCAACCGCAATCACATCTGCCAGGCAGGCAGGCGGCGGCGGCAGGCCACGATCCAGCACAGCCTGTACACATGCCACGATTTGCGTGAACCCGATCTTACCAGCCAGGAACGCAGCCACCGCGATTTCATTCGCGGCATTGAGCACGGCCGGCGCAGCGCCGCCGGCGATCACCGCCTCGCGCGCCAGGCGGGTGGCGGGAAAGCGCGATTCGTCGGGCTGGCGAAACGTGAGTTCGCCGATCTCGGCAAGATCGAGCGGCGCACAGGGCGTGTCCATCCGCGCCGGCCAGGCCAAGCACGAGGCGATCGGCACGCGCATATCTGAAGGACCAAGCTGCGCCAGGGTAGAGCCATCGCGATATTCGACCATCGAATGCACGATCGATTGCGGATGGACCAAGATGCGCAGGCGCTCCACGCCTACGGGGAACAGGTGAAACGCCTCGATGAACTCGAGCCCCTTGTTCATCATCGTGGCCGAATCGACGCTGATCTTGGCGCCCATAGACCAATTGGGATGCTTTACCGCCTGGGCCGGGGTGGCATGGGGCAGGCGATCGGCCGCCCAATCGCGGAACGGGCCACCACTGGCAGTCAGCGTGATCATCCGCACGTGCTCGGGCGCATTGCCCGCCAGGCACTGGAAGATCGCGTTGTGCTCCGAATCGACCGGCAGCAACGTTGCGCCGCTGCGCGCCACGGCCGCGGTCATCACCTCGCCTGCGGAAACCAGCGCTTCCTTGTTGGCCAAGGCCACGGTGCGGCCACATTCGATCGCCGCCATGGTAGGCGCCAGGCCGGCACAGCCAACGATCGCGGCCACGGTAATATCGGCGCCACGCGCGGCCGCCTCGACCAACGCGTCGGGGCCGGCGGCCACCGCGACATCGGTGCCGGCAAGCGCCGCACGCAGCTCTGCCAGGCGGGCAGGATCACCGACCACGGCCAGGCGCGCGGAAAATTCGCGGGCGAGCGCGGCCAGTTCGGCCACCTGGGCATGCGCGGTCAGCGCCTCGACACGGAACTCGGCCGGATTGCGGCGCACCAGATCGAGCGTCGACGTGCCGATCGAACCGGTCGCGCCCAGGATGGTGATGGAACGTTGCGCGGTCATGCCGGTGCCCCCAGCGCCCAGGCCGTGCCGACGATGATGGCCACCGGCAACAGCCCGTCAACGCGATCGAAAAAGCCGCCGTGCCCCGGGATGAGGCGCGAGGAATCCTTGACCCCCGCCCGCCGCTTGAGCCACGATTCGTAGAAATCGCCCGCCTGCGCCGCCACGGCCAACACGGCGCCGGCCAGGGCTGCCACACCCAGGTTCGCGATGTGCAACGCCTCTGCCAGGCTCGGCCCGGTGGGGCCAAGGCCGCTGATCAGCCAGGCGCCGCCCAGCGTGAACAGCCCGGTCCACAGCCCGGCAGCGGCCATGCCACCAGCCAGGCCCGACCAGGTTTTCGACGGGCTGATGCGCGGCGCAATCTTGGGGCCGCCGAGCGCACGGCCGGTGAAGTAGGCGCCGGTATCGGTGCAGATCACCAGGCCCATGACCGCCACCAGCAAGGGCGTGGGCATCACGATCAGCGCCAGGGCGCCCCAGCCGATATAGACCGCGCCGGTAATGACGCCGGCGACCATGCGCGCCGGATCGGGCGCGATGCGTGCCACCAGGCGAACATATTCGCCAAATACGACCAGGCCGACAGCCGCGATGAAGGCATCGAGCGCCACCCCGCCGCGCCACACGGCCAGGCCAGCCACGCCCAGCATGACCACGGCCGATGCCAGGCGCACGGGCAGGTCGGAACGCTTGGCCGGTTGCGGTTGTGCGGCCACGGCGGGATCAACGTCCGCCAAAGCGCCGCTCCCGCTCGGCAAACTGATCAAGCGCGGCGCGCAAGTGATCGGGGGTGAAATCGGGCCACAACACCGGGGTAAACACCATTTCGGCATAGGCGGCCTGCCACAGCAGGAAATTCGACAGGCGCACCTCGCCCGAAGTGCGGATCAGCAGGTCGAGCGGCGGCAGGTCTGCCGTATCAAGCTCGGCCGCGATGGTTTCGGGCGTGATCTCGCCCTTGGCAGCGGCGCGGGCGGCGGCGCGGGCAATTTCCTGCTGCGAGCCATAGTTGAGCGCGATTGCCAGCGTGAGCCGGGTATTGCCGGCGGTGCGCGCCACGGCATCATCGATCAGTTGCACCAGATCGGGCGCTAGCGCGCGATATTCGCCGATGATCTTGAGCCGCACGCCATTGCGGTCGATCTCGTCGATATCGCTGCGGATGAACGCGCGCAGCAGGCCCATGAGATCGGAAATCTCGTCGGCCGGGCGCTTCCAGTTCTCTGAGCTGAAGGCATAGAGCGTCAGCGCCTCGAGCCCCAGGTCGCCCGCGGCGCGCACGGCCGCGCGCACGGCTTCCACGCCGCGCTTGTGGCCAAACGCACGGGGCATGAACCGCTTCTTGGCCCAGCGCCCGTTGCCATCCATGATGATGGCAACGTGGCGGGCCAAGGGGGCGCCATCGCCCCCGTCGCGAACCTGCGGCACGGGAACCGGCGCGGCGCTCACTTGCCCAGGATTTCCTTTTCCTTATGGGCGGCAGCGTCGTCCACGGCCTTGATCGTCTCGTCGGTCAGCTTCTGGACTTCGGTTTCCAGGCGCTTGCGCTCGTCTTCCGAGATTTCCTTCTTGGCCTCGTCAGCCTTCAAGGCTTCCATGCCATCGCGGCGCACGTTGCGCACGGCAATGCGGGCGCCTTCGGCATACTTGCTGGCCAGCTTGGCCAGTTCCTTGCGGCGTTCCTCGGTCAGGTCCGGGATCGGCAGGCGCAGGTTGTTGCCGTCGTTGATGGGGTTAAGGCCAAGGCCGGCAGACCGGATCGCCTTTTCCACCGGGCCGACGTTGGACTTGTCCCACACCTGCACCGAAAGCAGGCGCGGTTCGGGCGCCGAAACGGTGGCCAGCTGGTTCAAGGGCATGTGGCTGCCATAGACTTCGACCGTGATCGGATCGAGCAGCGCGGTGTTGGCACGGCCAGTGCGCAGGCCGGCGAGATCGCCCTTGAGCGATTCGACAGCGCCCTTCATGCGGCGCTCAAGATCGCCTTTGTCATACTTTGCCATGGATCAGGCTTCCTTCCGAACGATGGTCTGCGTGCCCTCTCCGGCCAGCACGCGGGCAAGATTGCCCTGCTCGCGGATCGAGAACACGACGATGGGAATATTGTTGTCGCGGCACAGCGCCACGGCCGAGGCGTCCATCACCTGCAGGTTGTGCGCCAGCACGGTGTCATAGTCGATGGTGTCAAAGCGCTTGGCCGCCGCGTCCTTCTTGGGATCGGCATTATAGACGCCATCGACGCTGGTGCCCTTGAACAGCGCATCACACTGCATTTCGGCCGCACGCAGCGCTGCGCCGGAATCGGTGGTGAAATAGGGCGCCCCAACGCCGGCGGCAAAGATCACCACGCGGCCCTTGGCCAGATGGCGTTCGGCGCGGCGGCGGATGACGGGTTCGCACACCTGGTCCATCTGCACGGCCGATTGCACGCGGGTGTCGACGCCCAGCTTTTCGAGGGCGGACTGCATCGCCAGTGCGTTCATCACCGTGGCCAGCATGCCCATGTAATCGGCCTGGGCGCGGTCCATGCCCTTGGCAGCGCCAGCCATCCCGCGAAAGATGTTGCCGCCGCCAATAACCAGGCAGATTTCGAGGCCGGTTTCCTTGGCAGCCTTCACTT
Organism: Novosphingobium sp. SG754; assembly: GCF_013149315.1. Lineage (NCBI taxonomy): Bacteria > Pseudomonadati > Pseudomonadota > Alphaproteobacteria > Sphingomonadales > Sphingomonadaceae > Novosphingobium > Novosphingobium sp. SG754. Next base: position 17,610 of record NZ_JABGCC010000013.1, on the reverse strand, counting down.
CGGCGGCGAGCGCGGCGACGAAATCGGTATCGATGCCGAACTGCTGGTTGCCCATGAGCACTTCGCCGGAAAGCTTGAGCAGGATGCGCTTGAACTTTGCAGGGGTGGTCATGGGGCGTCCGGGTCTCGCAAAAAAGGGTCGGGATGAAGGCGGGTTGGCGCGCAACCGGCGGCCCCTCCACCCCTGGTCGCGCCCTTATACGCAGCGCACAGGCCCTGCCAAGGGCGCCGCTGCGGTTTTCGCAAACGCAAACGTCCCCGCTGCAACAGGAACCCGGCGCATTGCCGCACGGGCAAGGCCAGGCCCCGGTTGCGCGGGGACGCGAAAAGCGATGCTTACTTGATGCCGGCAGCGGCCGCCACTTCGGCGGCGAAGTCGGTCTCTTCCTTTTCGATGCCTTCGCCCAGCTGGAAGCGGACGTAGTCAACGAGGGCGATCTTGGTGCCAGCAGCCTTGCCAGCCGCTTCGACGACCTGGGCGATCGGGGTCTTGTTGTCCATCACGAACAGCTGCGACAGCAGGGCGTTTTCCTTGGCATACTTGGCCACGGCGCCATCGACCATCTTGGCCTGCACTTCGGCGGGCTTGCCGCTTTCAGCTGCCTTTTCAGCCGCGATCTTGCGTTCGCGGGCGATCAGCTCGGCGTCGAGGTCTTCGGCATTGAGCGCCAGCGGGAAAGCAGCGGCGATGTGCATCGCGATCTGCTTGCCGAGCGGCTCGAGCACGTCGGCGCCAGCTTCGGATTCGAGCGCGACGAGCACGCCGATCTTGCCGAGGTTGGTGGCAGCGGCGTTGTGCATGTAGGGCACGACGATGCCGTTCGACACAGCGACGTGCTTGATGCGGCGCAGCTGCTGGTTTTCACCGATGGTGGCAACGTTGTTGGTCAGCTTGTCGGCCACGGTGCCGCCGTCCGGATAGGCAGCAGCCTTGAGAGCTTCCACGTCGGCCGCGCCGGTTTCCAGCGCCACTTCGGTCGACTTGCGCACGAAGTCCTGGAACTGGTCGTTCTTGGCGACGAAGTCGGTTTCCGAGTTCACTTCGACGGCGACGCCCTTGGTGCCCGAAACGGCCACGCCCACGAGGCCTTCGGCGGCGGTGCGGCTCGACTTCTTGGCGGCGGCGGCAAGGCCCTTGGCGCGCAGCGCGTCAACCGCGGCTTCGAAATCGCCGGCAGCTTCGTCGAGCGCCTTCTTGCAGTCCATCATGCCGGCGCCAGTGCGCTCGCGCAGGTTCTTCACGTCAGCGGCGGTGTAAGCCATCGCGTTTGTCCTTTGTCTGAAACGGTGCGGCCGCGGCTGCACGCGCCGCGGCCCTACTTCATGAAACGGGACAATTCGGTGACGGCGCCGATCGCGGCGCCGCCCCCGTCATGTCAGCCTGCAATCAGCCTTCGACGGCTTCTTCGGCAACCGGCTCGTCCAGCGCGCCCAGGTCCACGCCCGAAGCATAGGCAGCGTCACGGCCGCCCTTGGTGGCAGCGGCGGCCACGGCTTCGCAATAGAGGCGGATGGCGCGGCTGGCGTCGTCGTTCGCCGGGATCGGGAACGCGATGCCTTCGGGCGAAACGTTGGAGTCGAGGATCGCCACGACTGGGATACCCAGCACGTTGGCTTCCTTGATCGCCAGTTCTTCCTTGTTGGCGTCGATCACGAACATCACGTCGGGGATGCCGCCCATGTCGCGGATACCGCCGAGCGACAATTCGAACTTGTCACGCTCGCGGGTGAGCTGGAGCACTTCCTTCTTGGTGAGACCGGCGGTGTCACCCGAAAGCTGTTCCTCCAGCGCCTTGAAGCGCTTGATCGAGCCCGAGATGGTCTTCCAGTTGGTGAGCATGCCGCCCAGCCAGCGGTGGTTGACATAGTGCTGGCCCGAAGCGCGGGCGGCCTGGGCGATCGGTTCCTGCGCCTGGCGCTTGGTGCCGACGAACAGCACCTTGCCGCCGGCCTGCACGGTGGCCGAGATGAACTCGAGCGCGCGCGACATCAGCGGAACGGTCTGCGACAGGTCGAGGATGTGGATGCCGTTGCGGGCGCCGAAGATGTACGGCTTCATCCGCGGGTTCCAGCGGTGGGTCTGGTGGCCGAAGTGGGCACCGGCCTCGATCAGTTGCTGCATGGTGACGACGGGAGCCGCCATAATCATTTCCTTCCGGTTTCACCTCTGGAGCGCTGGAACCGCGCGGAGAACCCGCAGCTGGCACCGGTATGTGCGCGCCCCATGTGGACTGGCCCTGCTGTCATGATGGCGGCGGAAATGCCGCGAATCACCGCTGGGCTGCGGCGCCCATAGCGCGCGCAAAGCGGCAATGCCACCGGAAATGCCCTTAGCAGTGATTCGCGGGGATAACCTGCCCGGCGCAGGCAAAACACGCCCTGGCGCAGCTGTTCCACGCCCGAATCACCGCGCCGCGAACACTGTTTCATCGATTTTCGACATAAGCACAAACACTTAGCATGAGCGCAGATGTGTTTGAAATTCCAGTTGACGCACCGGAACAAAAGTGGAACATTTGGGGCGTCGACGGGCCAAACAGGAACCGTTCAGGAACGATCGAGTTATCCACAACACAAGCGCTTGCTGTCAAGCCTTGGGCACAGGACGCCCTGCTTGGCACCTGCCCTCTTGTCTTCGGAAAGGCATCGCCATGCTCGCCATTCTCGCTTCGCTCGTCATTGCCGGCGCCGGCGTTGCAGCCCTGGTTGCCGTTGCGGCCACCTGGCGCGGCCAGCTTGGCGCCATTCGCCAGTTGCTGGCCGATGCCCGCGCGCTGGAACAGGCCGATGCGCTGGAACTCGATCGCGCTTTCCTGGCGCGGCTGATCGACAGCCCGCTGGCCACTGCAGCGCCGGCGACCCCTGCCCTGCCGCCGATGGTGCGCAGCACGGTGCGCCGCCCCTCGCCGCGCCCGGCTGCTGGCGTGGTTACGAAAGCGGCGCGGCGCGCTGCCGCTTGAGCCGGGCATAGCGCACCACGCCAACCGGAATGAGCACCAGATAAAGTGCGCAAATTCCCACCAGCGTAAGCCAGGGTTCGGTCAGTAAGGCCGCAAAGACCAGCCCGGTCAGCGCGATAAGTTCCAACCGGATAGTCTTGCGCGGGCGGAACGATGACCAGCCCGGCGTCGCCAAGTTGGAAATCATCATGAAGGCCATGAGCGCGGCCCAGATCGCCACGAAGATCGGCTGGCGAAACTCGTCGCGGCCGCTCGCCACCCACAGGTAAAGCGGCAGGAACGACAGGCCGGCGCCGGCCGGGGCGGGAACGCCGGTAAGAAAGCCGGCAGACTTGTGGGGCTGCTCTTCCATGTCGATGCGGGCGTTGAAGCGGGCGAGGCGCAGGGCGCAGCATACCGCCAGCGCCAACGCAGCAAACCAGCCAAAGCGCGGCATCTGCTGCAACGACCACAAATAGAGAATCAGCGCCGGCGCCACGCCAAACGAGATGGCGTCAGACAGGCTGTCCAGCTCGGCGCCAAAGCGCGATTGCGCCTTCATCAGCCGCGCCACACGGCCATCGATGCCGTCGAGCATGCCGGCAAGAATGACCGCCAGCACCGCGCCGCGGAAATCACCACCAATGGCAAAGCGAATACCGGTCAGCCCGCAGCATAGCGCAGCAGAGGTAATGGCATTGGGCACCAGCGCGCGCAGGGTAAGCCCGCGCGGCAGCCGGTGGCGGCCAAAGTCTTCACCCGAAAATGCCTCTTCGTCCTCTGCCGGCAAGGTCACTGGCTGATGCCCTCGATCAGCGGTGCATCGCCGATTTCGGCCAGGATGGTTTCGCCGGCCACCACGCGCTGGCCGATCAGCACCTTGGGCTCCGTGCCGACGGGCAGGTAAACGTCAACGCGGCTACCAAAGCGAATGAGGCCAACCCGCTGGCCCACGGCGACGATGTCTCCGCTCTTGACGAACGGCACGATGCGCCGCGCAACCAGGCCGGCGATCTGGGTAAAGCCGATCTTCACGCCGTCGCTGCGTTCCACCAGGAAGTGCTGGCGCTCGTTTTCCTCGCTCGCCTTGTCGAGATCGGCATTGAGGAACTTGCCAGGAATATAGACCACGCGGCGGATCGTGCCACCGATCGGGGTGCGATTCACGTGCACGTCGAACACCGACATGAAGATCGACACGCGGGTAACCGGCGTCGGGTCCATGGCGGCAAGGCCGCTGCCATCGTCGGCCGAAAGCTCGCGCGGCGGGGCCACCTTCTGGATCAGCGTGATCAGGCCATCGGCCGGCGCCACCACAAAGCGATCGTCACGCGGGGTCACGCGCACCGGATCGCGGAAGAACGCCAGCACCCCCAGCGTGAGGAACACGAACGGCCAGGCCACGATGCTGCCGCCGAAAATGGCCGCGATCAGCGCGATGCCACCGGCAATGGCGCCGAACTTGCGTCCTTCGGGATGGATGGAGGGCCAGGACCAACCGGCATTGCCGCGTCCGCGATTGTCAAAAATGTCACCAGGCATGCCGCCGGTCTAGGCGCTGGCGCGTCGCGCGGCAAGCGTATGGCGCACACCAGTGCCACCAACCGCTGTCAGGGATCGACCAGCGCCGTCCCAACTACATGCAAAGCCTTGTTGTATAAGGAAACTGCACAACAGGGTGGCATCGCGCCGGGCGGCAAATTGGGCTTTTGTGGTGAGGCAACCGCAAAAGGAACCACGCAATGATCCCCCTTCACACCCCGTTCTGGCCCTGCTGGCTGATCAGCTTGGCAGCGACCTGCACGATCACGATTGCCCGGCTGGGGCTGCGCCTTTGGCCCGCCGGCCGGCATGGGCTGGTATGGCGCGAATGCCTCGCCCTGCCGGTATTTCCCACGGTGGCAGCCTGCTATGCCGGCCTGCACCAATGGCAGCCGGCCGCAGCAGCGCTGCTGGCGATGGCGCTGGCCCTGCCCGGCTATCCCCGGCTGGCACGGACCATGGCGTGCTACATCTTGCGGAAATAGGCCACGACGCGGCCCAGCACGTGCAATTCCCCGTCATAGGCGGTGATTGGGGAAATGGCAGGATTATCGGCCATCAGCAGCCAGCCGCCATCCTTGCTGGGCCGCAGACGCTTGACGCAGCCCAGCCCGCAATAGCTGACCGCCCAGACCTGATCGGCCAGGCGCGGCACCGCCTGGCTGGTATCGATCAGCAGCAGATCGTTATCGAGAATAGTGGGGATCATGCTGTCCCCGGAACCGCGCGCAATGATCAGACTTTCCGCCGGGGCACGGGTATAGAGATCGAGCCATTCGCGCGGAAACATGCGCTGCACATCGGCGATAGGCTGGTCGATATAGGCGGCGCCCAGGCCGATCGCCAGATCGACCTCGCGCACGGCAACCAGGCCCATGGCTCCGGCAACTACCGAAACCGATGGCGCACGGCGACCATCGTTGGCGGGGTCATCGGTTTCACCGGTGAGATATTCCACGCTCGTTTCGAGAGCGCGGGCTATGGCGTGGATATGGCGCGACCCTTGCGCCCCCTTGCGGATGAGGTGGTTCACGCTCGGCTGTGAAATGCCGACGCGGCGCGCCAGTTCCGCCTGCGACAGGCCCAACGCGCTGATTCGCGCGGCAATGCGATCACCCAGTGTCATGGATAGAGGTTTATAGATTAAACTATAAATCGGCAATTCATTTATCTATTGCCCAGACGATAGATTGGTGCATTATAGATTTATCGATATAAATGGAGATCCACCATGCCATCCCCCACCACGGGGCAGCCGCGCACCGGGCGCCTGCATTGCCCCCATTGCCACCAACCGGGTCAACGGCGATCGAGCCGGCCGGTTACCGACACCCACCGCGAGATCTATTACCAGTGCACCAATGTGGTTTGCGGCCATACCTGGAAAGCCAGCGAGACCTACGACTATGGCCTGGTGCCCAGCGCCACGCCAAACCCGCAGGTGACGCTGCCGCAAAGGCCGGGGCGGCCGTGAGGCCCGCCTCAAAACGAGGTATATCCCGTGAAAACTAAGGAAATTGAGTACTGGTGGTGGACAGGGCTAGATTCGAACTAGCGTACGCTTGCGCGGGCAGATTTACAGTCTGCTGCCTTTAACCACTCGGCCACCTGTCCACACCAGATTTGCCGGTGCGAGGAGCGCCTTTTCCAAGGCTTTCCTGCATTTGAATGGGCCGTTTCGCTGCAAGCGATCCGGTCCGTCCGGCCGAGTGAGAGGCCCTTTGGCGAACCATCGCTTGCCTGTCAATGGGGGGGCTGGCTAAGGGCGATGCAGTTTTCGATTTTTATGCACAGGTGTTCGCAATGCCCCGCCACGATGATGACCAAGACAAGCGCCACGACAGTGGCAAGAAGAGCCGCTCATTGCGCGGCCGGGCCGGGCGCAACCAGGGTGGGCGCGGATCGGGCCGTGGCAGCACCGGCACGGTGCGGCTGTGGGGCCGCCATGCCGTGGAAGCAGCGCTGACCAACCCCAACCGCACCGCCAAGAAGCTGTGGGGCACGCGCGAGGCGATCCAGGAAATGCTGGACGATCATGACGCCGAGCTGCCGCGCGATCTGCCGGTTGAATATGCCCAGGCGGTGGATCTGGGGCGCCTGGTGGCGCGTGATGCGCCGCACCAGGGCCTGGTGCTGGAATGCCTGCCGCTGGACGACGTGGCGCTGGACGATGTGCTGGAAGAGGCCGAGGGCCGCACCTTGGTGCTGCTGGATCAGGTGACCGACCCGCACAACGTGGGCGCCATCCTGCGCAGCTGTGCCGCGTTCGACGTGGCCGCGCTGATCACGCAGGATCGCCATGCCCCGCCCGAATCAGGCACTTTGGCCAAATCGGCATCGGGCGCGCTGGAATCGGTACCGTGGGTGCGGGTGGTGAACCTGGCACGCGCGCTCGAATCGATTTCCGAGGCCGGCTATTGGCGAATCGGCCTGGATGGCGAAGGCGAGGCGGAATTTCCCCATGCCCTGCCCGCCGGCCCGGTGGCCCTGGTGCTGGGCGCGGAGGGCGAAGGCATGCGGCACAACGTGATGCAGCATTGCGATGCCATTGCCCGCCTGCCGATCAGCGGTGCGATCGAAAGCCTCAATGTCTCCAACGCGGCCGCCATTGCCCTCTATGCCGCCGCCACGCGCCCGGGCGTGGACGACTGAACCGCCTTTGTGCGGAACACGGGAATTCTTTTTCCACAAAAAAGGCCGCGTCGGCATGCGACGCGGCCTCTTTTTTTGCCTTGCGGCGCGATGGGGTCAATTCACCGCGTCCTTAAGGCCCTTGCCGGCCTTGAACTTGGGCTGGGCCGAAGCCTTGATGGCCATCGGTTCGCCGGTGCGGGGGTTGCGGCCGGTCGACGCCTTGCGCTTGGCAACCGAGAACGTGCCGAAGCCGACCAGGCGCACTTCCTCGCCCTTGGCCAGCGCGCCGGAAATCGATTCGAACACGGCTTCGACAGCCTTGATGGCATCGCCCTTGGACAGGCCGCTGACATCGGCGACGGCGCTGATCAGATCGTTCTTGTTCATGTGCGGAAACCCCCTACCAATCTACTGGACAGCAAATGTTGGAAAATCGTGATTTCGGGTGCGGCGGAAAAGAGCCGAGAAAAAAAGCGCTGTCAAAGGCAAAAGCACGCAAAACCCGCAATTTATCCCCGATAGTGGCCGACCTTGTGGGCAAGCAAAAGCCGCGCGCAACGATGTTGCGCGCGGCTCCCGTCAAACTACGGTAGAAACTGCGCTCAGTGCGCGGTGCGTGCCGCTGCCGGGCTGCCGCCCAGGGGGGCCGCCGCCGGCTGCGTGGCAAGGTCGTCAGCTTCGGTCCATTCGATCGCTTCCACCGGGGCAACCAGCGCGCGTGCCAGCACCTCGTCGACATGCGACACCGGCACGATCTCCAGCCCTTCGCGGATATTGGCGGGGATTTCCGCCAGATCCTTGCGGTTTTCCTCGGGGATCAGGACCGTCTTGATGCCACCGCGCAGCGCGGCGAGCAGCTTTTCCTTCAATCCTCCGATCGCCAGCACACGGCCGCGTAGCGTCACTTCCCCGGTCATCGCCACATCGGCACGCACCGGAACACCGGTCAGCGTCGAAACCATCGCAGTGACCATGCCGATGCCCGCGCTCGGCCCGTCCTTGGGCACGGCGCCCTCGGGCAGGTGGATATGCAGATCCTTGCGCTGGAAGATCGACGGCTTGATGCCATAGGCAGGGCTGCGCGCCTTGACGAAGCTGAACGCCATCTGGACGCTTTCGCTCATCACTTCGCCCAGCTTGCCCGTCGTGCGCACCGCGCCCTTGCCGGGCACCGTCACGCTTTCGATCGTCAGCAATTCGCCGCCAACTTCGGTCCAGGCCAGGCCCGTTACCGCGCCAACCTGGTTTTCCTCGTCGGAAACGCCATGGCGGAATTTGCGCACGCCGGCGAACTCGGCCAGGTTTTCAGGCGTGATGGTCACGCTCTTTTCCTTGCCCTCCAGGATCTTGCGCAACGATTTGCGCGCGAGCCGGGCCACTTCGCGCTCCAGCGTGCGCACGCCCGCTTCGCGGGTGTAATAGCGGATCAGATCGCGCAGCGCGTCCTGCGTCAGCGTGAACTCGCCCTTGCGCAGGCCGTGTGCTTCCACCTGCTTGCTCACCAGGTGCCGCTCGGCGATTTCGACCTTCTCATCCTCGGTATAGCCTTCGAGGCGGATGATCTCCATGCGATCGAGCAGCGGTTGCGGCAGGTTGAGGCTGTTGGCCGTGCACACGAACATCACGTCGGACAGGTCGATGTCCAGTTCCAGGTAGTGATCCTGGAACTTGGCGTTCTGTTCGGGGTCGAGCACTTCGAGCAGGGCCGAAGCGGGATCACCGCGGAAATCCTGGCCCAGCTTGTCGATCTCGTCGAGCAGGAACAGAGGGTTGGATGCACCAGCCTTGCGCAGGTTGGTGACGATCTTGCCCGGCAGCGAGCCGATGTAGGTGCGGCGGTGGCCACGGATTTCGGCCTCGTCGCGCACGCCGCCCAGCGACTGGCGGATGAACTGCCGGCCGGTGGCCTTGGCGATCGACTTGCCCAGCGAGGTCTTGCCCACGCCCGGCGGGCCAACGAGGCACAGGATCGGCCCCTTGAGCTTGTTGGTGCGCGCCTGCACGGCCAGGTATTCGACGATGCGATCCTTGACCTTGTCCAGCGCGTAGTGATCGGCATCAAGCACCGCCTGGGCGCCCGGGATATCCTTCTTGAGCTTGGAGCGCTTGCCCCACGGCAGGCCCAGCAGCACATCGAGATAGTTGCGGATCACAGTGGCTTCCGCGCTCATCGGCTGCATGGTCTTGAGCTTTTTCAGCTCGGCATTGGCCTTGGCGCGGGCTTCCTTCGACAGCTTGAGGCTGTCGATCTTGTCCTGCAGTTCCTGGATCTCGTTGGCTTCCTCGCCGTCGCCGCCGCCCAGTTCCGACTGGATCGCCTTGAGCTGCTCGTTGAGGTAGTATTCCCGCTGGGTCTTTTCCATCTGGCGCTTCACGCGGCCACGGATCTTGCGCTCCACCTGGAGCACGCCCAGTTCGCCTTCCATGAAGGAAAGCACCATTTCCAGGCGCTTGAGCGCGTCGCTTTCCGAAAGCACGGCCTGCTTGTCGGCCACCTTGGCCGCCAGGTTGGCAGCCACGGCATCGGCCAGCTTGCCGGCATCTTCGATATCGCCCAGCTGCTGCCCGGCATCCTGCGGCAGCTTCTTGGAAAGCTTGGCATATTCGGCGAACTGATCGACCACCGAGCGCATCATCGCCGACACTTCGGTGCCCGAGACACTGCCCGGCTCGATCGGCTCGACCTCGGCCATCAGCATGTCGCCGTGGCTGGAGCTTTCCGCGTTGAGCGTCTTGAGCTCGGCACGCTGGTTGCCTTCGACAAGGACGCGCACGGTGCCGTCGGGCAGCTTGAGCAGCTGGAGAACCGTGGCGATCACGCCGGTTTCATAGAGATCATCGCGATCGGGATCGTCGCAGCCGGGGTCAAGCTGGGCCAGCAGGAAGATGTCCTTGGACCCGGCCATGGCCGTTTCCAGGGCGGCAACCGACTTTTCGCGGCCGACAAACAGCGGCACGACCATACCGGGGAATACCACGATATCGCGCAAGGGCAGCAGGGGATACAAAGTCATAAGTGCAAATGTCCGTCCCACCTGCCGCACATGAACCCAAACCGGCAGGGCTTGAGGCAGATATGGGGTGCAAGGCGCCGCCCCGCAATGCCCAAGCGCCAAGACGGTTGGGGATTGCCGGTTTTCAGCCTTTTTGCGCGGGACTTGGCCTGTGGGGTGGCGGTGCGCCGATCAGGGGGTAGTGGTGGCTGGTGCCGTTGCCGGGGTAGCGGCCGGCGCGGGCGCCGGCAGCACGATCGGGGGCAGCACCTGGCCATCCGGGGCATGCGCCGGCCCGGTGGGCGCTGGCCCGGCGGGCGCTGGCGCCGGTGCCGGTGCCGCGGGAGTCATCGCGGCAGGCGGCGTCTGCGCATCGGGCGCCGGGGCGGCCTTTTCCTTGTGCTTGTGCCCCTTAAGCTCGTCGATCTGCTCCTGGCGGGCGGCGAGATAGCCTTCCTTGGCGGCGAGATAGGGATCGCCAGCCTTGCGCATCGCCTGGATGCGGCGGTCATCGTCAAGACGATCGTTGAGCGAACGCACCACGAAGCTGCCGGTGACATAGGCCGGGCTGCGTAGCGGGCCGCCCACAATCGCCGGCAGGAACGCACGATCGAGGCCCAGGCCGATCACGTCGCGCAGGGTGGTGGGCCCAACCAGCGGGACGAACAGGAACGGCCCTGGCCCCACGCCATAATAGGCGAGGGTATAGCCAAAGCCGTTGCGGCGATAAGGCAGCTTGAACGGCTTGGCCACGGCCACATCGAGCAGGCCGCCCACCCCGATGGTGGAATTGATGGCGAACCGGCCCAGCGTTTCGGCGGCCTTGCCCGGCTTCAACTGCAGCAGGAAGTTAAGCGCGATGACCGGCTCGGTCAGGTTGGTGAAGAAATGCCGGAAACCCGTGCGAATGGGCGCTGGCACGATCGAGCCATAGGCCTTGGCGGCCGGCCCGATCACCGCGCGATCAACCGCCTGGGTGGCGGCAAAGGTCACCTTGTTGAGCGCGATGACCGGGTCGCCGGGCGGCGGGCCGCGCCGCGCGTTGACGACAATGGCGCCTTCGTCAGCGGGCTGCGTCTCGGCAGCGGTATCGTTGGCGGCAACCGGCGTGACCGTGGGCAGCACGATGACGGGAAGAATCTGGCCATCGGGTGCGCGGGCGGGCGCTTGTTCGGGGGCAGAAGGTACGGCCGACGCGGTCGCAGGAGCGGCAGGCGCGGTCACGGCAGAGGCAGACGCGGCAGGGCTGCCCGCAACCGGCTGCGGCGGCGCGCCATCATCTATCGGCGTGGTCCCGGCCAACGCAGCGGCAAGCAATACGATCATCATGTCCCCGTAGTCGGTCTCACCATGACTGGGCGCTGAACGAAAAGCCGATCAGGCGCGCAGCCCTGGGAAAACAACGGTAATCTTGAAAGGTTGCGCCGTCGCTCAGAACGGCAGCTTGAAGCCCGGCGGAATACCGGCCGCCATCTGCACCTTCTGCATTTCTTCGGCAGCGGCCGCATCGGCCTTGGCCCGCGCATCGTTGAAGGCGGCAGCGACCAGGTCTTCGAGAATGCCCTTGTCGGCCGGAACAAGCAGGCTGTCATCGATCGACACGCCGATCACGCGGCCCTTGGCCGAAGCCTTGATGGTGACCAGGCCACCGCCAGCAGCGCCCTCCACCTCGATCGCGTCGAGGCGGCCTTGGGCATCCTCCATCTGCTTCTGGATGGTTTCGGCGGCCTTCTGTGCCGCCTGGATCATTTCTTCCATGGACTTCATGCTTGTCTGCTCCGCGCAGGCGACCACGGCCGGCGTTCAGCCGTGGCGGGGTTGGATTCGTCGAGAATTTCAGCGCCGGGAAAGGCTTCAAGCGCAGCGCGCACCAGCGGATCGGCGCGCATCGCGGCTTCGGCCTCGGCCTCAAGCGCAGCCTTGGCTTCCACCAGGCTGGGCTGCGCACCCTGGGCAGCTTCGCCGTCGAGCCGTTCCAACAGCCAGGCCTGGCCGGTGATGTTCTGCAGCGCTTTCTTGATATCGGGCGTGGGATCGCCCGGCAGGCCAGGCGCCAGCTGGTAGCGCAGCGTGCCCATGCGCAATTCGATCAGGCGGACCGACAGGCGCATGGTGGCGCCGGTGAGCGGCGAGACTTCTTCCACCTGCTCCACCAGGGCTTGCCAATCCATGGCGATACCCGTGGCGGGCGCCGACGGCATCGCTGCAGCCGGGGCGCCATCGGGCGCGGGCTGCGCGGCCATGCTCGCGGCCAGGGCGGGCCCTTGCGCCAGCATTTCTTCCAGCTTGCGCACCAGGCCGCCGGGATCGGGCATGTCGGCCGCGTGCAGCACGCGCAGCAGCGCCATCTGCGCCGCCACCAGCGGATCGGGCGCGGTCTTCACCTCGTCATGGCCCTTAAGCAGCAACTGCCACAGGCGGTGCAACTGCCCGGGCGCCAGATCGCCGGCCCAGCCCTGCAGCGCCGCAGCCTCTTCGGCCGAGCGGGCCTCACCCTCAGGGCCGCTGATCTGGGTGACGGTGACCTTGTGGACCAGATCAAGCTGCGCGCGCAGCATGGCCACCGGCTCGATCCCCAAGGAATATTGATGTGCCACTTCGGCCAGCAGCGCGGCGCCATCGCCCTTGAGCATGGCGGCAAACAGGCGGCGTTGCAGCGTCTTGTCGGCCAGGCCGAGCATGTCCTGCACTTGCGCGGCCGAAACCGTGATCACCGAGCCATCGCCGCTGCCCGCCAGATCGGCATGGCTGATCGCCTGATCGAGGATCGAAAGCCCGTCGCGCGCCGAGCCTTCGGCGGCGGCGGCGACCATAGCCAGGGCCTCGGCCTCGGCCTCGACCCCTTCGGCCTTGCAGACGTGGCCGAAATGATCGGCCAGCAGCGCGGTCGGGATGCGCCGCAGATCGAACCGCTGGCAGCGCGAGAGCACCGTGACCGGCAGCTTGTCCACCTCGGTGGTGGCAAACAGGAACTTCACATGCGCCGGCGGTTCTTCCAGCGTCTTGAGCAGCGCGTTGAACGCGTTGCGCGAAAGCATGTGCACTTCGTCGATGATGTAGATCTTGTAGCGGGCCGAGACGGCGGCATAGCGCACCGCCTCGATGATCTCGCGCACGTCGTCCACGCCGGTGTGGCTGGCCGCGTCCATCTCGATCACGTCGATATGGCGGCCTTCGGCAATGGCCTGGCACGGTTCGCACTGGCCGCACGGGTCGATCGTCGGGCCGCCCTGCCCGTCCGGGCCGATGCAGTTGAGCGCCTTGGCGATAAGGCGCGCGGTGCTGGTCTTGCCCACCCCGCGCACGCCGGTCATCAAGAAGGCATGGGCCAGCCGGTCACGCCGGATCGCGTTGGCCAGGGTTTGCACCATGGCTTCCTGGCCGATCAGCGCGGAAAAGGTTTGCGGGCGATACTTGCGCGCCAGCACGCGATAGGGCTGTGCCGGCGCAGCGGCCGGTGCTGGCTTAGCGGCAGGCGCTGGCACAGGCTGGGGCGCAACGGGCGCAGGCTTGGCCACGGGCGCGGGATCGCCGAACATCGCGCCCTGGCCGGCCGCTTCGAGTTCGGCCGCGCTGGGCGCAGCCTCTTGCGGCGGGGCATCGGGGGTTTCGGGTTCGTGCCCAAACATGTCGGTTGAATCGGCCATCGCGCCCATAGGTAGGCGCAAAGGCTGCAAATGTCGAACGGGGGCAAGGCGGTTTCCCGCAAGCTTGCGCCGCGATTCTGATTTGATACCAATTTGTGATGCCCACGATCCTGCCCGGCCGCCGCACCGCCCAGACCACCACGCCGCTGGTCGTGTTCCTGATCGGCATGCGCATCAACCGCTTCCGCGCCGTGCGCGAATGGCTGCCTGTGTCGCGCGCCATGGGACCGATGCTGGCCGAGCTTTCCGCTGCGCCCGATAGCGGCTTTCTGGGGTATGAGCCCATGCTGCGGGGGCTGCGCACGATCATGCTGGTGCAATACTGGCGCGATTTCGACAGCCTGGAAGCCTATGCCCGCAGCCGCGACCGCACGCATTGGCCAGCCTGGGTCGCGTTCAACAAGGCAGCGCGCCAGCAACGCGGTGGCGTGGGCATTTTTCACGAAACCTATGCCGTGCCAGCCGGCGGCAGCGAAACCATCTATGTGGACATGCCCGCTTTCGGCCTGGGCAAGGCGATGGGCCTGGTACCGGCGACGGAAGGGCGCGAGGCGGCGCGCGAGCGGATGAAGGCATCCGGGCACCAGACCTGATCCGATCGACCAGGCGGCGGCGCATTACAATGTGGGGCTAAGAAGGAGCCGGGCGACCCGCCGCAATCCGTTGTGGCTGCTTCCTTCCGGACCTGACCAGGTTGGCGAACGCAAACGTCCGCCCGACTCCCGGCCCGCCCTATGGCGCCGGCGCGCGCCGATTGCAAGCGCCGGCTTGATCAATCAGCGGAAATTGTCAGCGTAGCTTTGCAGCTTGAGCCGGCGCGGCGGCGTGGGCGTGACATGCACGGCAATGCCATACTTGTCGGCATACGCGCGGGCGTCCGCCTCGGTCTCGAACGTGAGGATGACTTGCTGCTGGGTATCGCCGGAACCGGCCCAACCCATCAGGGGATCGGGGCGCTTGGCCTCGGCCGGGGCGAATTCCAGGAGCCAGTCGGCAGTCCGGGCCTTGCCGGACTGCATGGCATTTTTCGGGCGCTGATAGATGCGTGCAGGCATGGGCGGTGCTTTCGTGCGTTTCGCGGCGCAAATCAAGAGGGATAAGGGAACTACCAGAACCTAGCGCAACATCCGCGCCACCAGGCGGCGGGCCGCCTCGCTTACGTCGTCCCAGGCTTCGAGAAAATCCTGCTCGTCGCCGTAATAAGGATCGATCACCGCCTGCCCTTCCCGGCCCGGCACCAGATCCATCAACAGGCCCATCCGCGCCAGGGTGCGGCGCGGGGCCATGCGCCGTAGATCCTGCAGGTTCTGCGAATCGAGCGCATAGATCTGGCCAAAGCGGGTGAAATCGGCCTCGGTCACCTGGCGGGCACGATAGCGGGAAATGTCGATGCCGTGTTGCAAGGCCACCGCCTGCGCACGCGGATCGGGCGGATTGCCAGCGTGCCAGCCGCCAGTGCCGGCCGAATCGATGGTCACGGCCAGGCCCGCCTTGACGGCCTCGGCCCGGAACGCAGCCTCGGCCAACGGCGAGCGGCAGATATTGCCCAGGCAAACAAACAGCACGGCTGGCTGGCTCACCGCATTCCCTTCCACATGAACCCTGCGCAGGCATGTGGTGAGCCGGGCGCACGCACCGCATCCGGCGCGCGGCCTGGCGATGCCCGTCGCAGCGCAATAAAATACGCTGCAATGCAAAAAGTCCAGCGCCAAGCCGCAGGAAATTACAGACGGGCGGATTTGCCCTGGATGATCAGACCCCGTCGACCGCGCGACGGCCCAGCGCAGGATCATCGGTGAAGAACCCGTCCAGCCCGGCGGCAAGATAGGCGCGGATTTCTGCCACACTGCCGCTTTCGCAGCGCAGCGCGGTGCCGCACTGGCGCAGGCTGGCGGGCAGAAACTGCGGTTCCGGCCGGAAGGTATAGGCACCCACCAGCAGCCCGGCACGGTGCGCATCGGCAATGATCGGCTGCGGCGGCGCCAGGCGTCCGTCTGCCGTTTCAGGCATCAGGGTCCGGCTCCACGGCGCGATCCAATCGGCATAGCCGGCCACATCGGCCAGGCCACTGGCCGACAGCATCGCGCCATAGGTGAGCATGCCGCCGCTGGCGATGGCGTCACCCGTGCGCTTTTCGGGCTCATCGGCCAGTTGCATCAGCGCGATGTTGCGCCAGGGCGCCAGCATGCCGTGCAGCCGCTTGAGATTGGCCACTTCGAACGACTGCACGATCACCGGGGCCTGTTGCAGCCAGGCATGGGCGCGAATGGCCGCCAGCAGCTTGGCCTCCATATCGTGGCCCAGGCTGTGGAAATAGCTGGAATGCTTGATTTCGGGAATGATCCCCAGCGGCCGCTTGCGCCCGCGCGCGGCCTTGGCGGCAAAGGCCACGATCTCGTCAAACGTCAGCACCGGAAACTGCCCGTCGAACGCCATGCTCTCCGGGCGCAGCGTGCCCAGCCGCTCCTTGGCGCGCAGGGTCTTGAGTTCGGCCAGGGTAAAGTCCTCGACGAACCAGCCTTCCTGCCGCTCGCCATCAATGACCTTGGTGGTCTTGCGCGCGGCAAATTCGGGGTGGGCGGCCACGTCGGTGGTGTCGACGATATTGGGTTCATGGCGCGACACCAGCACGCCATCGCGGGTGGGAACCAGATCGGGCTCGATGAAATCGGCGCCATCGGCCACCGCGCGTTGATAGGATGCCAGCGTATGTTCGGGCCGGTGCGCGCAGGCGCCGCGATGCCCCAGCACCAGGGGATGCGCCGGCCGGGCGTGGCGGCCATGGCGCTGGGCCAAGGTGCTGGCCAGAGCGCGGGCGCCGGGTAGCATGGCCGCGCCGGCCCCCATGGCCAGGATCGAACGGCGCGAAACAGTCATGGGGTTCATCCTTTTGCCAATGCCATGGGCGCCCTGGACAGGCTTTGCGACAGGATCATGACGAGGCCGCGCGGACAGGTCCAGAGGCCGCTGATGGGGCCCCAGGTTTCTCTTTGCCGTCGATAACGAGACTCAGTGATTTTTTGGCTGGTGCGCACGGATATACGCCTGGCCAGCGGATTTAGCAGCAGCGTCTATTTGAGGCTCGGCAGCTTCCAGGGCATGATTGACCGCCATGCGCATGTCGTTGGTTTGCTGGGGCCTCAACGCTCCCATTTTTTGCCCTGCCGATGACTGCGAAAAAGCCGCAAACTCAGCAAGCTCAGCAGAACTAAGGATTTTTCGGACATCGTCGCCCATTACGACCGAAGGAGTGGCCGTCACCAGTTTCCGGCCAACTGGGCCAGAGTAAAATGTGATTGCGGCTTGAAGCTCCGCCGGCGACATCTTGGCAGCATAGGATGCGGCAGCGTTGCTCTCCAACGATGGAATAAGGGCTGTAAGCACTTGGTCCAGCTTCATGGACACTGCGTTGACGATTGTATCGAGCAGGCCGGGCGTACGCTGCATGGCCGCTTGCACCTGAGGGTTTCGCAGCATGGATGCGCGGAAGTTTGTCGCATAAGTCGTTGCGGTGTCTCGCCGGATCATTTCGGCTGGAAATGTCAGGGCGACCAACCGCGAAGCGAGCGGGTTGGGGCTCGAGTCCCCCGCTGTCGTAGCAACAGCCTGCCAAGATGGCACCGCCATCAAGCAAGAACCAACCAAAGCAAGAGCCAACGAAGTCTTCACTGCCACCCCCAAACTTAACGCACAACACTGCCTAACTGGATCAGGTTAAGGGAAAACTTCTGGATGGCGGATTGCGCAAGGAGCAGTGTTGCTAGGCTGTAGACTCATAAACACGGAGCCACAGCCGCATTGAGGCCAGTTGGACCATGGCGAGGAAGTTTTCGGCCAGCTTGTCGTAGCGAGTTG
>NZ_JABGCC010000012.1:0-73595 GCF_013149315.1 Novosphingobium sp. SG754 | reverse complement strand
CAACTCGCTACGACAAGCTGGCCGAAAACTTCCTCGCCATGGTCCAACTGGCCTCAATGCGGCTGTGGCTCCGTGTTTATGAGTCTACAGCCTAGATTGGTGGTTGGCTGCCTTGTCAGGGATGGCCAACATTGCAATCGAGGTCCAATGATCTAGTCGTAAGCCGGTACTAAAGACTTCAAACAGTGCAGAGGCACGCGATAAATGTTGTCGACTCGTATCATATTGCTTTGTCCCGCAGCTTTTATGGTTTCGTGTGGCGGAACAGGAAGCACCCAGCGGCCCGACGACAACCCCCAAGCATCGTTCAGGTATCAATGCATTATAGCGAATGAACTAGGCGAAGGATCATTCACGAAGATTGACGGAAAAATTTTCGACGTCGTCACATCAAGGCCCGATGCAGATCGGCTCGCAAAGGCTGTGTCGAATACTCCTAGTCGTAAGTACTTTTACGCTAGGGTGTGCGTGCAAGGTTTTTTTGAATACAAGATCGGCATGATCGGACATGTGCAAACTGAACCGCGCGCATTCATTAAGCTTACAAAATTTGAGATTATCTCATCCGACAATGATCTGGATGAGCTTCGTGCACTGATGAGAGGTGCACCACTGCCTGCTAAGAGTGATGTGTTCTGACGCGAAAAGGCGGAACGGCAACAACTGGGCGAAACTGGTCATCCGAATTGGCCATTCCACCTAATAGGCCGCGTTGACATCAAGCGACGGGGCGTTGGCCTTGGCCAGGATATCGCGCAGCCCGACGTTTTCGTCGGGATAGCGGATGTCGTTGATTTTCCAGCCTTCCTCCTTGCGGGCCATGGTGATCACCAGGTGCACGGTGGGGCCATCGGCCACGCCACTGCGGGTCACGGTGACGTGGGCCAGGGCCTTGTGGGCATCGGCATGGGTGATCATGATGGTCTGCTGCAGATCGGTGGGGTTGTTGCACAGGCAGAGCGGATTGCCCGCCAGCGACGAGCCGGTGCCGCGCGTGGTATCGGCCAGCAGGCCGGCCATCTCTTCGGAAAAATAGCGGTGGCGCAGATCGCCCACGGTGGAAACCGCGCCGCCAAGGCCATCGTCGGCAAACATGGCCTTGAGAAACGCGGTGGGATCATCGGGCGTGGCCGCCGAGAAAATGCCGGCCTGGCTGCTGGCGCCGGACGGCTCGGCATCGAGCGTGCCGGCGATATCCGGCGTATCGGCATCGTGCGAGAACAGCCGCGACAGCTGGCTGCAGCCAGTGGTGCCGGCCAGCAGGCCAACGGCAAGAGCGATGGTGACGAAAGGCTTGGTCTTCATGCCAGGTGCTTGGCTCGCTGCAAAGTCCTGGTCCCCACCTGCGATGATAGCCGGGGCTGAGCGGCTTGGCGATACAAATCATGTGATGGCGGCTTGACCGACCGCAGGATTGCAGGCAGAACAATAACAATTGTTAGAAAATGAGTCCCGGTTGCGGGACCATGATGGGAGAGATCTGCCGGTGAAACTGCACCTGCCGCCCCGCGTCAGCCCCCAGGGCTTTGCCGCCGCGCTCAAGGCCTATGAAGGCGTGGTGGGCAAGGACTGGGTCATGGCCAGCGAAAGCGACCGTGACGCCTATTCCGATATCTATGCCCCCGGCGATGCCGAGCAATGGGCCGCCAGCGCCGCCGTGGCGCCGGCCAATGTGGAGGAAGTGCGGGCGGTCGTGCGCCTCGCCAACGAGCACAAGACCCCGCTGTGGCCGGTCGCGCGCGGCAAGAACCTGGGCTATGGCACGGCCGCGCCGCGCATGGCCGGGTCGATCGTGCTCGATCTGGGGCGCATGAACAAGATCATCGATATCGATCCCAAGCTGGCGACCTGCGTGGTGGAGCCGGGCGTGGGGTTCTTTGATCTGCACGATGCCATCCTGCGCGGCAACCACCCCTTGTGGATGAGCGTGCCGGGCAATGGCTGGGGCTCGGTGATCGGCAACGCGCTCGATCACGGCATCGGCTATACCCCCTATGGCCTCCATGCCCGCAACCTGTGCGGGCTGGAAGTGGTGCTGCCCGATGGTGACCTGCTGCGCACCGGCATGGGGGCGATGACCGGCAACCCGGCCTGGCACCTGTTTCCGTTCAGCTATGGTCCGACCTATGACCTGGCGTTCACCCAGTCGAACCTGGGCGTGGTCACCAAGGCCGGGTTGTGGCTGCAACCCGCGCCCGAAGCCTCGCTCGAACTGATCTTCGACATTCCCGAAGAGGGGGATATCGGCTGGGTGGTCGATACCATCGCCCCGCTCAAGATTTCCGGGCTGATCGAGCAGAACGTGTTCATCCCCAGCTGGCTGGGCAAGATGGTATTGAAAGGCCAGCGCCACGATTTCTGGGACAAGCCCGGCGCCATCCCCGAATGGCGCGTGGCCGAGCTGCTCAAGCAGTACAAGCTGGGCTACTGGCAGGTGGCGCTGCGCCTCTATGGCGAGGAAAGCGTGATCAAGGCCAAGGCCGAGATCGTCAAGGCGGCGATGAAGCGCCATCTGGCCGCGCCGCCGCAGGAAAACTGGTGGCGCCAGGGCGACGCCATCGGCCAGTACGAGATCACTATGGGCGTGCCCTCGGCCGTGCCGCTACAGATGTCTGACTGGATCGGCGGGCGCGGCGCGCACATGGGCTTTTCCCCGGTGGTGCCGGCGAGCAGCGAGCATGTGCTGGGTCAGTTGAAGCGCAGCCGCAAGATTATCGCCGATCATGACGTGGATTTCTATGCCAGCTTCACCATCGGCGGGCGCTTTGCCAACAACATCAACATGCTGATGTACGATCGCGACGATGCCGCGATGGTTTCGAACATGAAGGCGCTGTTCAACGCGCTGATCAGCGAGACGGCCAAGGCTGGCTATGGCGAATACCGCACGCACCTGGGCTGGATGGACCCGGTGATGGACACGTTCGATTACAACAACCACGCGCTGCGCCGGTTTGACGAGCGGGTGAAGAACGCGCTCGATCCCAACGGCATCATCGCGCCGGGCAAGCAGGGCGTGTGGCCCGCCGCCTATGCCGCGCAGCGCCATTCCGCGCCGCAGGATAGCGTGACCAAGGGAGGCAAGGCATGACGCGCACCATTCTCGCAGTTGCGGCGATCGTTCTGGGCGCCTCGGTCGCGCTGGCGCAGGCTGGGGCGCCGCATGCACCGATGGGGCCGCCGCCGGGGCCGCCGCCGCCCTATCAGCTGCGCCCGGCCTATCCGGCGGGCGATCGCACCGCTGCCGGCGGCAATGGCAAGGTGCTGTTCGAGGCGCACTGCGGCTATTGCCACCTGGCCGGGGGCATGGGCACCAACCTGGTGACCAAGCAGCAGATGATGATGGGCCGCACGCCCGACCAGGGCCTGCTGGCCAACCGCACCGATCTTACCGCCGATTACGTCAAGGCCGTGGTGCGCGGCGGCAAGGGCGCCATGCCCACGCAGACCCGCGTCGATATCACCGATGCCGAACTCGACGCCGTGGCAAAGTACCTGGGGAAGGCGGGCTGATGCGCGTGAGGCTCGATCGCCGCACGCTGCTGCGCAGCGGCGCGCTGGGGGCTGCCGGCGTGGCCCTGCCGGCCGGTGCCCAGGCCATGGTGCCACCTGCGCTGGTGGTGTTTGACAGCCGCGTAGCAGAAAGCCGCGCCTTTGCCGCCGGCTTTCCGCTGGCTGCGCGTCACGATCTGGCGCTCGGCCCTCTGGCGCTGCACCGCCGCCTGGCCACGCTGGACCAGGGGCGCGTCGAAGGGCTGACGGGGTGGAGCGACTGGGTTATGCTGCGCGGTGCCGCGCGCGGGCAGGGTTTGCGGACCACGGCCGAGCGCGCGGTGGCTGCGCCGCTTTCGGGCAAGCGGCACCTGTTCCGCTGGAGCATGGCGGCGCGGAGTTGATCTGCCCTTTGAGGCAGCAAACGTGAAACGCACGCAGATGGCGGCTTGACCGCCGGCAATCCGCATTTAGTATGCAACACTAACAAATACCGGGGTAACCGGAATCGGGAGAGTCGATGCCATAGCCGCGTGTTCGCCTGTGGTTTTTGCCCGCCAGCCTGGCGCTTCCCGGTTCCGCCGATATGCGGATGAGGAGAAGCCATGCGTGCGATTGATTACTTCGACCGGGGCCATGACCGCGATCCCGCGCGGCTGGCGATTGTCGATACGCAAACCGGCCTGAAGCTGACCTTTGCCCAAACCAAGGAATTGAGCGAGCAGATCGCCGCCGCGCTGCAACGCCACGGCTTTGAAAACCAGGATCTGCTGGGCCTCTATGGCCCCAACGATGGCATGCTGCTGGTGGTGCTGCTGGCGATGTGGCGCGCCAATGGCAAGTGGATCCCGGTCAACACCCGCAATGCCATCGATGCCAACGCTGCCTATATCAACTATGTGCGCTGCAAGTGGCTGGTCTATCATTCCAGCAAGGCCGATGAAGTGGCGCAGTTGAAAGCGCTGTGCCCGGTGATGCAGCATTTCGTCTGCCTTGATCGGCGCATGGGCGACGATCCCAGCCTGGAAGAATTCATCGCCGGCGTGACCGCGCAGGATTTCGTCGAGCCCGAGATCGACGCATTCGGCAACCTGTTCGACATGGTCGGCATTTTTCCCACTGGCGGCACCACCGGCCCATCGAAGGGTGCCAATGTCACCAACCTGGGCTGGGGCACGATGATCGAGACCGCGGCCGATGCCATGGGCGGGCGCACGGCCGATCCCGTGGCGCTGGTGTCTGCCCCGATCACCCACGCCGCCGGGCCGATTGCGCTGTCGACGCTGAGCCTCGGCGCGACGCAGGTGATCCTGCCGGGCTTCGATGCCGAAGCCGTGCTTTCCGCGATCGAGGAGCACAAGGTCACCCACATGTACCTGCCGCCCACGGCGTTGTACCAGCTCATGGCCTCTCCGCAGATCGGCGCGCACGATTATTCGAGCCTCAAGATCTTCATCCTGGTTGGGTCGCCCTGCTCGCCCGAAAAGCTGCGCCAGGCGGTGGAGATTTTCGGCCCGTGCATGTGCCAGGCCTATGGCCAGGTGGAATGCCCGATGATCGTGGCCTGGTTCCCGCCCGAAGACGTCGCCCGCTTTGCCCGGGAGGCACCCGAAAAGCTGGCCGCCTGCGGCAAGCCGACCCGCTCGATCAAGGTGGCGCTGCTCGATGATGATGGGCAGCCGGTCGCCTTGGGCGAGGCTGGCGAAATTTGCGTGCGCGGCGCGCTGGTGACGCACAGCTATTTCGAAAAGCCCGAGGAAACCGCCGAAATCCGCAAGTTCGGCTGGCACCACACTGGTGACGTGGGCAAGCTTGATGCTGACGGCTACCTCTACATCGTCGATCGCAAGAAGGACATGGTGGTCTCTGGCGGGTTCAACGTGTTCACCGCCGAGGTCGAGGCGGCCGTGACCGAACTGCCCCAGGTGCGCGAGGCCTGCGTGTTTGGCATCCCGCACGAAAAGTGGGGCGAGCAGGTGCATGCCGTGGTCGTGGCCCAAGGGGTGAGCGAGGCGGACATCATCAGCTTTGCCAAGGCGCGGCTGGGCGGAGTGAAAGCGCCCAAGTCGGTGGAGTTTGTCGACGCCATTCCCCGCACGGCGGCCGGCAAGATGGACAAGAAGGCCCTGCGCACGAAATACTGGGGCAATGCCCAGCGCATGGTGAACTGAACACAGTGAACTGACCTGAAAAATCAGGCGCAAGAACGACGTGACATGGAGAGAGTGATGCGGAACGGGTTCGTGGCTGGGTTGGGCCTCGCATCGCTGGCGGCGCTGGCGCTGGCAGGGTGTGGCAAGGCGGTGGGTGATGCGCCGGCGGGCGCGGCGACAAGCGGGGTGACCGACGCCCTGATTGCCGCGGCCCCGCAGGATGAATGGCTCAGCTACGGGCGCGATTACGGCGAGCAGCGCTTTTCGCCGCTCGACAAGATCAACACCGGCAACGTCGGGCAACTGGGCCTGGCCTGGTCGGTCGATCTCGATACCGCGCGCGGCCAGGAAGCCACGCCGCTGATGCACGATGGCGTGCTCTACACCACCACCGCCTGGTCGATGGTCAAGGCCTATGACGCGCGCACCGGCAAGGTGATCTGGCAATACGATCCCAAGGTGCCGCGCGAAACCCTGGTTTCGGCCTGCTGCGACGCGGTCAACCGCGGGGCGGCGCTCTATGGCGACAAGATCTATGTCGGCACGCTGGATGGGCGGCTGATCGCGCTCGATCAGAAGACCGGCCATGTCGTGTTCGACAAGGTCGTCGTGCCCGATCCCAAGAACTATGCCATCACCGGCGCGCCGCGCGTGGTGAAGGGGCGCATCGTCATCGGTTCGGGCGGCGGGGAATACCGCGCGCGCGGCTATATCGCGGCTTATGACGCGCAGACCGGCGCGCAGGTGTGGAAGTTCAACACCGTGCCGGGCAACCCCAAGGACGGGTTCGAGAACAAGGCGATGGAAGCCGCCGCCAAGACCTGGACCGGCGACTGGTGGACGCTGGGCGGTGGCGGCACGGTGTGGGATTCGATCACCTATGATCCCAAGACCAACCTGATCCTGTTCGGCACCGGCAATGCCGAGCCGTGGAACCCGGCGCCCGCCGGGCGCACGGGGGATTCGCTCTACACCTCGTCGATCGTGGCGGTGAATGCCGATACCGGCGCCTATGCCTGGCACTATCAGGAAACGCCCGAAGACCGCTGGGACTTCGATTCCGATGCGCAGATCACGCTGGCCGACATGACGATCGACGGCAAGCCGCGCCACGTCGCGCTGCATGCGCCCAAGAACGGCCATGTCTATGTGCTCGATGCGCAGACCGGGCAGTTCCTGTCGGCCACGCCCTTCGTGCCGGTGAACTGGAACACCGGGATCGATCCAAAGACCGGCCGGCCGACGATCAACCCCGAGGCCCGCTATGAGAAGACCGGCAAGCCGTTCATCGGCCTGCCGGGTGCGGGCGGGGCCCATTCGTGGCAGCCGCAAAGCTTCAGCCCCAAGACCAACCTCTTGTATATTCCGGCCAACGTCGCCGGCTTCCCCTATTTCGCGGCCAAGGACTGGAAGCCCAGCGGCATGGGGTTCCAGACCGGGATCGATGGCTATACCACCGCGATGCCGGCCGATCCCAAGGTGCAGGCCGGTGCGCTGGCCGGCACGACCGGCGCGCTGATCGCGTGGGACGTGGCCAATCGCAAGGTGGCCTGGCGGGTGGACCAGGTTTCGCCGTGGAACGGCGGCATCCTGTCGACGGCTGGCAACCTCGTGTTCCAGGGCAATGCCCAGGGGCAGTTCGTGGCCTATAGCGCCGACAAGGGCCAGAAGCTGTGGTCGTTCCCGGCGCAGAGCGGCATCGTTGCCGCGCCGATGACCTATGCCATCGGCGGCGAGCAATATGTGGCGGTGATGGTCGGCTGGGGCGGCGTGTGGGACGTGGCCACCGGCATTCTGGCGCACAAGGGTGGGGCATCGCGCAACATCAGCCGCCTGATGGTGTTCAAGCTGGGCGCCAAGGGGCAATTGCCGCCGCCGCCACCCAGCAATGCCGGCCCGCTCGATCCGCCGCCGCTGACCGGCACGCCCGAGCAGGTCGCCCATGGCGGCATGCTCTATGGCCGCTATTGCAACGTCTGCCACGGTGATGCCGCGGTGGCCGGTGGGGTGAACCCGGATCTGCGCCATTCGGGTGCGATCGGTTCGGCCGAGGGCATCAAGATGGTCGTGCTCGATGGCGCGCTGCACGAGGCCGGAATGGTCTCGTTCAAGAGTGTGCTGACCGCCGACGATGCCGAGGCGATCCGTCAGTACCTGATCGCGCGCGCCAACCAGGACAAGGCGCTGGAGGCCAAGACTGGCCAGCGCATCGGCAAGGGCACGGCGCGCAATTGACGCGCGCTTGGCCCGGTGAAACTGTTATGATACATTACAAATAATGGAGAGGAGTCGGCCATGAACGAGATGACGACGATTTCGCGCGAGCAGCGCGCCTATTCCCCGCAAGCGTCGGCCTTTCTGGCGCGCAAGCCGCAGTTGTTCATCAACAACGAATGGGTGGACAGCAGCCATGATGCCGTGATCGAGGTGGAAGACCCGTCGAGCGGCAAGATCGTGGGCCACGTGGTCGATGCATCGGACAAGGACGTGGATCGCGCCGTGGCTGCCGCGCGCACCGCGTTCGATGATGGCCGCTGGTCTGGCCTGCCGCCGATGGTGCGCGATCGCACGATGAACCGCCTGGCCGATCTGCTCGAGGCCAATGCCGATCTCTTTGCCGAACTCGAAGCGATCGACAACGGCAAGCCCAAGACGATGGCCGGCGCCATCGATATTCCCGGCGCGATCAGCCAGTTGCGCTTCATGGCCGGCTGGGCCAGCAAGATTTCGGGCGAAACCACGCAGCCCTATACCATGCCTGGCGGGCAGGTGTTCAGCTATACCGTGCGCGAGCCGGTGGGCGTGTGCGCGCAGATCGTGCCGTGGAACTTCCCGCTGCTGATGGCTTCGCTCAAGATCGCGCCGGCCCTGGCGGCGGGCTGCACCCTGGTATTGAAGCCGGCCGAGCAGACCTCGCTCACCGCGCTCAAGCTGGCTGATCTGGTGGTGGAGGCCGGCTTCCCCGCCGGCGTGATCAACATCATCACCGGCAATGGCCACACGGCGGGCGATCGCATGGTCAAGCACCCCGATGTCGACAAGGTGGCCTTCACCGGATCGACCGAGATCGGCAAGCTGATCAACCGCAACGCCACCGCCAGCATGAAGCGCGTGACGCTGGAACTGGGCGGCAAGAGCCCGGTGGTGGTGATGCCCGATGTCGACGTGGCGCAGGCAGCGCCGGGCGCGGCGGGTGCGATTTTCTTCAATTCGGGGCAAGTCTGCGTGGCGGGCTCGCGGCTGTTCGCGCACAAGTCGGTGTTCGATCAGGTTCTCGAAGGCATGGCCGCCACCGCCCCGTTCTGGAGCCCGCGCCCCAGCCTCGATCCCGAGGCGCACATGGGGCCGCTGGTCAGCAAGGAACAGCACGAGCGGGTGATGGGCTATATCGAAGCGGGCAAGCGCGATGGCGCCAGCGTGGTGATGGGCGGCGACGTGCCGGCCAGCGATGGCGGCTATTACGTCAACCCCACGATCCTGGCCAACGTGAACCCGCAGATGAGCGTGGTGCGCGAGGAAATCTTTGGCCCGGTCGTGGTGGCGCAGCGCTTTGAAGACCTGGATGAAGTGGCGCGCATGGCCAACGACACCTGCTTTGGCCTGGGCGCCGGCATCTGGACCAAGGATGTGGCAACGATGCACAAGCTGGCGGCCAAGATCAAATCGGGCACCGTCTGGGGCAACTGCCACGCCATGATCGATACCGCGCTGCCGTTCGGCGGCTACAAGGAATCGGGCCTGGGCCGCGAGCAGGGCCGCCAGGGCGTGGAAGCCTATCTCGAGACCAAGACCGTAATTATCCAGCTGTAAGGCGCTGATTTAAAGCGCGCCCTTTTCTCTTCGTCACCCCGGGCTAGACCCGGGGTCCCGCTTCTTCGTTCCGCAGTGCCGGATTAGGTGCCAAGCGGGACCCCGGGTCTAGCCCGGGGTGACGAAAGATGAGGCGCACATCGCAAGGACTGCATTGATGCCCATAGACCTGTCCAAGATCACCGCCATCGACGTGCACGTGCACGCCGAAGTTTCGTGCCACGATCCCGAAGATCCGGTGATGGGCAAGTTTTTCGATGCGGCATCGAGCTATTTCAAGGCGCCGCGCGAGCGGCCCAAGATGCCCGAGATCGCGCAGATCTATCGCGACCAGAACATCGCGTTCTGCCTGTTCACGGTGGACTGCGAGAGCGGGATCGGCGCCAAGCGCGTGTCGAACTATGAAATCGCCGAATTTGCCGCGCAGAACGACGACGTGTGCATCCCCTTTGCCTCGATCGATCCGCACAAGGGCAAGTATGGCGCGCGCGAGGCGCGTGACCTGATCGAAAACTATGGCGTCAAGGGCTTCAAGTTTCACCATATCTGCCAGAACATCCATCCGGCCGAGCAGGTTGGCTATGCCATCTACGAGGTGATCAACCACTACAAGCTGCCGGCGATCTTCCACACCGGGCATTCCGGCATGGGCACCGGCATGCGCGGGGGCGGGGGCATCCGCCTGAAATACGGGCAGCCGATGCTGGTCGATGATGTGGCGGTGGATTTCCCCGACATGAAGATCATCCTGGCGCACCCCTCGTGGCCGTGGGTGGATGAAAGCCTGTCGATGGCGCTGCACAAGGACAACGTGTTCATCGACCTGTCGGGCTGGAGCCCCAAGTATTTCCAGCCGCAGATCATCCAGTATGCCAATACCCAGCTGCGCAAGAAGATGCTGTTCGGCAGCGATTTCCCGCTGATCCGGCCCGACAAGTGGCTCGACGCCGCGCGCCAGGTCGGCTTCCGCGACGATGTGCTGCCGGGCATCATGAAGGACAACGCCGTGCGGTTGCTGGGCCTGGAATGACCTCCGATCCGGCCGACATCCGCGCGTGGCAGCGGCTGGGGGCCGATGTCACCACGTCGGGCCGGCTGGAGCCGCGCGACGTGGCGCGGCTAGCCGGGCTGGGCGTGGCCCATGTGATCAACCTGGCGCTGGAAACCCACCCAGAGGCCCTGCCCGAAGAGGGCGCGCGGCTGGCGACGGCGGGCATCGGCTATACCCATATCCCCGTGCCGTTCGATGCGCCCGATGACGGGCATTTCGCCGCGTTCTGCGCAGCACTGGATGCAGCGCCGCGCCCGGTGCACGTGCATTGCATCATGAATTGGCGGGTGGCGGCGTTCTTCTATCGCTGGCACCGCGCGGTGGCCGGCATGGGCGAGGGGCAGGCGCGCGCGCTGATGGCCCGGCAATGGACGCCAGAAGGGTCTGACCGGC
The DNA here is from genome assembly GCF_013149315.1 of Novosphingobium sp. SG754. Classification (NCBI taxonomy): domain Bacteria; kingdom Pseudomonadati; phylum Pseudomonadota; class Alphaproteobacteria; order Sphingomonadales; family Sphingomonadaceae; genus Novosphingobium; species Novosphingobium sp. SG754. The sequence goes on along the minus strand of NZ_JABGCC010000012.1, from coordinate 62,696 downwards.
CCGAGGCGCAGGTCTGGGCCGCGTTCATCGCAGGCGGGCGGGCATGACGGATTTCGCCGGCCGCCATGTGGTGATCACCGGGGCTTCCAGCGGGATCGGCCGCGCGACGTCGCAGCGCGTGGTGGCCGGCGGCGGCACGGTAACCCTGATTGCCAGGCGCGCCGCCTTGCTGGAAGAGGCGGTGGCAGAATTGGGCGGCGCGGCCGGATGGGCAGTGGCAGACGTGGCTGACAAGCCGCAATTGCTGGCGGCGCTGGACGCGGGTGTGGCTGCGCGCGGCGCCATCGACGGCCTGTTCTGCAACGCCGGTATCGGCGGCACGTTTGCCGCAGTGGAAGACTATGGCGACGCGGCGTTTGCGGCGGTCATGGCGGTCAATGTCACGGCGGTATTCCACGCTATTGCCCATGTCGTTCCGGCGATGAAGCAGCGGCGGCGCGGCGCGATCCTGGTGACCGGCAGCCTGGCGAGCGAGCGCGGCATGGCGATGAACGCGGGCTATGTCGCGTCAAAGCACGCGGTGCTCGGCCTGTCGCGCGCGGTCGCGCTGGAACTGGCGCCGTTCGGCGTGCGCTGCAATTGCGTGGTGCCCGGTTTCATCGAAACCCCGATGCTCGATGCCCTGCCACCCGATGCCGCAACGGCGATGGCCGCCCGCGTGCCGCAGGGGCGCACCGGCAGTGCCGATGAACTGGCGCAGGTCGCCGCCTTTCTGCTGTCGGATGCCGCAGCCCATGTCACCGCGCAAAGCTGGGCCGTGGATGGCGGCCTTTTGGGAACCCTGTCGCTGTAACGGAGTGCGACCATGGCCTTGACCTATTACCACGCCGAACCCGTGGCGAACTCGCTCAAATCGATGATTCCGCTCAAGGAAAAGGGTCTGGGCTATACCAGTCGCTATGTCGATCTGCACAAGTTCGAGCAGCACCAGCCGTGGTTCACCGCGATCAATCCCGAAGGACAGGTGCCCGTGCTCGATCACGATGGCACGATCATCACGCACACCACCGTGATCAACGAATACCTGGAGGATGCCTTCCCCGATGCCCAGCCGGCCGATGGCCCGTTGCGACCGCGCGACCCCGTGGACGCGGCGCGGATGCGCTATTGGAACAAGTTTGTTGACGAGCATGTGATGAACCACGTGTCGATGCATGGCTGGCACCGCATGGTTGGGATCATTGCACGCAACATCGAGAACGGCGAATTCGAAAAGCTGCTGGAAAACATCCCGCTGCCCGACCAGCGCAAGAAATGGGCGACGGCGCGATCGGGCTTTTCCGAAAGCGACCTGGCCCATGCCCTGGACAAGATCACCTATGCGGTGGACAAGGTGGAACGCCAGCTGGGGCAAACCGCCTGGCTCGCCGGGGACAGCTATACCCTTGCCGACATCAACTTTTATGCCCATTGCGGGATGATGGTGGAGCGTATGTTCCCCGAACTGGATATCGCCGTGCGCGCGCCGCGCCTGGTGGCCTGGCGTGATCGCATGACTGCACGGCCCGCCGTGGCCGCCGCGCTGGCGGGCGAGGATCGCACCGCGCCCGGCCTGCGCACCTGGACCGGGCACGCGCGTTAAGAGAGGATTGCAGGAAAATGGCCGGTTTCGTTCTGATCCATGGATCGTGGCATGGTGGCTGGTGCTTTGACACCGTGGCCGCGATCCTGGCCGCGCGCGGGCATACCGTGGTGGCGCCGACGCTGCCCGGTATGGGGGGCACGGCCGAGGAAATGGCGGCGGTGACACTGGAGGACTGGGGCGATTTTGCCGCGCAGCATTGCGCCGATCTCAAGGCCCGGCTGGGTGGCGCGCCGGTGGTTCTGGGCGGGCACAGCCGTGGCGGGCTGGTGGTGAGCACGGCGGCCGAACGCCATCCCGAGGCGATGGACAGCCTGGCCTATATCTGCGCGATGATGCTGCCCGCTGGCCTGTCGCGCGCGGAATTCAAGGAGATCGTTGGCCCCAATGCGCCGTTCGAGGCGATCATCAAGCCCCTGCATGGCAGCATTGCCACGGTGATCGATCCACTCGACGGGGCAGGCGATGTGTTTGCCCAGCTTTCCCCGCCTGACGCGGTGGCCGCCGTTCTGCCCCGCCTGATGGCCGAGCCAAGCGAGCCCCGCCGGCAGAAGATCGTCGTCACGCCCGAGCGTTGGGGCAGCAAGCCGCGCACTTATGTGGAATGCACGCAGGATCGCACGATCCCGATCGACAGCCAGCGCCGCATGATCGCCATGTCGCCCGGTGCGCAGGTCATCACGCTGGAGGCGGACCACAGCCCCTACCTGTCGATGCCAGAGGCCCTGGCCGACGCGCTCGAAGCGGCGATCTGATCCTCCCCGTATCGGGGAGGGGGACCGCGCGAAGCGTGGTGGTGGGGATTGGCCACTGAAGCGGCGTTCAAGGTAGAAACGCCCCTCCACCAGCCTGCGGCTGGTCCCCCTCTCCGTGTCGGGGAGGATCAATCGGCGAAGAAGTTCAATTCCAGCAGCACGTTGTTGGGATCGGCCACGAAAATCTGGCGCAGGCCGATCGCCGCGACGAAGTTGGTCTTGGCCTCCAGCCCCATGGCCGCGATCCGCGCGCTGACGGTGTCATGCCCGGAACAGTTGAGCGCGACATGGTGGATCGCGCCGGTCACCCGGCCCGGCTCCACCGCGCGGTCATAGGTGCGCGGGCAATCGGTGCTGTTGATGTGCAGCACGGCCCGCCCGCCCTTGTCATAGAGCCACTGCGCGTTTTTCGGGGTCAAGGGCGGGGGCGCGTCGCGCTGCTCAAGCCCGAGCAGCGCGACGTAGAAAGCGCAGGTTTCGCCCAGGCGGTCGGTGATGATGTTCACATGATCGAGGGCGTTGACCTGCATCTTGCTTCCTTTCCCGTCAGCTTTTGAACACGACCGTCTTGTTGCCGTTGAGCAGCGCGCGGTCTTCCAGGTGCAGCCGCACGGCTTCGGCCAGCACGCGGCGTTCGATATCGCGGCCCTTGCGCACCAGATCATCTGGCCGATCGGCATGAGTCACGGTTTCCACATCCTGATGGATGATCGGGCCTTCGTCGAGGTCTGCCGTCACATAATGCCCCGTCGCGCCGATCATCTTCACACCGCGCGCGTGGGCCTGGTGATAGGGCTTGGCGCCCTTGAAGCTGGGCAGGAACGAGTGGTGGATGTTGATGCAGCGGCCCGACAGGAACCTGGCCAGGTCATCCGACAGGATCTGCATGTAGCGGGCCAGCACGACCAGCTCGGCGCCGGTTTCGGTGACGATGCGCTTCACTTCCGCTTCCTGCTGCGGCTTGGTGTCCTTGGTGATCGGCAGGTGGTAATAGGGGATGTCGCCGATCAGCGAGATCGACAGCGCTTCCTTGGGATGGTTGCCCAGGATGGCGACCACTTCCATCGGCAGCTCGCCGATTCGCGCGCGATAGAGCAGATCGCCCAGGCAGTGGTCGAACTTGGACACCATCATCACCACGCGGCGCTTTTGCGCGGTGTCGCGCAGGTTCCAGTCCATGCCATATTGCTGCGCCACCGGGGTGAGGGCATCGCGCAGCATTTGCGCGCTCTTTTCGCCCGGATCGAACACCACACGCATGAAAAAGCGCCCGGATTCAAGGTCGTCGAACTGCTGCGCCTCCAGCACGTTGGCGCCTTGTTCGAACAGCGTGCCCGATACGCGGGCAACGATCCCCGGCACGTCGGTGCAGGAAATGGTGAGAATCAGCGGTGCGGCCATGGTCAGTGTCTCTCCCGTCGTTGTCTCGCGCCGGCCTGTCGATTTTGCCATTGCGAATCTGATTTGATATTGTATGTGTTGCATACAAATTTCAACCAAGCATTTTTAGTCGGGAGAAGATTGCATGGCCGCGACCAACCTTGACCAGCTGCTGCAGCAAAATGGCGACATCGTCGGCATGCTGCGCAACTCGCAGCTGGGTGCCTATGTCTATCCGGTGGTGGCACCGGAATTTTCCAACTGGCGTTCCGAACAGTGGGCCTGGCAGCACTCGGCCGTGCTGTTCGACCAGTCGCACCACATGGTGAACCTGTACATTCGCGGCAAGGACGCGCTCAAGCTGCTGTCCGACACCATGATCAACAGCCCCAAGGGCTGGGCGGTGAACAAGGCCAAGCAGTATGTGCCCACCACCCCCTATGGCCACGTGATCGGTGACGGCATCATCTTCTGGGAAGAAGAAGAAAGCTTCACCTATGTCGGCCGCGCGCCGGCTTCGAACTGGCTGCGCTATCACGCTGCCACCGGCGGCTATGACGTGGAAATCGAGCTGGACGACCGCTCGCCGATGCGCCTGATGGGCAAGCCGGCCAAGCGCAAGGAATGGCGCTTCCAGATCCAGGGCCCCAATGCCTGGGCCGTGATCGAAAAGCTGCACGGCGGCCCGCTCGAACAGCTCAAGTTCTTCAACATGAGCACGATGAACATCGCCGGCAAGACCGTGCGCACGCTGCGCCACGGCATGTCGGGCGCGCCGGGCCTGGAAATCTGGGGCCCCTATGAAGAGCAGGACGAAATCCGCGCCGCCATTCTCGAAGCCGGCAAGGAATTCGGCCTGATCGCGTGCGGCAGCCGCGCCTATCCGTCGAACACGCTGGAATCGGGCTGGATCCCCTCGCCGCTGCCCGCCATCTACACCGGCGAAAAGCTCAAGGGTTTCCGCGAATGGCTGGGTGCCGACAGCTATGAAGCCACCGGCTCGATCGGCGGTTCGTTCGTGTCGGACAACATCGAGGACTATTACCTCAACCCGTGGGAACTGGGCTATGGCTCGTTCGTGAAGTTCGACCACGAGTTCCACGGGAAGGAAGCGCTGCAGGCGCTGAACCCGGCCGACCAGCGCAAGAAGGTCACGCTGGCATGGCACCCGGAAGACATGGCCAAGATCATGGCTTCGCTGTTCAACCCCGATGGTGACCAGTACAAGTTCTTCGACGTGCCGCTCGCCAACTATGCCTCGTCGAACTATGACCGCGTGGTCGATGCCGGCGGCAAGACCGTGGGCCTGTCGATGTTCACCGGCTATTCCTACAACGAAAAGCAGGCGCTGAGCCTCGCCACGATCGATCCGGAAATCCCGGTCGGCACCGAAGTGCGCGTGGTGTGGGGCGAAGAAAACGGCGGCACCAAGAAGACCACCGTTGAACCGCACAAGCAGCTGGAAGTGCGCGCGATCGTATCGCCCGTGCCGTACAGCCGCGTGGCCCGCGAAGCCTACGCCGAAGGCTGGCGCACCGGTCGCTGAGGCCCAGCCGCCATTGCGCCCATACCGGCCTGCGAACGGCACTGTTTCGCGCTTCCGGTGCTCACGTACCTAAAGTACGCTGCGCTCCGGCTCGCGAAACAGCACCATTCTCGGCTCGGTCTGGCCACAATGGCGACCGGACCTCGTCACCGCTCTCTCCCTGCCGCTTGGCGGGGAGGGGCAATACCCCAAGCATAACAACACGAATGGGCGAGGGATCAGAGGATGGCATACGCACAGATTCATCCCAATTGGGACAAGGAACCCGCCGGCATCACCGACGGCTATTCGCTGGAAATGACCGCCAAGGACATTGCCTCCCTGCGCGAGGCGGCGCCTCTGATCCCCCCTGAAACGCCCGTTGCCGTCACCTATCTGCCGGGCGAGGAAGCCCAGGCCCGCATTGCCGCCACCGTGGCCGTGCGCGAGCTGGGCTTTGAACCGATGCCGCATTTTTCGGCGCGGCGGATCATCGACGTGCCCGAATTCGAAGCCTATCTCCAGGCCGTGGTGGAACAGGCCGGCGTGCGCCGCTGCTTCATCGTGGCCGGTGATCCGGCAGAGCCGCAGGGGCCGTTCTTCGACAGCTCTGCGCTGATCGCCACCGGCGCGTTCGAACGCGCCGGGATCACCGCGATCGGCATCGGCGGCCACCCCGATGGCCACCCCAACATGACCGAGGCGGAATGCTGGGCCGTGCTGGACAAGAAGGTGGCCGAAATCACGGCGCGCGGCATGGCGCCGCTGATCGTCACTCAGTTCGGGTTCGATGCCGATTCCTTCCTGGTCTGGCTGGAAAAGCTGCGCGCGCGCGGCATCGATGCGCCGGTACGGATCGGCGTGCCGGGCCCGGCCGGGATCAAGCGCCTGCTGGGCTTTGCCGCCCGCTGTGGCGTGGGTGCCTCGGCCAGCGTGATGAAGAAGTACGGCATTTCGCTGGGCAATCTGCTCGGCAGCGCCGGGCCGGACAAGCTGGTCGATGCCTTTGCCAGTGGCCTGGGGCCGCAGCATGGCCGCGTGCGGCTGCATTTCTATCCGTTCGGTGGCCTCGCCAAGACCGTTGAGTGGATCGAGGACTATCGCCGCCGTCATCCCGCCTGAAAGGCGCAGATCATGACCGATTACGTGCTCGTGCATGGCGCCTGGTGCGGCGCCTGGTGTTATGATCGGCTGGCGGGCGAACTGCGCGCCGCTGGCCACCGCGTGGTGGCGGTCGACCTGCCGGGGCTGGGGGCTGACGCCGCCCGGTTCCATCCCGGCATTTCGCTGCGTGACCATATTGCCCATGTCGAAAACGAAGTGGCGCGGGCCGGGCTCGATCGCTTCGTGCTGGTCGGGCATAGCTATGGCGGCATGGTCATCACCGGCGTGGCGGCGCGGCTGGGCGCGCGGATCGATGCGCTGGTCTATATCGACGCCTTCGTGCCGGGCGATGGCCAGTCGCTGTGGGATCTGACCGGGGAATGGGAGCATGCCCACTATATCGATGGGCAGAAGCACAGCCCCGGCGCCATCGCCCCGCTGCCCGGTTTTGCCGATCCGCGCCTGACACCGCATCCGCTGCTGACGCTGGTTGAAGCGGTGCAACTGACCGGGGAAGAGGCCAAGGTGCCGCAGCGCAGCTATATCTTCGCCATCGGGTGGCAGCCCACGCCGTTTGCCCGCTTTGCCGAGGCAGCGCGCGCCGATCCCACCTGGGAATACCACGAGGTGGGTGGCGGCCATTTCGTGATGGCCGATGCACCCGCCGCGCTGCGCGATATCGTGCTGGGCCTGGCCGGCTGAGCGCAAGCGCAGCCGGCGTTGTGCGGTTCAGAGCGTGGCGAGATCCGCTTGCGCGGCGTCGAGCGCGGCCTTGATCGTATCCACCAGCTGGTCGATCTCGGCATGGCTGATCACCAGCGGCGGGCTCATCACGATGGCATCGCGCACCGCGCGCACCATCAGCCCGCGCGCGATGCAATGGTCGCGTACGATCGGCGCGGCTTGCCCGCCCTTGCCATGGCGACGGTTGGTGCCCTTTTCCGCCACGATCTCCACCGCGCCGATCAGGCCGAGCGAGCGCGCTTCGCCCACCAGCGGGTGCGGGGCCAGCCGCTCTGCCAGCGCGGCGGCAAGGTAGGGGCCCGTGTCGCGCGCGGTGCGGCCCACCAGGTCTTCGCGCTCAATGATATCGAGATTGCGCAACGCGACAGCGGCGCAGACCGGATGGCCGGAATAGGTGTAGCCATGGGTAAACTCTTCGCCCGAAGCGCGCAGCGTCTCGACGATCTCGCGGCTGACCCCGGTGGCCGAAATCGGCAGGTAGCCCGACGACAGCCCCTTGGCCATCGAGACGATATCGGGGGTGAAGCCGAAATGCTGGAAGCCGAACCAGGCACCCAGCCGGCCAAAGCCGCAGATTACCTCGTCAGACACCAGCAGGATGCCATACTTGCGGCAGATTGCCTCAACCCGTTGCCAGTAGGTGGGCGGGGGAATGATCACGCCGCCCGCGCCCTGCACCGGTTCGCCGATGAACGCGGCAACGTTTTCCGGGCCGACCGCCAGGATGCGTTCCTCGATCGCGGCGGCAGCGCGCGCGGCAAAGCTTTCGGGGTCTTCGCCAAAGCCTTCACCGAAATGATAGGGCTGCATCACGTGTTCCACGCCGGGGATCGGCATGCCGCCCTGCACGTGCATGAAATCCATGCCGCCCAGGCTGGCGGAGGCGACGGTGGAGCCGTGATAGGCATTGCGCCGGCTGATGAACACGGTGCGCTGGGGCTGTCCCTTGAGCGCCCAATAAGTGCGCACCAGGCGGAACACCGTATCGTTGGATTCCGATCCGCTGTTGTTGAAGAACACGTGCTGCAGGTCGCCGCCGAGCAGGCCGGCCAGGCGTGCGGCCAGCTCGATCGGGGGCGGCGTGGCGGTGCGGAAAAAGGTGTTGTAGAACGGCAGCTCCAGCATCTGCGCGCGCGCCACCTCGGCCAGTTCCTCGCGGCCGTAGCCCACGTTGACGCACCACAACCCGGCCATGCCATCGAGCAGGCTGTGCCCTTCGCCATCGGTGATCGTGCACCCGCGTGCGTGCGTGATCACACGGCTGCCGCCCAGTTGCTGTTGCAGGGCATAGCTGGATTGCGCGGGCAGATGGTGCGCCATGTCAAGCTGGCGCAGGGTGGCGATGTCGTGATTGCGAACGGTGGTCATGAAACGGTCCTGATGGATTCTAAGATCACAGATACGGTTGCCCGATCGGGCCGTCAAACGAAAAGCCTTGGCCTTGGCGTGCAAAAGGTTCATCACGGTAGCCAATTGAACGGGCATGGCCCAAGATCACGGCAGACAGGTTCATTTGGAACAGACAGGCATGAAAAACGGCGCCGGCACGGCCAAAAGCCCGGCCAAGGTAGCGGCCAAGAGCGCGGCCAAATCCGCCGCAAAAACCGGCGCTGCCAAGGTGGCAGCGGCCAAGGCGCCCATCGCGCGGGCGGCCCGCGCGGCCAAGGTGGCGGTGGCCCAGGCTGACGAGGGCGAAGCGACGTCGTCGCTGCGCGAACAGGTCTATGAAGACCTGCGCTATCGCCTGATCACCGGCAAGATCGCGCCGGGCGTGGGCATTTCCACGCGCGGTCTGGCGCAGCAACTGGGCGTGAGCCAGATGCCGGTGCGCGATGCGCTCAGCCGCATCGCCGCCGAAGGGGCGGTGGATATCCGCTCCAAGCGCGCGGTGATGGTGCCCAAGATGACGCTGGAGCGCTTTGACGAGATCATGCGCCTGCGCACCCTGCTCGAACCGGTGGCCGCCGTGGCCGCGCTGCCGCACATCAGCGCCGAGCGCCTCCGCGACATTCGCGCCGCCGACGAGGCGACCGACGCCGCGCTGGGCGAGGGTGACGTGAATGCCTACATGGAATCGAACTTCCGCTTCCACTCGCTGATCTATGGCGCCGCGCCGATGCCCCTGGCCAACCGCATGATCGAAAGCCTGTGGATGCAGTTCGGCCCGTTCATGCGCGTGGTCTATGGCCGCTATGGCACGGCGGCGATGGTCGATCACCACCAGGCCGCGGCCAAGGCGATCGCCAAGGGCGATGCGCAGGGGCTGCACGATGCCATCGCCGGCGATATCGGCGATTGCGCCGATCTGATGCAGGATTGGGAACGGCTGAGCCTTTAGGGTTCAAACTCGATTGGCATAGGGATCGTGATCGCCCATGGAAGCCCGCCGACAAGGAGTGCAGCGCAGACGCGTAGCACTGCTACGCGCAAGCAAGCGACGCTGCTCGGCGGGCTTCCATGGGGGACCGCTTCGCGGCGGGCGCCTTTTGGCGCCAGGCAGCGTCGCGCGTCGGTCACGATGGAATGCCATCGCTCCCTCCTTGCTCCTCGCCTGGCGCCAAAATGCGCGCCGTCACGACCCTATGCCAATCGAGTTTGAACCCTAAATGGCAAGAAAACACGCCAAGCGCGGCGGCTGGACGGACGACGAACCAGAAGCCACCGAAGACGAAGCCCCGCCGCCTGTTCCCTGCTGGCTGTGCGGCCGGCCCACCGGCACCACCATCGTGTGGCACCACCCCGTGCCCAAAAGCCGTGGCGGCCGCGACGTGGTGCCGATGCACGGCATCTGTCAGCAGACCCTGATCGCCAACTTCACCAATTCCGAGCTGCAACGCGCCGGGCTGGATGTCGACGTGCTGCTCGCCCACCCGCCGATCCGCAAGTTCGTGGACTGGGTGGCGAACAAGGACCCGGACTTTACCGCGAGCGTGACGAAGAAGGGGCGGTAAGGGGGCGTTAAAGTTAGGTAAGCGTATTTACGAGAAATTGTTGACGAGATATATCCAAGAACCGTCAGGGAAAGGTAAATAATTCTAACAGATCGCGGCGTGAGGGACTTATGGATATAATTTCAGTCGTGAGCGGCCTGCAGTCTTTGCCCGTATCCGTTCAAAACCGTCTACAACAGGTGGTTTCCAGTCTGATTGGTTCCATGGCAAAAGTTCCTAAGGCATGGATTGATTCCACGGCGAAATCCATCACGGCTAACTCTGAAGCAGAATTTGCGCTTCAGAAAGCAATAGTCATTGCAGCAAAGAAAAGAATTGCTCAAGATGATGAGTTGATAAATGCTGCTATTGAAGCGTACTTGCCTTCGTCGATACGGAAGTCAAGAAACAGATTTAGGGTTTTGCAAAGTGCTGCGCAAAACTTGAAAGAAGATGTAGATGAAAATAAAGATTCGACGTGCGATGAGAAGAGTGTTGATGAGGACTGGCTCAATATTTTTGCTAGACAAGCGGAGGATGCCTCATCAGAGCGCATGCAGGCCCTACTGGGAAAAATACTTAGTGGGGAGATAAGAAAGCCCGGGTCGTTTTCTCCATCTACGTTAAGAATTGTTTCTGAGATGGATGAGGAGATGGCGCTGGACATCAAAAGATTTTCTCAGATTGTCGTAGGAGACTGTGTTTATACTGACGAAAGCTGGTTGAGTGGTGAGAAATTTAATTTTGCTAACAGGCTAGCGCTGCACGGCTTTATTAGTGCTACCGCAGGACAGGTTTCTCGCGTTGTAGAGGTTAATGCTCAGGGCCTGGCGATACATGCCTTGGGCAATACTTTCCTCGAAATTCATGCTCCGGCCTATCAGAAAATCAATGCTCCGGTTTTGGAGTTGACGAAAGTCGCAATGCAGTTGAGGACGCTATTCCCTCAGCCTGAAAATGCATTAGAATTGATTAAGGATTCTGCTTTAAAAATAAAAAATAATAACCAGATTATTGCTCATTGTAAGCTAATTTTGCCCGGAATATTTGAAATTGTAATATAAATATTTTCAATAAATCATTAAGTTCTAATTGATATTTAGTAATTTAAAGAGTTTTTCTGCTTTTTAAACGTGAATATTGCTATAAATTTGCTTCGTTTGAATGGTGCTTCGAGCATGCAAGTGTTCACGCTGGCTCATCTCACCCCAGCAATTCCCCCACCGCGCGCCAGGCCTGGTCGATGGCGCTGTCGGTATAGGCGGCGCGGCCGCTGTCGGAGTTGGCGATGGTGATCGCGCCGAAGCGCTGGCGGGCGATCTTGTTGGGGGCTTGCGGGTCGTCGTCCTGGTGCTTGTCCCACAAGGCGTTGTATTCCGGGGCATAGCCGTGTGGCCAGCGGTTGACCGTGATCGCGGCGATATCCTTGTCTGCGTCAAAGCCATAGGGGCCGAGCGCACGGGTGAGGAGGTCGCGGACGCGGGTTTCGTAGGTGGCGAGGTCGGTGCCGAGCAGTTCCATGCGGCCGGCGCGGCTCTGGTCGTGTTCGGGCAGGCCGGGCTGGTGGGGAATGCCGGTCATGTGCAGGACGATGGGATCGTCGGGTGATTTGGGGCCGGCATAGCCGCCGATCGGCACGGCCTTGTCCAGCCCGGCGTTCTGGAACCAGGCCTGGGGAAACTGGATGCCCGAAAGCCCGGCCTTGGCAAAGGCGCGCCAGTTGTCGAGCGCGACGCTGACATAGACCAGCGGCTCCTTGACCAGTTCGTGCAGGGCTTCCTTCTGCGCGGCGGGCAGGCTGGGCACGAGGTAGGGGATGATCATGTTGTAGCAGGCCATGACCACGTGGCGCGCGGCCACCTTGTGCACCTTGCCGGCGTGGGAATAGACCACGTCGGCCCCGGCCTGGGCGCGGTTGACGGCGTGGACGACGATGCTGGAGAGGCGCAGGCGCACTGCGTTGTCTGGCCGGTCGAGCGCGGCATAGTCGGTGGGAGCGAGGATCGACTGTTCGACGGTGAGGCCCGGCGCCATGAAGCCGGGGATCAACTGGGCGACCAGGCGGCGGGCGATCGTGGCGTTGCCGTCGGGGAAATGGAAATCATAGCTGCCGCCGGTGCTGGCAAAGCCGCGCGGGGTATAGCCCATGCGCATCGTGCCGCCGGGATCGAGCTTGAGGCCCTTGAAGCCGGGGAAGAAACTGGTGCCCCAGGCATCGAGCGCGCTGATCCCGTCCGCGCCCACGCACCACCAGCCGAGCGGGCGGTTCTGGTAAAACAGCATGGCTTCTTCGCCCAGGCCGCCATGCTTCATCAGGTAGTCGCGATAGCTGATGGTGGCGAGGTAATCCTTGCGCTGGTCCATCGCCATGGTGCCGAGCGGATCGGTGGCGCCAGCCTCCAGCGCGGCGATCTGGCTGCGCGCAGTGGCCGAAAGCGGTGACTTGGCCAGGGCATCGGCCAGCGGCACATCATCGGGCAGGCGCACCAGCGCATCGCTGCCAAAGCTTTCCTTGTCGAAGAAGGCGGCGCGGCCCAGCTTGAGCCCGGCAAAGGTGCCTTCCTCCACCTCGGTATCGCCGCCATAGGCCTTGGCCAGCGCCGGCACATCGATCCCCAGGCGGCGCAGCAGGCCATCGGCCACTTTGCTGTAGGGCGTGGGGCTTTCGATGCCGGCGGTGCCGCCGTTCATCAGCAGGGTATGGCCGCGCACGCGAAATTCGTTGCGTTTGGCATGGCCGCCGAAATCATCGTGGTTTTCGAGGATGAGGATGCGCGCGGCCGGGTTGCGATCACGGTAGAACAGCGCCGCAGACAGCCCACTGATCCCGCCGCCGACCACCACCAGGTCATAGCTTTCGTGCGCCGGGCCGGCCAGCGCCTGGCCCACCGCCTGGCCATCGCGCAGGGCATGGGCCACTTCGAACGAACCTGCATGCGACCCGCGCAGGCCGGTGCGCAGCGGCGGATAGTAACCCCCCGGTTCGCCGGGATGCGCGGGCAGGGCGGGGGCGGCAGCAGCGGGCTTGGCCGGGGCGGCGATGGCGGGCGGGGTGAGCGCGGCGGCGGCCGTGGCCGAACCGGTCTGCACGAAGGCGCGGCGCGTCAGCCGTCCGCCGGCCATGCCCTTGGGTGAGCCATCGCGTGCCATTGTCGTTTCCCCGTGATGAAAGGCTTTACCTGTATCCTGTGATCACATATCGTGGGTAAAAGCAATGCCCGAAAATCCAACCGGGCCAACCATGAGGGCAATCATGCAAGCAACCCCTTCGCGGCGCGGATTCCTGGCCGGCCTGGGCACGGCAGCGGTCGGCATCACGTTTTCCGGGCTGGCGGGGTGCAAGAAGCATCCTTCGCAGATGGTCAATTTCTACAACTGGGATACCTACGTCGGCAAGCACACGCTGTCGGGCTTTGAGCAGGCCAGCGGCATCGGCGTGAACATGAGCCTCTATTCCAACAACGACGAGCTGTTTGCCAAGCTGCGCGGCGGCAATCCGGGCTATGACGTGGTGGTGCCGGCCAACGATTTCGTGCAGCGCATGGCCAAGGCCAACATGCTGATGCCGCTGGACCATGCCAAGATTCCCAACATGAAGAACATCCTGCCGCGGTTCCAGGATGCGCCGTTCGATCCGGGCCGCAAATATGCCATGCCCTATACCTGGCTGGTGCTGGGCATCGGCTATCGCAAGTCAAAGATCCAGGGCGTGCCCGACAGCTGGAAATGGGTGCTGGATTCGCCGCAATACAAGGGCCGCATTGCCGTGCTTTCCGATGCGGCAGACCTGTGCCGGCTGACCGAAATCTACCTCGGCGCCGATATGAACACGTTCGACAAGGCGACGCTCGCCAAGGTGCAGGACCTGCTGATCCGCCAGAAGGGCAACATCGCCACGTTCCATGACGACAATGGCCAGGATCTGCTGCTGTCGGGCGATTGCGACATCGTGATCGAATACAATGGCGACATTGCCCAGGTGATGCGCGAGGACAAGGATCTCGCGTTCGTGGTGCCCAAGGAAGGCAGCATCCTGCAGTCCGACCAGCTGTGCATCCCCGCTGGCGCGCCCAATCCCGATGCGGCGCACGCGTTCATCAACTACCTGCTGAGCGCAGACGCCGGCGCCGATATCTCGCGCACCATTCGCTATCCCACGCCCAATGGCGCTGCGCTGGCGCAGATGGACGCCGAATATCGCGACAACCCCGCGATCTTCCCGCCCGAGGCGGCGCTCGCCAAGTGCCAATACGCCAACTACTTGGGCGAAGATGCCTATCGTGCGTTCCAGGACGTGATCACCCGCGTGCGCGCGGCATAGGCGGATCGGGTAAGCGGGGGCGGGAAAAGTGGGTTTTTCGCCCCTCCTCTTCAGAGGAGGGGCCGGGGGTGGTGGAGGCGTAGCGCAAGGTTTCGCACCACCCCCCAACCCCCTCCTCTGAAGAGGAGGGGGCTTACGTTTGCGTTATTCCACCGGCTTTTCCGGGTCATAGACCACGTAGAACTTTTCATAGCCCTTGGAATCCCAGCGGCCGAGCCAGCCCTTGGGGATCGACACCGCATCCCCGGCCTTCACCTCCAGCACGGTGCCATCGGCCGAGGTGAGGGTGACGCCGCCCGATAGGAAGACCATGAATTCGTTCACCGGATAGCCTTCGCCGGTGAAGCTGTCGTGGTTGGGGCCGGCAACGGCATAGGCGCCGCTCATGAACTTCTTGTCGGCCGAATGCAGCTGCGGCAGGTCTGATACAGCCGCGCCGCCTTCGTCGCTGTGGTGTGCGGCGCTGCCGGCGAGGGCGGCGGTGACCGCGCTGCTTGCCAGTTTGGCCGGCTTGGCGATGCTGGCGGCGCCGGTATCAGCAAGGGCTGCGGTGGCGGGCAGGGCCAGCGCCAGGCCAAGGCCCAGGGCAAAATGCCGCGCAGAGCGGATGTGGACGCGCATCGGACGGTCTCCTGTTGTAAAGTGCTGCGATCACAATTGCGGTTGGATGTCAGGGCGTCAACTGCACGTGAGGCCGGAAATGTTGTCAATTTCCGGGTGTTGGTGCATCTGGTGCACCGCTCGATTGGTGATATCATGCGATCGCACCAGCAATGAGGATGCCTGTGCCCGATCCGTTGCCTTCCGCAGACCTGAATTCCGGCGATTTCCTGTCGGGCAAGGCCATTCCGCCGTTTGCGGCCCTGCGCGCGTTCGAGGTGGTGGGCCGCGTGGGCGGGGTGCGCCGCGCCGCCGCGCTGCTGCGGCTCGATCACACGGTGGTCAGCCGCCATCTCAAGGCGCTGGAGGAATGGCTGGGGGTGATGCTGGTCGATCGCCAGGGCGGCCGCGTGACGCTGACCGAGGCGGGGCAGGCCTATCACGCGCGGGTTTCGGCCGCGATGCTCGATGTGGTGTCGGCCACGCGCGAGATCATGGCCCAGGGCCGGATCCACGACCTGCGGCTGTGGTGCGTGCCGGGCTTTGCCACGCAGTGGCTGTCTGCGCAGATTGCCGCGTTCGAGCAGACCGGGCCGGGTTTCCAGGTGGAACTGCGCCCCACCGACCGGCCGGCCAACCTGATCCAGTTCGAAGCCGATGTGGATATCCGCTATTACGGCGATGGCTGGCTGCCGCAGCCGGGCGGGCCGGGGCTGCACACGCTGGTGCTGGCGCGACCGCCGCTACTGGTGGTGGCGAGCCCGGCCGTGGCGCAAGGCCTGGCCGGCATTGGCGGGGTGGACGATCTCTTGGCCGCGCCGCTGTTGCACGAGGAACACCACGAACAGTGGCGGTTCTGGCTGCGTGGCAATGGGCTGGACCTGGGGCGCCAGCCGCTGCCCGGCGCGCTGCTGTGGCATGCCCACCTGGCGCTGGCCGCCGCGCGCGCCGGGCGCGGGCTGGCCCTGGCCAATCGCTATCTGGTGGCTGATGACCTGGCCAGTGGCGCGCTGGTGGAACTGGCGGTGCCGGGCGCGCGGGCCGTGGCAATCGGGTCTTATTGCATGGTGACGCGCGCCGATCGCGCCAACAATCCGGCCATCGCGCAATTGCGCCGCTTCCTGCGCCAGCAGGTGGAGTGAGCCGATATGTGGTGCGCCCCATGCACCACCGACGATCGCTTTTCCCCCTCCCGCACTGGCGCGCCATTTTCGAAAGGTAACCTGAAAAAGATTCACGGCATCGCCGTTTGCAGGAGCTTTCATGGCCAGCCAGACCCAGCCGCCCGCAGCGACCCCAGCGTCGATCGATTTCGCCAGCATGGATGGCGTCGATCTCGATCATTTCTGGATGCCGTTCACCAACAACCGGTTCTTCAAGCAGAACCCGCGCCTGTTCGTGGCGGCGAGCGACATGCACTATACCACCGCCGATGGGCGCCAGGTGCTCGATGCCACGGCGGGGCTATGGTGCGTGAACGCCGGGCACGGGCGCGCGGCGATTACCGATGCCGTGACCCGGGCGGCGCAGACGCTCGATTTCGCGCCGACGTTCCAACTGGGCCATCCCCTGGCGTTCCGCCTTGCCAGCGACGTGGCGCGGATCATGCCGGCGGGGATGGACCGCGTGTTCTTCACCAATTCGGGTTCGGAAAGCGCCGATACCGCGCTCAAGATGGCGCTGGCCTATCACCATGCGCGCGGCGATCACACGCGCTTTCGCCTGATCGGGCGGCAGCGCGGCTATCACGGCACCAATTTCGGCGGGCTTTCGGTGGGCGGCATCGGCGGCAACCGGCGCCGCTTTGTCAGCCAGGTGTGGGGGGTGGATCACCTGTCGCACACCCATGGCCAGGCCGTGCGGTTTTGCCGGGGCATGCAGCCGGGCAATGGTGCCCTGGCCGAGGAACTGGAAGAACTGGTGGCGCTGCATGGCGCCGAAACGATCGCGGCGGTGATCGTGGAGCCGGTGGCCGGCTCCACCGGGGTCTTGGTGCCGCCGCAGGGTTATCTCCAGGCGCTGCGCGATATCACCCGCAAGCACGGCATCCTGCTGATCTTTGACGAGGTGATCACCGGCTTTGGCCGCCTGGGCAAAGCCACGGCGGCGGAATACTTTGGCGTGACGCCCGATATCATCACCACGGCCAAGGGGTTGACCAACGGCACCGTGCCGATGGGGGCAGTGATCGCCAGCCGCGAGGTGCACGATACCGTGGTCAACGGCAGCCCAGAGGGCATCGAATTCTTCCACGGCTATACCTATTCCGGCCATCCCGTGGCGGCAGCGGCCGGGCTGGCGACGCTGGGGCTCTATCGCGACGAGGGATTGTTCGAGAATGCCGACGTGCTGGCTGCGCATTGGGAAGCGGCGGCGCACGCGCTGGCTGATTGCCCGCATGTGATCGACGTGCGCAATCTGGGGCTGGTGGCCGGGATCGAACTGGCCCCGCGCGATGGGAAGGTGGGCGCGCGGGCGATGGAGGCGTTCCACCGCGCGTTCGATGCCGGGCTGCTGATCCGCGTGACCGGCGATATCATCGCGCTGTCTCCGCCCTTGATGATCAGCGCCGCGCAGATCGACACGATCTTTGGCATGCTGCGCGAGATTCTTGTCGACCTGGCGTGATCGGCCATGGCGCGTGACCGGCTTCCCCCGCTCAAGTCCCTGGAAGGGTTCGAGGCTGCGGCGCGGCTGGGCAGCTTTGCCGCGGCGGCGCAGGAACTGGGACTGACGCAATCGGCGATCAGCCACCAGGTGCGCAACCTGGAAGAGGCGCTGGGCCATGCCCTGTTCCGCCGGGTCTATCGCCAGGTGGTCCTGACCGATGCTGGCCGCGATTTCCACCGCACGGTGCGCGACATGCTCAAGGTGCTGCGCGGCGGGGTGAGCCGGCTGGCGCCCTATCGCAAGGCCAATTCGGTGATCGTCTATGCCGATGCCGGGTTTGCTGGGTGCTGGCTACAGCCGCGCCTGCCGCGCCTGATGGCGGATCTGCCGGGGATGGACCTATGGCTCGACAGCCGCGGTCTGGCGGTGGATTTCGAGACGACCGAACTCGATATCTTTCTGACCGACGCGCCCGATGGCGGCGACACGGGCTTGCCCAGTGAAACCCTGCTGGGGCTGGACTATGCCGTCTATACCGCGCCGGCGCTGGCTGGGGCGGCGGCGGCGTTTCTCGAAGGGCGGGGCACCGTGCCGCTGCTGCACGATGAAGGGCCGATGGATTGGGCGGCGTGGTTCGCCCATTTTGGCCTCGCCATGCCGGGCGGCGATGCGCTCATCGCCGGGCCGACGTTTACCGCCGTGCCCGCCCTGCTGGGCGCGGCCGCCGATGGTCTGGGCCTGGCATTGGCGGCGCAAGGCTATGCCGCGCCATGGGTGGCGCGTGGCGAGCTGGTGCCCGTGGGTGACCGCATCTGCCTGGGCGCCGCCCAACTGACCATGGTGGTGCGGGCCAAGGGGCGGGGCGATGCCCATGTCCATGCCCTGGCCGATTGGCTGCGCGCGGCTGCCGCGTCAGGCCAGCCAATCGACCGGTGATGCCGCGACCGCTTCTGCCAGCCAGGCCCGGAACCGGGCGATGGGCTGGGCATTCCACATGTCTGCCCGCGCGGTAAAGTAATAGGCGCCCGGCGCGCAGGGGGAAAAGGCCGGATTGCCCGCGCCCAGTTCGACCAGGCGCCCGCTGCGCAGGTGCTCTGCCGCCAGGAAGCCGTTGGTGATCGCCACCCCCTGGCCATCGGCAGCCGCAGCCAGGGTCATATGCGCTTGCCACAGCCGCGCGGCGAGCGGCGGCTGGGCTTCTTCCAGGCCTTGCGCGGCAAACCAGGCGCGCCATTCGGCGTCGGAATCCTCGTGCAGCAGGGGCAGGGCCAGGAGATCGCGCGGGTTGGCGACGCGGGCGCCGGCCAGCCAGGGCGCATCGGCCCGCGCCACCGGAAACAGGCGTGGCCGCACGATCGCCTGGCGTGTGAGGTTGCGTGGGGTGGCCAGCGCCGGGGCCGTATCGAGATACCAGCGGATATCGCCCTGCGCCTCGCGCCGGACAAGGTCGGGCGGGCTGTCACTGGGCCGCAGGTCCAGCGCCATGCCGGGGTAGCGGCGGCCAAAGCCGGGCAGGTTGGGGGTGAGCCACAGATAGGCGAGGCCCGCCACCGACCACACATCGAGCCGCCCGCCCGCTGCGCCACCGCGCATCTGGCTGGTGGCGGTGCACAACTGGTCGAACGCCGGGCCGATCAGCGCGTGATAGCTTTCCCCCGCCGGGGTCAGCCCGCCGCCGTGGCGATCGACCAGCATGACCCCCAGCCAGTCTTCCAGCGCGCGCAAATGGCGGCTGATGATGGCATGGCTAACGCCCAGTGCAGCGGCCGTGCGGCGCACCCCACCATGGCGGCCAAACGCCTCGAACGCGCGCAGCGCGGCAAAGGGCGGCAGGTGTGGGCGATCTGGCATGGCGATGGTAACCCCTGGTCACCATCCGGGTAGCATTAGTGGGCTTTTGCGCGCAAGCCGATGGTGCGACAAGCATGAGTATCTGTTTCTCTTGCCCGGAGTGTGCCGCCATGGCCGATAACGCGTCTCTTCTTGCCC
Organism: Novosphingobium sp. SG754; assembly: GCF_013149315.1. Taxonomy (NCBI): domain Bacteria; kingdom Pseudomonadati; phylum Pseudomonadota; class Alphaproteobacteria; order Sphingomonadales; family Sphingomonadaceae; genus Novosphingobium; species Novosphingobium sp. SG754. The sequence continues at coordinate 43,156 of NZ_JABGCC010000012.1, read as the reverse complement.
GCCGCGAACAGGCCGTGCCGCGCGGCGTGGCGTCGTCCACCGCGGTGTTTGCCGATCGCGCGGAAAACGCCGAATTGTGGGACGTGGAAGGGCGCCGCTTCGTCGATTTTGCCGGTGGCATTGCAGTGCTCAACACCGGGCACCGCCACCCCAAGGTCATGGCTGCGGTGCAGGCGCAACTGGAACGCTTTACCCACACCGCGTTCCAGGTCTGCCCTTATGAAAGCTACGTTGCGCTGGCGGAAAAATTGAACGCGCTCGCCCCATTTTCCGGGCCGGCCAAGACCCTGCTGCTCACCACCGGGGCAGAAGCCACGGAAAACGCGGTGAAAGTGGCGCGCGCGGCAACGGGCCGGTCGGCGGTGATCGCATTTACCGGCGGCTTCCACGGCCGCACCCTGCTGGCCAGTGCGATGACCGGCAAGACCACGCCCTACAAGCGCCGCTTTGGCCCGATGCCGGGCGAGGTGTTCCATGCGCCGTTCCCCACCGGCCTCAATGGCAACACGGTGGAGCGCACGCTGGAGGCGATCCAGTACCTGTTTGCCGCCGATGTGGAGCCCGAGCGCGTGGCCGCTTTCATCGTCGAGCCGGTGCAGGGCGAAGGCGGCTTTCACGTGGCGCCGCCGGCATTCCTGGAGGCGCTGCGTGCCCTTGCTGACCAGCACGGCATCCTGCTGATCGCCGACGAGGTCCAGGCCGGGTTTGCCCGCACCGGCAAAATGTTCGGCATCGAAAATTCCGGGGTGGAACCCGATCTGGTCTGCGTGGCCAAGTCGCTGGCCGGCGGCTTTCCGCTCGCCGGGCTGATCGGCCGGGCTCCGCTCATGGATGCGCTCGATCCTGGCGGTCTGGGCGGCACCTATGGCGGTTCGCCGATCGGCTGCGCTGCGGCGCTCGCCGTGCTCGAGGTGATCGAGGAAGACGGCCTCTGCGCCCGCGCCGCCGCGATCGGGCAGCGCATGCGCACGCGGGTGCAAGGCTTTGCCGCCGCCGGCCTGCCGGTGGCCAACATTCGCGGGCTGGGCGCGATGTTCGGCTTTGACGTGACCAATGCCGCCGGGGAAACCGATGGCGCCCTGGCCAAGGCGGTGACCGTTGCTGCGCTGGAACGCGGGCTGATCCTGCTGTCGTGCGGCACCAAGGGCGAAACCATTCGCGTGCTTGTACCGTTGACCGCTTCGGACGAACTGATCGACGAAGGGCTCGATCTGGTGGAACAGGCCCTGGCGACAGTGGCCGGCAAGGTGATGGCATGAGTGATATTGTGGAAGTGACCCGCCCCGCGCTCAAGCGCCCCGACCTGTGGCGCGAACAGGCGTTCGTGGCGGGGCAATGGCGCGGCGCGGCGGCGACCATCGCGGTGGACAATCCCGCCACCGGCGCGGTGATCGGCCAAGTGCCCGACATGGGCGCGGCCGAAACGCGCGAGGCGGTGGACGCTGCCCAGGCCGCATTCGGGCCTTGGAAGGCCAGGACCGCCAAGGAGCGTGGCGCGGTGCTCAAGCGCTGGGCCGCGCTGATGCTGGAGCATGCCGACGATCTGGCCACGATCATGACCGCCGAACAGGGCAAGCCCCTGGCCGAGGCCAAGGGCGAAGTGGGCTATGCCGCATCGTTCCTGGAATGGTTTGGCGAAGAAGCGCGGCGGGTGCGTGGCGACGTGATTGCCCCGCACCAGGGCGATCGGCGCCTGGTCGTCACCCGCCAGCCGGTGGGCGTGGTCGGCGCGGTCACGCCGTGGAATTTTCCGCTGGCGATGATCACGCGCAAGGCCGGCCCGGCGCTGGCCGTTGGCTGTCCGATCGTGATCAAGCCATCGGAACTCACGCCGTTTTCTGCCTTTGCGCTCGCCGTCCTGGCGCAGGAGGCGGGGCTGCCGGATGGCTTGTTGAGCGTCGTCACCGGGCAGGCGAAGCCGATCGGCGAAGTGCTCACCGGTGACCCGCGCGTGGCCAAGTTCACCTTCACCGGATCGACCGCCGTGGGCAAGCTGCTGGCCGCGCAGTGCGCCGGCACGGTCAAGAAAGTGAGCCTGGAACTGGGCGGCAACGCGCCGTTCATCGTGTTCGAGGATGCCGATCTCGATGCCGCGGTGGAAGGGGCGCTGGCTTCCAAGTTCCGCAACACCGGGCAAACCTGCGTCTGCGCCAATCGCCTGCTGGTGCACGATGCGGTCTATGATGCCTTTGCGCAGAAGCTTGCCGCCCGCGTGGCGGCCTATCGTGTCGGGCCGGGCCTTGACGGACCGACCGACCAGGGACCGCTGATCGATGATCGCGCCGTGGCCAAGATCACCGCGCATGTCGCCGATGCAGTGGCCAAGGGCGGAAAGATCCTGACCGGTGGCAAGCCGGCCGAGGCGATCGGCGCGCGCTTTTTCGAGCCGACGGTGATTGCTGACGTGCCGGCCGATGCCCTGCTCAACCGCGAGGAAACCTTTGGCCCGCTGGCCGGCCTGATCCGCTTCTCGAGCGAGCAGGACGCCGTGGCCATGGCCAACGACACGCGCGCGGGCCTGGCGGCCTATGCCTATACCAACGACGCGGCGCGGCAATGGCGCCTGACCGAAGCGCTGGAATACGGCATGGTGGGCATCAACACCGGGCTGATCTCTACCGAGGTGGCGCCATTCGGCGGGGTCAAGGAATCGGGCCAGGGCCGCGAAGGTTCACACCTGGGCGTGGATGACTATCTCGATGTGAAGCTGGCCTGCATCGCGGTGCCGGCGCTATAATTTGCGCGGATCGCCGGATGGTCGGGAGAAAATCCCGACATCCGGCGAATGTGCGCCAAAAATAGGGAAAAATAGCGCAGCGTTTTCCCATATCATCCCACTGGGATCGTAATCGATCGCTTTGGGAGATCACGCATGCTTGTCGGCACCGTCAAGGAAATCAAGAACCACGAATACCGCGTCGGCCTCACCCCCGAAAGCGCGCATGAACTGGTGGCGCATGGGCACACCGTGCTGGTGGAAACCGGTGCCGGCGCCGGCATCGGCGCTGCCGACGAAGCCTATGTGGCGGCCGGCGCGCAGATCGTGGGCACCGCGGCTGAAGTCTTTGCCCGCGCCGACATGGTGGTGAAGGTCAAGGAACCGCAGGCGGTGGAACGCGCCATGCTGCGCGAAGGCCAGATCCTTTATACCTACCTGCACCTGGCGCCCGATCCCGAACAGACCGCAGACCTGGTGAAGTCGGGCGCGGTGTGCATCGCCTATGAAACCGTGACTGATGCAACCGGTGGCCTGCCGCTGCTCAAGCCGATGAGCCAGGTGGCCGGGCGCATGGCGATCCAGGCCGGCGCCACCGCCCTGGAAAAGGCCCATGGCGGGCGCGGCGTGCTGCTGGGCGGCGTGCCCGGCGTGCTGCCGGCCAAGGTGGCGGTGATCGGTGGCGGCGTGGTCGGCTTCAATGCCGCGCAGATGGCGGCAGGCCTGGGTGCCGATGTCACGATCATCGATCGCAGCCCCGAAGTGCTGGAACGCCTGGCCACCCATTTCGAAAGCCGTGCCAAGACGCTCTATGCCGGCAAGGCCAACATCGCCGCCGCCGTGGCCGAGGCTGATCTGGTGATCGGCGCGGTGCTGGTGCCCGGCGCCGCTGCGCCCAAGCTGGTCACGCGCGAGATGCTGTCCACGATGAAGCCCGGCGCCGTGCTGGTGGACGTGGCGATCGACCAAGGCGGCTGCTTCGAAACCAGCCATGCCACGACCCATGCCGAGCCGACCTATGTGGTCGATGGCGTGGTGCACTATTGCGTGGCCAACATGCCGGGCGGCGTGGCGCGCACCAGCACCTATGCGCTCAACAACGTGACCCTGCCCCATGCCCTGGCCATTGCCAACCTGGGTTGGAAGGCCGCGCTGGCGCGCAACGTCCACCTCGCCAATGGCCTGAACGTGGCGTTTGGCAAGGTGACCTATGAAGCGGTGGCCAACGACCTGGGCTATGCCTATACCCCGGCGGCCGACCTGATCGGCTGACGCCAAGCCCACCTGGAGATGCGATGATCCACACCGACCATGCCGCGCTGCGGGCCGCCCATGCTGGGGGCACCGGGCTGTGCACGGTGGTGGGGATCGATGGCAGCTTCTCGCGCCGGGTGGGCGCGCAGATGGCGACCCAAGGAGTCGAGCAAGGAGCCGGCGCGGATGCATCCGTGGCCGGCTCTTTGGCCGATGTCTGCCTGGAACGGCAACTGGCCGGAGACCTGGCGCAGATGGCGCCGGGCGCGGTGCCGGCGCTGCAGCGCTATGGCCGGGGTTCGCCGATCATCGATTTTCGCCTGCCGTGCGGTGGCGGGCTCGACATCCTGCTCGATCCCGCGCCCGATCGCGCTGCGCTGGCGCAGGTGGTGCAAGCACTAGACGCGCGCCAGCCGGCCAGCCTGCCGCTGCCCGTGCCGGCCGATGCGCCGCCGCACCTGCTGCGTGCGCGGCCCTATATTCCAGCGCTCTCGCTGGTCTTGCTGGGCGAGGGCGCGGAACTGGCCGCGACGGCGGCGCTGGCCCGCACGATGGGCATCGCCACGCAGGTCTTTGCCAAGGAAGACACCGCTTCGCTGCGCCTGGGCGGGGTGCCGCAGGGCGCGCAGGCTGATGCCTGGACCGCGATCCTGCTGCTGTTCCATGATCACGAATGGGAACGCACGATCCTGCGCTGGGCGCTCGATAGCCCGGCATTCTACATCGGCGCGCAGGGCGGCATGCGGGCGCGGATGGCGCGGCTGGACGATCTGGCGCGCGACGGGGTGAATGAAACCCAGCTGGCGCGGGTGACCAGTCCGATCGGCCTGATTCCCCGCACGCGCGAGCCCGGCGTGCTGGCGCTGTCGGCGCTGGCGGAAATCCTGGGCGCTTACGAGGCGCTGCATCCGCTGGCGTAACGCGCAAGGCGGCGGCCTTGTTGCACACCTGCCCAATTACCATATGATAGCGATAACAAGGGTGCCCGCCTTGGTGCACCACAGGGGATTGAGGGCAAAGATGCTGACAAGACGGGCGTTTGCAGTTTCGCTGGCAGGAACGGGAGCATCGGTTCTGGCGGGCCGTGCCGGCGCCGCCAATTTTCGGGCCATCCCGCAAAGACCATCGGCGCGGGTGATCGTCGACAATGATTTTGCCGGCGATCCCGATGGCCTCGTCGCGCTTGCCCATCAGTTGCTGACGCCCAAGACGCGGACGGTGCTGATCACCAGCTCGGCGCTGAACCCCAAGCTTACCGATCCCGCCATTGCCGGCAAGACCGCTGCCGCCGGTAAGGATATTGCCGAAGAACTGATGCGCCAGGCCGGCCTGGTCGCGCCGCCGCCGGTCTATGCCGGGAGCGAGGATATGGGCAACAGCAAGGCACCCGCATCGAAGGCGGCGCTGGCGATCGTGGCAGAGGCAATGCGCGATGATCCCTTGCCGCTGTTCTTTACCTGTGGCGGGCCGTTGACCAACCTTGCCGCCGCGCTGCGCATCGAACCGCGGATTGCCCAGCGGATGACGGTGGTGTGGATCGGCGGTGGCAGTTATCCCAATGGCAACTGGGAATACAATCTGGCAACCGATGTTGCGGCGGCGCAAGAGGTTGTCGAGCGCTCCGCCGTTCCCTTGTGGCAGATTCCCCAGGCGGCCTATCGGCAGATGCAGGCCTCGGTGGCCGAACTGGGTGACCAACTCAGGCCGATCTCGCCGTTCGGAGCGTGGCTCTATGATCGGTTTACCACGCCGCCGGCCTTCATCAACGTTGGCGGGAGCTGGCCGCTGGGAGATAGCCCTACGGTTTTGCTGACGGCGATCTCGCCCGAGAGCAGCACTTTTGTCGATCGGACGGCGCGCCGGATCAATGCCGATGGCACATACGGGGCGGAAATCGCGGGACGAACCGTGCGCGTCTATGAGACGCTCGATGCACGGCTGACGTTCGCGGACTTCTACGCCTTGATGCGGCAGCATGCGCAGGGGCACTGATGCGCTGGGCTGCTGACGCCCCCTCCGACGGCCTGCGGCCGCCACCTCCCCCGAGAGGGGAGGATCTGGCTGGGTTATCCTCCCCCCTCGGGGGAGGTGGCAGCCCGTAGGGCTGACGGAGGGGGAAGCAGCGCTGCGGCGCGTGCCAGGTCTTCGGGCGTATCGATGTCCAGTGCCTGCTCGGCCGTCAGCGCCAGCGCGGGCGCATCGCGCAGCAAGGCGCCTGCGCCGCGATCGCCGGTCAGCGCCAGCAGCGCGGGAAAGTGCTGCGCGCCAAGCAGGGCCGGCGGCAGCGGCTGGCCGTTGCAACTGCTGGTCAGGCGATCACCATCGAATGCGGCCAGCATCGTGGCAAAGTGTGCCGCCGGCACCAGCGGCATATCGGCCAGCGCGATCAGCACGGAGTCTGCCCCCGGCGCGGCGGCAATGCCCAGCGCGAGCGAGCGGGATTGCGGCGCCTGGGGCGGATCGAGTGCCACGCGGGTAAAGCCTGGCAGGGCTGGCACATCGGGCGCGGCGACGAGTATGCGTTGCGCCACGGGCAGGGCGGCGGTGGCAGCGGCGACGTGTTCGATCACGGGTTTGCCGCCGAGCAGGGCCGCGAGCTTGCCACCGCCAAAGCGGCTGGCGCGCCCGGCGGCGAGCAGGACCAGGGCGATGTTCCGGCTCATCGCGCGCGCCGGATGCGGCTTTCGCTGATTAGCGGGGCCGGGCGGTTGATGAAGGTCTTGAGCGCGAAGCTGCTTTGCACATGGGCGACGCCCTCGATCTGCGTCAGCCGTTCGAGCAGTTCGCGGTAGTGATCGAGATCGCGCACCACGCAGCGCAGCAGGAAGTCTGACCCGCCCGACATCAGGAACCCGCTCATTATTTCGGGCAGTTGCGCCACTTGCGCCTCGAACCGGTCGAGCGCCTCGCGCTGCTGGCGTTCGAGCGTGACCGAGACGAACACGCTCATCTTGCCGGCCAGCGCGCGTTCGTCGAGCCGGGCGAAATAGCCGGTGATGAGGCCGGCTGCCTCCAACTGGCGCACGCGGCGGATCGTGGGGGTGAGCGAGAGGCCGATTTCCTCGGCCAGATCGCGCCAGCTCATTCGGCCATCGCGGGTGAGGCATTGCAGGATGCGGATATCCCAGGAGTCGAGTTCGGGTGGTGCGGTGGTTTCCGACATGTAAGCATGAATGCACTACATTTTGCCAAGATGGTAGTGCAAAGTGCACTCCCGTGCTTTTACCTGCCCCGCAATTGGCAACCCTTTCCAACCCTTTCGCGTTATGCTGCCAGGGAAACCGAAAGGCCTGGGAAAGGATAATCGTGGCAGAATTCGCCAACCAGCAGCCCCTGGCGCTGCATGTGCCCGAGCCCAAGGCGCGGCCCGGTGCCGAGCCGGACTGGAGCGGCCTCAACCTGCCGCCGGTGGGCGCGCAGCCTCGCCCGGACGAGGCCTGCGCCGCTGCCGATACCTGGCCCTTATGCACCGACCTGATCCGCGTGCTGGATGAAAATGGCCAGGCCGTGGGCCCGTGGAACCCGCGCCTCGATCCCGAAACCCTGCGCGCCATGCTGCGCAACATGGCGCTGACCCGCGCGTTTGACGAGCGCATGTTTCGTGGCCAGCGCCAGGGCAAGACCAGCTTCTACATGAAGTGCACCGGCGAAGAGGCGACCTCGGTGGCGCCGGCCATGGCGCTGGCGGCCGATGACATGGTGTTTCCCAGCTATCGCCAGCAGGGCATCCTGATCACGCGCGGCTATCCGCTGATTGAGATGATCAACCAGATCTATTCCAACAAGGCCGACAAGCTGAAAGGCCGCCAGCTGCCGATCATGTATTCGGCGCGGGACTATGGCTTTTTCACCATCTCGGGCAACCTGGCCACGCAGTTGCCGCAGGCGGTGGGCTGGGCCATGGCCAGCGCGATTTCGGCCGATACCCGCATTGCCGCTGCCTGGGTGGGCGAGGGATCGACCGCCGAGGGCGATTTCCATTCGGCGATGACCTTTGCCACCGTCTACAACGCGCCGGTGGTGCTCAACGTGGTCAACAACCAGTGGGCCATTTCCAGCTTTTCGGGCTTTGCCGGGGGCGAACGCCAGACCTTTGCCGCGCGGGCGATCGGCTATGGCGTGGCCGGGCTGCGCGTCGATGGCAACGATCCGCTGGCGGTCTATGCCGCTACGCGCTGGGCGGCCAACCGCGCCCGCAGCAATGCCGGGCCCACGCTGATCGAGCATTTCACCTATCGCGCTGAGGGGCATTCGACCTCTGACGATCCCTCGCAATACCGCAGCGCGCAGGAACGCAGCACCTGGCCGCTGGGCGACCCGATCGTCCGGCTGAAGAACCATCTCATCGCGCTCGGCGAATGGGACGAGGATCGCCAGGCAGCGATGGACCAGGAACTGGCCGAGGCGGTGAAGGCCGCCACGCGCGCGGCCGAGGCCAACGGCGTGCTGGGCCACGGCCTGCACCATCCGTTCCACACGATGTTCGAAGACGTGTTCGAGACGCTGCCCTGGCACCTGCAGGAGCAGAGCGAGCAGGCCATGCGCGAGCGGCGGATCAAGTGGCCCGACTGGCGGCCCGAAGATGGAGACGATATGCCATGACGGACCAGGGAACGAGCCGTCGCATGACGATGATCGAGGCGATCAATGACGCCCTCGACGTGATGATGGAGCGCGACCCCGCCGTGGTGATCATGGGCGAGGACGTGGGCTATTTCGGCGGGGTGTTCCGCGCCACTGCCGGCCTGCAGAAGAAGTATGGCAAGACCCGCGTGTTCGATACCCCGATCAGCGAATGCGGGATTATCGGCGTGGCGGTAGGTATGGGCGCGTATGGCCTGCGCCCGGTGCCCGAAATCCAGTTTGCCGACTATATCTATCCGGGCCTGGATCAGCTGGTGTCGGAAGCGGCGCGGCTGCGCTATCGCTCGGCCGGGGAATTTATCGCGCCGCTGACGGTGCGATCGCCCTTTGGCGGCGGCATCTTTGGCGGGCAGACCCACAGCCAGAGCCCGGAAGCACTGTTCACCCATGTTGCCGGCCTCAAGACGGTGATCCCGTCAAACCCGCACGATGCCAAGGGGCTGCTGATCGCCGCGATCGAAGACAACGATCCGGTTGTCTTCTTCGAACCCAAGCGGATCTACAACGGGCCGTTCACCGGCGCCTACGACAAGCCGGTTGAACCGTGGAGCAAGCACCCCGACAGCGAGGTGCCCGAGGGCCATTACACCGTGCCGCTGGGCAAGGCGCGCGTGGTGCGCGAAGGCGAGGCGGTGACGGTGCTGGCCTATGGCACGATGGTCCACGTCGCGCATGCCGTATGCATCGACAAGGGCGTGGATGCCGAAGTGATCGACCTGCGCACGCTGGTGCCGCTGGATATCGCCACGATCCGCGAATCGGTGCGCAAGACCGGGCGCTGCATGATCGTGCATGAGGCGACCCGCACCGGCGGGTTTGGCGCAGAGCTTTCCGCCCTGGTGCAGGAGCATTGCTTCTACGAGCTGGAAGTGCCGATCGAGCGCGTGACCGGTTTCGACACGCCCTATCCGCACAGCCTGGAATGGGCCTATTTCCCGGGGGCCGTACGCATCGGCGAAGCCCTCGACCGTATCTGCAAGGATTGATCCCATGGCGCTTTACACCTTCCGCCTGCCCGACATCGGCGAAGGCATTGCCGAGGCCGAGATCGTTGCCTGGCACGTGCAACCCGGCGACACGGTGGGCGAGGACAGCCCGCTGGCCGACATGATGACCGACAAGGCCACCGTGGAAATGGAAAGCCCCGTGGCGGGCCGCGTGGTTTCGATCGCCGGCGAAGTGGGTGATCGCATTCCGATCGGCTCCATGCTGGTGGAGATCGAGGTGGCCGGCGAGGTTGGGGAAGGGGCTTCGACAGGCTCAGCCCGAACGGAACCTGAGCACGACGAACCCGCACCCGTTCGCCCTGAGCCTGTCGAAGGGCGCTTGCCGGACGTGGAGGTTGCGCAGGGGGCTTCGACAAGCTCAGCCCGAACGGAAACGAGGCAGGAGGAAACCGCACCCGTTCGCGCAGAACCTGCTACCGGGCACCAGAGCGCCCGCGTGCTCGCCAGCCCGGCGGTGCGCCAGCGCGCCCGGGAACTGGGGATCGACCTGGCCCAGGTGCGTCCGTCGCAGGATGGGCGCCTGCGCCATGGCGATCTCGACCAGTTCCTCGCCTATAATCGCAGCTATGCCCCCGGCGCGGCGGCGCGGGCGGATGAGCAGGTCAAGGTGATTGGCCTGCGCCGCCGCATTGCCGAGAACATGGCCGCGTCCAAGCGCGCGATCCCGCATTTTTCCTATGTCGAGGAATGCGATGTCACCGCGCTGGAGGAACTGCGCGCGCAGCTCAATGCCGGCGGTCTCGATCGTCCGCGCCTGACCATGCTGCCGCTGTTGATCGTGGCGATCTGCCGCACGCTGCCGCAGTTTCCCATGCTCAACGCGCGCTATGACGATGAAGCCGGTGTGGTGACGCGTCACGGCGCGGTGCACCTGGGCATGGCGACGCAGACCCCGGCGGGCCTGATGGTGCCGGTGATCCGCAATGCGCAGGCGATGAATCCCTGGGCCCTGGCACGGGAAATCGCCCGCCTGGCCGATGCCGCGCGCAACGGCACGGCCAAGCCGGACGAGCTTTCCGGCTCCACCTTTACCATCACCTCGCTTGGGCCGCTGGGCGGCGTGGCGACGACGCCGGTGATCAACCGGCCGGAAGTGGCGATCATCGGCCCCAATCGCATTGTCGAGCGGCCGATGTTCGTGCCCGATGGCCTGGGCGGCGAACGCATCGCCAAGCGCAAGCTGATGAACATCTCGATCAGTTGCGACCATCGCGTGGTCGATGGCTGGGATGCAGCGAGCTTTGTCCAGGCGGTGAAGAAGCTGATCGAAACGCCAGCGCTTATTTTGGCGTAATTCCGGCTTTGCCGGAATTACGGTTGCGGCACCGGCCCGCTCCCCCACCCGACCTCCCATAGGGTACTATCGTTGGGAGGTCGGGTGGGGGAGCGGGCCGGTGCCGCAACGCCGAAACGTCAGTTTCGGCGCAAACGTCAAAAATCCGACGCGCGCGAGGCGGCGCGGGCTTTGGCGAATGAGTCGCGGCGGAACGCCTCGAACGCCACGCGCTGGTCGTGACCGGCATCCTTGGGATAATCGCGGTATTCGGCGATGATCTCGTCAAAGATTTCGCGCATCTCTTCCTTGTGATCGGGGTGCGAGAAAATGTGCAGGCGGTTTTCGCGCATGGCGTCGAGCGTGCGCTGCGCGATCACGTCGGGCTCCATGCCGAATTCGTGGACACCGGCCAGGCGCTCCACGGCTTCCTGGTTCACCGGCTTGGCGCCACCCTTCAGGCTGTCGGGGCGGATCGCGTCGCTGGCGTAGATATAGCTTTTGACCAGGCCCGGGCACAGCACCGAAACCCCGATGCCATATTGCAGCAGCGAGTAGTGCAGCGATTCCGACAGGCCGCGCACGGCGAACTTGGTGGTGTTGTAGATCCCCGGCGTGCCGGCGGCGAGGAAGGCGGCCATTGAGGCGGTGTTGGTAATATGCCCGCCCTTTTGCGTGCCGGCCTTTACCCGTTCCACCATGCGCGGCACGAAGGTCATCACCCCGTTGATCACACCGTGAAGGTTGACGCCGAGCAGCCAGTCCCAATCGTCATAGCTTGATTCCTCGATCGGCTGGAAAAGGTTGACCCCGGCGTTGTTGAACAACAGCGAGACCGGGCCGAATTCGGCCTCCACGCGGTCAGCCGCCTCGCGAAACGCCTCGCGGCTCGACACGTCGAGTTGGACGCCCATGACTTCGCGGTTGTCGAGGCTGGCCAGGGCCTGGTCGATCGAATCCTGGCGAATGTCGGCAATCGCCACTTTGCAGCCTTCGTTGAGCAACTGGCGGACGAGGCCGATGCCGACGCCGTTGGCGCCGCCGGTGACGAAGGCCGTGCGGCCGGCAAAATCCTTCATGCGGTTACTCCCATCCGGGTGGCCTTGAGTGCGTTTTGCCGCTCGATCTCGGCGGTGATCGCCGGGTTGCGGAACAGCATGGCGAACGTCTGCTTGTATTCGGGGTTTTCCGGCAGGTGGGTCTGCACCGCGGAGGTGGTCGCCTCGCCCCGTTCCTTCACGCCCACCAGGAATTCGGAGTGGGTGAGGATATAGAGTTCATCGTTGAGGATGCCTTCGAGCACGCGCTCCCCGACCTGCTCCTTGGTCTGGTAGAGGTGCGAGAAATTGCCGCCGGCCTGGCGGCGCTTGTCGGCTTCGGCATAGCCGGTTTCGGCCAGCTCTGCCGGGCGGGTCTTGCCGGCTTCGGCGATGTTGGATTGCACCGCGCCGGGGCAGAACGCGGAACAGATCACCCCGCGCGATTCCAGTTCGGGGCGCATGCATTCCATCATCGAGGTGACGGCCGCCTTGCCCGAGGAATAGATCGTGGTCGCCGCCGCCGGCACGAGGGCGGACATCGAGGCGGTGTTGACGATATGGCCGCCTTCGCCATGGGACAGGATGCGCGGCAGCACGGTAACGATGCCGTTGATCGTGCCGCCCAGGTTCACGCCCATGACCCAGTCCCAATCGGCGAACGTGGCGAGGTCGGTCGGGCCGACCACGGCGACGCCGGCATTGTTGACCAGGATGTGGATCTTGCCAAAGCGCGCCTCGATCGCATCGGCCACCGCGGCATAGTTGGCGCGGTCGGTCACATCGAGCTTGAGCGCGAGGACGCGGTCGGTCGCCCCGCCGGCCACGTCGGCCAGTTCGGCGCTACCCTGCGCCAGGTGATCGTCGCGAATATCGGCAATCGCCACGTTCATGCCCGCGCCCAGCAGCGCCTTGGCGATTCCCAGGCCAATTCCGCTGGCCCCTCCGGTGACGAGTGCTGTTTTGCCCGGCAGATTCTGCATGGTTCCTCTCCGTTTTTGCAAGATAACGTTTGTTATGGTGGCGCGCGTTGATCGCAGCCCGTCATTTGTTTTTGTGCCTACCCTATTCACTACCTGAGAATTGTATGCAAGACTAACAATGATCCGGATGAAAATGGCCCGATTCCAAGAAAGGGCGGCCGGGAGAGGAGAGACGCGATGGCAGGTGCAATGGCACCGACGATCCCCGATGACGGGGTAGCCGCCCTTCAGGCAGAGGCAGCGTTCGACAGCGAATCGGCCGTGCCGACAACGCAGCCCTGGCCAGCGGCGGGCGCGGCGTGGTTCGCGCTGTTCGCCATCGTGCTGGCCACGTTCCTCAACTTCTTTGACCAGACCGTGTTTGGCATGCTGGCCCAGCGCATCAAGCAGGATTTCGCGTTGAGCGACGAGGCACTCGGGTTCCTGGGTGGGCCGGCCAGCGTGATTTTCTTCGTGGTGGTGGGCATCCCGCTGGCGCGGCTGGCCGATATCTATCCGCGCCGCCTGGTGCTGGCCGGCGGCATGCTGGCGACGGCCACGATCATGGCGCTGGGCGGCATGGCGCAAAGCTTTGGCCAGTTCGTGGGCAGCCGCATGTTCCTGGGGGCCGGCGGCTCTGCCCATGCGCCGGCGTCCTATTCGCTGCTCGCCGATTTCTTCCCGCCCAAGAAGATCACCCGCGCCTTTGCCGTGCTGCAACTGGGTTTCATCGGCGGCACCACGGTTGGCGTGGCGCTGGGCGGCAAGTTGATCATGTGGCTGGCGGGCCGGCCCGATCCGGTACTGCTGGGCCTGCGCATCCATTCCTGGCAGCTGATCCTGCTGGGCGAGGCGGTGGCGGGCGTGCTGGCGGCCCTGCTGCTGCTGACGATCCGTGAACCGGCACGACGCGGCCATCAACCGGCCGCGCGCCAGGGCGGCGTGGCGGCTGAAACCAGCCTGGGCCGGCGCGTTCTGGCGTTCACCGGATTGGATGCGGTGCGCGCCATCCATGCGCGTGGCCGCGTTTATTATCCGCTGTTCCTGGGGCTGGCGCTGGCCGCGATCGAAACCTTTGGCCTGGCGTTCTGGCGGGTGCCGTTCATGATCCGCACTTATGGCTGGAACGAGGGGCGCATCGGCATGGTCATGGCGCCGATGCTGCTGGTCAGCTCGCTGCTGGGCATCTTCCTGGGCGGCGTTTTCGTGGAATGGATGGCCAAGCGGCACAAGGACGCCAACGTGCGCTGCGCGGCGATCCTGTTTGCGCTGGTCACGATCTGCGCGATTACCGCGCCGCTGATGCCGACCGGCGAAACCAGCCTGGCGGTCATGGCGCTGGGCGGGATGTTCGGCCTGGCCGGCGCGGTGCCGCAGAACGCCGCGATCCAGCGCATCGCACCCAACGAGATGCGCGGCCAGGTCACCGCGATCTATCTGTTCATGTTCACCTTCTTTGGGGCGATGGGCAGCTTTGTGGTGGGCGTGGTGGCGCAGCGCATCGTGGGCGTGGAAGCACAGCTGTGGAAAGCGCTGGTGATCACCGCTGGCGCGCTGCTGCCGATCGCCACGGTGTCGATGATCCTGGCGATCCGGCCCTATCGGGAAGAAGTGGCGCGGCTGGAAGCGCAAGGGCGTTGACAGCCGCTTGCTGATCCGCAATTTGTTAGTGACACATACAAAATGGAGAGAGCGATGACGGGCGAAGCGGCAGGCGATCGTATTGCGCTGCTTGAACAAAAGCTGGCCCAGGTGGAAGCCCGCCTGACCGTGCGCGAGGACGAGCTGGACGTGCGCAAGCTCCAGCATCTCTATGGCTATCTGATCGACAAGTGCCTCTATAACGAAACGGTCGACCTGTTCACCGACGATGGCGAAGTGCGCTTTTTCGGCGGCGTGTGGAAAGGCAAGGAAGGCATTCGCCGCCTCTATGTCGAGCGGTTCCAGAAGCGCTTCACCTATGGCAACAACGGCCCGATCGATGGCTTCCTGCTCGATCACCCGCAGTTGCAGGATATCATCGATATCCAGCCCGATGGCGTCACCGCGCTGGCGCGCGCGCGCTCGATGATGCAGGCCGGGCGGCACAAGGATTTCGAGGGCGACGCCCCGCACCTCAAGGCCCGGCAGTGGTGGGAAGGCGGCATTTACGAAAACACCTACAAGAAGGTGGACGGCAAATGGCGCATGCACATCCTGAACTACATGCCGATCTGGCATGGTGATTTCGAAAAGGGCTGGGCGCATACGCCGCCCGAATACGTGCCGTTCCCCAAGGTGACCTATCCCACCGATCCCAGCGGACCGGATGAACTGCTCGAAGGCCACTGGCTGTGGCCCACGCACAAGATCACCCCGTTCCACATGAACCACCCGATCACCGGCAAGCCGATCGAGGCGCAGCGCCTGCAGCGCGACCTCGATCACGATGCCGCGATCGCCGCAAAGTAAGCCCCAGCCCATGACCACGACGACCTATCCCTCGCTTTGCATGATCATCAACGGCCAGCGCGTGAGCGGGGGTGGGCGGCGCACCCACGCCGTGGTCAACCCGGCGACGGGCGCGGTGCTGGGCGAACTGCCGCTGGCTGATGCCGCAGACCTTGACGCCGCCCTTGATGTGGCGGCGCAAGGTTTTGCGCTGTGGCGCAAGTCCACCCCGCAGCAGCGTGCCGCCGTGCTCAATGGCGCAGCGCGGCTGATGCTGGAGCGCCAGGAAGACCTGGCGCGGATCGCCACGCTGGAGCAGGGCAAGACCCTGCCCGAGGCGCGGATCGAGGTTCTGATGAACGTCGGGCTGTTCCAGTTCTATGCCGGCGAGGTGCAGCGCATCTATGGCCGGGCGCTGGTGCGACCCACCGGCATGCGTTCTACCGTCACGCACGAGCCGGTTGGCCCGGTGGCGGCCTTTGCGCCGTGGAATTTCCCGCTCGGCAATCCCGGACGCAAGCTGGGTGCGCCGATCGCCGCAGGCTGTTCGGTGATTCTCAAGGCTGCCGAGGAAACCCCGGCCAGCGCGCTGGGCGTGCTGCAATGCCTGCTCGATGCCGGGTTGCCGCCGCAAGTGGCGCAGGCCGTGTTCGGTGTGCCCGACGAGGTCAGCCGGCATCTGCTCGGCAGCCCGGTGATCCGCAAGCTGTCGTTCACCGGATCGACCCAGGTGGGCCAGCATCTGGCCAAGCTGGCGGCCGACGACATGAAACGCACGACGATGGAATTGGGCGGCCATGGCCCGGTGCTGGTCTTTGCCGATGCCGATCTTGATCGCGCGATCGAAACGGCGGTGGCGCACAAGTATCGCAACGCCGGGCAGGTCTGTGTCAGCCCGACGCGGTTCATCGTGGAAGAGCCGGTGTTCGAGGCTTTCCGCGATGGCTTTGCCGCCCGCGCGGCGCAGGTGCGCGTGGGCAACGGGCTGGAGGATGGCGTGCAGATGGGCCCGATGGCCAATCCGCGCCGGCCCGAGGCGATGGAGCGCTTGATCGGCGACGCCGTGGCGCGCGGCGCACGCCTGCACACCGGTGGTGAGCGGGTGGGCAATGCCGGGTTCTTCTTTGCGCCCAGCGTGCTGTCTGACATTCCCCTGGATGCCGCGATCATGAACGAGGAGCCGTTCGGGCCGGTGGCGCTGATCAACCGTTTTGCCGATGCCGATGCGATGATCGCCGAGGCCAATCGCCTGCCCTACGGCCTGGCAGCCTATGCCTGGTGCCAGGGCCATGCCACCCGCGCCCGCGTGGCGGCCGAGGTGGAAACCGGCATGCTGGGCATCAACACGACGATGATCGGCGGCGCCGATGCGCCATTTGGCGGGGTGAAATGGTCGGGCCACGGGCACGAAGACGGCCCCGAAGGCCTGATGGCGTGCCTGGTGACCAAGACCGTGCACGAAGCCTGATGCGCAACGTCATGGGCGGGAAACATTCGGGAAAAGCAAGCGGCATAGCGGGGCAGGCTTGTCTGCTGCCTGCCGGAGTGCCCGATGCGCCGAATGATTTTTCTTGCCCTGGTCCTTGCCGCCACTCCCGCTCTGGCGGTGGAGGACGACGCGCAGGTGTGGCTGGCGCAGCAATCGTTCCTCAACCTCAACCAGGACCTCGTGCTGTTCACCGACGTGCAACTGCGCCTGACCGACGATGCGCAGCGCGCCGGGCAAGCGATCGTGCGCGGGGCGCTTGGGGTCAAGCTCGACCGGTCGACCACGCTGTGGGGCGGCTATGGCTATATCCGCAGCGATCCGCTGGGCGGGCGGGTGAGCCACGAACACCGCGTGTTCGAGCAGGTGACCTGGCGCGCGTTTGGCGATGGGGCGGGCAATGGCACCACGCGCCCGACGCTGACCGGGCGCACCCGGCTGGAACAGCGCCTGGTCGACGGGCAGGGCGGAACGGGCTGGCGGCTGCGCCAGCTGGTGCGGCTCGACGTGCCGCTGGGCAAGCCGGGCACGCCGCAGGCGGTGGTCTGGGCCGAACCGTTCGTGGGCCTCAACCGCACCGGGTGGGGCCAGAAATCGGGTTTCGACCAGCTGCGCGGCTTTGCCGGCGTGGCCCTGCCGGTGGGCCGCGGCATCAGCGTGGAGGCGGGCTATTCCGGCCAGTATGTCTCGCGCCCGGCGCGCGAGGATCGCATGAATCACATTGCCAGTCTGTCGCTCATGATCCGCAGGTGATCGCGCGCGGGCCGGCCCATAACCAGGAGAGGCCCGCATGACCCAGGATCTGAAAACCGGCGGCGCGCAAGGATATTTGCGCATCGCCACCGAGGAAGCCTTTGCCACCCAAGAACAGGTCGATGCCTATCTGCGCATGATCCGCGATGGCGAGGCGGACAAGGGCATGGTCTCGCTCTGGGGGTTTTACGCCCAATCGCCGTCGGAGCGCGCGGTGCAGATCATGGAGCGCCTGCTCGACCTGGGCGAGCGGCGCATTGCCGACATGGACGCGACCGGCATCGACAAGGCGATCCTGGCGCTGACCTCGCCCGGGGTTCAGCCGCTGACCAACCTCGACGAAGCCAAGGCGATTGCCACCCGCGCCAACGATCGGCTGGCGAGCGCCTGTGAAGCCTATCCCGACCGCTTCATCGGGCTTGGCACCGTGGCCCCGCAGGACCCGGAATGGTCTGCCCGCGAAATCCATCGCGGTGCCAAGGAACTGGGCTTCAAGGGCATCCAGATCAACAGCCACACGCAAGGGCGCTATCTCGACGAGGAATTCTTCGACCCGATCTTCCGCGCCCTGGTCGAGGTGGACCAGCCGCTCTATATCCATCCCTGCACGCCACCCGATGCGATGATCGGGCCGATGCTGGAGGCAGGCCTGGATGGCGCCATCTTTGGCTTTGGCGTGGAAACCGGCATGCACCTGCTGCGGCTCATCACGATCGGCATCTTTGACAAGTATCCCAGCTTGCAGATCATGGTCGGCCATATGGGCGAGGCGCTGCCCTATTGGCTCTATCGCCTTGATTTCATGCACCAGGCCGGCGTGCGGTCACAGCGCTATGCCCGGATGAAGCCGCTCAAGAAGACCATTGCCGAATACCTGCGCTCCAACGTGCTGGTGACCAATTCCGGCATGGCGTGGGAGCCGGCGATCAAGTTCTGCCAGGAGGTGATGGGCGCGGACCGCGTGATGTATGCGATGGACTATCCCTATCAGTACGTTGCCGATGAAGTGCGCGCGATGGACGCGATGGACATCACGCCCGAAACGAAGAAGAAGTTCTTCCAGACCAACGCGGAACGCTGGTTCAAGCTGTAATCTTGTCGATCACGCAGGCCGAAGGAGAATGAGCATGTACGCTGTTGCGGGTGCATCGGGCCAACTGGGGCGTCTGGTGCTGGCTGAACTGGTGGCCAAGGTGGGCGCGGGCAATGTCGTGGCGCTGGCGCGCGATCCGGCCAAGCTGGAAGGCAGCGGCGTGGCCGTGCGCGTGGCCGATTACGACAAGCCCGAAACGCTGGCGCCGGCGCTGTCCGGGGTGGAGCGGCTGCTGCTGATCTCGGGCAATGCCGTGGGCGCACGCGTGCCGCAGCACGCCGCCGTGATCGACGCGGCCAAGGCGGCCCGCGTCGGCCTGATCGCCTATACCTCGATCCTCCATGCCGATACCTCGACCATCGGCCTGGCGCAGGAGCATCGCGAGACCGAGGCGCTGCTGCGCGCCAGCGGCGTGCCTTTCGTGCTGCTGCGCAATGGCTGGTACAACGAAAACTACACCGGCGCCCTGGCGCCGGCGATTGCCCACGGCGCTATTCTGGGCGCGGCCGGGCAGGGCCGCATCGCCAGCGCCACCCGGGCCGATTATGCCGCGGCTGCGGCCCAGGCGCTGATCGGCGCCAAGGGCGGCGAAGTCTATGAACTGGCCGGCGATACCGCCTTTACCATGGCGGAATTCGCGGCCGAAGTGGCGCGGCAGGCGGGCAAGCCGGTGGCCTATGTCGATATGTCCAAGGCCGATTATGCCGCCGCCCTCGAAGGGGTGGGATTGCCTGGCTTCCTGGCGCAGATGCTGGCCAATTCCAGCTTTGAATCGAGCAAGGACCAGCTGTTTGACGACAGCCGCACGTTGAGCGCGCTGATCGGCCGGCCCACCACACCGATCGCCCAGACCATCGCTGCGGCATTGGCCTAAGCATGACAGAGAGCAATAGCGCGGCTGGTGAAAGGGCTGCCGGCCCATCGCGCACGATCGCGCGCGGGGGCTGGTATGCCCTGGTGCTGGTGGCGCTGACCAATGCGATGAGCCTGCTTGATCGCCAGATCCTGGCGATCCTAGCCCCGGCGATCAAGCACGACCTGGGCGTGGGCGATGCCGAGATGGGGCTGCTCTATGGCACTGTCTTTGCGCTGTTCTATGCCTTGTTCTCGCTGCCGGTAGGGCGCCTGGCCGATGGCTGGACGCGCACCCGGCTGCTGGGCATCAGCCTGGTGCTGTGGTCGGCGGCGACCGGGCTGGGGGGCCTGGCCACCAGTTTTGGCCTGCTGGCGCTGTCGCGGCTGGGCGTGGGCATCGGCGAGGCGGCTACCCAGCCGGCGGGCACGTCGCTGATCTATGATTTCTGGCCCAAGCACCGGCGCGGTTTCGTCATGGCGGTGATGGCCTCGGCCATTGCGCTGGGGCTGGGCGGCTCGCTGATCCTGGGTGGCGTTGCCGCGCAAGCCTGGACCGAGCATTGGGCGGGGGGCAGCGCGCCGCTCGGCCTCAAAGGCTGGCAGTTTGCGTTTCTGGTGGCGGCGGCGCCTGGTTTCGTCCTTGCCGCATTCGTCGGCACGATGAAGGAACCGGCACGCGGGGCGATGGATGGCATGCTCGCGCCAGCCGATCCGCACCCTTTTCGCGCCAGCATCGCGCTGCTCGGTGGGGTGACGCCGGGGTTGCACTGGATCGCCATGGCGCTGCGCCGGGCCAAGGCGGCGGCCTTTGCCACCAACCTGGCGGCGCTGGCCGGGATTGCGGCGGTCATGGCCGCGCTGGCGCTGGTGTGCCGGGGCCTCTCGGCCCGGCCGCCGCTGCCGCTGGGCCCGGTCACGGTCGATGCACATAGCCTGCAATGGGGCGTGATCGGTTTTGGCCTGTTCGTGCTGGTCAACCTGATGCAGCGGATGCGCGCCGATGATGCCCAGGCCTTTCGCGTGATTGCCGGATCGCCCACGCTGATCATGGCGATCGCGGTGGGCACGCTGCAATCGGCGATCAACTATGGGATGATGGCGTTCAACCCCAGCTTCCTGATCAAGACCTATCACCTGTCGATGAAGGACACCGCGCTGCAGTTCGGGCTGCTGTCGGCGGCGATGGGCATTATCGGCCCGCTGATCTGGGGGCCGCTGGCCGATCTGCTGCACCGCCGCCTGCCGTCTTCGGGCCGGGCGCTGGTGGCGTTGTTTGCCATGGGGGTTTCGCCGCTGCTGTCGTTCTGGACGTACCTTTCGCCCGATCCGACCACGTTCTATTGGCACTTTGCGATCTACAGCCTGGTGCTGACCGGGTGGATGCCACCGCTCTATGCCATCATGTATGACCAGGTGCTGCCGCGCATGCGGGGGATCACTGCCAGCCTCTATCTGCTGACGATGACCATCGTGGGCATGGGCATCGGCCCCTATGCCGTGGGCCTGATTTCCGATGCCACGGGCAACCTGACCCACGCCATGCTGACGATGAATGCCGTGGCCATTCCCATCGTGGTCCTGATGCTGCTGATCGCGCGGCGTAGCGCGCGGGACGAGGCGGGGTTGCGCCTGCGGGCGTGAGGGGGGCGGGGTTGGGACAGGCGTCGCACCACCCCCCGACCCCCTCCTCTGAAGAGGAGGGGGGTTAAGGCATTGACGTAAAAGGGCGTAAAAGCCCCCTCGTCTTCAGAGGAGGGGGTTGGGGGTGGTGGAAACCACAAGCAACCTTACAGTACGCGCCATACCCACAGCTTGATGCCCAGGGGATAGCGCGCGCCGCTGCACACGAAGATCGACCGGTTCATCCATTCATACTTGCCCACCGGCGCGATGAATTCGGGCACGGTGCGGAAATAGTATTCGGCCGGATCGACTTCCTCGCCGGCGGCAAGCCGGGCCATGACATCGGGCGGGCCGTGGCGCAGGCCCTTGTTGCGGATCTGGATCAGCACGCCATCGTCGGTTTCGATCGCATAGAGCGCATCGGCCACGGTAACGCCGTCGGGCCGGGTGAGCTGCCAATCGGCGGAATTGCCGACCAGTTGTCCCTTGATCAGCGGCCCTTCGACTCGCCCGCCGCCGACGATGGGAATGATGCGGCGGGCGCCGTCATAGGTCTGGCCGATCTGGCGCGGCGGCTCCAGGTCGCCGCTCGCCTCATAGACGAATTCCAGTTCGGGCTTGATCATGCATGCTCTCCCATCGGCCAGATCGTTATGCGTCATAGCATGGTGCGATCATGCCGCCAGGCCGATGTCGGCCGCATCGGCCCAGTTGCCGTGCAGGCCAAAGCGCAGGCGAATGGGGATGTGCACGGTGGCAAGCGGCCCCTGGGCGATCGCCTGCGCATCGAATATCAACAGGTCGCTGCGGGCCTCTTCCAGGCGGTTGCACACCTGGACGATCCAGCCATCGCCTTCGGGCGCGTCCTTGCTGCGCGGGATGAAGCACGGCTCTTGCAGGCTGCTGACCGGGCCGCACCACCAGTGCTGCTCTTCGCCAGTGGCAAAGTTCTTGTGGAACAGGCAGTTCATCAACAACCCGCCGGCGCTGCCGCCGCGCAGCTCGACCGGGCGCTGCATGTCCATTTCGAGGAACCAGCCGTGGTGTGTGTGCTGCCCGGCAAAGCGATCGTCGATGCGCGGAAATTCGCAGGCGGTGTTCGACAGGCGCTCGATCGCGGTAAAGGCATCGCCGTTGCTAGCCATGTCCACCACCCAATCGGTGGGATAGCTCATCGCTTCGCGCCCGTTGAACGGCGCGCCGTGCACATCGGGGAAGAACGGGAACATGTTGTTCTTCGCCTCGCAGGTGACGAAGTGGATCTTGCTGCCCTCTTGCCAGGCGTTCAGCACGTGGCTGGCAAAGCAGTTGTCGCGCGTGAACCAGCGAATGTCTTCCTGGGTCACGCCATCGCGCCGGGGGATCACGCCCAGGTGAACGGGCTTGGTAGTGTCAAAGCCGAAGTGCGGCAGGCCCGCCTCCAGCCGCTCCCAACTGCCGATCGAGGGCACGATGTGCAGCAGCAGATAGTCCTGCGTGATGCCGAAGTCGTGCATCATGCAGTAATAGGGCACCTTGAACCACACCTCGCGCACCAGTTCGCCGGTCGGACTTACTTCCATATAGGTCACGTCATCGGTGCACAGGCCGCTGGCGGCATAGCCGATCGCCACCATGTTGCCAGTGGCCGGATCGACCTTGGGATGGGCGGTAAAGGTTTGGCCGGTCATGCGGCCACCGAACTTTTCAAAGCCGATGGTTTCCATGCTGGCCGGGTCCATCAGCAGGGCGGGGCTGTCTTCCTTCATCGCCCAGAGCTTGCCAGCGTGGATGAAGGCATTGGTATTGGCGGTGGAGCGGATCTGCCCTTGCACGCTCTCGTCATCGGTCAGCGGGTTGCGATAGGCGCCGAACAGGCCCTTGCCGGCGGCCTTTTCCAGTTTCCACTTGTCGGTGTGGGCCCAGCGCTGGCGGAAATCCACCTGCCCATCGTGGATGTGGAACCGGGTGATCATGCCATCGCCGTTGAAGGCAATATCGTCACCCAGGCGCGGGGGGAATTGCGGGTCTGGCTGAACGCGGTAAAACGCCCCGTTCAGTTCGCGGGGAATTTCCCCATCGTGGGCCAGGTCGGCAATGTCGGCCTCGACCCGCGACGGGGTGTTGAAGCCGGTAAAGCTGGGCGAGGCGGGAAAGTGAGACACTGGCATCCTCCTGCTAGTTTTGTATGGTTGGCTAACAATTGCGCTTATCTGATGCGCAAGGCAATGGGGAGCAGGCATTGATCAAGGACAAGTTTGCCGATGTGGTGACCCCGCCACCGGGCGAAGAGGCCGATATCGGCGAAATCAACGGCATCCTGGGCTTCCATATCCGCCTGGCCCATGGCGCCTGCCTGCGCCATTTTACCGAGACCTTCACCGAGCTGGACCTGACGCAGAAGCAGGTTTCGGTGCTGTGGCTGGTCGACGATCACCCCGGCATTGCCCAGACCGACCTGGCCCAGCGCCTGCGGATGGACCGTGCCACCACCATGGCGATCATCAACCGCCTTCAGGCCAAGCACTATCTGCGGCGCGACCGATCGGCCGAGGACGGGCGCAAGCAGGCGCTGTTCCTGGAACCTGAAGGCCAGACCATGCTCTCGCGCGCCAAGTTCGCGATTGGCGAGCATGAGGCCTGGGTGAAGCGCCACTTTTCCGACAAGGAAGTGAAACTGCTGCTGGAATTGCTGGCGCGCATTCACGAGTAGCCAGATCGCTCCGGCATGTTATAAACCATAGCAATAACGCGTCAGCCGGGCGCGGACGGGAGAGATACGATGTTGCACGATCCGCGCGAGGTGATTCGCCAATCCCCGATGGGAACGCGGCAGTGGATCGCCGTGGCGCTGATGATCGCCCTCAACGCGCTCGATGGGTTCGACGTGCTGTCGAGCGCCTTTGCCGCGCCGGGCATTTCCAAGGAATGGGGCATCGGGCGCGATGCGCTGGGCGTGGTCCTGTCGATGGAACTGATCGGCATGGGCTTTGGCTCGATCCTGCTGGGCGGCGCGGCAGACCGGTTCGGCCGGCGTCCCACAGTGCTGGGCTGCCTGGTTGTCATGGCGATCGGGATGGGCTTGGCCACGACGGCGGCTAATCCCTACACGCTGGGCTTGTGGCGCCTGCTCACCGGTTTGGGCATCGGCGGCATGCTGGCGGCGATCAACGCGGTGACGGCCGAGATCTGTAGCAACAAGGGCCGCAGCCTGGCGATGTCGTTGATGGTGATCGGCTATCCCATCGGCGCCACGGTGGGTGGCACGATCGCGGCGCTGCTGCTGAAAAGCGGGGACTGGCGCGTGGTGTTCGAATTCGGCGCCATCGCCACCCTGGTGTTCATCCCGCTGGTCTATTTCCTGGTGCCCGAAACGCCGGCCTGGTTCCTGGTCAGCCGCCCGGCCGATGCTCTGGCTCGTGCCAATCGCTCGCTCGCCGCGCTGCGCTTGCCCACGGCCCAGGCGCTGCCTCCGGTGGAGCCAGGTGCGCCGCGGGCCAGCCTGCTCGATATCCTGCGGCCCGGCCTGGTCGGCACCACGCTGCTGCTGACGCTGGGCTATGCCCTGCATTGCATCACGTTCTACTACATCCTCAAGTGGAGCCCCAAGATCGTGGCCGATTTCGGCTATACCCAGCCGCAGGCGGCCAGCGTGCTGGTCTGGGCCAATATCGGCGGGGCGATCGGCGGCGGGATGTTCGGCTTCCTGATGCACCGCTTTGGCATCAAGTGGCCCACGATCGCCATGCTGGTGGCCGGCACCGTGGCGGTGTCGCTGTTCGGGCTGGGGGCGCAGAGCCTGGCCGGTTGGCGCCTGGCGGTGTTCTTCACCGGGTTCACCACCAATGCTGCGATTGTCGGGTTCTATTCGGCCTTTGCCCATGGCTTTCCGGCCAAGGTGCGCGCCACCGGCACCGGCTTTGCCATCGGTGCGGGCCGCATCGGCGCGGCCGGTTCGCCGATCCTGGCCGGCGAGTTGTTCCACACCGCCGGCCTGCCGCTGCTGACCGTGTCGGTCATCATGGCGCTGGGGTCGCTTGGCGCGGCCGCGACGCTGCTGGCGCTGCGGCTGCGCGCGGCGGATTGAGGGGAGTGAGCGCGCGGGCGTAGCACCCTGGGTGCCGCGCCTGTCGTGTTCAGCCCAGGATACCCGGCCCCAGAAGGGTGAGGATCTTCACGTCCACCGCCATGCCCTCGGCCCGGCGCGCGGCGATATAGTCGGCCATGCCATCCAGCGGCACGTGGTGCACGGTGATGCCTTCGCCTTCCACCCCGCCGCCGGCCGAAACGCGCGCCAGGCCATGGGCGCGGAACAGGGTGAAGCTTTCCGAGACCATGCCGGGGCTGGACCAGAATTCGCCCAGCGGTTCCATGTGCGTGGCGCGATAGCCGGTTTCCTCTTCCAGCTCACGCAGGGCGGCCAGGCCAGCATCTTCGCCGGCGCTGCTGTCATCGTCACCGATCAAGCCGGCGGGCAATTCGATGCAGGGCCGGCCCAGCGGCACGCGGAACTGTTCGACCAGGATCACCTCGCGCGCGTCGGTGATCGCCAGGATTACGGCGGCGCGGATATTGCGCGCCCGGCCGACATATTCCCAGCGGCCGCGCGTCTTGGCGGTGATGAAGCGGCCTTCCCAGCGGGTTTCTTCGGGATTGTCGCGGTATTCGTCTTCCAGACTCATAGCAGGATAGGTCCGTCGGGCAGTTCATTGTGATCGTGCGCCCGCGCCGGAGCGGCCTCGCGCAGCACGGCGCCGATCTGGGCGAGGGCGGCCTCCATGCCTTCGGCGAGGTGCCCTTCGCGCAAGGGGCCGAGCAGCGCGGCCATCGCCTCGCCCCAGACATCGGGACTGACGCGATCGGCGATGGCGCTGTCGGCGATGATCTCGGCCTTGCGTTCGGCCAGCGAGACATAGAGCACCACGCCGGTGCGCCCGGTGGTGCGGCTTTCCGCGCTCAGGCGAAAGGCAGTCAGCGCGCGGGCATGGACCCGTGCCCGCTTGATCGGCGCCGGGGTGAGCCACAGGCGCAAGGCGCGCCATTGCAGCAGCGCCAGCATCGCGGTGAACTTGAGCAGGGCCACGCTCAGCGCCAGGCCGAAATAGGCCCGGGCGGTCCATTCCGTGGCCCACAGGCCCAGCACGCGATCGACCAGCGCGACATAGAATGCCGGGGCTGTCTCCAGCGCGGCGAGGGCGAGGAACGCGATGAACACCGCCCAGGCCAGCGCAACGTCGGCATAGGGATCGGACGCCGGCGTGATCACCGGGACGATCTCGCCGGCGGTCTCGGCCTCGGCCTGGGCCACGGCTGCGGCAATGCGGGCCTGTTCCGCCTCGGTCAGGATCATGTCACCAACTCCCCGAAGCGCCACCGCCGCCAAAGCTGCCACCGCCGCCGGAAAATCCGCCGCCCCCGCCGCCGCCCCAGTCGGAGCCGCCGCCGCCACCACCGCCCCAGCCACCGCTGGGAAAGATGAACACGCCCGGCCCACCACCGCCATAGCGGCGACCGCCGCCGCGCATGGCGCGGATGAACGGCAGGACGAAGAACAGGCCGAAGATCACCAGGAATACCACGGTGCCGGCATCGAAATGCGGTTCGCGCGCCTGCTTCTGTGCCTGCTCGGCCTTCGCCGCGACCTGGCGGGCCTGGTCTTCGGGCAGCTTGAGCTGGGCGATCAACTGATCGGTGGCGGCGTTGATGCCGCCGGCATAATCGCCGGCCTTGAAGCGGGGCACGATCTCGCGCTGGATGATGATTTCAGACAAGGCATCGGTCAGGATACCCTCCAGGCCATAGCCGACCTCGATCCGCACCTTGCGCTCTTTGGGGGCAACCAGCAGAATCGCGCCGTCGTTGCGCTGCTTGTCACCCAGACCCCAGGCGCGGCCCAGGCGATAGCCATAATCCTCTATCTCGTACCCTTGAAGATCGGGCACGGTGGCCACTACCAGCTGGCGCTGGGATTGCTGTTCCAGCGCGGCCAGCTTGGCATCAAGGGCCTGAACCTGCTGCGGGTTGAGCAGATGGGCATCATCCACCACGCGCCCGGTGAGTTGCGGAAACGTCTGCGCCCAGGCTGGCGTGGCGAAGATCGCCAGCACCAGCAGGGCAAGGGCGGCCAGCCGCTGCGCCGCGCTCTGTTTCATCGGCTTAATTGAAATTGACCTTGGGCGCGGTATCGGCGCCCGGCGTCGTCGCCTGGAACGGCACCATCGGCTTGGCACCATAGATCACCTTGGCCCCGATCACTGCCGGGAACGTGCGGATCGTGGTGTTGTAGGACTGTACCGCGTCGTTGTAATCGCGGCGGGCCACGGCGATACGGTTTTCCGTACCTTCCAGTTGGCTTTGCAGGGCCAGGAAGTTTTCGTTCGACTTGAGGTCGGGATAGGCTTCGACATTGGCCATCAGCCGGCCCAGGCCCTGCGACAGCTGGCCCTGGGCGTTCTGGTAGGCGGCCACCTTGGCCGGATCGGTAAGATCGGCGGCGGTGATCTGGACGGAAGTGGCCTTGGCGCGGGCCTCGGTCACCTTGACCAGGGTATCCTGTTCCTGCTTGGCATAGCCTTTGACTGTGGCAACCAGGTTGGGCACCAGATCGGCGCGGCGCTGGTACTGGTTCTGCACTTCGGCCCACTTGGCCTTGGCGTTTTCCTCGGCCGTGGGGATCGTGTTGACGCCGCAGCCGGCAAGGCTGCCGGCCGCCACGGCGACCAAGGCAAAGCGGGGCAGGAAGCGGTTGAAAGCGCGGGACATGGATCGATCCTCGTTGCAGATGCGCAAGAGACATAGCGCGGCATGGTTGCGGATCAAGGGCAGTGCCTTGTCGTTGATCGAACTGTAAACGATTTGCCTGCGCGCTTGCCGCCGGCTGGCGGTGGTGGCAATCATTTGCGATTGTGTGGTTAAGAAGGGGAAATGCGCCGTGGCCATTCTCGAAGAGTTCAAGACGTTCATCGCGCGTGGCAACGTGCTCGACCTGGCGGTCGGTGTGATCATCGGCGGTGCCTTTGGCAAGATCGTCACCTCGCTGACCGAAAGCGTGATCATGCCGGTGGTCGGCTTTGTTACGGGCGGCGTGGATTTCACCAAGTACTTCGTGCGGCTTGGGCCGATTCCGGCCAGCTTCAAGGGCGATCCGGAAAACTATGCCCAGCTCAAGACGGCGGGGGTGCCGATGATCGGCTATGGCGATTTCATCACCCAGGCGGTGAACTTCCTGATCGTGGCGTTCATCATCTTCCTGATCGTGAAGGCGGCCAATTCGCTGATCCGCAAGGAAGAAGCCAAGCCCGCCGCGCCCAAGGGGCCGAGTGAGGTGGACCTGCTGATCGAGATCAGGGACGCGCTCAAGGCGAAGGACTGAGGGGCGAAACCGGCGGTAGATGGCGGACAAACCCCTCCACCACCGCTGCGCGGCGGTCCCCCTCCCCGCCTCCGGCAGGGAGGATCGGCAAGATCTTCCCCATCGGCGATGGGGAGGTGTCGGCCGCAGGCCGACGGAGGGGCGACTTGCTGCGAGAATCTCGCTGCACGGCACCCCCTTCCCAACGCCGAAGGAATCCCTATATGGGGTCGTGCCGGGTTTGACCCGGCTATGGCGATAAACTGCGGCGTGCAATAGACGCAGCGGACCCGGGGGCGGTACCCGGCGGCTCCACCACCTCTCTCATTCCGGCTCTTGGGCCAGGCGGGAGAGATGACGGGGCCGAACTAGGATCGACGTGTGTTGAAAAGCGTTGTTTTCGCCCGGGCTGAGTAACCCGTTCAAGGCTCAAAACCAACAAGTGCCAACGACAACGAAGCACTTGCTCTCGCCGCGTAACCTGACGGCCTAACGGCCTGATCTTACAAAGCGAAAGCGCGGCTGGACACGCCGGTCAACAGAAGTGATACCAGCGGCCCGGGGGGTGCCGGGCAACAGAAATCCCCCCACCTCTCTCCGTTTTCCAGCGTACTGCGGCAGCCCCGCACCGGCCTCAGGCCGGCACGCCTTCGGCTGCGCATTCGGCGGCCGCTTCGCTTTCCTGCCGACGCGCCTGGCTGACCACCCGCGCCTTTTCGCGCCAGCCGGGCCGGGCATAGGCGATCGCCGCCATGGCCACGGCCGCGAGCGAGCCAACCGGGAAGGCGAGCCACAGCGCATCGGCCCCGAGCGAGGGATAGGCGAAGGAATAGAACCCCAGCCGCGCCGGGAACATGGCGATGGCCAGCACGATCAGTGGCGCAATCACCACGCCGCCCGCGCGCATCGTGCCGAACAGCATGATCGTCATCCCGAACAGGATGTAGCTCCAGCTGGCGAGCAACTGGATATGGCGCGCCATGTCTACCGCGGGGCTGGTCGAGCCCAGGAACAGCACCAGGACCGGGCGGTCGAACGCCAGCAGCAGCGCGGTCATCAGGCCGGTGACGGCGAAATTGAGGATCAGGCCAGCGCGCGTGATCCGACCCAGCCGATCGATCAGGCCGGCGCCGATCGCCTGCGCGGCCATGGCGCTGAGCGCGGCGGAAATGGCCATGGCCGGCATCTGCAGATAGGTCCACACCTGCAGCGAGGCGCCATAGGCGGCGCTGACGATCGAGCCTTCGCGGTTGACCAGGCCGAGCATGATGATGCCCGCGCCCGACACGATCAGCATTTGCGCGCCCATCGGCAGGCCCTTGGTGACAATGTAGCGCAGCTCGTCCATGCGCGGCACCAGATAGCCCAGTTCCGCCCCGCGCAGGCGCAGCGGCAGGTTGCGGGCATAGGCATAGATCACCAGCACCAGCATCGAGACATAGGACGAGATCGCCGTGGCCAGCGCCGAACCGGCGATGCCGAGCGCCGGGATCGGCCCCAGCCCGGCGATGAACACCGGGTTGAGCCCGCAATCGAGCACTACCGACACGATCATGAAATAGAGGCTGGTCTTGGCATCGCCCGCGCCGCGCAGGCCCATCGAGATCATGACCGAGATCATCGTTGCCGGCAGCGCCACGAAGATCACGCGCAGATAGGCCAGGGCAAAGCCGAAGATATCGGCCGGCGTGGACATCAGGCGCAGCAACGCCGGGGTAAAGATCCAGCCCGCCGTGGCCACGATCATCGCCAGGCCCACGCAAAAGCCCACGGCCGTGCCGAACGTGCGCCGCGCGGCATCGACATTGCCCGCGCCAAACGATTGCCCGACCTTGACCGTGGCGGCCATGCCGAAGCCGAACACGGCGGCAAAGACCAGGAACATCACCACGTTGGCATTGGCCGTGGCCGCAAGCGCCGAATCGCCCAGCAGGCGCCCGACCCAGATCGCGTTGATCGACCCGTTGAGCGATTGCAAGATATTGCCCACCAGCGTGGGCATCGAAAACAGCAGCAGCGTTTTCAGGATCGGCCCGCGCGTGAGATCGCGCGCGCCGGGCCCGCCGGGGGCGGTGTTGCCTTGCGGTCTGGCCATGTGCCTTATTCCTTGCCGCGCAGGGCAGCCAGGGCGGCGAACGGCCCGCTGGCCTCGTCACCGGCGAGGTTGTGTTCGGCCCGGGCCTTGTCGGCCAGGGGGCCTTCGGCAAAGGGATCGATCGCCAGCGCGAGGCTTTGCGCCACCGCTTCGCCCAGGTCGAACGTCAGCCCGGTATAGGGGATTTCGTCGCAATCGTCGGCAGACAGCTCGATCTCTTCATCCGGTTCGGCCGCGATCTGTGTTTCGGGCACGAAGCGCAGGTGCAGCGGCTCGTCGATCTTGACCGGGAAATCCTCGCCGGAAATCGCGCAGGCCTGGATGATCGCGGCGGTCAGGCGGCCATCGGCGCGCACCACCGGGCCATCGGCGATCAGCTTGACCTGCGCTCGCGCAGCATCGATTGCGGTAATGCCAAAGCGCCCGGCCAGACGCCGGCGCGCATCGGCATCGGGTTCCAGCACCAGGGGCGCGTCGCCGATCTGGCGCAGATCGACGATGTAGGAGTATTCGGGGGTATCGCTCATCGTCCAATCTCCGCAGCCAGGACCCGGTCTGCCGGCGCCAGCGCCAGGCCGGCGGCAAAGGCGCGTGCACGGCGGGCCAGGGGTAGGGCGTCTGTGCCCTCGGTCAATGTCATGTTGCGGGCAAGCGCGGCGGCAAAGGCGTCTTCACCCGCTTCCAGCCCGTCGCGATAGGCGCCCAGGCGGCCGCCCAGCGTGCTCATCAGCTTGCCCACATGCTTGCCCACCACCAGATCGCCCACGCCGCTTTCGCGCAGCTGGCCGTCCATGTCTTCCACGAACAGTTCGGTCAACCACACCGATGCCGGGATCAGCCCAGGATCGCGTTCCATGCGCACCAGCACGATGCTGAGCACCAGGGTGATCATGTCGAACCGCCCGGCCACGGTATCGGCCACGCCGCAATCGGCATACCATTCCTTTTCGCGCGCGATTTCCACCACGCGGTGCCACAGCGGGCGGGCGGCATCGCGATCATCGCGGGTCTGGCCCAGCAGACGGGCAAGAAGGGACATGGGGCGGGCATCCTTTGCAAGCGTGGCAGCAGCGCCGGGGCGCGGCCAATTTCAACCGGACGGCGCAAACCGGCACGCCGCCATTGCGGACAACCCGTTTCGCCCCTAAGGCTTGCGCGGATATAGGGCGCTGTGGCGCGAAGGCAAAGTGTGCCTTTGTGCGTGGTGCCAGTGGGGATCGGGCCCATCAGACAGCCCGCATGTCCCGCAAGGGTCGAATTTGGAGTGATCGAATGCGCGAGAATCGGATGGCCCTGAACGGTGCGGCGCTGGCCAAGGCCACGGTGCTGGCTGGGCTGGTCGTGCTGGTCAGCGGCTGCGCCAGCATCCGCGACCATCGCGGGTTCCAGATGGACAAGGCGCTGACCGATTCGGTGCAGCCGGGCGTGGACAACCGCATGTCGGTGGAACGCGCGCTGGGCCAGGCCACGTTCAAGAGCCAGTTCGGCCCGCAGAGCTGGTACTACGTGTCGATCGATACCCGCCAGAAGCCGTTCAAGCGCCCGCGCACCAGCAGCGAGCAGGTGCTCAAGGTCAATTTCGATCCCGCCGGCAACGTCAGCACGATCGACCGCGTCACGCTGACCCGCGTGCCCACGATCCATCCGGTGCGCGAAGCGACGCCGACGCTGGGCCGCAACCGCAGCTTCTTCCAGGATCTGTTCGGCAATATCGGCTCGGTCGGCGCCATGCCGGGCGGCACCACCGGCCAGGGTCGTGGCCCGGCCGGCTCGGGCCCGAACGGCAGCTGAGCCAGGGCGGCGGCTTGAAAGCCATGCCGGCGATCCCATATCGCCGGCATGGACGATAGCAAGGCGAGCCACGGCCTGGTCCAGTGGCACGGCACCACGATCATCGGGGTGAAGAAGAACGGCCGTACCGTGATTGCGGGTGACGGCCAGGTTTCCATGGGCAACACGGTGATG
Source organism: Novosphingobium sp. SG754 (assembly GCF_013149315.1). Classification (NCBI taxonomy): domain Bacteria; kingdom Pseudomonadati; phylum Pseudomonadota; class Alphaproteobacteria; order Sphingomonadales; family Sphingomonadaceae; genus Novosphingobium; species Novosphingobium sp. SG754. Next base: position 10,633 of record NZ_JABGCC010000012.1, on the reverse strand, counting down.
AAGCCGAATGCGCGCAAGGTGCGGCGCATCGGCGATGGATCGGTGATCGCCGGCTTTGCCGGGGCCACGGCCGATGCCTTTACCCTGTTCGAGCGGCTGGAGCGCAAGCTGGAGCAGCACCGCGGCCAGCTGATGCGCGCGGCGGTGGAGCTGGCCAAGGACTGGCGCACCGACAAATACCTGCGCAACCTGGAAGCACTGATGATCGTGGCCGATGCCAGCACGCTGCTGGTCTTGACCGGCAATGGCGACGTGCTGGAACTCGAAGGCGGCATTACCGCGATCGGTTCGGGTGGCAACTATGCCCTGGCCGCCGCGCGGGCGGTGGATGCCTATGAAGACGATCCCGAAAAGATCGCCCGCCGCGCCATGCAGGTGGCGGCCGAAATCTGCGTGTTCACCAATGACCGCGTGACGCTGGAAGAAATCTGATGCTCGACAGTCTGACCCCCAAGGCCATCGTCCGCGCGCTGGACGAACATATCGTTGGCCAGGCCGATGCCAAGCGCGCCGTCGCCGTGGCCCTGCGCAACCGCTGGCGCCGGCAGCGCCTCTCGCCCGATCTGCGCGACGAGGTGAGCCCCAAGAACATCCTGATGATCGGGCCGACCGGCTGCGGCAAGACCGAGATCAGCCGCCGCCTGGCCCGCCTGGCCGATGCGCCGTTCGTGAAAGTGGAAGCGACCAAGTTCACCGAAGTGGGCTATGTCGGCCGCGACGTCGAGCAGATCGCCCGCGACCTGGCCGAAGAAGCGATCCGCCTGGAAAAGGACCGCCGCCGCGAAGCCGTGCGCGAGGCGGCAAGCAAGGCGGCGATGGACCGCCTGCTCAAGGCCCTGGTGGGCGATGGTGCCAGCGAAGCGACGCGCGAAAGCTTTCGCCAGCGCCTGAGCGAAGGCGCGATGAACGACGTGGAAGTGGAAATCGAGGTGGAGGATGCCCCCGCCGCCCCGATGGAAATTCCCGGGCTTGGCGGCAACGTTGGCATGATCAACCTGTCGGACATGATGGGCAAGGCGTTTGGCCGCCAGCCCTTGAAGCGCCGCAAGATGCGCGTGGCCGATGCCTGGGACAAGCTGGTGGACGAAGAGTCCGAAAAGCGCATGGACCAGGATGACGTGGCGCGCGTGGCGCTGCAGAACGCGGAAACCAACGGCATCGTGTTCATCGACGAGATCGACAAGATCGCTGTTTCCGACGTGCGCGGCGGCTCTGTCAGCCGCGAAGGCGTGCAGCGCGATCTGCTGCCGCTGATCGAGGGCACGACGGTGGCGACCAAGTATGGCCCGATGAAGACCGACCATGTGCTGTTCATCGCCTCGGGCGCGTTCCACGTGGCCAAGCCTTCGGACATGCTGCCCGAATTGCAGGGCCGCCTGCCGATCCGCGTGGAGTTGAAGGCGCTGAGCGAGGATGACTTTGTGCGCATCCTGGCTGAAACCCGCGCCAATCTGGTGGAACAGTATCGTGCCTTGCTCGGCACCGAGCAGGTCACGCTCGATTTCACGCCCGAAGCGGTGCGCGCGATTGCCCGCACCGCCGCGCAAGTGAACGAGAGCGTGGAGAACATCGGCGCCCGGCGGCTGCAGACGGTGATGGAAAAGCTGCTGGAGGAAGTGAGCTTTGACGCCGAAGACCGCGTCGGCACCACGGTTACGGTGGACGAAGCCTATGTCGCCGATCGACTGGCGGGCCTGGCCGGCAACGCCGATCTGTCGAAGTATATCCTGTAACGGCGTGGGGGCGGTGGGTTAGTGACCCGCCGCCCCAGCTTCGTTTTTCACCAGCGTGTCGGGGCCGCCGAACACCCGCAGCGGATGGCGCAGGGCCAGGAGCAGGACGCCGGCAATCGCCGGGATCGCTGCCGTCACCAGCCAGAACACCGGCGGGCTGACCTGGGTGTACCATCCGCCCATCGGCCCGCTGATCAGGCTGGCCACGGCCACCGAAAGCATTTCCACCCCGATGAGCGTCCCGCGCCAGCGTTCCGGCGCGCGGGTGGCGAAATAGGCGTGCATCACCGGGGCAAAGAACATCGCGCCCAGGTTCGACAGCAGGTGAAACGCCACCGGCAGCCAGATCGGCCCGCGCGTGGCCGTGGGCGACAGGGCGAGCAAGAGCGTGGAAGCGGCAAAGATCAGGCAGCCTGTGGCCAGCTTGGTCAGGCTGTCGGGCTCTGCCTTGCGCGTGGCCTGCCAGCGCCACAGCAGGATCAGCAGCGGCGCTTCAACCGCCGGGGCCAGCCCGTCGAGCGATTGCAGCCAGGGGATCGGCACGGCAAAGGTGCCCACGGTCATGGCGATATGGTCGCGCACCCACAGGCTGTAGACGTTCCACACCTGCGCCTGCGCGGTCCAGAATGCCACGCTGAATGGCCAGACCATGGCGAGCAGCCAGACATTGCGCTTTTCCGGCCCGGTGAGCGGCACCGCCGGTCCGGCCTGGCGCGGCGGCACCTGCGGCGGCAGGTGGCGCGATCCGGCCAGATACCAGATCAGGCCGGCCAGCATGCCCACGCCCGCCACGGCAAAGCCGGCGTGCCAGCCATAGTACTTGGCCATCGTGCCGCTGGCGATCGGGGCGATGAACGCACCGACATTGATGCAGAACGTATAGACCTGGAAGGCATCGCCCAGCCGCCGGTCGCCCGCCGCATAGAGCGCACGGATCTGCGGCATCAGGTTGCCGCGCAACAGGCCTGCACCGATCACCAGCAGGACCAGCGCCAGCAGGAACGTGGCATCGAATGCCATGGCGAAATGCCCGGCGGTCATCGTCAGGGCGCCCAGGCTGACCGCGGCGCGGCGGGTCATCACCTTGTCACCAATCCAGCCGCCGACCAGCGGCAGGAACGTGATCGCCGAGAAATAGAGCGCGAAGGTTTGCGTGGCGAGTTGCGTCACGCTCATCGGGCCGAACACATGCTCGAGGCCCGCGCGATAGCTGGCAAAGCCGACGACATGCTCCACCCGCCCGGGCAGCAGCAGTTCGCCGGTCATGTAGAGCACCAGCATGGCGACCATGCCGTGCCAGGAAATACGGTCCCACAACTCTGTGCCGGCCAGCACCCACAGCCCGCGCGGGTGATCAAGCAAGTTGCGCTTTGTGGCTTCGGGTGAAGGAATGGCTTCCGGACTGGTGATGGGCTCCATGGTTGCCGGTGGTGCCGCCAAACACGCGGGCTGGCAAGCGGCGGCGGCCGTGGTAAAACCCGGCCATGCACGAAACGCCCGACAACCGCCCGATCTATCGCCTGCTCACCGGCAAGGACGACCGCGCCTTTTGCGAGCGCGTGTCAGAGGCCCTGGCCCAGGGCTGGCGCCTCTATGGCTCACCGTCGATGACCTATGACGGCGGCATGGACTGCATCAAGGTGGCGCAGGCCGTGGTGTGGCACGGGGCCGATGTGGTGAAGTGACGGATTCGCTTGAGGTAAAAGAAAACTTTGTAAAATCAGCTTCATACCCCCCTCCTCTTTAGAGGAGGGGCTGGGGGTGGTGCGAAGCCTTGCGCTGCGCATCCACCACCCCCCGACCCCCTCCTCTGAAGAGGAGGGGGAGAAAAGAGCCTTACTCTGCCGCCTCGCCCAGTTCCTCGCTTTCGGCGGCCTGGCGCGCCCACATTTCGGCGTAGAGCCCGGCGCGGCGCAGCAGATCGGCGTGGCTGCCCTGTTCGGCCAGGCGGCCCTGGTCGATCACCAGGATCGTGTCGCTATCGGCGATGGTCGACAGGCGGTGTGCGATCGACAGCGTGGTGCGATTGGTGGCCACGTCGCGCAGCGTGCCGAGGATATCCTGTTCGGTGCGGGTATCGAGCGCGCTGGTCGCTTCATCGAACAGCAGGATCGGCGGATTTTTCACCAAAGTGCGGGCGATCGCCACGCGCTGCTTTTCCCCGCCTGACAGCTTGAGCCCGCGTTCACCCACCTCGGTATCCAGCCCCTGGGGCAGGCGGGCGATGAAATCGCCGATCGCCGCACCGCGCGCCGCTGCGGCCACATCATCGGGCGTGGCGCCTTCGCGGCCATAGGCGATGTTGTAGCCGATGGTATCGTTGAACAGCACCGAATCCTGCGGCACGATGCCAATCGCCGCGCGCAAGCTTGCCTGCGTGACCGTGGCGATATCCTGCCCATCGATCAGGATGCGGCCCGATAGCGGATCGTAAAAGCGGAACAGCAGGCGGCCGATGGTGGACTTGCCCGCGCCCGATGGCCCGACAATGGCCACGCGGCTGCCGGCTGGCACTTCGAACGAGAGGCCATGCAGGATGGTGCGATCGGGATCATAGCCGAACACCACGTTGTCGAACGTGAGCGAGGGCCGGCGCACGACCAGCGCCGGGGCGCCGGGCTTGTTGGCCACTTCCACGTCGGTGTCGATCAGGCGGAACATCTCGGCCATGTCGATCAGCCCCTGGCGGATCGTGCGATAGACCATGCCCAGCATGTCGAGCGGGCGGAACAACTGCGTCAGGTAGGTCTGCACGAACACCAGCTGGCCGGCGGTGAACTGGCCATGCCACCAGCCCCACACGGTGTAGGCCAGCGCACCGGCCATCAGCAGGTTGACCACCAGCGCCTGCGCGATGTTGAGCAGGCCAAGGCTGTTTTCGCTGGCAACGGCCGCATCGGCATAGGCGCGCGCGGCCTGGCCATAGCGGGCTTCCTCGCGCTTTTCGGCGCCGAAATACTTGACCGTTTCGTAGTTGAGCAGCGAATCCACCGCGCGCGACAGCGCCTGTCCATCGAGCCGGTTCATCCGCTCGCGCAAGTGGCTGCGCCATTCGGTGATCGTGCGCGTGACCCAGATATAGGCCGCCACCGCCACGGCCGTTGCTGCCACCAGCCCCCAGCCAAAGGTGATCCAGAAGATCACCGCGACAACGATCAGTTGCAGGATTGTGGGGGCGATGTTGAACAGCATGAAATAGAGCATCGTATCGATGCTCTTGGTGCCGCGCTCGATCGTCTTGGTCACCTCGCCGGTGCGGCGAGCCAGGTGAAAGCGCAGCGACAGGCGGTGCAACTGGGCAAAGACATGCTCTGCCAGCGAACGCGTGGCATCCTGGCCCACCCGTTCGAACACGATGTTGCGCAGGTTGTCGAACGCCACCCCGGCAAAGCGCCCGGCGGCGTAGCCCAGCACCGTCCACATGGCCAACATGCCCAGGCGCGGCCCGGACGTGTTCATGGCGTCGACCGCCCATTTCAGCAGATAGGGCAGGTAAAGCTGCACCCCGGTGGAGGCCAGGATGAACACGCACGCCACCACGATGCGCCAGCGCAGGCCGGGATTATCGGCCGGCCAGAGATAGGGAAGAAAGCGCTTGAGCGTGTGCCAGCCATCGTGGCGGGCACCGGGGGCATTTGGTTTTTCGGGCGGCATCGCCTTCACATAGGCATTTTGTTGGCAGATGCCACCTGCTGATTGCCCGCCAGATCAGCGTGCCGCCAGTGCCTGTGGCGCGGCTGGCGTGAAATCGAACATCACCCTGCGCCGGGCAAAATCGATCCCCACCTTCTGGAAAGCGCTCAAATCGCGCATGCCCAGCAAAAGAGCGGGGCGGCGGCTAAGCTTGAGGTGGGCAAAGGCGGGGGCATCGGCAAACGCGAAGGTCAGGTTGCGGATATCCATGCCGCCGATCCGCATCACGCGCGCCTGGCCGACGTCGGCCGTGATGACCTGTCCGGTCACCGCGATCAGGCGGGCCTGTTGCTCGCCCTGCCGGCGGTTGAGCGCGCGCTGCAGGGCGCGGTTGCCGATCGAGGTATCCGATCCGGTATCGATCATCACATCGGTGCGCACGCCATCGACCATGGCTTCGGTCATGATCAACTGACCCGAACGGCGGCGCGCGGTAACGACGATGTCATAGCTGTCGGCATGCGGCGCATCGGGCGCGGCATTGCCGATCATCATGCGGTGCGCGGCAAAATCGATCGTCACGCGCTGGTCCTGCAGCCCATCGAGGCCGACAATGCCCTCAGCCTCCAGGTCGTGCCCGTCCACCAACGGTGCTTCCAGCCCGGAAAAGCGCCGGGTGCCAAGCGACATTTCGGCCACGGTGACCAGGTCCACGTCTTCCAGGCCAGCGACGCTCACCAGCGTGGCGCGGCCACTGGGCGCCAGGCCGAGCGCCTGTGCTGTCTGCCGCGTCAACACCGTGCGTTCTGCGCCGGTATCGACCATGAAGGCAAAGGGCCCGGCACTGCCGATCGTGACCGGCACGGTGAGTCGGGTGCGCGCATCCTGGCCGAGGTGGATTTCTTCCATCGGGGGTAGGCCATCGGCCGTGGCAGGTTTCGGTGCGGCAACCAGGGGCGCCGCAGTCAGCGGGGCGGTTTGCGCAGGTTGCGCGGACACCGGCAGGGCCGCCGCCATCAAGGCGAGCGGGCCGAGCGTGCCGGCAACCTTTTGGGCCAGCATCAACATCGTCAGGTTCCTCTCCGCCCAGCAGGTTACGCCTGGTTGGACGGCAGCGCCATTGCTATTTTCAACTGCGCAGGCCCGGATCGAACGGAAACGGGATATTCACCACCGCATCACGGCGAAACCGGTTGCTTTCGCCAAGGCAGCGCCGCGACGATTTCACCCAGCAGGCCCAGCACTTCGCCAAGCAGGGGGTGGTGCGTCAACCGCATGACGACAAGCCAGCACAGGATGCCTGCTGCCACCATGGCAAAGACCTGGCCCAAACCGCACGCGCCCGGCCCGGCCCATAGCGCATAGCTCGCCAGCAGCGGCGCCACTGCCGCTGCCGTCACGGCCAGGCTCTGGCCATAGATGCGCGCCAGACTCGACCAGGAAAAATCCAGCATCGCCCGCATGAACGGGGCATAGATCACCATCCAGATCAGCCCATGGACAAAGCGTGAGATCGCCACCGCCACCAGGCCAAACGGCGCGGCGGCAATGATCAGGCCCACCGACAGCACGGTTTCCACGATGTTGCGGTGGATCAGCCCGCGCTTGCGCCCCAGCAGCAGCGGCAGATCGGCATTGAGCGGCAGCGAGATATAGCACAGCTGTGCCAGTGCCACCCACAGCAGCAGTGGCGCGGCGGCCAGCCAGCGCTCGCCATAGAGCGCCTGGATCAGCGGCTGCGCCAGCGTGGCGATCCCGGCCATGGCCGGCCAGGTCACGCCGGTATAGGCGGCGACCACGCGCAGATAGGGCGGCCCCAGCGGATCGCCCTGGTCGCGCACCCGGCGGAACGCGGGATAGAACACGCCGGTCACCGCGCCCGCCACCAGCATGCGCAGTTGCAGGGCCAGGCCCGAAGCGCGGGCGAACAGGCCCACGGCGGTATTGTCGATCAGCCGCCCGATCACCAGTTCGGGCGCCCGCGCCGTAATCGAATAGCAGGTCGACAGCACCGAATTGGTGCCGCCCAGTTCCAGCACCGGCCGTGCCCCCTTCAGCCGCAGCGGCCAGGGCACCATCACGCCGGCGCGCCACTGGCTCACCACCAGGCGCGCGCCCTGCTGGGCAAAGGCGCCCCAGGCCAGCGCCAGCGCGCCATGGCCCAGCACTGCCAAGGTCACCGCCGTGGCCGCATTGGCGATCGACGATCCCACCTCGATCATGGTGTTGGACTTGTAGTCCATGCGGCGCTGGCAAGTCGCCTGCGGCACGATCGACAAGGGCACCAAGAGATAGGACGATGCCACCACCAGCAGCACCGGCAAGAGCGCGGGATCGTTGTAGAACCGCGCCACCGGCACGGCGCTGGCCAGCGCCAGCAGTGCGATGCCCCAGGCAAACACCACCGAGATGGTAAACGCGGTCTGCAGCTTTTCCGGCGTAAGGTCGCGCTCGCCGTTGACATAGCGCGCCACCCCGAAGTCCTGCAGGAAGGCGACGATCGTGACCGCGGCAAAGGCGATCGAAAACAGCCCGAGCTGCGCCGGCGTGATGAACCACCGGGCCAGAACAACGCTGGTGGCGAACTGAATCGCAAAAGAGGCGTATTGCGACACCAGCGCCCAGGCAGCCGCCGTGCGCACCGACATTTTGGGCGCCGGGCTGCCGGTGGCCGGATGGGGCCGCCGGGGCGTGTCGCGCTTCGCCGTCATGCTGCTTGCCGCGCCAGGGCGATCGCGGTCTGCACGGCGCGCAGCGGATGCCCGGCTTTCAGCAGGCGGATGGCGGTGCGCCACAACCGTGCCCTGGGGGCGCCATCGGCGATATGGCCCAGCAGCACGGGCCATGCCTCGCTTGCCAGGCGATCGGGCGCATAGAGCAGGCGATCGATCATCCGCTGCCGCACATAGGCCGCATTGCCTGCGCCAAACATGCCATCCAGCATGTCGAGAGTGGGCAGGGCGGAAAGCTGCGCGGTCGGGTCGCTTCCGGTTCGCGCCCGCGCGCCATGGGCCAGCCAGGCAATCGCGGCATTGCGCGCCTGGGCCACGACATGGCGCGAACTCACCTGGCTGGGCGTGATGCGATAGGCCAGCAGGCACTCTGCCAGGTTGGCCATGCGTGTCTGGCTCGCCAGGCGCAACCACAGGTCATAGTCTTCCGCGTGGATAAACGCCTCGCGATAGCCGCCCGCCGCGCGCACCAGATCGGCGCGCACCATGACGGCGCTGTGGCACAGGATCGGCCCGTGCTCCAGCGCGGCCAGAATGGCGGCATGATCGTGCGGGCGCTGGATCGGCGGGTTTGGCGCCGGGGCGCCGGTCTTGTCGATGAACGTGGTCTCGCAGGCGACCAGCCCGTGGTCGGGATGCTCTGCCAGGAACGCCACCTGACGCGCCAGGCGTTCCGGCATGCAGATATCGTCGGCATCAAAGCGCGCGACCAGCGGGGCGCGGGCCTGCGCAAACAACTGGTTGAGGCTGCGTACCAGGCCCTGGCGCGGCATCGCGATCGGCTGCACGCGCGAATCGCGCGCGGCATAGGCCTGGGCAATCGCCAGGCTGTCGTCGGTCGATCCATCGTCGAGGATCAGGAATTCGAAATCGCCAAAGGTCTGCGCCAGCACGCTTTCGATCGCCGGGCCCAAGGTTTGCGCCGCGTTGTACACGCTGGTGGCCACGGTGACGGCCGGTGTCGAAGAAGGTGAGGCAGGAATGGCGGGCATCTTTGCAAAAGGAGTAGGGGATGGGGGTGCAAGCGAGCCGGGCATGGTCACCGCTCGTTGTCGAGATAGCTGGGAGACGCTGCGCCGCGCGTGCCGCCACGGCGATGGGCGCGGCGGCGCCAGCGCAGCATAGGCGCGGCCAGCCCCGGCAGCCAGTGCCACAATGCCAGTGCCAACTGCCACATCGGGCCACCCATATGCCCATTCAGCCGCGTGCCGATCTGGCGCAGGTCCGCCAGGCCCGAACGCGCCTGGCCGGCGACGATGCGATCGATGGCTTCCTCGAATGCCAATGCATCGCGCGTGTCGTTCATCAAGCGCTCGACCGTGGCAATGTCCGGCGCGCCAGGCGGCAGACTGGCGCGGGCCTTGCTCTGCACTTTCAGGCTCCCGCGCAGCAGGCGCAGCGCCTGGGCCGATGCGGAACCGGCGCGAACGCGGTATTCGCATAGCACCGCGTCGACATAATGCGCTTCGCCGCCCAGCGCCATGAGCCGCACCCACAGGTCGAGATCTTCGGCATGGGTCATGGTTTCGTCAAAGCCACCCACGGCCAGGCAATCGGCGCGGCGAAAGACCGAGCCGATATAGACATTGAACGAGCGGTCGAGCACGCCAAGCCAGGTGCCGCGCGTGCTCTGGAGGTGCTCCACGCAATAACGCTCTCCTGCCACGGCGCCAAACATGCGGGCATTGCAGGTGGCGAGGCGCAGCGCGGGATCGGCTTCCAGCACCGGCACCATGGTCGCAAGGTAGGCCGGGCGAAACAGGTCATCGCCATCGAGCAGCGCGATCAGAGGCGCCGTGCTTTGCGCGATGGCGGCATTGCGCGCGGCCGAAACGCCGTGGTTCGCGGTCTGGCACAAACGAATACGCGGATCGGACCGGAACGGCGCGAGCGCACCGGCCACCGCCGGATCGCCATCATCCACCACGATCGCTTCCCACGCGGTCATGTCCTGGCGCTGCAGCGATGTCAGTGCCTCGCCCAAGAACGCCGCCACGCCAAAGCCCGGCACGATCACGCTGACGCGCGCGGGCGTGCCATCAGGCGGAAGAGGCGGGGCGAGTGGGGCGACCATTGATGCGGGCTTATTCCGTGCGGGTTTAAGGATTGGCTTACAATGGCCCAAAGAATCAGGAGAATCACGGAATGTCGGCGCCATCTGGCCACAAGGGCAGGCTAACGCGGTCGAGGGGCACCAAAGTGCGTGAAAAAACGCGTTCTTTTCCAATGGGTTCCAAAGATTTTGAAACAAAATTGCAAAACGTCGTTGACGGTTGGGTGAGCCGTCCATATATGCCGCTTCACCGACGCGGTTCAGCCGGTTTTTCCGGTTCTTCGGGTGTTTCCTGAAGGGTTGCGTTGGTCGCCAGATAGCTACGGACGGCTTGGATTTCCGGTGAGAACCGGGGATTGATTGTTGTCCGGGTTTTGTTGTCTGGGTTTGGTCTTTGACATTGTTGATTAGATGAAGGGACATGTGGGCGACGGCGCCTGGTGTCGGGGGTCTTTGGGCTCCGACGTCCAGTTTAAAGCAAG
>NZ_JABGCC010000011.1:0-91069 GCF_013149315.1 Novosphingobium sp. SG754 | reverse complement strand
CAACCAAGCCGCCGGAAAAACCGGCTGCACCGCATCGGTGAAGCGGCATATATGGAGCACTGCCCAAACCGTCAACGGCCATTTTTCCACAGGGGTGCCATAGCCACCAAAAACCCAGTATTTCCGGGACTTATTGGCGTTACATTTTTGTGATCAACGCCTTTTCGGCGGTGTTCGCGCGACTCACTGCAGCGGTTTGCGTGACAGAATCAGGCCCTTTTGAGTCGCGATGCCAGCGCGCGGCCCGTTCCGATCAGCAGCGACGTGGCCGAACGCATGCGCGAACGTGGGTGTTGCGCCAACCCGGCCGGGCACAGCGCCACCACGTCTGCCCGCGACAGCGTGCCCGAACGCACGCAGGCATCGCCCAGCCGCCACCACAGACGGGCGTATTCTGCCAGAATCAAAGCCAGATCGGCCGCATCGGGCCGCCGCGTCGCCATGAAATGCCCATGGACCACCGCGACCAGCCGGCCCACCTCGGCCAGGGTATCGCGACAGGGCACCGGCACGCCGCCGGTGAAATGGTGCAAGACCAGATGCGCCGCCCGTGGCGCATCGGCACCGAACAAGTCTGTGTAAGGCTGGGCCAGAACGGCCGCCGCGCTCTGTTCCATCCGCGCGGTATAGCGCTGCGAGGCACCACCGGGATGGATGCGATAGGTCGCCAGCGGCGTGTCGATTCGGGCGAGCGCCCCGAACCGGGCGAGCCGGTGATAGAGATCGAAGTCTTCGGCATAGAGCCGATCGACCTGCTCAAACACGTCAAGCCGGCGGGCGGCTTCGGCCCGGAACATCACCGACGACCAGACCAGCGGATTGCCCAGTTGTAACCGCCAATCGATCAACGCCGGCGAGGTATGAAATGGTGCACGCGGCCCCGAGATCGCGCCAGACTTGAGGATATCGACCGCGGAGGCCACGAGCACGACATGCGGGTTGGCCTCGAGAAACGCGTGCTGCACGGCAAACCGGGCCGGATGACACAAGTCGTCTTGATCCAGCCCGACGATGAATCGGCCACGCGCCGCCGCAAACGCCAGGTTGCGCGCCACTACCGGGCCGCCATTGCGCGGAGCCGCAATCACCCGCACGCGCGGATCCTCCACCTCGCGCAGGCGGGCCAGAGTATCATCGGTGGAACAATCGTCGACCACCACCAGTTCGAAATCGGGCAGGGTCTGGGCCAGGACACTGGCAATCGTGTCCCCGATCAGGGCGCCACCGTTATAGGCGGCCATCACCACGCTGATCAGGGGTGCATCTGTCATGCCACGGCCTGGCAGGGTGCGGCGCTGGTGGCCGGCAGGACCGCATCGACGATCATCTGCCCCACATCATTCTGCCACAGCCACAGCCCATTGGCGTTGCCACGGAAACTCGGCTCTCCACCCAAAGGACCCCATGGCACGAAGCCGGCGGCAAGGCCGATGCCGTAGGCGCCCGGCACGATCTGCCCGGCGGCATCGCGCAGGCGGCAGTGACGATCGACCATCGGGCCAGGCTGCGGACCATCGCAGGCGAGCATGATCGGCGCGCCTGCCGCATCGAACAAGGGCAAGGCGCGCGGCCGATAGCCGGTTGCCCCGATCACCACGTCGGCTGCGTCAAGCGCCGCGCGCGCCGCGGCCGGATCGTGCTGGTCCAGTTGCAACAGCGTCAGGCGCGGTTCCGGCGCGCGTCCGCCCACGGCCAGCATGCGCAGCACAAGTTCGCGCGCTTCCAGCCGGAACCCGGCGAGGCGATAGACGAAGCCGCTGACCGGGCAGATGTCCGCCTCGGTAAAATCGGTGAAGCCTTCGGCCAATGCCGCTTCGCGCGAGGGGTAGAACGGCCGCAACGGGCGACGATGCAAAAGAGTGATGCCCCCGGCGCCGAGCGACAGCGCAGGATCGGCCTTGAGCAGCAGGACCGCCGCCGCCAGCGCGCTGGTCGATCCACCAACGATGGCAATGCGCGGGGCGCTGTGCGGATTGCTCCGCGCCGCAAGCCGCTGGCGCAGCGCATCCATTCCTCCCAGCCGCAGGAAGGCGTCCGACAGCACGAGGCGCTTCCCGGCAATGTCGCCCAGCGTGCCCCCGGCCAGTGGCGCCGCATGCACGGCCTGCGGGCATTGATAGCCGCCGGTGGCCAGCACGATATGGCGCGAGAGCAGGTCACGCGTCTGCCCCGCGCCATCCCGCACCGTCGTGCGCCAGCGGCCGTCGCTTTCGCGCTGGGCACGCAGCGCGGCATGCCCGGTCAGCACGCTGGCGCCATGGGCGAGAGCCACATCGCACAACCGGTCTCCCGTCACTGCGAGCAGGTCTCCCGCCTCGACCAGCGGTGCGCCCAAGGCGCCGATGTGTCCGGCCATGGTCATGCCCGCCGGATGATCGATCAGCGCGGCAAGCTCGGGATGGGCATTGTCCTTGACCGCGCTGAGAAAGGTTTCGGCCGTACTGTCGGAGCGGATGGCATACTGGCCCAGTTCGCCCCGCCCCAATGCCGGCCCCTGCTCCACCACGGCCAATCCTTCGGCCAGGACACCGAGCCGGTTCTGCTTGCTGGCGGCGGTCAGCATCGCTGTGCCGGCCGGGCCGCCACCGATCAGCACGGTTTCGAACGTCGCGCATGGCGGCATCGTCTGCTTATCCCCCTTTGGCCGCCCGTCAGCGCCCGGCGTGACCGCCGCGATGGCGGCCATGAGCTGTTCGATCACCGTATCGACATCGGCAAGGCTCATCCCATCGGTGATCGGCAGGGACAGCACGCGCGCGGCAAGGTCATCGCTCACCGGCACAGGTTCGATCAGGGCATGGTCGCGAAACCACGGCTGCATGCCCAGATGCGGGCTGAAATAGTGGCCGGCGCCCACGCCACGCTGGGCCAGGGCGGCAATCAGGGCTGGACGGTGTGCCGCCAGATGAGCCGGCAGCAGCAATGACCAGAACTGGAACGCCTGCCGCCCCGCCGCCATCGGTGCCTGGGCGGCAAAGCCCGGCCCCAGCCGATCCAGGGCCGCGTGATAGGCATCGGCCAGCGCGGCACGATGGCTGCAGACGGCATCGAGTTCCGCCAGCTTGGCCATGGCGAGAACCCCGCCCACTTCCGACAGCTTGGCATTAAGGCCGGGCAGTTCCGCCGCGCGGGCAGCCCCGAAACCGAAGTTGCTCATCCGCCGCAACGCCGCGATCAGATCAGCATTGCCGCTGTGGATCAGCCCGCCCTCACCCGTGGCGAACGTCTTGGTGGCATGCATCGAATAGACCACGGCGAACGGGGCGCCTGCGCCGAAGTTGACGCCATGGGCATCGCAACTGCCGAGCGAGGCCGCAGCATCGATCACCACCGCCACGCCATGCCGCCGGGCCAGCCAGGCATAGCGATCAAGATCGAGGCTGCGCCCGAATGCCGCATAAGGCACGATCGCCGCCACGCGGGCGCCATGGCGCGCGAGCAGGCGCTCTTCCGCCTGGGGATCAGAGGCCCAGGTCTGCGGATCGACATCGTGGATCAGCGGCGTCAGGCCGGCCCATTCCACCGCCTGGGCCGTGGCGGCAAAGGTAAAGGCCGGCACCAGTGCCAGAGCGCCAGGGCGAAGACGCGGCCCGGCAGCATGCCGAATGGCCAGGATCAGGCCCAGCGTGGCATTGCCGACGGCCAGGCAATCCCCCTTCCCGCCAAACAGCTGTGCCACCGCCGCTGCTTCGAACGCCCGCACCGCCGGCCCGCCGTTGCTGAAAATGCCACGCTGCTCAATCGCCGCAAGCTCGTCGGCCAGAGCGCTGAAGCGCGGGGGATTGGGGGCAATAAGTGGAATCGAGGGCATCGCAGGGCATCCCTGGCAGCAGGAAACACGCGCCTGTTTGCCTTGCCATCCCTAACATGCCGTTAGCAATGACTTTGATCGCCATGTCCAATGCCGAGACGGATTCATTGCGAAATACTAACGCGTCGCTGCGCCAACTTTGCCATCCGCGCTATTTTCGGGATTTGGTCGATGGCGAATGCAACCGCTGATCGGCTTCTACCAGCCGTGGCAGCACCGCCTTGGCCATCAGATCGTTGCCGGGTGTCGCCCGGTTACAAGCGCCTGCGGTGATCATAGCCACCCGCAACCGATACTTGGCTTCATTCACCACCGCGAACACTCCCGGTAGGCAACGATCTCGACCAGCGCACCCCGCTGGTCTGCATGGACGCGGGCATAATCGGCGATGGGCGCCTGTTCGAGCTGGGCAGCGCCGCGACGCATGCTTGGGAACAGGCCGTGATTTGCCGGTGCAACAACCGGCACGCGCGTGCTAAACGACCAGGGTGAGCCTGTTGAACTGCGAAATACTCGACCTGCGATCGCTGGTCGCTGTTGCCGAGTGCCGCAACTTCGTTCGCGCAGCGCACCAGCTCAATCTGTCGCAGCCCGCGCTCAGCCGCCGGGTACAGAAGCTGGAAGCGCTGGTGGGAGAGGCGCTGTTCGAACGCAGCACCCGTAGCGTTCGCCTGACCCCGGCCGGCCAGCAGATCATGCCACTGGTCCGCCGCCTGCTCGACGAAATCGACACCTCGCTCCTTGGCAAGATGGCGCTGGGCGAGCGGCAGGACGGGCGGATCGTGCTGGCCAGCATACCCAGCGCAACGGTTCGCTTTCTGCCAAGCGTGCTCGAGCAATTCGGGCGGGATTATCGCAATGTGCGGGTAAGGGTGCTGGACCTTTCCGCGACGGAGTGCGCCGAGGCGGTTCGCACCGGCGCGGCGGAATTTGGCCTTGCGCTACCGGTCTCGAGCGACGCCGATCTGGTGTTCGAACCGCTTTACGACGATCACTATGGACTGGTCTGCCGCAAGGATGATCCGCTGGCAGCAATCGACAAGCCGCGCTGGGAAGACCTGGTGGGACTGCGGTTGGTGACGGTCCATACGGGAAGCGGAAACCGCACGACGTTGGACGCGGGCCTGGCACCGCTCAATCTCGATCTGCGGTGGTTCTACGAAGTTACCCGGCTCACTTCGGCCCTGGCGCTGGTCGATGCCGGGCTGGGCGCGTCCATCCTGCCACGGCTGGCGTGCGAAGGACCAGAGGCGCGCGATCTCGTCTGGAAGCCGCTGCAGGGCGCGACAATCTTCCGCACCATCGGCGTTTTGCGTCGTCCTGCCGTCGCATTGTCTCCTGCCGCGCATCGGCTGCTCGGCCTGCTCTGTGACGCCTGGCGGGAGCGCGGAAGGAACGACACCATTCCAGATTGAAGGCAGCGTGGCGGCTGGGGGGCCGGCCGAAGGCGCATGATTTATGCGCTTAACGCATAAAGAGTGCCGATCGTTGCATTTGATGAAACGGCCATATTCTGACTTCCTGTTGCTGCCCTGAAGCTGCCGCCCCCTTTGTCAACGGTGGCGGCTTTAGCGGGTCGAGCAAGCAGTGAGAGGATATATGAACGCGCCAACTATCGCCCATGCGCGTGCGCGCCAGACCCAGAACAAGCTGCGCCGCATGCTGGGAAGGTTGCTGCTGCCCATGGCGGCGCTGGCCGGATGCAGTGCCAACACGCCTGCCAGCACGCCCGCACCACACGGGCCGCACACGGAACTGCGGGTGTTGACCTCGGGCGGCTTCACCTCCGCCTTCGCGCGTCTGTCGCAGCAGTACGAGCGGGAAACCGGCGTCCACATCGTCATCGCACACGGCCCCTCGATGGGCGAGACCCCGCAAGCGATCCCACACCGCCTGGAACGCCACGAACCTGCTGACGTCGTCATCCTGGCCAGGTCTGCGCTCGACACGCTGACTGCCGACGGTTCCATCATGCCCGGTACGCAAACGGATCTCGTGCTGTCCAAGATCGCCGTCGCGGTAAAGGCTGGCGCGCCCGCCCCCGACATCAGTACGGCCGCAGCAGTCCGCTCGGCGCTGCTCGCCGCCAGGTCCGTGGCATGGTCCGACAGCGCTTCGGGCGTCTATATCCAGACGACGATGCTCGACAAGCTGGGCATCGCCGATCAGGTCCGCCGCAAGGGCCGGATGATCCCCGCAACGCCCGTCGGCCAGATTGTCGCCAGTGGCGAGGCAGAGCTGGGCTTCCAGCAACTGAGCGAGTTGAAGCCGGTCAAGGGTATCCGCATCGTCGGCCTGCTGCCGGCCGACCTGCAAAAGGTCACGACCTTTTCCGCCGGCGTCGTCGCCTATTCGCCCCATCCTGCCGACGCGAAGGCGCTCATTGCCTATCTCGCCTCTCCCAAGGCCAGTGCCATCATCCGCGAGAGCGGACTCGAGCCTGCACCGCAGAAGGTTCTGCCATGACCCAAGCTTCCGCCGCAAATCCGCCGCCAGCGACACCGGCAGCGCCACGGGCCAGCACGCGTTCGGCCTTCACGTCGATCTTCATCGTTTCCAGCGGCAACTTCCTGGAAATGTTCGACTTCATGGTGTTCGGCTATTACGCCACCTACATCGCCAAGGCGTTCTTCCCAACCGGCAGCGCATTTGCCTCGCTCATGCTGACGCTGATGACGTTTGGCGCGGGCTTCCTCATGCGTCCCGTCGGCGCGCTGGTCCTGGGCGCCTACATCGACAATCACGGCCGCCGCAAAGGTCTCTTGCTGACACTGGGCCTCATGGCATCGGGCACGCTGGCCATCGCCATCACGCCCACCTATGCGCAGATCGGCCTAGCCGCACCGATCATCATCCTGGTCGGTCGCCTGGTGCAGGGCCTCTCGGCCGGTGTCGAGGTGGGCGGCGTATCGGTCTATCTCAACGAGATTGCGCCACCGCACCGCCGGGGCTTCTTCTGCGCGTGGCAGTCGGCAAGCCAGCAAGCCGCCGTGGTCTTCGCGGCACTGATCGGCCTGCTCGTCTCAAACTCGCTCGATGCCGCAACGATGCAGGCGTGGGGCTGGCGTGTGCCGTTCGTCATCGGCTGCATCATGGTCCCGTTCCTGTTCGTCATCCGTCGTCACATGGAAGAGACCGAGGCGTTCCTCAACCGCCAGGAGCACCCACAGCTCAACCAGATCGTGGGCATCGTCGCTGCGAACTGGGGCCTGGTGCTCAAGGGCACGTTGATGGCGGTGATGACCACCGTGTTCTTCTACATGATCACGGCCTACACGCCGACCTTCGGCAGCAAGGAACTCGCGCTGTCCTCGGGTGAAAGCCTGTTCGTCACCGCGTGTGTCGGGCTTGCCAACTTCACGCTGCAGCCGATCATGGGGGCGCTGTCCGACAAGGTTGGGCGCAAGCCGCTGCTGATCACGGCCACCGTGCTGGGCGGATTGCTGGCCTACCCGCTGATGAGCTGGCTGGTTGCAGCGCCAAGCTTTGGCAGACTGCTGGCGGTGGAACTGCTGCTGGCGGCCATCTATGCCACCTACAACGGCGCGTTCATCGTCTTCCTGACCGAGATCATACCGGCGCACGTCCGCACCGTGGGCTTCAGCCTGGCCTATAGCCTGGCGACGGCGATCTTCGGTGGCTTTACCCCGGCTATCAGCACCGCGTTGATCGGCGCCACCGGTGACAAGGCAATCCCGGGGGCATGGTGCGCCGCGGCCGCCCTGCTCTCGCTGCTCGCGCTTGTGATCGGCGGCAAGCACGCGGCCCGCGCCAAGGACTGACCCCTGCCCTTCTCTTCAACACAGTGCGGGCCGCCTTCTGGAACATGACCCGCACGGTTCTCTCGTCAGGATAAGGGATTGAACGCAAACACGGATAGGGCGATCGAACGGTCCGCGGGGCTGTGGCAGCGCATCGCGGCGCGTCCTCGCACGTTCAGGAGCACGGCGGTGGTCGTCGCTTCGGCCATGTTCATGCAGCAACTGGACAGTACCGTGCTGACCGTGGCGCTGCCCACCATGGCCCGGGATCTGGGCGTGGCGGCGCCAACGCTGAGCCTTGCGCTGACCAGCTATCTGATCGCGCTGGCCCTGTTCATTCCGGCCAGCGGCACACTTGCCGATCGATTCGGATCGCGCATCGTGTTCTGCCTGTCCATTGCCATCTTCCTCGTTGGATCGGTGGCCTGCTCGCTGGCCTTCAACCTGCCATCGCTTGTCGCGGCACGGTTCCTGCAGGGCATCGGCGGGGCGATGATGGTGCCGGTCGGCAGGCTGGTGGTCTTGCGCAGCGTCGACAAGAGCGAGATCGTCCAGGCGCTGTCGTGGCTGGTCATGCCGGCCCTCGTTGGCCCGATCCTCGGGCCTCCGCTCGGCGGCATGATCGTAACCTGGTTCGATTGGCGCTGGATCTTCTACATCAATATCCCGATCGGCATTGCCGGTATCGTCTTTGCCATCATGCTGGTGCCCAACATCCACGGATTGCAGGCGCGGTTCGATTGGGCCGGCTTCTTCCTGTCCGGGGCGGCACTCGCTTGCATCCTGTTCGGGCTGGAGCTCGCCAGCCGCAGCGGCACGGGGACCGTGGCCCTCGCCCTGCTGCTTCTCGGCAGCCTGCTTGCCGCAGCCTACCTGCTCCATGCGCGCCACACCCAGAACCCGATCCTCGACCCTGCGCTGCTGCGCACCACCAACTTCCGTCTGTCGGTCATTGCAGGATCGCTGGCGCGCATCACCCAGGGCGCGCAGCCGTTCCTCCTGCCGCTGCTGTTCCAGCTTGGCTTCGGCTTTTCCGCGGCGCTGACCGGGACGCTGACCGTCTCGGTCGCCATCGGCGGGCTGGCGATGAAGACGCTGGCCCCGCGCATCCTGCGGCGCTGGGGCTTTCGTCGCAGCCTGATCGTGTCCGGATTGGCGGGGACGGCGGGCTATGCGTTGTGCGGCGCATTTCGACCGGAATGGCCCTTGCCGCTGATCGTCCTGATCCTGCTCGTCGCCGGGTTCTTCACCTCGTTCCAGTTCACCGCTTACAACGCCATCGCCTATGCCGATATCGACGAAGCACGCATGAGTTCGGCGACCAGCTTCTATGCCACGTTCCAGCAATTGAGCATGTCGCTCGGCATCTGCCTCGCCGCAGCGACGCTGGAACTGGCCCCGCGGATGGCCGGTCGCGGGGTGCTGACGCTCGGTGATTTTTCCCTGGCCTTCCTCCTGGTATCCGTCATCTCGGGCAGTGCCATCATCTGGAACCGCAGGTTTGCGGCAGAGGCAGGCCAGGCTCTCACCAAACCCGCAGCGGCTCCGTGACGCTTCCGGCAAGAAGTGCCCCGGCGCCCATGATCAGACGGCGCACGTCGCTTTCCCATCGATCATGCGGTCGACATTGCCGTGGCTTGGCGACGGAATCCTGCTAACCGCATCGCCATGTCAAACATGCACAGGCTTGCCGGTACCGTCGAGGTTGACGGGCTTCGCTACGATTGGGAACTGCGACGCGAGCCGCAATGGAGCGAGTTTGATGGCTGGCGCGGCATGGCCGTTGCCTTGCTCCAGCAAGATGCCCCGCGTGGCGCGATCCTCGAATTTCCCACTCCCAAACGCCTGCTGAAAGGCTTGCCACCCAGCCGGCTGCAAATCAGCGACGCCCTGGTGTCACGCGGCATTCGCGCCGCCCTGCTCGCCGGGTGGGAGCCGATGTCGCGCGGCAAGACCATGGTGTTCGTCGTCGATGCAGACGGCAACTAGGCCGTTACAAGCTTGGAGAGCATGATGAGCGTTTCGGCAAAACCCTGGCAAAGCGACGTGGTCTGCACATGGTTGGAACGCCGCATCGACGCCGCACGACTGGATCAGATCGCGGCGGACCGGCGGGGATATGAAGGCCAGGACGACTATGACAAGGCAGCCGCCGAGGAATGGGTCTGCCGCGCCGTAAAGGCAGCCGCGCGCCAGGGCGACCAAACCGCCTTCGCCGCCCGCCTCAAGCACTTGCTGGGGCAGGACGACTATCAGACCACGGGCATCTATGACGACCGGTGCTTTGAAAGATATGTCCGCGCCAACCTCAGGAAACTGGCCAAGATGGCCAAGACCAACGTCGGGTTCGAGAACACCTTGCGCTATCAATGAGCAGCGCTGGCGCCGCAGCCCCCTGCCTCGCGCGCGCCCAACCACGCCCAATCGCGAGGTCTATCGCCGAGGTCGCCTGCGGCAGCTGAGACCGAAATCGGCACTGTATGGGATGAAACCCAGCTGCGCCGAGCCGGAATCGAATTGATAAGACAACTATATGATTATCAATAATAATATAATTGTATATACATTTATCTCCATCAACTGAACCATCAATGTAAATTTCAATCTCGGTTCTATTCCGAATGCCGGAATCGAACTGATTTCAGCCGCGATTCGCGAAGCGGATTTGTATCCGATTTAGGCGAAGAATGGGGGAGGAGGGGCGGCCTCCGCCGCGATTTCGGACGTCCCCGCAGCAGGGGGTCGACAACGAAACGTAAGACCGTATGTCCGCCGTGCTCATGAGGGCGGCTTGCCGTACACTTTGGCTCCGAGGGTTACTCGGGCAGCCGAGCTGATCCTCTTTGCAGGAGGACGAGCCAGTAAGCTCTCACCCCTTGAGATTTCCTCCACGCCTGAGCCATTCGTACTCGTCGAGTCCCACCCGCCCAAGAGCGCTGGCCATCTCACTTGCTGCCCGTTGCGCCTTGAGCTGATCTAGGTCTGCGACCCAAGTGTACTTTTTGCCGTCAACATCCTCGAAGACGAACTTTCCGGTCACCGGTTCGACTCTGGCAGTGATCTTTCGAGTACCGCTGTCTGGCTTGAAGCCGGCAAAATGCCTCGTCGAGACTGAAGTTAGAAGGTTCATTCTCAATTTTACGTGCTGCGCATCGTTGCGAACCACCAGCCAGAAGTCCTCTCCTTGCCCGGAGGGTGTCAGGGTCGTGAAAGAGAAGAACGTGTCCTTCTGGAGGCGAACGGTATCGCAAATCGGCTGAGTGCAGAGCATGTATGTGCCACTCTCCGCGTTCTCAGCTCTCATCCAAACGATGGAACCAATGGTGAGGTGAGGAGCCCATCCTGCGGGAGAGGGGGTAAAGCCATCTGCCTCTCGCGCGTGCGAGCTGAGACGAGCCAACTCGGAGGTCCGCTCCTGCTCGATGACATCGGCAGCACCTTCAGTCAGGTACAGACCGCGGTGCAGGAGTTTAACCTTCTCATTCCCTTGAACCTTGGTCTTTGCGTCACCCTCAACAAGGCTCGCCTTCGCAAGCTCGGCGGAGATATTCTGCTCGCCAAGAAAGGTGCCCAGCGCCCCCTGTGCGTGGTGGTCGAACCAAGCGGAGA
This sequence comes from Novosphingobium sp. SG754, assembly GCF_013149315.1. Taxonomy (NCBI): domain Bacteria; kingdom Pseudomonadati; phylum Pseudomonadota; class Alphaproteobacteria; order Sphingomonadales; family Sphingomonadaceae; genus Novosphingobium; species Novosphingobium sp. SG754. The sequence continues at coordinate 79,888 of NZ_JABGCC010000011.1, read as the reverse complement.
TAGTGGCGGGGCTGAGCACCTTCTCCAGCTCACCATTCCGCGTGAGGAAGCCTTTCATCTGGAGCAGCAGGACACCCAGCAGGAACTCGCTCGTGTCCGACGGATCCTGGAGCACCATGCGGTGCCCGAGCAGTGCGGGATCGAGATTGCTCCGGAACAGCGACAGAATATGATGCGTCCCATCACGAACCGCTGCCACTGCGGACATCGCGAAGGCGGGCATCAATCCTTCAGCTTCCTTTGCGAACTCGCTGATCGCCAGCACCGGTAGATCGGCGACCTTGGTCCCCTCCTTGCCCCAACTCTTTTCTGCGAAGACGATGCGAGTTGAGCCAACCTTCAGAGTCGGCTGCAAGCCCTCCGGTCGTCCGAACTCGAACCCCTCAGCCGTAAGCCGGCTCTCCAAGTTGCTCCGGCGATCGATTAGGGGAGTGGCGCTGGTGTAAACTATCACCAGTCGCATGCGACCATTTTGCTCGCGGTCCTGACGGAGCAGGTCGACAAGTGCGCGCTGAGAGAGGTCGGCATTGCCCTTGCGGAGGAACCAGTCGAGGATGACGACGTCGGCGTTTGTGCAGGCCGTCACTGCCCGCTGGACGATCGCGTCATCCTCATCCGTTTGCGCAGGCTTAAGGACGGCGCAGACGATGCGCTGATCGAGAAAGGCGTCGGCGAGCGGCTTCAGATCGACGTCGGACGATCGCTCCTCGCCGCTCAGATTCCCAGCCTGCCCACCAGCGGCGGCCAGCCCGGCATCGGTGAGCTGTTCGCTGTGGCTCGCTTCGGCTGCCTCTGCCCCGAGGAAAGCCGGCTCGATCAAGGGCTCCTGCGGTAGCGGAAGCGTACGATCGACAAAGGCTTCGTCATCGATCAGGATTGCGGTGCGTAGGAAGTTCTTCGTCACTCCGCTACAGATCGCAGGAAAGTCAATAGCTCCGCTCATCAGGCCTCCGACACTTCACTGGCCGGTGGCGTGATAAGGAACAGCGGGTGCTGGCCGGCTCCTACACGCGACAGGCGGATGTCCATCCCCTCCCTCTTGAGGGACTCACGGGAGAGGTAGAGGCCCATGCCACGTCCCCCCGGCTTGGCGGTCTCACCGAACTCGAAGATCCGTTCCGCATCGCGCTCATCAATGCCGGGACCGGTGTTGCCGATGAGAAAGCCCTCGGGTCCTGCGTCTAAAGTGATCACCCGGTTTCCTTCGCGAAGCGCTCCGAGCCAGTGGACCGCATTGTCCACCACGTTCACGAACACCGGCATCAGCGTCGAGGGATATGTCACCATAGCGTGGGTGCGGAACTCCGAGGTGGCGAGCAGAGTGACGCCATGTCGCTCCAGGCGGGGCTCAAAGATCGTTCTGACGAAGTCCTCGATCTCGGACCCGCTGACCTCCACACGGCTGCGACTTAGGCGGCGATTGAGCGGCACGAACAGTTGCAGGTAGGACTCCAGGTGCTCGAAGCTGATCCGCAGCCTTGAATACAGCCCCTCGAGCGACTTGTTTCGGTCGGCCCAGGGACGCAACGCATCCAGCCCGCGGTTGATGTTCCGGACCTGACCCGTGAACTCGTGCTGCACCAGCCCGAGGGCCATGCCGACCTGCGCGAGATCGGCATATTGATCGACTTGCGCCTTCAGGTCGTCGTTCTCACTCTCCAGCGCGGCCGTGACGTCTACCGTGAGCATGTCATCGCCCAGCGCAGTGAGGATCGAACTCAGCTGTACATCCAGACCCTGCATCAGACGGAGTGAGCGTTCGCTGGTTTCCCTGATGTCCGAGATCAAGCGGTCCCGGCGCCGCTCGAGTTCCCCCGCGTCGAGCTCCGCGACGTTAGTACGGGCCAGATCCGCCTTCACGGTCTCCACCCGGCGACCGAGATCCGCCCAGCTCGAGTTTATCGTAGCCCTGATCTGCTTCTCGAATTCGACAAGCGCGGTCGAGGTCGAGCGGCGGGCACTTCCCACGGCTGAAAGCGCTGTCTCGCTCTCCTCCTCGACGGGCTGATCGAGACGGAGGCGGAGCTCGAACCGAACCTCTCCGGCTTCCGCCATCTCGCGCACCACCGCCGCGATGTGCTCGCGCAGAGGCTCGACATTATCTACCAGCTGACGCCTTCTCTCGGCGCCGTACGCCTCCCAGTCCTGCTTCTGGCGCTTGTTCAGCCCGAATGCCCTAGGTCGAGTCACCCCCATGGCGCCCTCGACGCCTGCGAGAGCGCTTCGAATCTCGCTCTCGAGCCTCAGGAGCTGGTCGCCCGCGTCGACTGGATCCGGGTTGTTTCTGATTGCCAACACCCTGCGGTCGAACTCTTCGCGGATCTCCCCGCAACGGTTTGAGAAGGCACCGGCCCTAGCCTGTTCGAAGAACTTCTCCAGCGAGCGATCGAATGTCCGGCGCAGGCCGGCCACCTGCTTCGCGCGCTTCTGGAGTAACTCGTACTCGCGCTGCTTGATGGCGCGGATCTGGTTGAAGTCCGTGGTGAGCCGCGCGTTCTCACGGAAGAAATCGGTCGCCAGCCGCTTGAAAAGCTCCTCGATCAATACCGCAAACTGCCGATAGGCGCGGTTCTGACGGAAGCCCTCACGTCCCGCCTTCTCGACGAGGCTCCCATTGTCCAGGTGAGTGATCTCCACCGCTCCGAACAGCCGCCGGTAGGAGAAGAACCAGTCCTTGGCGGCCAAGGTCCGCCGCCGCTCGATGTTGAGCCAGTCGTAGTCGGAGTTACCATAGGGGAGGACGCGGATGCCGTCACGGTAGATGTAGAGACCACCAATGCGGTCGCATTTGTCGGCCAGCCTCTTCCACTCGTCCAAGGGCATGCGGGTGTCGCGGGCGGCACCCTGGATGTAGGCGAAGTTGATCGCGAAGGGGCCGCACGCAGTGCCACCCCGTATGTCGGAGGGAGGTGCGATCACGAACTCGTGATCGACGGTGCCGTAGATCCGCACGGTACCACGGAATGTGCCGTACTCGTCGAAGGTACCTTCCACGTGGTGATCGGCGGATGCAAACTCCTCCGGCGTGAAGAAGCTGCGGGGTCCAATCAGGTCCTCACTCGAGCCATCGGAGCGGTGCTCCCAAAACTCGGCGGTGATCGGCGGAGCGGTCGCCGCGCCCCGCATGGTGTTGCCGAAACCTAGGAGATAGCGTTCGAGCGAAGTCGCCCCGATGTCGGCGCCGGTGGTCAGTTGGTTGACGGTGAGGTCAAGGACCAGCTCGGGGCTAGTCGGCTTCACGATGAAGTGGGTGCCATAGGGTCGTTCGTCCAGTGAGGAAGGCCCCAATGCTGTGTAGATGGCGCCAGGATCAAAGGCGAAGGCATCGAGCTCACGGCGGATGAGGGCTCTCGTCCCTGCCCCGATGACATCATCTAGTTCGTCTAGATTGCGTGCCGCGGCGGCGATCAGACCAGCGATATCTTCCTCGGTTGGCCTTCGACCACCGGACAGGGTGAGCATCGGGATTTCGATTCGATCGAGGTCCAAGCCAGGCTGCTCGAACAACGACCAGTTCACGAACCCGAGAATCGGGTCGGGGTTGGCTTCCTTCCGGATCGCCCGACTGTAGACGAGCACCTGTGGCCCGATAGCAGCGATAGCGAGGCGCCCAATGCCTTTTTCACCGAGACTGGTCCGACGGGGAAGGCCCTCCGGGCCGGTCCAAACCGTTCGATTGGGATTGTTCTCGAAGACCTTGCTCTCGGTGCCGAGCGTCAGCCACTTCGTCTCGAAGTCTTCGGCGCTCATTCCGAGCCCGTCGTCGCGCAGGAGCAGCAGATCCAAAGAGTGGATGTAATCGACCCGCACGAGATGCGCATAGGCGTCATGAGCGTTTTTGAAGAGTTCGTGGATAGCGGTCGGTATGCCCGCGATCTGCTGACGCCCCAGCATGTCGACGGCACGAGCCCTGACTCTAACCTTTGCCACTCAGCGGTTCCCCTGCTCGTCCTGCAGGTTCGCTCTGGCGCCTAGCACGACACTCACCATCTCGCCGACCGAGATATACTCCCATAGACGGATAACCGTCCAGTCCAAGGCACGTAGATGATTGTCGGTGCCCACATCCCGTGACTTGTTCCCCTCTAGCTTCGGGGTCCACCAGCCACTGTTGGATGCTGGGACGCTGCCGTGCTCCGGGCAACTGCGCCAGAAACAACCGTCGATGAATACCGCCAGGCGCTGCCGGGGGAAGGCGATGTCCTTGGAGCGCCGGGCCCGGCCAGGGACGAGGTAGTGCACCCGGAAGCGCGCACCGCAGCGGTGGAGACACCGACGGAGGTCCAACTCCGGGCCGGTGTCGCGCGAGCGCTGTCGGCTCATCCTTGAGGACACGACCGTGGAACTTGCTGTTGGTTTCGTCAACATTCGACCGACAGGTCAAGCGCTGCCCTGAAACCTTGCGCGAGCTTGGTGATCATCAATGGCGGGACCGCATTGCCGATCTGACGGGCTAGCTGGGTCGAATTCCCAATAAAGGCGTACTCATCGGGGAAGGTCTGCAGCCGCGCCGCTTCCCGGGGAGTAATGGATCGGTCCTGCTCGGGGTGCGCGAAGCGGCCCTTGGTTACGTCAGTGCACCCCGTGGTGAGGGTCGGGGCGACGGTCGACCAGGACATGCGTCCGTACACATCCGGGAAGGAACTATCGTCGGAATGGCAAGCCAGCCGCAGTGCAGGCGGAAGGCTGCGGCGGCTGCCACCATCCCTGGGGATCGCCCGCAGCCGTTGGAGAGCCAATGTGCTGTGCTGGCGGGCGCGGTGCAGCGAATCGGTCTGGGATTGCTCACCTGGGCCGAGTGGGGCGAGATCGCCGATCGCGTCCAGCACCGATCTGCGCGGCGCAGAGAGGTCGAGTGCCTTGAACAACTCAACCGCTTCGCGGCAGCGCGAGGCCAGCATGATACAACGCCGGCGCCGCTGGGGAACGCCGAAGTCTGCGGCGTCCCTGACCAGCGGGCCGGAGATGTGGTAGCCTAGCCCAGCTATCCGATCGGTGAGCTCATGGAGTATCGCCGAGTGCCGTGGGGAAGCCAGCCCAGGAACGTTCTCAAAAAACACTAGGCGCGGTCGGATGAACTCCACCAGCGCGACCGAGCGCACAATCAGCTGATCGCGGCTGTCCGCTTTTCCACTCCTATTCTGACTGCTAAAGGGCTGGCAGGGCGCGCAGACGACCATCAGGTCTACCGCGGCATGTCCTGTCGCCGCTCCCAGTCGGGCACCAATGCTCTCGTCGCGGATGTCCTCCTCGAGCAGGATGACCTCGGGATGGTTCGTACGGTACGTTCTCGCCGCGACCGGGTCGTTGTCAACGGCCGCGAGAATTTTCCATCCCGCCGCCTTGAGCCCGGTGGTCACACCACCCGAGCCACAGAAAAGATCAATTACCGTCCCCGTCACAGCTACATGACTTAGCCGGTAGTTGTGGCACTCGGGAATAGGTAAAATCAAGCGGTCGATCATTCTTCGGCCCGTGACCTCTAGCTCAGGCCCTTAACCGCGGGTCGAGCGGCACGAGCTGTTTGCCCGCGCCACGCCCGCGTCGAGGGTCGAGGGTCAAGGGAAAGGACGGGCGTCAAGTTGGCGTCCTGGTTTGCCTCAAAAAGCGGCCGATCTTCGGAGTTGCTCAGCCGTAAGCAGCCCTTCCGCTCAGCAGAAGTAGTCATTTGAGCCTTTTCTCGGCATCTACGAACGGCGGCTTCCAGCATTTTACACCTCGGTCTTGACTACTCGTTAGGTGAGCCTTGCTGCCATTCGGTTTGGATGAATAAGCGACCGCTTCAGCCGGCTGCTGCCCGAAAGCAGCCTCACTGGACTGTCCCTCCCCCATCACGGCCGATCTTCCCTGCGCGCCGTCGCGATCAGCCGTTCGCCTGCGGCCCTCTGATCCATGTTCATGGTTCGCGCCGCCATCCACTGGGGCACATGCCAACTGGCCGGCAGGGACCGAGCGATGGCTCCGGGGAGCGTGGCGCATAGGAAGCTGCCGGCAAGCAGTCCCGCCGCCGCGCTCCATATCTGACGCTCGATCTGCCGATCGGCAGCCTGTCCGCGCTTCACCACGCTGTCGATTTGCCCGGCAGACCTGTCGAGCGCAGCGCGGGCAGTGTCGAGCATGCGCCTATCCTCGGCGCGCACCGTCTGGGCGGCGAGGTTGATCTGCTTGGCCATTTCGGCAGGCGTCAGCGAGACCGCCGGTGTCTGTTCGATGGCGGCAAGCCGGGCGTGGACATTGCCCAGACTGCGATCGATGCCATCGAGCGCGGCGGTGTGGTCGGGGATTCGCTCGCGTGCCGCCGTCAGATTGGCAACGGCATTGTGCAGGAGGCTGAGCTCGTGCCGCACGGCCTCGAAAGCCTGGGCGGTGGTCACTTCGGTGTCGGTGGTTTCGGTCATAGGCGCAGGCTAAACCGTGCCAGTTTTGGAACGCCAGACCCTGGAACCTCGCTGGAAGGGGTGAGATTGGTGGCCGTGTCGGCGCGGATGCTGCTGAGGCGACTTGAGATTGTGCCAAGCGGCGAAGGCTTTGCGACTCGGGCTTTGGCCTGTCCTACAGCCCGAGCCCCCGCCCCCGGCCTAGATCGAGGCCGTGCTCGAACGCGAGCTGGGGGCCTAGTTTACGCTGGCTGTCCATCATGGTGATGCCAAGTTGGGCCTTGCGGCTGGCCAGCAGGGATTCAAGCTGCGGATCGCGCTCCAGGCTCCTGGCCATGTTTGCCATGGCGGTGCGCGCGCTCTTGTGGGCGTCGATGTCGCCGGCCGCATAGTGGCGATCGGCCTGGTTGGACAGCTCGTTCCAACGGCTGACGAAGCGGTCGGCGCGAAGCTCGGGATTGGTGCGCAGCTCGGTTTCGAGCTGTAGCGCCCGGATGGCGCGATTGGCATTGCCGCGTGCCGCTTCGCTCGCCAGGCTGGGGTCTCTGGCATAGGCCGCCTCGGCATCGCGCGGCCCATGCGGGCGCAGTTCCTCGAACGCCTTGCGCGCGGACTTGAGCTCGGCAAGCTGTTCGGGAGTTTCCCGGCCGCCCTGGCCACGTGCGCTGTAGATCCCGTCGATCGCTTTGGCATGGCGTGTCAGCGCCTCCATGCGCTCGCATCGCAGTTGCGCCTCGCGGGTTTCAGGGCCGGTCGGGATTGAAGCGATTTCAGGTGACGGGGCGACAGGACGGAGCAGATCTTTGGAGACCTTGAAGCGGTGGCCATCAAAGTTCACCCGTTCGGGTAGGGCTGAGAAGTTGGGCACCTTGAGCTTGAGCCCGTCGAAGATGCCGCGCCTGGGCTGCACTTCGGGCGCAGGCTCGGGTGCGCGGGCATAGTCCGATGCCATGTCCTTGCCGCGCTCGCGGCTGAGCGCGCGGACAAGCCGATCGCGATCGGCGAAGTCATCCTTGCCGTAATGCAGATCGACCTGGTCCCTGTGCCGCGAGAGCGCGACATAGGAAGCATGGCGGTCGAGCCCTGGCGTTGCCAGTACATGGACGCTGTCCACGGTCATGCCCTGCGCCTTGTGGATGGTGGCGGCGTAGCCGTGATCGATATGGGCATAGTCCTTGAGATCGAAGGCAATCGATCGCCCATCGTCGGTGCGCACGCGCATGGCGATCTGGCTCACGTCTTCCACCGTGCCGAGCGTGCCGTTCTTCACTTCCAGGCTGCGCTCGTTCTTGAGGAACATCACGCGATCGCCGGACGCGAACGACCGCTGCCCACGTTCCACCTCCAGGCCGACATCCTCACCGAGCATTTGGGCGGCGCGCATGCGCCCACGCGCAGCTTCGTTGAGCTCGCGTACTTCATCGTTGGTGTGTGTGAGAATGATCCGGCTGGCATCGGGATTGGCCATGCGATTTCGATCCCAGCGATCGATCAGGTCTTCGCGTGCCTGCTCGCGTGTCTCGGCGGCGTGGACATGGCCAGCCTCTTCATAGGCCGTCAGCGCCTCGTCCGTGCGGCCGGTGGCAAGCTGGCGCGTGGCATCGCGCTGCCAGTCCTCGGACTGGCGGCGGATGGTGGTGATCTCGACCGCGCCGTGACGCTCGGCAATACTGCGGAACGAGGCACCGGCTTCGATGGCCTGGAGCTGCTCTGGATCGCCGACCAGCACGACCTTGGCACCACGCTTCTCGGCCTCGCTGATGACGCGCTCCATCTGGCGCGTGCCGATCATCCCGGCCTCGTCGATGACGAGGATCGATTTGTCGGTCAGCAGCTCGCGACCCTGGCCCCATTGATGTTCCAGACTGGCGATCGTGCGCGACGCAATGCCAGAGCCGCTTTCGAGGTTTTCGGCGGCAATGCCCGACAAGGCCGCGCCATGGACGGTGTAGCCGGCCGACTCCCAGGCTTCACGCGCCACGCCCAGCATCGCGCTCTTGCCGGTGCCGGCATAGCCGATGACGTTGCTGATCCCGCGTGCCTCTGTGACATGCTCCAACGCGCCGCGCTGTTCAGGCGAGAGCACCATGCCGCGTTGCTCGGCGTGGGTGAGCGCGCGTTCCAGGTGACGGTCATTGACGCCATGGTGGCGCCGCGCGTCCAGCGAGATGGTCGCACGTTCTAGCCGCTGTTCGGTCTCCAGCATGGCGCGCGAGGTGAAGCGCTCCTCGCCGCGTCCGTCAGGACCCAAACGGACAAGATCGGGTGAACTGCGCACCGCCGCCAGCACGGCATCGAACTGGTCCTTCCCCTCGCTGTGGCGGTGCACGAACATCGCAAGGTCGCGATCGGTGAAAGTGGCCTGTTGGTGGGTGATCGCATCGAGCGCGATGCCGGGGTTGGCGAGGATCTTCTCGCCATTGCTCCGGGCAATGGCAAAATGCTCTTCCAGCCGCTCGCGGACCAGGCCTTCCTGGGCCATGCGCGCTGCGGCTGGGCCGATCTTGTTCTGCGGCTCCAGGTCGATGCCCTGGGCCTCGAGACTCCGGTGATCAATCCGCGCGTCGATATCGAGCTGGGCCAGCCGTTCGTTGACGTGTTCGGCCCAGGCTTCGCGCCAGTGGGTCAGCAGCTCCGTCTTATTCCACTCGCGCACTTTGCCGCCGAAGCCATCCGATCCAACTTCGCGCATGCCCAGCATGACATGGGCATGGGGCTTGGCGAGGCCGTCGGGTCCGACATCCCAATGCACATTGAGATCGGCGACCATGCCCCGGTCGACGAATTCCCTTTGCACAAAGTCCCGCGCCAGCGCGATGCCATCGGCCTGGCTCATCTCGCGGGGAATGGCGAACTCGATCTCGCGGGCCAGCTGCGCGTCCTTGCGCACTTCGACCGCTTCGACGTCGTTCCACAGCGTCGCCCGGTCGCGCCATTCTTCCGGCGCGCCCTCGGGCAGCATGACTTCGCTGTGCACGACGCCAGTCTTGTTGGAGAAATCGTGGTGCCGGTCGAGCCGCTGATCATAGAGCCGATCGGCCGAGCGATAGGCGGCGGCGGCCACGGCGCTGGAGCCGCCACCGCGCGAAATGACTTTGGCCGAGAAGTGATAGATCGCCATGGCGACACACCAGATACGCCCAAAAGCGCACGTCGGCACGACGTATAAGCGCGCCCTCAAAAGATTTCATCATTCTCGGGACGGCAGAATCCCATGAGGTTTCAGGCAATTGGCATTGATCGTCAAGGCCGATAACTGGAAGGCCTCACGGTGCAACAGACCGCCGTCACAGGACACCAGACATGCGCAAGCCCCGCAACTATGACGAGGACCTCAAGGCTCTCACCGCCAAGGCCAAGCAACTCAAGGCACGCAAGCAGAGCCAGTTGGGCGAACTGGTTGAAGCCACTGGCGCCGATCACCTTACAATCGAAGAGCTGGCCGGCGCGCTGCTCTCGATTGCCGCCATCACCGATCCGACGCGACGGGAGGCATGGCGCAAACGCGGCGCTGCGTTCTTTTCTGGCGAGCGGACCGAACAGGCTTCTGGCCCACGCACTAGCGACAACGCGCAACCAGCAGCGCCGCACGACCAGCGCCCGTCATCGTCTGGCTCTGCAACAGGCGCGGCATGACACAAGGGTCTGGCAGGTGAAGCGCCGTGAACGCACGCGGCAATTGATCGAGCTGGGCGGGCTGGTCGCCAAGGCTGGCATCGTCGAACTGACCGACGATGATCGTGCCGCGATCTTTGGGTTGCTGGTCGAAGCGGCGGCGAAGCTAAAGTCCGACGACACCGGCAATCAACTGGCGCTGTGGCAGCGGCGCGGGCGGCGAGCTTTTGCCGAGGCCGGCGACAAAGACTGAGCACCCGGCAACGCGCGTCCCACAAACCGTCGCCAGCACGTTGCCCGCAGCCAGCCGCGTCGCCATAGGGACTAGTATGGACGACAAGACCAAGACCCGCATTCTCGGCGTGATCGAACGCGCACCGCAGTGGCTTCGCAACGATCTGGCCGCCAAGGATGCATCGGCTCGTGCGCGAGCTGAAGAAGCGCTGGCGGCAATGCTGGCCGATGCAATCGACGAGGGCAACAAGGCAGTCGGATGACAGCCAGCGACAATAAATACCAGCAGACTGGCGGACTCGTCGGCATGGCCATGCCGAACGGCACAATTCGATGGGCGAGGCGTGATGAACACCGAAGGCCTTGATCCGCATCTGCTGCATGCTTGGCTCGCCGCGCGATCGCTGGCGCGCGGGTTGCCCATGCCAGTGGCCGAGCATGGCGGTTTCCGCGTCGATACCGGATCAGAAATGGAAACTGTCCGATGGGTGTTTCCGTGCATTAGTGATGGGCTCAAGGAGCTTGCCCGTACGATCCATCAGCCGCGCCAGTTCGTGAGGTCTGTGACACGTCGGAGGCCTTGCGTGCCGCGCTGCCAGCACACTGGACCATCCATGCGCCCAGCCATGTGATGCGGACCAATGGCCCAATGCCCCGCCGACAACTCGCAGACGGATACTCTATCGCGGTCGAGCAGTCTGGCCCCGTGACATCAGTCCGCATTGTCACAGACATCGGCATCTTGGCATCCAGCGGCTACGGCGCCGAGACAGATGGCGTCTTCGTCTACGACCGAATTGTGACCGAGCCAGAGCATCGCCGCAAAGGCTTGGGGCATGTCCTCATGCAGACCCTGCACGAGGCTAGGGGCGATCCCCATAGTTTCGAACTGCTGGTCGCCACCGACGATGGCCGGGCACTCTATGAAACCCTGGGATGGGAGAAGATCGCGTCCTACGCTAGCGCCTCGATTGTAGTGATGTGATCGCCGCCAGCCGGGGGCAACTCGCGACCAATTCAAGCCGTTCTCGGACTGACGGTTGGATGACTGCTCGTGCCGGGATCAGTCATTCGCCCGCCGTGGAGCCGCCGGGCGGCTCTCCACCAGATCTCGGCCGTTCAGATTGATCCGCTCCGCTCCGCTCCTGTTACCGGAGATGCGCGTAGCCATGATGATTGCACATGGCACTCCTAAAATCCGCATGATGCGTGGATCCCGTCAGGTATCGAGGTTATCCCATTCATCGCCGAGGACCCAGCGCAGCGCGCTGAGCTTTCCGCTCAACATACCCCATTCGAAGTTGTCCCAGGGGCCGAGGTTTTCGAGACCGACCTCTTCTTCTACCCGCTTTGCAGCTGCGAGCGCACCGGTCCAGATCGTGTCAAGGATCTCGTTGGGTTTGTACGAATCACGCGAATACTCGCTTTCGGGCAGAACCTTGGTCTTGCCCTCGGCAATCATCTGCGCACGTAAGCCATGGCGGCTGTACCAAATCTGGCGCTCGAGCAGTCGTTCGGCAGCCAGAAGCTCGGACAGCTTGCGCGGCTCGATCTCGTCCTCGAATTCGGCACGGAGCTCCTCGACCCAGTCCGGCGCGATGTCGCCCAGCAGGTCGACCAGGTTGGTGGCATAGACCGATCGCTCGCCGTCGAAGAGGTCGGCGATGTCGGGATGCGGTGCGCGGTCGTCCGCGCCGACCGCACTGAAATCATGCTTGTTGTGGGTGACGAACGCGAAGACGTCGTCTGACGTCACCTCATCGGCGGCGGCGGCAGCGTAGAGCTCGATCAGTACGGCATCCGCCATGCTGTTCTTGGGCTTGTGGAACGGCGCACGTTTGTCGATCGCGCGTTCGGCGGCGCGAAGCAGCGCGTCGTCGCTGGTAGCGATATGTTCGGCGCCAGCGAAGAGCGCCTCGATCTGGGCGATCGACTCATTGACCGCTTCTCCCAGGATGGCGATGCGATGGTCGATGTCGCCGAGCTGGACGAGCGCGACATCCTTACCTTCGGCGTTTCCGAACCGGTCGACCGCATCGCGGACGCGGCGGAAGGTCGACGACAGGCTCTGCCCGCTTTCCCGGATAATGCGCTCCTTGTTCCGCGCAAACTCGGCCGAGACCTGGTCGGGAAGCAACAGGCGCAGGGCATCGGCCTTGGTCAGTTGCTCGAGCGCGGCGAGCGTCGGCCGTTGCCGATAATCCTTGGCGAGATCGAGCCACACGCTGGTGTCGATCAACAAACGAACGACCCAGGTCTCTTCGGCACCGTCGACCGAGCCGCCCGAGTCACCCGTAGTCGAGACTGTCGCATCGGTCATTACCCCGCCTCTTTCTTCCATTGGCGCTCTGCCTTGTAGTCGAAATGCCGGTCGATCGCGCCTACCAGCGGCATCTTGAGGAACGACCACCCCGGCGCGAACGCCGGCTCGAATATGTCGCCTACGAGACCGTGATCGAACGCTTCGAAGTGGCTGGCGAGCGCAAGGTCGAGAACTTGGCGCAAAAGGCGGGCAACGGCGTTCACGTCGGCGATGGTCTCGAAGGCAAAGTGCTTGCCCTTCTCGAAATTGGCGAGATCGCGCGATACATCGCGCGACGAGATATGGGTGGTCGTGGAAAGCGTGCCGTAGAGGCTTTTGGCAGATTGCCGATAGGTTGCGCCGGCGGCGGTATCGAGCATGCCGAAGCGCAGACTGTCGACCAGCTGATCGAACCGTTCGCGTCCCAGCCCGTCCAGCGCCGCGACCTTCTCGGCGACGTTGCGCGGCGGACGCTTCTGCGCGCCGTCCGGCTTGCCCGCAATGGCGGGGCTGCCCTGATCGAGCCAGAGCGCCTTGACCGATGCCTCGACGAGGAAGCGCATTTCGCGCCGCGCAGGGTCGTGAAGCCCTTCACGGATCATGTGACTGGCAGCGATCATCGACTGGACGAGATGCGGCTTGATCCGCAGCGAAATGCGTTCGTCGAAGAAGGCGTGCCAGCGCGTCGCCATCAGCTCGATCATGTTGATGCCGAGCCCATAATCGAAAATATAGCGATCGAGCTGCCGAATGGCGCCACGATAGGGCGCGCTATCGCGCAGGGTTGCATGCGCGTCCGCCCGGCGGTTCCGATCGGCGCCCAGCTCGGCGAACATCCGTGCCGACGGAACGCCCTCGCCGGACGTATTCTCGCTCTCGCTCATGCCTTTTCCTCGTCCGTGGCCGCCCGGCGCCGCGGAAGATACATTTCGGGATCCTCATGCAGATAAGGCGCGCGCTTGATCTCGATCCGTGCCCCACCGAAGCGTAGCTTATGCTCGGCGACGGCGCCAACGCCAGCCACGACCTTGAGCGCGGTGCGATAGCGGGCGAATGCCTGCGCCGTGCTGATCGCCGGGCCACCGCCATATCGCCACTCGGCCATCAGCTGCCAATTGGGGATGCCGCGCAGGACGGTGCGCTTGAAGGGCGACGGGCCGTCAGGAAGGCTGTCGTAGAGGTGATAAAGATCGTGGCTTTCCTTGAAGCTGCCCGAGCGCTGCTCGGACAGCAGTTTCAGGGCGAGCTCGCAGGCCATCTGCAGATCCCATTGTGCATGTTTGCGCTCTTCGGGCCGGTCGCGCGCGATAAGCGATGCGGCGCGATCGAGATGGGGCAGGATCGCGTCGCGCATGCCTTCGACGCGCGTGGTCGGAAGTTCGATTGCCATGATCGAGGTCACGATCGCCCGAACGGCATTGGCGATCTCGATCGCCTGGCGGCGCGCTTTGAGGCCATCGCTGCGCGGCAGCTCGCGGACATTGGGGCCATCGACGATCCATTCCAGCGGGTCTTCGTCGTCTTCGACTTGCTTGGGGAAGCAGACCCAAATGGTCTCGCCGGGTTGGCCAGGCCGCTTCGTCACGACCGGGATGCGCATCGCAAACGGCGTGTCGAGTACGAGGGTGCAGCCGGTGTGGGATTTGCCGGACCCTGATTTCACCGCTTGGCCGTAGCGCGCGGTATACCAGCCTATGGTGCGGGCATAGATCGCCTTGAACCAGTCGCTCGCCATGTAGTCGAGGAATTTGCCGGGCTCGGTGATCTCCTCGCCCACCGCGACCTGCATCACGCAATAGGTCACGAAGTCTCGCGCGGCCCGCAAGGGCCGGTCGCGCAACGGCACCTCGTCCTTCGCCAATTCGCGGTCGATGACGTCGAGCGACTCTCCTAGCGCGTCTTCGAAGTCCGTGGGCACACTCATCTCAGCCGCGTCCGCGATCCATCTGCCGCTTCAGCTCGGCCGACAGATCTTCGATCACTTCGGCATGCACGAAATAGCGCATGCTGTTGTCCTCGGGATCTTCCGAATGCTGCGCGATATCGACGAGCAGGTCATACTGCTCATCGCCATAAGTGATGTGAAGGATGTCGCCGACCCGCGGCGCGACCTCGAACTCTCGCTCGACGGAGACGCCTCCGGCGCCAAACTGCACGCTGATCAATGGCATAATGCCCGTCCTTTCCTGCTCGCCCTGAACCATCAGGAAACCCGCGAGTGCGGCCCTGTTTGTCCCAAAATAGCAATCCTCAGCCAAAGTTTGACGATTTCTTGTCAAAATGGCGGTATATCCCTATATCCGATGCGCCACGGGAATGAAACATGCTGTACGAACTTGAGATCGAGAATTTCTACTCCATCCGCGATGCGCAGCTGATCGACCTGCGCGTGGCGGCCAATGCGCCCGACCTGCCGGGACGTTTCGCGCCGTTATGGGCCGGGTCGAAGGATCGCGCACCCAAGGTGGTGGCGATCTTCGGTCCCAACGCCTCGGGCAAGTCCACGGTGCTGCGCGCCTTGTCGTTCATCGCCTGGTTCGTGCGCGATAGTTTCAGCATCGCACCCGGGGCTCGCCTGCCCTTCGAAAAATTCAACAGTGTCGGGGGACGTGGAGATGTGACGCGCCTTGCCGTGTCGCTCGCCGGCCTCGCCGACCCGGCGGACTCGAGCGAGGATGCCCTGCAATGCCGCTACCAATATGAGTTGGAGATCGGCCGTGATCACACGGTGCTGGGCGAGGCGATGTATTATTGGCCACCCGACACCGGCCGCAAGGTGCGTCTCTTCGACCGCGACGCCGATGGCAAGGTAACGGCGGCCAGTGCGTTCGGCCTGTCAGGCTTTCGCCAGGCGCTTGAGAAGGTGCTGCGGCCCAATGCCAGCGTCATTTCGACGCTGGCGCAATTGAAGCATCCATTTGCAACGTCGATCTGGGAAGCTGCCACAACGGTCTTTTCCAACATTCTGATCGAGCGGACCGACGGGATCGAGGAGCAGATGGTTCGACTTTATGCCGATAATCCCGCCCTTGTGCAGGCGCTGAATCGCGAGATCGAGCGGATCGATCTGGGCATCCGGTCGATGAAGCTCGAGATGGGCGCGAACGGCCCGATCGCACTGTTCGCGCATGAGGGCCATGATGGTCTCGTGCCGCTGGTGCTCGAAAGCCATGGCACGCGGACCTTCCTGAAGCTCTATCCCTATCTGCTTCGCGCGCTGGAGACCGGCGGGATCGCAGTGATGGACGAGCTTGATTCCGCGATCCACCCGCTGGTGCTCCCGGAGATCCTGCGCTGGTTCTACGATCCGCTGCGCAACCCGCATGACGCGCAACTCTGGATGACCTGCCACAATGCGTCGCTGCTCGAGGATCTGGTCAAGGAAGAGGTGATCTTCTGCGCCAAAACCCATGAAGGGCGCTCGGAGGTCTACGGCCTGTCCGAAATTCAGGCTGTGCGCCGCAATGACAATTACTACCGCAAGTATCTTGGCGGCACCTACGGCGCGGTGCCACAGATCGGATGAGGCCGCCACGACGACATCCAGCCCGCCGGGCCATCCCGCAGCGCCGCCGGCTGTTCGTCGGATGCGAGGGTGAAAGCGAGCAGGCCTATGTCGCGCTCCTAGCGCGTCTTGCCGACGATGCCCGACTGGCGGTCCATCTCGATGCTGTACTGCTGCAACCGGGCGGGGGCGATCCGCTGGCGATCGTCGAGCGTGCGGCACAGCGCGCCGACGAGCGTGAAGGCCGACGCGGCGAACCCTATGCCCGGCGTTTCGTCCTTCTCGACGATGATAAGCTCGGCCAGGCATCGCAACGCGACCAGCGTATCGCCGGCGTCGCCGCCGCCGCAGGCTTGCATCTGGTCTGGCAAAAACCTTGCCATGAGGCCGTCCTGCTCCGGCATCTTGAAGGATGCAGCCAGTTTCAGCCGCCAACGACGACGGTCGCGGGCCAGCAACTCGTGCAACGCTGGGCGAATTACGAGAAGGCGATGCCCTCGGCGCGCTTGGCAGAGAGGCTCGATCAGGCCGCGATTGTCCGGGTGAGCGCGGTCGAAGCCGAGCTCGCGGCGTTCCTCCAGGATATAGGGTTGATCTGATGTCGCGTTCGCTCGCCGCGCTGGTGATCGGCAATTCGAAATACAAGAAGGCGGGTAAGCTCAAGAACCCGGCCAACGACGCCACCGACATGGCCGCCGTCCTCACCGCCTGCGGTTTCAGCGTGACCATCGTCATCGACGGCACGCACAAACAGATGGACAAGGCGCTCGCCGATTTCAAAGCCGCGCTCAAAGGCCATGATGTCGGGCTGTTCTTTTTCGCCGGTCACGGTGTGCAGATTGGGGGCGAGAATTTCCTCGCGGCGATCGATGTGAAGACGGCCGACGAGACCGAGGCGAAGCATTCGTCGCTCGCGCTCAACAAGGTCATCGATACGATGGAGGCGGCGGACACCAAGACCAACATCATTATTCTTGATGCCTGCCGCAACAATCCCTGGGCGCGGGCGTGGCGCGGGGGCGAGGAGCGCGGTCTTGCGCCTGTCTATGCGCCGCGCGGCACATTGATCGCCTATGCAACGTCGCCCGGGCAGCTCGCCGGCGACGGCAAGGGTCGCAACGGCGCCTATACCGCTGCATTGCTCGAACATATCGCCACGCCCGACGTGACCGTCGAAGCAATGTTCAAGCGCGTCCGTAACACGCTCAGCGCTACGACCGCGCAGAAGCAGATTTCATGGGAGCACACATCGCTCGCCGGCGAATTCTACTTCAACCTGAGCGTCGCCGCACGCATCACCGATTATGGTGCTGCGGCGCTCGGCGATGACCTGTTCGAGCTTGATACGTCCAAGAAGAGCCACAAGATCATTGCCTCGTTGAAGACGCTGACCTGGCCGCGTCAAAACCCGGCGATCGACGAGATTACGCCCGCGCTGATCGCCAAGGTCGCGACCGACACGTTGTTTGTGCTTGGCCGCAATATCTACCAGTCGGCGGCCGGCAACGCGAATTCCGCGATCGCCTATATCAACGACTTCACCGCCAAGACGACCGGCACCGACAAGAATGACCGCAAGGCCCTGCTCGATGGCATGTTGTTCGAAATTTTCTTCGACAAGACCGGGACGCTCCGCGATCAGCCCAAGTTCCGCCGGTTTAACGAGGTGTTCGATCTGCAACGCTTTGCGGCCTGCAAGCCGAGCTTTGATTTCATCGCCGCCTGCCTCCTGCCCTATGCCGGGCGCTATTATGCGATTCCCGGCAAGTGTCACGAGGTGATCGCCGACGTACGGTTGGGCGAGAAAGAGAAGGATGCGGTGCTCGAGGTGTTCGTCGCCGGCCAGCAGGTTCTGCGCCGCGATAGCGACGATCTTCCGGCATGGGACGACGACGAGGACAAAATCTACTATCGCCAGCGCAGCAAGGCTCAATTCGAGGCATGGCTCGAGGAAGAGCTGATCGTGCCGGCGCGCCTGTTGAAGATCGGGTATAGTCGCGACGTCGCCAGCGGGGAGACTCTGCGTGTCCCGATGGGCTGGACCTGCCGCCTGCCCGCTTGAGCGCCGCGCCCAGCGGGAGCGCGCTCGCCGCGCTTCGGCCATCGCCTCCTGCTCGTCGTAACAGCCATCGATGCGCCCGCGTTGAGCGCTTCACTCGATTGCACAATTGGTAGTCTTCTGAATGTCCGATCATGTCGATAGCGGTCGTCCTGGGGAGTAATCGGAAACGACAGTTTTGTCCCAGACTCGGACCATGCGGATGAAAATCCGTTCGATACGGGAAATCAACGCGGCGGCTATACCTCACTCTCCCTGCCGCGCAGTCTCCTCCAGCACGGCGATGCGTTCCGAACAAATGGCATGGACGACACCCCTTTCGTCATCGTCCTCTGCGTCATCGCGCACGCCGCAATGCATCCGACACGATCTCGATGCCAAAGAAGGGGCCGGTCGCGCCTGTGCTGAAGAAACCCTGGCGGCGATGATTCCTAATGCGCTGTGTGAAGGGTCGGGTGAGGTGGGCGCGGCCTAAAGCCGCCCCCCCGCATCGGAGCTTTCATGATGTGTCGCCGGCGCCGCATCGGCCCCGCCGTAACCTTTTGAGTATCCTCGTCCAAGAGCTGAAGGGGCACGCCCTACTTTCCATAATTCACGCAAAAACTTGGCGCGCGGATTCGCGTCTGATATCGTGGCGCCGCGCTGCGCAAAAGGCGGCGCCGGGACTGGTAATCCCGCGAAAGCAAAGAGCTCGGAAAACACGGTTTTCCGGGGTGCCGTCGCGCATGTCCAAACCTTCGGGTTAAAGGCGGCGGCGCATGTGCTTTCGCATGTTACCAGCTCCGGCGGCTCCCGCGCGCACGCGTGCGGGAGCTCGGGGTCAGTCCGCGTGATGACCTGAGGCCTTCCGCTCCCCGCTTCTGACGCGGACCGGAGGTACATATGGACACGATCGTTCCTGCTACTTCACCCCACCTTGGCGCTCCCGCGCTGGGCGCTGCCATCATCACGTTGCCGAGCGAGAATTCTGAGCTCGGCGCGCTATGGCGACGCTACGATGCGCGGCCCGTTCGGCTCCTGCGCACGCGCGAAGGCCGCGCGCTCAGCCTGGATCGCTATCAGCGTGCAGGCGAGTTTATGGGGTCGCTGTTCTCGCCCATGGCCGATGACACCGCCTATCTGTTCTACTCGGCCGGCATCGTCGCGCAGCTGGCGATGTCGTCGCACCTGCTCGACGTGGGTTTCCCCGACGCGTGGTGCGCCAAGTACATCGGCCTCCATGTCGATCGTTCCCTGGCCTACGCCAATGCCACTGGCTTCGGTTGCGAGGACACGGAAACCGAGCGGCTGATGGACGTGCTCTCGCCCTACTGGAAATGGAACGACCTTAGCCGCGCCCACGGCATCAAGCCCGACACGGGAGGCTTTGCCGCCGGGGAGGTTCGCGACATCGTTGTAGCACTGGTGGACCACGTCGCGGAAGTGACCGGGCACGGCAGACGCAAGCAGCGCCGGGCACCGTCCTGATCGGTCTCGCCGCGCAAGACTGATTCGCGCGGTGAGACCGATTGGGGGCGGTAGACTGCGTGACACCGCTGAACTTCGCGGTTTGTCCGCCGCGCAGCCCCTGCGCGCAAAATTTTTTTGGTGTTCGTGCGAGGTCGTACCGGTACGCGCGGGTGTACCGGGCAGCGTGCTCGCGGCAGATGCCACATTCCCTGAATTCTCAGGTTCTTGCGCTTTTCCCGCAACGCCCCAATTCTACTCGTGGCCGGCCAATCCAACCCATCAAACAGGAAGGATGTGCCACATGAATACCGCCTCACCCAATTCGTTCGTGCGTCTGCCACAGGTGCTCAAGGAAACCGGGCTTTCGCGCGCGACGCTCTATCGCAAGGTCCAGAACGGGACCTTCCCCAAACAGTCACGCATTGCCACGCGCTGCGTGGGCTGGCGCCGCAGTGCGCTCGACCAGTGGCTGCAGAACCCGATGTTCTATTCCGTCGACGACTTCACTTGATGGGACCACCACCATGGTGCCGCCCGATGGCAAGCCATCGGGCGGCCTGAATTTTCACCACGGCCACCAGCGCTGCCACCAGTGCCCATAGACCGCGCGGGTCAGCGTGGAGAGGGCCTTGGCCAGTTCGGCCTGCACCGCCTCGACACTGATGCCATGGCGCTGGGCCAGCTCGACATAGCTGGCGCCCTCGAAGCGCACGGCCGCGAAGATCGCGCGCTGCCGCTTGGTTATCCGGCGCAGACCGCGCTGGCCCCGGCGCCAGAACGCGCGCGGCGATATGGTCGGCAGGACGGGCTTGCCCCATTCGGGCGCAAGAGGCGAGCTCATGGCCGATCCTCCCCACAGGCCAGCAGGAAGTCGGCCGCTTTGCTCGCTGCACTGGCGGCGCGGAAGATAGCCTTCTCGTCGGCGCACAGCACTTCCAGCCATGCGCCGATATAATCAGCATGCCGCACCGTCGGAACAATGCCCAGCGCGACACAGGCAAAGGCACTGGCCATTTCCGCTACCATTTCCTCTTTTGCATACGAAGCAGAACCAAACTTGCCGGTCTGATCCCGGTCCAGCCGGCTCTTGTGGCCCGTCGCATGGCCCAGCTCGTGCAGGGCCGTGCGGAACCAGTTGATCGGCTCGAGGAAGGCAGCCTGCGGCGGCACCTGCACCACGTCATGCGTCGGGGAATAGAATGCTTCCCCGCCCCCGATGCGGAAGGTCACCCCGCTGCCCTGGATCACGCGATCGGCACCAGCAATCGCCAGCTCGGGCGCAATCGGCGCCACTGGCTGCACCATGTCGTCAGGTAGGCCCTCGCACTGGTCGAGGTTGAACACGGTAAAGCGCTTGAGAAAGGCCACGGTGCGCGCCTCGCGGTCTTCATCCCTGGCCTTGGCCGCTTCCTCGCGCGGGGTGAAGCGATCGGCATAGCAGACCACCGTCCCCTTCTCGCCGCGCCGGACATGGCCCCCGGCTGCTTCGGCCTGGCGATAGGTCAGCCAGCGCTGCGAGGAAAAGCCCTGCTCGGTGGCAGAGGTCCAGAGAATGAGAACATTGATCCCTGAATAAGTCCTACCCGAACCGGCATTGTGGGGCAGCGTGCAAGGACAGCGGCTGGCGTCCCATGGCTGCACCCAGGGCAAGCGCCCGGCTTCGAGTTCGGCAATGATGCGGGAAGTCACCTCAGCATAGAGGGACTGGCGTTCGCTCGTGTTCACGGTGCTCATGATCTTCAAGCTCCTTAAACCGCCATGGCCCGGCGCCGGGGTGGCGGGGGGCGGCAGGAGCGGACCAACAGCCCCGTCAACAGCGGCGGGGTGCACCGAAGGGCGCAACAGCGTGGAGCACCCGGAGCCGCGCAGCGGGCCGGGTTGCACCCCGTCGCGGCGGGGCTACAGGGCCGTGACGCCCCCCGTCACCCTGGAGCCGAGGCAGACACCGCCGCGCACAAGCTGCGCGGCGACAACCGGAGGGCAGCCGAAGGCGGACCGACAGGCCGGGCCAGACTGGCCGGGCCCCGCGTCAGCGATCGTACTGGTTCTGCCGACAAGCCGGCGCCGCCGGCTCGCTACGCGCTGCGCAGGCTCGCGCGAATCCACCACCAGCGAATGGATGCTTAACCCGACGTTGGATCAGGTCGATGATGCCCGCTGGCGCGTGCAGGTGAACATTCTGCCGTCGCGTTCTGCCAAGCGTAATGCCGGGGTCTGGGACTTACCCGCCATTCCTGGTCGCTGAGCCGAATGGCTGATAACAGCATAAGCCGCCGTGTGCTTCGCGCTCCTGGCTTTCTTCCTGCCACGCTGCAAACGCACCTTCAGAGTTCCGAACCACCACACGCCGGCAGCACAGGTAACGTCAGGCCGTTGCTCAAGGCCGCACCCGAGGCCGTGTTGTCGAACACCTATCTGCGCGATCAGGGCCTGCTCTTAATCCGCATGATGAATCCGAAGCTGTCCGAAGCCCCCCGCAGCCCGGCACTTTAAGCGCAGACAGCCTGGGGCGGGGCGCCGAAAAGATCGAACTGGTCAGACATCCGGGATGATCACCGAAGTTGACTGTCCTTGCTCCCACGGCGGTTGATGGCACCGAGCGGCCGCGCCCGCGTCCAGTCGCGCTCAGCCTAACAGGTAGCGCAGGTGGGAAACTGCGGGCAGCGCAAGGCGGCGGTGGCTGGGGATGTCCTCACCGCTGGCCTCACATTGTTCAGACTTTCGCCGCTCAGCAACCGCCGGCGCTGCTCGACACTGCATCCCTGATGCTGTCTTCGAATCTGATCCTGAACCGCGCCTTCGGGCACCCATCCGTTGGCTATCTTCGTATAGCTGATGCTCCAACCAAGAGATTGATTTATATTGACATTGGCGCCGGCTATTCCAAACTCTCAGCCCCCGGAAGCACTGGGTCCTGCCCCCACACGCTGCCAGCGATCGATCCCCCAAGAAGCGCGGCGAGGAGCGCGAGAGTTCAAAAAATCAATGGGCTGTGGGTCTTCGTGGCGGAACAAAGGTTGTCTCAGCGGCTTCCCAGTCGAGAACCGCCGATCGGAGCGCACGATGGTTGAACACACTCCCGACTGCGAGGACGCCCGGTCCATGTCCGCAGCGGCGCATTTCAGGCTGACGCAGGCGCACCGTGCCGCTGTTTTCCTGATGCGCGTTGAGCCCTTTAGGAGCGAACATGATTGAAGATAGCGGCCTTTTCTGTGTCCGGCCCGGCTCTTGGGTAGAGGCCACCTGATGGAAAGCTTGCGCCTAGAAGCGATCGAGGCCCGCGAGGCGATCGCGCGCGGCAAAAGGCTGGGCCAGGACTCCGCGCACGCAGGCTTTCTTATCGAACTCGTTCATTACAACGCCGACGTGTGGATCGTCTTGCGCTGCGGTGACAGTGGCGGCATTGCTCTGCGCGCCCCGCTGTTCACTGCGTCCGCCTCCGTCACCCGCAAGCGGCAAAAGGGCTGTCTGATCGCCTGGGAGGCGCAAAGCGAGATCGGCCGATTCACAGGCGAATTGACTGGCGAGAAAACCGGCTTGGCCCAGTTTGCTTATCGCATCCACTTCACCGCCGCCCAGACAGTACATCTCCCCTACTTTCCGCGCGACCTGATCCCCCTCGGCAAAGGCGGGGATCCGCTGGCCGCGCGCGGCACGATAGAGGCCAAGCAGCGCAAGCTGAACACCGGCCTGTGCTATCTGGAACTGGAGCGCCCCAAGCTCGGCAAGCTGCTTTATGTCCAGAACCTCACCGCGCTAAATCCCTATTTCCTGGCAACCGGCACGAAGCCCGAGAGTGTGGTCGGCGGCGAGTGGCCGGTTCTTGGCTATCTTGCGCCCACTCAGCCGGGAGACCCTTCGGCGGCCATTCCGGCGGGCCAGGAAACGGTGCTATACGACACGCACCTTGTTTTCCGCCGCAAGGCTCAAGAGGATGAGGCGGAAAGTGCCTGGCAGTTTCTCGACATGCTTGGCGCGATTTACCGCAATCTGGACAAGCCCCGCACCGTGCGGCGCCCGTGGATCGAACGCAGCCGGCGCACCCTGCGCGATCTGGCCCGGTCGCCCAAGGCGCGTGAGCAGCACTATGGCGAAGTCTATTTCCACCCTTACACCTCGGCTGAATACCCTGACTCCATGGTTCAGCTCACGTTGGCGTCGGCCATCCACGATTGGGGCGTTTGGCAAGGCAAGGTCCACCCCCTTGGGGCGGAAATTCGCCGCGGTTTGGAGAAGTTCTACGACCCGCAGCTAAAAACCCTGCGCCGCTATCTGCCCGATGTCGGGTCCGACAAGAACCCCGACGCGGTCGACAGTTGGTATCTCTATCATCCACTGCTCAACCTCAGCAATCTAGCGCTGGCAGGGGATCAGGACGCTAAGGCCCTGTTCCTGCGCACGATCGACTATGGCATTCGCGCTGCACAGCATTTCCAGTACAAATGGCCGATCCAGTACGACGTTACCGACTTCACGGTCATCACCCCGGTCGCCCCCGCGGACAACCTCGGTCAGACCGATGTCGGCGGCATCTACGCTTGGGTCACGTTACAGGCCTTCGAACTAACAGGCGAAGTCCGCTTTCTCGACGAAGCGCGCAACGCTTTGGAAGCGGCGCGGGGAATGCGTTTCGATCTCAATTATCAGGCCAACCTGACTGCCTGGGGCGCCGCGGCCTGCATTCGGCTGTGGCGCATAACGAACTGCAAGACCTATCTTGCGCTGAGCTATGTCTATCTCGCCAGCTTCTTCCACAACGCACAGATCTGGGAGAGCGAGCTCGGCCTGGCTCGGCACTACTCGAACTTCATGGCCGTCACTTGCCTGCAAGATGCGCCCTACATGGCGCTGTACGAATGCTTCGACAGCTATGCCGCCTTTGAACGGTTTCTCGACCTTGGGGGGCCGGACCTGATCCCCTCAGCCAAGATGCTGGTCTCCGAGTTCTGCCGCTACGCTCTTCATCGCGCTTGGTTCTACTATCCCGACACGCTGCCTAAGGAAGCCATTGCCGCCAAGCAGCGCAACGGTGAGATCGACCGTGCCCTGTCGTTCCCGGTGGAAGACCTTTACCCGGATGGCCAGCCCGCCGGCCAGGTGGGCCAGGAGGTTTACGGTGCCGGTGCGGCCATTGTTTTTGCAACTCGCGCTTACCACCGCGTGCCCGGCGCGCCGTTTGTGATCTTCTGCGACTATTTCCTGCGCGCTGTCACCCGGATCGACGATCGCACACTCAGCCTGAAGATCGACGGCGAAGACAACCACGTCGCTAGGTTCGCCCTCGTTCGCACCGGCCGCGCGCCGTTGCCCGATGCCATTGTCCGAAAACTCTCGGGCGAGGTCATTACAGCTTCCACCGCCACAGCGGATGAGCTTTGCTACGATGTCCCGCCCTTTACAGGTTTGGTCCTATCGTGGGGATAATGAGATGCGCCTCCGGTCGATCAAACCCTCGCTTCAAGGCGCAAGGGCGCTTCTCAGTCTTTGGGGTCAGCAAGAAGTGAACGAACGTCTGGTTTCGGGATCGAGCTAAGCGGCGAGTGACGACCTACAATAGCGCACCTTGCTGGCAGTCCGCTTGGTGGCATCCAACTGGCGGCTTTTGTCAGAAGCGGACCCGCGCAAAGACGGAAGCGAACGACCTCCTCTGGTCGACAACGGCCGCCTCTAGCTGCCAATCTGCCAGCCCACGCTCTACGATCCGCTGTGCCCAAATTTCGGGCGCAGGATTTTCGCGCCGTCGCGCAGTTGATCGAGATGATCGGACCAGTGCTGCATCATACGCACCCGTTCCTCCCAATATTGGCCCCGTGCATAGGCCCGGCGAATAGAGTTTCCATCAGCGTGGGCAAGCTGACGCTCGATGGCGTCCGGATTCCAGCAGCCCATTTCGTTGAGCAGCGTGGCTGCCAAGGCGCGGAACCCGTGACCGGTCATTTCCTCCTTGCCATACCCCAGCCGCCGAAGCGCTGCGTTGATTGTGTTATCGGACATGGGGCGATCAACGGCGCGCAAGGAGGGGAACAGGAAAGAGCTATAAGCGGAGTCGTGTTCAATCTCTGCCAGTATCGCCAGCACCTGCCTGGTGAGCGGCACAGCATGAGGGCGGCGCATCTTCATCTTGTGCCCTGGGATGGTCCACACGCGCTTTTCGAGGTCAAATTCGGACCACTCCGCCCAGCGTAATTCGCCGGGTCGAACGAAGACATGCGCAAGCATCCGCAACGCCGTTCGGGTCAGGGGGTGCCCGTCATAGTCGTCGATGGTGCGCAGCAGCGCCCCCGCTTCAACAGGCGTCGTGATTGCGGCCCGATGGGTGGTCTTGGGCGTGATCAGCGCACCGCGTAGATCCGAGGCGATATCGCGCTCGGTCCGCGCGGTGGCTATGGCATATCTGAAAACCTGGCTGGATGCTGTCCGTGCTCGATTGGCGGTGTCGTAGCGCTTCGTGGCTTCGATTTTCTTGAGTGCTAGCAGCAATTCATGCGCAGAGATTTCACC
Organism: Novosphingobium sp. SG754; assembly: GCF_013149315.1. Taxonomy (NCBI): domain Bacteria; kingdom Pseudomonadati; phylum Pseudomonadota; class Alphaproteobacteria; order Sphingomonadales; family Sphingomonadaceae; genus Novosphingobium; species Novosphingobium sp. SG754. The sequence continues at coordinate 53,846 of NZ_JABGCC010000011.1, read as the reverse complement.
GATCGGGCGCCTTCCAATCGCCGGGTAAAGCTTCGCCAGGAGCCATCGCGCTTTCTTCACCGTCATCGGCGCAGCGCCTTCGGCGACTATCTTGTCGAGCCATTCCTTGGCCACCGCCTCGAAAGTATGCGTAGCCGCCAGCGATCTGGCGATCTTTTCGAGCTTGGCGTGTTCGACGGGGTCAATCCCCTTGGCAAGCAGCCGGCGCGCATCAAGCAGTCGCTCCCGGGCCTCTCCGAGCAGCAGTTCGGGCCAGCGACCGAAAGTTATGGTTCTCTGTCTGCCATGAATGCGGTAATTCATGCGCCAGACGCGGCCACCGCTTGGTTCAACCAGCAGATAGAGGCCGTCGCGATCGCTTAGCTTGTAAGGTTTATCCTTGGGCTTCGCACGCGACACCCATGCCGCCGTAAGCCCGGATTTCTGCCGTTTTTCGCTCGACATGATGGTATGTCCCCATCCTGATATCGGGGCCTACCATCAACTCGTCCATCATACGGGTGAGATTTGATGAAACGGCCCTCGACTGACGGAGCCATAATAGCAGATAAAAATGCCGAAAAACAGCCGCTTACAGGACGCCGTCAGACGCTCTGGGAGGCTGCGATGGAGGCCCGAGCCGGAATCGAACCGGCGTAAACGGATTTGCAGTCCGGTGCGTCACCACTCCGCCATCGGGCCTCTCGTCGCGCGGCGCCGGGTGGGGCCGCGGGTGGGAGACGGGCGGTTAGCCGAGAGTGGCGCGCATCGCAACGGGATTCTTTGCACGACCGGGGATTATCCCCGGCCATGCACGCGCATCAGGATCAGGCGTCCTGTTCGCCCGACGGATCATCCGCAGGGTTGCTCGTGGCGGCGCGGCCCTTGAAGCCTTGGGCGATCACGTACCATTCCGAGGAGTCCTTGCGGCTGGCCGGCGGCTTGGCGTGCTTCACCGTGGTGAAATTGCGCTTGAGGATGGTGAGCAGGTCGCCGTCGGTGCCCCCGGCAAAGACCTTGGCGACGAAGGCACCGCCCGGGGCCAGGGTGTTGATGGCAAAATCCACCGCCGTTTCCACCAGGCCCATGGTGCGCAGGTGGTCGGTCTGCTTGTGGCCCACGGTATTGGCGGCCATGTCCGACAGCACGAGATCGGGCGGGCCATCGAGTGCGCCCTCCAGCGCGGCGGGGGCTTCATCGGCCATGAAGTCCATCTCGAAGATGGTCACGCCATCGATCGGCTCGGTCGGCAGCAGGTCGATCCCGACCACGCGCGCGGCCGGTGCCTTCTTGCGCACCACCTGGCTCCAGCCGCCCGGCGCGATGCCGAGGTCGACCACGCGCTGCCGCCCCTTGAGCAGGGCAAAGCGTTCGTCCAGCTCGATCAGCTTGAACGCGGCGCGGCTGCGCCAGCCTTCGGCGCGGGCCTGCTTGACGTAGGGATCGTTGATCTGGCGCGAGAGCCAGCGCGCCGAAGACGCCGTGCGCTTCTTGGCGGTTTTCAGGCGTTCGTGCGGATCCTTGCCGGAACGGCTCATGGGGTTGCTCCACTATTGAGTTGGCGCAGCGCCTCGCGGCTGCGCACGGCATCGCCGCCAGTGGCCATGAGGGAGCGCAGGATGCCTTCGCGGATGCCGCGATCGGCAATGCCCAGCCGATCGGCCGGCCAGATATCGAAAATGGTTTCCAGGATGGCGCAGCCCGCCACCACCAGATCAGACCGCTCGCGCCCGATGCACGGCACGGCGATCCGCTCGGCCGGCGAGAGATGCGCCAGACGCTGACTGATGCCGCGCATCGCCGCGGTCGGCACGATCAGGCCATCGACCGCGCGCCGATCATATTGCGGCAGACCCAGGTGGAGGCTGGCCAGCGTGGTCACCGTGCCGCTGGTGCCGAGCAGGCGAATCGCCCCTTCGGCCAAGGCGCGCGCGCGGGTGGGCGCGATACGCTCGATGAACGGGGCAAAGCCATCGGCGACGCGTGCGCGCATGTCGGCATAGGCGGCGGCGCGCGCGGCCGGGCTATCGGCGATCGGCCCCACCCCTTCGGTGAGCGAGACCACGCCCCACGGCACGCTTTGCCAATCGAGGATACGCGGCACCGGATCGGCCGGATCGACCAGCACCATCTCGGTCGATCCGCCGCCGATGTCAAAGATCATGGCCGGCCCATCGCCATGTTCGAGCAGGATATGGCAGCCGAGCACGGCCAGCCGCGCCTCTTCCTGCGCGGTGATGATGTTGAGGCGGATACCGGTTTCGCGGTGCACCCGCTCGATGAATTCGGCGCCGTTGCTGGCGCGGCGGCAGGCTTCGGTGGCGACCGAGCGGGCCAGGTGGACATTGCGCTTGCGCAGCTTTTCCGCGCAGACATGCAACGCGGCCAGCGCGCGGTCCATTGCCGCGTCGGACAGGCGGCCAGACTGGGCCAGCCCTTCGCCCAGGCGCACAACGCGGCTGAAGGCATCGATCACCACGAAATGCCCACCGGCCGGCCGTGCGATCAGCAGGCGGCAATTGTTGGTGCCAAGATCGATCGCGGCATAGGCCTGGCGATGAAACGGCACCGGCTTGTGCCAGGCGCGCGCCCCGCCCTGGCCCACGGCCTCGTCAGCGGCAAACAGCGCTTCGGGCAGCACCTCTCGCCCGGCGGTGACAGCCGATGGCGCCGCCACAGGATCTGGCTGTGCCATGCCGGATTGCGGCACTGCTGCAGCGCCGGGAGCGGGGGATGCGGCAAGGGGCGTGGCAACGGCGGCCGGCGCCGGCCTGCCCCGGCGCGCCCCAGTGCGGCCCCGGCCTCTCGCGCGGCCGTTGCCCTTGGCCTTGCCCTTTGTCGGTGCGGCGCCTTGCGCTGCGCTATGGCCGGCCGGCGTGGCGGCGGGCGGCTGTCCGGCGGCATCGGGCGCGGGTGCGGCCTTGCGCGGCCCTCGCTGCCTGTTCCTTCCGCCGGATCGCGGCCCTCGTCCCCTGGCCGGCGGAGTGGATTCCGCCATGATACAAATTCGCTTATGTTTTCCCGCCGGCATCGGTGCCGGTCGGGTACTTGCCTGTCACCGTAGCGTCATGGCGCCCGCGCGGCAAGGTTCGCCCCCGGCAAGCGCCCCGGCGAGGCCACGCCAGCCCTGGCGCCGGCGCGATCAACCGGCGCGATCGCACCCTGATGCAGAGGCGAAAAAACGGGTTGACGCTCTGAAACGGCCCGACTAGAGGGGCGCCTCCCGATGCCCCGTCGTCTAAAGGTAAGACTACGGACTCTGACTCCGTCAATCGAGGTTCGAATCCTCGCGGGGCATCCAATCTTCTGAAATCGCAGAATATTCTTTTCAGCTGGCATGATTGCCGGCTGCCTTGGTGCGTCTGCGCGCCATTGGCCTGCGCCACGCCCGCTGCGGCGGCGGCAGGCACCCACGTGCCGCGCGGGGATCACCGTCCGGGCGGTATGATTCTTTTCATGTTTTTGCAGGCATAATCCTGGTTTGCGAAGGAATTCGACCGACTGGGGGAGAATGCTGTTGCGCGCGTCGCGTCCATTTCGCTGGTTCGCCGAAATCGGGGATGATCCCGCGCTGGCCGTGTCGCAGGCGGTGAACCTGCAACGCCAGGTGCCGCTGCTCTATGGCCTGCTGCTGATCAATTCGCTGGCCGTGGCGATCACCCACCGCCACCAGGCACCGGCGGTCCTGACGATCAGCGTGCCCGCCGTGCTGTTTGCCATCACCTTCTTCCGCATGATCCACTGGCTGCGCCAGGCCCGCAAGGGCGTGCCCACTGCGGAACAGGCGCGGCGGCAGTTGCGCGCGATCACCGCCGTATCTGGCCCGGTGGCGCTTGCCTATGTCGGCTGGTCCCTGGCGCTGGCGCCCTATGGCGGCCCGTTCGAGCAGGCGCACGTGGGGCTCTATATCTCCACCACGGTGATCGGCTGCATCTTCTGCCTGATCGTGCTGCCCCAGGCCGCGCTGCTGGTGGCGCTCACCGTGCTGCCGGCATTCATCATCATGTGCCTGGCGCGCCAGCAGCTGATCTTCGTGACGATCGGCATCAACGTGGCGCTGGTCCTGGCCGTGCTGCTGCGCGTGCTATTCAACAGCTTTGCCCATTTCGAAGGCCAGGTCCGCGCCGGCACGCTGCTCACCGCGCAGCACGCCGAACTGCAGCGCCTGAACGAGGAAAACCGCCGCCTCGCCCTGACAGACGCACTCACCGGCCTGGCCAACCGCCGCCGCTTCCATGCCGATCTCGAAGCCTGGACCACCACCCACGCCGGCATGCCGTTTGCCGTGGGTGTGCTCGATCTCGATCGCTTCAAGCCGATCAACGATACCTATGGCCATCACGTGGGCGATCGCCTGCTGGCAGAAATCGGCGCGCGCCTGCGCCATGCCGCCGGCCCATCGGCCCAGGTCTATCGCCTGGGTGGTGACGAATTCGGGCTGATCGACCCGGACGTATCCGGCTTTACGCGTACCTGCGAGCGCTTGCTGCAGCAGATTCGCGCGCCATTGCAGGTGGGGGAAATCGTGCTCCATGTCGGCGCATCGCTCGGCGTGGCGCACTGCCCGCAGGCCGGCACCGGGGCAGACGACCTGTTCGATCGCGCCGACTATGCGCTGTATCATGCCAAGCATGTCGAAGGTGGTGGCGTCTGCGTGTTCAGCGCCGCGCTGGAAACCGCAGTGCGTGCCGATCGCGCGATCGAAGTGGCGCTACAGGGCAGCACGCTGGAAGACGAGCTGACGATCGTGTTCCAGCCGATCATCGAACTGGCAAGCGGCCGGCTGAGCGCGGTGGAAGTTCTAGTGCGCTGGACCAGCCCCGTGCTGGGCGAGGTTTCCGCCGCCGATTTCATTGCCGTGGCGGAACGCTCCACCGCGATCCACAGCATTACCCGCGCGGTGATCCGCAAGGGCCTCAAGGCCGCGCTGCACCTGCCCGACGATGTCGCGGTATCGTTCAATATCTCCGCCTGCGACCTGACCTCGGCCACCACGCTCGCCTTCATCCGCCGCGAGATCGAGCGGACCGGGATCGATCCGGGCCGCATCTGGCTGGAAGTGACCGAAACCGCGGTCATGGCCAATGCCGAAACCGCGGCCCAGGCCTTGCAGGCCTTTCGCGACATCGGCGTCCACGTGGCACTCGATGATTTCGGCACCGGCTATTCCAGCCTCGGCTATGTCCAGCGCCTGCCGCTCGACAAGGTCAAGATCGATCGCAGCTTCGTCGCCGGGCTCGACGGGACCGATGGCGATACCATCGCGCGCGCCGTGATCACCTTCTGCCACACCATTGGGCTGAGTTGCGTGGCCGAGGGCGTGGAAACGCCCAGCCAGTGGCGCATGCTGCAGGAGGCCGGCTGCAAGCACGCGCAGGGCTATCTGTTCAGCAAGCCGCTGACGCTCGATGCGCTGCTTGCGCTTTGCACGGAATGGGAACGGCAGCGCCCCTGGGGCGCACGCCAACGCCAGCGCGGCGCAGCCTGAGCGGCAGCACCGTCGCCGGTTGCTCAGCAATAATGCGGGGAAGTCTGCTTCAGAACGGCAGCGCGCGGCCGGCGCAGATCAGCGCGGCGGCGCAGGCAAGAACCGGCACGCTGGCCAGCACGTGCCCGGCGCGGCCCGGCAGCGCGGCGATTCCCCGGCCGTGCAGCATGCGGCTGGCCAGGGGCCCAACGTGGCGCATGGGGGCGGAAAGGGGCAGGATGCGGTCCATGCCCTGTCATGGCGCCAAAGGAATTAACGCGCCGTAAAGAGGGCAGGCTTCCCCGCCCTCCAACCGAAGGCACCTATCCGCGCTTAACCCTCTTGCGGTTGCAGCCATTCCCACAGCGCTGCCAGGCATTCGCGCGCCAGCAGCTTGCTGCGTTCCGCGCTCCAGCCATAGACCGGATCGGGCAGATCGGCATTGTCCTTGAACGGCATTTCCAGCGTCATCGCCACGCAGCCAAAGCGCTGCGCCACCTGGTTGGTGGACATCGCCAGGTTGCCCTGCCCCGGCCGGGCTTCGGGATAGCCACGGCGCACCTGGAAATCGGGACTGCGCCGATCGAGAATCGCGCGATAGCGCCGGTATCCGTCGAGCTGCGCGGGCGTGAGGCCAGGAATGCCTTCAAAACCGGCCAGGAACACCGCCGGGATCGCCTCGTCACCATGCACGTCCATGGCAAAGTCCACCCCGGTGGCGTCCATCGCGTTGCGAATCGCCAGGACTTCCGGCGCGCGCTCGGCGCTTGGCTCGTGCCATTCGCGGTTGAGGTTTACGCCGATGGCATTGGTGCGCAGGTGTCCGCGCGCGCTGCCATCGGGGTTGCAATTGGGCACGATGTGGAACGTGCAGGCCTGGCGCAGCGCGCGGCCATGCGGGTCGGCCGGATCGGTGAGCATGTCCAGCGCCCCTTCCATCCACCATTCCGCCATGGTTTCGCCCGGATGCTGCCGGGCATAGAGCCACACCTGACGTGGGCCGGTGCCCAGCGTCAGGCAATCGATCGCCCGCCCGTCGAGCGACAGGCCCAGCACCTGGTGCGACACGCCCGGACTGGCGGCAGCCTCGCTCACCAGGTCGTTGTGGCGTTCCAGTGAATAGGGCGCGAAATAGGCGAACCACACCTGGTCGCCCACCGGGCGATGGCGGATATGCAGGGTGCCGCCATCGCGGCCACGGTCGAAATCGGATGCCGCGCGCGTCCATTCCTGGCGGTCTTCGGAAACGCAGGCGGAATAGCCGGGCCAACCATCGGGATAGGCCGAGGTGTTGAGCCCGGTAATCGCCAGGTCCAGCTCGCGCCCGGCCACGCCGCTGACGCGAAAATGGAACCACTGAGCAAATTCGGACTGGTTGTCGCGGCGGATGGCCAGTGTGGCGCGGGCGCCATCGACGGCCAGCATCTCGATATTGCCGGCATCGAACGCGGCGTTGACTAGAATCGGGGCGGGGGCTGAATTTTCTTGCGTCATTTGACCGAGATAGTGTCACCCGACTTGCCGGGAAAGCCCGCAAACAGCGCATGGGCCATGCGCGGCGCCAAAACATCGGCCGATGCAGCGGCAGAGCCGGTCTTTTCGGCGTTTTCGGCGCGCCCTTCCCATAACGGCTGGCCACTGACGCGATCGCGCAGCACCACGCGCAGGAACGTGGCATCGACGCGGCGCGGGCCGCCGCCGATGTTGAACCCCAGCCCCAGGCCAACCCCGCTGTGCCATCCGCCGGTAGAGCCACCCAGCCCCAGGCTGACCGGGCCATTGCCGCCGCCACGCACCTGCGCCTCGCGCGAAACCTGCACTTCGGCCACGATATCGGCAGCGCCGGGCGTCGCCGCACCAAAGCCCAGGCCCGCCACTTCGCGTTGCACGGCCATCAGCCAAGGCTGGTCAGCGAGGCTTTGCGGATCGGCCGTCGGCCCACCGCCAACCGATACCACGGTCACGGCATCATGGCCTTGGCGGGCGGTAATCTCGGGCGTGGTAAAGCGCGTGACCTGCACAGGCGCTGCCAGGGCAGGCAGCGGCGCGGCCATCAGCATCACAAAAGCCAGCCTACGCATACCCTTTGCATCCTTCCTCAGGCGCCCGCTCGGTGCGGATCGTTCCGCTTGAGAGATAGGCATGGCACCGGGCCTGCTCAAGGGCGGCCAGGGCAGATCATGGCGCAGTTCAGGGGGTGCCTTGGGCCGGGGCAGCGCCAGCCGGCGCCAGGCCCGCCGAGCCATTACCGGGCGCGGCGGCATCGGCCACCACCACCTGGCCTTCGGGGAAGCGGGCAAACAGCGCCTTGGCCAGGCGTGCGGCCATCTTGCCGTCGTCCAGCCCGCCCTCGCCTTCGCGCGCCATCCCTTCGGCATGGCCTTCCCACAGCACGCGGCCGCTGGCCTTGTCACGGATGCGCACGTCCATGCGCGTGGCCACGATCGCCTTGGCCGGCTTGGTAAAGTCGAGAGCCACCCCCAGCGACACGGCGGAACCGTAGTTGCTCACCGTCGTGCTCATCGCGCCGCTGACCGGGGAATGCTTCTGCTCTTCAGGCACCACCACCTGGTGGCTGACCGCCACTTGCGCGATCTGCCCGGCATCACTCACCGTCTGGGTGTCATAGCCATGGCCCACCAGCGAATCGACCACTGCGGCCTCGTAAACCGGCAGCTTGTCAGGCGTCGGCTCATCGGCGCCCTGTTCCAGCGCATCGGCCGGGGCATCGACGCCAGCCACCACGATCCTGCCCTTGCCCAGCAGCGCCAGCGCATCAGCACTGCGATAGGATGTCACGTCGATGCGGCTCGACGGTTCGGCCGCCGCGGGTCCCCGGCGCGGGCCGTCAAAGCCGCCATACCCGCCCCAACCGGGGCCATAGCCACCACCCCAGCCGCCCCAGCCTTGCGCCTGCGCAGTGGCCGGCGCCACGGCGAGCAGGATCGGCGCCAGCGTGGCGGTGGCAGACAACGGCAAGAGCGCGCGCGAAAGGCGGAGCATGGCAGGAAATCCCATCGACAGGGCCGCAGCTGTGCCGAAAAACGGCTGTCGCGCGGCTGAACCATATGATTTAACGCATCGGCGCGCGAAACCCTCCATGCCCGGACCGGTTTATCCCCACAACCGCGATCTGCCATGCCACGGTTGACTTTCCACAGGGGGGCCACTAACGGCGCACCTTCAGTTTCGCGCCCGGGTCGGATTCGGGCAAAGGGAATAGCCATGAAGATTCGCAACAGCCTGAAGTCGCTCAAGGACCGTCACCGGGACAACCGCGTGATTCGCCGCCGTGGCCGGACCTACGTGATCAACAAGACCCAGCGTCGTTTCAAGGCGCGCCAGGGCTAATCGCCCGGCGTGCGTGAACGTTGTGCCGCTCGCCGGCACGACGGAACGCTGATGCCAGCCCGCTTCCCGGCCCGGTAACCGCCTTGCTTGCGGCCCCGGTCCGGGAAGCGGGCTGGTTTCGTTTGTGCCTGCCGCCCGCCTGTGCCCCTGTCTGTCTGCCCCCTCCCCACGGATAACCGCGCGATGCCGCATGCCCCGAATCAGTCTGTCATCAGCCGGCCGACCATCGTGGTATGGGACGTGGGCCGCGTGCTGGTGGAATGGGATCTGGCGCTGCTCTATCGCGATGCCATTCCCGATCCGGCCGAACGCGCCCGATTCGTGGCCGAGGTGGTGAGCGAGGAATGGCACGGGCAGCACGATGCCGGCGTGCCCTGGTCCACCATGGTGGCGGCGCGCAGTGCCGAATTTCCCCAGCATGCCGCGCTGATCGCCCGCTATGCCAGCCATTGGCTGGACAGCATCCCCGGCCCGGTGGCCGGCACGCACGATCTTGTCCGCCGCCTGGCCGCGCGCGGCGTGCCGCAATATGCGATCACCAATTTCGGCGTGGACGCCTGGGCGCAGTTCCGCCCGACTTTCCCCATCCTCGATCACTGCCGCGATATCGTCGTGTCGGGGGCGGAACGGCTGATCAAGCCCGATCCGGCGATTTTCGAGCTGGCCGCGCGCCGATTCGGCCAGGCCCCCGAAACCATGCTGTTCATCGACGATAACGCCGCCAACATCGCCACGGCCCGCGCGCTGGGCTGGCACACGCACCACTTTGCGCAAGGTGCCGATGCCCTGGAAGCCGATCTGCTGGCCCACGGCCTGCTCTAGGCCGTACCTGCAAATCCTTGCCGTATAGACCTTCGTCACCCCGGACATGATCCGGGGTCCCGCTTTCTTTGCGCCAAGCACATACGGTTAAGGTAAAAAGCGGGACCCCGGCTCGAAGGCCGGGGTGACGCTGGAAAGGCGAAACAACCCAAACCTGCCACGCGGCGGTTCGGCCAGCCAATGCCTTGCCCTTACCCGTCGAGTTCCACCGGCGGGGTGGCCGCCTTGGCGCGCTGGATCAGCAGCTTGTCGATCTTGCGGCCATCCATGTCGACCACTTCGAAGCGCCAGCCTTGCTCGGCAAAATGCTCGCCTTCGGTGGGCAGCTTGCGCAGCACGGACAGGGCAAAGCCAGCAGCCGTGGCATAATCGCGGTCTTCGGGCAGATCGATGCCCAGGCGATCGGCCATGGCATCGGCCGGCAAGGCGCCGGCGATCAGCAGCGAGCCATCCTCGCGCTCCACGATCATCGGCGCATCGCCTTCATCGCCATGGGCCACGAAATTGCCAGCAATCGCGGCCAGCAGATCGGCCGGGGTGACGATCCCTTCGAGATGGCCATATTCATCATGGACCAGGGCCATGGCCACTTCGGCCTGCTGGATCACCCGCAGCGCGTCCATGGTATCGAGCCGATCGGGCACGATCGCCGGCTTTTTCATCAGGCTGGCCAGCGCCGGCTCCACCCCGCGCAGCCGCGCCGCCAGGATATCGCGCACCTTGACCACGCCGACGATGCGATCGACCGAACCATCGGCCACCAGCAGCAGCGAATGCGGGCTGTCTTCGATGGCCTCATCCAGGTTGGCCGGCTGCGCGTCCTGCTCGATCCAGTGCAGTTCGATGCGCGGCGTCATCACCTCGCGCACCGGGCGGTCGGCCAGGCGCATCACGCTGGCCATCAGCGCGCGCTCCTCCTCCTCGATCACGCCAGAGCGGGTGGCTTCGGCAAAGATCATCTGCAGTTCCTCGGCCGTCACTTCCTGTTCGCCGCCCTTGGCCAGGCCCAACAGGCGCAGGATCAGGCCCGACGAGCGGTTGAGCGTCCAGACGAACGGCGCCGTCACGCGCGACATCACCACCATAGGCCGGGCCGCGACCACGGCGATCGGCTCTGCCGCGTTCAGTGCCAGCTGCTTGGGTACCAGTTCGCCCACCACCAGGCTGAGATAGGTGGTCACCGCAATGACCAGGGCAAAGCCGGCCTCGGCGGCATAGGCCGCCGGCACGCCCAGCGCGGCCAGCCGCTCTCCCACCGGACCGCCCAGGCTCGATCCGGAATAGGCACCGGCGACGATGCCCACCAGGGTGATCCCGATCTGCACGGTCGACAAAAATTTTCCGGGATCGGCAGCCAGTTCCAACGCCACTTTCGCGCCGCCACTGCCGCCTTCGGCCAGAACCTTGAGGCGGGCTGGCCGTGCCGAGACAATGGCCAGTTCCGACATGGAAAACAGGCCGTTGAGCACGACAAGGCCCAGGATCACGAGGGCGTCTGGCCACGGAAAAGAGGTCACGAGACGGCCCCTAGCAGATTTGCGCCGCGCCGCGAAGTCCCTCCGGTGTGGCTACGGTTGCCGCCAACATTCGGGAACCATTCAGGCGGCGCTGGTGTATTGGGCTTGTCCGAATTACCGATCATGTCGGGAGGCTTGGCGGGCACAATTGCCGGGCCGAGGATGAAAGAAGGGGTATTTGTCATGAAATTCAGTCGGGTGCTTGTCTCCAGCATGTGCGCCGTGTCGCTGGTCAGCCTGTCGGCCTGCGTCACCGATCCCAACACCGGCCAGCAGAAGGTGTCGCGCACCGCGATCGGCGCCGGCGCGGGCGCCCTGGGTGGCCTGCTGCTCGGCGGCCTGATCGGTGGTGGCACCGGCCGCATCGTTGGCGCGGGCATCGGCGGCATCGCTGGCGCGGCCGTGGGTTACACCATGGACAAGCAGATCAAGCAGCTGCGCGAACAGACCGCGGGCTCGGGCGTCGACGTGACGCCGACCGACAATGGCCAGGCGATCCTCGTCAACCTCCCCAACGGCGTGACGTTCGACACCGACAGCACGATGATCAAGCCCGCGTTCCGCGACACGCTGGATCGCGTCGCCCAGTCGCTGGTGCAGTATCCCAACTCGCTGATCGACGTCTATGGCCACACCGATTCGACCGGGTCGGATGCCTACAACATGACCCTGTCGCAGAACCGTGCGCAGGCCGTGGCCGATTACCTGTCGTCGCGTGGCGTTGCCCCGGCCCGCATCCGCGCGCAGGGCTTTGGCAAGACCCGCCCGGTCGCCTCCAACGCCACCGAGGAAGGCCGCGCCGCCAACCGCCGCGTGGAAATCAAGATTGTGCCGGTGACGCAGGACGACGTGGCTCGCGCCCGCGGCCAGTAAGCCGCAACGGCCTTGGCCCTTGCAAAAGGGGCGCCATCCAGACCGGATGGCGCCCCTTTTCGTTTGCCCCTCATGCCGGTTGACGCAGCGCACCATCGGCTGGCATTCCCCGCGCCAACAAGGAGATACCGCAATGTCCACCGCTTCGCACCGCTTCCGCACGCTGGCCGGCAAAGCCATGAACCCGATCGGGCTGGGCTGCATGTCGCTGAGCTGGGCCTATGGCGAGCGGCCGACCGACGCCGACGGTATTGCCTTGCTGCACCGCGCGATCGATATCGGCTATGATCACTTCGATACCGCGCGCCTCTATGGGCAGGGGCACAACGAAACGCTGGTGGGCCAGGCGCTCAAGGGCAAGCGCGACAAGGTTTTCCTTGCCAGCAAGATGGGCATCTTTGCCAGCGGCGAAAAGCGTGGGGTCGATTGCCACCCCGACACCATCCGCGCCGAGCTGGAAAAGTCGCTGACCCTGCTGCAGACCGATCACATCGATCTCTATTACATGCACCGCCGCGATTTCACCGTGTCGATCGAGGATTCGGTGGGCGCGATGGCCGACCTGATCAAGGAAGGGAAGATCGGCGCGATCGGCCTTTCTGAAATGTCGGCCGATACGCTGCGCCGCGCGGCCGCCGTCCATCCCATTGCCGCGATGCAGACCGAATATTCGCCGTGGACGCGCCAGGCAGAAATTGCCGTGCTCGACGCCTGCCGCGAGGTGGGCACCACGTTCGTGGCGTTTTCCCCGGTTGCGCGCGGCGTGCTGGCCAATGGCGTGCGCGATCCGCAGGCCCTGGAAGACGGCGACATCCGCAAGGCCATGCCGCGCTTTGTCGGCGAGAACTGGGTGCATAACCTGGCGCTGGTCGATGCCTTCAACGCCATCGCCGCGCGGGAGGGCGTCACCCCGGCACAGCTCTCGCTGGCCTGGGTGCTGGGCAAGGGCGATCACATCGTCGCTATTCCCGGCACCGGCAAGATCGCCCACCTCGAGGAAAACATCGCGCGCTGGGACTGGCAGATCCCCGTCGCCGTCACGGCCGAGATCGACGCGCTGATCAACCAGCAGACCGTCGCCGGCCACCGCTATGCCCAAACGATCCGCGCCACGATCGACACCGAGGATTTTGCCGAGGCCTGACCCCGGCCTAGCCGCGCAGGGCCTTGGACGTGGCGGGAGAAACCAGCGCGCGGGCGGCTTCGTGGATCGCCGGTGCGCTGACCAGCACGCCGAACGCGCGCGGATCGGGCTTGTTGAACAAGAGGTCCGCGCCATGCGCGTCGGTCACCAGGGCGCCGGCTTCCTGCGCGATCAGCGCGGCAGCGGCAATGTCCCACTCATAGCCCCAGCGCCAGGTCGCCAGCAGGTCCGCCTCGGCCGCCGCGACCATGGCCATGCGCAGCGCGATCGAGTTGGGCTTGTCGACCATGACCAGGTCCACCTCGGTCGGCGGCCGCAGGTCCATCGGCATGCGCGCGCCGCTCAGCGCCATGCGCTGGCTGGCAACCAGCGGCACGCCATTGCGCGTCGCGCCCTGCCCGGCCATCGCCAGCCACACCTCGTCACGCGCCGGCGCGGCGAGGATGGCCGCGATCGGACGCCCCGCCGCAACCAGCGCGACAGAGACTGCCCAGCCCGGCCGGCCGCGCACGAAATCGCGGGTGCCATCCACCGGATCGACCACCCAGCATAGCCCCCGCTCCAGCCGGGCAGGATCATCGGCAGATTCTTCCGACAGCCATCCCGCCTCGGGCAGCAGGGCGCCAAGCTGGTCGTGCAGAAAGGAATCGACCGCCAGATCGGCCTCGCACACCGGATCGTTGTGCCCCTTGTCCCATATCCTGGGGGCATGGCCGTGGCCCGGCCACAGGGCCAGCGCCTTGGCGGCGGCTTCCTCGACGATGGTTGCAAGGGTGACGGGATCGATCATGCCTGGCCCAGCCTTGGGCGTACGATTCCCGATTGGCAAGAGGGGGCAAGAGCGCTGCCCAGCGCCACTGCCAGCTAGCGATTCCGACAGTGCGCAGATTAATCGCGCAATGAAGGTCTTTGCAACTGCGAAAACCTGTGCTTATGGCAGCGCGGAAAACACGGCGCTACGCCCTCCCTTCACTCATACGTAAGCGGGGATCCTGCATGAACGTCCACGAATATCAGGCCAAGGAACTGCTCGCCAAGTTCGGCGTCGGCATTCCTGCCGGCATCGCCGCCCTCACGGTCGAAGAAGCGGTGGCTGCGGCCAAGCAGCTGCCCGGGCCGCTCTATGTCGTCAAGGCGCAGATCCACGCCGGCGGCCGCGGCAAGGGCAAGTTCAAGGAACTGCCGGCCGACGCCAAGGGCGGCGTGCGCCTCGCTAAGAGCATCGAGGAAGTCGAAAGCTTCGCTCAGGAAATGCTCGGCAACACCCTCGTCACCGTGCAGACCGGTGAAGCGGGCAAGCAGGTCAACCGCCTCTACGTGACCGATGGCGTTGATATCGCTAAGGAATACTACCTTTCGCTGGTGGTTGACCGTGCCACGGGCCGCGTTGCCCTGATCGTCTCGACCGAAGGCGGGATGGACATCGAAGAAGTCGCCCACGCGACTCCGGAAAAGATCACCACGATCACCATCGATCCGGCCCAGGGCTTCATGCCCCACCACGGCCGCGCCGTTGGCTTCGCGCTGAACCTGTCGGGTGACCTCAACAAGCAGGCCGCCAAGATCGCGCAGCAGCTCTACACCGCGTTCGTCGCGCTCGATTGCGACATGCTCGAAATCAATCCCTTGGTGGAAACCAAGGACGGCAAGCTGCTCGTCCTCGACACCAAGATGAGCTTCGACTCGAACGCGCTCTATCGTCACCCCGACGTTGTTGCGCTGCGGGACGAGACCGAGGAAGACCCCGCCGAAATCGAAGCCAGCAAGTATGACCTGGCCTACATCAAGCTCGATGGCGACATCGGCTGCATGGTCAACGGCGCGGGCCTGGCCATGGCGACGATGGACATCATCAAGCTCAACGGCATGTTCCCGGCCAACTTCCTCGACGTGGGCGGTGGCGCCAACAAGGAAAAGGTGACGGCCGCGTTCAAGCTGATCCTGTCGGACCCGGCGGTGAAGGGCATTCTCGTCAACATCTTCGGCGGCATCATGAAGTGCGACATCATCGCCGAAGGCATCGTTGCCGCGGCCAAGGAAGTGAACCTGCAGGTTCCGCTCGTCGTGCGCCTCGAAGGCACCAACGTGCAAGCGGGCAAGGACATCCTCGCCAACTCCGGTCTCCCCATCGTTCCGGCCAACGACCTTGGTGATGCTGCCAAGAAGATCGTCGCCGAAGTGCAGAAGGTCGCCTGATCCATGAGCATTCTGGTCAACAAGAACACCAAGGTCATCACCCAGGGCATGACCGGTGCCACCGGCACGTTCCACACGGAACAGGCCCTGGCCTATGGCACGCAGATGGTCGGCGGCGTGACGCCGGGCAAGGGCGGCACCTCCCACATCGGGCTGCCCAACTTCAACACCGTGGCCGAAGCCAAGCACGCCACCGGCGCGACCGCATCGTGCATCTACGTGCCGCCGCCATTTGCTGCCGATTCGATCCTGGAAGCGATCGACGCGGAAATGGAACTGATCGTGGCGATCACCGAAGGCATCCCGGTGCTCGACATGGTCCGCGTCAAGCGCGCGCTGGCCGGCAGCAAGTCGCGCCTGATCGGCCCGAACTGCCCCGGCGTGCTCACGCCCAACGAATGCAAGATCGGCATCATGCCCGGTTCGATCTTCAAGAAGGGCTCGGTCGGCGTGGTCTCGCGCTCGGGCACGCTCACCTATGAAGCCGTGTTCCAGACCTCGAACATCGGCCTGGGTCAGACCACGGCCGTCGGCATCGGCGGCGACCCGGTCAACGGCACCAACTTCATCGACGTGCTGGAACTGTTCCTGGCCGACGATGAAACCAAGTCGATCATCATGATCGGTGAAATCGGTGGCGACGCGGAAGAACAGGCCGCGCAGTTCCTGATCGACGAAGCCAAGCGTGGCCGCAAGAAGCCGATGGCCGGCTTCATCGCCGGTCGCTCGGCTCCTCCGGGCCGCCGCATGGGCCACGCCGGGGCCATCGTCTCGGGCGGCAAGGGCGATGCGGAAAGCAAGATCGCCGCGATGGAAGCCGCGGGCATCCGCGTCTCCCCCTCGCCGAGCCTGCTGGGCGAGACCCTGGCCGAAGTGCTCAAGGGCTGATCAGCCAAACCGCTGACAAAAAAGGGCCGGAAGGGAAACCTTCCGGCCTTTTTTGTTGGATTCGGCGCTTGCCGGCTCATGTTGCGCTGGCCGCCCTTCGACAGGCTCAGGGCGAACGGGAGGGCAAGACAATCGGGGAATTCCGTTCGGGCTGAGCTTGTCGAAGCCCCCACCCAGGGAGCGCAATCCCGCTAATCGGCCCGCATCGCCAGCCCGCCGAGGCTTTCCGCCTCCATCACCAGTTCGTCGTCGGCCTCGCCCTGGGCCACGCTTTCGCGCCCAATCATCACCAGCACCGGTACGGCCAGCGGCGTTACCCGGTCCAGTTCCACATGCACCAGTTCTGCCGCTGAACGGTCGAGCAGGTCAGCCAGGCGGCCCACGTCGGTCATGCGCGCGCGCGCATCGGCCCAGGCGGCCTCGATCAGCACGTGGTCGGGTTCGTATTTGCGCAGCACGTCATAGATCAGGTCGGTAGAGAAGGTTACCTGCTTGCCGCTCTTGCGCTTGCCGGGATGCTGCCGCTCCACCAGGCCGGAAATCACCGCCACTTCGCGGAACGCCCGGCGCAAGAGGTGCGAGTTCTGCACCCAGTCGACGAATTCGTCAGTCAGGATGTCGGGCGACAGCAGCGGCGCGGGATCGGTGATCGGGCGCAGGCTCCACACCGCCAGGGCATAGTCGTTGGCCACAAAGCCCAGCGGCGCCAGGTCCAGTTCCTCCATGCGCCGGGTGATCAGCATGCCCAGCGACTGGTTGGCGTTCCACCCCTCGAACGTATAGAACACGCTGTAGGCGCGCCCGCGATAGGGAAAGCTTTCCACCAGCAGTTCGCCCGGCGCCGGCAGGCGGCTGCGCCAGTCCTGCATTTCCAGCCATTCGCGCACGTCGTCGGGAAACCGCGCCCAGGTGCCGCGGTTGGCCAGCATCGCCTGCACACGGGTGGACAGGTGCGTTGTCAGCGGCATGCGCGCGCCGCCATAGCTGGGGATCTGCCCGGCCTTTTTCGCTGCCCGCACCACCAGTTCCAGATCGCGCACGCCTTCCACTTCCAGGTCGAGCCCGGCAAAGCGGAAGGTGTCGCCCGGGCTCAGCTGCGCGCCGAAATGTTCTTCCACCTTGCCCAGCGAGCGCCCGTTGCGAAAGCGCACCTCGAGCATTTCGGAATCGACGATGATCCCGGCATTGAGGCGATGCCGCGCCGCCTGTTCCGGGTGCGTCAGCCGCCAGGTGCCGGCCTTGTCGCGCACGATCCGGGCAAAGCGATCATAGGCACGCAGCGAATAGCCGCCGGTCGCCACGAAATCGAGCACCCGGGCAAACACCGCCTCGTCCACCCAGGCATAGGGTAGGCAAGCGCGCACCTCCTGCAGCAGCGCGGCTTCCTCGAACGGGCCGGCACAAGCGCAGCCCATCACATGCTGGGCCAAAACATCAAGCCCGCCGGGGCGGAAATCCTCGCCATCGCGCTGGCCCTCGTGCACGGCATCGCGCGCGGCCATCGCCTCCAGGTATTCAAAGCGGTTGCCCGGCACCAGCACCGCGCGGCTCGGCTGATCGAGCCGGTGGTTGGCGCGGCCGATGCGCTGCAACAGGCGCGATGAGCCTTTGGGCGCGCCCATCTGCACGACCAGGTCGATATCGCCCCAGTCCACCCCCAGATCGAGGCTGGCGGTGCAGACCAGCGCGCGCAGCTCGCCGCGCGCCATTGCCCCTTCCACTTTGCGGCGCGCCTCGGCCGACAGGGAGCCGTGGTGGATGCCGATCGGCAGGTTGCCCTCGTTGGCATCCCACAGCAGCTGAAAGATATATTCGGCGAGAAAGCGCGTATTGGTGAACACCAGTGTGACGCGGTTGGCGCGGATCATCTCGATCAGCTGCGGCACGGCCCAGGCGGCGGCATGGCCGCCCCACGGCACGCGCTCTTCCTGCGGCAGCAGGATTTCCACCTCGGGCGGCGCGCCGGTTTCGCCCTCGACCAGGGCAACGGTATCGATCTCCCCCCACGGAGCCAGCCAGCCGCGAAAGCCTTCGGGCTCGGCCACGGTGGCCGACAGCGCCGCGCGTTGCAGATCGGGGCTGATCGCCTGCAACCGCCCCAGCGCCAGGGCCAGCAGATCGCCGCGCTTGCCCGTGGCAAAGGCATGGATCTCGTCGATCACCACCCGTTTCAGCCCGCCGAAGATTTCAGAGGCCTCGGGATAGCTGAGCAGCAGCGACAGCGATTCGGGCGTGGTCAGCAGAACATGCGGTGGCTTGGCCCGCTGCCGCGCCTTGCGATCGGACGGGGTATCGCCACTGCGCGTTTCCACCCGCAGGTTGAGGCCCATTTCGGCGATCGGCGTCAACAGGTTGCGCTGCACATCGTGCGCCAGCGCTTTCAGCGGCGAGATATAGAGCGTGTGCAGGCCGTCAGGGGGTGGCGCATCGCCCAGGCGCGAGGGGCAGAACGCCGCCAGCGTCGGCATGAACCCAGCCAGCGTCTTGCCCGCGCCGGTATCAGCGACCAGCAACGCATGCTGCCCCGCGTCAGCCGCGGCGAGCATGTCGGCCTGGTGCCGCCGCACCCGCCAGCCACGCCCGGCAAACCAGTTTTCGATTTCGGGCGGGATCATGGCCATCGTCATAAGATAGGTAGGCTGCCCCGCCGCTGCGAGAGGCGGAGCGCCTTCACAGCAAGCGCAAAATCGGCTGGCGCTCGGTGCCTTTCCAGTTCAGCGCGGCCTTGAGCAACGCGATCTGCACCGTACAGACCGTAGCGGGCAATCCCTCCCCGTTGAATGCGCGCCGCACCGCGCCTTCGGGAAGACCGGTCGTCTGGATGATCTGGGCGATGATCGGCCCCGGAATGTTATAGCTACGGGTGTAGCCATCGGGCTGGGGCGCATCGATTTCGCCCGATGCCAGCAGTGTCCGCGCCAACTTCTGCTGCCGTTCCAGCGCGGCTCCGGTCAAGGCCGAACCCTTGGGCAGATCCTCCCAGTGGTAGACCTTGAGGCAGGTCTCTGGTCCATCGGCTTTTGCTGCCATCAGCATGTCGAGGCGCCAGCGCGCCAAGGCGTCAAGCCGCGCCGGCCCGGCGTGGGCGCGCGCATAGAGCAACCGCTGGGTCAGCACCACCTGGCCCTGGTGTGCGAGTTCGCCGGGGTCGGCGGTGAGATGCCGATTGGCATTGATCGTGCCGGCGAAGTTGGGATTGGCCTTACGCAGATCGGCATAAGACATGCCTGGCCCGAACAGTTGGTGGACCACATCGGCCAGCAGCGGGTCGGCCGCCGGATCAAAGGGGGCATTGGGCGCCTGTCCCGGCGCGGCAGGAGCACTGGCTTCGTAGGCAGCCGGAGGCGCTGACGCCGGGTGGTCCTGCCCGTAATCGGCAATAGCAATGACCATGCGCACCAGCCCGATCAGCACGATCGCGATCCAGCCAAAGTTCCTGCCGATACCGCCGCTGCCACTGGCCTGCGGCTCCCACGCGGCGACGAGGACAGGATTGAAGTGCTGTTCCAGCTCGGGAAAATTGCTGCGCACGCCATCGATCAGCTGGCGCACCTGGCGCCGCGACACGAACAGGCCCTTGCGCGTGCCCGTCCGGGTCAGTTCGGCCCAGGCCCTGTGCAGCGGGTGGGCCTTGTCCTGCACCTTGCGGGCAAAGCGCAGGCCGCGCAGCCGCGCGTTGAGGAAGGCGATCACCGGCCGCTCGTTCAGCGTGCCGCGTTCCCGTTCCCAGCCAAGAGCCTGCGCCGCCGGTTCCAGCAGCGGGGCAGAACGCGGCCAAGATTGCGCGAGCAGATCAGCCAGCCAGGTTTCGATCTCTTCCGATCGTTCCACCTGGGCCATGTGCGCCTCGCCCAGCAGGGTTTGCAGATGCGCAAGCGCCGCCGCTTCCTCCACCCCGTCAAGCGGCGCCTCGCTGCCACCCTCGGGCATCAGCGCGACGAACAACGCGTCTTGCGGCGGGTGGGCCGTGCGCACCAGCGGCTGGCTGCCCAGGCGCGAGATCAGGAACGCCACAGCCGGCGAATCGCCCGTGGTCGCCGGCCGATCGGCCCAGCCGAACGCCTGCGCGGCGCGGTCGAGCAGCGGCGCCGCGCGCGGCCAGCTACGCGCCAGGGTTTCGGCGAGCCATTCCTCGGTGCAGGACCACAGGTCCACCCCGCCGGCATCGGCCTGGGCGATCAGCCGATCGAGCAGAGCCAGGGCGGCCGCGCGATCGTCTGCGGTCAGGCCAAACTCGGTGCCCGGCCCGGCGAGCAGCAGGTCATGCAAGGCATGGTCGGCGCGCGTTTGGGGTTGTTGGCGCCCAAGGCTTACCCCCGGCGCATCGGCTGCCCCGGCCAGAACGATCGCTGCCAAGGTGGGTCGCTGCACCACGAACTGATCATCGGCCGGACCGCGCGCCGGCGCAAACGGCAAAGCCGGCACCAGCGCATCGTGGCCATGGTCGTGCCCGGCACGTACGGTGCCTGTGTCGGCATGCCCGTCCAGCCGGGGCGCGGCGTGGGGCCAGGTGCCCGGCGGGGTATCGTCAGCCGCCTCTGCCGCTGTTGCGCGCTCGTCTTCCATCGCCACGGGCAGCGCGGCGGGATCGCCCGGCGCATCGGGCGCACTGGCCTGCGCCGCCTGGCTGCGCGCCCAGGCCAAAGCCGTATCGCGCGCCTGGCGTAGCGCGGCAAAGCCGGCAACATCGGCGTCCACCTCCATCGCCCGCAGCGCATCGGCATAGGCGCGGCGGATCGCGCCCTGATCGGGTGTTGGCGCGATGCCCAGGCGGCCCCAGGCGCCGTCAATCACAGTGGCATCTCCGCGTCCAGGCTGTCGAGCCGGGCGGCAAGGTCGGCATGGGCCTGGGCAATGGCGCGATGGTCCTGGCTTTCCAGCGCAGACTGGAACGCGATGATCCACTGGCCGATCACCGTGCGCACATCGCCCAGGTGATCCTCCCACATGCGCTCTGCCCGGGCGAGCAGGGCCTGGTTGCCGGCGTCCTCGCGCGGGTGAACTTTCAGCGCGGCCAGGGCACGGCGGCGACGGTCGAGTTCCGCGTCATCCTTGCGATCCTCCTCGTCCACGAACACCACATTGCGGCTTTCCCCGGTAAGGGGGATGGACACGTCCACCTCCAGCAGGCCGGAACTGTCATAGCTGAAGCGCACGTCCACCTGCACGTCGCCCGCCGGGCGCGGCGGCACGGCTATATCCACCGCCCCCAGCCGCACATTGCCCGAAACCTCGCGCGCCTCGCCCTGGTAGATGCCGAATTCCACCCGCCGCTGGTTGTCGCCCATCGTCTGGAAATAATGCACCCGGCTGACCGGCACGGGGGTATTGCGCTCGATGATCGGGGTGAACAGGCCGCTGACAATGCCGCCACGGCCATCGCGCTCGCTGCGGTCCACGCCCAGGGTGAACGGGCAGACATCGGTGATGCGCACTTCGTCCAGCCCGCCATCGCGGGCGATCAACCCGCCCTGGATCGCCGCGCCCAGCGCCACGGCGTGATCGGGATGCACGGTGGAATTGGGAAAGCGGCCGAACAGCCGCGTGATCGCCTTGCGCACCACCGGCATGCGCGTGGCCCCGCCGACCAGCACCACCTCTGACAGGCTGGCCGTATCGATCTGGCTGTCGCGCAGGGCACGCACCACCGGATCGCGCAGGCGGCGCAGCAAGGGTTCGGCCGCCGTTTCCAGATCGGCCGCGCTGACGCGGGTCGCAAGCCGCTGCTCGGCCACGGTCAGCGCCAGTTCCGCCTCGCCCGTGTCAGACAGCACGCGGCGCGTGCGTTCGGCTGCCTGGAGCAGCAAGGCGCGGGCGTGTTCGGGATTGAGCCGGTCGAGCAGGCCATCGGGATCGAGCCGCGCCCGCACTGCGCCAGCCAGCGCCGCGTTGAAATCGTCGCCACCCAGGCGGTTGTCCCCGGCAGAGGCGCGCACCTCGACAATGCCGGCAAACATCTCCACGATCGAGACGTCGAACGTGCCCCCGCCCAGGTCGAACACCAGAAACGGCTCATGCTCGCCCCGGCTGGCAAGGCCAAACGCCAGCGCCGCCGCCGTCGGCTCGTTGATCAGGCGGCGCACCGATAGGCCGGCCAGCTCACCGGCGCGGCGCGTCGCCTTGCGCTGCTTGTCGTTGAAATAGGCCGGCACGGTGATCACCGCCTCGGTCGGCACGGTGCCGGTCTGCGCGGCCACGTCATCGCGCAGGCTGGCGAGGACCAAGGCGGAAAGCTCTTCGGCGCTGAACGTGTTGCGTCCCAGCTTGAGCTTGTGGTCGGTGCCCATGTAGCGCTTGAAGCTGACCTGGGTGACGCCATCCTTGGCGGCCATCCGCTCCAGCGCGGCCTGGCCGACAAGCGTGGTGCCATCGGGCAGGACGGACACCGCCGATGGCGTCAGCATCTGCCCCAGCGCATTGGGCACCAGTTGCGCCGCCTCTCCATCCCACAGCGCCACGGCCGAATTGGTGGTGCCAAGGTCAATCCCGATGATCATGCGCGCGTGCCCGTTGCCATAGCGCGATCATGGCCGGGCGAGGGCGACGATGGCAAGACGATACCCGCTCCAATCACGTTCAGATCAACCTGGCATGGCGCTGCGATCGCGCCAGAAAACGGAACGGGTCCGTTTCAATGCGGCACTTGTTCCGTGCGGGCCAGGCCCGACAGCGCCAGTTGCGTGTCGATCTGCTGCATCAGGCGGGCCAGCCCTGCCTCGCTTTCGCTTTCCGCCCGCGCCACCAGCACGGCCTGGGTATGCGAGGCGCGCAGCAGCCACCAGCCATCGGGCGTGGTCACGCGCACGCCATCGATCGCCACCATATCGGCGCCTTGCGCCTCAAGCCGTGCTTTCACCTCGTCCACCGCGGTAAACTTGCGCGCTTCATCCACGGCAAAGCGCAATTCGGGCGTGGCGATCGTATCGGGCATCGCGCCGCGCAGGTCGTTGATCGACTGGCCCAGCCGCGCCGCAGCCGCGATCAGGCGGATCGCGGCATAGATGCCATCGTCAAAGCCATACCAGTCATCGGCCAGGAAAACGTGGCCGCTCATTTCGCCCGCCAGCAGCGCACCGCTTTCGCGCAGGCGGGTCTTCATGTGCGAATGGCCCGATTTCCACATCTGCGCCTGCCCGCCCAGCGCCCGTACCCGGTCGAACAGGGCCCGCCCGGTCTTGATATCACCCAGCACCAGCGCGCCGGGACGACGGGCGAGCAGGTCTTGCGCCAGGATCATCACGATCTGATCGGCCCAGATCAACCGGCCCAGCCCATCGACCGCGCCGATGCGATCGGCATCGCCATCGAACGCCACGCCAAAATCGCAGCCGTCCCGCACCACTATCTGGCGCAGATCGGCCAGGTTTTCCTCCACCGTGGGATCGGGGTGGTGATGGGGAAAGGTGCCATCCACCTCCGTAAACAGCAGCCGGTGCTGCCCCGGCAGACGCGCCACCAGGCGTTCCAGCACTGGCCCGGCGGCGCCATTGCCAGCGTCCCACGCCATGCTCAGCCCGGCCAGACTGGCGCGGTCGATCCCGTCGAGTCCCTTGAGCAGGCGATCGACATAGGCATCGAGCACGGTGACGCTGCGCACCGTGCCGGTGCCGCTGTCCCAATCGCCGGCCTGCGCCTGGCGCCCCAGATCCTGGATCGCCTCCCCGAAAAAGGGCTGGCCATCGCGCACCAGCTTGAAACCGTTGTGATGGGCGGGGTTGTGGCTACCGGTGATCTGGATGCCCGCAGCCACGCCGGGCAGCGTCAGCGCCGCGAAATAGAGCATCGGCGTGGGGCCAAGGCCGATCCGCACCACATCGGCGCCGCTCGCGCTCAGGCCTTCGACCAGGGCATGCTCCAGGATCGGCGAACTGACGCGGCCATCCATGCCCACCACCACTGCGCCGCCGCCCGCGCGCACCACCTGCGTGCCAAAGCAGCGCCCGATGGCACGGGCATCATCGGCGCCCAGGCTTTCGCCGAATACGCCGCGCACATCGTATTCGCGCAGGATCGTGGGATCAAAGCTGTGATTCATGGCCTGCCCTCCGGCCGTGTTGCAGCGCTGCCGTGCGCCGGCTCAGCGCCGATCGACCAGCCGGGCCAGCAGCAGGTCGCGCGCGGCGTTGGCTTCGTGCACCGCTTCGTTGCTGCCGCCGCGATCGGGGTGGACCATGGCCAGAAGGCGGCGATGCGCCTCGATGATCTGTTCGCGCCTCGCATCGTTCCCCACGCCCAGGAGATTGCGCGCCCGGGTTTCCGCAATCGAACGCGTGTCGCGCTGGCCCAGTTCCCATGGCCAGCGCTGGGTCAGCGCCTTGACCGCCACGCAGACCAGCGCCGCCAGCAACAGCAGCTTGGTCACGCGACGTCGACCATCGGGGTCGCCTGGCCAGAAGCGGTGCGGTGATTGGCCGGCGGCAGGTTGAGCCCGGCCACCAGGGTGCGCAATTCCTGGCGCGCTACGAGGTGGCTGGTGCCCAGTTCGCCCAGGTGCCCCTTGTCGAGCAGCGTGAGGCCGCTGGGAAACAGCTCGCGATAGATCACGCGTTCCGACAGGCCATTGGAAATGCGGAAGCCCACGCGCTTGGACAGCTCGTTGAGTGCCTGGTCGATGCGCTTCTGGTTGCGCGCTTCCACATGCTGGGTGCGGTTGCGCACCACCACCCAGTCCATCTCGCGCCGGGCATCGCGGATCGTGGCCATGGCGCGCTTCTTGCGCGCTTCCCAGATCAGCTCGGCATAGAACGACAGGCGCCGCACGCGAAAGGTTTCGGCGTCGACCTGGCCGATCAGGTCAAAGTCGACGAAGCTGTCGTTGAGCGGGGTCACCAGGGTATCGGCGCTGGTGGCCACGTGGCGGGCCAGTGGGTCATCGCGGCCCGGCGTATCGAAGATCAGGAAATCATGATCCTGCGAAAGATCGGCCACCACCGCGTCCAGCGCCTCGGGCGTGGTATCGTTGAACACCACGTGGGTGGCGTTGGGCAGCGGGATCTGGCGGCGGCGCGCTGTCTCGTCGCGGTTCTGGAGATAGCGGTTGAGCGTTGCCTGGCGATTGTCGAGGTCGATCGCGGCGACCCGCGCCCCCTGATAGGCCAGGGCCACGGCCACGTGGACGGCGGTGGTCGATTTGCCGGTGCCGCCCTTTTCGTTGGCGAAAACGATGCGATGGGGACCTGTCGACACGCGGGCTCTCTCTCGATCTGGGGCGGTTAACCGAACGCTTGAACACCCGGTTCACCACGGCTAGGGGAAACCCCGCCGCGCGGCCGGTTGTTGCCCCGGCTTAAAGGAGAGGCACCCGGCGTGCAAACCATCTATCGCCTGGACGACCTGCGCGCGGCCGTCGCTGCATCCAAAACAGGGGAAAAAACCCTGGCCCTGGTGCCAACCATGGGCGCGCTGCACGAAGGGCACCTCACGCTGGTGCGCCGGGCGCGCCATCTCGCCGATGCCGTGGCGGTGTCGATCTTCGTCAATCCGCGCCAATTCGCCCCCGGCGAAGATTTCGACGCCTATCCCCGCCGGCTGGAAACCGATGCCGCGCTGCTGGAGGCCGAAGGGGTGGATATCCTCTGGGCCCCCACGCCCACCGAAGTCTATCCCCAGGGCTTTGCCACGACCGTTTCGGTGGCCGGCCTTGACGAGCCGCTGTGTGGCGCGGCCCGGCCCGGCCATTTCGATGGCGTGGCCACGGTGGTGTGCAAGCTGTTCAACCAGGTGCAGCCCGATTTCGCGCTGTTCGGGGAAAAGGACTGGCAGCAGCTGGCGATCATCCGCCGCATGGCGCGCGATCTTGATCTGGCCTTGCCGCGTGCCGACGCGATCATCGGCGTACCCACCGTGCGCGAGGCCGATGGCCTGGCGCTGAGCAGCCGCAACCAGTACCTCACGCCCGCCGAACGCAGCCAGGCCGCCGCCCTGCCCCGCGCGATCGAGACTGCGATCGCCAGCCTGCGTGCCGGGGGCGATGCCGATGCCGCCCTGGAAACCCTGCGCACCACGCTGCTGCGCGGCGGCTTTGCCCGTGTCGACTATGCCGAACTGCGCGACGCTGAAACGCTCGACCTGCTCGATGCGCTGGGCAGCCGCCCGGCGCGCGTGCTGGTGGCCGCACACCTGGGCAAGGCCCGCCTGATCGACAACTGGCCGGCCAACTGATGCGCGGCTGGCGCCCTGCCCTGGCCGTGGTGCTGCTGGGCTTGGCGCCGGTGGCCCATGGCCAGGCCGGCGATAACCTGGAGCCGATCCTCGCCGGGCTGCCCGCAGGGGCGCGCATCGGCCTGATCGCCATCGATGAAACCGGGGCGGTGGTCGCCGCGCGCAATGCCGACGCGCGCATGGTGCCAGCCTCTACCACCAAGCTGTTCACCACCGCGGCGGCCCTGGCGCTGCTGCCCGCCGCCGATCAGCCCGATACCACCGGCGGTGCGAGTGTTTCCCTGGAAGGCCGCGCCGACCGGCCCGACGTGATCTTGCGCGGGCATGGCGACGCGCGCCTGTCTTCTGCGCCCGATTGCGCGGTCGATTGCCTGGCCACCCTGGCCGATGCCGTGGCGGCGCGCACGCGCCAGGTCGGCGCGGTGATCGGTGATGATCGCGCCATGGCGGACGAACGCTGGCCCTCGGGCATGAGCTGGGACAACATGGCCACGCCCTCGGGCACGGCGATTTCCGCGCTCACGCTGGATGACAATATCGCGGTGGCCGCGATCGACGCGACAGCCGCTGGCACAGCCGACAGCCCCGTCCGGATAACCCCGCCAGCAGGTCTCACCATCAGCGGTACCGTGCGCATCGGCACCGGCGATCAGCCTGCCCTCACCCGCCGCACCCTGCCGGGGTCAGACGCCTGGCGCATCGATGGCGTGGTTCCCGCCGGCAAGACCTGGCGCATACCCCTGGCCCTGGCCGATCCGGCAGCGCGGGCAGCATGGGTGCTGCGCGGGATGCTGGTGGCACGCGGCGTGAAGGTGCGCGGCAGCACCCTGGCCCGCCATCGCGATGGCGCCGTGCCGGCCGAGCCGCCGGTGCTGGCGCGGCTGGTGCCCCCGCCCTTGCGCGAGGATGTGGCGCTGACCTTGCGGCAAAGCCAGAACCTCCATGCCGAACTGCTGCTGCGGCGCCTTGCCGCCTCTGGCACGGTGGCCGATGGCATCACCGCGCGGATGGCGGCGCTGCAAGCGGCCGGCCTGCCGCCGGGCAGTGTCAGCCTCTATGATGGCTCGGGCATGTCGACCTACAACCGCGTTACCCCGCGCGCACTGGCGCTGCTGCTGCGCTGGGGGCAGGCGCAGCAGTGGGGTTCAGACTGGATCGCGGGGTTTCCCGTCGCCGGGCAGACCGGTACGCTCAAGGCACGGCTGAAAGCCACCCCGTTAGAGGGCAAGCTACGCGCCAAGACCGGCACCTTGCTGGGCACGCAGGCCCTTGCCGGCTTCCTGCCGACCGCCGCTGGCCATACCCTGGCCTTTGCCGCGCTGGTCAACGATCTGCCCGATGGGACCAGCGCCACGCCGGTGGTCGATGCCTTGCTGCTGGCCCTTGCCGCGCAGCATTGAGCCTGGCCGCGCCGGCACTATAACCGGGTGCCATGGCCAGCCTTACCATCAATGCCCAGCCGCTCGACATTCGCCTGCCCGATGACACGCCGCTGTTGTGGGCGCTGCGTGATGCCGCCAATCTGACCGGCACGAAATACGGCTGCGGCACGGGGGAGTGTGGCGCCTGCACGGTGATGGTCGATGGCCAGGCGATGCCCAGTTGCACGCTGTCGCTGGGCGAGGCCGAGGGCCGCAGCGTGACAACGATCGAAGGGCTCTCACCCGATCGCAACCACCCGGTGCAGCAGGCCTTTGCCGCCGAACAGGCGATCCAGTGCGGCTTTTGCACACCCGGCCTGGTCATGGCCGCCGCCGCCCTGCTGGCCCACAATGCCGATCCGGCCGAAGCCGATATCACCGCCGCGCTGCCCTACGTCTGCCGCTGCGGCGTCCAACCCCGGCTGGTGCGCGCGGTCCAGCGCGCCGGGCGCATCCTGCGCGGCCAGGAACCCCCAATCCGCCTGCCAGCGCCGCGCACGGCGACCACCGGCGGCTACTGACCCTTCGCGTTTCAAGGAGAACGACCATGCATGCCACGATCTGGCACAATCCCGCCTGTGGCACGTCGCGCAATACGCTGGCCCTGCTTCACGAGGCTGGCGCGCAGGTGACGGTGATTGAATATCTCAAGACCCCGCCGAGCGCGGACAAACTGGAGCAGCTCTATCGCGATGCCGGCATCACCCCGCAACAGGGCCTGCGCCTCAACGGCACCGACGCGGCCGAGCGCGGCCTGCCCCAGGCAGATGACGCCACGGTGCTGGCTGCGATGGTGGCGGAGCCCAAGCTGATCGAACGCCCGCTGGTGGAAACCGACAAGGGCGTGCGCCTGTGTCGGCCCAAGGAGAAAGTATTCGAAATCCTCTGACCGGCGTAACGCCGGCGGGCCGCCTGGGGCGCGGGCAAAGAAAAAGGGGCGGATCACTCCGCCCCTTGATCTGGTTTCCGGCGTGGCAGCCGGAGGAAACGGGCCGGTTAGGGCTTACTGCGCCGCCTTGCCGAAGGTGGCGTAGTTTTCGTTCCCGACGAAGCCGAACTTGGTCACCTTGGATTCGGTGATGTCCTTCAGCAGTCGGTTGGCCGTTTCATAGCTGGCATAGGCTTCCGGCTGGAACTGCAGTTCCGGTTCCGGATTCATCGCCTTGGTCGCCTGCAGCAGCGAGATCAGGTTGCCTTCGGTAATGGTCGAGCCATTCCAGAGGATCTGACCGGTCTGCGTCAGGATCAGCTTGTTCTTCACCGGGTCAACGTGAGGCATGTTCGTAGGCGGGGTCGCCTGCGGCAGGTTCACGTTGACCGAGTGCGTGGCCACGGGGATGGTAATGATGAACATGATGAGGAGCACGAGCATGACGTCGATCAACGGCGTCGTGTTCATTTCCATCATCGGCGCGCCATCGTCCTTGCCGCCGCTCATTGCCATGGGTTTTACTCCTGTTCGCCGTGCGTGCCCCGAAGGACACGCCCCGGACGGTGTCCGTCAGGCGTTAGCCGTTGGGATCGACCGGGGTGGAGATGAAGCCGACCTTGGGATAGCCCGCAGCCTGCACGTTGTAGATCGCACCGGCGACACACTTCCACGGAACATTGACGTCGCCACGGATGTGCACTTCGGGGATCTTTTCCGGGTCCATGTTGGCCGCGCCGCCTTCACGCTTCACGATCGCGTCGAGACGATCGAAAGCCTGCTTGTACAGCTCGGTGTTGTCCACCGGAGTCACGTTGTTGAAATAGACGCGGCATTCGCCGTTGCGAGAAGAGCCCTGATAGCCCGGTTCGCGCGGGCTACGGCCATTCGCGTCGGTCGCCACAACAGCGAGAAGCAGGTTTTCCACCTTGTCCTGGGTTTCTTCCGAGGCAAGGACGGGAACCTTGAGCTTTTCGATGGTCTGGATCGCGACCGGCACCGCGATGAGGAAGATGATCAGCAGCACCAGCATCACGTCCACGAGCGGCGTGGTGTTGATGTCCGACATCGGGCGTTCTTCTCCGCCAGCGCCGCCTACAGACATTGCCATTGGTTACATCCTATCCGATTGAAGCCGCGGGAGGGGCCAGGGTGTGGGCTTGAAAGGGCCGCCCTGGCCATGACCCGCGTTCTGCGGACAAGGCCGGCGACAGGATTGCTGCCGGCCTTGGGGTGACAGCTTACTTCTTGACCGGAGCAGCAACCGGGGCAGCCGGCTTGGCGGCCGGAGCCGGACCAACGGCGGGCTTCACGGCGCCCTTCGAGGTGATGTTGGCAAGAACGTCGGTCGAGAAGCCCTGGAGCAGCTCGGCGATCTTCTTGTTGCGCGACTGCAGCCAGTTGTAGGCAAGCACGGCCGGCACGGCGACGAGCAGACCCAGCGCGGTCATGATCAGAGCTTCACCGACCGGACCCGCGACCTTGTCGATCGAGGCCGAACCGGCAAGGCCGATGGCGATCAGAGCGCGGTAGATGCCGACCACGGTACCGAACAGACCGATGAACGGCGCGGTGGCGCCCACGGTGGCGAGGAAGGGCAGGCCGCCAGCGAGGCGAGCGTTGATCGAAGCTTCCGAGCGAGCGAGCGAACCGTGCAGCCAGTCATGGGCTTCCAGGGAGTCGGTCATCTTGGCGTGCTGGTCTTCAGCGGCGATGCCGTCGTCGACGAGCTGGCGCCATGCGCTGTTCTTGTCCAGCTTGGCAGCGCCTTCGCGCAGGGTGGGGGCGCGCCAGAAGTTGGCGAGCGCCTTGTACTGGCCAAGGATCTTCGCCTGTTCGAAGTACTTGGTGAACAGGATGAAGAACGAGCCGAACGACATGATGCCCAGGATGGTCACCGTGGCGTACGAAATGAAACCGCCAGCCTGCAGGGCTTCAACGAAGCCGAACTTGTTCTGCGGCGCGGCATTGGCCGCAGCAGCGGCAAGCGTCTGGATAAACATTCGGGTCTTCCTCTCAAGAATTCGATAGCAAGTGCAAAAGGCTGCGCATGGACGATGGCATATCCGAAGGGGTGATGGAGATCATCAATCCTTCGGGATCTGCCAACGCACCGAACTGCTGTACGTGCTGCCGACCGGCTGGCCGTTCTGGGTGCCGGGCTTGAAGCGCGCACGGCGCATCAGGTTCTGGCACGTTGCAGCGTCCAACTCTTGGTTGCCCGAAGAGCGCGTAACCGAGCAGTTGGTTGGCCGGCCGCTGGCGTCATATTCCAGACGGAAGCCGGTCGTCCCTTCGGCGCCTTCACGCAGTGCGCGCGAGGGGTAGTCGTTCGACGTCACCCAGTCACCCGGGTTGCCACGCGGCGTGCCGGGAACCGGCGGCGGCGGCGGCGGCGGGGCCGGGGGAGCCGGCGGAGCCGGAGGCAGCACGACCGGAGTCGGCGGCGGTGCGACCGGCGGCGGCGTCGTCACAGCCTGAATCGGCGGAGGAGCCAGATTCAGGTTGATCGGCGGCGGCGGCGCAACGATCGGTGGCGGCGGTTGATCAGGCTGCTTCGGGGGCGGCGGTGGCGGCTCCTTCGGCTTTTCCTCTTCGATCTTGACCGCGGTGGTCACGTCCTTGATCTTCTTGAACGCCGAGTAGGCAAGGCCGGTGACCAGCGCATACCCCACGACGACATGAAGAACAGCAACGATGATGAGCGCGGTGATCTTGTTACCGCTCATCTGTTGGTCAGCGTATGCCATTCAGCTCCATTACTCCTGAACGTCCTAGCCAAGCCCGACACATCGCCCACAGGACAACGCCAATCGCGCCCGAAAAGGACCGACGCCCGGAATCACCGTTCCGGCCGACGAGACAATCCAGCGATTTCATTCCACCCTGCCGAACAACCCGGACCGCCGACATCGGACGCAGAGGGCCCGGCGGCGGCATGGTTCGGACTTGGTTTTTTGTTTGCCCGAACGATCGGGAGCTTTAACGCCGAACCTATAAGGGCGCAAATGCTTTATCGGTTAAGCCATGATTCAGCGATGCGTCCCGCAATCGCAAGGAAATCTTAGCAATTTTGCGGCGCTGCGCCGCACGGAAGGAGGAATATGCCCAAATCCGCGCATCCGATGCGAAATTTTGTCGCTGGCATGCTGGTGTTTGCAAGCATTTCGGCGCCCCTGCACGCACAATCGGCGCCGCCCATGATTCGCACTCTTGACGCTCCGGCGCTGACCTATGCCGATCTTGTCGACCTTGCCCTGCCCGCGCACATCGTGGCCAAGGCAGAAATCACCGCGGTTTCCAAAATCAATCCGGCACTGTCTGCCGATGTCGCGCCGGGCAAGGTGCGCCTCTATATAGAGGCGCGCACCACCGCCCTGCTGGTCGGCCCCGACATTGCCGATACGCTCAGCTTCCTGGCCGACGTGCCGCTCGATGCGCGGGGCAAGGTGCCCAAACTGCGCAAGATGCCGGTGCTGCTGCTGGCCGATCCGGTCAACGGCCGTCCGGGCGAGCTCAAGCTGGTGTCGCCCGATGCGATGCTGCCCTGGACGCCCGAGCTGGAAGCGCGGCTGCGCCCGATCCTGACCGAACTGGTCAACCACGGCCAGCCGCCGGTGATCACCGGGGTGCGCGAGACCATGCACGTGCCCGGCAACCTGACCGGCGAGGGCGAAACACAGGTGTTCCTCTCCACCCCCGATGGCAAGCCTGCCTCGCTCTCGATCCTGCGCCGCCCCGGCGAACGAACCACCTGGGGCGTGAGCTTCTCCGAGATCGTCGACCAATCGGCCAAGCCGCCCCAGCCCGAAACCCTGGCATGGTATCGCCTGGCCTGCGCCCTGCCGCCCGAGCTGCCGCCCCGCAGCGTGATCAGCGGCACGGCCGACGATCGCCAGATCGCCAGCGAGGACTATGCCCAGGTGATCCGCGAGCTGGGCCCCTGCACGCGCAATCGCCCGCCGCACTGAGAACTGCGCAGTGATGCTGGCCTTTTGGCCGGTGCTGAACTAGGGCACCGGCCAGAGAACAAGACGAGAAGTGGGAAGACCATGAGCGAACCCTTGCGCATCGCGCTCGCCGGCCTGGGCACCGTTGGCGGTGGCGTGATCCGGCTGATCGAAACCAATGCCGACCTCATCGCCCGCCGGGCCGAGCGGCGGATCGAGATCGTGGCCGTGGCCGCCCGCGATCGCAGCAAGGACCGCGGCGTGGACCTGTCGCGCTATGCCTGGGAAGACGACATGACCGCGATGGCCGCCCGGCCCGACGTGGACGTGGTGGTCGAACTGGTCGGCGGGTCTGACGGCCCGGCGCTGACCCTGGCGCGCAATACGCTGGCTGCCGGCAAGGACCTGGTCACCGCCAACAAGGCGATGATCGCCCACCATGGCCTGGAACTGGCCGCGCTGGCCGAAAAGGCCGATGCCGCGCTCAAGTTTGAGGCGGCCGTGGCCGGCGGCATCCCGGTGATCAAGAGCCTCAAGGAAGGCATGGCCGCCAACGATATCAAGCGCGTCTATGGCATCCTCAACGGCACCTGCAACTATATCCTCTCGACCATGGAGGATACCGGCCGCGACTTTGCCGACGTGCTCGCCGAAGCCCAGGCCAAGGGCTATGCCGAAGCTGATCCCACGTTCGACATCGACGGCATCGATGCCGCGCACAAGCTGGCGATCCTGTCGAGCGTGGCGTTCGGCACGCGGATGGATTTCAAGAGCGTGACGACGCGCGGCATCCGCCGCCTGCTTGCCGCCGATATCGCCCAGGCCGATGTGCTGGGCTATTACATCCGCCTGATCGGCATGGCCGATACCGAAGTGGACGCCAGCGGCCAGCGCCGCCTGGTGCAGCGCGTGCAGCCGCACCTGGTGCACCGTGACCACCCGCTGGCCCATGTCGATGGCGCCACCAACGCCGTGGTGGCCGAAGGCAACTTTGTCGGCCGCCTGCTGTTCCAGGGTGCCGGGGCCGGCGACGGACCGACCGCCAGCGCCGTGGTTGCCGACCTGATCGACATTGCGCGGGGCGATATCGGCACGCCGTTCTCCATCCCCGTGGCCGAACTGGGCGAGGCCCCGCCGGCCGAGACCGGCGATCGCATCGGCAGCGCCTATATCCGCTTCAACGTGGCAGACCGTCCCGGCGCGCTGGCCGAGATCACCGCCGCGATGCGTGACGCCGGGGTTTCGATCGAAAGCCTGATCCAGAAGGGCACCCCGGGCCTGGCTGCCGGCGATGCCGATACGGTGCTGGTGCACATGGTGACGCACGATGGCCCGGAAAGCGCGATCGGCCGGGCCATGGCCCTGCTGTGCGACTCCCCCTGCCTGACCGAGCCGCCCGTGGTCCTGCCGATCCTCGACGAGTAGGGCCCGCAAGCCGCCGACAAACTGAAAAGGGCCTGGAAAGCATCGCTTTCCAGGCCCTTTTCATATCCAGCGACCAGCAGCGCTCAGGGTGCGCGGATTTCGCCCTTGGCGATGCGATCGGCATCCGATCCGGGCGGCGGCGGCGGCAGGGCGGTGATATCGAAGTAATACATCGGCGGCGGCACGCTGCCAAAGCCGACGCAGGCGCCATTGCCCTTGCACGGCGCCATGCCAAATACATTGGGCGCGCGGGGCAGGCCATCGTTGGTCGATTGCGCGGTATCAGTCTGGTCGCGCAGCGGCAGGCGCTCCTTCTCCCGCGCTTCGGCGCCGCCGCAGACCACGATCGCGCCATCGGCGCTGCGGCCGGGCCGGCAACGGGTGGCCTGGCTGCCGGTGATCAGCCGCTGGGCAAGATTGCCGTCGGCATTGCTCAAGGTTGGTAGCCCCGGCCCGGCAACCTGCGGCACGGCCACCGTGGGAGCGGCGGAAGGCGTGGCCTGACTGGTCTGGGCCTGACTGGTCTGGGCCTGACTGGTCTGGGCCTGGCTATCCTGAGCCTGGGGCTCTGCCTGGGCCAGGGCCGCCGGGGCCGGTGCCAGGACCAGGCCGCAGGCCAGAGCCAAGGCCACGATCGGGGCGGGAATGGGAAAACGGACCGGAAAGGGCACTCTCGACAACACGGCTTTCTCCCGTCCAGGGGCGGCCCCGAAACATGTGCCGGACATAGCCAGCACGCGAATGCTGGTGTCTGCCGTGTCCTCGTGCGCGCGATGACGCGTGTCACCGCTGCTGCGGCGATCGGTGCGTGACGCCTGACCGGCCGCAGCGACAAAAACATTGCCGGCGCCATAGCTGTAGAGGCCATGTGCCCGGCCTTCAACGAACTTTATACAGAGCACTCCCAGAGCATCGGCGGATGCAGGCTACCCCGCGGCCAGTGCCAGGCGCGGACCCGGCTGGGCATCCTCGCGCATCGAGGCGCGGCGCAGGTCCTGGGGCCTGGCCACATGGGCTGGGCGATTGGCCACGTCGCGGGTGCGGAAGGTGGATACCAGCCGGGCCAGCGCTTCGGCCTCTTCGGCCAGGCTGCGGGTGGCGGCCGATGACTGTTCGACCATGGCCGCGTTCTGCTGGGTCATGCGGTCCATGTCGCTGACCGCGCGGTTTACGTCGCGCAGCTTGTCGGCCTGGTCGATCGCGGCTTGCGCAATGCCCGAAACCAGGCCGCCGATCTCTTCCACCCGCGTGACGATGCCGCCCAATCGCGCGCCGGTCTCGCCCACCAGCGTCACGCCGTGGCTCACCTGCTCGGTGCTTTCGCTGATCAGGGCCTTGATATCGCGGGCTGCATCGGCAGAGCGCTGCGCCAGCGCGCGCACTTCGGAGGCAACCACGGCAAAGCCCTTGCCAGCGTCTCCGGCGCGGGCTGCCTCCACCCCCGCGTTGAGCGCGAGCAGGTTGGTCTGAAAGGCGATGCCGTCGATCACGCTGATGATCTGGCCGATCCGCGCCGACGATGCCTCGATCGCCGCCATCGCCGCCACCGCGCGGGTGACTACGTCGCCACCGGCAGCCGCCTCGTCCTGGGCAGCGCCGATCGCGCTCTGCACGCTGGCGGCGCGCTGCGCGGTTTCGCCAACGCTGCGGGTTACGCTATCGAGCGAGCCTGCCGTCGTGGCCAGGCTGGCCGCCTGTTCCTCGTTGCGCTGGGCCAGGTCTTCGGATGCGGCGCGGATTTCGGCGATGGCGCGGGCCACGCGGTTGGCCCCCACGCGCACGCCGCGCAGCGCCTCGGCCATGGCGGCGATTGCAGTGTTGTAGTTGGTGCGCAGCGCCTCGAAGCCGGGCGGGAACGTCGCATCGATCCGCTGCTCCAGATCCTTGCCGGCGATCACGTCCAGCCCATGGGCCAGGGCATCGACCACCCGGCCCTGCGCCGCCCGATCGGCCTCGCGCGTTTGTGCCGCGGCGCGGAACACGTCCATCGCCCGCACGATCTGCCCGATCTCGTCCACCCGCTCGGCGCCTGCCAGCGGGCGATCCAGCGCGCCCTGCGCCATATCGACAATGCCATCGGCAGTATCGACCAGCGGAGCGATCACCCGCTGGCGCAGCAGGTGCCCCACATATACGACCAATACCAGCACCAGCGCGGCAAGCAGGCCGGTGCCGACCAGCGAGACCGTGACCTGGCGATAGCCGCTTTCGAGCAGGCGGGCGCGGTTGGTATTGGACAGCGTGACCAGCGCATCGACGCGCTGGTGCTGCAAGGCATAGGCCTGGCGCAGCGGCCCGGCGTGGATTGCCCGCATCGCCGCCAGATCGCCCCGCCGTGCCGCGGGCAGGAACTGCTCGTCCACGGTCTTCCAGAACGCCACTTCGGCATCGAGCACGGCCTGCACCGGCGCGCGCATTGCATCGGGCACGGGCGCGGCCTGCCAATAGGCCTGGCGCTCCTTGAACTGGGCTTCCTCCTCGGCCAGGGCCGTCATCTCGGCATTGGCGCGGGCGGGATCGTCGAGCATCAGCGTGGTATGCAGATAGGGTTCCACCACAAAGCACGGTGGCGGCAGGATATCGGCCAGGAGTTCGTCCTGCAGCAGGCTTTCGTGATGCATCGGGCCGCCAAAGCGGATCTGCGCGACCACGAACGCCGCCAGGGTGATGGCGACCACGATCAGGCCGATGACCAGCCGCGTTGCTTGCCGCGTGCGCACGCTCAGCATCGAAGAACACTCCATGGGCGGATTTCGCGCTTTTCCTAGCGTGGCGATGCTTAATCCCGCGCGGTAGACGGGTTCCGGGGAATTGCGGAGCAGGGCAAACCCGTAACAGCCGTGATACAACCACAAACTTGCAAATGACTCGCATTAGGTTAAGAGCAGTACCAACTCCAGCCCGCCAGCGACGGACCCGCCTTGACCACGCTTGACCAGATCGACCGCCCGCGCCCGCCTGCTGCCCCGCCCCACGCGGCGCCGCGCCCTGATGCGGCCCTGGCGCCAGACCGCAACCAGGCGAAGAAAGCGCGCAAGGCCAGGCAGTTCTGGCTCAAGCAACTGCACACCTGGCACTGGATCAGCGCGGCGGTGGCGCTGGTTGGCATGATGCTGTTCGCCATCACCGGCATCACGCTCAACCATGCCGCGCAGATCAATGCCGAGCCGGTGGTGGTCGATCGCAACGCCGCCCTGCCCGCCCCGCTGCTGGCACAGATCGCAGCCGCGCCAGCGGCCAGCGATGCGCCGCTGCCCGCGCCTGTGGCGCAGGCCGTGGCGCGGGCCGTGGGCATCGATCCCCAGGGGCACGCGGGCGAATGGTCTGACGATGAAGTCTATGTTGCCATGCCAGGCCCCGGCACCGACCGCTGGGTCAGCGTGAACCGCCACAGCGGCGCAATCACCTCGGAAAAGACCGATCGCGGCTGGATTTCCTGGGCCAACGATCTGCACAAGGGCCGCAACACCGGCACGGTGTGGTTCTGGTTCATCGATGTGTTCGCGCTGGCCTGCGTGGTCTTCACGCTGACCGGGCTGATCCTGTTGCAGTTGCACGCCCGCCATCGCCCCGCAACCTGGCCGCTGGTGGCGCTGGGGCTGGTGATCCCCGCAGGCATCGCCCTGTTCTTCATCCACTGACCGCAAGGGAAACCCCTGTCGATGCGCAAGTCCCTTCCGCTTGTTGCTGGCGTGCTCGCCGCGCCGCACTTGGCTCTGGCCGCCCCCGCCGCGCCGGCCGGCGTGATCACTGTCACCGTCCCGCGCCTGTCGGTAGCCGAATACCACCGGCCCTATGTGGCCGGATGGATCGAGCCGGCCGGCGGCGGCCAGACCCGCACGCTGTGGGTGTGGTACGATATCAAGAAGGTAGGTCGCGAACCGGGCACCAAGTGGCTGGGTGACCTGCGCAGCTGGTGGCGCAAGGGCGGCCGTTCGCTGGGCCTGCCAGCCGATGGCCTTTCCGGCCAGACCCGCGCGCCGGGCGCCTATCGCATCCCGCTGCCCGCCGGACTCCGGCCCGGGGCCTATACCCTGTTCGTGGAAGCGGCGCGCGAAACCGGCGGCCGCGAACTGGTGCAGGTGCCGTTCTCGGTGCCGGCCAAGCCCGCTCCGGCTGGCGCCAGCGGCCGGGCCGAACTGGGCCAGGTGACCGTTTCCCTGCGTTGAGAGGACCGACCCCGATGAACCGCAAGTCTCTGGCACTCGCCGCGCCGCTCATGGCGCTGGCGCTTGGCGCGCCCGCCCATGCGCATCGCATGTGGCTGCTGCCCTCGATCACCGTGCTGGCCGATACCAACCAATCGGTCACCGTCGATGCGGCCATTTCCAACGACCTGTTCTATCCCGATCACTTCCCGCTGGGGGTTGACCAGGTCAAGGTCTGGGCGCCCGATGGTACGCCGGGCAAGATCGAAAACGCCGCGCGGCTGCGCACGCGATCGGTGTTCGACGTGGTCATCGACAAGCCCGGCACCTGGAAGATCGGCACGGAAATGGCCAATCTATCTGGCACGTTCAAGGTGAATGGCGAGCTGTGGGGGCTGGGCATGCGCCGTCCCGGCGGCACGGGCGGCCCAGGCAGCCAAGCGGGAATGGGTGCGCCGCCGCGCGGCATGATGCCGGGGGGCCCGGCTGGTCCCGGTGGCCCCGGCGGACCCGGTGGTGGCGAAGGCGGCCCCCGCCCGCAGATCGCACCCGATCACATGGTGGCCAGTCTGGCCGATATTCCCGCCGATGCCACCGAGGTAAACCTGACCGAAACGCTCAACCGCAACTTCGTGTTTGTCACCGCCGGCACCCCCACAACGCAGGCCTTTGCCCCCAACGGCAAGGGGCTGGAAATGGTGCCCATCACCCATCCCGATGAACTGGTGAGCGACGAGCCGGGTAAGTTCCGCTTCCTGATCGACGGACAGCCGGCGGCCAAGCTCAAGGTGACGGTGATCCCCGGCGCCAAACGCTATCGCGATATCGAGGGCGCGCAGGAACTGACCACTGCCGCCGATGGCACGGTCACGGTGAAATGGCCGGTGCCTGGGTTCTATTGGCTGAACGCCAGCCTGACGGACGATCACCCGGCCAACCCGCGCGCCGCCCATCGCCGGACCAGCTATACCACCACGCTGGAAGTCGTGGCGCCCTGACCCTGCCCGACCAGGCAAACCGGATGTTGCGCCTTGCCGTGCCCACCGCGATCGACCCGGACAGCCTGGCCGGGTTCGATCCGGCGGCGCCGATCATCACCCTGTCAGGGCTAACCATGGGCACACGCTGGCAGGTGCGCCTGGCCCATCCGGCTGGCAGCGCGGACAGCGCCGCTTTGCATGCCCTCATCCAGGCGCGGCTCGACCGGATGGAGCGGGCGCTCAGCCACTGGCAGCCCGGCAGCGTGCTGATGCGCTTCAACCGCGCGGCACCGGGAACTTGGCTGCATGTGGATGAAGACCTTGCCGGCGTGCTGCACCATGCTTTGGCCGTGGCGCGGGCGAGCCATGGCGCGTTCGATCCGGCCATCGGCCGCCTGACCGACGCCTGGAGCCTCGGCCCCCGCCGCCACCCCGCCCCGCCCGACAGCGCCACGCTGGCCGCCGCCGGCGCGGCCTCAGGGTGGCAACGCCTGATCCTGGAACACGCCTGGTTGCGCCAGCCCGGCGGCCTGTGGCTCGATCTGTCGGGCGTGGCCAAGGGATATGCCACAGACACCCTGGCCGATCTGTTGGCCGCGCAGGGCCTGCGCCACGCCCTGGTCGAGGTGGGCGGCGAATGCACCGGGCGCGGCCTGCGCCCGGATGGCGATCCGTGGTGGGTAGACGTGGAAAGCCCGCCCGGCGCCAACCTGGCGCCGCTGCGCGTGGCGCTGCACCAGTTGAGCATGGCGACCTCGGGCAGCTATCTTGGCCTGCACACCATCGCCCCCGCCACGGGCCAGCCTGGCCAGCGCCATGGGGCGGCAACCGTGCTGCACCGCCATGGCGCAATGGCCGATGCCTGGGCCAGCGCGCTGATCGTGATGGCGCCAGCCCAGGCCCACGCTGTGGCCGTGCGCGAAAATCTCGCCACGCGGTTGGTCGATCCGTCGGGTGGCGAGTGGCTTAGCCCGGCGTTGGCAGCGATGATGGAATAATCATGCTAACACTGATAGCATGACGGCCACAAGAAAGGCCACCGGATGGTCTCCGGCGGCCTTTTGCTTGGCTATGCAATAGCCGTTAGAGCTTCACATTGGCCGTGAGGATCGCCGTGCGGCCCGCAGCCTGGCTGGCAAAGTGCGAGGCATAGGCCTTGTCATAATAGCGCTTGTCGAACAGGTTGTTGATATTGGCCTGAAGCGAGAAGCGCGGCGTCACCTGGAAGCTGGCATTGGCATCGAACCGCCAGTAACCGGGCACATAGCGCGCCAGGGTCTTGGTCACCACGCCGCCGCTCACCGCCGCGCCATAGCCGCCATAGACCTTGCTCATATAAAGCGCGTTGGCGCCCAGCGAGAGGCGGTCAGTCGCCCGGTAGGTGGTGTTGGCGGTAAAGCTGTGGTCGGGCGTGTTGGGAAAGCGCTGCCCGGTGCTGGGCGAGGGTACGTAATAGGTGACGCCCCCTGCCGTCACCGCAGTGGTGCCGCCGTTGATGATGGTGGAATCCATATAGGTATAGCCGCCGAAGACATTCCAGCGGTCGGTGATATTGCCGCTGGCCGAAACCTCGATGCCCTTGACCCGCTTGTTGCCGATGAAGGTCACAGTGCCGTTGGCATCGGTGGCGCGGGCATTGGTGGTTTCGGTCTGGAACGCGGCAAGGGTTAGCGACAGCCCTTCGCCGAAGACGTTCCACTTGGTGCCCACTTCATAGCTGCGCGTGCGCTCCACCTTGAGGGCATCGGTGATCGCCTGGCTGGTGGTATTGAGCGCGTTGCTGTCGCTGCCATTGGCCAGATAGGAACCCGGCGGCGTCGCGGCGGTAGAGGCCGAGGCATAGATGCTGCCGTTGGGCGCGGGCTTCCACGTCAGGCCGGCCTGCCAGGTCCACAGGTTGTCGATCCGGCTGTACCACGCGCGGCCGCTTTCGTCCGCAGCGGTCGCCAGCAGGCCAGGGCTGACGCGCGTGACGTAGTGATCATAGCGCAGCCCCAGGTTGAGCAGCAGCGCATCGGAAAAGTCCACCGTATCGAACAGCGACACCGCCTGGGTATTGGTGCGCGCCTTGGTCCAGGTCTTTTCGGCCGAAAGCATGATCGGCGCGGTCACGCCCGATCCATCGGCGGTATAGCTGGCCCACTGATCATAGGGATTGGGATTGGCCAGGCTGGTGCAGTTGAAGGCCGCAATCGACGCGGCACCGCAGCGGCCACCCGCGGCGCTGATGCCGGTGGCGATCGCCGTTCCCGTGGCCGCATTCGACACATAGTTGCCGACATCGGCGGTTTCGCGGCTGATCTCGCCGGTCAGGGCAAAGCTGTTCTTGATCCCGCCCAGCGTGAACGTGCCGTAGAAATCCGTCTGGTTGATAAAGCCGGTGGTGCGGCTGTAGCGGCTGTTGGCCCGGCGCCAGACATTGCCGTTGATCACGTTGCCCTGGCTATCGTCGGGCTGGGTCAGGACATAGCCCTGGCTCGACACGCCATAGCGCGTGGTGTTGCGCAAGGTCAGCCCATTGGCGAAATGGTGTTCGAGGCGGGCCGTGCCGGTGTTGACCAGGGTGTGGCGGAAATCGCGATCCACCAGGCCATAGAACGCCGTGCGTGGCGTCGCGGCCACGGTGGTTTCGCTATAGCCGGCCGGCGCATTGGCGGTGATGCGCAGATAGGGAATGCCCGAATCCGGCAGCTCGTGGCTTTCCAGGTGATAGTAGTCCAGCGTCAGGCTGGTGGGGCCAGACAGGCCGAACTTCACCGAGGGCGCGACGCCCCAGCGATCCTGCCACACCGCATCGCGCCCTGCCACGTGCTGGTCGTGATACATCGCGGCCAGGCGCAGGCCGACATTGCCGATCGGCTGATTCACATCGGCGGTCACCCGGCGATATTCCGCCGTGCCGGTAGCGGCCGAGACATTGGCAAAGCGCTCGCCGGTCGGCTGCTTGGACACGAGGTTGATCGCCCCGC
Organism: Novosphingobium sp. SG754; assembly: GCF_013149315.1. Lineage (NCBI taxonomy): Bacteria > Pseudomonadati > Pseudomonadota > Alphaproteobacteria > Sphingomonadales > Sphingomonadaceae > Novosphingobium > Novosphingobium sp. SG754. The sequence continues at coordinate 11,627 of NZ_JABGCC010000011.1, read as the reverse complement.
CCACGCTGCCGCGCCCGTTCATCGTGCTGTCCGAACCCTTGACCACCTCGATCTGGTCCACGGCAAAGACATCGCGCGATTGCGCGCCGATATCGCGCACGCCATCCAGGAACAGGCTGTTCTGCGCATCGGCGCCACGGATGAACGGTCGATCGCCCTGCGGATTGCCGCCTTCGCCGGCCCCCAGGGTGATGCCCGGCACGAAGCGCAGCGCATCGGCCAGGCTGGCCGTGGCATTGTCCTGCAGCACCTGCGCGGGGATCACCGTGACCGTGCGCGGCGTATCGAGCAGCGGGGCGGTGTACTTGGGCGATGCGGCCCGTTCGGTCTTGTAGCTGCCCTCGGTAATGGCGGTATCGGTGACGGTCACGCCGCCCAGCACGCGCGGCTCGGGGTTTTGCGTGGCCGTTGCATCCTGGGCCAGGGCGGGTGCGGCACCCGCGATCAGACTGATGCAACCCAGCGCGAGAAAACCGGCAGCCCCCGCCGCACCGGCACGATCAAAACTGTCCCTCACTCATTCATCCTTTGCGCGAAACATATCATTCGTTGCGGCAGGCTGCGGCGCGCTTGCGCCGATCCCTGGTCCCGGCGGGCATGCGCATCCGGCCCCGCCGATGCCGCAGAGCGCTTTAATGCGAATTGCTATCAGTCGCAACGCTATTGATAATGATTCGCCAATTTGATCTGCCTCAAGGCTCCTAAGTACCGCGCGACCTAGAAATCCGCCATCGCCACGGGCGGTGAGACGTCCGCAATGTAGCCCCCATGCACACGGTCAGAGCCATCTGGCCGAAGGCTCGGAACGCTATTGCGATCTATTCTCTCGACTCGCGCCGGAGAAGCGGCTATGCGAATGACTCTCAATAACCTGCCAAACCGCCAACGGGGGCCAGAATAGTGAGCAGCCAGGCCAGTTTGATCGCAACGCCAACCCTTGCGCCGCGCCCGGCATCGTCCGGCCTGCGCGGAGAGGTCGTGCCGCTGCGGCCTGCCACCTGGCAGCCTGCGCGCTATGAACCGAGCCGACCGCGCGGGCTGGCCATGATCGGGGCGGGCGCTGCCGTTGGCGCATTGCTCGTGGCTTTCCTGTCGCTGGGCATCGTGGCGGCCAAGCCGCGCCATCACACGCTCACGGCGGTGCGCCTTTCGGCTGATCTCACGCCACCACCACCGCCGCCGCCTCAGGCCGCGCAGCAGCCACCGCGCGCGCCGGTGCAGCCTGCCTCGCCCATCGTGGCGCCGCCGCCACCGATTACACTGGCCTTGCCCGCACCGACGATCGCCACCGCCCCCGTCGCCGCGCCGGTTGTCGTGCCCACCCCCGCCCCGGCCGCTGCGCCAGCCCCGGTGGCGGCGCCAGCCCCGGCCGCACCGGCCGCGCCAGCGATTGCCAAGGGCCGCGATCTGTCGGCCAACCTGGTAGATGCCAGCCCGCCGCGCTACCCCATCGATTCGCGCCGCGCGCGCGAGCAGGGCACTGTCGTGCTCAATGTCACGGTGGGGCTCGATGGCCGTGTCGCCGATATCGGCCTGTCCCGCTCCAGCGGGTTTGACCGGCTCGATCGCGCCGCACTGGCCGCCGTGCGCCATTGGCGCTGGACACCGACGCGCCAGAACGGGCAAACCGTGATGGTCCAGGGCCTGGTGTCCATTCCCTTCGTGCTGCAAGGCTGAAAGCCAATGCCATGATGCTGCATATTCCCGGCGTCCTTTCGCCGGACGACGTGGTGCAGGCCCGCGCCGCGCTGGCCCAGGCCGAATGGGAAGACGGCCGCGCCACCGCCGGCCATCTCGCCGTGCGCGCCAAGGCCAACCTGCAATTGCCGCTCGACAGCGCGGTGGGCTCCGCGCTGGGCCAGCGCATTCTCGAACGGCTCGGCCAGACGCCGCTGTTCATCGCCGCCGCGCTGCCGCTGCGCGTGCTGCCGCCGCGTTTCAACCGCTATGAAGGCGGCGGCACTTATGGCAGCCACATCGACAACGCCCTGTTCCGCATGCCCGGCACCGACACCTATGTGCGCACCGACATTTCCAGCACCCTGTTCCTGTCCGATCCACACGAATACGACGGCGGCGAACTGGTGGTGGAAGACAGCTATGGCGCGCACCGGGTAAAGCTCGCCGCAGGTGACATGGTGCTCTATCCCGGTACCAGCCACCACCATGTCACCCCGGTGACGCGGGGCGCCCGCCTGGCCGCATTCTTCTGGACGCAAAGCCTGGTCCCGGCCGAGGCCGACCGCCGCAGCCTGTTCGAGATGGACCAGGCGATCCAGGCCCTTGCCGCCGACCAGCCCGATCATCCCTCGGTCGCGGCGCTCACCGGCGTCTATCACAATCTGCTGCGCCGCTGGTCGCAGCCATGACCGGCGCGCCCCTGCCGGCGGACATCGCCACGCTGGATGATTATGAGCGGCACGCCGCCGCACTCATCGATCCGGCCACCTGGGCACATATCCAGCAGGGCCACACCGCTGCCAACCGTGCCGCCCTGGCGCGCTGGGGCCTGGTGCCGCGCATGCTGCGCCCGCTCGATGGCGGCAGCACCGGCACCATGCTGTTCGGCCAGGCCCACGCCGCGCCGATCCTGCTCGCCCCGGTGGCCTATCAGCGGCTGGCCCATGCCCAGGGAGAAATCGCCACGGCCCAGGCCGCCGCCGCGCTCGACACCGCGCTGGTGGCCAGCACCTTGTCGAGCGGGACGCTGGAAGCGATCATCCAGGCCCTGCACGATGCGGCCAGGGAATTGCAGCGCCCCGCGCCGCCGCCCGCCTGGTTCCAGCTCTATGTCCAGCCCGATCCGGCAGACACGCTCGCCCTGGTGCGCCGGGCCGAGGCAGCCGGCTATTGCGCCTTGGTGGTAACGGTGGATGCCGCCATCAAGCGTGCCGAGTTCACTCTGCCGCCCGGCGTGGAGGCAGCCAATCTTGCCGGGCAGGCGCCGCCGCGTCATCACACCCATGCCCACAGCGGCCAGCTGGTCTTCGGCAGCGCGCTCGCCGCGCAGGCCCCAACCTGGGACACCCTGGCCTGGCTGCGCCGCGAAACCACGCTGCCTTTGGTGGTCAAGGGCTTGCTCCACCCCGATGACGCGCTGCGCGCCCGCGATGCCGGGGCCGATGGGGTGATCGTCTCCAACCATGCCGGGCGCGTGCTCGATGGCGTGGCGCCCGCGCTGATGCTGCTGCCGGCGATGCATGCCGCGCTGGGCGCCGACTATCCGCTGCTGTTCGATGGAGGTATCCGCAGCGGCGCCGATGTGCTCAAGGCCATGGCGCTGGGCGCGCGGGCGGTGCTGGTCGGCGCGCCGCAATACCATGCCCTGGCGGTGGGCGGCATGGCCGGCGTGGCGCATATGCTGCACATCCTGCGCACCGGATTCGAACTGGCCATGGCGCAATGCGGCTGCACCAGCGTAGACCAGATCACCCGCGATCTGGTGATTGCCTTGTAGGCCATAGCCGTTAAGTGGCGGCGCATGATCTGCGATCTGCCCAGCTATCTCGCCCGCATCGGCCTTGCCGCCGCCCCCGCTGCCACGCCGCAGGGCCTCGAACAGGTGCAGCGCGCCCATCGCCAGGCGATCGGGTTTGAAAATCTTGACGTGATGCTGGGCCGGGGCATCGGCCTGGAACCGGCCGATATCCGGGGCAAACTGGTCGATCGGCCGCGCGGCGGCTATTGCTTTGAACATAATCGCCTGTTCGGGGCGATGCTGGCCACCATGGGCATGCCCACGCGGCCGCTGCTGGCACGGGTGTGGCTGCGCGTCTTGCCCGGCGTGGTGCCACCGCGCACCCACACGTTCAGCCTGGTGACGCTGGCCGGCGAGCAGTGGCTGGCCGATGCCGGTTTCGGTTCGTCCTATGTGCCGCCCATGCCGCTGGCTGACGGCGCCAGCGCGCTCGCTGCCGATGGCTATCGCCACCGCCTGCGCCGCGCCCGCGCGCCCGGCTCGCTGCGCGGCGAATGGGAGGTGGAACGCAGCCAGGACGGCGCCACGTGGGAGGCGCAATACAGCTTCGACACCACCGAAGTGGCTGCGCTGGACCTGGCCATGGCCAACCACTGGGTCGCCACCCGGCCGGAATCGCGCTTTACCCAGGCCTGCATCGTCTCGATCGTGCAGCCGCAGGGCTTTGCCTCGCTGCTCGATCGCCAGATGACAGTGCAGACCGCGCATGGGCGCGACGTCAGCGAACTTCTCGATGCAGCCGCCTGGCAGCGCACCCTCGCCGATGTATTCCACATCGAACTGACCGATGCCGAGGTTGCCCAGCTGGCGCCGCGCCTGTTCGGATAAGTCCCCGGCTGGCCTTGGCCGCCAATCGCGCTATAGCGCGGGCCATGACTGTGGTTACCCGCTTTGCGCCCTCGCCCACCGGCCGCCTGCATGTCGGCAACATCCGCACCGCGCTGCACAACTGGTTGCTGGCGCAAAAGCATGGTGGGCGCTTCCTGCTGCGCATCGACGATACCGATGCGGCACGCAGCCGCGAGGAGCATGTCGAAGCGATCCGCGCTGATCTTGCCTGGCTTGGCCTCCATCCCGAGCGCGAAGAGCGCCAGTCTGCGCGCTTTGCCATTTACGAGGCCGCGTTCGAGCGACTGATCACCCAGGGCCGGCTCTATCGCTGCTATGAAACCGCGCAGGAACTTGATCTGAAACGCAAGATCCTGCTCGGGCGCGGGTTGCCGCCGATCTATGACCGCGCCGCCCTTTCCCTGACCGAGGCCGATCACGCCGCCCGCGCCGCTGCCGGTGACAAGCCGCACTGGCGCTTCATGCTGGATCACGACACCCCGATCACCTGGGACGATGGCATTCGCGGGCCCCAGCATTTCGATCCGCGCCAGATGTCCGATCCGGTGGTGCGCCGCGCCGATGGCTCGTGGCTCTATATGCTGCCCAGCGCGATCGACGATATTGAAATGGGCGTAACCGATGTGCTGCGCGGCGAAGACCACGTGTCGAACACCGCCACGCAAGTGCAGATGTTCCTGGCTCTCAACGCCCAGCCCCCCCGCTTTGCCCACGAAGCGCTGCTGACCGGCAGCGAGGGCAAGCTGTCCAAGCGCCTGGGCTCGCTCGGCGTGGCCGACTTGCGCGAGGCGGGAATCGAGCCCGAAGCCCTGGTTGCCCTGCTCGCCCGCCTCGGCACGTCCGATCCGGTCGATCCGGCGCTCGACGCGGCAGACCTCGCCGCCAGTTTCAATCTCGCCCATTTCGGCCGCGCGCCAGCCCGGTTTGACGAGGCGGAACTGCAACGCGTCAACGCCGCCGTGGTCCATCGCCTGCCCTATGACCGCGTCGCTGCCCTGCTGCCCGCCGGCATGGGCGCGGCGGCGTGGGAAGCGATCCGCCCCAACCTGGCCCACATCGGCGAAGCGGCCGATTGGTGGCAGGTGATCCAGGGGCCGATCGCGCCCGCCCCGTTTGACGAGGAAACCCGCGCCTTCCTGTCTCAAGCCGCGCAGGTTGCCGCCACGCTCGATTGGGCCAATCCCTGGCCCGCGCTCACTGCCGCGCTGAAAGACAGCACCGGCCGCAAGGGCAAGGCCCTGTTCCTGCCGCTGCGTCAGGCGCTGACCGGCATGGACCACGGGCCGGACATGAACGCCCTGCTGCCCCTGATCGCCCAGGACGAGGCGGTTCGCCGCCTGTCCTGAGCGCCGGGGATCACAGCCGGAAGCGCAGCCCCGCCGTGGCGCTGCCGCCATTGCTCGGCGCGCCCAGCTCGCCCGAACCGGTGAGGAACAGCGTGGCGCCCGGCGCCATCTGATACTCAACGCCGGCCGCCAGGCTGGCGCTCAAGCGGTTGCGCCGCACGCCCACAGCCTCCAGTTCGTCGGTCGAGCCCGCCAGGCTGGCAAACGCCCGCGCCTGGCGCCCCTGCACGCGATAGCGCATGCCCAGCGTGACAAAGCGACGCCACGGCGAGGCAGCATCCGGCGCGGTCTCGAAGCCAAGCCCGGCGTCGACAAAGCCTTGGGTCAGGCGCGCCCGCGCCACATCGAGGGCAAAGGGATGGGCGCTCGCTTCCTGGATCGCCTCGTGGCTGGTCCGCACCCAGGTCGTGCCCACTTGCGGACGCAACAACCAACCCGATCCCAGCGGGACCGTGCGGCTGAGCGAGGCATCGAAAGACCAGCTGGGCAGCGAATAGCTGGCCGTGATCACCCCGGCATCGGGCACGGTGCGGCGGGTAAAGGCATCGGCATCGTCATAGCTGGCAGACAGCGTAACGCGGGTTTTCCCGCCAAACCGCGCGGTCACGCCGCCGATCGCGCCGCTGGCCTTGGTCGATGCGCCCAGGCTGGCAATCGTCTGGTGGCGGTCCATCCACCCGACATAGGCAGCGACGGCATAGCCTTCGCCACCGACACCCAGGCCAACCAGGCCGCCATAGCCATTGAGCGTTGCCGCGCTCACTCCTTGCGCGCCATTGGCACTGAACTGGCGCGTGCCACCCACCATCTGGCCAAACCCGAAGACATGGCTGTCGCCGCGCGCCTCGGCCTCGCCCATTGTCCGGCTGGTGCTGGCCAGGGCCAGCGCGGTTTCCGTGCCGATCTGCAGCGCATCGGCATAGGGTTCTGGCGTCAGGCGTGCGAACGCTGCAACGATCGGTGCACCCTGGCTGTCCTGCAAGCTGTCGAGCGCGGGGAACAGCGCCACCGGGGCATCGGCCGCCGCCATGGCAGTGTTGATATAGTCGATCGCGCGGCGCACCTGCGGCGCATAGCCCGGCGCATTGGCAAACTGCACCAGCAGGCCCAGGTCACCGTTGGCCAAGGTGCGCAGCGAACCGGCCAGGCCCGTTACCGTGTCAAACTGGCCGGTCACCCCGCCCGATGCACTGATCAGGTCCAGCGTGGAACCGACCTTGACCGGCGTGGTCGCCACGATCTGCAACGTGCTCCCGGAATTGATCGTCAGCGTCCCGTTGATGTTCAGCTTGTCACGGGCACTGGGCGCGATTTCGAACACCGTGGTCGATCCGGTGACCAGCAGCACGTTGCCATTGACCGTCATCGTCCCGGGCGAGGCACCTGGGCTGAGCGTGCCGTTGACGGTAAGATTGCCGTTGACCGTGCCCGCCGAACCGAACACCGCGCCGCGCCCCACGGTAATGCTGTCGGCGTACATCACCGAGCCGGCCAGGCCGACGAGCCGCCCACCGGTCAGCACCACGCTGCCAAAACTGCCCTGGTTTGCCAGTGTGGCAAATCCACCGCTTTGGGTCAGGCTCGAAACCCCGATTACCGTGTCCAGCGCCACTGGCGTAGCCTGGCTGCCACCGTTGATTTCCAGCACATTGGTGCCGCCGCCGGCATAGATCGATCCGGCAAACGCGCCGTTCATCACCAGACGGTCGTCACCGCTGCGGGTCACGATGTCGCCCGTGATCGATCCGCTGTTGATCAGCGTGGCATTGCCGCTCAACAGATAGACGTTCCCAACGATACGGCCACTGTTGTCAAACGAGACCATGTTGCTGACGTCAGCCGCGACAGAAACGGCATAGCCGACGGGCTGCCCATAGCCGTACCAATCGGGATCGGTCTGCGGCGTGAAGCCCGTGATCGTGCCACTGTTGGCGATAGTGAGGGTGCCGGCTTCTGCTGTCGGTGGATAGCTGTAACCGCCGCCCACGATGCTGAGGCCACCACTGATCACGCCGCTGTTGGTCACATTGCTGCCAGCGAAGGTATTGGCCGCCAGGTCGACAGCCGGGCTCACGCCATTGTTCCCGATGCTGCCGCTGTTGTTGAAAGTCAGGCTGGATCTGCTCCACGCCGCAACGGCAGACCCCGTCAAGGTCGGCGAACCAATGCTGGCGCTATTGTCGAACAACGCCGTCGCCACCCAGGCCCGGCCGATATCCGCGCGATTGACGAAGCCCGCCAGATCGCCCTGCAGGCCAGGCACGAGTTGGACGTTATAGCCCGAGAGCGTGCTTACGCCGCCGGTGGTGGCCAGCTGGTTGATGATCGTGCCGGTACCAGCGACCAAGATGTTGCCGGTATAACCAGATGGGCCGGCAAGAGTGACCTGCGCGGCGGCGCCATCGGCAATCGTGAGTTCCTGCGTAAAGCCTGTGGGCAATGCCTCGCCCAGCGTCACGGTTGCCGTTCCGGTGCGCAGATGCCCGATCGTGTTCGTGCCCGCGCCGCCGTCGATCGTTCCGCTTACGCCGAAACTGGCTCCCGTCTCGATCAGCTGATCATCGGCATCGCCGAACAACAGGTTCGCGCTGATCGTGCCCCCATCGGCAATATAGACGCCACTACTGTAAGCGCGGTCATAGTATGGGGAATAACCCAGGTCGACTGTCCCGTTGATGACGCCGGCATTGCGCACCAGCCCGCCGCCCATCTCCACCGCGTCGCCAACGCCGGTAATCGTGCCGCCCGCCAGATTGGTCACCTGGTTCGCGCCGCTGTAATAACCATAGCTCGACATGGCGATGGCCGCGCCACCCGTGCTGACGAGGGCGCCGCTGTTGCTCACCGTGGTGCCGATCAGTTGCACCGCGCTTTGGCTCGCAGTGATGCTGCCCGTGTTGGTCAGTGTGTGGGCAGTCACGCCCAAGCCGCCATCGGCCACGATCGTGCCCGCGTTCACCACCGTTTGCGCGGTGACAGCGCCATAATAGCTGACGGTATTACCGCGCGCAGACGTATCGGTCAGGCGAACCGTCCCGTTGTTGATGAATGTGGTGCCCGTTTCATAGGAGTAGTATGCCGTCGGCAGCGCGACCGTGCCCATCGGATAGACAGCGCCGCTGCGCGTGGTTGCCAGCGTGCCAGTGTTGGTGATCGTGGCAGGTATGCTCGCGACGCTGCCATTGTATCCAGTGGCCTGGGTCGGAATCACCGACGTCGTGCCCAAGGCCACCATGTCGGTCGTGGCGACCGTACCGCTCAGCACGACATTGCCGGTGCCGGCGATGCTCACCGTGGAACCCCAGGTTCCATCGGCATGCAATGCCAGGGTGGTGCCGCTCGCAACCTGATAGCCGACGCGGGCAAAGCCACTGGGCAGCGCCAGGGTGGCGCTCGCGTCGCCCGTCACGTCATATCGCAATTCCGAATGATCCGCCTGAACCACGCCGTTGATCCCGGCAAAGCCGCTGGTTCCCGGCCCACTCAGCGTGGTCATCAGCACGTCATCCCGCCCCAGGGTCAGATTGCCGTTGAGCATCCCACCACTGGTCGCAACGTACATCGTCCCGCCATAGGAGGAGTTGCCAGTGCGAGTGGCGATCTTGACGTCCCCATTGATCGTGCCGGCGTTATAGACACGGATGTAAAATGCCCAGGACTCGCTTGGCGCGACGGCGGCATTGCCGCCGGTGATGATGCCCCCGGCGCGATTGTCGATCTGGGCATAAGCTCCCAGCACCACGGCCGTCCCAGACGCGCTGATCTGTCCGGTATTGGTCAGGATCCCGTCACCCAGCAGAACTCCGGTCGTCGCTCCAGCAATCGTGCCGCTGTTGGTGCCGGATGTGCAGATACAGGTATAGGTCAGTTCCAGGGCAGTTCCGCCGGTCGAACGGATCGTGCCACTGTTGCTGAAGCCCGAGCCGGTATAGACCGAGGCAGCCGTGCCGCCCGCGGTGATCGTGCCGCTGTTGGTGAAATTGTCGCCATTTGTCCTGAGGCCATTGCCGCTTGCGGAAATGGATGCCTTGTTATCGATGACGGTATTGGCAAGGTCGACGGCATAAGCATCACCGCCGGTCTGGCTGGTAATAGTGCCCTCGTTCACGAACGTTCCGCCCGCTGGATAGAACGAAGTGTTGCTCACCACCGTTCCGGTCCCGCTGATCCTGGCCTGGTTCAAGAGCGTTCCAGCACCATCGAAGTAGAGCGACGATACAGTGGGATAGTCGCTTGCCACGGTCAGCGTCGTGCCAAAGATGGGCGCCAGGCTGAGCTGGGTGAAATGCGTCGGCAGCACTGGCGCTGCCGACAATGTCGCATCGCTGCTGGTCACCAGCTTCAAGGTGTTGACCCCGGCGCCGCCATCGATTGCGCCGGAAATGCCGGTTACCAGGTTCCCGCCGTTGAGCGTCCCCACCAGCACGTCATCGCCCGATCCGAACACGACATTGCCGGCGATCGACCCTTGGGATGAATCGATCGTGCTGTTGCCAGACCCGGTGAGGACATTGCCGACGATTGTGCCCTGGTTCACCAGGTTGAGGCTGCCTTGCGTGCTCAACGCGGTATTGCCGGGCTTGACCGAGATCACGCCGCCAGCGGTGTTGGTGACATTGAGCGTGCCGCTGCCAGCGGCAATGATCGTGCCATCGCCGGTGTTGCTGATCACGCCGCTGTTGGTAATGTCCGCCCGGACCGGCGTTCCGTCGATCACGCTGGCGCCACTGGCGCTGATCGTGCCGCCCGCAAGGTTGGTCAGCGTCAGGTATGACGCACCGCCGATCGCAGCCCCGCTGCCGGTGTTGCTGATCGTCCCGCTGTTGGTCACCGTGCCATAGCTCAGCACGATGGTGGGGCTGGCACTGCCAGACGTGATCGCGCCTTCGTTCCATACCGTGCGATAATATGCGCTATTGCCCAGCGATGGCGCGATCGCGCTCAGCGCCCCGCCGTCGATCGTGCCGATGTTGCGAATTGCGGCATTGGCCTGGATCGCGCCGATAAACCCGCTGGCGTTGTTGTAGACCGTGTTGAAGCTGAAATTGGGGTTTGTGTCGTAGATCGCCACGCCGCTCGTACCGGTGATGGTGCCGGCATTGGCGATCGACAGCCAGGTGCTGCCATAGGGATTGCCAGGGCTTCCCGCCAAGGTGATGCCGTACGCGCCCGCGACCGTGCCGTTCTCGCCAACGGTAAGATTGACGCTGGAGCCGGCAAAATCGGTCCCGCTGGAATCGGCTGGCCCAGATAGCACGGCGATGCCCGCAGTCCCCGTATTCGACACAGCACCGTTGACCGTGATCGTGGCATAGCGCGACTGAAACGACGCTGTGGCCGGCATCGCTACCGTGATCGCCGCCGGGCCGTTGGTGTTCAGGCTGGCGCCCTCGTCAACCGTCAGAGCCGTACCCGAACGCGTGATGACATAACCATCGCTGGCCGTGCCGGTACAGGTCACCGCAGTGTCCGTCGTTTCCACGCATTGCGCCCAGGCATGGGCTGGCAAGACGGCCACCATGGCAGCCAGGCTGGCTTGCGCGCGCAGAAAGTTCGCCGGCGACGGGCGACGAACAGGTTGATGATGGTCCAACGATTGCCCCTAAATCACGGTATCTAAACGGATAGACACCAACCTTGTGTATGAAGCAATTTGAAAAGGACCAAAGCATTTTGATATTGCTGCAGCGCAAAAAGGTTCCGCAATGGACCTGCGCTTGCGGCTTGTGCTCGGATGCAGCCAGGCTGGCCAGCAGGGGCGATGCCGCCCGGTGGCGTTTTCGCCGCCAATTAGCGGCATCCTGAACGCAGAAAGGCCCCGTGCCTTGTTTGGCCGGGGCTGTTGTGTGTTAGGCTGTGTTGAGAGATGGTTGCGGGGGCAGGATTTGAACCTGCGACCTTCAGGTTATGAGCCTGACGAGCTACCGGGCTGCTCCACCCCGCGATGCGCTGCG
>NZ_JABGCC010000010.1:0-103705 GCF_013149315.1 Novosphingobium sp. SG754 | reverse complement strand
GTGAAAACACCGTCGATGACGCGCGACTGCATCATGCCGCCAGCGAACAATCAAAACCGATCAGACCGGAACAGCGACCTCATGAATAAGACGGGTTAGGGCGCTTATTGATATAATAGGCATATTTTACATGCATTTACTACAGCAGTGAGTCTGTCAGCACTCCACATAACTATACTTTCTCGTGATGGTTCAGCATCGTGAGGAGAGCAATATGGACGCCGACAAACGTAATCACTGGTTCCTCGATCCGGGACCTTTGCTGCCATGGATCGATCGTTTCGCAGCCGATCTTGCCGCTCAGAGATACACACATCTGACCATCGGGAACTACACGGACGCGGCTCGTCATTTTGCGGCCTGGCTTGGCATCGCAGGCATCTCGGTCGACTTCATTGATGACGACGTCGTTCGCCGCTTTGCCGACCATCGGTGTCGATGTCCCGGTGGGCGACAATGGTCGCGTGTTTCACAAAAATATTCGCGCCGTGTCGGGCGGTTCGTTGTTTTCCTGCAAAAGGCGGGTGTCGCGCGACCAACCGTGATGGCCGCGTCACCATATCCCCTGCTTGAAGATTATCGGAGCTGGTTGCGCGCTCACCGGGGACTGTCGGAACGGACTATCGCTCGGCATCTTTACCACCTGCATAAGCTGATGCCGGAGCTTGGTACGGCGACCCATGACTATGATGCCGCCCGGATCCGTAATGTTGTCCGCGAGTGGCGCGAGCGTACCGGATCGGCCGACCTGAGGACCATAACGAGCGCCTTGCGCAGCTATCTTCGCTTCCTCGCGGGCGTCGGCCTGTGTCGGCCCAACCTCGACCACGCCATCCCGCCCGTCTTGCAATGGCGCCTTTCGTCGTTGCCACGGTATCTGACCTCCGCCGATGTCGAACGGGTTATTGCATCCTGCGATCAACTCACCAGAGGGCGCCTGCGGGATCGCGCGATCCTGCTACTGCTGGCACGCCTGGGACTGCGGGCCGGGGATGTAGCTGGGCTCAGACTCAGCGATGTCGACTGGACGTCTGGCATGCTCCGCTTGAGTGGCAAAGCGCGTCGCCAGGTTCGATTGCCGCTGCCGCAGGACGTTGGAGATGCGCTTCTCGCGTACATCGAGCAGGAACGCCCGCGCGTGCATCAAGAGGCGGTATTTCTCATGATGGTCGCACCCTACCGGTCATTTGCGCAGTCCAGCCATGTCTCCACGATCGTAGCGCTGGCGCTGAAGCGTGCGGGCATTTCCGATCCTCCGTCGACCGGAGCCAGTCTGCTGCGCCACTCTGCAGCAACCTCGATGCTGCGATCGGGCGCCACGCTTGAGGCTGTCGGCACGGTACTGCGTCACCGCTCGCTCGATATGACCGCGCATTACGCCAAGGTCGACATTGCGATGCTGGAGCAGATTGCCCAGCCTTGGCCGGGAGAGCTGGCATGCTGAGTCAGCTCCTCGCCGACCACGCAGCGTTACGCCGCGCACTGGGATTCAAGTTCCGGACCCCGGGCATCCTCCTGCGCAACTTTGTCGCCTTCGCCGAGCATCGCGGCGAGCATGTCGTAACGACGGCGACTGTGCATGAGTGGGCGCTTCAGGCGCCATCGCCTGAGCAACGACGTAACCGTCTGCTGACGGTGCGCCGATTCGCGATCGCGCTGCACGCGGAAGATCCGCGCCATGAGGTTCCCTCGGCCGACCTCTTCGGCCGCGCCAGTCATCGGCGCCGCACACCCTATATCTACGATCCCGGGGACATTCGGCGGCTGATCGATGCCGCGCTTCGCCTTGGGCCCGAGGGCTCGATCCGACCGATTACCTATGCCACGATGTTCGGGCTGATAGCGGCCACCGGCATGCGCGTTGCCGGCAGCGGCGATCGGACTGTGAAAACCGAGATGCTCGATGCACCCAGCGTTGGGACGCATAGTATCGATGTGCGGGTCGATGGTGATACAGTCGAGCAGGTCACCCTCGACATCCGGTTCAAGCGCATCCACGTGCGCCCACCGATTGGCAAACAGAAGCGCTATCCTGCGCTCGACCTGACCGTCATCCATGCCGCCGAGATCGGAACTCCGACAGGCCGCAAGCCGATCTTGTGGAAGCTCGTCACCGACCTCAAGGTCGATAATCTCGAAGACGCGCTCGAGAAGATCCGCTGGTACGCGATGCGCTGGAAGATTGAGGTCTTCCACAAAATCCTGAAATCCGGCTGTCGCGCCGAGGACGCCAAGCTGCGCACTGCTGATCGTCTGGCCAATCTCGTGGCACTCTTTTGCATCGTCAGCTGGCGCGTACTCTGGATGACTATGGCAGCCCGGGCAGATCCCGAGGCTAGCCCGACAGTTGCGTTTACAGCAAGCGAGATCATCATCCTCGACCAACTCGTTGCCGAAACCGGCAACCGGAACGCAAAGCCAGCCACCATCGAGCTCTATCTCATCAAGCTGGCGCGTCTCGGTGGTTACCTCGCCAGAAAGGCCGACCCGCCACCAGGTAACACAGTCATATGGCGAGGCATCAGACGCCTCGCCGACATCCAGATCGGCGCTGAGCTCGGCAGATGTGGGTAATCGCAAGTCACGCCGGATGGGTACGATACCGCTCACCGACTGCTTCAATCAATTCCCTCCGCGTCGCCATGCTCACCTTTCGCATCTTTCCCTCCCGGCATTGGCCGGGAGCAGTTTAGACGAGGCAACGGCAGCTTTGCCGGGAGCATTTTAGGCGAGGCAATGCGTTTTTCACCCTGAATGTCGCGCGACACTAGTCCGTGCAAATTGTGGACTTTGGCAAGCTTGAGGGTTGCTGAGCGAGGTGGGCCGCCTCCTGAGTCAACGCCGTGATGCGAGCATTATTGGAGGGATGGGTAAGGCCCCAGCGCAGGGATCCGCTCTTGGCGAGGGCATTAAACAGCATGGCGCCCCCCGAAAGGCTATAGCCTGCTGCCTGAGAGAAACGCAGGCCAAGGAGATCTGCCTGGCTCTCTTCCTGGCGAACGTGGCCGGCGCCGATGCCGAAAGCGGCGAGCGGGCGTTCCGCCTCTTTGGCATGACCAAGCGCAACATGAGCGAGTTCGTGTGCCATCGCGAAGGCGAGCGCATCATCTCCAACGAGATCTGTCAGCCCGGCTGTTACCGCGAGATAGCGTCCGTCAGTCCACGCGTCTGGCTTTCGGCCAGGCAGCAATGCGAACGACACATCGCAGCCGGGTTGCTGGGCAAGGATCACGTCACGCTCCTGTCCGGCATGAACGATCCTGAGGTGAGCAGGCCCGTGCGACAGGGTTTTGGATAGCGTTGCAGTGAAGGCTTCAACCCTTGCATAGGTTGCCCCGGCGCTTTCCAGATCGGTCCGCCATTCCGTAAGGGGCGCCCCGTCCAGTCCGATGATCTCGTCCCCTGCGGTTAGTCCTGCCGCGTCGGCCGGGCTGCCGGCGACGACGCCAAGTATGCCAAAGCCGTTTCCGAGACCGGTGAGCGTCCGGCGCGTTTTTTCGCTGTAGGCAGCGCGATCATGCAGCAACAGCCCGGACAACATCGCGTGTGAGGGACAATCGGCCTTATTTGCAACAGCCAGCTGATAGCCGATGGTGGCAACGCGCAAAGCTGGCGAGCCGGCTGGCTTTGCGGTGATGCAAGGCGGAGGCTCTGGCATTGCGGCAGGCTCCAGCAGTCCCGCGCCTGCCGCCAACGCTTGGCTCGCGGCGCATGCCAGCACACAGCCTACGGCGACCAGCAGCGTGTCAGGCTTCAGCAGGCGCCCGGCAATATCAGCGATGATCATCGGCTTTATGCTTCACGCAGTTGTCCCTTCAGAAGGACTTGGCTAGTCCATTGGTGACATGGCGGACTTCATACAAAAAATCGAGCAAGGCAAGGCCACTGCGTATAGCGCTGTCCGCCCCGGTGGCACGAAAGCGATTGGCGAACGATTGTCGCTGACGTTCTTTTGCGCGGCCTTGCTGTTAGGCGGAGCGGGAACCGCCTATCCCCTGATCTGGTGGGGCATTCTGCTCATGGCGATTGCCGTTATCGGGCTCAATCTTGCGCGCCACCCCAGCGCGCGACTTCCAGGCGTGGCGAAAGGGGGATTAGCGCTCGTGGCCGCATATTGGCTGCTCCTGGCAGGGCAAGTCGCGCCGCTTCCGCACGATTTGTGGGCTAGCCTACCTGGCCACCACCTCGCCGCCGAGGTGGCCACCACTGCTGGCGTAGATCCATGGCGCTCGTGGAGCCTGGCGCCAGGGCGTAGTCTGCAAAACCTTCTCGACGTGCTGGCTCCGCTTGCAGCCCTTCTGCTGCTCGCGACTGCCAGTACGCGCCACCGGATCGTGGTGTTGAGGCTGCTCGTGGCGGTCGCGCTGTGCAACGCATTGCTTGGTATTGCCCAATTCGGTGCAGGTGCCGATGCTGCCCCGATTATCTTTCAGACGACCCATCGCGGCGTAGCGGTCGGGCTGTTCGTCAACCGCAACCATACTGCCGTCTTCCTGATGGTTGGCATGCTTTTGTCGGTGTTGCCCGGTGTCGTGCGGCTGGCAGGACGTGACGAGGGAGGCGCGGTCCAAGCGGTGCGCGCGGTGATCGTGAGTGTATTGGCACTCAGTGTACTGGCGACGCTGTCGCGGTCGGGGGTGTTTCTGCTGCCCGTCGCCCTCGTAGCGGCTGCTCTGCTCGCCCGCCCGCGCCGACTGCGTCTGCATTGGATGATAATTGCCGGGCTGGGCTGCGTGATCGCTATGGCGCTGATCGTGCAGACCGCGCCTGTGCAGGAGCTGGCGGCGCGTTACGCGTCGGCGGCAGATGACGCCCGGTTCGATTACTGGCGTAATACCTGGTTGGCGGTGCGCGATTCGTTTCCGCTGGGGACCGGGTTTGGATCGTTCCAAAAGGTCTATCAAACCTTCGAACCGCTTAATCAGCTGTCGCCGGCGACGGTGAACAAGGCGCACAACGATTTTCTCCAATTGCTCTTGGAGGGCGGAGTCGCCGGCCTGGCCCTACTGGCCATGGCGGTGGGCTTGATCGGTTTCCAAGTGGTCCTGGCGCGCCGCCGCGCCGGCGATCGTTTTGAGCGGCGCCTGCCGGTCGCCGTGGCCGTCAGTCTTGGCATCATTGCCGGTGCGAGCAGCGTTGATTATCCGCTCTACGGCGCGGCGATGAGTACTACTGCCGGCGCGCTGATCGGTTTGCTCGCTCCTTCCCCAAGCAGAAAGCGGCGCAGCGACATCACACCACGGGAGAGATGGGCTCGCATCGCAGGCGGTGGAGCGCTGATCTGCCTAACCATTTGGGCCACTATGGTCTGCTGGTCGCAACATTTGTTGCTGACCGGCAACGCCTCCTTGGCGGCTCGTCTTCAGCCGCTCAACGCAGCGGCCTGGTCAACGCTTGCCAATGAGCGCGAAAATGCCGGTGATGCCGATGGCAGTCTGAGGGCCGCCAGACACGCTTTGGCGCTTGACCTTCTCGATGCTTCGGCCCTGCGTGCGGTGGGTATGGCGCGCCTCCAGCAGGGCGATCAGGCTGGCGGCGCAGCTGTGCTGATGTTGGGGGCGCAGCTTGGCTGGCGGGACGCTTTTACGCAAATCTGGCTGGTGCAGCAGTCGCTCGCGGCCGGCGCCTACGGCTTTGCTGTCCAGCGCATCGATGCCTTGCTGCGCACCCAAACCCTGTTTGAGCAGATGATCGCTCTGCTCCCCCCGCTGATGGCTGAGCCATCCGGGCGGCAAGCCCTTGCAGAGCAGATGGGCTATGATCCTGGCTGGCGCATCTCTTTCTTCAACACGGCAGCCAGATCGCAAGGGTACGCGCTTTCCGACTTGTTCGCCTTACTGGCCGAAATGCGCAAGGGACCCAAGCCCGTGCGCCCCGACGAGACTGCCCTGATCCGCGCTGTCCTGGGGCAGCAGGGGCATTACGGCGCGGCCCGCGAAGTGTGGCTGGCCAGCGGCGGTCACGGCAACCTGGCAGATCCTGGGTTTGAGACGCAGACGAATTTCACGACTTCCACCGGGCCATACGTGTGGCAGGCGACGCAGCTGCCGGGCACCAGTGTCCGTTCCGACCGCGCGGGATCCCCGCTATCGGGGCGCGCGCTTGCGGTTGCTTCGGACGGGGCCGCCGCTGGCGCGGTATTAACCCAGACAGTCGCACTGCAGCCGGGGCGCTACCGCATCGGCCTCACGGTGCTCGCGCGAAACACCGCCGTGGCGAACCGGATCGGGCTGACCCTCGCATGCCTGTCTGACGCAGTGCCCGAGCGTGCCAATCTGCAGGCAGGCACAGCCCCTGCGGCGTCACCAGCGACCGTTGTGGGTTTGGCCTGGCAGCAGCGGTCCGGCGGCGTCCTGGTGGGCACTGGCATTGCCCAAGTTGATGCGCATTGCGCGGGCCAGCGTCTCGCGCTGACCGTTCCGGTCTGGGATGAAGGGCCGTATTCGGTTTGGGTTGACGATATCATTCTCGCTGCGATGAAATAATCGCGAATCCCGCGTAGTTGGAATTTTTGAGAGACATCCAGGGACGCACGCGGCATAGGTGGCTAGCGTTAGGGTGGCGAGCGTTGGCTGCTCGTGCGCAAGTGCGCCGTGCGGGCGGTTGGCAAAGGTCAAGGGGAATTGCGAAGCATGGTTCGACCAATCTGGTGTGTGGCTGCAGGTATGCTTGCTTTGACCGGCTGCACGCCCAGCTACGTCAGCCCCCAGGTTCGCACCGGCAAGGCCGCGAGCGACCTAATCCCTGCGCCGACCGCAAATCAGGTTGGTGAAGAGTATGTGATCGGACCACGCGACACGCTCAATATCTCGGTTTTCAACGAACCGGAAATCTCCGGCCAAGGTGTCCCGGTGGACGCAGTGGGCAACGTGGCGCTGCCATTGATCGGCCCCGTCCATGTGAGCGGCATGACGACAACCCAGGTATCTGCGCAACTCCAGCAGCTGTACGATCGGTTCTACGTCAAACCCCAGATCACTGTGCTAGTCACCAGTTCGGTTTCGCAACGTGTCACCGTTCAGGGCGATGTGATGGAGCCGGGTGTCTACGATTTCCGTGGGACCTACACCCTGCTGGATGCCATCGCGCTGGCCAAGGGCGAGAGCCAGAATGCCAAATTGCGCGAGGTCATTATCATTCGCCAGATTGGCGGGAAGCGCATGGCCGCCGCTTTTGATCTCACTCGCATTAGGAGCGGGATCGATCCGGACCCTGCTGTTTTGGGGCGTGACGTCATCATTGTAGGGCATTCGAACACCAAACAGGCCTGGAATGACCTCCTCAAGGCCGCCCCGCTGCTCAATGTCTTTGCCCAGTTCTGAACCGGATACCCATGATGCGTCCTATGACCCTGCCCAGCGGCCGTCCTTACGAACTCGAACCGGGTGATCTTGCAGACCCGGCAGAGGAGCGGCTGTTTACGGTTGATTCCGGACGCCGGCTGATCGATCCGCGCGTCATTTGGAGTGCGATCTATCGCCATCGCCTGGCAGTTGGCATTATATTGCTCGTTGCTATCCTTGCCGGCATTGCTTCGATCGTCTTCATGCCGCGCGTTTATGAAGCGACGGCCAGCGTTCAGATTGATCAGCAGACCACCAAGGTGCTCGGCACCGAGGATGTCGAGCCCACGGTGAGTGGCTCGGATGCTGACCGTTTCCTCCAGACCCAGATGGATATCCTGGAAAGTCGCGGCATGGCCAAACAGGTCATTGCGCGGCTAGGGCTGGACAATGACTCGTCGTTCTTGGCCGGAATGGGAATCACCAGCGTTGAAAAGCTGTCGCCAGCGGAAAAGGATGAACTTCTGCTCACGACAATGCAGAAGAATCTCACTGCTGAGCTGCCGCTCAATTCGCGCATTCTGAAAATCAGCTTTCGCAGCCGCGATCCCGAATTGTCCGCGAAAATCGCCAATGCTTATGCCGATCAATTCATTCAGGCGAACATCCAGCGCAAATTTTCAACCGGTGAATATTCGCGAACCTTTCTCAAGAACCAGCTCGACAAGGCCAAGGAGCGTTTGGAGAACTCTGAACGCGATTTGATCAGTTACGCCCGCGCGGCGGGACTGATCGATGCCAGTGCCGGCGCTGCGCAAGCGGGCTCGCCAGAAGGTCCGCGTTCGCTCGTCACCGCCAATCTCGTGCAGCTGAACCAAGACTATGCCCAAGCCAATGCCACGCGGCTGGAAGCCGAGCAGCGCTGGAACCAGGCGAAAAGCGTCCCGGCCACGACCTTGCCGGAAGTTCTCGGCAATCTGGCGATGCAGCAGCTGCTGCAAAAGCGGGCGGAACTGAACGCGGATCTCAGCCGCATGCAGCAGCACATGCGACCCGACCATCCCAGCGTCCTGCAGGCTCAAGCGCAGGTCAAGGAATTGGATGGGCGTGCCAACGCGCTGGCCGAAAACATTCGCGCTTCGATTCGCAATCAGTATCTCACTGCGCTCAAGCAAGAGGAGGCGATCGAGCGCCAGCTCGGGTCACTCAAGACAGCAACGTTGTCCGAGCAGGACCGCGGCGTGCACTATACCATCCTCAAGCGCGAAGTTGATACCAACCGCGAGATGTACGAAGGGCTGCTGTCGCGCTTCAAGGAGCTGAGCGCGGAGGCCGGTGTCACGACCAACAATATTACGATCATCGATCGTGCCGATGCGCCGCTCAAGCCCTCCTCGCCAAAGAAGAAGGTGAACCTGGCCCTGGCCATCGGTGCCGGCTTGCTGCTGGCCTTGCTTTATGTCTACGCGCGTGAAAAGCTTGATGACGCCATCCGTGACCCGCGTGACGTCGAAGCCAAGCTGCACCTTCCGCTGATCGGTATCGTTCCGGCCGTTCCTGAAGGAACGATCATCGAAGCCCTGGGCAGCCAGAAGTCCACACTCAGCGAAGCCTACCATTCGATCCGCAGTGCGGTCGAACTCTCCTCGCAAGGCTTGCCGCGGTCGCTGGTTGTCACCAGCAGTGCCATGGGCGAAGGGAAGTCG
The DNA here is from genome assembly GCF_013149315.1 of Novosphingobium sp. SG754. Lineage (NCBI taxonomy): Bacteria > Pseudomonadati > Pseudomonadota > Alphaproteobacteria > Sphingomonadales > Sphingomonadaceae > Novosphingobium > Novosphingobium sp. SG754. The sequence goes on along the minus strand of NZ_JABGCC010000010.1, from coordinate 94,716 downwards.
ACCACCTCCTATGCGCTGGCCTGCGACTTTGCGCGGGTTGGGCGTCGCGTGCTGGTCATTGATGCCGACATGCGTCGGCCTTCGCTGGGTAAGTACTTCGGCAGCCCCAAGGATGCGCCGGGACTTTCAAGCGTTCTTGCCCGTCTCACCGATGCCCAGGGCGCGATCATGTCCGCCCCGCAGCCCAATCTCTCCTATATGCCGGCCGGCCCGCTGCCGCCTGATCCGGCTAGCCTGTTCAGCGGCAATGGTCTGGTCAAACTGCTCGAAGCCTTGGCAGACGATTATGATCTCATTGTCCTGGACGCACCGCCCGTGATGGCGCTGGCTGATTCTGTTCAGATCGCCTCGGTCGCCCAGGTCACGGTTTTCGTGGTCGAAGCTGGCAGCGCGCACTTTGGTCAGGCGCGCAATGCTGTGACCCGCCTCTTGCGTGCCAAGGCGAATGTGATCGGTGGGGTCATTACCAAGTACGATCCGCGCACATCGGGCTTCGATCAGACGTACGAAGGCTACACGATGGAATATGGCTGAGCGGGTTTGGTTCCTAGCAGAAGCGGAGCGCAGCGTTCCTAGCAGAAGCGGAGCGCAGCGCTGGCGGCGCTCCGCTTGAGCGTTATGGGCCCGAATGGCTTCAACTGACGACCACGGAAACGCCGTAAAACAAAAGTCTTGAGCGATCCGCTCAATGCAAGCGGAACGGATCGGTCGCGTGCAGGGCTAGCGTTATTGCTGGACGTTGATGGCGGCAAAGCGCCCCGGCCGTAGGGCTGCTTTGTCGCGTGGATGCTTATGGTTTGGGTGCAGCGCCAATAATCCAGCGATTGGCAAGCGCTGTGGAAGAGGTGGCGGCTGAGCCGACAGTCGCCCTGGCGGCAGCGGCCGGCGGCAAAGCCGCCTCCGGTGCGGCCACCGATGACAGTTCCTGGATGCGGCGGTCGGTGGCTTGGGCGGCAATGATCGGCCGCTCGCTGGCAGTAACCCGCGCGACGCCCTCGACGCTGGGCGCTGCGACTAGGGTCTCGCTGGTGGGAGGCGTCAATGGTGAAATATCCGGCTCTTGTGGCAGGACTCTGCTGGCGAAACTTGCACCGTCACCAACGGGGCCATTCCAGCGGTAGAAGATGTGTCGTCCGATAGTGACGAGCTTTTGCATGCTTTGCGCCCAATAGGGCACAACGTAGTTGGCGTGGTAGTGCGTTGACCAGCCAACTGGCGCGAAAACTGCTCCCTGCAGCGCTGCGGCGGCAACGCCTTCGGCCTCGCGCCATGCCGAGGCGTTTGGTTTGCGCTGCAGCGAGCCATCGCAGGTGAACGAGAACTGGCAACCGGTCTTCCGTTCAGAACCCTGGAACACGACGCCGCACACGCTGTGGGGATACTCCGGGTGCCGGACTCGATTGAGGACGACCTGAGCGACGGCACGCTGGCCGTCGAGCGGCTCGTTTCCGGCTTCATAATAGACCGCAGCGGCGAGACATTCGAGCGAGCGAGGAAAAGTCGCGCTTTGCGGAGAAAGCGCCAAAGGCGATGCCGGATGCGAGGCAAACGGATCGCCGGGGACTTTCGCGTTCCACAATTCGGCGTCTTGCGTCGACAGCGCGCGCAGGGACTTGGGCGCGAAAGGCGCATCAATCACCGGCGCCTTGGGGGTGATGAAGGAGGGGGGCGGCGTGGCAGTCCCGCGTGAAGGCGGGGTGCCAAAGCGGATATTGTGGAATTGCGGGGCTGCCAGGAGGGTGATGATGACGGCAGCCCGGCCATAGCGTAGCGCGCGTGCCTTGCGCCGCAGCCGTCGCGACGGGCTCAGCCAGGGGAACTCGTCGAGCAGGTGGGGCCGTGCAGCAAACATATTGGGCAGGGGCATGGTCACGGCGCTCTGCTTAGCGGCATCTGGCGGTTGTGACGACCCGAAAGTTTGCTAGGGCTGGACGCCAAGCGTGTCGCGTGCTGACGTGCCCTAGCGGATCTTAAGGAACGTTTGATGCTGCACTTTGCCCTGCTGACCCTCGTTGCGACAGCGATCCCGGGCCCCAAGCCGGTAATGGCTGGTGCTGTAGCGGCCAGCCCGCCCGTCGCACCGTCTGCAGCGCTTCCCGATTCGGTGCCATCTGCGGCACTGCCGCCAGCGCCTGCGGGGCGGATTGCCGCAACGCCGGCCTTCCTGACCGCAGGCGAACTTCACCGCAAATGCCAGGACAAGGCTTTGGCTGCGGTCTCGTACTGTTATGCCTATGTGACAGGCGTTCACGATGCAGTGAAAGCTTATGAAACCTGGCTCAACATGCGTGAGTTTTGTCGTCCGCTGCGCATGTCTCAGTCCGAACTACGGCAGGCCTTTTTGGAATACATGCAGCAGAACCCCCTTGCCGCTTCGGGCGAGGCGGCATCCGTGGTAGTTGTTGCGTTGCGACAGAAATATGCCTGTGATGCACCTACCGCCCCCGCGACCCCCTGACGCGACGTTGGCCCGGCCAGCCCGGCCCGCATTGCTGTCAGCAGGCGGGGCTGGGACGGGATGGGGCTTAGCAAGGCTGCAGGCCGATCATCTCCAGCGAGCCACGAGCGCGGGTCTGAGACGAGGTTGCGGCGCGCCGCCTTGCCGGACGAATCGCTGCGGATGATCCCTGCCCGCACGCGTGAGGGCGGCGCTGCTCGTTGCTGACCAATGCCGCAGGTGCAGCATCGGGCGGTGAGCGCGAAAGCACCTAGGCAGAAATGCGATTTCCACGTATCGTTGATGCCAGCTGTCGCTCAAGGCTAGTGAGGCAACGGGCTGTCGGGCAGGTCCGTATTCGGGCCATGCGTTGGCAGGCAGTTGCCATTGGATAGTTTTGGTTCCAGCGGCGGCGCTTCCTCCTCGCAGGCAGGTTTGAAAATGTGCTTCGGATCGAGGCCAGGGCGCAAAATCCCGCCGCGACGGCGCTAGTGGTTCAAACGTCGCCCGATGGCCTGGCAATGGCCAGTGTGGTTGACGGATGCGCGTGGAGCATCTTCCTGGGGTGGCTTTGGGGCACGACGACGATGACGGTGAAGGGGGGCAGATGAACCAGAAGCGGGAACTGATCGGTATCCAATTCCTGCGCGGTTTTTGCGCTCTGGGCGTGGTGATCGGCCATGCTGCGGGCATGCTGGCAAAGCCGAAATATGGCGGGCTGGAAATCCTGGGCGGGATGCTCGAGATTGGTACCCTCGGTGTCGATATCTTCTTTATCATCAGTGGTTTCATCATCGCTGTCGTTGTGCTCAACGGACCCGACCTTGCTCCGCGCATGTCTATCGGTGCGTTCCTGCGCCGCCGCTTCATTCGGATCGTCCCGATGATGTGGTTGGCGATAGTGTCCTATGCGCTGCTGCAGCGAGTGTTCGCGCGCGAAGGCATCGATCTTGGTGCGTACTTGCGTGCGATTTTTCTGGTTCCGTACTCGGTGGTCAAGCCTGACATCATCTGGACTCTGCGGCAGGAGCTGATCTTCTATATCGTGTTTGCGCTGTGCTTTTTCTGGCCGCGATGGGGGCGCTGGGTCCTTGTCCTGTGGCTCGTATCGCCAATTGCCTTCCTGCTCTCGCTGGGCTCGATCTGGCACACCACGGCGTATATTGACACGTTCTGGTCGGTGCTGTGCAGTACCGTCAACCTCGAGTTCGGCATGGGCCTTGCCCTAGGAATCCTGTGGGTCCGCCACGCACCGGTGCCCTCGCTGCGGGTTCCTGTTCACCCGTTCTGGCTGCTGGCCGTGGCATCCTGTGCGATCGTGGGCGCGTCATGGGCGCTGGGCTTGGCCAGCCAGACATTGCCGAGCGTTCTCTTCATTGGCTCGGTCGGCACGCTTGTTGTCGGACTGGCCGCGCGCGCCGATTGTCCCGACGGCTGGTTGACCGCGCTAGGCCGCCTGCTCGGTGATGCGTCGTATTCCATCTATCTTTTCCATCTGCATGTCCTGGCCGGATTTCTCGCGATCCGCATGAAACTGGGCGTATTCAACAATGCCCCTGTAGCTCTCGTGGTGACGGTGGTGGCGGCCGTTGCGGTCAGTGTCGCCATCCATCTCTGGATCGAACGGCCATTGACGCAACGTTTGCGGGCCAGATTTGCCGGCCGTGCAGCGCGCGGTCCACTCCCGGTGGCGGCCTGAGATCGGGTGATGGTGCACGCGTCGCCTCCAGCCCATGTTGAGCTACATCGGACTTTTAGGCAGATTGGGCTAATTTCCAGGTTGCGCCATTTTTGGAGGTTTATTGCAGGTTGCCTCGTGTGCGCGAAGCCGTCGTTGAAACGAGGAGGCTGCTTGCCGGCAGGAACGAAGCGTCAATGGGCAAGCGATCGGTTTCCCCAAGCGAGAGCCCCGCAGTGGTGATTGCGACGTCGCAGACTGTCCAGGGCCAAACGCGCTATGAGCAGTTGACCGCCTTGCGGTTTTTCGCCGCCATGCTGGTCATGGTCTCGCATGCTGCGATGCTGCCCCGCACAGATAATGCGTTGTCGTGGTTTGGGCGCCATGTGATCGATTATGGTCATGGCCGCGTTGGCTTTTTCTTCATGCTGTCAGGTTTTGTGTTGTGTCATGCGTATGAAGGCAAGCTGCTGCGGGGCCAGCTTTCGTACCGGGCCTTTGTGACACGTCGCTTCCTGCGCATCTGGCCCTTGCACATTCTGGTAGCCGTGCCACTCGCAGCATGGCTGCTGTGGCGGACCGGGGCTGCCAGCTTGCCGATCGTGCTGGTCAACTTCGCGTTGCTGCAGAGCTGGATCCCTGTCTACGACTACTATGCCTCGTTGAATGCGCCGTCGTGGAGCCTTTCTGCCGAGTTGTTCCTCTACACCGTGTTTCCGCTACTCGTCCTGATGTCGCCACGCCATTTGCGTATCTTTGCGGCGATGCTGGTGGTGTGGAGCGTTCTGGCGCCTGCGGTATTGGCGCTGTGTGGCTATGGGCATGTCATGAATGCGGATGGCACGGTCGGCTTCGGATACTGGTTCACGGGGATCAACCCGCTGATGCGGCTCACGGAGTTCGTCATCGGTATGGTGCTGTGCCGGTTTGTGCGCAGCAGCGAGCGTTATAGCTTGCCGGCTTGGGCGGATGGCGTTGCGCTTCTTGCCTTTGTCGGATCGATGGTGCTGTTTTCTTCTCTGCGCAGCGTCTTGCCCGATGTGTTTTTGAACCAGGCGTTCTATCTTCCGGGTCTGACGTTTCTGGTCTTGGCTCTAGCCGAAGGCAGGGGGCGCGCATCCCTCTGGCTGGCTCGCCAGCGGACGCTGCGTTTTCTCGGAGAATCGTCGTTCGCGCTCTACATCATTCATGGCCCCGTACTACGCCGCGGGTTCGATCTCTATTATCGTTTCCATGAGCCCATGCCGTTGCTGTCGTTCACAGTCCTTTTGCTGGCCGGCTGCGTCGCTGCGGGGTGCGTCATGCATCTGTACGTAGAAATGCCTCTGCAGCGTGCGGTTCGCGTCTGGCTGGATCGGCCCGGACGCAGGGTTGCTGCCTAAGCAGGAAGCGTTCTAGGCAGCCAAGCCTGGCGCCCAGACAACGTTTGTGGGCCGACTAACTTGGGCAGCCAGTATACTTGGCGATGGTCGACGCGGAGACTGTGAACCGGCCGACGCCATCGCGCGATACAAAAAACCCCGCCGGAACGTCCCGGCGGGGTTCTTTAAAATTCTGACCTCTGCGGCGCAGCGCATCAAAGCTGGCAACCGTACGGGCTACTCAAGCCCGCAAAGATCGAAAGCGTCCCGACCCGATTACTGCGGGCTGGCGTTGTTGTCGCTGCCGCTGCTCGCGAGGACACCGACGCCAACGCCCACCGCCGCAACAGCGCCGACGGCCAGAAGCGTGGAGGAGGCGGTCAGGCCCTTGCGCTTGGCGACTGCGGGGGTAGCCGGAGCAGTCTGGGGAGCAGAGATGAACGGCGCCGGGGCGGGGCGCTGATTGGCCGCGAAAGCGGTGGTGGAGAGGAGGGAGGCACCTAGGGCCATCGAAACTGCAAAAGTCTTCATGAGCTCAGCTCCTTTGTCGCGGCCGACACGATTCGACGGATTCGGCGCATAAAACTACGCCTCTTGCTTTGCCGCATCGCACAAGGCGGGGATTAAGTCAATCTACTAGGGTTTGTCTGGCGCTGCCCGCTGCGTAACTGGTCGCGGAGATTGGCTGAGTATGTCAGCCGCTCCCCCGATGACGGCAGGCTTTGCCGCATCGAACCCTTTTGCACTCACGCCGGCACGGTTGCCAGGCTCATCACCGATGGGGCGCCGGGCGGGCGGACATGTTTAGTCGCCGCCAGTTTTGGCAGGCGAACCCGGTTACAATCAGGGCGGTTGGTGTGACGGCGTGGCTCTCGCGTGGCAGTCCGTAGCGGCATTGCCGGGCTTTGCGCCATACTATTGCGCTCGGCGATGTCCATCACCCTTCCAGCTCTTGGCCGTGCATTTGGTCGGACGGCATCGTCGCCATTGCAGGGGTGCCCCACCCGCATCCTGGGATCGGAAAGTTGGCATGGTGGCGAGGCAGCGCTTGGGCTTGCCGTTGGCGGACCATCGTTCAGCCTGAGGCACCGCCAAGACCCGCGCCTACTGCATCAAAGCCGTGAGGAACGTGGTGGCGATGGCGTCGGTCGGTAAGCGCGTGGTTCTTGGCCAACCCCGTCACGTTCCAGATCGGCGTATCCATCAACAACCCGATAAATCGCCCACACCGCGTTATCCGGCGCCGCTCTGACCACGATGATTTTGTGCGCAGGCTGGATCACACCGAGGCGGCAAGGGTGCGGTCATTTTCCGCAGTCTGTCAAGTCATTGCCGTTGAGATCGGGCGCTGGCAGTGCGCGCATCACAGCGTCCGTAGTGAGCGCATGGCCGCTTAGCCTGTCACATCATACCCTATATGGATGATTGTTAAATTCCGTAATTTTTTCTAGGGAAGTGGCTAGAAAGTAACAATAAATTCCATATGCTCGGCGCTTGCCGCGCTGCGCGGACCTTTCTTGTCGCCAGCTTTCGAGGAAATGATGGACAGAAATTGGGATGAATTGGCGTGGTTGGAATGGATGGCGCCAGAAGAGGGGCGTGCTCTTGGGCGCGGGTATCAGCGTATCGGCAGCGTTCGGCCAGAGGCTCTGGCCAAGGTCATGCTTATGCTGCTGCGCTGGGAAACGCAGGATCGCAGTATTTTCCGGGTGGTCACGGAGAGTGGGGTGGTGATCGCCGGCGGCGACGTCGAAGCCGAAGCAGGTGAAGCCGGTTTCCCGTTTCGTCTGCCACAGCGTCAGCTTGATGCCACTGTAATGCCGATTAAAATTTAAAGGCTGTGTTCAAAATTTCCAGGATAATATGGGATTTTGTCGTCATAATCTGATGTATTTCAATATTAGCGATAAATTTATCGCTAATATTTTTTAAGGGCATTGTGCCGAGAGCTTCGGCCGCACCGGCAATGCGGGGCTGAGTGCAAGCACCATCCGCGCAAAATGACCACCGATCCGGCACTGGCTCGGCCCAGACTGCTCAGATCAACGCGGTAATCGAAAAGGCCGGTGTCAGCTCTGACCGCGGCATGCGAGGCTCTTGACCGGTTCCATGCCATGGTAGGCTCGAAAAAGGAGGTCCGGCGCGGTCGGCGGGTCACAATGGCGACCCAGAGCAAGCTCGCCGCCTTCGCTGCTGGCATCGAGGCCGACAGGGATGCGGCTGCCGCTGCGATCGCGATGCCGTGGTACAGCGGTCAGGTGGGAGGCGAAGTCAACCGCTTGAGGGCGATAAAGCGTCAAAGGCACAGGCGCGCCAACATCAACCTGCTCAAGGCCAAAGTTATGGCGCCAACATGATCCGAATATACCGAATACGAATCAGCTTAGGTTTGACGCACCGGTGGATAGGGTCGAAAGTATAGATATTGCTCCAGTAACGCTTGATGTAAATTTCGAGTTAAGCAGATATGAATTTTTCGGGAATTGTTGAATCATTAGGATTTGTCGGACGAGATTCGCCTGATTGGTGGGCGGTCATTGGCGTTCCGTAACGTTGAACGCCAGATTTTGGCCTCAATGAGGTGCGCGCTTGGAAAACATGTTCACCCAATTCTGCCGAGATCCCTAATCCTCCGGCGCGATTCGGACAAAAGCACCGTCATATTCCGCCGACAGCAGGACCTGGCAGGAAAGTCGCGAATTGGCGCTACGGTGGGCAGAGGAATCGAGCAAGTCGTCCTCGTCGCCCGAAATGCCGTTTTGGCCCAGCGGGCATTCGACATAGACATGACATGTGGCGCACGAGCAGCACCCACCACATAGGGCCAGCAACTGGTCGAAGCCATTGTCGCGAATGGCTTCCATCAAAGATGTGTTGGTATGGGCTGAAATCGCGGTAGTATTGCCCTGACGATCCACAATATTGAGTGTGATCACGAATATAAGGCCCTTAGACAGTGATCGTGCGGGCGCGTGCCAAGACGCGCCCGGCACAGTTTCAGTTGGTTCCCCAACGCAGGATGAACGGCTCGCAACCGCCGACGATGCCGCCGCGGTGGCGCAGCGTCTGGCCCGGTGCCAATTCGAACCGGGGGATGCGGGCAAACCACTCTTCGAGCAGCACTTTCATTTCCATGCGAGCCAGGAATTGGCCCGGGCAGGTATGGTGGCCGCTGCCAAAGACCATGTGGTTGCGCACCTTGCGGTCGAGGTCGAAGTCGAGCGGCCGCTCGTTCATTTTGGGGCTCAGCGCGTACAGTTCGGTGGGGGCGACCACCATGTCTCCCGCGCGCAATTGCACCCCATCGACAACCGTATCGGCGATCACTTCGCGCGCGGAGGAAACCAGCGGCAGGCGACGCAGAGACTCGTTGATCGCGGCGTGATGGAGGCCGTGATCGGTGGCGAGGCGGGCTTGGATGTCCGGCGCCTGGGCAAGGGCTCGCATGGTAAAGCTCATGAAGTTCACCACCGTGTCGAGCCCGCCGACCAGCACCTGGATTGCCAGGCGGGCTGCCTCGCTCAGCGTCATTGGGCGGCCGTTGACTTCGCTCGTCGCGATGTGAGTCAGCAGGTCGTCCCCGCCTGAAGCGCGCCGCTCCTCCAGGATTGGCGCGACATAGGCCTTGAACGCCTCGGTCGCCTGGGCCGGGGTAATGCTGCCGTCGGGGCGGGTGAACTGGTCGGCCAAGTGCTTGAGCCGGGGAAGATGCTCCACCGGCAAATCGACCAGTTCCATGAATACCCGCAAGGGCAGCTGTTCTGCGAACTCATGCACGAAATTGCAGCGTCCATTGGCGACAAAGCCGTCAATCAGGTCGGCCGTCAGCTTGCGCACCTTGGGCTCCAGCGGGTGGATTGCCGCACCATAGAGCTTGTCGTTCAAGACTTTGCGAAATGGACGATGCTCGGGCGGATCGAGCGAAAGCGGAATGAATTCGGCATAGGCTTCGCCTGCGGTCGACTTGGGCACCAGCACCACGCGGCTGGAAAAGCGCGTGGCGTCGGAATAGACTTGGCCGATCAGTTCTGGCGAAAGGGCGATCCAGTGCCCTTCGTTGTGCGGGGTCCACACGATCTCGTGTGGTGTCGATTGCTGCAACTCGGCCCAGGCCACGTGCAAGTCGAACTGGCCATGGAACGGGTTGTAGATATCGAAGTCGACGATCCGGTCCGGGGGCAGATCGACCGCCGGTGTGGCGAGCGTGGCGGTGTCGGTCATTCAAGCCTCCGCCTTGGCAAATGCGCCGCTGGGGAGTTTGGGTGCGATGTCCTGCGCCAGGCGGCGCATCGATTCGTTCCAGGGCGTGGGATTGTCGATGTAGTCGTAGCTGTAGAGCAGCATGGTGCCGAAGCCCCCGCCGAGCTTGTCAGTCCAGGCTTCCAGCTTTTCGGCCACGGTCTCGGGCGAACCGACGATCCAGAAGTTGTCGGCCAGGAATTCGGGCGTAACGTCGGAAACAGACTTGTCGGTGCCCTCGACCAGCGCTTCGGCAATGCCGAATGAGTGGTAGGTGGGCAGCAGATATTCGGTCCACGCCCGGCCCATACCCCCTTCCAGGGCCAGTTTGCGCGCCTCGGCATCGGTATCTGCAACGAACACGTCGCGTACCACGCGGTGCTTGGTGCGGTCTCCCGGGCGTCCGGCATCCGCTGCTGCCTTGGCGAAGATATCGAAATGGTCGAGCAGCGCCGAATTGCTCGAGAACACCGAGCAGGGCGAATACCCGTGGGCACCGGCATAGCGGATCGAGGGAGAATTGGGGCTAAGACCGGTCATCGCCATCGGCATGGTGCCACCCCATGGCTTCTGGTCGCGCACCGGGTGCGCCGCGTCACCCTCGGGCAGGCCGGCATTCCAGAATTCGCCTTCATATTCGAAGGGTTCGCCCTTCCACACCATTTCCATGATCTTGACGGACTCGCCCATCATGCGGTGGTTCTTCGACATGTCCTTGAGGCCGCGCAGCCGCGCATCGCTGGGATAGGCGCCGGGTGCCACGCCCATCTGGTAGCGGCCCTTGAGGATGTGGCTGAGCCAAGCGGCCTGGGCGGCCAGCGTGGCGGGGTGGTAATAGGGAAGCAGGTGGGCCAGCGGGCCCAGCTTGATCCGTTCGGTTTGGCGCGCGGCGGCGGCGATCACCAGTTCCGGGCTGGGAATGGCTTCCCAGTTCAGCGTGATGTGCTCACCGATCCAGTATTCGCTGAAACCCGCCTGATCGGCCGTAACAGCCTGCGCGACGGCCCAGTCGAACACTTCAGCGGGCGTGCGCTCGGGTGGCAGGAACGGCGTCTGGAACATACCAATTTCCATGGCATCTCTCTCCTTAGCGTAAATCAGCTTTGAGCAACTGAATTATTACAACTGTAATATAGGTATGCCGCTTATGCCGATTCGTCCAATCCTAATTCGGCGATATCGATGAAAAAATAGCACAGCCGTTATAGCGTTGACATTTTATCCGGCCAGATTAGGCCCTTGGTGATGCCCACCACGACCGCCCCAGCCCGCAAGGTCCGTCCGCTAGCCACCGGCACGCGCGAACGGTTGATTCTGGAAGCAGAGGCATTGTTCGGCGAGCGCGGCATCGATGGCGTGACGATGCGGATGATCTGTGAAGCGGCAAACCAGAAATTTGCCGGTTCAGTGCAGTATCATTTCGGGGACCAGCTCGGGCTGCTCTATGCCGTGTTCGAATATCGTGAGGAGCAACTTCAGCCGCAGCGCGAAGCGTTGCTCAAGGCTGGGCGCAAGACAGGACAGCTGGACAATTTGCGGTATCTTTTGCGGATTTTGTTCGAGCCCAATTTTGCCATGTATGAAGAAAAGGGCGTCATTTCCTATATGCGGTGCCATGCGGCCTATCTGGCGACGCACCGGCCACGTGGCGTGCCCCATCCGGTGGACCAAGGCAGCCCGGCGACGCGCGCACTGCGTGAGGCGATGACGCTGCTCGAAGCGAGGTTGGCCGCGCTGGGGCCGCAACTGGCCGCGTTCCGCCTCGAATGCGTGGGCGCGATGTTCCTTCAGGGGGTGACGCAATATGCATCCAGTCCTGAACATTCGGGCATGACCGCGCGGCAATTCTACGATGATATGCTCGACATGATGACGCAGGCGATTTCAGTGCTGCCGCGCACGCCGCCTAGGGTCTGTGGGGATTCAGCGTGAGTTGATGACGGCAGCGGCGAGATAGATCATGGCCGAGAAGCTCTGGTCTGTTTTGCAAGCGCGCATCGCGATGCGCTTGAACTCTTTGAGTTTGCAGAAATAGTTTTCGATCAGGTGGCGCCATTCATACATCTTGGCATCGATCTTGAGCTTCTGGGCGCGCGCGGGGCGCTGTGAGATGATCACTTGCGCGCCGCGCTGATTCAAGTCCTCAACGATCCAGTTGGAATCGAAAGCTTTATCGCCGAGTAAGGCATCGAATTGGATGCCTCTAATTAACGGTGCAACGCCGATGGTGTCGAACCGATGGCCCGGCAACAGCTCAAAGCGGACAAGGTTGCCCAAGGCGTCTGTTAGCGCCAAAATCTTGGTCGTCATACCGCCCTTGGAACGGCCAATGGCCTGGCTCTGAGTCCCCCTTTTGCGCCTTGGCCGTGCCGGTGGACCTTGACGATAGTGGCATCGACCATGGCGTATTCCATGTCCGGTTCTTCCGATAACGCATCGAAAATTCGCTTGAAAACATCAGCTTCACGCCAGTCACGAAATCGCCGGAATGCGGTGCTCCAGTTGCCAAACGTCGAAGGTAGATCCCGCCAGGGACTGCCCGTCCTGACAATCCACAGCACCGCTTCTACGAAAAGCCGGTTGTTCTTTCCGCTGCGACCAGGGTCAGCCGGCTTACCCAGACAATGCGGCTCGATCTTTGCCCATTGGGCATCAGTCAGTACGAAGCGATCCATTCGAAGTGTGAATCACATCTCCACCGTCTTGGGAATCCTAAATCCCCACAGGCCCTAGCCCAAGCGCGTCGCCTGGGAGCTAAAGAGCGGCGGGATCAGGGCCAATTCGTCTGCCGTGGCGGCAATGTCGAGGAAATTGCCCAAGGCGCGGATCGTTGCGGCATGGTCCCGCAAGCCTTCCGGCCCGTGGTCCGGATCGAACCAGCCTTGGCCCACGGCAAAGCCGACGCGCGCCACCTTGCCCGACGAACTGCTGAAGATTTCGCCGTTGATCGGGGTATCGCAATGGGCAAGCCACAGTACGGTGGGGGCAACAGCCTCGGGCGGGCCCATTGGGATCCGGCCCGCGCGCATGTCGGCGCGCCAGTCGCCGGCCTCGCCATTTCCCGCCCCTGACTTGCTGGAACCTGCGTCTTTCCCGCCGAAGAAGGCGTCGCGGTTCATGCGCGTGATCGCCATGGGCGCAACCGCGTTCACGGTAACGCCCGTGCCCGCCACCTCGTGCGCCAGGCACCGGGTCAGGCCCGCCACCGCCATCTTGGCGGCGCCATAATGGCCCAGCGTCGAGGCGCCGCCAAACCCGGCATTCGAGGTGGTGTTGACGATGCGCCCGCGACCTTGTGCCAGCATGTGCGGCAAGACCGCGCGACACATGAAGAACGTGCCATCCACGGTTACCGACTGCATGGTGCGCCAGGCTGCATCGTCCAATTGCGCGATCGGTGAAAAGTCGATGATCCCCGCATTGTTGACCAGCACCGTCACTTTGCCGAACGCGGCAATGGCGGCGGCGACCACGGCATCGGCGTTGCCCGGCTCGGTGATCGACCGGTGGTCGGCCAGGGCGCGGCCGCCTCTTCCGCGAATTTCGGCGACGACCTCGTCGGCAACCGGACGCAGCTGGCCTGCACCATCGGGTTCCTGGCCGATGTCGTTGACCACAACCGCCGCGCCGCGCTCGGCAAAGGCCAGGGCATAGGCACGCCCCAGCCCACGCCCCGCACCGGTGACGATGACGACATCGTCGTCGAACCGCATCGGCCCTTGGGCAAGCGCGGTCATGCCGGAATCTCGAACAGCCCGGCGGCGCCCATGCCGCCGGCGATGCACATAGAGACTACCGCATAGCGCACCCCACGGCGCCGCGCCTCGATCAGCGCATGACCGGCCAGACGGCTGCCCGTCATGCCGAAGGGGTGCCCGATGGCAATGCCGCCGCCATCGACATTCAGCTTTGCAGGATCGATGCCCAGCTTGTCGCGGCAGTACAGAGCCTGACTGGCGAAAGCCTCGTTGATTTCCCACAGGCCGATGTCGTCCACCGACAGGCCTGCGCGTTCCAGCAGCTTGGGAATGGCAAAGACCGGGCCGATGCCCATTTCTTCGGGCTTGCACCCGGCTGCCTGGAAGCCGCGAAAGATGCCCAGCACCGGAAGGCCTTCGCGCTCCGCCGTCTCGCGGTCCGTCAGCACTTGCGCCGAGGCGCCGTCGGAGAGCTGACTAGCGTTGCCGGCCGTGACGAAACGGCCTTCCTTCACAAGCTGTCCGTCCTTCCAGACCGGCTTCAGCTTGGCCAGGCCCTCGAGCGTGGTGTCCGGCCGCACGCCCTCGTCGGTGTCGAGCGTCATTTCCTCGCGGCCCGAGATTGTGCCATCGCGCTCGACCACGTTGCGCGTCACCGTGATCGGTACGATTTCGTCGGCGAGCCGGCCCTCACGCAGCGCCGCGGCGGCGCGCAGGTGGCTTTCAACGGCAAAGGCGTCCTGCGCATCGCGCGGTATGCCATAGCGTTCGGCGACGATTTCGGCCGTCTCGATCATGGCCATGTAGGCGTGGGGATCGCCGGCCAGCACTTCGGCCGGCTGGGCACGATAGGTCGGTGCGTGGGCGTTGCGGGTGTGGGTGATACTTTCGGTGCCGCCCGCTACCCCCACATCGATATCGCCCGCGATGATCGCGCGGGCGATATAGGCCAATGTGGTCAGTCCCGATCCACACTTGCGGTCCAGCGTGGTGCCCGGAATGGTTTCGGGCAGGCCCGAGGCAATGATGGCCGTGCGCGCCAGATTGGAGCCTTGCGTACCCCATTGTGTGCCCACCCCGATCGCCACGTCGTCGATCCGCGCAGGATCGATGCCCGCGCGTGCCACGGCGGCTTCGATCACGTGCGCGGTCAGGCGCGGGGCATCGGTGTCGTTGAAGGCGCCTTTGAAGGCGCGGGCGACGCCCGTGCGGGCAGTGGAAACGATAACGGCTTCACGCATGGTCATGGGTCCTGTTGTGGGCATCGAGAAACGCACGCGTTTCGGCGATGAACCGGGATGTGAACTGGTGGTGCAGCCAGTGACCGGCACCGGTATAATGGCTGATCTGATGGTGTTTCAGGCGGGCCAGGCGTGCCGGGCCGGGCACGGGCACCCAACTGCCCGTGCCGTAGAAAAGCCGCACGGGGCACGCGATGGCATCGAGCACGTCGTCCAAGTCGTGCGCGCGCTGGTCTTCCGGCGCGCGCAGGCGCACGCGCGGGTCGAACTTCCACCGCCAGCCTTTGTCTGCATCGTGCACCAAGGCGTGGGCTGCCAGTGCATCGACCAGCTCCGTCGCCAAGTCAGGGTGCTGTCCATGCATCCGGGCCATGGCCTCTGCCCGGGTGGGATAATGGCGCGGGCCACGCGCACGGGCCTGCGCGCGCCGGTCCAGCCATTGGCGCAGGCGCACCGCATAGGGCGTGGGCCCCGCTGCCTCATCACGCTGGATCGGCAATTCGATGCATTCGATTCCGGCCAGGGCCCATACGCGATCGGCGTCGGCCGCGGCGAGGCGCAAGGCAATGGCCCCGCCCAGGGAATGGCCGACCAACGCATAGCGCACCAGCCCAAACGCGCGCGCGATATCATGGACGTCGGCCACAAACGCTGCCAGGGCATAGCCATCCGGTCCGGCCCAGTCGCTGTCACCATGGCCGCGCAAATCCGGTGCGATGACGCGATAACCGGTGGCAAGCGCGGCGGCGACACGGTCCCAACTGCGGCCGTGATCGCGCAATCCATGGAGCAGGATCACGGCGGGCGCATCGCTATGGCCCCAGACGGCTACCTGGATGTGTCGCCCGTCGACGACCAAAGCCACCGTTTCAGGATGCCCGGTCATGACGCTGTCGCCAGGCTGGCCGCGCGATCACGCAGTGTGCGCCGCAGGATCTTGCCGGTCGACCCCTTGGGCAGTTCGTCGAGAAAGCGCACCGCGCTGGGCCATTTGTAGCGGGCCAGGTGGGCCACACAATGCGCTAGCACCTGATCGTCGCTCAGGGTGCAGCCCGGCCGCGTAGCGACAAAGGCAACCGGCACTTCGCCCAGCACCGCGTCGGGCTGGGCAACCACCGCCACCTCACTGATCCCGTCGATGGCGTAGATGACCTCCTCGATGTCGACCGGATAGATGTTCTGGCCGCCCCTGATAATCACATCCTTCTTGCGGTCGACGATCCAGGCAAGGCCATCGGTATCGAGAAAGCCGATATCGCCAGTGCGCAGCCAGCCATCGTGCATGGCGTGGGCAGTATCGGTCGGCGCGTTGAAATAGCCCGCCATGACATTGGCGCCGCGCACGACCAGTTCGCCCGTGACACCACGCGGCAGGATCATGCCATCGTCGTCCATCGACTCGAGCGTCACGCCGGGCAGTGCACGGCCGATGGCCTTGCCACCGGCCAGCTCGCCGACAGGATCGCACGATACCCGATGCAATGTCACCAAGGCGGTCGCTTCGGTCAGGCCATAGCCGGTGCGCACGTCAACGGCAGATCCGGCCGCGGTAACGATCCGCTGCAGCAACGCGGCGGGCACGGGGGCGCCCCCGGTCATAATGCGCCGCAGGCTGCGCAGCGCGCCGGCCCGCAGACCGGGATGATCGAAGATCTTCTGCAGCATCGTGGGCACGGCAGGCATGAATGTGCAGCCATGCTCGCCGATCGCCTCGATGCAGCGGGCCGCGTCGAAGCGGGGCAGCAGCACCATGCAGGCACCGGTGACCATGATGGCATTGATGCCCTGGTTGAGCCCGAACGTGTTGAACAGCGGCAGCGCGCAGAGGATCACATCCTCGGCGCCCAAGCCAAGCCAGCCGGGCGTGGCGTCGTAGTTGGCGGCGAGGTTGCCGGCGGTGAGCATGACGCCCTTGGATTTCCCGGTCGTCGCGCTGGTATTGAGCAGGAACGCCACGTCGGTCGGGGCGACGGTGGCGGGATCGGTCAGCGGCCGGGCCTTCGCCCTTGCATGATCGAGCGAGGCATAGCCGGGCAGCAGGTCCCGGCCCACGGCGCCCGCCGCGATCTTGATCGGCGGGGCCTGTGCGGGCATGCGGTCGCACCAGTCGGCGTGCAGCACGATGGCCTGCAGCCCGCAACTGTCGATCGCATGCGCCAGATCGGACTTCGTATAGGCGACGTTGAGCGGCGACACCGTGGCGCCCAGCAGCAGCAGGGCCTGTTGCACGACGATGAACTCGGGCTCTGCCGGAAGTATGATGCCCACCCGCGTGCCCGCGCCGATGCCCAGATCGCGCAGGGCACCGGCCGTGACGCGGGCGCGTTGCGCCAGCGTCGCAAAATCGATCCGCTCGGCCCCGGCGATGATCGCCATCCGCTCGGGCGTCTGTTGCGCCCGATGCAGCAGATGCAGGGCGCGGTTGAAGTTGCGCGGCTCAGCCATGGACCAGCCGGCCTGGCGAGACGACTGCTTCGGGGATGCGATAAAACCGGGCGGCAGTGCCGCTGAACAGCGCCTGGCGCTCGGCGCCGGAGGCAGAGGCTGTGAGACGCGCGAACGCGTTCCACAGTGTGCGATAGGAGTACATCGCCTTGTCGACCGGAAAATTGCTTTCGAACATGCAGCGATTGGCGCCGAACAGTTCGATGCAGGTTTCCACATAAGGCCGCCACGCCTGCGCCAGGGTGGCGGAAGAGGGCGGGCATTCCGCTTCGTGCCAGTGCGCCCCGCACACGATCATGCCAAAGCCGCCGATCTTGACCGAAACGTTGTCGCGCTTGGCCAGGTCGGCCATGTCGAGGCGCCAGCGCGCAAATAGTTCGCCGGCCCGGCCAGCATAAGGGCCGACACCCAGGATGCAGCCGATGTGATCGAGCACGATCGGCAAGCTGGGGAGTGCATCGGCCATGGCTGCCAGTTCGCCGATCTGCCCGTGATATAGCATGGCATCGTAGCCAAGGCCGAGCCGCTGGACCGTGCGCAGCCCCGCACGATAGGTAGGGTCGCCCAACAGTCCGGCGGGAGCAGGCCGGATCACCACGCCATCGGGAAAGGCCAGATCGCGTGAGACGCTGTGGCGGATACCGCGTAGCGCACCCTCGGCGGCCTGGGCATGGGCCTCGATCACGGTCTCAACCGCATCGCCCAGGGCAAGGTCGGCAAAGGCGACGATCGCCGACGCGACGTGGGGCAGCCTCTGCGCGCGGGCCGCGCGGGCGATAGCTGCCACCTTCTCGGTTTCGCCGATGGGGGCGAGGTGGGCGGGGCCGTTGTCGCGATAGCCATAGTGAGCCTGGACGAAGACGGTGGCCTTCACGCCCGGTACCGTGGCGAGATCGTCGGCCAACTGGTCGAGCAGATAGGGATGCCCATCCTGGACCCACAGGTGATGGTGCGAATCGATGATCGGGAGGTCCGGATCGAGCAGGGGCTCTTCGTGCCGCGCGAGCCAGGCAGCGTTGGGTGGCGGGTACCGAAACCGCCCCGTTACATCTAGTCCCACATTCCGCTCCCTCGCCTTGTTCTATCCGATAATGTTTCGGGGAAAATGAAATTGCAAGGCCCAAAAACCGCAGATATCACGGGTTGGATCGTGCATATACTGAAATTCCATCTCCAAAATTCCGACGAAACGTCGAATTTTGTTTTTGACATCGGCGACGCGCCGGGCATACAAGATGGGGGAGAGGCCGAAGGAGTCCGCAGCGGCGAATTTCGGCGAATGACAGGGTGAGGAAGCCAATGGGTCTCAGTAAGGTTGCGGTGCTCGCCTCCGCACAAACCGAGTTGCGTCCGGCGTGGCGTGACGCGCAGCACATCGATCTTATTTCGTCCGTCGTCGCCAACGTGTTCAAGGGCACCGGCCTGACGCTGGACGATGTCGATTTCGTCATCGACTCCGGCAGCGACGTTCTAGACGGTCGCTCGATCTCAAATTGCGGTTTCCTGGGCGCGCTTGGCGCGCACCACAAGGAAGAGGCGCGCGTCGAGGAGGACGGGCTGTGGGGCGCGCTTTATGGCGTCAACAAGATCCGCTCGGGCGCTTCGTCGATCGGACTGATCGTTGCTTATTCCAAGCCTTCGGAATCCGACATCGACCTTTACTGGTCGGCGATGGTCGAGCCGTTCTACCAGCGCCCGGTGGGCTTTGGCCAGAAGGCCGCCCTGGGTATCCAGGCGCAGCGCTATCTTGCCGCGCACGGGATCACCGATGAAGCCCTTGCCGCGATCGTGGCCAAGCGCTGGGCCGACGCGGCCGCCAACGGCAAGGTGGCAATCGATACCTTGCCCGATGCCGCGGCCGTGTTGGCTGGCGACGAGGCGGCCTGGCCGCTGACGGATTTGATGATTTCCCGCCCGCTCGATGGCGCGGTCGCCGTGCTGATTTGCAACGAAGACGTGGCGCGCCGCACGGGGCGTCCGCCGGTGTTCATTACCGGCATGGGCACCAGCCTGGAAACGCACAACTTTGCCGACCGCAGCATCAACCGGCTGGATTCGGTCGCGGCCGCCACGCGCATGGCGCTGGGCAAGGCCGGTTGGGACAAGGCGGCAGCCGACGTGGTCGAAACCAGCGGGAGTTCCGTCGTGGGCGAATTGCTCGCGCTTGAAGGACTGGGCCTGGCGGCTGCGGGCCGGGGCGCCGAGATCGCGCTCGATCCGGCGGTCAACGCTTCGGGTGGGGCGCTGCCGGCTGATCCGATCATGGCAACTGGCCTGGTTCGGCTGGCCGAGGCGGCCAAGCGGCTTTCGACGCCGGTTGCGGCAGGGGCAAAGGCTCCCGCGACCGCACTCGTTCATGGCACCGGCGGTGTCGCGATGCAGACCAACTGCGTCTTCACTCTCGAGGTTTGATCATGGGTCGCGAAGTAGGAATCGTTGGCGTCGGGCAGACGCATCACGCGCGTCGCCGTACCGACGTCAGCCAGGCAGGCCTTGTGCGCGAGGCGGTCGATCGGGCATTGGCCGACGCCAATCTGTCGATGGACGACATCGATACGGTGGTGATTGCCACCGGGCCGGTGCTGTTTGCCGCCGTGAACCAGCCCGAAAAGTGGGTGGTCGATGCGATCGGGGCGCAAGGCAAGTCAGTGGTGCGGCTTACCAGCGGTGGCGGCGCCGGGTTTGCCGGTGCGCTGGCTGGCTATTACCAGGTAGCCGGCGGCTATTCCGACCGGACGCTGGTGGTTGCCTACGACAAGCTGTCCGAAGGTCAGCTGCAGTACTCGATCTCGACGCTTTACGATCCCTTCTGGGGCCGGGAATTCGCGGTAGGGATCATGGGCTTTTCGGCCGCCTACTGGCGCGCCCGCATGGACGTGCTGGGTCACACCGAGGAAGCGGCGGCCATGGTTGCGGCCAAGAACCGCAACAACGCCCTCAAAAACCCCTATGCGCACCAGAAGAAGGCGGTGACGGTCGAGGATGTGCTGGCGTCCACGCCGCTGTGCTGGCCGATCAAGCTGCTCGACGTGCCGCCGATTTCCGACGGTGCCGCAGCGATCGTCTTGGCGTCGGACAAGGTGGCGCACCATTCGACCACGCGCCCGGCCTGGATCCGTGGCATGGCCTATTGCTGTGAGGCGGACAATGCGCCGGAGCGCTCGCTGATGCTGTCCGAGCCGCTCGCCATCGCATCGCGCCAGGTCTATCGTGCCGCTGGCATTACCAACCCGCGTCGCCAGTTCGACGTGGTCGAGGTGCAGGAACCCTACTCCTGCTTCGAACTGAACTATTACGAAAGCCTGGGCCTATGCCCGCCGGGGCAGGCGGCGGACCTGGTGGCTTCGGGCGCAACACAGGTCGATGGCGACATTCCGGTCAACCCCTCGGGCGGGTGCATGGGCGCAAATCCGATCGGTGCGGTTGGGGTCATTCGTCTGATCGAAGCGGCGACCCAGGTGATGGGCCGCAACGAGACGCACCAGATCAAGGACGCCAAGCTGGCGCTGGTCCAGTCCGGCGGAGGTTGGGCCAACTTGCGCGGCTGCGCCGTGCTTAGCGCCTGAGGAGGGATAGACGATGTTCTACGCACCTGAAACCGCACCGATCGATCTGCCCACGTTCAAGAGCACGATCTCGCTGCCCTACACGCTCACCCCCGGCAAGTCGGCGGGGACGTTCCTGGCCGAAATGCCCAATCGCCGCATCGTCGGCACGCGGTTTGCCGATGGCGCGGTGATCGCGCCGGCGCAGGATTTCTCGCCGGTCGATGGCGAGGAACCGGTGGCCCTCGTCCAGGCGCCGGAAACGGGCGAACTGACTGCCTTTACCCGCACCGGTGGCGGGGTTCTCGGCCTTGTCCGGCTGGACGGCTGCCGCAATGCCTTCGTGCACAAGATCCTTGCCGATATCGACACGCTGGCGGTGGGACAGCGCGTGGCAGCGCGCTGGTCGACCAGCGAGCAGTGCACGTCGATCACCGCGATCGAAGGCTTTGTGCCAGCGCCGGACGCTCCGGTTGGGAACGTGCTGCCACTCGATACCCCGGCCGAACCGCTTGGCGTAATCAACTATGCCATGGCGCTGCACTATGACCATGCCTACGGCCCCTATTACGGCCGCATGTTCGACGAAATCCGCCAGAATGGCGTGGTCATGGGGGTGCGTGGTTCCAACGCCGACGAGGCCCTGCTGCCCCCGCGCGAGATCGACGACATCACGCACAAGCGCACCGGCACGTGGAAAGCCTGCGCCGATACCGGCACGATCCGCGCCTGCTCGCTGATCAACATGGAAGTCTATGGCCAGACCCGGCCGGTTCCTTACGCTTACGCGGAGATCGTGCTCGACGGCGCTTCCACCAAGATGATCCACATCATCGAAATCGATGACCTGGAAACCGCCAAGCAGACGATCAAGCCCGGCACGCGCGTGCGCGCGGTGTGGACGCAAGGCGAACGCAAAGGTGCGGTTTCCGACATCGAGCGTTTCGAGGTGATCGGCGAATGACCCACTGGACGGTCACCACGCTGCGCATCGGCGAGCTATACCTGCAGCACGGCGGGGCCATCGTACGCGATCCTGTGCACGTGTGGCTTGTGCGCGGCGCGGTGGCCGGCAAGGCGGTGAACCTACTGGTCGATAGCGGCATGGCCGACATTCCAACCGTGCATCAGCGCCTGAAGGTCAAAGGTTGGGGCGGCGGCCACGCCGCGCTGACTGCGGCCCTGGGGCAAGAGGGACTGGGGCCGCAGGACATCGACTATGTCGTGTGTACTCACCTGCATTTCGACCATGCCGACAACCTCGACCTGTTTCCCCAGGCTTGCGTGGTGGTACAACGGGCCGAACTGATGGCGGCGGTCGACCCCGTGCCCTCGCAGCGGATCTTTTACTGGAAATCCACGCTGCGCAACCTGATCGAGCGCAAGCGACCAGCGCAGTTGCGCCTGGTCGAAGGCGACACCGACCTTCTCCCCGGCATCCGCGTGCTGAGCGTGCCGAGTCATACCGAGGGCATGCAGGTGGTGGTGGTGACGACGGAAAAGGGGCGCGTCGCGCTCGTTTCGGACCTGGGCGATCACTATCGCTATTGGTATCCAGCCGATCCGCGCGCGACCGACCACCCGCTGCGTTCGCTGTCCGACGCATTCCTTACCGGAAACATCCGCAGCGAGAGTGAGCGCGTGTGGCAAGCAGCCATGCGCCGCGTTCTGGACAATGCAGATATCGTCGTGCCCGCGCACGACTTCCGCATCCCGCTGCGCATGCCGGAACAGTGGTTTGCCATCCCGGACAGCACCGACGGCGATCTGGCGCACGTGCCGCCGGCCGACGACGAAAATTGACAGGGGCCGACATGGACTACGAGAACATTATCTACGATGTGAGCGAGCGCATCGCCACCGTTACGCTCAACCGGCCCGACGCGATGAACGCGACGACGGACCAGCTCTACAGTGAACTGCAGCATCTGATCCCGCGCATCGCCGCCGATCCGGGCGTGTCGGTGGTGATCCTGACCGGTGCGGGCCGTGGCTTTTGCGCCGGTGCCGATCTCAAGGCCAGCAAGGACAGCCTGACCCCGCTGCAACGCCGCGCGCGCCATCGCTGGATCCTCAAGGAAGTGCTCGAACCGCTCTACAAATTGGAAAAGCCGGTGATCGCTGCCGTCAACGGCGCAGCGGCCGGCGCTGGGGCTAACATCGCCCTGTCTTGCGACATCATCATTGCCAGCGAAAAGGCCAGTTTCATCCAGGCTTTCGCCAAGGTGGGCCTAATGCCCGATCTGGGCGGCATGTTTTTCCTGTCGCGCGCGGTCGGGATCAACAAGGCCAAGGAACTGTGCTTTACCGCGCGCAAGGTTCCCGCCGAAGAAGCGCTGGCGCTGGGCATTGCCAACAAGGTCGTTCCGCACGACGCGCTGATGGACGAGGCGCGTGCCATGGCGCGCCAGATCGCCGCTGGGTCGCCCACGGCCATGGCGATGAGCAAGCGGCTGCTCAACATGTCGCAGACCGCGACGTTCGAGCAAATGCTCGAATTTGAAGCCTATTCCCAGACCATCGCCTATCTCACTCCCGAATACCGCGAGGGTGTCATGGCGTTCCGCGAAAAGCGCGCGCCCGATTTTGCCGGGGCCGCGGACCGAGCTTCGGCGGGCCAGGACTGACAGGGAGCACCGCGATGGATTTCAACTACACGCCTGAGGAGAGCGCGTTCCGGGCCGAACTGCGGGCGTGGCTGGCCGATGCGCTGCCCAAGGGTTGGGGCGACACCGTATTCGAGCCCGAGGACGAGCACGAACGGGCGATGTTCCGGCTCGATTGGGAACGCAAGCTCCACGCCGGCGGCTGGAGCGGGATCAACTGGCCCAAGGAATATGGCGGGCGCGGCGCGACGCTGATCGAGCGCGGTATCTTTGCCGAGGAAATGGCCCGCGCTTCCGCGCCAGAGGGCATCAACATCATCGGCCACAACCTGGCCGGGCCAACCATCCTGGCCCACGGCAGCGACGCGCAAAAGCAACGCTTCCTGCCGCCGATCATTTCGTCCGACGAAATCTGGTGCCAGGGATTTTCGGAACCCAATGCCGGTTCCGACCTCGCCTCGGTGCGCACCCGCGCGGAGCTTGTGGGTGACAAGTTCATCGTCAACGGCCAGAAGATCTGGACCAGCTATGCCCAATATGCCCAGTGGTGCTTTGCCCTGGTGCGGACGAATCCCGATGTGCCCAAGCATCGGGGCCTGTCGTTCCTGCTGATCGACATGCGTTCTCCGGGCATCACGATCCGCCCGCTGCGGCAGATTTCCGGCGAATCCGAGTTCAACGAGACCTTCTTCGACAATGTCGAAGTGCCGGTGGAGAACGTGGTCGGGGCGGTCAACGAAGGCTGGAAGATCGCGATGACCACGCTGGCCTATGAGCGCGGCCCGGAAGACGCGCTGGGGCGCCAGGTCCGCTTCAAGCAGGAACTGGACAAGTTGGTCGCCACATTGTGCCAGACCGCGCAGGGCGGCCGCGCCGCGATCGACAATCCAGCGATACGTCAGCGCCTGGCGCGGGCCATCACCGAGATCGAGATCGTCCGTCTCAACGCTCTGCGCTCGTTCAGCCGCTATCTCGACGGTGCGGATCGCGGTGCCGATGCCTCGATGACCAAGCTCTACTGGAGCCACGCTGCCCAGCGCATGTACGAATTGGCGATGGACGCGCTCGGCCCTGTCGCGCCGATATCGGGTCACGATCCAGCCGCTCTCGCGCTGGGTCGTTTCCAGCTCAGTTGGCTGCAATCCAAGGCCTTCACCATCTACTCCGGCTCGTCGGAAATCCAGCGCAACATCATCGGCGAGCGCGTGCTCGGGCTTCCGCGCTGACGCGCGGCTGCTGCAAGGATACTGAACCATGTATTTTGCCTTTGACGAGGACCAGAAAAGCCTGGGCGATACCGTCGCCCGGCTGCTTGCCGACCAAGCCGGGTTGCGCGCGCCAGACCTGGGTCGCGATGCCGTCGAGCCGGCGCGTGCCGCGCTGGCCGAGCTGGGCCTGTTTGCCATGATGGTGCCCGAGAAACAGGGCGGAGCAGGGCTCAAGGCTGTCGATCTTGCTCTTTCGCTGGAAGCCCTGGGTGGCGCGCTTGCTCCGGCAGCGGTGCTTGATACTCTTCTGCTCTCCGAAGTGTTGGGTTCGCATGGCACGGCCGCACAGCGGGACGCATTCCTGCCGCCGCTTGCCGCTGGCGAATTGCGCGTTTCCGTCGCCCTGTCCGAAAAGGGCTGCGACGACGCGCCCCATGCGGTGCTGGCGCGCGTGTCCGACGGGAGGTTGACCGGAACCAAGCTGCTGGTCCGCGAGGCCGCCGATGCAACCCACTTTGCGGTGGTGGCACAGGGGCCCGCCGGGCCAGGTCTGTTCCTCGTGTCCGCGAACGCCGCTGGCGTCTCGATCCGGGCGCACCAGGACATCGATCCCACGTCGGGCCTGGGCGCTGTAACGTTCGACGATGTCGTCCTCGATCCCGACGCATTGGTCGGCGCTGGCCATTCCGCTGCGGCAGTCGAGCGCTTGTTCGATGGTGGGGCGGCAATGAGCGCCTGCCTGCAATTGGGCATCGCGGCACGGATGCTGGATGCAGCCGTGGAATATGCCCGAACCCGTGTCCAATTCGGCAAGCCGATCGGTTCGTTCCAGGCGCTCAAGCATCGCTGCGCCGATCTTGCCGTGGCATTGGAGGCCGCACGCTCGGCAACCTATTATGGCATCTGGGCTTATTCCGAGGATGCCCCCGATCGCGCCCGCGCCGTGTCCATGGCCAAGGCCTATGCCGGCGAAGTGGTGCGTGAGGTTTGCAACGAGGCCATCCAGATCCACGGGGGCATGGGGTTCACCTGGGAACTGGGCCTGCACCGCTATTTGCGTCGCGCCAAAGTGATCGAACATGCCTTTGGCGCCGCCATCTGGCACAACGAACGGATTCTGGTCGAAACCCTGCGCGACGAGTTTGGGCAAGACGCCACCGTCGATCGGAAAGTGGCCTGAGCGATGGCCGCCGCCGGTTCGATCCCGATCGATAACGAGTGATGGTTCCGCCTGCGGCATGACGTGGGCTGATGGAAGGGAGAGCGTGGGGTATGGCCCACATTGATTTTCTCGACGAGACGATGCGCGATGGCCAGCAGAGCCTGTGGGGCTTGCGGATGCGTGCGGGAATGGCCTTGCCGGTCACTCCGCTGATCGACCGCACCGGCTTCAGCACGATCGACCTGACGGGCGGCGGCATGCTCGACGTGCTGACGCGCTATTGCCAGGAAAACTATTGGGAGGGCCTCGACCTGCTGGTCGCCTCGATGCCCAATACGCCGTTGCGAGCGGGCCTGCGTGCCAATGCCAACGTGACGTTCGGGATCACTCCGCCGGCCTTGATGGACTTGTGGGTGCAGCGGCTTTGCGCGCACGGCATCCGTTCATTCTGGATCTACGATGTGCTGTTCGGCATGGACAACATGCTGCGCCTCGCCAGGGTTGCCAAGGAGGCTAATGGTGCCTGTGTGGCCGGGGCGATCATGTTCGCGCTTTCTCCGGTGCACACGGATGCATTCTTCATCGCGAATGCGAAGAAGCTGGCGGACAGCCCGCACATCGATTCCATCCTACTTTATGATACGGCGGGAGTTCTGGAGAAGGACCGGATCCAGCAACTCGTGCCTGGGCTGGTCCAGGCAGCCGGCGGCAAGCCGATCGAATTTCACTCGAACAACCTGCTCGGGCTTTCGGCCAAGGCCTATCTCGACGCGATCGACTGCGGGGTCTCGGTTATCCACACCGCCAGCAGGCCGATGGCCAACGGTCCTTCGGTGCCCTCCACCGAAATCATGGCGCGCAACATCCAGCTGCGCGGCCACAGCCACAGTCTGGATGAATCGCTGTTCCAGCCCGTGGCCGACCATTTCCGGGCGGTGGGCAAGGCATCGGGCAACCTTGTCGACCAATATGCCGAATACGACGAGTTCTCGATCCAGCACCAGATTCCCGGCGGGATGATGGGTACCTTCAAGGCCCAACTGGCCATGCACAAGATGATGGACAAGCTGCCCGAGGTGCTCGACGAAGTCGCCGCCGTGCGTCGCGACTTGGGCTATCCGGGCATGGCCACGCCATTCAGCCAGCTGGTCGGCATCCAGGCGGTGCTCAACGTGGTGACCGGCAAGCGCTATGGCACCGTGCCCGACGAAGTGATCCAGTATGCGGCCGGTTTCTATGGCGAACCCGTGGCGCCGGTCGATGCCGATGTGCTGGACCGGATCATGGCGGCGCCGCGCGCCAAGGACCTGATCGCCCAGCCGCCGGAAATGCCCGATCTCGACACGCTGAAGAAGCGCTACGGCACGCAGGACGAGGACGAACTGCTTTACCGCGCATTCGTGCCCCAGCCCGATATCGACAAGATGCGTGCGGCCGGCCCGGTGCGTCGCGACTATCCGCTGCTCTCGTCGCCCGAATTGGAAGATGTGCGCAAGCTCATGCAGGTCGCCACGCTGCCGGTGGTGGAACTGAAGTCCGAAGGCCTGAGCCTTAGCCTTCGCCGTTGAACGCGCCCCTACGGGGGCAGACCGCCACGCCACGGCGTGCTGAAAACCAACACCAGAGGATGGTTCTGAGCCATGACGCACAAACCAGTCATCGACAATCCGGTCGATCAGGTTCGCCTGCTGATCGAGGAGTTCACCCGGTCCGGGATCGCGACGCTGCACATGCGGTCCGGCCCGTTCGAACTGCTGCTGTCCAACGATCCGGCGGCCGGCACGCTGGTCACTGCCCAGCCGGCCGCAGCCGCGCCGACTACGCCCGCTGCTGTCGCAGTTGTGGCGCCGGCAGCAACGCCTGCGGCGTCAGCGGCGCCAGCCGCAGCACCCCCGGTGACCGCGCCTGGTGCCATTCCCGAAGGCGCAGTGATCATCGTTGCGCCCAATCTCGGCACGTTTTACCGCGCGCCCAAGCCCGGCGCGCCGGCCTATGTCGAAGTAGGCGGCAAAGTGGGCGGCGAAGATGAAATCTGCCTGATCGAGGTGATGAAGCTGTTCACGGCCGTCAAGGCGGGCCAGGCCGGCACCATCGTCGCCGTGCTGGCTGACGACGGCGCGATGGTTGAGGCGGGGCAGCCGCTGTTTGCGCTGGCGGCCGACTGATGGCGATCCGGCGCCTTTTCGTCGCCAACCGTGGCGAGATCGCTTTGCGCATTGTCCGCGCCGCGCAGGCGCTCGGGATCGAGACGGTCGTGGCCGTGTCCGATGCTGATCGTGACAGCGCGGCGGCGCGACTGGCCGATCGGGCGGTCGTGCTGGGGCCGGCACAGGCTGCGCGCAGCTATCTCGATCCGCGTCTGGTGGTCCATGCGGCCAAGGCCAGTGGTTGTGATGGCCTCCATCCCGGTTATGGCTTCCTGTCGGAACGGGCCATCCTGCCCCGGCTCTGTGCTGAAAACGGGATCGCTTTTGTCGGCCCGGAGCCCGATGTGATCGACTCGCTGGGCGACAAGATCCAGGCGCGGGCCATGGCGCGCGCGGCCGGGGTGCCGCTGGTGCCGGGCTGCGATGGCGTGGCGACGGCGGCCGATGCCCGCCGCGAGGGGGACAGGATCGGCTATCCCGTGCTGCTCAAGGCCGCAGCCGGCGGCGGTGGGCGCGGCATGGTCATTGCCTACAATGGCGACGAGGCCGAAGCCGGCTTCCACCGCGCCTCGGCCGAAGCGGTTGCTGCCTTTGGCGATGGCACGCTGTTCATGGAACGCTTCGTGCCCCAGGCCCGCCATGTCGAGGTCCAGTTGATGGGCGACGGCAAGGGCGGGGTGGTCCATTTCGGCGAGCGCGATTGCTCGGTGCAGCGCCGCTACCAGAAGCTGATCGAGGAAGCGCCCTGCGTGGCCATGCCCGATCACTTGCGCCAGCAGCTGCACGAAAGCGCCTGCGCGCTGGCAGCTTCGGTCAACTATCGCAACGCCGGCACATGCGAGTTCCTCTATGACGTGGCGCGCGAAGAATTCTACTTCATCGAGGTCAACGCCCGCATCCAGGTGGAGCATCCGGTCAGCGAGATGATCGCGGGCTTTGACCTGGTGCAGGAGCAGTTGCGCATTGCCGGAGGGTCGCCCCTGTCCGTATCGCAGGACCAGGTCAGGCTCACGGGCCACGCCATCGAATGCCGCATCAACGCCGAAGACACCGCACGCGATTTCATGCCCTCGCCCGGGCGGATCACGCGCTGGTCGCCGCCGACCGGCGAGGGGGTGCGTCTCGATAGCCATATGTCGGAAGGGGCGATGATCCCGCCTTACTACGACAGCATGATCGGCAAGCTGATCGTCCATGCGCCAACGCGCGACCTGGCGATCGACCGGCTCGATGCGGCGCTTGCGGAATTCCGCGTGGAAGGCATTGCCACGACCATCGGCTTGCACCGCGAAATCATCGCGCACCCGGATTTCCGGGCCAATCGCATCCATACCCGCTGGCTTGAACAAGTGCTGCTGGCCGAACGGAAAGGGGCCGCCGCATGATCGCACTGGACGACAATGCCCGCCGCATGATTACCAATGCGCGCGCCTTGCTCGACGCGATGCTGGCGGGCGGCTGGCAGCGGGTTTGCCTGCAAAGCGCGGAATGGGATTTCTTCCTGGCCCGTTCGCCGGGGACGTCCAATCCGCTGCTGGCCCCCGCACCCGTGGTGGCGCCGGCCGTGTCGCCTCCGCCGCCGGCGGTCGCCGCCCAGGCTTGCACGATCAGAGCACCGCATGTCGGCACGGTGGCATGGTTGCTGCCTGTCGGGAGCCAGACGGGCAAGGGCGACGCGGTGGCGCGGCTGGCTGTGCTCGATACGCTGGTCGATGTGCCCGCGCCGCTGGCCGGGGTGGTCGTATCCCATGGGATGGCTGCGAACGACCTTGCCGAATACGGCACCATCCTGCTCGGCATGGAGGGCTGATATGGCGTCGATAGCGCGCATTGATCCCTCCGTCCGCACCGACTGGAGCCGCGAGGAAATCGCCGCATTGTTCGACTTGCCGTTTACCGAGCTGGTGTTCCGCGCCGCCGCCGTGCATCGCGACCATCACCGCGCCGGTGAGGTGCAGCTGTGCACGCTGCTGTCGATCAAGACCGGCGGTTGCCCGGAAGATTGCGGCTATTGCTCGCAAAGCGTCAAGGCTGACAGCGGCGTGGCCGCGAGCAAGCTGATGGATGTGCAGGCCGTGCTGCAATCGGCTGCCCAGGCGCGCGACGCCGGGTCCAAGCGGTTCTGCATGGGCGCGGCCTGGCGCAACCCCAAGGATCGCGACATGGACGCCATCGTGCAGATGGTGAAGGGCGTGCGCGAGATGGGGCTCGAAACCTGCATGACGCTGGGCATGCTCACCCCCGATCAGGCCAGCAAGCTGGCCGAGGCGGGCCTCGACTATTACAACCACAACATCGACACCTCGCCCGAACGCTATCACGAGGTGATCACCACCCGCACCTTCCAAGACCGCCTTGATACCTTGAGCGTGGTGCGCGAGGCCGGGATCAACGTCTGCTCGGGCGGCATTGTCGGCATGGGCGAAACCCGCGCCGATCGCGTCGGCTTTGTCCACGCCCTGGCCACGCTAGAACAGCACCCGGAAAGCGTGCCGGTCAACGCGCTGGTGCCGGTCAAGGGCACCGTGCTGGGCGACATGCTGGCCGATACGCCCATGGCCAAGATCGACGATATCGAATTCGTGCGCACCGTGGCGGTGGCGCGCATCACCATGCCGCTGTCGATGGTGCGCCTGTCGGCCGGCCGCGAAAGCATGAGCGAGGCCACCCAGGCGCTGTGCTTCCTCGCGGGGGCCAACTCGATCTTCACCGGCGACAAGCTGCTGACCGCGCCCAATGCCGGCGACGACAGCGACGCGGCGATGTTCGCGCGCCTGGGCCTGAGGCCCATGGCAGGCGAAGAGCCGCTGCGCGCGATGAAAGCGGCCCATCCTGTTCAAGTGGGCGGCTGCTCGGGCGGCTGCGCGGCCTGAGCTGCACCGATTCAAGAACACCGGAGAGTGAGACGTGAACGAGGTATCCAGGATCGGTGTCTGCGGTGCCGGCACGATGGGCAGCGGCATTGCCCAGGTCGCGGCCCAGGCCGGCCATCCCGTCGTGATCTATGATGTCGATGCGCTCTCGCGCGATCGCAGCCGCGACCAGATCACCAAAGGTCTCGCCACTCTTGTGGCGCGTGGAAAGCTTGAGCCCGGGCAACCGGAGGTTATCCTGAGTACCTTGGTCTGGACCGACGAACCGGCCGGATTGCGCGATTGCGACCTGGTGATCGAGGCGATCGTCGAGAACCTGGCGATCAAGCAGGACCTGTTTGCGGCGCTGGAAGCCAACTTGCGCAGCGATGCGGTGATTGCCAGCAACACGTCCTCGCTGTCCATCGCACGATTGGCTCGTGGGCTTGCCCACCCTGGCCGGTTCATGGGGATGCACTTCTTCAACCCGGCAACGGTGATGAAGCTGGTCGAACTGGTCTCCGGACCGGCGACCGATCCCGCCGTGGCGGCGCGCGTGGCCGATGTGGCCAAGCGCTGGGGCAAGGTCGGCGTTCCGGTTGCCGACGTACCCGGCTTCATTGTCAACCGCGTGGCGCGGCCATTTTATGGTGAGGCATTCACGTGCCTGCAGCAGCATGGCGCGCCAGCCAACGTGATCGATCACCTGTTCAAGCACGCCGCCGGCTTTCGCATGGGGCCGCTGGAACTGACCGATTTGATCGGCCAGGATGTGAACTTTGCCGTCGCGCGTTCGGTGTTTGATGCCTATTTCGGGCAGACTCGGTTCGTGCCCCAACTGGCGCAGTCGGCCCTGGTCGACGCCAACTGGCTGGGCCGCAAGACCGGGCGCGGGGTCTATGATTATGCCCAGGGTAAGGGCTTTGAGCGACCGATTGCGCCTGGTGCCGCGATACCGCCTGACGTTGCGCCCCAGCCGGCCGAATTGCACTGGTGCCTGCCGGCGTTCGACATAGGCAAAGTTCAGGTCCGGGTTTCGCGTGGGCGGACTGCGCGGGACGAAGCCCGCGAGATCGGCCGCCCGGTGGTGGTGCTCGACTGGTTCGACGAGAGTTGCGCCGGTTCGATCGGTTACGCTGCCAGCGACGATGATGCCGCGACTGCGGTGGAAGCCAAGCTGGCGGAATGGGGGCTTGAGGCCTATCGCCTTGCGGATCGGCCGGGGCTGGTCGTGCTGCGCACGTTGGCCCAGATCGCCAATGCTGCGGGCGATGCCGTGCTGGAACAGGTCAGCGACGAGGCCGGTATCGATGCGGCGCTGCGCTTTGGCGCCAACTATCCTTTCGGGCCCTGCGCCTGGGCGCGTCGTTTCGGCGTGGCCGCGCTGGTCGAGGCGCTGCGCGCGATTGCTGCAGCGACCGGACAAGCGATGTACCAACCTTCGCAATATTGGGTGAATTTGGCATGACCGACAATTCTCGCCTGCTGCTCGTCGATCGCGCGCCATCGGGCGTGCTGACCCTGACGCTGAACAATCCGGAAAAGCGCAATGCCTTGGCAACCCCACTGCTGGCGCTGGTGGCCGAGGCACTTGACACCGCAGCAGGTGACGCTGCGATCCTGGCGGTGGTGATCACCGGCTCTGCCAAAGTGTTCGCCGCCGGGGCTGACATCAACGAATTGATCGAAAAGGGCGTCGCCGGGGCGCTGGCCGATCCACGCCCGGCAAACTGGGCCCGCATCCGCGCTTTTCCCAAGCCCATCGTGGCGGCGGTCGAAGGGTGGTGCCTGGGTGCGGGCAATGAGTTGCTGATGTGCTGCGATCTGGCCATTGCCGGGGCCAGCGCCCGCTTTGGCCAGCCGGAGAGCAACCTGGGGATCATCCCCGGGGCAGGGGGGACCGCCACCCTGCCACGCGTGGTTGGCCGCATGGCGGCGATGCACATGGTGCTGTTGGGCCAGCCGATCGATGCCGTCACAGCGCAGCGACTGGGGCTTGTCCTGGAAGTCGTCGAAGACGGCGCTGCTCTTCCGCGCGCCACGGTTCTGGCCGAAGCCATCGCCGCGCGCGCACCAGTGGCAGTCCGCCAGGCCAAGAGCCTGGTCAACGCCGCGTTCGATTTGCCCCATGCCGCGCATCTAGGCGCCGAACGGCAGGCGTTTTCCGCTTTGTTCGGAACCGCCGATAAGCGCGAGGGCATTGCCGCGTTCCTGGAAAAGCGGCAGCCGGACTGGACCGGCGCATAAAGACCCGCCCGGCGCGAATCCCCAGTTCGCACCGGCCTACGCGCAGCCGGTGTCGGAAACACCCGCGCGCGGGGGTGTCAGGCTTTCGCGCCTTTGCGTTCCCTGCCTCGGCGCAGGGCGGCGAGCACGGCCGCTTCACTGGCGGGATCTTCGACGAGCGCCGAAGACAGCTCCTGCGCTTCGAGATAGGCGTCCATCCATTCCGACCCCTCCCATTCGAGCGAGGCCAGCTTGCGGGCGCGCAGCACCGGCATGTTCTTGCGGGCGATTTGTTCGGCAAGGTCCAGCGCAATGGGCAATACGGCCGGACGCGGTACCACGTAGTTGAAGAAGCCAGTCGGTTCCAACTCGCGCGCGGTGAAAGTGCGGCCGGTGTAGATCATCTCGCGCACTTTGGCTTCCGGCATGCGCAGCGTGGCAAACAGACCGGCACTGCCCCCGATCAGCCCATAGTCCACTTCCGGGCACGCAAAGCGGGCGTTTTCGCTAGCGACACGCAGATCGCACATGCCCGCCAGCATCATGCCAACGCCCATGGTCGCCGCTTCGATCGCCGCGATCATCGGCTTGTCGATCGCGTGAAAGCGCGGCAACTGCGCATTGATGAAGTGATAGCGTTCCTTGCGGCGCGCGGCCGTCATGCCCTTGAACTCGTGCAGGTCCGCCCCGCCGCACCAGGCTCGGGCACCAGGTGGGGCGGTGATCACCAGCACCCTGACACTGTCGTGCTGCGTGGCATAGTCGGCCAGGCGGCCGATGTCTTCATAGACGGTCAACGACACGGCATTGACCGGCGGACGCGAGAACGTGACGATCACCACGCCGTCGTCACGATGTTCGAGGACGAAGGCCCCGAGATCGATCGTCTGTGACATCATCATGCCTCTGCCAGTTCAAGCCCGGTAAGAGCGCGCAGCGTATCCAGCGTCATGCCCTCAACCATTTCGATCACGTGAGCGCCGTCGGGGCCGACATCGAATATCGCGACGTCGGTGTAGACACGCGACACGCACGCCAGCCCGGTCAACGGATATGTGCATTGGCGCACCAGCTTGCTCTCGCCCGACTTTGTGAGCAGGTCCATCATCACGAACACGTCGCGGGCACCGATCGCCAGGTCCATGGCGCCCCCTACGGCCGGAATCGCATCTGGCGCGCCGGTATGCCAGTTCGCCAGGTCTCCATGGATCGAGACCTGGAATGCGCCCAGCACGCAGATGTCGATATGGCCGCCGCGCATCATCGCAAACGAATCGCCATGGTGGAAATAGGAGCCGCCGGGCAGGATGGTGACGGGCTGCTTGCCCGCGTTGATCAGTTCCCAATCGATATCTTCGGGCTCCGGTGCCGGCCCCATGCCAAGCAAGCCGTTCTCACTTTGCAGGAAGATGTCCTTGTCCTTGGGCAGGAAGTTGGCGACCATGGTGGGCGCGCCGATGCCAAGGTTGACATAGGCCCCTTCGGGAATGTCGCGCGCGACGCGGGCGGCAAGAGCATTGCGGTCCATGCGCTGCATGTCAGGTCTCCTGGTGGTCAGACGGTCGGCGCGGGCTGCATGGCCACGACGCGATCGACGAAAATGCCGGGGGTCACGATGGTTTCGGGATCGAGTGCGCCCAATTCGACGATCTCGGCGACCTGAACGATCGTGGTCTTTGCGGCCATCGCCATGATCGGGCCGAAATTGCGGGCCACCTTGCGATAGACGAGGTTCCCCCAGCGATCGCCCGCGCGCGCTTTCACCAGCGCAAAATCGGCGTGGATGGGATATTCCAGCACATAATGGCGGCCATCGATCTCGCGGGCTTCCTTGCCCTGGGCCAACATCGTGCCATAGCCGGTCGGCGTGAAGATCGCGCCCAACCCGGCACCCGCAGCCTGGATCCGGGCGGCGAGGTTGCCTTGCGGGACCAGTTCCAGTTCCACTTCGCCCGCGCGATAACGTGCGTCGAAGTGGTGCGAGGCGGCTTGTCGCGGGAATGAACAGATGACCTTGCGCACGCGGTTGGCCCGCATGAGCGCGGCAATGCCGGTTTCGCCGGCGCCGGCGTTGTTGCTGATGATTGTGAGGTCCGTGGCGCCTTGGGCGATCACGGCCTCGATCAGTTCCGCCGGAGCCCCGGCATCGCCAAAGCCACTGATCATGATCGATGCGCCGTCCTGCATATCGGCAACGGCCTCGGCCATCGAGGCGACGATCTTGTTAATCATTCCGCTCGGTCCTCTCTGCCACGCATATTGTTATGGGCTATGTTGTATGGGGCAATGTTCACGCGGGCACGGCTGATGCGAATTTGCCATCTAAATAGAGCAGCGCTGCCGCAGTTGCATTGCGGTGCATCGCGCCCACCTTGCCGATCAGGATCGTGTGCGTCCCGTGCGAGTGGGTGGCTTCCAACGCGCACTCGAACGCCACTGTCGCGCTTTCCAGCAGGGGTTGGCCGGCGGGCCCGCGTCGCCATAATCCCGGGGCGAAGCGATCCTTGCCAGCCAGCGCGGCCTTGCCGGCGAATTGGCCCACCACGGCGCTGTCCTGGGCCGAAAGCAGGCTGAGCCCGAACGCTCCGGTGGACAGGATCAGATCGTGCGCGCTGGCCGAACGGTTGACGCACGCCAGGAGCATGGGGGGATCGGCGCAAAGCGAGGACCAGGCGGTTGCCACCAGCCCGCCGGCATCGTCGTCTTGCGCGCTGGCAATGATGGCAACCGCGCCGGGCACTTGGCGCATCTGTTCCAGAAAGGCGGTGCGCAAGACCGTGTCGTCGGGCGCAATCGAGCTCGCGTTGTCCATCTTTGCCTTGCTCATAAATCCGAAAAAACGTCGGATATAACTAGCGAGCGCGGCGTGCTGCGCAAGTGAAATCGTGTCGCACAGGCGCCGCCTGCGCCCGCGCGACACCCGGTTCACAAGGCTGTGAGGCCGCCGTCGATGATGTATTCCGATCCAGTGATGAAGCCGGATTCGTCGGATGCGAGGAAAACCACGAGGTTGGAGACATCCTCCACTTCGCCCACCCGCCCGATCGGGACGGAGGCCGATGCCACGCGGATGCCGTCTTCGTCGAGCGCGTCCGTCATCATTTTCGTCTTGATATAGCCGGGATGGACGGAGTTGGCCCTGATGCCCTGCTTGCCGTATTCGATGGCGACTTGCTTGGTTATGCCGCGCACTGCGAACTTGCTGGCGGCGTAAGCGACGTTGGGGGTGCCATAGATCGCCACGATGCCCGAGATCGACGATATGTTGACAATCGAGCCGCCGCCGGCGCGGATCATTGTGGGGATCACGTGCTTGGTGCCGAGGAACACTGCAGTCTGGTTGATAGCGCAAACGCGCTGGAATTCAGCTTGCGTGAGGTCTGCACAACGTGTGGGTGAACCGATGATGCCAGCGTTGTTGACCAGCGCGGTGACAGGGCCAAAGCGGGCCTCGGTAGCACCGACAACCGCTGCCCAGTTCTCTTCGTCGGCAACGTCGAGGCGATAGAACGCAGCCCTTTCGCCCAGTTCCCGGGCAAGCGCTTCGCCACGCTCCGCATCGATGTCGGTAATCGTGACGGCGGCGCCTTCGGCCAGAAAGCGCCGCGCGTGGGCAGCGCCCATGCCCTGTGCGGCACCGGTGATGATGGCAACTTTGCCCTGGAGTCGTCCCATGAAGCCTCTCCCAATTAATCTCGACGATAATTCGGATATTATGGCAACGAATGGACGGGTTGGGAAGCGTGTTCACACGCGTTGGCTGCGCAGCGCTGAAGGGGGGGTAGTCAAAAGCGGGCGTCGGAGGCGCTGGTTGCGCCGGCAAGGGTGTCAGGGGCGTTCGTTGGCGATCATGGTGATCACGCGATCGGCCATCTCCGCGCTGGCTTTCGTCAGGTTGCGCGGGCGCCGGTACAGCAGCCAGGTGATGATCACCTGGTTGACCGCGCCGAGCAGCAGTGACGCTGTTTCATAGCTGTTCCGGCCGGCGGGAAATTCACCCTGGCGGACGCCTTCGTCGATGAGGTAGCGTGCGATCCGCGCAAAATCATCGACGCTGTGGCGCAATTCGGTTTCGCTGACGAGCACGCTGGGCCAAATTTCCAGATAAAACAGGCGGCCCCAATCGGCATGTTCCCGCGCGAAATCGGCGGACATGGATAGGTAGAGTAGCAGCTTTTCCCGCGCGGATGTTTTTCCGACAACCGCGGCGCGATACTCCTGAAAGAAGCTGACCAGATGCGAATTGGGCAGGTCGTACGCCAGGTCTTCCTTGCTCTTGTAATACTCGTAGAGCGTGGACGTGGATATCCCGGCTTCGGCGGCGATGTCGGCGATGCGCGAGCGCGAGATGCCGTCCCGCGCAAAGACGCGCAGGGCGGCATTGAGAATTTGCTGTTCCGTGCGCTTGCTGCGGTTCTGCTTGCGGTCAGGAGCGCGCTTGGGGCGGCTGGTGACGAGCTCGAGCAGCGTGTCCCAGGCGTGGTCGCCGGCTTCGGCCCGATCCTCGGGTGCAGTGTCGTTGCAGTCTTGCGCGTCAATCCCGCGGGTCGATAGGGGCATTCGAGCAGCCTTATAGTGGGGTTGTATGCTACTATCAGGATATTTGTTGCCGACCAAGAGTCGGTTTGGAATGATAATATCGTCTAAAAACAATTAGATAGTACTTCATTTCCAAAATAACCCGACAAAACGTCGAAAAAAATTGACGACGTCCTTTCGGGAATCTAGGCTCCTTGCAACAAACAGCAGGGCTCGAATCGAGCATTTCCGCAAGCGCGGTGGAGATGCGCGCTGCATGCGGCAATGCATGGGTTCGGAGAACCACCTGAATTCGCGGAGAGGACGATGGCCGACCTTGCCAACCGTGCCGAGCGCTTGATCCAGGCTTACAATGCCAAGGATTTCAATGCGATGGCAGATATGATGGCACCGGATGTGGATTTTGCCCATTACAACCGCGACTTCACGTTGACGTCGCGCGACGCGCTGCTCGAGGTCTTGCGCGGCTTTGCCGAAAATTATGTTCCCGATCGTCATTTCGAAGATGCAGACTTGGTCCTGGAGGTCGGTGACACGGTCATCCGCCAGGCCTGGTATGTCGGCACGCCAAGCGTGGACTTGCCCGGTTTTGGCAAGGCCGGGGCAGTGTTCCGGCTCAAATTCTGCAGTTTCATCCGCTTTGATGGCGATGGCTGCATCATCGAATGGAAAGATTTCGGCTGACGGCAGGCCCGGCTTGCGGGGCCGCGCTGTGACGTCCGACCAACGAGGTGATCCCATGAAAATTGGCATGTTCCAGACCCCGTTTCTCCGTCCCGAGCGGACGGCAAAGCAGGTTTTTCACTGGGCAGTACAGCAGGCGATCCATGCCGACCGCGTCGGCTTCAGCGAATATTGGGTTGGTGAACACGGCACGCTGGACTGGGAAAGCATTCCCAGTCCGGAACTGGTGATCGCCGCTGCCGCAGCCCAGACGAGCCAGATCAAGTTCGGCCCGCTGGCGCATCTGCTGCCCTACCATCACCCCGCAACTCTGGCCATTCAGACGGCCTGGCTCAGTCAGGTGCTGGAAGGTCGCTATATGCTGGGTGTCGCCACGGGGGCCTATCCCACTGATGCGGCGGTGCGCGGCATTACGGATATGAGCAAGAACCACGCCATGATGCTCGAGGCGATCGCCATTATGGAGCGGGTGTGGAACAACGAACCGTTCCAGATGGAAGGCCAGTTCTGGAATGCCGGCTATCCGAAGAGTGATCCGGCCCACCCGTTGCGCGATACCCGCCCGTGGGGCGGGCAGATGCAGATGGCGATGACCGGTCTGTCTGCACCGTCGCCCTCGATCACTTTCGCCGGCCGGCATGGCTTCATTCCAGCCTCGGTCTATGCGGGCAATGCATTCCTGCGCAGCCATTTCGAAACTTATCGCGAGGAAATGGAGCGGGCCGGGCGGCCGAGCGACCGCTCCGCCCACCGTGTGGTGCGCGACGTCGTCGTTGCCGAGACCGACGCCGAGGCGCGGAAGCTGGCGCTAGAGGGCGGGCTGGGCCTCGCTTGGGAAAGCTACATCAAGCCGACGTACAAGCGGTTTGGCGTGCTCAAGGGCCTGCTGCACGATCCCTCGGTTGATCCCGACACGGTCGATGCCGAATACCTCGCCGAGCATGTGTGGATTGTCGGGTCCGTCGAAACGGTACGCCAGAAGATCCAGGCCTGGTGCGACGACCTGGGCGGTCCGTTCGGCACGCTGCTGGTCTACAGCCACGACTATATCGACAATCCCGAGCCATGGGAGCATTCGATGAAACTGCTGGCGCAGGACGTAGCGCCGCAGATCGCCGCCCCGGCCGTGGCAGGAGTGGCCTGACCATGTCGCGCCTTGCCGGAAAGGTTGCGATCATCACCGGCGCCGCGCAAGGCATGGGGGAGGCCCATGCCCGCGCTTTCGTGCGCGAAGGGGCGCAGGTGGTGCTCACCGATGTCAATGCTGTGCGCGGTGCAGCCATCGCGGCCGAACTGGGCGAAGCTGCCTGCTTCGTCGAGCATAACGTGGCCGATGCAGCAGGTTGGCGGCGCGTGGTGGGCGTGGCGGAAGCGCGATTTGGCCCGGTCACCGTGCTGGTCAACAATGCGGGCGTGATTGGCCCGGTCAAGGGCGTGCTCGATCTCACCGAGACCGAATTCCTGGAGGTCTGTGCCGTCAACCAGTTGGGGACATACCTTGGGATGCAAGCCGTGCTGCCGGGCATGCAGAGCGCAGGCGGCGGCTCGATCGTCAACGTATCGTCGATTGCCGGGATGGTCGGCGCGGCCGCCTCGTCGAACGCCGCCTATTGCGCCAGCAAGTGGGCCGTGCGCGGAATGACCAAGCTGATGGCGGTATGGCACGGCAAGGATGGCATCCGCGTCAATTCCGTGCATCCCGGCTACATTCTTACGCCAATGATGGTGGCCGCCACCGACGAGCGCGGCGGGGGTGCCGCAGCGGCCATTCCCCTCGGGCGGCTGGCCGAGCCGCATGAAGTTTCCAATGTCGTCGTATTCCTGGCGTCGGACGAGGCGTCGTTCGTTTCCGGTGCCGAGCACGTGGTCGATGGGGCGATGATCGCCGGTTGAGCCGACGCCCCACGGCAACGCGGATAGATGCCTGCTTACCTGATCTAACAGAAAAAAATGGGAGGTAGAGATGCGCCTGAATAAACAATATCTGTTCGGCGGAGCCGCCGTTGCGCTGGCGATCCTGTCGGCCGACACCGCGTTGGCCCAGGCAGCCGCCAAGCCCGACGCCAAGCCGGAAGAGGCACCCGCTGCACCAGAAATCATCGTGACTGCCAACAAGCGCGAGCAGTCGGCCAACAGTGTCGGGCTGACCATTTCTGCGGCATCTGGTTCGGAATTGCTTCAGCGTGGCGTTTCCGGCCCGGCTGACCTCGCCAAGCTGGTGCCCGGCTTCACGTTCACCCAGTCGCTCTATTCCACGCCGGTATTCACCCTGCGCGGCATCGGCCTTTATGACGCGACCTTTGGCGCGCCGCCGTCCGTTTCGGTCTATACCGACCAGATCCCGCGCAACGTGCCGGTCATGTCTGACGCGCTCGATCTCGATATTGAGCGGGTCGAAGTGCTCAAGGGCCCACAAGGCACGCTGTTTGGCCAAAGTTCGACCGGCGGCGCCGTCAACTACATCGTCGGCAAGCCCACGCCTGACTTCCATGCTGGCTTCAACGCCTCCTACGAACGCTTCGATCGCGCCGAAATCGGCGGTTTCGTCAGCGGTCCACTGGGCGACAAGATTTCCGCACGGCTTGCAGTCAAGGGAATCAGCGGTGGCGCCTGGCAGCGCAGCCTGTCCCGGCCCAACGACGACAACGGTGATGCGCGCAAGATCATGGGGCGCCTGACCGTCGACATTGCCCCGGCCGATGGCGTTAAGATCGAACTCATGGCCACCGGCTCGCGCGATCGGTCCGATCCGCTGGCCCCGCAATATGCTGGCACGATCTACAATATCTATGGCAGCCAGTCGCAACTCGCCGCGTCAGGCAACCCCTATGGCTACGTTGATGCCAAGCGCTACGCCGATCTGACCACGCCCGGTTCGGCCGGGTATAGCGGCAGCTTCCTGGGTGCCCAATCCACCCTGGTCAGCCGGCTCAATGGCGCGGATCCGGCCGTGGCTGCTGGCGCCCGCGCCGTGCTGGGCACGAAGATCAGCAACAACGCGCGCGATGCGGAATGGACGCAAGGGCTGCTGGGCAAGTCAGACAACAGCTATTACCAGTTTGCCGGGCGCATCGATGTGGATGTGACGGACACGATCACGGTCACGTCGGTCACGGCCCTCGCCAAGCAGAAGTTGGCTTACAACCAGGATCTCGACGGAACCACTGCCCGTGCGGTCGATGTGCCGCTGTTTGGCGATGTGCGGTCGTTCAACCAGGAACTGCGCCTGGCAGGCAACTCGCCGACCTTGCACTGGATCGTCGGGGCTAGTTATGACAACGTGCGTACATCACAGAACAACTATTTCCAGCTGAACGATTATTCGGGAAATCTGGGACTTATTACGCTCACCTTGAACAATTACGCGTCCAGAATGCGCTCCTATGGGCTGTTTGCGAACGCCGAAGCCGAAATCGTCCCTAATCTGACGATCCAGGGCGGTATCCGCTACACCAACAACAAACAGAGCGCGACCTACTGCTACAACGACCCTGCCATCGACACCGCGCAGGGTACCGCGACGATCTATGGTGCAGCGCTCAACAGCGTGCCTATCACCATCCTGCCCGGCCAGTGCTTCCCGACATCAGGCGATCTGCTGTTGGGTACGGCCAAATCGACGCTCAGCCCGGTCACCAGCCACCTGCAGGAAGACAACGTGTCGTTCCGCGCAGGTGTGAATTACAAGTTCGACCAGGGCACGCTGCTCTATGCCACGGTCAGCCAAGGTTACAAGGCCGGCACGTTCTCGGCGATCGGCGCCTCGCGTATCCTGCAATATACCCCCGCTACCGAAGAAAAGGTGCTGGCATTCGAAGCCGGCTTCAAGGCGCCGCTGGCGGATCGTAAGGTCCAGCTCAACGCGGCGGCGTTCTACTACGACTATTCCAACAAGCAGGTCCGCGGGCGCATTGCCGACCCGGTATTCGGCCTGCTGGAGAAGATGCTCAACGTGCCCAAGTCCTATATTTTCGGGATCGAGGGTGAACTGGTGGTCAAGCCGCTGGCTGGCCTGCACTTGAGCGCGAGCGCGACCTACCTCAAGGCCAAGGTGACCTCGGACTATTCCAAAACGCCTGACGGGCAGGCAGTTTATAACGCTGCTGGCTATACCGGCAATTTCCGCAATTCGGAGTTGCCCTATACGCCCAAATTCAGCGCGAACGTCGACGCACAGTACGAACGCTCCATCGGTGACAACCTCGTCGGCTTTCTGGGCGGCACACTGACGTACCAGGGCCGGCAGAACACTACGTTCCACAATGCGGCGCTGCCCGCCGACGATTTCGAGATCGCCGGCTATGCCACGCTCGATGCGCGGATTGGCGTGGGTTCCGCCGACGGGCGTTGGCGCGGGACGATCTATGGCCGCAATGTGACCAACAAGACCTATACCACGGCGATCTCGACCTATCTCGACACGCTGATCCGCTATCGTGGCAAACCGGCGGTCTATGGGGCGTCCATCGCCTATC
The DNA here is from genome assembly GCF_013149315.1 of Novosphingobium sp. SG754. NCBI lineage: Bacteria > Pseudomonadati > Pseudomonadota > Alphaproteobacteria > Sphingomonadales > Sphingomonadaceae > Novosphingobium > Novosphingobium sp. SG754. The sequence continues at coordinate 52,173 of NZ_JABGCC010000010.1, read as the reverse complement.
GCTTCTGATCGTGACCTGACCCGGTGAGGGCCAGGCAAAAAATCCCGGGGCCGCTCCATCGTGGGCGGCCCTTCGTTTCTGTCCATGCCGTTGATGAGAGTGCACTGCAATGAAAGCCCTGGTCTGCGTGAAGCGGGTGATCGACTACAACGTGAAGCCGCGGGTGAAGGCGGATGGCACGGGTGTCGAGCTGGCGAACGTGAAGATGAGCATGAACCCGTTCGACGAGATTGCGGTCGAGGAAGCCATTCGCCTGAAGGAAAAGGGCGTGGTGAGCGAGATCGTGGCGGTGTCGGTCGGGCCTGCCAAGGCAACTGATACGCTGCGCACGGCGCTGGCGATGGGTGCGGACCGCGCGATCCTGGTGCAGAGCGATGACGAGGTCGAGCCGCTGGCCGTGGCCAAGATTGTGACGGCGATTGCCGGCGAGGAACAGCCGGGCCTGATCATCACCGGCAAGCAGGCGATCGACGACGATTCGAACCAGGTGGGCCAGATGGTCGCCGCGCTGCTCGGCCGGCCGCAGGGCACCTTTGCCAATGAAGTCAGCGTCGAAGGCGATCACCTGATCGTCAAGCGCGAGATCGATGGTGGCCTGGAAACGGTCAAGCTGGCGCTGCCGGCGGTGGTAACCACCGACTTGCGCTTGAACGAGCCGCGCTATGCCTCGCTGCCCAATATCATGAAGGCCAAGTCCAAGCCGCTCGCCACCAAGACCCCGGCGGACCTCGGCGTCGATGTGGCGCCGCGCCTCAAGACGCTGAAAGTGGCCGAGCCGCCGGTCCGCGCGGCCGGCGTCAAGGTGGCCGATGTCGATGCGTTGGTGGCCAAGCTCAAGGAACTGGGAGTCGCGTGATGGGTAAGGTTCTTCTCTGGGTCGAGCATGACGGCGCGGCCATCAAGGACGCGACGCTGAGCGCGGTGACGGCAGCGGGCCAGCTGGGTGACGTGGTCGCGCTGGTCGCGGGCGAAGGCATCGATGGCGTGGCCCAGGCCGCCGCGCAGATCGCCGGCGTGGCCGCCGTGCTCAAGGCCGATGACGCGGCCTATGCCCATGCCTTGGCGGAAAACGTCGCGCCGCTCGTCGCCGGGCTGATGGCCGATCACGACGCGTTCGTGGCGCCGGCCACGACCACCGGCAAGAACGTCGCGCCGCGCGTCGCCGCGCTGCTCGACGTGGCGCAGGTCTCGGACATTCTCTCGGTCGAAGGCGCGAAGACCTTCACCCGGCCGATCTATGCCGGCAATGCCATCGCCACGGTCGAATCGAGCGATGCCAAGCTGGTGGTGACGGTGCGTGCCACGGCCTTCGCCAAGGCCGAGGCGAGCGGCGGCAGCGCTGCGATCGAGGCCGTGAGCGGCGCGGGGGACGCGGGCCTCTCCAGCTTCGTCGGCGCGGAAATCGCCAAGAGCGAGCGGCCGGAACTGACCAGCGCCAAGATCATCGTCTCGGGCGGCCGCGCCTTGAAGGACGCAGAAACCTTTGCCGCGACGATCACCCCGCTGGCCGACAAGCTCGGTGCCGCGATCGGCGCGAGCCGCGCGGCGGTGGACGCCGGCTATGTGCCCAACGATTACCAGGTCGGCCAGACTGGCAAGATCGTGGCGCCGCAGGTCTATGTCGCGGTGGGGATTTCCGGGGCGATCCAGCACCTTGCCGGCATGAAGGACTCAAAGACCATCATCGCCATCAACAAGGACGAAGACGCGCCGATCTTCCAAGTGGCCGACGTGGGCCTGGTGGCCGACCTGTTCACCGCCGTGCCGGAACTGGTGGGCAAGCTTTGATAGTTTACTTTGGCATTTGTAGCGCTGACTTTTAGAATGAAACAGAGGAGGGCGAGGCGAGTAACGCACCGTGTCACGTCATTGTCTGCCATGGGCAGCATGGCTTCTCAGCGGGCAGATTCCGAGATTATCCAATTGCCACAGCAGTAATACGGCGCCGAGCATGGCAATGCCGTTACCTCATCCCGCGATCAGTAGCCGACGTAGCGCAGCGTGCGGGTCGCTTGCCACTCGTGATTGCAGGTTGAAGATCATTGTCTGTCGCTGTGCCAGGTTATAGGCGGGCCAGGATGGGATGCCGGGGTGCTGGGGGTTTCCGGTTTTGGCGAAGGCGACCCATGCCGGATGCATCTGCGCGGCCATGCGATCGGGGCCGGGGCCCGGGCCGACAAAGTCACGGATGTTGTCATGTGTGCCGAAGACGAAGGACAACTCGACCGCGTGGCCGGCCTTGAGCCGTCCGCCGAACACCGGGGTTTCCCAGTCCATGCGATACATCCATACCGGCGACCCTTGTCGGACCTTGCGCTCTGCCAGCAGGATGCTGTTGGTCCAAAACATCCGGTTGCCGTTGAACGCGGTGATCAGGTCGCCGGGGCTATAGCCTGGATAGGCCTCGCGCAGGGCGGCGACCACTTCGCCGGTCTTGCGGGGCAGTAATTTGGCTATGGCTGCTTCAAGGTCTGCATCGGTCGCGGTGGCTAGGCTCTTGTCACCCAGAGCGAACATCGTACCTTCATCCTTGTTGGTGCCGATGATCAGCGGGATATCGGCGCAGAGCGGCGAGGCATCGGGCGTGAACGGGCCGCGCGGCAATGCCTTGCCATCGATGCTGGGGGTGAAATCGCCGGTCAGGAAACCGGTGGGAGCGAGCTTGGCGACTGCGTCGACCGCCGCTTGCTGGCTATCGAAAATCGTCTGGGTTGGAACGGCGGCAAGACCCTGGACGTCCCCTGGTTTGACCCCAAGTTTGTCGAGCAGCGCGCCGCCGAGCGCTGTGGCGTAGGCGCGTGGCGTGGCGTCGAGATCGGCACCGCTCTGGATCGCTGCCTTGTGAAACAGGCCTTTGGCATCGGGCATACCCATGAGCAGCGAAACTTTCGCGCCGCCGCCGCTTTCACCAAACAGCGTGACATTGGACGGATCGCCGCCAAACTGTGCGATATTGTCGCGCACCCAGCGCAGTGCCGCCACGATGTCGAGAAGGCCGGCAAGGCCGGACGAGCGGTAATCGGGGCCCCAGCTATCGGGCAACTGGGCGAAGCCGAAGACGTTGAGGCGATGGTTGACACTCACCAGCACCACGCCATCGCGTGCGAAATGATCGCCCCAGTAAGTGGGACGCGTGCCGGCGCCCGACGAAAAGGCGCCGCCGTGCAGCCAGACCATGACCGGCTTGGGTTGGTCGAGCCCTTGCGTCCAGACATTGAGGAACAGGCAGTCCTCGCTTTGCGTCTCGTCGAACGGAGCATCGCGCTGGCCGTGGGCCTGGATTGCCGAAGCACCGAAGCGGCCGGCATCGGCCACGTCGGTCCAGGGCTGGAGTGGCTGGGGCGGGCGGAAGCGCAACGCGCCGACCGGTGGTGCGGCATAGCGCAGGCCCTTGAATGCCAGCGTCCCGCTCAATTCATAGCGGCCGCGCACCGGCCCATTGGTGGTCTTCACGATCGGCGTGGCTGCGCCGAAATCTCCGGCAAAAGCAGGGCTGGTGAACGAGCGGCTGGCGAGGCACGTGGCCAGAGCGGCCGTGGCGCCGAGCAGGCTGCGGCGGGAAACGGAACATGTCATGCGAATGGGGTCCTCTCGCAACCGAAAGCGGCTTCTTTTATTTTCGAAGAGATCGAATATGAAGTTATTCGAAAGTGGTCAATCGGCTTTTCAGCCGACGCGGCGGGCTTGGGATGGCGGCTGAAGATGGCCGCATTCAGCAGATTAATTGGTTTCTTGAGACTGCTCAGGATGGGTAGGACCTCCCTGTGCAAATGACACCGTGGCGTCATGTCGCACGCCCGGAATAGGGCCCACCGCGATCGATTGGTTGTCGAAAACGAAATCAAACGAAAGAATCGGTTGATCGATTGGCAACGAGTCATTACGAGTCCCGACAGAAAGCACCCTTTTTTAAATGGCCAAAGCCAGGTGCGAACCAGGAGAGGAACCGCATGAAATTGCCACAATTTCGTGCCGCCGCGCTGTCAGGCAGCGCCATGGCGGCGGGGCTCTGCGTATCTGCGATGGTCAGCCCGGCTGCGGCCCAGGCCGTGCCTGCTGCCGATCCGCCAGCCGCCTTGCCGTCAACGGCTGCCAGCGCCGATGCCACCAGCGAAGCGGACAACACGCAAGTGCGCGAAATCGTCGTGACGGGCACGCTTATCCGAGGCGTCGCTCCGGTTGGCACCAATGTGATCGGCGTGTCCACCGCCGACATCCGCGCGACGGGCGCCTCTTCGACCAACAACCTGCTGGCGACCATTCCCCAGGTCAGCAATTTCAACTCGTTCCCATCCGGTTCGGCCAGTTTCGGCCAGCCCATCGCACAGACCAACTTGCGCAACCTGGGTGCTTCGGGCGGCACGACCACGCTGCTCCTGCTCAACGGGCATCGTTTGGTCGGCTCGGGCATTCTGCAGACTTACGCCGATCCCACGATCATCCCGCCCGGCATTATCGAGCGGGTCGAAGTCGTGCCCGATGGCGGTTCGTCGATCTATGGCTCGGATGCTATCGGCGGGGTCATCAATATCATCACCCGCAAGCGCAGCTCTGGTGTTGATATCGCTGCCAATTACGGTTTCGCCGACGGCTACGCCACGCTCGACGGCAACGTCACGGCGGGCAAGGATTGGGGCAGTGGCTCGTTCACGCTATCTTATGCCTATGCCTGGCACAACAATATCCAGGGCATCGAGCGCGACTACGTTACGCAGAACAACACCGCCAACGGCGGTAGCGATCGCCGCGTTACCACGTGCGCGCAGCCCAATCTGATCGTGGGCGGCGTCACTTACGCCATGCCCGGTCTGGTGGCCGGCACACGCAACCTCTGCAGCAACACTGATTATGCCGACATTTACCCGCGCGAGCGTCGCCATACCGTCTTCGGCACACTCGACCAGGACCTGAGTGACAAGCTTTCGTTCAACCTTACCGGCTATTTCTCGGAACGCGTCACGCATACCCTGACAGCGCCGCTGTCCACCAACAGCACGATCACGTCGGCCAACCCCTATTTCCGTCCGATCGGCACCGAAACCAGCCAGCAGGTGCTGTTCGATTACAGCCCGGTCTTCGGCAAGGGGACCGACAATCCTGCACGCTTCAATTCCTGGGGCTTTACGCCGACTTTCACTTATAGCCTGCCGCACGACTGGAAGCTGCGCGGCATGCTCAATTATGGCCAGAGCTACAATTCCACGACCGAGCGTTCGATCAACACCGATGCGGTCAATGCGGCGCTGGCTGCCACGACGACTTCGGCCGCGCTCGATCCCTATGATCTGAGCCAGACCAACCCGGCCGTGCTGACCGGCATTCGCGGTTACACCAACTTCTCGGAAGCCACCCAGAAGTTGGCCGAAGCGCGGATCGTGGCCGATGGCGCGGTGTTGAGCCTGCCGGGCGGCGATCTTCGCCTGGCCGTGGGGAGCGAATATCACTGGGAAAAGATCGACGCCCATATTGCATTCGGCGCCGATGCCAGCCCCAAGCAGAACCGCGCCATTGCCTCGCGCAACGTCGCGTCGATCTATGGCGAAGTGCTGGTGCCGTTGGTGGGACCCGGCAACGCCATGACCTTGGTCCAGGCGCTCGATCTCACCGGATCGGTCCGCTATGACCATTACGACGACGTGGGCGGCACCACCAATCCCAAGATCGGGTTCACGTATCGCCCGGTTCACGGCATTTCGTTCCGCGGCAACTGGGGCACCTCGTTCCACGCGCCCAGCCTGGCCGATACCACCGGCGCGGTTGACGCGCGCGTCTCGTCGATCCCGATCGTGCTGAACCTGGCGCCGGGCAGTTCGCCTGCCGATATGTTCCGCCCCATTCTCTACATTTCCGGCGGCAACCCCAACCTGCGGCCCGAACGCGCCACGACCTGGTCGCTCGGCACCGATATCCAGCCCGATTTCTTCAAGGGCCTGACGATCAGCGCGACCTATTATAACGTCGATTTCAAGGACCAGATCAGCGTCAATATTGGCGGGCTGTTGGGCGGAGCCAGCTTCTATGCCGATCCCACCAATGCGCCGTTCTATATTCTCAATCCCACGCTGGCACAGGCAACGGCATTTTCTGGCGGTGTGCGGGCGGACAATTTCACTTCGCTGGCCTCGTTCTTCGCCGCCAACAATCCGTATGCGATCTACGACTTGCGCCGCTACAATCGTGGCCGGCTCAAGCAGGACGGGATCGACTTCAATGTCACGCTGCGCCGTCCCGTCGGCTTCGGCACGATCAATGCCGGGTTCGCGGGCACCTACACTTTGCATCGCAAGACCAAGGATTCGCCGACTTCGGCCTTTGTCGAGCGCCTCGACAACGGCGTTAGCCGCTTCAACTTCGTCGCCTCGCTGGGCCTCGATTCCGGGGCACTCTCGAGCCGGGTCTCGCTCAACCACTCGGGCGGCTACCCGATTATCGGCGAACCGCTGCAGCCGCGTGTCGGCGCGTTCAACACGGTGAACCTCTTTGCCGCGCTCGATCTGGAAAAGCTGGGGCTGAAGCGGCCGGTGTCGCTGTCGCTGACGGTCAACAACCTGCTCGATCAGGATCCGCCGTGGCGCAATGCCGGTTCGGGCTATGCCAATGGCTCGACCCTGGGGCGCCTGGTGCAGTTCGGGCTGCGCACGAAGTTCTAAGCGTGTCGGACGGCGGGGCAACCCGGCCGAAAGACTCTAGGCCGGGGGCAGGCGGGATGGGGAAACCTCGCCTGACCCCGGCCTTTTTCGTGGCGTTAATCCGTGACAGTCACGACCACGCGGGCATAGTGGGTCAGGGCCGGCGTTCCATCATCGCTCGCTTCGGCAATCAGGTGCAGGGTCTGGCCCGGCTTGGCATCGGCAGGCACCTGAAAACGCAAGACCGAGCCCGTGCCGAGCGTGGCGGGCAGCGTCCCGGGATAGGTTCCAGCGGCGGCATAGGGCCACCAGCGCAAGGCCAGGCGGTTGCCATCGGGATCGCTGGCTCGCACCGACAGGTCGAGCAAGGCGCCGGCACGCGCGCTGCGCTGGACCGGACCGGCAAGCTGCACCACCGGGGCATGGTTGGCATCGGCGCGGCGCGGCGTGACGGCCCAGAGGAGACGCGCGGCAAAGTCGTTCTGCACGGCGCGGAAGAAGGGTGACGTCGGCGCGCGCGGCACGGTGACCTGCGCAGCAGGATTGGCCAACATGGCCCGAATTGCCGCTCCGGCCTCTGGCGAGACACCGTAACTCTCGCTGTGGGAATGGACCCCGCCCCATCCGCCGAAGCTGCTGTCTCGCCAGCCTTGCAGGCCATTGTTGACCAAGTTGAGGAATGTGGGCGTATCGCCTTCGGAAATGAACGACCCGGGCGCCATGATCGGTGCCCAGACGTGATAGCCTTCGGCGCGCAATTGGGCTGCGGTCTTGCCGGCGATGCCGAAGTAATCGTACTTGTCGCCCGGCACCATCTGCTTGCCATCGCCCCAGACGCGATAGGCCGCCCCGATCGGGCCGCGCGATGAGATCCATCGGCGAGTCCAATCGGCGCCCAGCAGCGCGGCATCTTCGGCGCTGAGAGTCAGCTGCGAGAAGTAGGCCAGGCTCGCGCCATCGGACTGCTGGTTATAGCGGATCTCGGGCCAGTGCGGCTTGATGTATTTGGCGTAAGTATCGTCTTGATCGCCCGAAGGCTGGATCACCGCTTTGCGGATGACCTTGGCGCGGATTGCCGCCCATTCGGGCTTGCCGGCATAATCGTCCTCGATCCGCTTGAGCGCGCGGGCGATCGTGCTCTGGCCGCCCCAGGCATGAAGATAGACCGGCGCTTCCTGGTCATCGAGTAGCAGCTTGCGGATCAGTTCACTGCCCGCGGTGTCCTCGCTTATGTCGCCATCGAACGCGACGTTGCCCCAGCGCACTTTGGCGCGCAGCGCGGCCGGGCTGGGATAGGCCGGGTTGTGGACGCGCAAGTTGGGCCAGGCCTGGGCATAGAGATCCAGCGCCTTGTCGATGAACCGCTCGCCCTTTGCCCAGCGCCACGAGGTGCAGGGGCAGGCATCCACCCCGCCACGGTTGTACTCACGACCGGGAAACGTGCGTGCGGTGCCCTTGCCATCGCCTTTCCAGTGGAACTGGCTGCTGGCGTAGACCAGGCCTTCCACCTTGAAATCGGGCGCGTAGAGCAGGAAGCGCAAGAGCGAGTTGAAATCGTCCAGCTCGGGATCGGTGGTGATCACTACGCGCGGACGCGCACTGGCGGGCGGCTCAGCATAGGTCGGCCCGGCATGCATCGTGCGGGCAGGCGCGGCACTGGCCGGCGTGCCAGCGAGCACGCTCAAGGGCAGAAACGCTGCCACTGCGGTGAGGACCAGGGGACATGAAGGCATCGGATTTCCTCTCCTTGCGACGGCGTCCATGGCCGTTCGTTATTGTGGCGGGATCGCTGGGTCAGGTCGGCGATTCCATCGTGGCGCGCGCCACCGCCAGGCCCCATGCCGCGCGCGCTGCCTGTCGTGGTTCTTCGGCAAGGCACGGCGCAAAGCTGCGGTCGCGGGCACGCAGGCTTTCGGCCAGCGGCCGGTCGATCGCGTCGGCTGCGAGCATGGCGGCACCCAGTGCGCTCAGCGCAGTCTGCGCCGGACGTTCGACCGTGCGGCCCGACAGGTCAGCCAGCATCTGCATAAGAAGATCGTTGGCCGCGGCCTGGCCATCCACTGAAATGGCCGCGAAAGGGCCGCCCAGGTCTGCTTCCAGGGCGGCGAGTACGTCGCAGATCTGGTGTGCGATGCCTTCGAGCACCGCGCGCGCGACATGGGCCGGGCGCGAGGCCAGCGAAAGGCCGCAGATGAGACCGCGTGCGTCGGCTTGCCAGTGCGGCGCGCCTAGGCCCGCGAGCGCGGGCACGACCTGGACGCCGCCAGCATCGGGCACGCTGGCCGCCAAGGCGGACAGAGCCTCTGGCCCATCCAGCCCCAGCATTTGCGCGCCAAAACTGGCGGCGTGGCCCGACACGATGATGTTGCCTTCCAGCGCGTGGACCGGCGCGGCATCGCGCTGCCACGCAATCGTGGAGGACAGCCCGTGCGTCGAGCGGGTGCGGGCAGACGTCGGCGCCATCAGGGAGGATCCGGTGCCTAGCGTCACTTTGACCCGTCCGGGGCCATCGATCGCATGGCCGAACAGGGCGGCGTGGGAATCGCCCATCATGGCGTGGATTGGAATGCCTTCGGGCAGCGCGGCAAAGCCGCCGACGGTATGGCCGAACAGCGCGTTTGAGGCACATACCAGGGGAAGGATGCCGGCGGGAATGCCGAACAAGTCGAGCAAGCGCGGGTCCCAGTCGATGGTGTCGAGATTGAGCAACTGGGTGCGCGAGGCATTTCCTGCGTCGCAGGCATGGGCCGCGCCGCCGGTCAGCGCCCAGAGCAGCCAGGCATCGACGGTGCCGGCCCGCAATTCGCCAGCTTGCGCCAGGTCGCGCGCGGTGCCGCGTGGGCCGGCACCATGGTCGAGCAGCCAGCGCAGCTTGCCTGCCGAAAACATCGGATCAAGCCCCAGCCCCGAGCGCGCGGCCACTTCGTCGGCATGGCCGGCCTGGCGCAAGGCATCGCACAAGGGCGCGCTGCGCAGGCACTGCCAGATCACGCAAGGGCCCACCGCTTCGCCGCTCACCGCATCCCAGGCCACTACGGATTCGCGTTGGTTGGAAATGCCGATCGCCAGGATCGCGGCATCGCCCGCCTGCGCGCGTGCGGCCATGACCGCGGCGGCCACGCTGTCGCGGATCATCGCCGCCGGGGTCTGCGCCCAGCCTGGCTTGGGATGATCGACTCCGGTGGGAACGGAGCTGGTGCCCAGGATCATGCCATCGAGGCCCACCACCAGGGCCTTGGTGTTGGTCGTGCCTTGGTCGATCGCCAGGATGGCCGGCGTGCTGGCCATCAGCGCCCCAGCAGCGTGCGCACGGCCGAGGCGATCGACGGTCCGGTCAACCCGGCGCGTTCCATCAGGAATTCGGCCGAGCCGGTCGGCTGGAAGCCTTCGAAGCCCAAGAGTTTCATGCGGCAAGGCTGGTTTTGTGACACGATTTCGGCAACGGCGCTGCCCAGGCCACCGCGCACGCTGTGTTCTTCGGCCGTGACGATCGCGCCGGTCTGGGCGGCGGCCAGGATTGCCTCGACATCGATCGGTGACATGGACGCCATGTTGACCACGCGCGCGGCGATGCCCTGTTGCGCCAGTTCCTCGGCAGCGGCGAGCGCGCGGCACACGACCGTGCCATTTGCCAGGATCGCCGCATCGTTGCCTTCGTGCAGCACTTCGGCCTTGCCGATCGTGAATGTGGCGTCGGCCGGGCGGGGCAGCGCGGGCACGCCCATGCGGCTGATACGCACGAAGACCGGGCCATCGAGCGCGGCGGCGGCGCGGATCGCCTGTTCGGTTTCCCAGGGATCGGCCGGCACGATCACCGTGATATCGCCCATGGTGCGCAACCAGGCCACGTCTTCGATCGAATGGTGCGTGGGGCCCAGTTCGCCATAGGCGACGCCACTGGAAATCCCGCAGAGCTTCACATTGGCTTGCGAATAGGCGCAATCGGCCTTGACCTGTTCCAGCGCGCGGCCGGTGAGGAAGCACGCAGCGCCGCTGACGAATACAATCTTGCCGCCATTGGCGAGGCCCGCGCCGACGCCGACCATGGCCTGTTCGGCAATGCCCACGTTGATCAGACGCTCGGGGAACTTGTCGCGAAAGCCGCCGAGCTTGCTCGAACCGACACTGTCGTTGACAACCGCGACCACGCGCGGATCGGCGGCACCCAGCTCTTCGAGCGTGGCAACATAGGCATCGCGGCAGTCATACAAGCCGGTCTTGGCCGGGGCGGGGCTGCTCATGCGTCGAGTTCCTTCATCGCTTGCGCATACTGCTCGGCATTGGGCACACCATGGTGCCAGCTGGCCTTGTTTTCCATGAACGAAATGCCTTTGCCCTTGATCGTGTTGGCCACGATGCAGAGCGGTCGGCTGCGGGCGGCCGATCCATCCAGCAACGGGATCAGTGCAGCGACGTCGTGCCCGTTCACTTCGGCCACGTCCCAGCCAAAGGCACGCCACTTGTCACCCAGGGGTTCCAGACCGACGGTCTCCTCCGTGCCGGCACCCTGCTGCAGGCGATTGCGATCGACGACCACGGTCAGGTTGGAGAGCTTGCGATGTCCGGCAGTCATTGCCGCTTCCCAGTTGCTGCCTTCCTGCAATTCGCCATCGCCCGTGAGCACGAAGACGCGATAATCGGCCCCGTCGATCTTCCCAGCATCGATCTGACCGGCAATCGCGATGCCCACTGCCACCGGCAACCCGTGGCCCAGCGGACCGGTGTTGGTTTCGACGCCGGGGATCTTGACGCGGTTGGGGTGGCCGTTGAGCCGCGAGAGCGGCTGCATGTAGGTGGTCAGTTCTTCCTCGGGGAAAAAGCCGGCCTTGGCGAGTGTGCTGTAGAGCGCGCCGGTGGCGTGGCCTTTGGACATGATGAAGCGGTCGCGCGCGGGATCGGCGGGGTGGCTGGGATCATAGCGCATCGAATCGAAATAGAGGGTGGCCAGCACGTCGGTGGCCGAAAGGTCGCCACCGGGGTGTCCCTGGCGGGCTTCGAAGACCATCCGCAGGGCGCGCTTGCGGATCCAGCGAGCCATTTCGCGGACATGAAGGACGCGTTGTGCGAGGTCTGGGCGGCATTCTGCCAGCACTTGCGGCATGGACTCTAATCTCCCTTTTGCCGGCTGGCCATTATCGTAACCGAAAGAGAGGGGCAAGCTTTACCCTTTCGATTTTTTTCGAATTTCTTTCATTTAGCGAGTCTGGCGCTTGAAGCTCCGGCGGAAACTCGGTAACGCCAACTCCACTGCGGCAGACGAAGGACCGCAAGGAGAGGTGGCTGGATGGCAAGCGCAGTTCCCCGCATGCAAACGATGACGCGATCGGGGACGCGATCGGGACGATTCGCGCTGGCCATGGTTGCCGTGTTGTTGTTGGCCGGCTGCAAGGTACTGACGGTCGAGGAAAACCGCCGCCTCAAGGCTGCGGCCGGACAGGGCTTCGATGCGGTCGCGTTGGTCGATCACGATTGGCAGAGCAAGATCATGCCCGCCGTCACCCAAGGTGCCGTGCCCTTTGGCGATCTGGCGAATGCTGCGCGCGCCGGGCAACTGAACGCTTTCGGCGCCGCCCATGGGCATCGTCCCTCTGATACCTCTGCCTACCGGTTCTTGGTCAGGGGCCAAGGGGTGGTTGCCGGCCGCGACCTGGCCGATCCGGCGGGCGGCATCGATCTGCGCGTGGATGGCGTGGGCGACGTTCGCCTGGAAATGGGCCCGGTGCTGATCGACACCGCGCTGCGCGATGCGCTACCGCTCTACCCCTTCAACGACATGCCCGACCAGATGGCCTTCGGCGCGGTGGCCAGTCAGCTGAACCTGCATGCGCTGGGCCAGACCCGCCCGGTGGCGGCCCATCTTGCCCCTGGTTCGGTGGTCTCCTTTATCGGCGCGGTGCGTGCGCCACAGGAGCCGGGCGAAGGCTGGCGCGTGGTGCCCGTGCGCCTTGCTGCGGGAGCCGCGCTGTGAAGCCGCTGATGCGGGCGCAAGGCGGGGGTGAGCGCCCGCTGATGCGGGCGCAGGGCGTGGTCAAGCGCTATGGTGTCGTGACCGCGCTGCACGGCGTGGACTTCGTGGTGGAGCCGGGCCAGGTCCATGTGCTGATCGGCGAAAACGGCGCGGGCAAGTCCACGCTGATGAAGATCCTCGCCGGCATCGAGACGCCCACCGAGGGCGAAGTGCTGATCGACGAGCAGCCCGTGCGCCTTGCCGGGGTGCGCGATGCCGCGGCGCGCGGCATCGGCATGGTCCACCAGGAACTCAACTTGTGCCCCAACCTGACGGTGGCGGAAAACATCTTCCTGCTAGGCACGGGCAGCGAATGGCTGGGCCGGCTCGACCGCGCGCGCGAACGCGACATGGCCCGCGCCGTGCTCGCCCGATTGCGCCAGGACATCGATCCCGATCGCCGCGTCGACAGCCTGTCGATCGGCGAGCAGCAGATCGTGGAAATTGCCAAGGCGCTGGCCGAGGAATGCCGCGTGCTGATCCTGGACGAGCCCACTTCGGCCTTGAGCGAAGCCGAAGTCGAGGTGCTGTTCGAGGTCATCGCCGATCTCAAGCGGCAGGGCGTGGGCCTTGTCTATATCTCGCACCGGCTGGAAGAACTGCTGCGCGTGGGTGACCGCATCACCGTGATGCGCGATGGCCAGGTGGTGGCCGCAGCCCCGGCGGCGGACGTTTCGGTGGCCTGGATCATCGGCCAGATGCTGGGCGAGGAAGGCCAGCTCGAACGCGCCAAATCCCTGCTCATCGATGGGCCGGCGGTGCTTTCGTTGGAAGGCATCCGCTCTCCCCGCGATCGGGTTTCGGCGGCGCTGCATGGCATCGACCTGGATGTGCGCGCGGGCTGCATCCTGGGAATCTATGGCCTGCTTGGCGCGGGCCGCACCGAACTGCTCGAAGTCGCCATCGGCGCGCGCAAGGCGGCCGAAGGCCGGGTCACGTTTCAGGGTGCGGACATCTCGCGCCTCTCGGTGGCCGACCGGATCGAACGCGGGCTGCTGTTCGTGTCGGAAGACCGCAAGCAGCAGGGCATCTTCGCCAATCTCGACGTGGGGCGCAACATCTCGCTGAGCGACCTGGCAAGTTGCGCCCGCCACGGGGTCGTGTCTGATCCGGCCGAGGCCCGCGCGGTCGACGGGATGATCGCTCGCCTGGGCGTCAAGGCTGCTTCGCGCCTGTCGGCGATCACCGCCTTGTCTGGCGGCAACCAGCAGAAAGCGCTGATCGGCCGGGCCCTGTTGCCCGGGCCCAAGGTGCTGCTGCTGGACGAGCCGACACGCGGCATCGATGTGGGCGCGCGCGCTGAAATCTTTTCGACGATCCGCGAGCTCGCCGCCTCTGGCCTTGCCGTAGTGTTCACCAGTTCGGACGTGCTGGAAGTGCTCGCGATTGCCGACCGCGTGGTGGTCTTGTCCAAGGGCCACCTCACGCTTGACCAGCCGGTGGGCCAATGCAGCGAAGAGATCTTGATCGCGGCGGCCAACCAGGCCGCGCCGGCGCTCGTGGCGCCGCAACCGGCAATCTAGGGATGAGCGCGAACGTGAAGGACCAAATCGTGAACGGGAACGGCGCCATGGCGATCGTGCTGCGGTTTCGCACCCTGCTGGCGCTGGCCGTGGTGCTGGCTATCTTTTCCGTGCTGGCGCCCAATTTCCTGACCGTGGCCAATGCCATGATCATGCTCAAGCACATCGCCATCGTGGCGATCCTGGCGATCGGCATGACCTTCGTGATCCTGACTGGCGGCATCGACCTGTCGGTGGGCTCAATCGCTGGGGTTTCGGGCATGGTCGCAGGCGCGCTGATCCTCGACGGCTTGCCGCTGACAGTACTGGGCTATGTCGTCTACCCCTCGATCCCGCTGGTGGTGCTCATCGTGGTGGCGCTCGGTGTCGGGCTCGGGATGATCAATGGCGTGCTGGTCAGCCGCTTCAAGGTGGCGCCGTTCATTGCCACGCTGGGGACGCTCTATATGGCGCGTGGCGCGGCGCTGCTGCTTTCGAACGGCGCCACGTTCCCGAATCTTTCGGGCAATCCGGCGCTGGGCAATCAAGGTTTCGGCTGGCTGGGTGCCGGCGTGGTGCTCGGCGTGCCGGTGCCCGTCTGGCTCCTCGCGGTGCTGGCGGCCGGCGCGGCGGCGGCGGCTGGAGCCACCACCTTTGGTCGCCGCGTTTATGCCGTGGGCGGCAGCGAGCGCGCTGCGCTGCTGTCTGGCGTGCGGGTCGATCGGATTAAGTGTGCGGTCTATGCGATTTCGGGCGCGACCGCCGCGTTGGTGGGCCTGCTGGTCGCATCAGATCTTGTCGCGGCGCATCCCGCTTCGGGCGAGGCTTTCGAACTCAACGGCATTGCCGCAGTCGTGCTGGGTGGTGCCTCGCTGGCGGGCGGACGCGGCACGATCGGCGGCACGCTTGTGGGCGCTTGCGTGATCGGTGTGCTGGGCGACGGCATGGTCATGGTCGGCATCAGCGAATTCTGGCAGATGGTAATCAAGGGGGCCGTGATCGTGGCCGCCGTGGTTCTCGATCGTCTGCAGGAAAGGCTTGGTTGACGGATATGACGCAGGGCAAGCGTGACACGGAAGGTTCTGTTGAGGCTCGGCGCGCCGATGGCAACGTGCGCTTTGCCGAAGGCCGCCGCGCGGAAATTCTCGAATGGATTCGCGAGGAAGGCAGCGCGCGGGTGCGCGAACTGTCGAAGGCTTTTGGCGTATCGGAAGTGACTATACGCCAGGATCTCGAACGACTTGAAGCCGACGGCCAGATCGAGCGGGTCCATGGCGGCGCGTTTCTCAAGTCCGTGCCCCAGCAAGTGCGGTCCATGGCGCTGCAGCACCACGAGAACATGGATGTGAAGCACCGGATCGGCGTGGCGGCGGCCGCGCTGGTGGAGGATGGTGAGACGATCACGCTTGATGCAGGCTCCACCACCACCCAGGTGGCGGCGAACCTGCTCGAGCGGCGTGATCTGACCGTTATCACCAACGGGCTCAACATCGCGTTGCTGCTTGGGGCGCAGCCGGCGATTTCGGTGCACATGCCCAGTGGTCATTTCAAGGCACCGACGCTGTCGCTCAGCGGCGAGGGATCGGCGGACTATTTCCAGGGCCTGTTCGTCAAGCGCTTGTTCCTGGCGGCGGCGGCGGTTTCGATCGAGGATGGCATGAGCATCCCCTCGCTGGCCGACCTGCCGATCAAGCGCGCGATGATCGCCAGCGCCGAAAAGGTCTATCTCGTCGTCGATTCCTCCAAGATCGGCCGGCGTTCGTTTTCATCAGTCGGGCCGATCGGCTTGGTTCATTGCCTGATCACCGACAACGGCATTTCCGACAGCGACCGGGCGCGCTTCGAGGATGCGGGCATAGAGGTCATCGTGGCATGAAGCAGGTGCGTGGTGGTGTAAAAGCCTGGCTTATTGGGCTGGCTGTGGTCTTGGTCGCGGGTCTGGCCTGGTGGGGCACCGCTGGCCACAAGCCTTCGCGGCTGATCGTCATCATCACGCCTTCGCTCGATAACCCCTTCTTTGGCCAGGAAGCTGCCGGTGCCGAGGCGCGCGCGCATGAACTTGGCTATGCCACGCTAAAGTTCTCGCATGGCGACGATGCTTTCAAACAGAGCGAACTGGTCGACACCGCCATTGCCCGCAACGCTGCTGCAATCATCCTCGACAACGCCGGCGCCGAAGCCAGCGTGGCGGCCGTGCAAAAGGCGCGCAGCGCCGGCATTCCGGTCTTGTTGATCGACCGCGAAATCGCCGTGCGCGGCGTGGCGACGGCGCAGATCGTGTCGAACAACTATCAAGGCGCGATGCAGGGCGCTTTGGCCCTGGCCCAGGCGATGGGTGGCAAGGGCCCCTATGTCGAACTCGTCGGCAAGGAGTCCGATACCAACGCCACCGTCCGCTCGCGCGGGTTCCACGAAGTACTCGACCAGTATCGCGGTCTTGTGCCGATCGCACGACAGTCGGCCAACTGGAGCCAGTCCGAAGCCTTTACCCGCATGCAGTCCATCCTCCAGGCACACCCCGAAGTGAAAGGCGTGATCGCGGGCAATGACACCATGGCTATGGGGGCGCTCGCTGCGCTGCAAGGTGCGGGCCGCAGCGACGTGCTGGTTGTCGGTTTCGACGGTTCGAACGACATGCGCGACGCCATTCGTCACGGCCAGGCCGTGGCCACTGTGTTGCAACCCGCCTGGCAGCAGGCGCGCTATGCTGTCGATCTGGCCGACCGCCAGTTGCGCACCGGCAGCACTGGGCAGCCGGAAAAGCTGATCATGGATTGCGTACTGATCACGCGGGGCAACGCGGCGCGCGTTGCCGATTTCGCCTTGCAGCCAGCGGGATAGCTTCCGCAACTCGCTGACTTTTCTTGCCACTCTCCAAGGGATTCCCGATGAGCAAACTGACCTTCGGTGCCGGCATCTGGCACTTTGCCACTTATGTCGATCGCTATGCCACCGACGGCTATGGCCCGCCGCGCGACCTGATCGAGATGATCGACCTGGCTGGTCAGGTGCGCGATCTTTCTGTGGTCGACATCAACTTTCCCTGGAGCGCCGCTGTCTCGGCCGACGCGGTCGAGACAGCGCTCAAGCGCAACAATCTTTCGGTGATCGGGATCACGCCGGAAATCTATAACCGCGAATTCTCGCGCGGGGCTTTCACCAATCCTGACGCCGGCGTGCGCCGCCGCGCCAACGAAGTGTGTAATCAGGCCGCAGACCTCGTGCGCCGTTTTGGCGCGTCTTACGTCAAGCTCTGGCCGGGCCAGGATGGCTGGGACTATCCGTTCCAGGTCGATCACCGCAAGCTGTGGCGCCTGTCCATCGACGGCATTGGCGAACTGGCCAGCCAGAACCCAGACCTCAAGTTCGTGATCGAATACAAGCCGCGCGAACCGCGCGTGCACATGGCTTTCGATTCGGTGGCGCGCACGTTGCTGGGGATTGAAGCAATGGGCCTACCTAACGTGGGCATCCTGCTCGATTTCGGCCATGCGCTGTTTGCAGGGGAGAGCCCGTCCGATTCCGCGCAGCTTGCCATCGACCATGGCCGCCTGTTCGGCATGGATGTGAACGACAACCTGCGCGCCTGGGACGATGACATGGTGGCCGGCACGGTGCATCCGATCGAACTGTTCGAGTTTTTCTACACTTTGCGCAAGAACAACTGGGAAGGTGTGTGGCAGCTCGACCAGTTCCCCTTTCGCGAGAACGGGGTGGAAGCGGCCGATATGGCGATCGATTTCCTTAAGCACATCGACACCGCCCTTGACCGGCTGGATTTCGAGGCCTTGCAGGCCGCGCAGGATCGCCAGGATGCGCTGGGCGCGCAGAAGCTGGCGCGCAAGGCTTTGTTCGGCATCTGAACATTTTTGTTTGAACCAGACTGCGGGGCGGGGCGTCGGCTGTTACAGCTGGCGCCCCGACTTGCTCTGACATTCGGGAAGCGTGGTGATGCAAAATAGACACGTTTCGATATAGCGCTAAATTCTCTTTCGATTGCTTTCGAATTTATCTTGCTTGCCCTTTCGTAGTGCGTATATCGGCCCTCAAGCGCCGGGCCCGAAGGCGGGTCCGTAAGGTGCGCATTAAAAGGAGGGAGGGTGACGTGAGTTCTCGAATTCTGATGATCGGTGCATGCATGCCGGCTCTGGTGGCAGCCGTTCCGGCCTTGGCGGCCGAGGCCCAACCGCAAGACCAATCCCAGGCTGTCGATAGCCAAGAGATCGTCGTCACCGCGCAGAAGCGTTCGGAAAATCTCCGCGATACACCCGCTGCCGTCGCTGTGGTGGCACCGGTGCAATTGACCCGCGCCGGTGTGACTACGATCGATGATCTGGGCAAGGCGGTGCCTTCGCTGGTCGCGCAGCCCGCCTCCACGACGCTGCGTCCCTTCTACACCTTGCGCGGCATCAGCACCGCGGTTGTGACCGTCGGTTCCCCCAGCGGCGTCGCGGTCATGCTCGACGGTGTCACGCTCGCGCCGGAATCGCTGGCCGCACGCCAGCTATCGGATATCGCCAGCGTTGAAGTGCTGCGTGGCCCGCAATCGACGCTGGGTGGCCGCGCCGCTTCGATCGGCGTGATCAACATCGTGACGCGCAAGCCCACCGACACGTTCCAGGGCCAAGCCAATGCGACGATCACCGCAGACGGCGAATATCGCGGATCGGCATTCATCTCTGGTCCATTGGGCGAGTCGGTCGGGTACACGCTGTCTGGCTTCGGCTCGCATACCGATTCGATCACGCGCAATCTCACCACCGCGCAGAAGGACTATTCCGAAAACTTCGGCGTGCGCGGCAAGCTGCAGTGGGAGCCCCTCGACGGGCTGAAAGTCACGCTCTCGGGCAATTACATCGACACGCGTGACGTCGGCGCTTTTCAGGCCTATTCTTACGTTGATCCGACCGCCAAGTTCCGTGGGACTTATGCGCAGTCCGCAGCGCTTCCGGGTATTACACCCAGCGTCAGCAACACCGATTACGCTACGATTACCACCCCGGGCCAGCACTCTAAGGATCAGCTCTACAGCCTGGCGATCGAATATCGCGCGGGCAAGGTGACATTCACGTCGCTAAGCGCTTATTCCAAGGAAAATCGCGACTTACGCTATGACGCCTACATGGAAGCGCTCGATTGGGCATCGCTGGGCTCGGGTGGCCAGTACAGTTGGAACAACATCCAGCGCTCGCAACTCAACATCCAGGGCTTCAACCAGGAATTGCGCTTCGCTACCGACCAGTTGGGCCCGGTGCGCCTCCTGGGCGGCCTCTATTACGATTATAGCAAGACCGGCTTCCAGTTCGATCGTCCGGCATTCGGCACCTTCATTCCGTTCGGTGCCTATCGCGTTGCGGAAAACAACTCCTATGCGGCGTATCTGCGCGCGGATTGGACGCTAGCGCGCGGCACGACGCTGACCACCGGGCTGCGCTTCAACCGCGACAAGATCGCTTATCAGTACAATCTGCAGTACAACACCACGCCGGCGAGCGCGACCAGCCAATTTAGCCGCACGGGGTCGGATAGTTTCAGCACACTGGTTGGCGATGTCACGCTCAAACAGCAGGTGTCGCAATGGGTGAACGTCTATGCGAAGTATTCGCGTGGTTACAAGCCCAAGGTTTATAACCTAGACGGCACTTTCACGGCAACCAATACTATCACGCCTGTCAACAAGGAGCGGGTGGATGGTGCGGAATTGGGCATGAAAGGTGATTTCTTCGATCGCCGCCTGTCGCTCAATATCGCGGCGTTCTATGCCGTCTACCATAACTTCCAGGTGCAGAGCGTCGATCCGACCGTTTCCGTGCCGACTTTCCAGATGACCAACGCGGGCAAGGCCAGCACGCGTGGTATCGAAATGGATGCCACGGTGCGCGCGGGGCAGGGCCTCTCATTCAACTTTGCCGGTGCCTATACCGACGCGCGCTATGACAGTTTCGTGGGTGCCAATTGTTATTCCGGGCAAACGGCGGCAACGGGGTGCACCATTTCGGGCGGCACCAGCTATCAGGACCTCTCGGGCAAACGCCTGCCCAGCGCTCCGCTTTGGAAGTTCAACGCGGGTGCCGAAAAGCGCTTTGCGTTAAACGAAGCTCTCGATGCCAACCTGGGCGGGGTAATCACCTACCAGTCGGCAATCGCATTCAGCTCGAACTGGAACGTCGGATCGGTGCAGGGCGCTTATGCCTTGCTCAATCTGTCGGCTGGTATCGCCGACCACGACGAGCGCTGGAGCGTGACGGCCTTCGTCAACAACGTCACCGACAAGCGGTATGCCTCTTCGATCTCAGACGTGGGTGGCCGCTGGGGCAACAAGCCGGTATTCAACAGCTGGTACGGGCGTGACGCGCATCGTTATGCTGGGGTGCGACTTGAGACGAAGTTTTAGACCAGAGTAAATCACTCGCGCCTGGATAATTCGAGGCCAGCGCGCGCAGGTACGTTGTGGCAGCGGTTTTCGTGGTTCCGCAAATTAAAGCTTCGAGCATTGCGAAAAAGCGGGAACCGTTGTTCGCGCGATACGAAAAAAGTAACTAGACCATCCTGCCTGATTTCGAAATCAGGCAGGATGGTCTAGTGCGTTCGCGTTCAAGATGCCGTTCGTGGGTGCGTCCTTCGCGCCTCAGCGTTCTTGGACACCCGGCCCGATGCGTCGACGCTGATTACCTCACGGCGGTCGTCCTCGAGATAGAGCGCGGTCAGCAGTCCGGTGGTGTAAGCGCCGGTGTCAATGCCTATCCGGTTCGGGCGATCGACAACGGCGCGCGAAATGGTGTGACCATGCACGATCACTGCTCCAAAATCGTCATCGGCATCGAGAAAATCCGAGCGGATCCACAGCAGGTCCTCGCGGGCCTGGCGATGGAGCGGTACGCCTGGTCGCACCCCGGCGTGGCAGAAAAAATAATCTCCTGATCGTGCGGTCAACGGCATCGTCCGTAGCCAGCGGGTGTGGCGCCGCGGCATGTGGCGGCGGAGTTGCCGCGCATAGCGCCGCAGGTCTGTGCTGGGTTCCGGCAGATCCAGGCCATAGCTGCGGATCGTTTCAGCGCCGCCCACCTCGAGCCACTTCTGCAGGACCATGATGTCACCATCGAGCGCTCTGAGCATCGCTTCTTCGTGATTGCCCATAAGCGCGATCACCTGGTCCGTGTCGCTCTCGAGCCCGGCGACGAGATCGACCACGCGGGCGCTGTCCGGGCCGCGGTCAACCAGGTCTCCCAGAAAGACAATGTGCAAGCTTTCCGGTGTCCCCTGCGCACTCGAATGGGCGCCGACGGCGTCGAGCAGCAGTTTCAGCAGGTCGTAGCGGCCGTGAACATCGCCAATGGCGTAGATGCGTTCACCCGGATCAGTTCTCGGCAACGATATCTCTTTTCCATTTGGGGCGCCCGCGAGCGGCGCACATGCCATGTCTCTGCTACGGCCTGCAGAGTCGCGGACAAAATTGGCTTTCGCTATGTCGGGAATTTGCGCGGGTTTGTCCAGAGTGCGACCAATGTCTCGCTCGTTATGGCGCGTGCGCGCCATCACTGCCTTGCGCGAAGATCATAGCATGGTATTCGGGTCAAAGCAGGTGCCCAGAGCCAGCTACTGCCGCATGCGATCTCATTCACAAGGAAACGTGCCGAAGGTTATGCAGCAAGCCCTCGAACTGGCCCTTGACAACACCGTCATACCTTTTCGAGCTAGGCGGCGTGTTCTGCTCGTCGCCTCGGGCGGAGGGCATTGGATCGAACTCACGCGATTGGCGCAGGCGTTTCAGCACTGTGATTGTGATTTTGTTAGCACCGTGCCCAATCTCACAGCGCCGATCGGGGAACGGCCGGTGCAAACCATCATCGACAGTTCGCGGCATACCAGAATGAACTTGCTGCATTCGGTCCGTCAGATTTGGAAAATCATTCGCGAGGTGCGTCCTGATCTGGTGGTCTCGACCGGTGCGGCTCCTGGCGCTGTCGCCGTCATTCTGGCGCGTATGAGGGGTATTCAGACCATCTGGATCGATAGCATCGCCAACAGCGAGGAACTTTCGCTGTCCTGCAAGGCCGTTCGTCCTTTCGCCAGCCTGCGGTTGACCCAGTGGCCGCACCTTGCGCAGACGAATTCCGCTGTGCGCTATTTCGGACGCATTTTGTGATCCTCGTCTCGGTAGGCACCCAACTGCCCTTTGACCGCTTGATCCAGGCCGTTGACAGCTGGGCAGAAGCCAATGCGCGCACCGACGTGGTCGGCCAGATCGGGCCGTCGCGCTACACGCCCCGCGCGATGCGGTGTTTTCCGTTTATAGAGCATCGCCAGTTTTACGAACTGCAGAAGCAATGTACGCTGATGGTGAGTCATGCGGGCATGGGCTCGCTGATCGGCGCCATGGAACTGGGCAAACCGATCATCATCCTGGCCAGGGATCATCGGCGCGGCGAGCATCGCAATGGTCACCAGTTGGCGACACTGGGCCAGTTCCGCAACTTTCCTGGCGTCTATGCGGCCAACGACGAGCAGCATGTCAAGGAATTGCTGGACCGCAGTCACGAACTGACCGCAGCGCCATCGCTTGATCCTCAGGCGTCCACGGAGTTCATCGAGCGGCTGGCCGCCTATGTCGAAGACACGGCGCCGGCGCGGCTGCGCCTTGCCGACCGCTGGCGCAAGCGCCGCGGCGCTGGGGGGGCGGTGTGAGCGCAGCAGGCATGTTAGGTCGCGTGCCAACTGCCATCGCCAGAGTTCTTGCCAACCCTGTCTGGCTGCTGGCGGCGGCGGCGGCGGTGCCGATCGTCGCGTTTCAACACCCCCCGATCATGGACGCGCCCAACCATCTTGCGCGGATCTGGCTCGAAACCCAGAACCCGTTGCCTGGTGTGCTCGGCAAAGCCTACATCGTCGACTGGTCGCGCGCTTCATCCAATATTCTCGTTGATCTGCTCGGTGCGCCGCTGTTGCGTGTGATCGGATTGAACGCCTTCTGGGTTGTCGTGACGGCGCTGATGGTGCTGGGCCCATCGCTTGCCGCGATCTTTATCGCGCGGCAGCTACACGGCCGGGACAACCCCTGGCAGGCGCTGGCGCTGAGCACTGCCTGGGGGCAGTCAACCATTTCGGGTTTCATCAGCTACACCCTGGCCATCGGGCTAGCCCTGGGTTTTTGCCTGCTCAATCTCAAGCTCGCGCGGTTTCTCGATGGCAGGGTCCGTTGCCTGATCTGCTCGCTCGAAGTCCTCGCGATCTACCTGACGCATCCTTTCGGGGTGGCGCTGTTCTTCGCATTCGCGTTTGCGATGCTGTTGGGGCCTGATCTTCGCGCCATGCGCCAGCTAACGCGGGGCAGGGTACTTGCCGCGTTCGGCGGCTATGCGGTGATGATCCTCCCGACGATCGCGTACATTGCCTTGCACCGCGGCAACAGCCCGCTCGAGCTCAGCCCCATCGATTATCGCGGCGTGGTGTCCCATCTGGTGTCGCTGGTCTCGCCGTTCTTTGCCTATGACGAAAGCGTAGAACTGGCGCTGTTCGCGGTAATGGCGTCGTGCTGTCTGGTGGCCGTGTGGCGCGGTCGCCTGGCGTTTCATGCCGGCCTCCTCGTCTCGGTACTCCTGCTAGGCGTGCTGGCGATGCTGATCCCCGACGGCGTGGGCAATGCCTCGTTGCTGACCAGGCGTTTCCCGCTGATGGCCGCGTTGCTGCTGTGCATCGCGGCGCGTCGCAAAGATCCCGACGCTGCGCCTCGCACCAACTGGCTCGCGCTGGCATGTGCGCTGGTGATCCTGGCGCATAACGCGTGGATTTTCGGCGTGTGGCGGCAGCGCGAGGCAGATTACGCCGCGCTTGTCGACGTTTCCAAACGCATTCCGGCCGGGAGCAAGGTGCTCGTTGCGGTTGCCGATGTCCCTCCTGGAAGCGCCTTGCCACCTGGACAATATGTCCACAGCTTCTTCATCCGCGCGCATCTGCCGGCTTTGCTGGTGCCGCTATCGGCCAGCTACATTCCCAATCTCTTTGCCGTTCCAGGTCAGCAGCCGCTTGCTTTTTCCGCTTCGTTTGCACGGTTGCAGGCGCAGATGGCGACTATTCCCACTGACGCGGAAATTCGTGCGCGCACGCCGCCGTTCGCGCAGGATCGCTATCTGGAGGCGTGGGAATGCGATTTCGATTTTGTGGTGATGATGAAGCCGGATCCGACCCGCGCGCCGTTGCCAATACCCTACGCGCAACGCGTCGCGCGCACACCGTTTATCGATCTTGACCGGATCGACAGACCTGCGACCTGCGGGAAGGCTCACTGAGCCGTAGCACCGGCCCGGGTACTGGCAACTTTCCGTGCAAAGCCCGCGCAATGTTCTACCCCCAAGCTTCGTCGGTCAGGCCGACACCGTTTCAGGGCGAGCGGGCGCGCGGGAATTCCAAAAGGGCCGACGCGCACTGGGGTAACGCAACGCCAGGCACGCGGTGCACAATCGCAAACAAAGCGTGATCCGCGCCGCCTTGCCATAAGGCGGGCTGCGTGGCCGCTATGCTGGCCGCCTGGGGCAGCGATGCGTCGGGTAGCAAGTACCAGGCCTTGCGCAAATGGCGCTGCCCTTGCTTGCAGCCATCGCCCATGCTGAATATCCCGCGCCAGCCAGCGCCCACGAAAGTCATACGCCATGCCCAAGGCGCTTCCCGCCATTACTGACGATCTGATCGCCGACCTGGCTCAGACACCGGGAATGGTGCGCTCGGGGCAGGACTATGCACGGCAGGGGCGGGTTGCGGACATCGAGATCGACGCGGATCTGGGCATGGTTTCGGCAGCGGTGCGCGGCAGCGGCCGCAACGTCTACATCGCTACACTATTCTGGACAGAAGCCGATCTGGGATTGGACAGCGAATGCACGTGTCCGGTTGGATTTGGCTGCAAGCACGCGGTGGCGCTGGCCTTTGTCCTGCGTGATAGGGCCCCGGAAACACCGCGCCTGATCATTGCTGCGGCACCGCCAGAGCAGGCCATGGCGGCAGAGGTGGGCCAGTGGTTGGCACAAATCGAAGCCGAGCGCATGGCCGACAGCCGGCTGGTTCAACCAGTTTGCTTCGTGATCGAGCCCAAGCGCGTCAACAAGGCGCCCAAGCGTGCGAAGGGGGCAAAGAGCCAGCCAGACCCGACCCGCCACCGCATTCTCGCCACCTTGCGCGCGTTCCGCCAGCGTGCGCCGGACGATTGGGTGCCGCTCCATACCTGGGAAATCGCGCAATCCCGCCTCAACCTCGCCCCCGAAGCGCTGCGCCTGCTTGCGCGAATGACGCCGGTTGCGGCGGGCGGCGATTTCAGCACCGACAAAGTTCCCCAGGGCCGCTATGGCTGGCAATGGCTGGCCGAGGCGGCAGGGCTGGGCCTGCTGCATTGGAAATCGCCTGCCGGGCCGGCGTTGACCGTAGCGCCTGACAACCTGTCCGTGCGGTTCGCGTGGCGCTGGCTTGATGATGGCAGCCAATTTCTGGACCTGGAAGGACTGCCGATCGGCACCCATGTCGCCGTGGGTGACCCGCCATTGGCCATCGACGAGACTGCTGCCACGATTACCCTTATCGACACTGGGCTGCCTTTACCGCAGGCAGGGCGGCTCCTGGCGATGCCGCCGATCGCGCCTGCCGACATCGCGGCAATCGGGGCCCGCTGGGGTGTTATCGCAGGGGATGCCATCCCTGCACCCATGCCTCCAACCCGGGTCGAGATTGCGCAGCGTCCCCGCCCGGTGCTGCGTTTTCTGGTCGAGAAGCTCGACATGCGCGAACGGTCGCGCAATTGGTATGCCAACAGTTGGCGGACAACGCCGTGCAAGCTCATGCGGCTGGCTTTCGATTATGGCGAGCATCGCCTGACTGCGCCCGTGTCCGCAGGCCAAGTTATAGTGCGCAGCGCCGACGGCCCGGCCTGCCTGATCCGCGCTCTGGACGCAGAACAGGCAGCGGCCGACCGTTTGGCCGAACTCGGGCTGGTGGCGCTCACTCTGGTGGATGATGTGCGCCTGAAACCAGCACAAGCCTGGGATCATGGGCTGACAAAGACGGGGGGCAGTTATCCGGCCTTCCTTGCCAATGCCGCCGCCACACTCGAGGCCGAGGGCTGGCGCATCGAATATGCCGATGATTGGCCGCATCGTCTGGTGCCCCGCGAGGAGACAGCGCTGGGGCTGACCCTGGGGCCGGCTGACGGTGCAGCGGCCCGTGGTCAAACCGGCGATGCGATCGATTGGTTCGATCTGGAACTGCCCGCACTGGTGGCCGGCGCGCGCATCGACATCTTGCCCGCTTTGCGCGCGATCCTGGCCGACGCGGGCGAGGCCATGCTTGCGCTCGGCGACGATTACCTGATTGCCGTGCCGATCGATGCGACGCGGTTCACCACGGTGCCGCTGGGCACGGTGCGCCCCTTGCTGGCGGCGCTGCTGCGGCTTGCTCTGGCCGAGCGCAATGCCGCTACGCTGCGGGTCAATCGCTATGACCTTGGCTCCATCCATGAACTGGGCGGCGACGGCGTCAACTGGACCAGTGGCGATGCGCTACGCCGCCTGGCCAGTGCGTTGCACGATCCAGCACAGGCGGATGTTGTTCCACCCAAGGGGCTGACTGCTGATCTCCGGGCGTATCAACGCACCGGTGTGGCGTGGCTGCACGCGCTGCATCTTGCCGGCCTGGGTGGCATTCTGGCCGACGACATGGGTCTGGGTAAGACCTTGCAGGCCATCACCCACCTCATCGGCAAGGCTCCGGCGCTGGTAGTGGCGCCAACCTCGGTGCTGCCCAACTGGCAGGCCGAACTGGCGCGCTTTGCTCCTGGCCTGCGTTGTCATGTCTGGCACGGACAGGCCCGGCGCGAGGGCGCGGCAGCAATGGTGGAAGCCGATGTGGTGCTGACCAGCTATCCCTTGCTGGCCCGCGACAAGGATATTCTGGCGGACCGCGCCTGGGCGCTGGTCGTGCTGGACGAGGCGCATGTGCTAAAAAATCCTGCCACGGCCGGGTTCAAGGCTGCAGCCGCACTGCGTTCGGCGCAAACTATCGCGCTGACTGGTACGCCGGTGGAAAACCGCCTCAATGACATCTGGGCCTTAGCCAGCCTGACCAACCCCGGCCTGCTTGGCAGTTTCGATACGTTCCGCAAGGCCTATCGCACACCGATCGAGAAGCACGGCGATGCCACCGCGCGCCAGGCGCTGGCTCGCCGCCTGCGTCCGTTCCTGTTGCGCCGAACCAAGGATGAGGTGGCCAGTGAGCTGCCGCGCAAGACGCTGATTTCCGAGCGGATCGCGCTGACCGACGGGCAACAGCGGCTCTACGAGAGCCAGCGCCTGTTGATGCAGACGCGCGTGCGCGAGGAGATCGCCCGTGTCGGCTTGATGCGGGCGCAGATCATCGTGCTCGATGCCATGCTCAAGCTGCGCCAGATCTGCTGCGATCCCGGTCTGTTGCCCGGTGGCGCCGGCGAAGGGGTGGCCTCGGCCAAGCGGGAGCGTCTGCTGGAAATGGTGACCGAGCTGGCCGGTGAAGGCCGGCGGGTGATCGTGTTCAGCCAGTTTACCGCGATGCTCGATCGCATTTCCGCCGACCTGACCGCCGCAGGCCTGCTCCATGCGCAACTGCGCGGCACCACCCGCGACCGCGCCGCGCCAGTGCGCCAGTTTCAAAGCGGTGAAGTGCCGGTGCTTCTGGTCAGCTTGAAAGCCGGTGGGGCCGGCGTCAATCTCACCGCTGCCGATACAGTGATCCTCTACGATCCGTGGTGGAACCCGGCGGTGGAGGCCCAGGCGATCGACCGCGCGCATCGCATCGGCCAGACCAAGCCGGTGTTCGTCCACCGCCTGATCGCAATGAACACGATCGAGGACAAGATCCTGGCCTTGCAAGCACGCAAGCAGGATCTGGCCGATCTGCTGTGGCGCGAGGGTGGCGACGCTGGCGCTAGCGGCCGCGCGCTCGATGACGCCGATATCGCGTTTCTGCTGGGGGGTCCCGGCTAAAGGGTATTGTCGACTTATGACTGCAAACCGCATCGAGGGTTTGCATGCAACCATGAGCTGCGTCTGATCTTTTTCGACGCGGCATGGTCGCTGATCGTACCCACTATCTGACGTCGCAAGGTGATGGAACCAGCCAACGCGAACACACTTCGTCGGCGGTACAGAATGTCGGGCAACCTGCGTGACCACAGGCGCACTGGCCGTGTCACAGGCTGCGCCTGTTTCGCGGCAGCTTCGCGGGTTTAGCATTGTCCCGCATCATGAGGACGCAGAACGGCGCACGTGGTCTATAACCGCTTCCAGCCCTTATCTGGATACGCATAACCCATCTGGCCGTTGGCAGGCGGAAGAAACCAATTTGACTGTTTCTATTGCCGGGAATGACGAGAGGAATTACAGGAGAGCCGGACCCGTAAGATAGCGGGCCTGCACGAACTTTGCGCGCCGGCATCCACCCCAAAGAACCAGGATGCTGGCGTGCTGTTTTCTGTGCTATAACAGCAGATATGCTTAGCCAGCAGGTGGCGGGCACTGTGCCCCTCGCTGTCTGATCTGCGCCCAGGGCATGCACTTGCGGCGCAGACAAACCGGTAGTCTGCGCTGTGCTTCCCGCGGTCAGGCGCGGGCCTTAGCAGTCGGCCATTTGCTATCCTGTCGACAAAGCCGGGCGGCTGGGGCACGCCCAGTCCGCGCCTGTTTGGCAGTGGGGCGGAACACGGTGGGAACAGTCATCCGGGTGGCCTCTTATGGATCGCCGGCTCGCGGCGTGGTCGCCGGGGTAGCATCTTGCGTGCAAGGTCCTTGGCGAATGCAAAGCGCCAGATCACCAGAGGGCAGGCATTAGTGTTCGTGCGAGGTGATGATGCTCTGTGCCCTCTTCAGCAGGCTGGCTGTGAGGGTGCGGATCGTGTCATCGAGAAGGAAGCCCAGACC
Source organism: Novosphingobium sp. SG754 (assembly GCF_013149315.1). Classification (NCBI taxonomy): domain Bacteria; kingdom Pseudomonadati; phylum Pseudomonadota; class Alphaproteobacteria; order Sphingomonadales; family Sphingomonadaceae; genus Novosphingobium; species Novosphingobium sp. SG754. Next base: position 23,105 of record NZ_JABGCC010000010.1, on the reverse strand, counting down.
GAGTGCACCTATGCACCCTGCGGCAGCGACAAGGATCGCTAGTGGTAGCGAGAGGGGAACGAACCGGGCAAATACGATCGTCGCGAGCAAGGTCGCCGCCATCGGCAGAAGTCGGAGCAGGGCGCCGGCTGCATGCCGGCTGACAAAGAAGAACAGCAGGCTGTCGATCGCCATCCGGATCGCCATTGCTATCGCCGTACCGGTCAGCCCGAATGTGGTGGTGAGATACCACAGCAGGCCAAAGAATGGCGCTAGTTCCAGCGTGAACACCAACGCCGGGAGATAGGGGCGCCCTTGCGCCTGAACCAGCTCGAAGGGTATGAACGAGAGGCCATTGAACCACGCTCCGAGGAACATGATTTGGGCCAGGGGGGCAGCCACGTCGGCAAACGTGGGACCCATCCAGATTGTGATGAACGGCCGCATCATCACGATTGCGCCGACACATATTGCTCCATACCCGTAGCCGAGGCCGCCAACCGTGGCCTGAGCGAGATGGTTTGCTTCTTCTGCGCTGACGCGCGACATGCGCGGAAACAGCGTGCGCGAGGCTGCGGCCGCAAAAATCTGGCTTTTCATGATGAGGCTGAAGGGAATGGCATAGTAGGTTACCGAAGCAACCCCCAGCGCTGCGCCCAGTACCATCTGGTCCATCGAAGTCAGCAGCGGGTTGAGGGTATTGCCGATGCTGACCCAGCTGCCATAGCGCAACAAGGCCTTAGCCGTTGCGAAATCCAGTTGAGGAAGTGACCCGCTTCGCTCCGACCACCAGGCAAACGCCACCACCAGGATGACCGCTCCGCCACGCGCACAGACCGCTGCCGGTACGACGATCTCGAGACGCGGAGCGATCAGCAGGGCGCACAGTAAGGGCACGATCTGAATGGCCAGCGTTCCGATCAATTGCAGGAGATTGGCTGCAAGAAAGCGGTCTCGCGACTCCAGGCTGCCGATTCCCGCGCCGTTCATCAGGGCGAGCGGCAGCAGGCCCGCGACCCACGGTATCGCTCGACCCACTTCGGGGGCAATTTGCGGTGGGACTGAAATGACATGTGCAAACAAGGCTATGCCGCCCGCGGCCAAGAATGCACCGCCGATGCATCCCATCAAGCCGTTGATAGCCAGGGCGGTAATGAAAATGCGCTCGCGTTCGCTCTTTTGTACCGGATCGATCCTGGCCAGTGCGTTGGTAGCGGCGCGCGAGAGCCCGAGATCGAGGAAACCCATTGTCCCCAGCAGGATCCAGATGATCGACATGACGCCATACCGGGCCTCGCCGATGTGACCGACGAAAAGCGGGACGGTCACCAGCATCAGAAGGAGCGTCGCGACCGCTCCACCCACGTTGACGATGAAGTTCGCCCGAAATCCCTTGCTCTGCATGGGCGCACCCTTACTCGACCAGGCATCTGGTTCAATCCAACAAATGCACGTGGCGCAGGAGATCGCGGACCACGCCGTGCCATCGGCATAGCTTTCACCGCAGAGCCGGAACCGTCACATACTGCCCGCGTCGCGGCGGGTCGGTCTCCTCGGCGGCCGGCGGAGATGGGGGTGAGGCGAGCCAGGCGCCGAACGGCCAGGGCAGTCAGGAAAATTTCGTACCTTTGGCAGCCCATGGCCGCTGTAACGGCTGGCGGCTCACGCAGATTGATCTATATAGGCGGCCATGGTTTCCCGTTCCGACACTCTGAACTCCCGCATCCTGATCTTCTCAGGTCTGGCTTTCTTTTTTTTGGTGCTGATCGGTCCGGTCATCACCAACATGGATGGCCAGAACGGGACGGAAAGTGGCAGTTTATTGCGTCAGGTCGGCTATATCCTGACCTTCGGCCTGCTGGTCTTTGCCGTGTGGCGCGAAGGGCATGGCACTTGGGCACTGCGGATGCCGCTTCCTATCGTTATCGCCCTTGCGTGGTGCTGGCTTAGCCTGGCCTGGGCGATCAACATCGAGATCGCTTTGCAGCGCGTGGTTCTAACCACGATTTCGGTGTGGTTTGCGTTTATCCTGGTGCGCGGCGGTGGGTATCAGCGCTCACTCGAGGTTCTGCGCGCAGTCTTGGTCCTAGCACTCGTAGTCAACTACCTTATTGTTTGGCTCTACCCCCAATTCGGGATGCACTTGTCCCAAGACACCACGACCCTATACGGGAGCTGGCGCGGAATGATGGGCCACAAAAACTTTGCGGGGGCTGTGGCGGCCATTACGATCCTGCTGTTCGTGTTTAGCCCGGGCACGTTCCGCCCGGCCGTTCGTTTCGTAATCATCGCGGCGTCAACGTACTTTCTATATAATACTCAGTCGAAGACGTCCGGCGGCATGGTGGTTATGGCGCTTATCGCGGGCTGGGTATTCCTGCGGTTTGACTGGTCGATTCGGCGCTTTGCCATCCCACTGCTCATGGTGCTTTCGGCGGCGATGCTGTTCATCGACAGCATTTTCTTTAGCGCGTCATACGATCAAATTCTTAGCCCGAGGGCCTTTACTGGGCGTGGCCTCATCTGGAGCACGCTGTTACGTTATGCTCAGGACAACTGGCTGCTCGGCACCGGCTTCGGGTCGTTCTGGAACGTCGGGTTTGAAAGCCCCGTCTATACTTATGGCACCGGGTTCGTGCGCGATATTTCGGTGGGACACAACGGTTACCTCGACCTCCTCGTCACCATCGGTGCGCCTGGTTTGGCGCTCGCGCTGATTGCGACCGTCATTGTCCCCACCATGAAGCTGCTCGCCAGCACGATGCCGGCTCGTCGCGGCGCGCTCACCGTTGCTCTGCTGGTCTTCTGCGTGGGGCATAACTGCACCGAGAGCAGCCTTTTCGAGCGTGACAGCTTTGTCGGCGTCATAATGATGATTGCCGTCGCTTATGCGCAGAGCTGGTACGCCCGCGACGAGCAGAAGGGGCCATCAACGGGCGGTCAGGATGTCTTTGCAGCGCTGCGCAAGCGCACCAAGACCGTTACCCACATCTAACGAAAACCGGCCTGCGTTGCGATGCTTGCGGCCATCTCGGCCGCAAGTTCCGGGGTTACGTGCGTGCGATCCATGTGCAATGGACCTCCTGTCACGCTGAAACGGCGGCAGCGTCCATTTGGGCATTCAATGGCAAACCACGAGACGTAGCGTGCACCGGTCGACGGGATCAGCTGACGCATGCGCACATCAAGCGGCGCGCGGTCGGCGATCCTGAGCGTTTCAAGATGCGAAAGATCATTGTTCAGCATGGCGCGCGCAAGGGCATCCGGCACGTCCGCATCGTACTCAACCACCGGTCCCACGACCACCACGCGAGATCCGCGCGCGCGCAGATATCCGATCGTCTTGACCAGGGCCGTCATGTCTTCGCTGTACCAGCGGCCAGCCAGCACTACCGTTCCGATCTTGCGGAGATCCACCTTGTGATAGGCCGCGTTCACGATGGCGCGACAACCGGGGAGCCCCGGTCCCTCCAGTAGCGGCCGGCAGCCTGCAGCCGTTGCCTGAACCAGATGCGCGCCTGGCATCGCCTGGCGCAGGGCGAGGGAGAGCTGCCCGGCATGACTATCGCCAACCAGCATGACGTTGGGGCGGTCCGTGGCAGGAACCAGGCAGGTAGGATCGTAGGCGCGTCCGGTGGGGATTACGAAGCAGTGATCCAGGTCGAACTGCGCACGCCCTGCAGGCGTGCTGTCAAAACTCTGGTAGGCAGCAACTTTGGCTACTGCAGGAGGCAGCGCGACGATCTGCCAGGCAGCACCAGCAATGACGAGGCCGGCTACGGCAAAACACGCAATCCCGGCAAATGCGGTGGCGACGAGGCGGATCGGCGAGCCGGCAGGCAAGCCTGGATCGCGAACACCGCGCCACCGCCGCAGGGCCGGGCGCTCGACGAGCCAGTAGGACAGGGTCGCCGCTGTGAAGGACATCGTCAGAAGAATCGCGCTGTCGGTAAAGCTCAGCGTCGCAGGCCGATCGATCATGTAGAAGGCGATGATCGGGCGATGCCACAAATAGAGCGAGTAGGAGAGACGGCCGATTGCGCGCAGCGGCCGGGTCTCGAGCAGGCGCGCAGGAGCCGTGCTGGGCAGATAGGCCAGCAACACGGCGGCGCCGATCACGGGGGGGAGGGCAAAGGGAACAGGGAACGGCCATGTCGCGCCAATCCGCACCGCGCATACCACGATCGCGACCAGGGCGAACACACACAGCATTGATCGCCATCGGGCGGATTCGATACGCGGGTAGCAACGCAGCGCGACCAGCGCGCCGAGCATGAGTTCCCATGCGCGCGAGGGCAGCAGGAAATACCCGCCGTTCGGATCGCGCGCGGCAAACCACCCGCCGATCAGGAACGAAGCGATCGCGATCGCTCCGAGTGTCCGGATCAGAACCCTGCGTTCTGCGCTGCGCAGTGCCAGGAGGAGAAGCGGGTAGAACAGATAGAATTGCTCTTCCACCGCCAGCGACCAAGTGTGGATCAAAGGCTGGAGTTCAGCCTTTTGCGCGAAGTAGCCGCTGGTCAGGTAGAAATAGATGTTGGAGCCGAACAGGCTGGTCGCAGCCGCACTCTTGCCAAGGTCCTGGAGAGAAATCGGCAGCAGCAGCCAGCATCCCGCCACTAGCGTTGCGGCGATCATGAGGCCCAAAGCGGGAAGGATTCTCACTGCGCGGCGTTGATAGAACCCCAGAAGCGAGAATTGCCCCTGCGCAGTTTCGCGCGTGATGATTTCGGTGATTAGATACCCCGAAATCACGAAAAAGACGTCGACGCCAACAAAGCCGCCTTTGATGAATGTCAGCCCGCAGTGCAGCAGGAGAATCGGCAGGATGGCGACAGCGCGCAATCCATCGATATCCGGGCGATACCTCAATGGTTCACGGCTGAAGTGCGGTCCGCCAGCGAGATCGTTACGCTGAGCGCTGGCAGTAGTCGGCAAGTTCGCCCCCATGAATGTGCCAAGACCCGTGGAACCTGCTCGACGCCAAGAGGTCATCCTGATAGACGCTTGGCAGCGCCAATGGGGGGCCGTCAAGCAGCGCGGCGGGAATAGCATTCGGATCCATGATTTCAATCGCAACGCCACATAGAGCTTCGGATTGGCGCGCGGAGGGCAGGCAGGTCCGCCCGCGGGTACTCCAGGTCATTACCAAACTCGATATGGGCGGGGCTGAAGTCATTGCGCTTGATCTGGTGAGCGCGCTGCAGCGATCGACCGATTTCGCGGTGGCTACCGTGCTCGACGTGGAGCCGACCCCTGTAGGGCGCGCCATGCGCGCGCAACTCGCCGACCTCAACATCCCGATTTTTCTGGGCGCGCGTGGCCACTACAAGAAAGGCGGCGCGATCGTCGCGGCCTGGCGTCTTGCACGCGCGGTCTCGCATTTTCAGCCGGACGTTGTGCACTTGCATACCGAAATGCCCGAGCTCACCTGGGCGATCGCCCGGATGCTGTTCCCGTGGACGCGGCGCGTCACCATGGTGCGCACCGTGCACAACAGCGAATTGTGGATTGCTTGGGGCGGGATCGGGCGTTGGGTTACGGATCGACTGGCGACAGCGCGCGCTGTCGCAGTGTCGCAGGCCGCCGCAGCGGCCGATGCGGCGATCGGCACGCGGCGCCCGCGACCACAAGCCGAGGTGATCTACAATGGCGCGCGGGTGCCTCCGCCGGCACCTGGCGGGGGCGGGGCTTCCGGCAGCGCGGTTGGCGATGGAGGCGGCATGGGGCCGGCAAGGGCTGCGGTTAGCGTGCTCTTCGCGGGCCGGTTAATCGCTCAAAAAGGCCCCGACCTTCTCCCAGCGATCCTGGCATCAGCCTATGCCGCGTGCCCTAGAGCGGACGTCAAGGTTCAGATCGCAGGAACCGGACCGCTCGAGGAAGCCCTGCGCGCTGCGCTCGTCGGGATTGCGCCACCAGGCTGGGTGATCGAGATGACCCCGCCCATCGGCGGGCTATCGCTGCGCCTTCGCGAGTTTGACGCTGTGCTGATGCCATCGCGTTTCGAGGGATTCAGCGTGCTTGCCATCGAGACGCTCCTCTCCGGGGTGCCGCTTGTTGCGACACGCGCCCCCGGGCTCGTTGAGGCCTTGCCCGCTGATTATCCGTTCTGCGCGGCCGTGGACGACGCGCAGATGCTGGGATTGACGCTCGCGAGGATCCTGGAGGCGCCGCAAGCCGCCCAGCAACAGGCTGCTGCGTTCGTTCCCGAACTGACCTCGCGGTTTGCGCCCGAGGCGATGATCGCGCGCTACAGCGACATCTATCACGAAGAGCATCGCAGGAGGGCTCCATGAGCGCGTCGCCTCTGGTCTCTATCGGCATCAAGGCCTTGAACGAGGAGGGCCATATCGCCGCGGCGGTGACCAGCGCGCTGGCCTCCCTTTCGGATATCGACGGCGAAGTCGTGCTCGCGGACAGTGGTTCGCATGACCGCACTGCGGCCATCGCTCTGGAGTTCGCCGCCCGCGGCGCCCCGGTTCGTGTCTGGCAGCTCAGCAATCCGGCCGAGCGGTGCTGCGGGATCGGTGCCCAGCTCGCCTACCAGCAGGCGCAGGGCGAGTTTTTCTACCTGCTTGACGGTGACATGGTGCTCGATCCGGCTTTTATCAGCGCTGGCCTCGCCTTTCTGCGCGACAACCCGGACTATGCCGCGGTCGGGGGGCGTGTCATCGAAGCGCAGACGCAAAGCATCGAGTTCGAGTTGCGGGCGCGTTCTGATCTTGAAAAAGGTTCCGCTCTTGCTGGCGATGTTGATCGCCTGGACTGCGGCGGACTTTATCGTTGTGCTGCGATTCGCTCGGTGGGATACTTCGCTGACCGCAATCTGCATGCGTTCGAGGAATTCGAACTGGGCGCGCGATTGCGGGCGCAAGGTTGGAAGTTGGCCCGGATCGATCAACTAGCAGTCCACCACTATGGCCATGCCGTCGGTGGCTACCGCCTGATGCTCAAGCGTCTGCGCAGCGGCTATGCTGGCGGCCCAGGGGAGGTGGTTCGCGCGGGATTGCGTCGCCGACATCAAGGCCAGATCGTGCGCAATTTCTCGCAATTGCGCAACGGCATCGCGGTCTGGGCGTGGTGGATATGCCTTCTTGCCAGCATGCTGTGCGGGCAATGGGGGCTATTCGCTGGGCTGCTTGCGGTACCTATTGCCTTTCTCTCTTGGCGACGCGGTGGCTTGCGTCTCGGACTCTATTCTTTGGCGACGTGGAACGTGAATGCGATCGGATTGATCCAAGGCATGGTCCGTGCGCGTACAGCCCCAACGCAGCCGATAGCGGCAAAGGCGCTGCACCCATGACAGCGGACCGCACTGGCAAGCGTTTGCTCATCGTCCATTCTGCTGGTGATTTTCGCGAAGCATGGCGGTTGCGAGCGCGATCCGGAAGCGAGGTGTATTACGGTCACGGCTATATCCTCGATCAGCTTGCGCACATGGCGGAGCGCTTCGAGGATGTCGGTTACCTGTGCTGCGCGGCGCCACTCTACGATGAGCGCCTGCCTAATGGCGCGCGCGTGCTCGGCGCTGGCGCGGATCCCTACCGCGACCCCAAACCGGCATTGGCGGTGATGGCACGGTTCGATCCAACCCATGTCGTCATCCATGGACCCCTACCAGCCTTGCTGCGCTGGGGGCTGGGCCGGCGTATTGCGGTTGGCTGTTTGCTGGCCGATTCGTTTCACCTCGACCCGATCCGGCGCTGGTGGCGCTATCGCCAGTTGCCTCGATTGCTGAATATGCCGGGTGTCAGCCTCGTTGCCAATCACGGCGTAAATGCTGCACGTGGCCTGGTTGATCTCGGCGTCTCGGCGCGCAAGGTACTGGCGTGGGATTTTCCGCATGAGCGCTCACCGCGAGACAGCCTTCCCAAACAGCTCGCACCCGGGCGCACGCGGCGCTTGCTCTATGCCGGATCCATTGTGCGGTCCAAAGGCATTGGCGAGCTGATTCGGGCAGTGGCTCGACTGACCCCGGCGCACGACATTCACCTTGATATTGCAGGCGCCGGGAAGGTGGAGGCCTATCGCCAGCTTGCGCGGCGCCTGGGTGTTGCCGATCGCGTCACATTTCTTGGGCTTATCCCCAATACGGCGGTACGAGAGCTTATGCGGGCTGCCGATGCTGTGGTCGTGCCCAGTCGTCATGCCTTTCCCGAGGGATTACCTCTGACATTGTACGAAGCGCTGACGTCACGGACACCGCTCATCGCCTCGGATCATCCGATGTTTGCTGGACATTTGCGGGACAGGGAGAGCGCACTGATTTTCCCGGCGGGGAGCGTCGCGGGCCTGGCCGATGCAATCGGGCGGCTGTTCGGCGACACAACGCTTTACGCAACCCTCTCGCGACAATCGCACTTGGCCTGGGAGAGGATGCAGTGCCCGGTGAAATGGGGAACACTGATCGAGCGGTGGGTCAACGATGATGTCGAGGATCGCGCTTGGTTGCGTGGGCATACTTTGGCCGCCGATTCACCCGGGGAGTTGGTGACGTGAGCGCGAGGCTGCCGCGCGGCGGTTGGTACTTTGCCATGACGCACAGCGCGCCGGGAGGGCTGCGCGAGATATGGAACGATGTGGCAGACGGCCTGGCGCAGCGCGGCCACGTGGTTGGCCGCTTTGTCCTCTATCCTGACGGTCGGGGTGGGGATGGCCGGGACGCGCAGCGAGAAGGGTGGCACCACGTGATGCAACGTCGACCGGCTGGGCCAGTTGGCCTGTTTCGGCTGATGGTTGCGCTTATTCGCTGGTTGCGCTCTGCGCGGCCCGCTGTGGTTGTGACTGCCATGCCGTTCGCCAATGTTGTCGTGCCAGTAGCTGCTACCCTTGCCAGAACCGGCACGCGTGTCGTCGTCACCCACCACTCTCCGCAAGCGACCCACCATCGGGTCACCGCTCGGCTGGACGCGCTCTCGGGCTGCCTTCCCGCTGTGAAGCGGATCGTCTGCGTGTCAGCCGCTGTTGCCAATTCGTTTGCGGCAGTTTCGCGGCGGTACCGAAACAAGCTGGAGGTCATTCACAATGCTCTCCCTCAGCACATTGAGGGATTTGCTGATGAGCTTTATGCCACCCTCAGGCAGACGGCGCCGATCCCAGGTCGCTGCATTGCTGTCGGGCGTCTCAGCCACCAGAAAAACTACCCGCAACTGCTCCATGCTCTGGCAGCGATGACGAGTGGAACGCTGGATATCGTCGGCGGCGGCGAGGATGAAGAGACCCTGCGCGCCTTGGCAGGTGATCTCGGGATTGCGCATCGGGTCAATTTCCTCGGACAGATGAGCCGCCTTGACGCGCTACGCCAGTGCGCGAGGGCGCAGGTGTTTGTGCAGGTAAGCCATTACGAGGGGCATAGTCTGGCTTTGATCGAGGCCGCGCGCTTGGGTCTGCCGCTTGTTGTGTCGAGCGTACCCGTGCAATGCGAAGGCATCACCGACAAGGCAGGCAACCTATGTGGCCAAGCCGTTGCGCTTGGCGACCCAGCAGCGTTGGCAGCCGTACTGCACACATTGCTGGCCGACGATAGCGCGCGCGGTGTCTGGGCAGAGCGTGCGCGGCGCCTCGGCCTGGAAATTAGCAGCGCGGCGATGGTCAACAAGTATGAAACTCTGCTCAGCAGAATCGCGGCGTGATTATGCCTCGACACATGCGCAGCCAGTGGGCAGGGTCGGCGGCGATGACGCGTAGACCATTGTCTTTTTGCCGAGCGCTTCCGACCCGCGTGATGCCGGGCGTTGCGCCATGGTAAGGCTCTCCACTGGCGCAAGGCGCCTGATGCTGGAAGACCGCCGCAATGTGGAGATGGCGAGGCGTCGCTTGCTGTCCGTCGGCGCGTTCGTCCTGTTGATGATGACGGCAGTGGGAACCAGCTTGTTCTTCGCTACGTCGGCCAGCGGTGACAGTGCAGGTGGCGATGCCTTTCGCCAGCTGGGCATGCTGGGGGCCTGTGCGCTTCTGCTCATTGCGCAGATCGATTTCGAAGGCACCCGGCCGCCGATGGCCATGCCGCTGACCCTGTGGTTACTCCTTGGCTATTGTCTGCTTTCGATCAGTTGGTCTCTCGTTCCGCTGATCTCACTTCGCCGGTTGATCTCGTTCGGCCTCACCACGTGGGTGGTGGTTCGGGTAGTCGGTGATCTTGGTGCTGTCCGCACGCTCAGCTTGTTGCGTTGGATTCTCGTCGGGCTCGTGCTTGCCAGTTTTCTGGCTGTCTTTTTCAGCCCTCTGGCAGTACACACCGCCGTGCTGGGCGATACCGATACGACCGCGGGCGACTGGCGCGGGGTCTTCAGTCACAAGAACGCTGCAGGTCCGGTCATGGCAATGACGATCCTGCTCTTCCTGTTCGATCGCCGCCGCCTGTCATGGCTCATCTGCATTCCGGTGATCCTGCTGTCCGGCTTTTTCCTGTACAAGACCAACTCCAAGACCTCGATGCTGGTGCTGCCGCCTGCGATCTTGGTTGGATATCTCATGCTCTATTATAACCCGCGTCAGCGCTTTTTCGTGTGGGCCGGAGCGCTCACGGTGCTATGCGTGGGTATCGCGTTCTTGGTGTCTTCACCGAGCGTCGCGCGGATGCTCGACGATCCGCGCGCGTTTACGGGGCGCGGACGAATCTGGCATATTCTTTTTGAATATGCGCGCGAGAATCCTTGGTTTGGAACCGGCTACGCGGCGTTCTGGCAAATTGGGCCAGCCAGTCCGGTCTACAAGCTCGATAGCGGCTGGGTCGCAAAGTTTGTTGGCCATGGTCATAATGGATATCTGGACATGCTGGTGACAATCGGTCTGCCCGGTCTGACGCTTGCCATCTTCGCAATGCTAGTCTGGCCAGTATTCAAGCTGCTGTCCGCTTGGCAGATCAGCCGTTCACGTCGCGCGATTCTGGCTGCGACCATCTTTTATTGTGCGATGCACAATTTGAGCGAGTCGTCGTTGCTGGGTAGCACGCCGGTGCAGATCATGCTGCTGGTGGCTGTCGTCTTAACTCATCATCTGGCGGCGCAGAGTGAGGGCCAGCATCAGGTTTTGCAGCGGCGGCTGCAGCAACGCTTTTCCTTTCGTGGTATTCTGAGCCTTGGTGTGGGAGCAGGCCGATTTGGCCCCCAGGACGTACGCCGCTAACGTTAGCCGGTCGGGAGACAAGGCGTTCGCTTTTTGACAATCACCGTCTATAAGTATTGCGGTTCCGAGGATACCGCGTCCGGTGAGGCGATACCGCGGCTGTCTTATTCTGTTGCATTGCGGCAAAATCGTTGCAAAGAGGTCATTAACTGAACCCCGCTCAGGGCTCCCGAGGTGCACGCTTGATCGATAAATCCGACGATCTGGAATTGAGCGCCGAAGTGATCCGCGTGTTGGATTCTGCCGACTGGTTCTCCCATCCCGAGACTGTCACGGTCGCCGGACTGCCAATCGTGCGTTTGACGCGCGAACAGATGTGCCGCATCATGGTGCGCGATACCGCCAGAGCGCGATCGGGCGACCTGCAACGGCCACGGGTCATTACGTCTGCCAACGGCAATACGATCGCAATGTACCACTCGCAGCCAGCCTTCCGCGCTCTGATCGATCAGATGGACCTGATCAACGCTGACGGCATGCCGTTGGTCTATGCGAGCCGGATGTTTTGCACCCATCCACTGCCCGAACGCTTGGCGACAACAGATTTTATTCTTGATGCCTCGGCGGAGGCGGCGCGCGCTGGTACTCGCTTTTACTTCCTCGGGGCGCGTGCCGGGGTGGCTGAACGCGCAGCCGCGTATTTGCAGGCGCGATACCCCGGCCTTGAAGTTGTTGGCGCTCGCAATGGGTACTTCGAACATCGTGAGCTTGCTGGTATCTGCGCCGACATTCGCCGTTCCGGTGCCGATGTTCTATGGCTGGGGCTTGGCTGTGGACTTCAGGAAGCCATTGCCCTGGAGTGTCGCGATCAACTCGAAGGCGTCGCCTGGATTCATACCTGCGGCGGCTTGTTCGATTACTATGGGGCAGGGGTCTCGCGTGCGCCGATCTGGATGCGTCGGGCTGCGCTCGAATGGGCATACCGGGGAGCGCGCGAGCCGATCCGCCTGGGATGGCGCTATCTCACGACCAATCCCAGGGCCTTCTGGTACCTTGCCACCAAGACTCATGACTGAAGTCGCGACGACCTCGTGCGCCGGCTTTTCTGACGCCATTTGCCCGGGACAACCAAGGAAGCAGCAGTGCCCCGCGATCGCCAGAACATTCGTTTCGAACAGTTCGTTCAGCCCAAGCGCCGGGGGCGCAAAGTAATGGCCTGGAGCGGGGCGGCTCTGGCCTTGGCCGCCATCGCGGCAGGCGCGGCTGCCTATCTGCATCGCAACGATCCTGAACCTCTGGCCACGACGCCCCCGCCGGCTCTTTCACAGGCCGGCGGCCCGGTTGCCAACGAGGCCTATCGCTGGTCGGCCGTGGCTGTCGGCGGTGGTGGCTTCATCACGGGCCTGTCCATGGATCCGGCTGGCAAAACGTTTGTTGCGCGAGCCGACGTCTACGGCGCCTATTTGTGGGACAGTGCGGCAAACCGCTGGGTGCAGCTCGTTACATCTGCGACTATGCCTGCGATGAACCGGGTCCAGGACGGCGTTGCCACCGGCGCTTTCGAGGTTGCTGTTGCGCCGTCCCGCCCGGACCGCATTTACCTGGCAATCAAGGGCCAGGTCTATCGCTCGGACGACCGTGGCCAATCCTGGGTTGTTGCAAGTGAAGGCAATCCATTCCCGCTGACGTGGGATGCCAATAGCGATTGGCGTCTCTACGGACCATTCCTCGCTGTCGACCCAGGCAATCCGGATATCGTTCTGCTCGGTTCGCCAGCCGATGGGATGTGGCGCAGCAGCGATGCGGGCCGGTCCTGGCGTCGTGTAACCTCGCTTCCTGCGAGCGTCGATCGCAATCCGCAGGCCGAGGGCATGCAGGCGCCGGGCTCCCAGGTCTGGTTCGACACGGCAAACAGAGCGTCTGGCGCACGCGTCTTTGCCTTCGTTTCGGGGCGCGGCATGTATGTCTCGCGCGACCAGGGCGCTACTTTCGCGCCTTTGCCCAGTGCCGGCATCGCTCCGACGTCGCTCAACCGTGGTGCTTTCGATCACAAGGGCGGCTTCATTGCTGCAGACGGGACCGGCAAGACAATCTGGCAGTACAGAGATGGCGTCTGGCACGATCTGGTGAAGGAAAAGAACCTGCGTGCAGCGCCTTACGCTGCCGTTGCAGTCGATCCCCGGAGCGATCGGATCGTGGTCTCCGATATTTCTGGCAGCGGCTATGTCAGCGAGGACGCGGGCGCGAACTGGGCAACGCTCTCGGCGTCGGCAAAGGTGGGGCAAGGTGATCCGCCTTGGCTTAAGATCGCCAATGGCTCCTTTTTCTCCACGGGCGACCTGCTTTTTGATCCGGTACGCCCCAACCGAATCTGGGTGGCAGAAGGTATGGGCGTTTTTTACGCTGACCTTCAGCCAGGTACGACCAATCTCGAGTGGGTCAGCCAGACGCGCGGCATCGAAGAACTCGTCGCCAATGACATAACCCAGGCGCCGGGACACGCGCCGCTGTTTTCCGGCTGGGATTTCGGCACGCACATCAAAGCGGATCTTGCCGCCTTTTCTACGCGGTTCGTCCCGCGTCGGTCATTCATTGCGGTACAACAGATAGACTGGACGCCGGCAGACCCGAGTTTCCTGGTCACCAACGCTTCCGACACCCGGCAATGCTGCTCGGACGACGGCAATGCGGTCATGGCTGGCTACAGCACGGACGGCGGCAATAGCTGGACGAAGTTTGCAACATTGCCAACGCCGCCCGGAACCAAGCCGGACGATCCGTGGCGTATGTCTTACGGAACCATCGCCGTGGCGTCAGACAACCGCGACAACATTGTCTGGGCGCCAGGGCGCAACCGCACGCCATTCTATACGACTGACCGGGGCGCCACCTGGCATCCGGTACAGCTCGAGGGTGCGATCGGTGACAATACCGGTTCGTTCTTCGGGACATGGAACCAGCGCAAGACTCTGGCCGCCGACAAGGCTAAGCCGGCGACGTTCTATCTTGTGCACAGCGGGGAAGCGCCGAACGAGCGTCTTGCCGGGCTGTGGCGGACCACAAATGGCGGTGCCTCTTGGACGCAGGTATACCATGGCGAGATCGCCCCCAGCAGTGGCTTTGCTGCCAAGCTGCGTGCGGTGCCAGGCAAGGCAGGGCATCTCTTCTTCACCTCCGCCTTTCCCTACACCACGGATACTCGGTTGCGCCGCAGCACCGATGGCGGGGCGCACTGGGAAGTGGTGAACGACGTCTCGCGCGTCGACGATATCGCTTTGGGCAAAGCGGCGAAGGGCGCGGACTATCCCGCTATTTATATCTCCGGCCGTGTGGTCGGTCAGTACGGAATCTGGCGATCTATCGACAATGCCAGGACATGGCAGCGACTCGTCGAATTTCCTGTAGGTTCACTGGATATGGTGACCGTTCTCGGCGCTGATCCCGATGTCTTTGGGCGTGTCTATATTGGCTACAAAGGCTCAGGCTGGATTTGGGGTGAGCCTGCCCCTTGCCACCCGGTGCCATTGAAGCCCTTTGCAACGCAGCAATGTAGTCGGGTAGGCGGGTAATGCGCCAGCATGGCCGACGCGTTTGTTCAGCGCTGGCCCGGCACACAAAGGTACCGGCGTTGAGTAAGTCGGGCACAGTCATGGGGTGTCGTATGTGTAGCCGAGGCCGGACCCATGGCGTGGGTGGGATTGATTTCTGGGAAAGATGCATATTGCGCCTGCGAAGAAGCGCGCTTGAGCCGCTGCGCTCGGTGTTCGTTGTGGGGTCAAGGTGGCAATTATTTATAAAAGTAATTATAGAAGAAGTGAAATAAAAAAAATGACATATGCGGTAAAAAATCAGTAAATATTGAAGTGTGGATTTGAAGTTTAGGTATAATTATTGGATGATTTCATCAAAATTTTCTAGAATTCAGCGGAATTTTTTCAGAAATTCCGTTTTTTGTTACAATTTGTTCTTGGCGATGCGCCTTTGACGTCGGTTTGCTGGCGATAATTCGGGGCTTGAACAATTTGAATTAGCTGATTACACGCTTAGAGGTAGGCCAAAAATCGGAAGGGCGTTAAATTCGTGGGATTGTGTAGGTATCTGACATTCCTGGCGCTCGTGGCCCTTGCTGGCTGTGCGGGGGCGAGCGGTTTGCGCGTTTCGTCGGGTGAGCGATATCAGCTCGCGGCCGATGTGAACGAAACCTATCTGCTTGGCGCAGGTGACAAGGTCAGGGTGACCGTGTTCAACGAGCCCAACCTTTCTGGCGAGTTTGCCGTGGGATCCGATGGGACGATCTCGCTGCCACTGGTCGGCGATCTAGTAGCTCAGGGGAAAACTACCAAGTTGGTCGCGGATGAGTTCGCGGCAAAGCTGGCTGATGGTTATCTTCTCAAGCCTAGCGTGGCGATGGAAGTGTCGGTTTACCGACCATTCTTCATCCTCGGTGAGGTCGAGAAGCCTGGTCAGTATCCCTATGCGAATGGCATGACTGCGCTTAATGCGATTGCTACGGCCGGCGGGTACACTCCGCGCGCGAAGCGGACCGTGGTCTTCATTCGCAAGTTCGGCGAGGCGGCGGAAACCGAATATGATCTGACCTCCTCGCTTCGGATCTTGCCGGGCGATACAATCCGCCTTGGCGAGCGTTATTTCTGAGCTGGTGCATGCCAGAGGGGGCACATCAAAGCGGAGGCGTTGTCCGGCTGCTCGAAATTGATCGCTGTGATGCCGGTTGGCCTGCGCGGCGAACTTTGCGTTGCGCGTATGTCCCTTGGCAGTCAGTTCTGCCGAAATCTTACTTTGCTCTGTCACTTGCTGCGATCATCGTGTGTCCGACGGTAGGCCATGCCCAATCCGTCACCACCCTCGTCGATCCATTTGTCCCGGTCGATTTCGATCGAGGCCGGAATAAGAGCGTCGTCGAGGACGTCGATCCGCATTTCCTTCCAGTCGGGGTTCGCGCTGGGGGGGTCGAGCTTTTTCCGGCGATATCATTCGCTTCTGGCGCGACCGACAACGTCTATGTCAACAACGTCGGTAAGGTCTCTGATGCGCTATTTACGCTCAAGCCGCAGTTGCGGGCGTATTCGGACTGGTCGCGCCATAATTTTTCGTTGAATGCCGGCATGGACATTGTGCGTTACCTCCATCAGAGTTTGCGCAATCGGCAGGAATACACGATCGCTAGCGTGGGCGATCTGGATATCTCAAAAGAACTTAAGCTTCGGGCAAAACTCAATCTCGACCGCCAAGCCGAAACGCCGTACCTTAGCGAACTGACCGTCAATGCTTCCGTGCTGTCGCAGTACACCCGCTTCAATCCGGCGCTTTCAGTTGTCTACGAGGCCAGCCAGGCCCGCTTGACTGGGGCTGTCGAGCATTATTCTTTCCGTTTTAACAACGTCACTTTCACAGACGGTTCCGTTCGTAGCCAGGCTGAGCGTGATAGAAATATCGAGCGGGTTGCGCTGCAGGGCGATTATGCGTTTACGCCTAGCATAGCAGTGTATCTGCAGGTCAACGCCGACCATACGCATTATCTCGCGCTGAGGTCGGATGGTTCCGCCAACCGTGATGGTAATACTTATCGCTTGATCGGTGGTCTGTCGTTGGATCTCTCAGGCCTGCTTCGCGGCAAGGTGGGGCTTGGCTATACGCGTCGACTATATGATGCTGCACGCTATGGAAATGTGGGTGGACTTACCTTTGAATCCAATCTTCAATTGTTCGTTTCCCCGCTGACAACGGTTACTCTTGGGGCCCGTAGTGCGTTTCAGGACATCAATTACAACGTTACTACCGGTGCATACCGCGATGTGACCTGGTCTGCTGGGGTGGATCATGCGCTGTTGAGGAACTTGTTACTATCGGCCAATGCGTTGTTGATACAGCGTAGCCCCGTTGAAAAAAGTGATCGTCTGGGCCAGTCCATCGCGCAGGTCCGCTTTCAGGGCGCTTATCAAGCCGATCGGTATACCACTCTGACCATTGGTCTGGGCTTTGGGCGCGGGCGCCCCACGAACAACTCGGGAAGCGTATCCTTCAACGAGTTTAGTGGACAGGCAGCCATCCAGCTAAGGCTATGATCATGTATATGAATTTTTTCGAAATTATGCGAAGTGTGTCACGGCAAGGGGCGACGCAACAATGAAAGTCATGAACGACACGGCAAACTACGAGGCACGTCTGGCCGATGTCATTCGCACGGCCCGCGATGTCGTGAAACGCCGGATATTGACGCTCGGTTTGGTCGCCGCCGGCGTGACAGTGCTTGGCGTGGCTGCAACATTGTCGTTGACGCCCGTATACGAAGGCTTGGTCCGATTGCAGATCGATCCCTCTCGCAACCCCTTGGCCCGCAGTGCGTCCGATGCGCAGGCACAGCTTGCAAGTGAGGCGATCGAGACTGAAGTCTCAGTGATCAATTCGCTCGATCTTGCGCGGACGGTGGTGAAGCGTCTCAATTTAACCCAGGATCCAGAATTCAGCCAAGGATTTATCAAGGCGGAAAAGAAGGACGCGCCCCTTAGCGAGTCTGAAAAGCTCGACCAGGTGACGCGCCAGGTCATGGGGAACCTCTCGGTGAGCCGTGAAAAGCTCACCTATATCATTGGCATCCGCTATCGTGACCGTGATGCGGCTAAGTCGGCAGCGATCGCCAATGCCTTCGCCACCGCCTATCTCGACACTCGCGTAGATACCAACATTGGGACGGCAGCAAGGCAGTTCCAGTTCTTCGAGCAGCGGTTGCAAGAGCTTGCCAACGAAGCCCGAGCCGCCGACGATAAGGTTGCAGCGTTCCAGGCCGAGCACAGCATCGTCAAGAGCGGCAACAACGCTCAGACGACGATCCTCGACCAGCAGGTCGGTCCCCTCGCAACGCAATTGAGTGTCGCGCAGGCTCAGGCAGAAGCCGCTAGGGCGCAGGCCGCGATGGCCAAAGCACAGGTGCGCGCAGGCCGCATCGACGCCGTTGCCGATGTTCTTGACTCGCAGACCATCATTGATCTGCGCCGTCAGCGCGCTGAAGTGACCCGCGACCTAAGCCAGATTGAAAATCGCTATGGTCCGCGTTACCCCGACGCAATTCGTGTCAAGGATCAGCTCGCCCAAATTGATGTGCAGATCCGGGACGAAGCAAGCCGCATCATTCGTTCGCTGGAAGCGAAAGCAGTAGCTGGCGATGCGCAGGTTCGCGGGCTCCGTCAGGAGATGGCAGGGCTAGAAAGCCAGCAGGCGCAGGACGTGCGGGCGCGAGTAACCGCTGATAGCCTTCAACGTGACGCCGATTCCAAGCATTCCGCCTATGACAAGGCAGCCTCACTCGCAATGGAGAGCCGCCAAGCGTCGCAGAACTCGATTGCTCAGGCACGAATTATTGACGCCGCTGAAACGCCGGCTGCGCCGGCATTTCCGAACAAGCCGCTTCTGTTCCTCGTTTCCCTGCTTGTTGGCCTTGGCGCCGGTGTCGCCGTGATTACGGCGCAGGAACTGATGGTCGCAGGCGTACGCAGTGTCGAGGACATCGAAGGCACGCTTGGTATCCCGCTTATCGGTGCGATTCCGGCGCTGAAGAAAACGGAGCGTCCGGCTGACAACCTGCTGGAGAAGCCGACGTCTCAATTTGCCGAGGCACTGCGGAACATCCGCGCATCGATTGTGGGTGTTAAGGCAGGGGTCGCGCGTCCCAAGCTGATTGCGCTGACGTCGGCAATGCCATCCGAAGGCAAAACTACGACGGCCTTGGCGCTGGCGCGCACGATGGCTCTGAATGGCAGCAAGACTATCCTTCTCGATGTCGACGTCCGCCGGGCTCAGTTGCGTCAGATTGCGAGTAACGTTTCGGACATTGCCGGGACCGTGGAGTTGCTGCAGGGCTCGATCACACTGGACGAGGCCATCCAGCCTTCAGGTTTGGATGGGCTGGATCAGATCCTTGTCCGCGCGCCTTATTTCAGCTCCGAAAATCTGTTTGGCAATCAGACAATGAACGACTTGTTGAGCGCGCTATCCGAGCGCTATGAGGCCGTCATTCTCGATTTGCCGCCTCTCTTGGGACTTGCTGACGGCCGATTTATTGCTGCACTTTCTGATGCAGTCGTTCTAATCGTCAAATGGGACGATACCCCGCAGCATGTTGTTGAATCGGCAGTCAACGCGCTTAAGAGCGATGGCTCCAACTTGGTGGGTGCTGTGCTCTCGATGGTTGATCCTGGTGCACGGTCTGTGGGCAGTTACTATTATGATGAGAAATATTCTCATTACTACACTCCAGGCAAAAACTAATCTTCAGTTTAAATTGCGTATACTCTGATCGCCTGAATCATTTTTGCTATCGATAAAGGTTAACGCGGATCGTTCCATGTAAGCATTTCTGATTCAGACGAAGCGTACAGATAACGAAGGGAGTGGTCTCGTCGTAGTGACGTAAGGAACGTAGATGAGACCTAATTCCTGCTGCGCAAAATCGGTTGCCAAGCCAACCCGAAGCCCGTTGAGGCGGTGGTGAAGGATATTCCCCGCGCTACTCGCCGGCATTTTTCGACTGAAGGCAAGGTAAGGATCGCGCTCCAAGGCCGGAGAGAATCGCAGAGCTAATACCAACCTGCGCAGTGACTGACTCACGGGGGATTCCCAAGGCGGCTGAAATCTGACTCAATGGCGCCGGCACATTGGAGATCGGCGCCATGGGGACAGCGATTGGTTTGCGGGGCGATTTTGATGGTGCGTCACTGCGCCAATTGTCGCGGACGACGAAGAGCGCGAATCAGGCGCGTCGCCTACTGGCCCTGGCCGAGATTTACTATGGCGGGAGCCGGAGTGCTGCCGCGCGGATGGGTGGTGTCGGACTTCAGATTGTGCGGGACTGGGTTCTGCGGTTCAATGCCCGTGGTCCCGACGGCTTGCTTGATGGCAAGGCACCCGGCCCCCGTTCGAGGCTCAACGATGCGCAGCGCCAGGCATTGATCGATATTGTCGAGCGCGGCCCGATCCCGGTCGTCCATGGCGTCGTGCGCTGGCGCCTGATCGATCTGGTTCAGTGGCTCCATGACGAATTTGCCGTCTCGCTCGACGAGACCACTGTCAGCTGGGAGCTGAAGAAGCTGGGCTACGTGAAACTTACCGCGCGACCGCGTCACCACGCCCAGAACGAACATGCGATGGAGGCCTTCAAAAAGCGGGCTTCGCTGCCGACCTGGCAAAGGTCAGAACCGCCCTCCCGAAAGGCAAGCCCATAGAGATCTGGTTCCAGGACGACGCCCGCGTAGGCCAGAAGAACAAGATCACCCGGCGTTGGGCAAGACGTGGGACACGGCCGTCGGCGCCCAAGGACCAACGGACGAAGTTGGCCTACATCTTCGACGCGATCTGCCCGGAACAGGACAAGGGTGCCGGTCTCGTTCTGCCCTTCTGCAACACCGAAACCATGGCCTTGCACCTCGCCGAGATATCGCTCGCCGTCGCGCCGGGCGCGCACGCGGTCGTGCTGATGGATCAGGCCGGATGGCATACCACTGGCAAACTCGCGGTGCCCGGCAACATCACCATCATCGCGCTTCCCGCCAAACGTCCCGAGCTCAACCCGGTCGAAAACATCTGGCAGTTCATGCGCGACAACTGGCTGTCGAACCGCATCTTCAAATCCTACGACGACTCTGTGAGTGCTGGTCGTAATCTCCCCAAATGTGCTGGTTGAAAATTCCCCAGTTTGAGGACTGCACGTGATCGTCATGGGGGCATGCCCCCATGACGATCACGCGGCACATTTATCCCTGCTGATGCCGAAGGAAGGGCGGGCAGGTGATAGGACTGAGGGAGGTCGTTTTGATCCAGGAACTCAAGAGGCAGGGTCTCAGTATCAGCGCCATCGCGCGCCAGACCGGGCTCGACCGCAAGACGGTGAAGAAATATCTGGCAAGTGGGTTGGAGGTGCCAGCCTACTCTCCGCGCAAACCGGTAGTCAGTGCGGTGGAGCCGCATCGCCAGTATCTTCTGGACCGGATGGCAGCCTATCCTGGCCTGTCTTCGCGCAGGCTGCATCGCGAGATCCGTGATAGGGGCTACAAGGGAGCCTATTCGTCGCTGACGGAATATCTGCGCCAGATCAGGCCGCCGGTGCCCAAAACCTATGAACGGCGCTTCGAGACGAGCGCTGGTGTTCAGGCCCAGGTCGATTTCGCGGAATTCCAGACGGTCTTCACCAGCGAGCCAGGCGTTGTGCGCAAGGTCTGGCTGTTCAGCATGGTGCTGGGGCACAGCCGTTGGCTATGGGGGCGGTTCTGCCCCAATCAGGGGCTGGAAACGGTGATGCGCTGCCACATCGCTGCCTTTGAGGCGATGGCGGGCTGCTGCACGGAAATCCTCTATGACCGCATGAAGACCGCCGTCATCGGCGAGGATGCTGCTGGCGTGGTGACCTACAATGCCTCGCTGGTGGCGCTGCTGGCCCATTATGGCAGCGCACCCAAGGCCTGCCAGCCCTATCGGGCCAAGACCAAGGGCAAGGTCGAGCGGCCTTTCCGCTACATCCGGCAGGACTTTTTCCTCGGCCGCAGCTTCCGCGATCTCGATGATCTCAACGCCCAGTTCGATGTCTGGCGCACGGACACCGCCAACGCCAGGCAGCATGCCACCACGGGACGGATCGTGCGCGAGCATTTTGCGGAGGAGCAGCCTCATCTGCGCCCATTGCCGGCCCTGCGCTACGATGCGGTCCTGACCGTCGAGCGGCGGATCAGCTGCGAGGGGATGGTCGCGGTGGCCGGCAATTACTACAGCGTGCCCGACACCGTCCGCCGTCGCGTGGTGGAGGTCCAGCACCATACCCATGAGGTCCGGATCTTCGAGGAGGGGCAACTCATCGCCCGACATCCCGTGCTGGAAGGCAAAAACCGCAAGCGGATCGAGCCAGGGCATCGCAAGGCCCAGCCGAAGAAACGTGCCGAGATGCTACCCGCGACACCGACGGTGCCGATCCTTCAGCGCCCTCTGGCCTTTTACGGCGCAGTGGGTGAGCGCCTCGCCAGCCTCAATGCCAAAGGTGCCGCATGATGTCAGTTACCGAACGCATTCGGCAAAGCCTGCTGGCTCTGCATATGGCACGTGCGCTCGAAACGCTCGATCACACGCTGGGCAGGCTGGAAAAGGGCGAGATCAGCGCCATCGAGGCCATCGACGATCTGCTGGCCGAGGAGCTGAACCTGCGCGAGGGGCGACGCATTGGT
Organism: Novosphingobium sp. SG754; assembly: GCF_013149315.1. Lineage (NCBI taxonomy): Bacteria > Pseudomonadati > Pseudomonadota > Alphaproteobacteria > Sphingomonadales > Sphingomonadaceae > Novosphingobium > Novosphingobium sp. SG754. Next base: position 834 of record NZ_JABGCC010000010.1, on the reverse strand, counting down.
GTGGCGCTGCGCACCGCCCGCCTCATGCCGATCAAAACCATCGAAAGCTTCGACTTCTCCTTCCAGCCCTCGCTCGACCGGCATCGCATCACCGCGCTGGCCCAGCTCGAGTTCATCAACCGGGCCGAGGTGCTACATTTTCTCGGGCCGCCCGGCACCGGAAAGTCGCATCTGGCCACCGCCATCGGCGTGGCCGCCGTCAGGGCCGGGCGCAGCGTCTATCGTTGCTCACTGGCCGAGCTGATCGAGACGCTTACCAAGGCCGAACGTGAGGGCCGTCTGGTCGAGAAAATCCGGTTCTACACCCGCGCTTCGCTGCTGATCGTCGATGAAATCGGCTATCTGCCCATCACGCCGGGCGGCGCCAACCTCTTCTTCCAGCTCGTCAACGCCCGCTACGAAAAGGGCGCCATGATCCTGACCTCCAACCGCGGATTTGCCGAATGGGGCGAGGTCTTCGGCGACCCTGTCGTCGCCACCGCGCTGCTCGATCGGCTGCTTCACCATGCCGTCGTCGTTCAGATCGAGGGGGCTAGCTATCGTCTGCGTCAGCATGCCGATCTCATCCCCGAACACACTCGGGCCCATGCCAACCTGATGCCGCCGCCCGCACCAAAGCGCCGTGGCAGGCCGCCAAAACATGGAGCTGTCGATCAACTCAATGGCTGATCACCACATCCGCGCTGGGGAATTTTGCGCCAGCACTTATGGGGAAATTTGAAACAGTATTTACAACATCTTGAACCGTCCCGGGTTTTCCGGAGGCAGTTTCAATAGGGTTATGCAGCCATATCGCGGTTCTCAAGTGCTGCATAGTAATTGGCTTCGGCCTCG
>NZ_JABGCC010000009.1:0-106756 GCF_013149315.1 Novosphingobium sp. SG754 | reverse complement strand
ACGGGGCCGCAGCGCATCGCGGGGTGGAGCAGCCCGGTAGCTCGTCAGGCTCATAACCTGAAGGTCGCAGGTTCAAATCCTGCCCCCGCAACCATCTCTCAATCATGCCAAACCGCCTCAGGAATACCCGAGGCGGCTTTTTTGTGTCTGGCGCAGGTCAAAATTGCGCAGCCTGACAGGTCGCGCCTGCAATATCGTATCCCGGACACAGGCCGTTGGTGCTAGGCGCCGGCGTGGGCGACCGTGCCCGAGCAGCCACCTGGATTATTGCAACGTGTCCTTGTCCATCCAGCCCCGCGTGGCGCCTGCCACGCATCCGCTGTCCATTCCCGCCTTTCGCCATTTCTGGATCGCGCGCATCTGCGCGATGCTCGCGCAGAGCAACCTGGTCGTGGTGCTGGGCTGGGCAGTTTATGATGTGGCACGTCTGTCGATGGACATGAAAGCGGCTTCGCTGCGAATCGGGCTGATCGGCTTGTCGCAGTTCCTGCCGGTGCTGCTGATCAATCCTTTCGCCGGCCTGGTGGCCGACCGCCACGATCGCCGCCTGGTGGTGCGCCTGGCCTTGCTGGTGCAGATGCTGGCCGTGGGCGTGCTGGTGGCATTGCAGGCCATGGGCCGGGCCGATCTGCCGGTGTTCTACCTGGTGGCAGCAGGGTTTGCTGCCGGGCGTGGTTTCTATGCCCCGGCGATGAATGCGCTGGCCCCGGCGCTGGTGCCGGTAGAAATCCTGCCGCGCGCCATTGCCGTCAGTGCCATCGCTGGCCGGATCGGCGGCATTGTGGGCCCGGTCTTGGGTGGCTTTGCCTATGGCGTGGCGCCGGCATTTGCCTATGGCCTGACGCTGGCCCTGCTTGGCGCGGCGCTGGTGGCGCAACTCGCCATCGGGCCACATGGTGCCAATCGCCCGATGGCCAACGGCAAACCCCTGGCGCATATCCTGGAAGGGCTGCGCTATGTGGCGCGCAGCCGCATGCTGCTGGGTGCGATCAGCCTGGATCTGTTTGCCGTGCTGCTGGGCGGGGCAACTGCCATGCTGCCGGTCTATGCGCGCGATATCCTGCATGTGGGGCCGAGCGGGCTTGGCCTGCTGCGCTCAGCCTCGTCGGTCGGGGCGGTGTCGACGGCGCTGTGGCTGTCGTGGCGCCCGGTGGAAAATGGCGTGGGCCCCAAGATGTTGGCGGCCGTGGCGCTGTTCGGGATAGCCTCGGCCGTGTTTGGCATTTCGCGCTGGTTGCCGCTGTCGCTGGCGATGCTGGCCCTGGCCGGCGCCGCCGACATGATTTCGGTCTATGTGCGGCAGACGCTGGTGCAGGTGGTGACGCCCGACGCCATGCGCGGCCGCGTGGGAGCGACATCGGCCTTGTTCATCACTGCGTCCAACGAACTGGGTGAGATGGAAAGCGGCGTTGTCGGGGCGATCCTGGGGCCGGTTGGCTCGGTGGTATTTGGCGGAGTAAGCGCAGTGGCGATCGCGTTGGCCTGGGGACGGCTGTTTCCCGAACTGAAGCGGGTGCGGCGCTTTGACGAGCTTCTGCCCGAATCATGAGAAAAGCCCCTCGCTGCCTTGTCAGCGAGGGGCTTTTTTCGTTTCAGCCGTGCTTGGTTTCGCGGGTGGATTGCACCATGCCCGGCGCCAGGAAGCCGATGGTCGGGCTCGGCTCTACGGCGCGCTTCTTCAGTTCGCCCTTCATCCGGGCGTATTCCGCCTCCATTTCTTCGGTCACCGTGGCGCGGGAATCGGCCAGTGCATCGGCAAAATCCGCCGCATTGACCGATTGCACATTGCCGCCGGCGCGGCGGATGGCGTTGAGGCCAGCGCGGCGCACCACGTCTTCGAGATCGGCACCGGTAAACCGCGCGGTCTGGCGGGCGACATCGAGCAGATCGACATCGGCCGCCAGCGGCATGGCGCCGGTATGAATCCCGAGGATATGCGCGCGCCCTTCCAGGCTGGGCGTGCCAACATAGACCAGTTCATCGAACCGGCCCGGCCGCAGCAGCGCAGGATCGACCAGGTTGGGCCGGTTGGTCGCGCCGATCAGCACGACCGACTGCAGCTCTTCCAGCCCGTCCATCTCGGCCAGGATGGTGTTGACCACGCGCGCCGTGACCTGCGGCTCGCCGACACCCGTGCCGCGGGCCGGAACGAGGCTGTCGATCTCGTCGATGAAGATTACGCACGGCGCGACCTGGCGGGCGCGGGCAAACAGGCGGGCGATCTGCTGCTCGCTTTCGCCAAACCACTTGCTGAGCAAGTCTGACGACTTGATTGCAATGAAGTTGGCTTCGGCTTCCTTGGCGACGGCCTTGGCCAGTAGGGTCTTGCCGGTCCCAGGGGGGCCGTAGAGCAGGAAGCCCTTGGCCGGGCGGATGCCGAGGCGGTGGAAGGCCTCGGGCGTCTTGAGCGGCAGTTCGACGCCTTCCTTGAGCTTGGCTTGGGCATCGTCGAGCCCACCGACATCGGACCAGCCGATGGTGGGGGCCTGAACCATGACCTCGCGCATGGCCGAAGGCTGCACGCGCTTGAGCGCCTCGAGGAAATCGTCGCGCACGACGCGTAGGTTGTCGAGCACTTCGGGCGGGATCGTCTGCCGTTCGAAATCGAGACGCGGCATGATGCGGCGCACCGCCTCGATCGCCGCCTCGCGGGCGAGTGCGGCCAAGTCGGCCCCGACGAAGCCGTGCGTAGTGCGGGCGAGTTCGCGCAGGTCGACATCCTCGGACAGCGGCATGCCGCGCGTGTGGATGCCGAGAATCTCGCGGCGGCCAGGTTCATCGGGAACGCCGACGACGATCTCGCGGTCAAAGCGGCCGGGGCGGCGCAGTGCTTCATCCAGCGCGTCAGGCCGGTTGGTGGCGGCGATGACGACAAGGTTGGAGCGGCTGTGCAGCCCGTCCATCAGCGTGAGCAGCTGCGCGACGAGGCGCTTTTCCGCTTCCCCGGAAACCTGGCTGCGCTTGGGCGCGATCGAATCGATCTCGTCGATGAATATGATCGAGGGCGCGTTCTGGGTCGCTTCCTCGAACACTTCGCGCAGGCGCTTTTCGCTTTCACCATAGGCCGAGCCCATGATTTCCGGGCCGTTGATGGTGAAGAAGCTGGCGTCGCTTTCGTTCGCCACAGCGCGGGCCAGGCGGGTCTTGCCGGTGCCTGGCGGGCCATGCAGCAGAACACCCTTGGGCGGATCGACGCCCAGGCGGGTGAACAGTTCGGGATAGCGCAGCGGCAGTTCGACCATCTCGCGCAACTGGCGGATGGTGTCGCCCATGCCGCCGACATCGTCATAGTTGACGTCGGCGCGGCTGCTGCGCGGCTCTTCGTATTCGGCGCGCAGTTCCACCTCGGTGCTCTCGTCGATGTGCACCACGCCCTTGGGCACGGTGGAGACGACGGTGAGGCGGATCTGGGTCAGCGCGAAGGCCGGAGCATTGAGCATCTGGCGCAACTGGGCAGGCATGTCGCCCCGGTTGACCTGCTGCTGCCCCGCCGTCGCGACCAGATCGCCGGTGAGCAGCGGGCGCCCGGCAAAGTTGCGCTTGAGCGCGGCAGCTGGCCCCTGCAGGCGCAGATCACGCTGCGCCGGGGCAAACACCACGCGCTGGGCCGGGCGGGAATCGATCCGCCGCACCTCGACATGATCGCCCGAGCCGACATCGGCGTTGGCGCGCTGCAGGCCGTCGAGCCGGATCAGTTCGAGCCCTTCATCCTCGGGATAGGGCAGCATCACGCGCGCGGCGGTGCTGCGCTTGCCGATGATTTCGATGACGTCGCCTTCGGTTACGCCCAGCGTGCCCATCACGGCACGGCTGATGCGGGCGATGCCGTGGCCGGATTCCTCTTGCCTGGCGCCTGCGACCTGAAGACGGGCGATGCGATTTTCGCCCAAAGTTGCTGCCTCTGCCATTGGCCCTCTTTTCACCCTCGGCGTTGCGCATGTGGCATGGCGCCTCGGGAGGTTTGCGGATCGGGGCAGATCTGCCCCGCTTGCACCCTAGCTAGGATTGCGTGCCACGGTTTTCAAACGCCAGGCCGCAGCTTTCGTTCTCGGGAGTGATCGAGCGCGATGGTGCTGGGGTTTTGGCGGGATGGCAAGCCGGGTGCTGGCGCCGGCACAGGCACAGAGCAAAAAAAGGGCCCGGCTGTTGCCAGCCAGGCCTTTGGAAGTTTGGGAGAGGATGCCTGAAAGGCAGGATTTGTATGCCTTGCATCCTTGTTTTGTGCAAATGCGAAAGATGAAATATGAATTGCGTTTTGCGCAACTATCTGCCGAATGTCAGGCAGGCCGGCGAAAGCGCAAGGCAAAGCGATCGGTCTTTCCGCGCAAGGCGGGATCGAAAACGATTGCAGTGTGCGGATCGTCGTTGCGCTGCAATACGCTGCTTTCACCATCCAGCACGAAGCCGGCGGCAAGCATGTCGGCCTTGACCTGGGCAGGATCGATGCGGTGGAGCGTATCGGCAACGGTGGCGGGGGCGCCAGCCATGCCGACGTGATCGACGATCACCACGGTGCCACCGGGACGCAGCGCGGCAAACCAATTGGCCAGCGTGGCGGCCACTGGGCGGGCGGGCGTGGCACTGCCATGCGCCGCCGGCAGATAGAGATCGTGAAATTCGAGGTGGGCGAAAATCGCGTCGAGGCTGCCCGGCGCGAGTGTCATGGCGGAAGGCGGGGTAACGAGCATCAGCACGTTGGCATGCGCCTTGGCCACGGCGTCGAGCGTGCCGGGCTTGAGATAGGCGGGATTGGCCAGGGCATAGACACGGCCCTTGGGGCCGACGACATCGGCGATCAGTTCGGAATAATACCCGCCGCCGGCGCCCCAATCGGCCACGACCTGGCCGGGCTTGAACCCGGCAAAGGCCAGGATTTCGGCCGGCTTGCGGCTTTCATCGAGGGCGCGGTTGGCGGCGCTGCGCGCCGGATCGGCCAGGGCCTTGGTGATGGCAGCAGGCGCTGCCGGCGCGGCAGCCGCGTGAGCGCCCGTGGCGGCGAGGGCAATGCCCAGGGCGAGTGAGGCGAGAAAACGGTGGCGGCGCATCGGCATGAACTCCCAAGGTTGGCGGCAGCCCCTGTGCCACCACCTTGGGTGTGATCATGCCAGAGCGGCGCGAACGGGCAAGTGCCCGGCCGCAAACAATGTTTGCCTTAGTGCGCCAGCAACAGCGGCACGGTGGAATTGTCGAGCATGGCGCGCGACACGCCGCCGAGCAGCAATTCGCGCAGCCGGCTGCGGCCGAACAGGCCCATGACAATCAGCCCCGCACCCAACCGCCGCGCGGTATCGACCAGCGTGGCGGCGATCGGCCCGGCGGCCTGGATTGCATGGGTTTCGGCATGAATGCCGTGGCGCGACAGGTAGGCTGCTGCATCGAGCGCCGGAAGCGCGTCGGGCTTTTCCTCGACCGCCACGATATGGACCATGCTGGCGCGGGTGAGCAGCGGCAAGGCGGCGCGCATGGCGTGAGCTGCCTCGATCCCGCCATCCCAGGCGATCATGGCCGGGCCGGTGAAATCGACCAGCGGCGCCCCCTTGGGCACGGCGAGCACCGGGCTGCGCACGCCGAGCACAAGTTCCTCCACCAGCGGATCGGCCAGGCTGGTGACGACCACATCGGCAAAGCGGGCGCTGGCATAGGCGGCGGGGATCGGCGCCTGCGCGGTTTCCATCACGTCGAATGGCACGTCTTGCGGCGCCAGGCGCGCATCGACTTTCTCGGCCAGGGCGCGGTCTTCCTCGCGCACCTGGGCGATCACTTCGGCTGTGAGCGCCGCGCCGCCGAACGGCTCCCACACTGCCATTTCGGCAAAGGGGCTGGCGATCTGTACGCAGACATGGCCGTTGGTGACGCGGGCCAGGGCCAGAGCGGTTTCGAGGCGGTCATCGAGCGTCTTGGCGCCGTCGACCGGGCAGAGAATGGAGCGCATGGGGATCCTCCTTCTTCCAACAATGCCCGCAGTGTGGCACCGGGAAGCCGCAGCGCCATGACCTGAATCAACCGGCGTGGATTTCCTGCGAAAAGGGGCGCCGGCCATGACCTATACCCTGATCACCGCCAACCGAAACTATTCCAGCTGGTCGTTGCGGCCCTGGCTGCTGATGAAGGCGCTGGGCGTGGCGTTTGCCGACCGGATCGAGCCGTTTGCCAAGCCGGTGAACTACGAGGAATTTCGCGCTTTTTCGCCCACTGGGCAGGTGCCGGTGCTGATCGATGGGGACACCACGGTGTGGGATTCGCTGGGCATCGCGCTCTATCTTGCCGATCGCCATGGCGGTGTCTGGCCCGAGGCGGGAGCCGCGCGCGCCTTTGCGCAAAGCGCGGTCTGCGAAATGCACGGCGGCTTTGCCGCCTTGCGCAACGATTGCACGATGAACGTGGGTGTGCGGGTGCGCCCGGTGCCGATGCGCGCCGAACTGGTGCGCGACGTGGCCCGCGTGCGCGCACTGTTCGAGGAAGGACTCGATCGGTTCGGCGGCCCGTGGCTGGCCGGGGCGGCGTTCAGCGCGATGGACGCGTTCTTTGCCCCCGTGGCGTTCCGCATCCGCACCTATGGCCTTGACGTGGGGCGCGGGCAGGCCTGGGTGGACCATATCCTGGTCCACCCGGCGATGCTGGATTGGGAACGGCAGGCCCTGGCCGAAACCTGGCGCGAGGAAAGCCACGAGGCCGAACTGGCGCAGGCCGGCGTGATCCTGGCGGATTATCGCCAGGGCTGAGCCTGCGACACGCAGTTCTTGATCGCCCAGGCCTGTGATGAAAGGATCGCCAACGTGAACGGCGTGGGGGCCGGGTGAAGGGGGCGATGATGCGGCGGCGATGGTGGCTTGGCGCGGGTATGGTGGCTCTGGTTCTGGCGGGCGGCGTGGCGAGGGCACAGCAAGCCGCACCGGCGCCATCGACAGCACAGGTGGCAGAAGACCATTCCGGGCTGACGCGTGAGCGCTTTCGGCGCAATTGTCTGATGTGCCACAACCGCGCCGCGCCCGAGGGCATTGCGCCCGAGATCATGGCCGGGCTCTATCCCGAACCGGGCAAGGCGCCGCGTGACATGATGCCCGGGCTGGTGTGCTGGCGGCGCTGCACGGCGTGTCGCGTGCCCGATGCAAAGGCCAGCGCCAGCCGGCCGAGCCAGCCGGCGCAACGCCCAGGCGCTTAGGGCTCTTCGCGCTTTTCCATGCGCGCCCACAGGCCCTCGGTGCCGGCCTCGGTGGCCTTGTTCACGTATTGCGAGGCAACGAGCCAGCCCTTGAACGGGCGCAGCGAGCCAAGGCAGCCAACCGCCAGGATCGGCACCGAGGTGAGCAGGTGGACCCACCAGGGCGGGCTGAACGCCACTTCGAGCCAGACCGCGAAGAAGGTGAGGGGAAAGGCGGTGAGGCACAGGGCGAAGAACGCCGGCCCATCGTCTGCCCGGGCAAAGCTGAGGTCTAGGTCGCAGGCCGGGCAGCGCTGTGCCAGCTTGAGCCAGCCATCGAACATGCTGGCCTTGCCGCAGCGCGGGCACAGCCCTTTCCACCCGCAACGCAAGATCCAGCGGAATTTCGGATTATCCAGCAGCGCCATCGCCCGTGTCTCCCTTGGCTTGATGCCTAGGACTGTGGCGACGGCGCTGCAACCAGTGAGTGGGCAGGTAATCAGTGTGCAACCAGAGTGACGCGATCCTCTGACGGCACCTGGCGCACCGGGACGGCGGCGATCCACGCCTGCAGGGCGTCAAGATCGGTCATGCCGGTTACCGCGTCGGGCTTGTCGGCCAGGTCGGTGAAGGTATCGCCCCCCAGCGCGAGGAAGTTGTTGACCGTCACGCGGTAGGTGGCGGCAGGCGCGACCGGCTTGCCGTTGACCGTCAGGCCCACCACGCGCGCGCCGACGGGGCGGGCCAGGTCGATGGCAAAGCGCACGTTGGCCGATACGGCGAGGCCCTGCTTGGGCCCTTGTTCGTCAACCCCCTGCTCCAGCACGGCCTTGAGCTGCGCACCGGTGAGCGTTTCGGTGACGAGCGTGTTGCCGAAGGGCTGGACGCGGTAGATATCGCCGAACGTCACCGTGCCATCGGCCGCCGGCACCAGGCTGGTGCGGATGCCGAAGGGGTTCATCAGGGCGAGCTGCGCGCCGGCGCTGCGGGTTGCGGCCAGTTGCGAATCCGCGATCAGATTGCCCAGCGTGCCCCCGGTGGTCACCGCGCCGTTCTCGCCGCGCTGCGCCGGGCCGGACAAGTGGCCAACCGGCTTGGCGGCATAGACCTTGGCCGCATCGACATAGCGCTGGACATAACCGGCGACATCGGGGCGCGGGGCAAAGACCGGGAAGCGATCATCGTGGCCGACCAGCCGCGTGGCCGATTGATAGGGATCGGACTGGACGATGACGTTGTGCGCCTGGACCGTCATCACTTTGTGCGTGGCCGGATCGATCTGCAGGGCAATGTCGGTGACCATCTCGCCGTAGAGCCCGGCGCTGGTCAGCAGCAGGGGATGCGCCGCGCCGGCAGCAGGGAACTGGCAGATATAGGCCGCGTGGGTGTGGCCCGAAACGATCAGGTCAACGCCCGGGTTCAGCCGCTTGATGATATCGAGGATCGCGCCCGACATGCCGTTGCAGCCCTGCGGATCGGGATTGCCCTGCTGCTTGCCGCCTTCGTGGATCAGCACGACGATGGCATCGGCCCCGGCGGCCTTGAGCCGGGGCACCTGGGCGTTGATCGTGGCGGCTTCGTCTTCGAACGTCAGCCCGGCGATACCGGCGGGATTGACCAGCGTGGGCGTGGTGCGCGTGGTCAGGCCGATCACGCCCACGGTCACCTTGTCGGCGCCGCTGCCAAACGTCTTGAGGCCGGTGGCTGGGAACAGGGTGTGCCCATCCTTGTCCACCGTGCTGGCCGCCAGATAGCGGAAGCTGGCGCCGGGAAAGGGTTCGAGCTGGCATGGCTTGTGCGCCGTGAACTGGGTGCAGCCGCCATTCTGCATGCGCAGCAGTTCATCGCGGCCGCGGTCGAATTCGTGGTTGCCGACGGCGTTGAAATCCACGCCGATGCGATTCATCACCCCGATCGACGGCTCGTCGAGATAGAGCGAGGAGGCCACCTGGCTGGCGCTGATCATGTCGCCGGCCGAGAGCGTGAGATGGTTGGGATAGCGGTTGCGCACGCTGTCGACCGCGCTGGCCAGCCACGCCGCGCCGCCGGCGGGAACCTGGGCGGTGCCGCCATGGTCATCGGGCACCAGCACCGATTGGTGGGGCGGTTCGAGCTGGCCGTGAAAATCGTTGAACGCGGCAATGCCGACGGTGACCAGGTGCGGGGCGGGCGCAGCGGCCGGAGCCTGCACCACGCGGGTTGGCTGGCCAGCACAGGCCGCCAGGGCCAGGAACGAGGAGAGGATCGTGCCACGCAGGGTAATGCGTGGAAACAAAGGGAAAAGCGGCTTGGTCAAGGCGGCGGCTTTCAGCAACGGGAGATGCCCGCCCATAGCCGCTTGCCATTACAACGGGAAGGCGCCTGGTTTCATCTGCACCAATTTCCGCGCCGGCCCTGCCAGTGTTCGGCCAGGCCCTCTGCCTCGAGCCGGGCACCCAGGCTTTGCCCCTTGCGCACCACCACGCGCAGCGCGCGGCCATAGCGGTCTACCGGCCGCCCCTGGGTAACCAGCGAGAAATGCCCGGCATTGAGCAGTTCGGTCAGCCGCTCGGTAGCCTTTGCGCCCAGGTCCGCTTCTTCAGCGCAGCCGGGGTGGCTGACTTCCGGGGCGTTGATATCGGCAATGCGGATCTTGGTGCCCTGATACCAGAACGTGTCGCCATCGACGACGCAGGTTACCCGGCGGTCGCTGCCGCAGGCGGCAAAATGGCCGGCCTCTTGGTCCACGCGGGGCATCGCCGCTTCGGGCGGCATGGCAAAGGGCGTGGGCGAGGCCAGGGCCAGTGGACCGCCGCCGAGCACGACCAGAATGGCGGAAAAGGCGATGGCACGGCGTGCGGAAGAGCGTTTCATGGGGGGAGCATGACCCGTTTGTTGTGCCGTAACGAAGCGCAAATACTACTTAAAGTACTAGTGCTTAGCGAGGTTACGGAGCCTTGATTTGTGCGCCGCAACAGGGCGCTAGGCCGCGTTAACACAATTGCTCCAAAATGGAAGAATGTTGAGGCTGCGCCCTGCGCGCTTTTGGCCAGCCGCACAATTGGTGCGGACGGGTTGCGCTGCGCGGCTCAGCCGGCGCTGCGATGGCGGTGATGTGGGAAAAGGTACTCCGCGCGTCCGTTGGCGACGGGCAATGGGGTGCGCTTGGGGAACGCGCGGAGCCTTATGGTTGTCCCTTGCAGCAGACGCGGCGGCAATTCGCACCCGCGCTTAGGACTAGCGCGTAGGCTTGCCGCGATCAGCGCGGGCGGCGCAGCACGATATAGACGGCGCCGGCGCCACCGTGACGGGGCTGGGCCGGGCGCACCGCGGCGATGCGATCGGCATAGGGGCTGGCCGCCAGCCAATCGAGCAGCTTGGCGCGAATCGCGCCGCGCCGTTCACCGCGCAGGTCATGATCGCCATGGGGGCGTGGCTTGCCGGTCACCAGCAGGATCACCCGCGCGCCGATCGCCAGGGCCTGCGCCAGGCTGGCGAGCAGGCGGCCGTGCGCCAGGTCGAGGTTGAGGCCGTGGAGATCGATCGAGACATCGGGCGAAATCGTGCCACGCGCCAGCTTGCGGTCCCAACTGGCGTCGAGCCCCTGGCCATTGGCGTGGAGCGGACGCGCGGGCTGCGCTGGTGCTGGCGGAGCGGGGCGCGGCGGTGGCACGCGGCCCTTGAGCTTGCGCGGCGGTGGGCTGGCTGGCTCGTTCGCGGCGGGCAGGGCTGCGACAGGCGTTGGCCCCGCCGCACGGCGTGCCGGAGGATGCAGCGGGGTGACGGTATCGGCCACCTTGCGCCACAGCACGAGTTCATCGGCACTCAGGCCGCGCGGGCCGCGCCTCATCGACCGAGCCGGGCCAGCGTGCCCTTGGGCAGCAGGACCAGGGCCTGGCCATGTGCGCTCATACCGCCGGCGGTTAGGCGGGCATCGGCGCCGGCCCCCCAGAAGCTGTCGAAGCGGTTGGGCCCCTTGATGGCGCCGCCGGTATCCTGCGCCACCCACAACCCGCTGACCTGCGGGCGATCAACCTGGAGCCAGACGGGGGCGCCCAGCGGCACGAAAGCCGGATCGGCCGCCACGGTGGTGCGCGGGCTGACCGGCACGCCCATCGCGCCGATTGCGCCGGGCTGGGTGTTTTCGCGGAAGAACACGTAGCTGCGGTTCTGCCGCATCAGCGCATCGCCTTCCACCGGGTGATCGTGGATATAGCGCAGGATGCCCTGCATCGATCCGGGATACTGGCCGGGGCCGGTGCCGATCAGGCCCTGCTGGGCCATGACCGTGCCGATGCCGGTGTAGTCCCAGCCGTTGATGGCGCCATAGCCCAGGCGAATGACGCTGCCATCGGGCGCGCGCAGGCGGCCGGACCCTTGCACCTGCAGGAAGAACAGCTCTGCCGGATCGGCCGCCCAGGCGATTTCCAGGCCCTTGCCGGCGAGGGCACCATCCTCGATCTGGCCGCGATCGAAATAGGGCACGAACTGCCCGGTTTCGTCATAGCGGCCGAGTGGCTGGCGCCCATCGGGCAGTGGCGGGGCATCGCCCGGCCGGGCGCGCACCAGATCGGCCGGCACGCCATAGACCGGCACGTCGAAGCCGGGCTGGTGCGTGCGCACACCAGCGATCTCGGGCTCGTAATAGCCGGTGACGAAAGTACCACCATCGCCGACGCGGGCGGTTTCGAAATAGCCGTCGAAGAAGGCGGTGGCATTGTCGCGCGGCCATGTGCGCGCGGCCGCGCAGGCAAGGGCCCAATCGGTTGGCTGGGTCAGGCCGCTGCTGTCGCTGCGCCGGGTCAGGCCAGGGCACGACGTGATGAACGCGTTGAGCGCCGCACCGGCATTGCCCGGGGCAAGGCCCAGCGCGGACGGTGCTGGCCCGCGCGCCAAGCCGGCGCTGACGGCCGTGGCGAGCGGCGCAGCGGCAGTGCCCGAGGGCGTGCGCGGTGGACCAGGCTGGCGCGCTGGCGGCGTCGCGGTGGGAACGCAGGCGGCCAGCAGCGAAAGGGCCAGTGCAAGACCGGCCCTTTGCGCAAGCGAAATTCGGGAGAGGCGGCGACCGGCGCAGGCCACGGGATCAGTGCCCAAGCCGGTCAGCCCACGTATGCCTTAGGCTTCATCGGTTTCGTCGAGCAGCCAATCGGGATCACGCGAGGTAAGATCGCGCGAGAACGTCCACAGGTCGCGGCTTTCGATCGCATCGTTGAGCGAACCGGCAACAACCTGTCCCTGGGCATTGCGCGTGACGGTGGCGATATCGGCGATGAAGCGCACGGTGACTCGCGCCGTGGAGCCGGCGAGTTCGGCGCCGACGATGCGGGCTTCCTCGATACGGATCAGGCGCGCGTCGAGCGTTTCACCAGCAGCTTCGCGGGCGTCGAGCGCGTCGGCAAAGCCGGCAAAGACATCGCCATCGCACAGCGCCTTGAGTTCCGAGCGATTTCCGCGCCAGAACGCCTCTAGCACCATGCCATAGGCGCTCTTGGCGCCAGCCATGAACAGGCCCACGTCAAACCGGCGATCGGCCGCGATGATGGCGCGGATGCCAGGTTCGGCATCGGCATCGAAATCGCGCGTCTCGGGCACCGGGGGCGCCAGGCGGTTGGCCGGCGTTGCCATGGCTTCGGGCAGGCGCGGCGCCATCGGGCGGGCAGCGCCTTGCGGATCGGGTTGTTCGATGCGGCGGCGGACGGGCTCCTCGTTCTGTTCGGGGCGACGGCCCAGAACCGAATAGAGCCTCAGGCCCAGGAAGGCCGCGATCATGGCCACAATGACGATCTCAACAATCACACGCACATGTCCCGCAAAGGTAGCCTTGGAATGCCGATCCACGTTTTGCGCAGCGCGGCCGGCCACCGGTTGATCGTGCATCAAATAGGTACGAATTACAAATGAACAACGCGTGGACGGCACAATGGCGGATTCCCGCGTTGTGACGTTGCCCACCGACGAAGTCGCCCGGATCGCGCCCGTGCGCCGCCTGATCGCTGCAATCGCGCAGGCGCGCAGTTGGTTCCCGTCCTTTGGTGCAATGAGGGCTGGCAGAGAGTGACTGGCGCGCCAGACGCAGTCTGTTGCCGGGCGTTGCGCACAATGCTAGGCGCCGGGCACGTTTACCCGGCGCATTCCCTGCGCCCCATCCGAACGAAAGCATGCGACCATGGCCGACGAAGGCAACATCATCAGCAATCTCTCCCTCGATGGCGCCGAAGGCGTGGTTTCAAACGGCGAAGACAACTCGCCGGCGATCGGGCTGATTTCCCAGTATATCAAGGATCTCTCTGTCGAGAATCCCAATGCGCCGGAAAGCTATCAGTGGACCGAGGCGCCCGAAATCCATGTCGATTTCAACATCGCCGCCCGCGCCCTGGCGCCCGAAGTTCACGAGATCGAACTCAAGATCAACGTGACGTCGAAGGGTGCGCAGGGCACCGCCTTCATCATCGAGCTGGCCTATGGCGCGCTGATCGGCATGCGCAACGTGACCGACGAACAGGCCCACCCGTTCCTGTTCGCCGAAGGCCCGCGCCTGGTCTTCCCGTTTGCCCGCCGCATCGTGGCCGATGCCGTGCGCGACGCTGGCTACCCGCCGCTGCTGCTCGATCCGATCGACTTCAATGGCCTCTACATGGCGCAACTGGCGCAGGCCCAGGCCACGGCGACCGCCGAACCGGCCGGCCACGCCTGATTCGCTGATCGCCCGAGTCGCACCGGTCGCCTGAAGGACACCGCATGAACCTCCTCAAGGCGACCGGCACGATCGGCGGGCTTACCCTGGCCAGCCGCGTGCTTGGCCTGGTGCGCGACAGCCTGTTTGCCCGCTTTGTCGGCGCGGGCTTTGCCTCTGACGCGTTCCTTATTGCGTTTCGCCTGCCCAATCTGTTTCGGGCGCTGTTTGCCGAAGGGGCATTCTCCTCGGCGTTCATCCCGATGTTCAACAAGAAGGTGGGCGATCCTGCCGGCCAAGGGCTGCCCGATGGGCTGCGCTTTGCCGAAGAAGCGCTGGCGGTTCTGCTGCCGGTTCTGATCTTGATGACCGTGGCACTGGAAGTGCTGGCATGGCCAGTCACGCTGCTGCTGTCTGGCGGGTTCAACGGCGTTTCGTCCGAACAGTTCGCCTTTGCCGTGTCGCTCTCGCGGCTGACGATTCCCTATCTCATGCTGATCAGCCTGGTTTCGCTGCTGGGCGGGATTCTCAATTCGCTGCACAAGTTCTGGGTCAACGCGGCCGCGCCGATCCTGCTCAACATCACTCAGATCGTGGCGCTGTTCGGGTTCCACAATAGCGATCCGCTACTGACCGCGCGCAACCAGGCGATTGCAGTGTCGGTTTCGGGCGCATTGCAACTCGCCTGGCTCTACTGGTCGTGCCGGCAAAATGGGATCAGCCTGCGTTTGCGCCGACCGCGTCTGAACCCTGACGTGAAGGCCTTCCTCGCGCTGATCTGGCCGGCTGCGGCCGGGGCCGGGGCGGTGCAGATCAACCTGGTCATTTCCACCGCGCTGGCGGCCAAGCTGCTGGCGCATGGCAGCGTGACCTATATCTACATGGCCGATCGGCTGAACCAGTTGCCACTCGGGCTGATCGGAATTGGCTTGGGCACGGTGCTGTTGCCGACGATCTCGCGCCAACTCGGCGCGGGCGAGGACGCCGCGGCGCAGGAAACCCAGAACCGCGGCATGGAACTGGCCCTGCTGCTGACGCTGCCGGCGACCATGGCGCTGGTGCTGTGCGGCGAACCGATCGCCGCCGCGCTGTTCGGCTATGGCCGCTATACCGCCGCCGATACCCACTTTACCGCGCAGGCCCTGGCTGCCTTTTCGATCGGCCTGCCCAGCTATATCCTGGTTAAAGTGCTGACCCCGGGCTTCTATGCGCGGCACGACACCAAGACGCCGGTGCGTTATGCCACGATCTCGATGGTGGTGAACCTGGTGGGCAACCTGGTGCTGATCGTGCCGTTGCAGCACATGGGGCCACCGCTGGCCACCGCGATCGCCTCGACCGTCAATGTCGGCATGCTTTATCATACGCTGCGCAAGCGGGGGCATTTCACCCCTGATGCGCAACTGCGCCGCCGCGCGCCGCGCCTGGCGCTGGCCGCCCTGGCCATGGGGCTGGTGCTGTGGGCCGGGCAGGGCGTGCTGATGCCGTATGTGCATGGCACCTGGGCCTTGCGCATCGGCGCGCTGGCCGTGCTGGTCATGGCCGGCATGGTCGTCTATGGCCTCGCCACCCTCGTTCTGGGGGCGTTCACGCGCGAAGACCTCGCGCTGCTCACCCGCCGCCGTCGCGCGGCACCCGCCAACAAATCGTAAGGCAAGACGTTCCATGCGTATCGTTTCCGGCATTCAGCCCACCGGCAATCTTCACCTCGGCAACTACCTGGGTGCGATTCGCAACTGGGTGGCGATGCAGGACGAATGGACCGCCAAGGGCGCGACCTGCCTCTATTTCCTGGCCGATCTGCACGCCATTTCCATGCCGCACGAACCGGCCCAGCTGGGTGCCAACACGCGCGAAATGGTGGCGGCCCTGGTATCGTGCGGGATCGATCCGGATCGCTCGATCCTGTTCAACCAGGCGCAGGTGCCGGCCCATGCCGAACTGCAATGGCTGCTCAATGGCACGGCGCGGATGGGCTGGCTCAACCGCATGACGCAGTGGAAGGACAAGGCGGGCAAGAACCGCGAAGGTGCCTCGGTGGCGCTGTTCACCTATCCTGTGCTCCAGGCGGCTGACGTGCTGTTGTACCAGGCCACCCACGTGCCGGTGGGCGAAGACCAGAAGCAGCACCTGGAACTGGCGCGCGACATCGCGCAGAAGTTCAACAACGACTTCGCCAGCGAAGACGCGCCCGTCTTCACGCTGCCCGATCCGATCATCCCGCCCGAAGCGGCGCGGATCATGAGCCTGCGCGATGGCACGGCCAAGATGAGCAAGTCCGATCCTTCGGACATGAGCCGGATCAACCTGGTCGATGATGCCGACACCATCATGCAGAAGGTGAAGAAGGCCAAGACCGATCCCGAGCCGCTGCCGAGCGAGGCGGCCGGGCTGGAAGGCCGGGCCGAGGCGCGCAACCTGGTGGGCATCTATGCCACGATGGCCGGCACCGATGTGGCGGGCGTGCTGGCGCAGTTCGGCGGCCAGGGCTTTGGCCAGTTCAAGCCGGCGCTGGGCGAACTGCTGGTAAGCAAGCTGGCGCCGATGGCCGAACGCTATCGCACGCTGCGCGAAGACCGCGCCGCGCTCGACGCGATCCTGGCGCGCGGCGCGGAAAAGGCGCGCAGCCTGGCGGTGCCGACGCTCGACGCGGCCTATGCCGCGCTCGGCCTGGTGCGCTGAACCACCACGCGGCCCAAGGCTGCCAGATGAACAGGGCGCTTCTCTCACGAGGGGCGCCCTTTCGTTCATCTCCCTGGATTTCGGAGCATTTCACCGCCCTGTGCGTTATTATTCAAGCTCCATTCAGCCCCTCGCAGGCATCATTTCGTCGTGCTAACACACGACCGGCGCCGGGGATTGGGGACACCGGTGCGCATAAGGAGTCGATAGTAATGACCAAGATGCTTCGGGCCGGCAAACTTGCCTTGCTGGCTGCTCCCCTTCTTCTGGCCTTGTCGGGTTGCGCCACCAATTTCGACGCCAAGGTTTCCCGCTTCCAGCGCGAACTGCCGGCCCCGGCCGGGCAGACCTTTGCCGTGGTGGCGGAAGATCCGCGCGACCAGGGTGGTCTCGAATTTTCGCAGTATGCCGGCCTGGTGGCCGCCAAGATGGCCAGCCTCGGCTATGTCCCGGGAGATCCGCAGACCTCTGACCTGGTGGTCAAGTTCGGCTATGGCGTGGACCAGGGCCGCGAGCATGTACGCTCGACCGGCGCCTATGACCCGTTCTGGGGTCCGTGGTATGGCCCCGGCTTCTATGGCCGCCCCTATGGCGGTTTCTGGGGCCGGCGCGGCTGGGGCTATGGCTGGTATGATCCGCTGTGGGGCCCGGGCTTTGGTGGCGTTGATGTGGTCACCGTCTATACCAGCGGCATCGACATGAAGATCGAGCGCCGCAGCGACGGCAAGCGCTTGTTCGAAGGCAAGGCCCAGGCGGCCTCCTCTTCCAACCGCCTGCCCTATCTGGTGCCCAACCTGGTGGACGCGATGTTCACCGATTTCCCCGGTCACAACGGGGAAACCGTGCGCATCTCGGTGGCGCCCGAAAAGAAGAAGTAAGGCGTGATCGCCGGCTGGTGTAACTGGCCGGCGTGATGCCCAGCGAAGACCCCGTGCCGGCAAAGGCGCGGGGTTTTTGCTTATGCGGCGCCGGCGCGTTCCTGCCGGTTCAATGCACCGGCGGATCGACCGGCGGGATGGCGGCGATCGGCGCGACGGGTTCGCCCGGTTCGCGCGGGGGGAGCGCGTTTTCGGGGACGTCTTCGATCTGCATGGCGGGGGTGGGCACCGCTTCGAGGTTGCGGACGGTCACCTCGATATCGCCGTTGCGCAGGACGAGATCGTTGAAGCTGGGCGGGGTGGAGCGGGTGCGCAGCGAGAGCGTGCCCGCCCCGATCATGCGCACTGGGCCATGCGGGGTGGGCCGGATCAGGTCGAACGCGTCGTGGACATGGCCCGAAAGCACCGCCATCACCTGGCGGCGGGCAAGTTCGGCCAGGGCCTTGTTACCATTGCGGGTCAGCGCTTTGCCGCGTGTGCCGGCTTCTACCAGTGGGTGGTGGCACGCCACGATCGCCCGCGTGCCGGCCGGCAGTGCATCGATGCGCGCCAGGCAATCGGCCAGGGCATGGTTGCCGACGTGGCCCTTGGACCAGTTGAAGCGCCACTGCGCGCGTGCGGTGGTCTTGAGCGGGACGATCGCCACGCCGGGCAAGTTGAGTGGCCGTTCCAGCACGTGTTCGATGGCGCGAAAGCGGCGGTAGGGATCGAAGAAACGCTCGATCGGATTGAAATAGGGCAGGTCGTGGTTGCCCACTTCGACTGTCACGGGCACGTCGAGCGCGCGAATCCATTCGCAGGCTGCGGCGAACTCGCGATGCCGGGCGCGCATCGTCAGGTCGCCGGTAATGGCCACGGCATCGGGCCGTTCCTGCGCCACGCAATCGACCAGCCAGGCCAAAGCCCGCGGGTCTTCCAGGCCGAAGTGGATATCGCTGATATGAAAGATGCGCGTCATGCCGGGCGGGTTCCTTGGGGCTGCCGGCCGGCT
The DNA here is from genome assembly GCF_013149315.1 of Novosphingobium sp. SG754. Taxonomy (NCBI): domain Bacteria; kingdom Pseudomonadati; phylum Pseudomonadota; class Alphaproteobacteria; order Sphingomonadales; family Sphingomonadaceae; genus Novosphingobium; species Novosphingobium sp. SG754. Next base: position 88,412 of record NZ_JABGCC010000009.1, on the reverse strand, counting down.
TTTCCCGCGCGGCGCTGCCCGGTCAAGAGGTCGCGGCCGCGCTGGCGAGGAATTCGACCGGCAGGGTGACGCAGCGGAAGGTTTCGCGCTGCGCGCCATCGCGGCGTTCGCCATCGATCATCAGCGCGATGGGTTCGTCGCTGGCGCAGGTTACGGCATCGGCCTGGCCCAGTTCTTCATGCGGACCCTGACGGAAATCGCGCTTGACCAGCATCGACACGCCATGGGCGGCGAGATCAGCCCAATCCTGCGCGTCATAGCCATCGAGCGTGAGTGTGCCATCGTCGGCGTCGATGCGCACGGCGCGATAGCCTTCGGGTTTGCCCAGGGTGGGTTCCTCCACACGCACGGCGGCGCCGCCGGCGGTGCTGCGCACGGCTTCGCCCAGGGCGCTGGCGATGCTTGACAGGTCCATGTCGCGCACACCCTCGCGCACATCGGCCCAGGTGGCGCCGGGGCCGGCAAGAACTTCGACCAAGGCATGGCCGGCCGATGTTTCGACCGCGTGGCGGCGCATCGCATGGAGTTCACCCCGGCCCAGCCGCGCCGCGATCGTGGGGGCATCGACATCGCCATGCAGGGACTTGGCCAGGAGATTCTGCGTGCCGCCCGGCAGGATCAGTACTCGCCCCGACCAGCCGTGCAGACGCGCAACCTGGGCATTGACCGTGCCATCGCCGGTGAAGATCGCCAGCGTGGCGACATTGGCCGCCTCCAGCGTGGCGCGGGTGGGCAGATCGTCGGCCGGGATACGCAGCACGCGCGAGGGCGCGTGGCCGCCTTCGGCCAGGGCAGCGGTGAGTGCGGCAACGGCAGCTTCGGAATTGCTGCCGCTCGCCGGATTGACGACAAGCCAGAGCGGAATGGTGGTCATGAGCAAAGGGTCCTCCCCCCGGCCAATGCGCCGGGCACCGCGCGGTTCCCCGCCATGGCCTTATGGTCAGACTCGGCCCGACAAGATCATCCAGGCGGAAAAGCCGTTCATCATGCTGTAGAGGCCATAGCCGATCGCGCCCCAGGCCCAGCCCTGCGCGGCGAGCAGCATGCCCGCCACCAGCATGAGGAACTCGATCAGCAGCGAAAAGCGCTGGTTCATTGTCTTGAGCAGCGGCGGCATCTGGCGCAGCAGCGGATGGTTGCTGGCCATCACCGCGCGGTTGAGCGCGAAGTTGACGATGCCCAGGACAAAGATGACGGCCACTGCCATTGCGCCGCGATAGTGCGCCTTTCTTGCCGCGGGGCAAAGGCTTTGCTGCGCAGTGACACGTAGGTTCAGACGAATCGAGCCGGCATCGCCGTCCGCCGGCCCGCGCGGTCAAGGCGTTGGTCGGCCCAAGGGCGGAACGGCCGTGTCGTTGGCCGGTGCTGCATGGCGGTTCGTCGGGGACGAGCGGCGCTGGTCGGGATGGGGCCGTGCCTGGTCGAGCAGGGCGCGCCGGGGCGGCAGGACTGGGTTAAACCACTGACATACCGCAAGACAGACAGCCCAACGGGCCAACAGACGCCCTGCGGGATGCCATAGAAACCCGACTGATCCATTCGATCCGCGCTTTTGTTCCACCACACAAAAGGAATCGACCCATGTTTGCCACCACCACTGCCTTCCGCCCCCTCGCTCTCTCGCTTGCCGCGCTGGGCGCCCTGTCGCTGGGCAGCATGCCTGCCGCCGCACAGACCACCGCCGCCGTATCGGCCGAGTCGAACGCCGACATGGGCATGACCGTGACTCGCGTGCCGGTGAAGCTGTCCGACCTTAACCTGATGACCGTGCAGGGCCGCGCCGTGGCCGATCGCCGGGTGCGCGCTGCCGCGCGCCAGGCCTGCGGCATCGGTATCGGCAAGGTCACGCTCGACCAGGCGCAGGACCAGCGCAATTGCTTCAGCGTGGCGACGCGCCAGGGCAAGGTTCAGGTTGCGCTGGCCCGCGAGCAGGTTCTCGCCGCGCGCTGAGCAGTTCGCCGCATCCATGAATTTGCGCGAACGAAACCGTTTTGGCTCCATTCATCAAACAACGTCCAGACAAGAGCTTGCCGCACGCGCAGTCCCCCGTGCGGTTGGCGGGGCAGGGTCGCCGTTTCCACCGGCGATCCTGCCCCGAATACTGTCAGGCCCGTTCCTTGGACTTTGCGGCCGGCGCTTGTTCCCCACGATCATGATCGGCGTTTTCGGCCCGTGCCGGCGCATCGATTTCTTCCCGCCGGCGCCAGGCAAGATCTGCCGGGCCAAGCGGGCGGCCATCATGCGCGCGCAGCACGATCGGCGCGATCGGCTGGCCATCGCGGGCATCACACAGCACCGGGTTGCAGGAAATGCCCGCGCCCCACTTTTCCCCCCACTGGCGCAGCGCCAGCATCGCCGGCAGCAGGTCAAAGCCCTTGGGCGTCAACCGATATTCCACGCGCCGGCGATCGTCGCAGCAGGGAATGCGGGCGAGAATGCCATGATCGACCAGCCGCGACAGGCGGTTGGACAGGATGTTGCGGGCAATGCCCAGTTGCGAGAGAAATTCCTCGAAATGCGAGATGCCGGTGAATGCGGCCCGCAGGATCATGAAGGACCAGCGCTCGCCCATCACCTCCAACGCCACGGGGAGGCTGCACTGGGCAATATCGGCCAGAGGCTCTTGCAATTTTTCCATCACGCATCGGTCATAGCGCATAATGTGGCGGAATTTAAGCGATGTGCGACAGGAAGTGGCACAACGCGACAGAGGACGCCCCAGAACGCGCGCCATCCGGTTGTTCCGCCCCCGCCCGCACCCCATATTGCGCGGTAAAGGAGATCCCATCCATGACCGACAAGCTGAACCTGACCGAGGCGGAATGGCGCGAACGCCTGAGCCCGGAGCAGTATCACGTCCTGCGCCAGGCCGGGACCGAGCGCGCGTTCACCGGCAAGTACGACAAGAACAAGGCGCGGGGCGACTATACCTGCGCGGGCTGCGGGCAACCGCTGTTCACCTCTGCCACCAAGTTTGACAGCGGCTGCGGTTGGCCCAGCTTTACTCACCCGGTTGACGAAACCTCGGTTGAAGAACTGCGCGACACCTCGCACGGGATGATTCGCACCGAGGTGCGCTGCGCCCGCTGCGAAGGGCATCTGGGCCACGTGTTTCCCGATGGCCCGGCGCCCACCGGGCTGCGCTATTGCATGAACTCTGCCGCGCTCGACTTCACGCCGGAAGAATGATGCGCAAGGCGGCGTGGACAGATTCCGCAGTGCCACGGCTGGAAGCAAAAACCGCCAGTTCAAGGAGGCGAGGAAGCGTAATATCGGGAATATTGCGCGACGAGCCGACGCGGAAATGGCGGTTTTTGGTCCAGCCCCGAAGGGGTTGCCCTGCAAGAGGCCCTGGCAGCGTTGCTCCGCCTTGAAAGAGGCCCACTCTTCCTGCGGCCTCACGCCTCGCTAGGGTCTCTTGCAGGGCAACCGTGGCATTGCGGAATCTGTCCACGCCGCCTAGGGATCGAGCCAAGGCGCCGGGTTGCCTGTTTCATTAACCCTGCGTTACGGATCGCCCGTGCAAGGGCGGCCCTTGGCTCGCAATCACGGCGCGCTCCTGCGCCTTCGAGGAAACCGGTAACCACTAATGGCCAGACGGGACGTTCCGCGCCGCGGACAAGACGGCGATGACCCCGCGCAGCGCAGCCGCGCACCTTCCATGATCGGACGATGGCTGCGCCGCCTGCTGGTGTGGGGCACGGGCCTGGCGCTGCTGGTTGCGCTGGGCATTACCGGCGCGGTGCTGGTCACCGCCCGTTCGCTGCCCAGCTATGACAAGCTCAAGTCCAGCCAGGCCGGCCAGATGATCGTGGTGCGGGCCAACGACGGTTCGGAAATCGTCACGCTCGGGCCCAGCTACGGCAAGTGGATTCCCTATAATCGCATCCCCCAGCCGATGAAGGATGCGCTGGTTTCGGTGGAAGACCGCCGGTTCCGTGAACACTGGGGCGTGGACCCGGTGGGCATCGTCCGCTCTTTGATGGTGCGCGCGCAAAGCGGGCACTGGCGCCAAGGTGGCTCCACCATCACGCAGCAGCTGGCGCGCAATATCTTCCTCAACAACAGCCGCACGTTCGACCGCAAGATTCGCGAGGCGATCCTGTCGCTGGCCCTGGAAAGCAAGTTTTCCAAGGACCAAATCCTCGAACTCTATCTCAACAAGGTCTATTTCGGCGGCGGCGCCTATGGCGTGGATTCGGCCGCGCGCAAGTTCTTCGGCCATTCGGGCGAGCAGCTTTCGCTGGGCGAGGCGGCGATCATCGCTGGCCTGGTGAAGGCGCCATCGCACTATTCCCCGACGGCAGACGCCCAGGCCGCGGTCGATCGCGCCAAGGTGGTGCTGGAAACCATGGTCGATGCTGGCACGCTGACGCCGGCCCAGGCGGGCGCAGTCGATCTCAAGGCCGTGCATCTCGCGGCCGAGCAGGGCCAGAATTCGGCCCGCTATTTCACCGACTGGGTGCTGCCGCAGCTTGACGTGCTGGTGCCCGACAACGATCAGCCGATCGAAGTGTGGACCACGCTCGATCCCGTGGCGCAGCGCGCCGCCACCGATGCCATCAGCTCGCAAGTGCCCAAGGGCGCGCAGGGCGCGATGGTCAGCGTCGACCGCGATGGCGCGGTCCTGGCGATGGTGGGCGGCACTGACTATGTCACCTCGAACTACAACCGTGCCACCAATGCCGTGCGCCAGCCCGGTTCGGCGTGGAAACTTTTCGTTTATCTTGCGGCACTGGAGCGGGGCTATCGCCCTGAAGACCGCGTGGTGGACGAGCCGGTGACGATCGACGGATGGAGCCCGCGCAATTCGGGCGGCAGCTACGCCGGGCAGATCGACGTGCGCACCGCGTTTGCCTATTCCAAGAACACCGTGGCGGCGCAGCTGGGCAACGAAGTGGGCTTCAGCGCCGTGGCCAACATGGCCCGCCGCTTTGGCATTACCACGCCGATCAATACGATGCCTTCGATGGTGCTGGGCACCAGCGACGTGCGCGTGATCGACATGGTGCGCGCCTTTGCCTCGGTCGAGGCGAAGGGCCGGCTGGTAACGCCCTATGGCATTCGCAAGGTGACCACCACCGACGGTGAAGTGCTTTACAGCCACCGTCCCGATGCGCAGCAGCAGCTGGTGCCCGATTACGTGGCGGCAGAGATCACCGATCTGTTGCAGACGGCGGTGAACATCGGCACGGGCCGCGCGGCGCAGATCGGCCGCCCCGTGGCGGGCAAGACCGGCACCACCAGTTCCAACAAGGATGGCTGGTTCCTGGGCTTTTCCAGCGGGATCACCACGGGCGTGTGGATGGGCCGCGACGATGCCCATCCCGTCCCCGGCCTGCAGGGCGGGACCGCGCCGGCGCGCGCCTTTGCCGCCTATATGCGCGTGGCCACGGCCAAGCGCCCGGTCGAGCAGTTCGACAACCAGCTCAAGCTGCCCGAATGGCAGCTGGAGCCCGATGACGAGGCGATGCTCAACAACCCCAACGACTATTACTATACCGACGAAAACGGCAATACGGTCAACGGCCAGCAGGGTGATGGGCTGGAAGGTGGCCAGAGCGGCGCTCCCAACGGCGGGCCGCAGGGCCGCACGCCCGACGATGCCATTCCGGTGGACCAGGATGGCCTGGGCACTGGCCCGGCAGCGCCGGCGCGCCAGGGCCCGCGCAATGCGCCAGCGGCGGCGAGCGACGATCTGCTCGATCGCGCCACTGGCCGCACCCGCCAGACGCCCAGGCCAGCCCAGCCGGCAGTGCCCCGGCCGCCGGCCACCAAGCCGCCGCCAGATCGTCGGGCGCAGGATTGGCAGGGCTATTGAAACCTGTGACAGCATGAAAATGCCACCGGGGCGCGAACCATTCGCGCCCCGGTTCGTTTGTGCCCCATGATCGGCGGCCTTGCTGGCTGCCGCAGATGGAGGTTGAGCGATGAGCATATTCCATTGGGCCGCCGCCGCAGTGGCGGGCTACGTCATCTATCGCAGCGTCCGCAACAAGGACGGCGAGAGCGCCGCGCCGGCCGCGTTTGCCCATGGCGAAACGCCGGGCGACAATTTTGCCAAGGTGCGTTCGGCCGGGGTGGAGGGCATGCGCTCTGATCCGCCGAAGTGGGACAAGCAGGACCAGGTGGTGGATGAAAGCTTTCCGGCCAGCGACCCGGCAGCCAACTATTGATGGCGTGCTGACGGCAGGGTGAGGGCGCTGCGTGCGCCCCACTCTTCACAAACAAAAAGGCCGGCATCCCGCGTGGGGATGCCGGCCTTTTTATGCTTGCCTAAGCGGCCTGGCGATCAGCGCAGGCGGATCGGCAGATAGATCGCCGGCTGGCCGGCGCGCTGCACGCGCAGGAGCACGGCCTCGCGGTTTTCGGCCTTGGCCTGGCGCACCACGGCTTCCAGATCGGCGACGGTCGCAAGCATGCGATAGTTGGCCGAGAGGATGATGTCGCGGCGCTGCAGGCCCTTGGCCCCAGCGTCAGACGAGCTGTCCACCCCGGTGACGACAACGCCTCGCGTGTCTTCGCTCACGCCCAGCTGACGGGCGATCTGCGGGGTCAGCGGCACGGCACCGATACCCAGCGACTTTTGCAGCGCGCCCGTTGCCTGAGCCTGCTTCTGCTGCTGCTGGCCATCGCTGTTGTCGCCCAGGCCGTTGTCGTCCTGCTGGTCCTGGTCGAAGCTCTGGTTGGCGAGCTCTTCCTCGGTCGGGCGCTTGCCGACCACGGCATTGACGGTCATCGGCTTGCCGTTGCGCACCAGGTCGATCGCCACGGTCTTGCCCGGGGCGGTGTTGGCAACGATGAACGACAGCGTCTGGTCGGGCTTGACTTCCTTGCCATCGACGCGGGTGACCACGTCGCCCGCCTGGATGCCGGCCTTGGCCGCGCCAGCGCCCGGTTCGACCGACTGGATGAATTCGCCGCGGTTCTTGGGCAGGCCCAGCGAGGCGGCAAGATCATCGTTGATCGGCTGGATGCGCACGCCCAGATAGCCACGCTCGATCGCCTGGCCGTTCTTGAGCTTTTCCACGATCGGCGCGGCGATTTCGGCGGGAATGGCAAAGCCGATGCCGACGCTGCCGCCGGTGGGCGAATAGATCGCGTTGTTGATGCCGATCACGTTGCCGGCCATGTCGAACATCGGCCCGCCCGAGTTGCCGCGGTTGATCGAGGCGTCGGTCTGGAGATAGCGGTCATAGGCGCTGCCCGAGCCGGTGGCGCGATAGACGGCCGAGATGATCCCCTGCGTCACCGTGCCGCCCAGGCCAAACGGGTTGCCGATGGCGATGACCCAGTCGCCCACGCGGGCCTTGCGCGAATCCCCGAACTTGACGAACGGGAACGGCTTGTTGCCGGTGATCTTGAGCACGGCGAGATCGGATGCGGCATCCTTGCCAACCAGCTTGGCGGGATATTCGGTGCCATCGGGCGTGGTGACCGAGATGGATTCCACTTCACCCTGGCCATCGGCGGTGATCACGTGGTTGTTGGTGACCACATAGCCATCGGCCGAAATGATGAAGCCCGAACCGAGCGACTGCGCCTCGCGCGTGCTGCCGCCACCCTGGCCGCCCTGGCCACCGCCGAACAGATCGCCAAACGGCGTGCCGGCAAAGGGGTTGTTGTTCTGGACCTTGACCCGCTGGCGCGTGGAGATGTTGACCACGGCGGGCTGGAGCTGGGCCGTCAGATCGGCGAAGCTGGACGGCGCACCCTGGCGCGGGGTGATCGCCTGAATCTGCGAACTGTCATTCTGCGCTACCTGGGCGCCGGCCGGAAAGCCCGTTGCCAGCGTGAGCGCGCTGCCGGCGAGAAGCAGTGCCGTAGTCACTCCATAAGCGTATCGCACGAGGGTTGATCCTTTATTCGCTTGTTGCTTGACGCGGCGTGAGGGAAAACCGCGCCCGATCCGGGAGCCGTTTCACGCTTCGTCGCATGAACGGACTTTGAATGGAACAGGTTCCGATCAGTCGCCCTTGAAACGCTTCAGATAGCGGTTGTCGGGCGAAAGGATGATGCTGGTATTGCTGCCTTTCTGGGTGAAAGTGTAGTCATAGCTCTGCATGGCACGGTAAAAGTCATAGAATTCAGGATCCTTGCCAAAGCTGGCCGCATAAATACGGGCTGCTTCCGCTTCGGCCTGGGCGCGAATGATCTGCGCATTCTTTTGCCCTTGGGCGGCAATCGTGGCCGCTTCCTGCGCGCGCGCGGTGGCCATGCGGGCAAAGGCGGATTCCAGCGGCGTACCATCGGGCAGGTCGGCGCGCTTGATCCGCACGTCGATCACCTGAGCGCCGTATTCGCGCGCCTCGCGATCGAGCCCCTCGCGGATGCGGGCCATGGCCTGGCCGCGTTCGGGGGTGAGCAGCGAGGCAAAGGTGCGCTTGCCCAGTTCCTGGCGCAGCACCGAATTGAGGATCGGCTGCAGCTGCTGTGCCACGCGGTCGACCGTGCCGGCGGTCTCGTACATCTTGATCGGATCGATCACGCGAAAGCGGGCATAGGCATCCACTTCCAGCCGGCGCTGATCGAGCGAGGTGACCTGCTGGCGTTCCATATCGACATCGAGCACGCGACGATCGATGCGCACTGCCTGTTCGAGGAACGGAATGCGCCAGACCAGGCCGGCCCCGGTGCGGCCGAAATCGGCATTGGGGGCATAGCGGTTGATCACGCGCACCGGCTGGCCGAGCCGGACGATCACCACCTGTTCGGTTTCAGGCACGGCGATCACGCACATCATGACCAGCACCGCCAGCGCGACCAGCCCGGCGATGATGCGCTGGTTGAGCGAGATAAACGGCTGCATCAGCGTTGCCCCCCCTGGCGGTTGTCATCGGGCGGCGGCGGAGACTGGCGCAAGGCGGGAAGCGGCAGATAGGGCACCGTACCTGGTGCTTCCACGATCACCTTGTCGGTCTGGCCCAGAACGCGCTCCATCGTTTCATAATACATGCGCCGCTTGGTCACTTCCGGGGCCAGCTTGTACTGTTCATAGACCTTGTCGAACGCGGCAGCTTCGCCCTGGGCGGCGGCCAGCTTCTTTTGCGCCCAGCCTTGTGCTTCGTTCACATCGCCCTGCGCCTTCTGCTGCGCGGCCAGCACTTCCTTGAACGCATCGACGACTTTGGCGGGCGGATCGATCTTGGTGATTTCCACGCCCTGGATCTTGACCCCGGAGCGATAGGCATCGAGCACGCGCTGCATCTTGTCGCGCACGCTCTGCTCGATCGTGGCGCGGCCGGTGCCCATCGCGTCATTGAAGTTCACTTCGGCGATGGCGGCGCGCATCGATGCCTCGGCCACTTCGCGCACGGTCTGGTCCGGGTCGGCCAGCTGGAAAGTGTAGAGCTTGAGATCCTTGATGTTCCAGCGCACCAGATAGTTGAGGTTGACCAGGTTCTGGTCACCGGTGAGCATCAGGCGCTCGCCATCGCCTTCGGGAATGGTTTCGCGCTGGATCGAGGTGACATCGCGCGTATCGACCGACTGGATCGGCCAGGGCAGCGTGAACGAGACGCCAGGGCCAAGCGTGCGCGAATAGGAGCCGAACGTGGTGACCACGCCCTGTTCCTGCGGGGCGAGGCGATGCATGCTCGATCCGCCCAGCCAGAGCAGGACGACGGCGGCAATGCCGATCGGCCACCACGATTTGCCATCGGGCCGCTGCGGCAGGCGCAGGTTGGGGCCATGGCCACCGAGCAGCGGGCCGGTCGGGCCGCCATTGCCGCCACGGCCGCCGCCGTTCTTCCCGCCACCTTTGCCGGCGCGGGCCCGAAAGATGTCTTCTATGCTGGGCGGACGGCGCGGGTCTCCGGCTGGTGGCAGCCAGGGATTGCGTGGGGCATCTCCGCCAGGGGCCTTGCTGCCTGTGCCCTTTGCCGGCTTGGCATTGTCATCGTTGGGCGTGTCGCTGCTGGCGCCTTGCGAGCCAGGTTCGGCGTTGCTGTCCGCAGCGCCCGGTTCCTGGCTGGGCTCGCTGCCGCCGGGTTCGTTGCCCGCGCCCCATGGGCTTTTGCGGTCCGTCATGACCGGGATTCCGAAAAGGGCGCGAGTGGGCGCAAGGCCAGTCCACGAAAAGCAGTCATGACCAGTCTTATAGGAAGGGATCGCGTGAAAAACAGTGTCTCGTTCCCAAAATTCGTCTGCTAGGGGGCAATAACACGCCCCCGGGTTGCCGGGACAGATGTGCCAAGGGACGGCCCGGGAAACGGGCGAGCAACAGGAACCAAGCAGTGACGATCGATGAAGCGGCCGTGCGCCAGGCCATTGCCGATGCCGTGGGTGGCGAAAGGCTTCAGGTGGTGCGGGTCACCGGCACGAGCGCGACGGCAGTGATCGATGCCGGCGGGCTGGACAGCGCCGCGCGCGCCGCGCTGGAACAGGTGGCCAAGGCTGCGGGCCTGGCGGCCGGGCTCGACGAGCTGCGCGTGGCGCTGACTGCGGAAAAGCGCAGCCGGCGCATTCTCGCGGTGGGTTCGGGCAAGGGCGGGGTGGGCAAGTCCACGCTGTCGGCCAACCTGGCCGTGGCACTCGCGCGGCTGGGCCGCAAGGTCGGCCTGGTCGATGCTGATATCTATGGCCCGTCGCAGCCGCGCCTGCTCGGCACCGAGGGGCGCAAGCCCGAGGCGCGCGACAAGACGATGATCCCGATCCCCAGCCCGTGGGGCGTGCCGATGCTGTCGATGGGGCATCTGGTGCAGCCGGGGCAGGCGATTGCCTGGCGTGGGCCGATGGCCGGTAGCGCGCTGGGCCAGCTGATCGAGGCCGATTGGGGCGATACCGAAATCCTGGTGGTCGACCTGCCGCCGGGCACGGGCGATATCCAGTTGACCATGCTGCAGAAATACAAGCCGGCTGGGGCGGTGATCGTATCCACCCCGCAAGACCTGGCCTTGATCGACGCCACCCGCGCGATCGGCCTGTTCGACCAGGGCAAAGTGCCGGTGCTGGGCCTGGTCGAGAACATGGCCGGATATCTGTGCCCGCATTGCGGCCAGGTGAGCGATCCGTTTGGCCATGGCGGTGCGGAAGTGACCGCGCGCGAACTGGGCCTGCCGTTCCTGGGCCGGGTGCCGCTCGATATCGCGATCCGCCAGAAGAGCGACGCGGGCGAGCCGCCGGCCGCTGGCGAAGGGCCGCAGGCGCAGGCGTTCATGGGGCTGGCGCGCGCCGTCCTGGCGGCGCTGGACCAGACGGCCTGATCGGCCCGCAATGGCCCTGCCACCAGCCCTTAACAGGCTGAAACCGACGCGACGCGGCGTGTTGATCGGTGCCGGGGCAGGGGGCGCCTTGATCGCCGCCTTTGCCCTGGTGCCGCGCCACTATGCCGCGCCGCTGGTGGCCGGCAAGGGCGAGCGGGTGGCCAATGCGTTCCTCAAGCTGGCGCGTGATGGCACGCTGACCGTGGCCGTGCCGGCCTGCGAGATGGGCCAGGGCGTGACCACGCTGCTGGCACAGATCGTGGCGGTGGAACTGGGCGCCGATTGGGCGCAGGTGGCGGTAGAACCGGCGCCGCTCAGCCCCGCCTATGCCGATGCCGTGCTGGCGGCGCACTGGGCGCCGCTGTGGCTGCCTACCTGGCTGCCGATCCTGCCCGATATGATGGCCGATCCCGCCAATGGCCTGACTCGCCTCAAGGCCGAGCGCGGGCCGATGATGCTGACTGTGGCGGGCACCGGCTTGGCCATGTTCGAACAACCCCTGCGCGAGGCGGCGGCGGCGCTGCGCGCGCAGCTGATCGCGGCGGCGGCGGCCCAGTGGGGCGTGGCTGCCGACAGCCTCGATACGCGCGGCCATGCCGTGATCGAGCGGCGTGCCGACCAGCAGGGCCGGCGCCTGCCCTTTGCCCGGCTGATCGATGCCGCGCTCGATCGCGATCCACCCCACGATGTGCCGTTGCGCGCTAGCCCGGCGCAAGAGGCGCCGGCGCGGTTTCCCGCTGGCAGCCGCCCGGCGTTTCCCCGGCTCGACCTGCCGGCCAAGGTGGATGGCAGCTTTGTCTTTGCCGCCGACGTGCGCCTGCCCGGCATGGTCCACGCCGCCATCGCGCATGGGCCGCAGGGCGGTTGCGTGCTGTCTTCGTGGGATGCCCAGGCTGCCGCGCGCGTGCCGGGATGCCTGGGGGTGGTTCATGCCAAGGGCTGGCTGGCGGCGATCGGGGTCACCTGGCACGCTGCCGATCGCGCCGTGGCGGCGATGGAGCCGCGCTTTCGGCCGCGCGGCCCGGTCGCTGATAGCAATGCCATCGATGCCGCGCTCGATCAGGGGCTGGCCAAGGGCAAGCCAGTGCGCCTGTGGGGGCAGGGCGATCCCACCGCGCTGCTGGAAAAGCCCAGCCTGTCTGCCCGCTATGACATCGAGGTGGCGCTCCATGCGCCGCTGGAGCCGGCCACCTGCACCGCGCGGCTCGAGCATGGCCGGCTGGAACTGTGGCTCGTGACCCAGGCGCCCGAGGCGGCGCGGCGCGAAGGGGCGCGGGCAGCGGGCCTGTCAGAGGCAGACGTGGTGGTCTATCCCATGGCGGCCGGTGGCAGCTTTGACACGCGGCTCGATGGCCGAATCGCCGGAGAGGCTGCCGCCCTGGCGCGGGCCACGGGCAAGCCGGTGCAACTGACCTGGTCGCGCTGGCAGGAATCGCTCGCCGGGCTGCCCCGCGCGCCGGTTGCCGGGCTGCTGGAAGCCGGGATGAGCCCCGACAAGCAACAGCTGCTGGGCTGGCGCAGCCGCATTGCCACGCCTGCCTCGCTGCGCGAGACGGCGGCCCGCGTGCTCGACGGCGAAGGCGCGCAAAGCGCGCGGCGCTGGCAAGACAGCGCCGATCCGCTGGCGCTGGAAGGGGCCATGCCGCCCTATGCCATTCCCGAATGCGCGGTGCAGCATGTGCCGGTGGCGCTGCCGCTGGCCACAGCGCGGATGCGTGGCGGCGGCGCGGCCATTACCGCGTTCCTGACCGAAAGCTTCATCGACGAATGCGCCCATTTTGGCGGTAGCGAGCCGCTGGCTTTCCGCATGGCCATGCTGGGCGGGCAGCCGCGCCTGGCCGCCTGCCTGCAGGGCGTGGCGCATCTGGCGATGTGGGGTGGCGGGGCCGATGCCTCGGGCCAGGGCATTGCCTGCCATGCGCTGACGCTGGCCGCGCCGGAAGGGCCGCGCCACGGCTATATCGCCGTGGTCGCCACCGCGCGGCAGGTGGATGGCGCGATCCGGGTGGAAGCCTTGAGCGCATGCGTCGATATCGGCCGGGTGATCAATACCGACCTGGCGCGCCAGCAGATCGAGGGCGGCCTGTTTTTTGGCCTCGGCCTGGCGGTGGGCGGCAGCACCGGCTATGCCGCCGGACGGCCGCTGGCGGGGCATTTTAGCCAGTTGGGCTTGCCGCTGCTGGCCGATTGCCCCAAGGTCGAGATTGTCTTTGTCGAGAGCAGCGCCCAGCCGTTCGACCCCGGCGAACTGGGGGTGGTGGCGGTGGCGCCGGCCATCGCCAATGCGCTGTTTTCCGCAACCGGGCTGCGGTTGCGCCGCCTCCCCCTCCTGTCTGAAGGCGTTTGATGACCCCTGCTGCCCCAATCCATGCCTGCCCCGCCCATCTTCCGGCCGATCATCCGCCGGTGGCAACCGGGCGTATCGGGGTGCTGCTGGTGAACCTGGGGACGCCGGACGCACCCGACACGGCCTCGGTGCGGCGCTATCTCAAGGAATTCCTGTCGGACAAGCGCGTGGTGGAAATCCCCGCGCTGCTGTGGCAGCCGATCCTGCGCGGGATCATCCTGCGCACGCGGCCCAAGAAATCGGCCCATGCCTATGCCCAGGTCTGGGGCCCGGAAGGATCCCCCCTGGCTGCGATCACCGCTGGCCAGGCACGCGCGCTGCAGGCGCGGCTGGGCGACGGCGTGATCGTGCGCCATGCCATGCGCTATCAGAGCCCGGCCATGGCCACGCAGCTCGATGCGCTGCTGGCTGCCGGGTGCGAACGCATCCTGGTGGCGCCGCTCTATCCGCACTATTCCGGCGCCACCACGGCCAGCGCGCTCGATGCCCTGGCCGACTGGATCAAGCAGCGCCGCCGCCTGCCGGCGCTGCGCACGCTGCCGCCCTATCACGATGATGACGTGGCGATTGCCGCGCTGCATGCCGACATGGTGCGCCAGATCGCCACGCTGGCGTTCGTGCCCGATGTGCTGCTGCTGAGCTATCACGGCATGCCCGAGCGCACGCTGCATCTGGGCGATCCCTATCACTGCCACTGCCGCAAGACCTCGCGCCTGCTGGCGGATGCCTTTGCCCAGAGCCATCCTGGCATGGCGGTGATGACCAGCTTCCAGTCGCGCTTTGGCCGGGCCAAGTGGCTGGAACCGGCAACCGACACCACGCTGGTGGAACTGGCTACGGGCGGCACCCGCAAGGTGGCGATCGCGGCGCCGGGCTTTTCCGCCGATTGCCTGGAAACGCTCGAAGAACTGGCGCTGCGCGGCAAGGAGGATTTCCTGGCCGCCGGGGGCACCGATTTTGCGGCGCTCACCTGCCTCAATACCTCGCAACACGGCATGGATCTGCTCGAAGCCCTGGTGCGGCGCGAACTGGCTGGTTGGATCGCCGTGCAGGCGTAAGCTGGCCGTGCGCGTCAGCCCGCCGCTGCGGGCGATTTGACACGCCCGCCAGACATGGCATGTTCCCGGACAGCCGTGCTGCAATGCCGAAACGGGGGTTTCGGGGGCAGCGCGGGTGAACGGGCCAGAACCGGCAACAGGTTCGGCCCGATGGAGAGAGCATGCTGACATCGGCGATTCCTGCACAAGCCCATGATTCCCCTGCCGTGCCGCTGCCCGTGGCGGGCGCTGATCCGACACTGGCCGCGCCACCGCTTGAGCCTGACATTCCGGTAAGCCGCGTGACGGCCTGGCAAGATGACGCGGCCCTGCTGCTGCGCGAGCGTGCCAACCTGGGGCCGGTGTTTCGCCGGGGCGAGCGGGTGATCCTGCTTGATGCGGCGCACAACCACCTGGTGCTTGCCGATGATGGCACGCGGTTCGTGCCACTGGCGCGCCAAGCCGATCTGCCAGTTGACTTGGCAATGCTGGAGCGCGCGCTGGGGGCGGAGCTGGGCCGCTGGCGCGCTGGCACGGTGCGGTTTCAGTCGGCCATGGCGATGACCCTGGCGCGTGCGCTGGTGCCGGCTGTCACGGGCCTGGCCTATGGTTCCGGCCCGGCCGAGCGGCTGGCCAATGCGCTGGGCACGCTCGACGATGGGCGTAGCCTGCTGCGCCGGGCCATGCCGCGCGGCCTGCCGTCCTCGCCCATGGGTGCGCGCAAGGCACTGGCCCAGGGCTTGCACCAGGCCGGCTGCACCGCGCCCGGGCTGCTCGATGCCGTGCAGGCCAGCCATGCCACGGCGCTGCGCGTGCTGGGCACCCTGGTGCGCCATCTGGCCGACACGCCGGACTGGCAGGACACCCTGCGCGCCGAAGTGCGCAGCGCCTATCGCCCCGCAGCGGGCACCGGCGCAGCACCCGAAACGCTGGAACTGGTGGACATGGCCACGAACGAGGCGCTGCGCCTGATGCCCGGACCACTGCTGGTGGAGCGCCGGGTGGCAGCAGATGTCATGGTAGGCGAGCACCGGCTTGAGGCCGGCACGCTGGTGGCGATCAGCCCGGCGCTGACCCACGCCGATCCGGGGCTGTGGCCCGAGCCGCAGCGATTCGATCCGCTGCGCTTTGCCGCACCCCGCGCGGTGGCGCGTGCCCCCGGTGCCTGGATTGCGCAAGATACGCTGCCTGGCGGCGCCGGGCCGGCGGTGCTGGCGGCGGCGCGGCTGGGCATTGCCCATCTGCTCGATCGCTTTGTTCTGGCTCCGGCGGGCGAAGGCGGCAAGGTCTTGCTGCGCCATGCGGATTGAGGTGGAGGGGCTTGCCCGCTATGGCGGGCGGGCGAATCGCAAGTACGCATGGCCGGGGCCGGGCGTTTGACTGCCACGGGGCGGCCGGACGCATGGCAAAGGCGCAACGCGCGCCTTGACGATTCGTCCACAGCCCGGTAAGGGCGCCGCTTTCCGGCGGGCTTGCCCGCCTTGTCGAACGACTACGTCGAGCAAGCTACCAGGACATTTCCCGGTCTGCCCCATCGGGGTGGCCCGCCAGAGGACGAAACAGGACAGACATGGCCAATACGCCGCAAGCCCGCAAGCGCATCCGTCGCAACGAACGCCGCGCCGAAATCAACGGCAACCGTCTTTCGCGCATCCGCACCTTCGTGAAGAAGGTGGAATCCGCGATCGCTGGCGGCGACAAGGCCGTGGCGGCAGAAGCCCTGCAGGCTGCCCAGCCGGAACTGGCCCGTGGCGTTGCCCGTGGCGTGGTCCACAAGAACACCGCAGCCCGCAAGCTGTCGCGTCTGAGCAAGCGAGTCGCTGCGCTCTGATTCGGCGCTGGGGTATTCCTTTTTCCTGAAGGAATACGCTGCGTACAAATACGGCTTTGGCCGGCGTGATGAACGCCGGCCATTTTCGTCTGCGGCTTATGCGACGGTTCGATGACACGGCCATTTCGGCAAGTGTCGGATTCGTGGCGATTCGCGCGTTCTCTGATTTGCTAATAGCTATAAATTCAATGACTTGGCGATTTGTCGCGTAGTTGTTGAGTCAAGGCTAATTATTTCAGAAATTTTGCGCTCCATGGGCTTGCACAGCCCCCGCAGTGGCTCATAGACAGAGACCACGCCGCGCGCTGGCCGCTTTGCTGTGATGCAGAACGACCGGTGTGTGGTGTCACGGAACATCGCTCAAAACGGCATCCGCCGTGCCCATTGCGGCATCGGCGGACGGGTAAGCTGTGTCTGCGGGCGTGGTTGGTCGGTCTTTGTCCGAAAAGCCGCGTTGGGCGGACACGCTCGCCTTTGTCGGGCGTCCGCAATTCGGGGGTATCTGGCCGCAGGCCTGGAAATTTAGGTGGGACGGCGAAGCGTGAAGATGGATCATTTCGGCGGTGCGAGCGGCGGTGCAGGTGGCACGGCCGCGCTCGGTTCCCAAGGTGGCAATTCCCGAGGGTTGGCAGGTTCCCAGGCTGGAACCGCTGCCCTTGCAACAACCAATGGGCGCGGGGCCGGTCAGGCCGCGACGCTTCGGAAAGGACGTGACGGGGGAATGGAGGACCAGGAAGCTCTCGACCTGGCGGCCGATTGGGCCGACATCAGCCAGGGGCTGAAGAAGGATCTGGGTCCGCAACTGCACACGCAATGGATCAAGCCGATCCAGCTGGGCAGCTTCTGCAAGGAAACCGGCACGCTGGACCTGTTCCTGCCCACCGAATTTTCGGCCAACTGGGTGGCGGATCGCTTTGCCGATCGCCTGTCGCTTGCCTGGAAGATCGCGCGGGCCGAAGTGCGTCAGGTGCGCATCACCGTGCACCCGCGCCGCCGGGCCATGCCCGAGCTGCGCGTGGGCGGCCGGGCTGCGCCCGAATTGCGCGTGCCGGCTGCCAACGAAAGCGCGCCGACGCTGGCCCCGGCCAGCCGTCCGGTGGCCGCCCCAGCGCCGCAGACCGTGGCTGGCTTCGATGTGTCGGCCTCGGGCATCGATCCGTCGCTGACGTTCGGCGATTTCGTGACCGGCAGTGCCAATGTCCTGGCGCTCAATGCCGCGCAGCGCATGGCCGCGGCCGAAAAGCCGCAGTTCTCGCCGCTCTATCTCAAGGGCTCCACCGGGCAGGGCAAGACGCATCTGCTCCACGCCATTGCCAACGGCTTCATGGCCGCGCGGCCGGGCGCCCGGGTGTTCTACTGCTCGGCCGAGCGGTTCATGATCGAATTCGTCCAGGCCATGCGCCAGAACGAGATGATCGAGTTCAAGAGCCGCCTGCGCAGCTTCGACATGCTGCTGGTGGACGATATCCAGTTCATCATCGGCAAGGCCAGCACCCAGGAGGAATTCCTCCACACCATCGATGCCCTGCTGAGCGCCGGCAAGCGCCTGGTAGTGGCGGCCGATCGCGCGCCCCAGGCGCTCGACGGGGTCGAACAGCGCCTGCTCTCACGCCTCTCGATGGGGCTCGTCGCCGATATACAGGCTGCTGACATCGAGCTGCGGCGCCAGATCCTGGAGCACCGCCTGTCGCGCTTTACCAGTGCGCAGGTGCCGCAAGACGTGGTCGAATTCCTGGCCCGCACGATCAACCGCAACGTGCGCGAACTGGTCGGTGGCCTCAACAAGCTGATCGCCTTTGCCCAGCTGACCGGACAGCAGGTGAGCCTGCAACTGGCCGAGGAGCAGTTGACCGATATCCTGTCGGCCAACCGCCGCCGCATCACCATCGACGAGATCCAGCGCACCGTGTGCCAGTTCTATCGCGTCGATCGCTCGGAAATGGCGTCAAAGCGCCGGGCCCGTGCCGTGGTGCGTCCGCGCCAGGTGGCGATGTACCTGGCCAAGGTGCTCACCCCGCGGTCCTATCCCGAAATCGGCCGCAAGTTTGGCGGTCGCGATCACTCGACGGTGATTCACGCCGTGCGCCTGATCGAGGATCTGCGTAGCCGCGATGCCGACATGGACGGCGACGTGCGCACCCTGCTGCGCCAGTTGGAAGACTGACCCACACCGTTGTGATGCCCGGCCCCGTGTGACGGGGCCGGGTTTCCACCACCGCTCCACCGCGCGTGCACAGGATTGTGCCCGGCTTGCGCACAGGTTTGCCACAGGGTTGTGCGCAATCCTGTCCCCAGGCCTGTCCCCAGGCCTGTCCCCAGCCCTGTCCCCATGGTTGTGCGCAGCTTTTCCGCAGGATCATACCCGGCTTTTGCCGGGGTTATCCGGCCATCGTGCACAGGCTTTTGCACCGGGTTATCGGCCGGTGATGCACAGTTTGTGATCAGGTTTTTGCGCTGACTTTTCCACAGGCGCTGGCGGTATCGTACCACGTGCCGCCGCTGGCCTGGCATGCGTGTTCGGCCCAGCGGCCCTTGCCCCACCAGCCGACTACCACGCCCAGCAGCAGGGCGAGGATCAGCACGATCCAGATCCGGTCTCTCATGGCCGGCAGTGTGGGCGCGCGGCAGCGGCTTTGCAAACGGCGCCTCTCGCCTTTTTGCGCGCGGGCGCCTACCTCCACGGCCATGACGCCCGCCATTACGCCAGACCGCTTGAACCGCTTTGCCCGCCATATCGTGCTGCCCGAAGTGGGCGGCGCGGGACAGGCGCGGATCATGGGCGCGCATGTGGTCTTGGTGGGCGTAGGCGGGATCGGCGCGCCGGCCTTGCAATACCTGGCGGGCGCGGGCGTGGGGCGGCTGACCCTGATCGACGATGATGTGATCGAGCCATCCAATCTTCAGCGCCAGACGATCTTTGCCCTGGCCGATGTGGGCCATGCCAAGGCCGAGGCTGCGGCGCAGTGGGTGGCGCGCTTTGATCCCGACCTGGTGGTGCAGGCCCATCGTACCCGCATCGGGCATGACAACGCCGCCGCGCTGATCGCCGGGGCTGATGTGGTGCTGGACGGATCGGACAACTTTGCCACGCGCCTGGCGGTATCTGATGCCTGCGTGGCAGCCGGCGTGCCGCTGACCAGTGCGGCGCTTGGCCGGTTCCAGGGCCAGGTGGCCAACTTTGCCGGGCATCGGCCGGGCGAGGCCTGCTATCGCTGCTTTGTGGGCGACGCATTCGATGCCGACGATTGCGACACGTGCGCGGCGCAAGGCGTGCTGGGGGCGATGGTCGGCATGGTCGGCACATTCGGCGCCATGGCGGCGCTGCGCGTGTTGTTGGAAGGCGTGGCCAGCCTGGGCGATCCGCAGTGGGGCCAGTTGCACGTGATCGATGGATTGAAGCCCGGCCTGCGCACGATGCGGATTGCGCACGATCCAGCCTGCACCACCTGTGGCACCGACCGACCCGCCGCCTGAACGCCGACGCGGGGTGTGAAAAAAAGCGTAACCATACCGCGTTCAGGGGATGGCGGTAGCGCCACGCGCGCGTAGACAACAAGTGCGACCCGACAGGCGCGTGGTGCGAGCCACGATCCTGGGACTTGGCCCGGACCGAGGCTCCCTGGAGACCTTGTCCGGGCTCTTTCGCGCTCCTTTGAAAATCAGGGTGTCTTGAGCAGTTCATCCACCCAATCGGGCACGATCTGCGTGGCCGGGCCCAGGCGGGTATCGTGGAACCAAGCCGAACCCTGGCTGCGTTCGAGATTGAGCTCGAGCGTTTCGGCGCCGATTTCCCGTGCCAGCCGCACGAAGCCGGCGGCCGGATAGACT
The DNA here is from genome assembly GCF_013149315.1 of Novosphingobium sp. SG754. NCBI lineage: Bacteria > Pseudomonadati > Pseudomonadota > Alphaproteobacteria > Sphingomonadales > Sphingomonadaceae > Novosphingobium > Novosphingobium sp. SG754. The sequence goes on along the minus strand of NZ_JABGCC010000009.1, from coordinate 68,165 downwards.
GCCCCCGAAGTGCCGATCGACACGAACAGGTCTGCCCGGGCCATGGCATCGTGGATATCGTCCATGCGATAGGGCACTTCACCGAACCAGACGATATCCGGCCGCAGGGCCGCCGCGCCGCAGGTGGGGCAGGGTGGCCGGTCGATCAGCGGGCCGGTCCAGGCATGGCGGCTGTCGCACGCGGTACACCAGGCCGAAAGATGCTGGCCGTGCATGGGGATGAGATTGTCCGATCCGGCGCGGCGGTGCAGGTCATCGACATTCTGGGTTATGAGGGTGACGCTGCCGCCCGGCACCTTGGCCGGCCAGGCCCGCTCCAGCCGGACCAGCGCGCGGTGGGCGGCGTTGGGCAGCTTTTCCTGAATCGCGGCGCGGCGCATGTCGTAAAAGCGCAGCACGAGATCGGGATCGCGGACAAAGGCCTCGGGCGTGGCGACGTCTTCCACGCGGTGTTGCTCCCACAGGCTGGGGCCGCCATTGGCGCCGCTGCGGAAGGTGTCGATTCCGCTTTCGGCCGAAACGCCGGCGCCGGTGAGGATCACGATATGCTGGGGCAGGCTCATGCCCCGATCATGCCGGATCGGCACGGGCGTGCCAATCCGGCATGAAGGCCAGGGAGGGCCAGGGCGGAAGGATCAGGCGAACGTGCTCGAATCGATCACGAAGCGATAGCGCACGTCACCCTTTTCCATGCGGTCCCAGGCCTGGTTGATATCCTGCATGGCGATGGTTTCGATGTCCGAGACGATGCCATGCTCGGCGCAGAAATCGAGCATTTCCTGGGTTTCGGCGATGCCGCCGATCAGCGAACCGGCGATCGAGCGGCGGCCGAAGATCAGGTTGAACACGGTCGGGCTGGGATGCGGATGTTCGGGCGCACCGACCAGGCACAGCGTGCCGTCACGCTTGAGCAGAGTGACCAAGGCATCGAGGTTGTGGCTGGCCGCCACGGTATCGAGAATGAAATCGAGGCTGCCGGCATGGGCAGCCATTTCATCGTCATTGCGCGAGACGACGACCTCGTGCGCGCCGAGCGCCAGGGCTTCTTCGCGCTTGGCCGGGCTGGTGGTGAAAGCCACGACGTGGGCACCAAGCGCGCGGGCAAGCTTGACGCCCATATGGCCCAGGCCGCCGATGCCGACGATGCCGACCTTCTTGCCCGGTCCGACATTCCAGTGGCGCAGCGGCGACCACGTGGTGATCCCGGCGCAGAGCAGCGGCGCAACCGCAGCGAGCTGGTCGGGCGCATGGCGGACATGTAGGACAAAGCCCTGATCGACCACGATTGCCTGGCTATAGCCACCCAGCGTGTGGCCGGGGGCATCGCTGCTGGGCGAATTGTAGGTCTGCGTCATGCCTTCTTCGCAGAACTGTTCCAGCCCATCGTGGCACGCGCCGCAATGGCCGCACGAATCGACCATGCAGCCAACGCCAACGGTGTCACCCACCTTGAACTTGGTGACATCGGCACCAACGGCCGTGACGTGGCCGACGATCTCGTGCCCGGGCACCACCGGATAGACCGCGTTGTTCCATTCGTTGCGCGCGGTGTGCAGGTCAGAGTGGCAGACCCCGCACCAGGCGATGGCAATGGCGACATCGTTGGGGCCGGGTTCACGGCGGGTGATGGCAAGGGGGCCGAGCGGCTGGTCGGCCGCGGGCGCGGCATAGGCCATGACGGTCATGCAGCAGGTCCTTTCAAGAAGGGGGGAGAGGGATGGCGGCCTCTCTAGGCTATCGCCATTAAGCTGATAATGGGGCAATTAGGGCATGGACTGATATCAGGAATGCATCAATGATCCGCCCCGACCATGATGACCTGCGCGCGCTGTTGGCCGTGGTGCGCGAGCGCAGCTTTACCCGCGCCGCCGCACAACTTGGCACTTCGCAATCGGCACTGAGCCGCACGATCGCCGGGCTGGAAGCGCAGATCGGGGTGCGCCTGCTCAACCGCACGACCCGCGCCGTGGCGCCCACGCCCGAGGGTGAGCGGCTGGCTCAAGGGGTGGCGCCGCATTTCGCCGCGATCGATGCGGCGGTCGATGCCCTGGGCGAAAGCCTGGCGCGGCCATCGGGCCTGGTGCGGCTGACGGTGGACGAGGGATCGGCCGAAACCGTGGTATGGCCGGGCCTGCGCCGCATCCTGCGCGCCTGGCCCGAGATTTCGGTCGAAGTGCTGGTCGACAATGGCCTGGTCGATATCGTGGCGGCCGGGCTTGATGCCGGTGTGCGATCGGGCGATATCCTGGCGCGCGACATGGTGGCGGTGCCGATCGGGCCGGATCTGCGCATGGTGGTGGTGGCGACCCCGGCGTTCTGCGCCGGGCGCGATCTGCCGCGCCATCCGCGCGATCTGGCGGCGCATCCGTGCATCAACTTTCGCCTGCCCACGCGCGGCGGCATCTATGCCTGGGAATTTTCGCGCGGGCGGGAGGCGCTGCGCATGCGGGTGGAAGGGCCGCTGACGGTCAACACCCTGGCACTGGCAGAGCAGGCGATGCGCGATGACCTGGGCTTTGCCTTCCTGCCCGAAAGCGGCGTGGCGGCCGACATTGCCGCCGGGCGGCTGGTCCAGGTGCTCGACGATTGGTGCGAGCCCTATCCCGGCTATCATCTCTATTATCCCAGCCGCGTGCATGTTTCGCCCGCGCTGCGCGTGGTGATCGATGGCTTGCGCTGGCGGCCGGCGCATTCTGTCTCGACCGAGGGTGGGCGAACGCCGTAAGGGGGGCGCGGCAGAGCAGAAGGACGCAATGGACATGGCACGCATCGGCATCATCGGCAGCGCGGGGCGCATGGGGCAGGCGTTGCAGGCCGCCGTGACAGCGGCTGGGCACGACCTGGCGGGCGGGATCGACCGCGATGGCGATGTCATGGCGCTGGCCCAGGCCAGCGATGTGCTGGTCGACTTTTCCGCACCGGCCGCGCTGGAGTTCAACCTGGATGCCGCGATCGCCACGGGCACGCCGATCGTGGTGGGCACGACGGGCCTGGAGGAACGGCACCATTGGCTGATCGATGCGGCGGCGGTTTCGATTGCCGTGCTGCAGACCGGCAATACCTCGCTCGGCGTGACGCTGCTCGCGCACCTGGTGCAGGAGGCCGCCGCGCGGCTGGGCACGGATTGGGACATCGAGATCGTTGAGACGCACCACCGCATGAAAGTGGATGCGCCATCGGGCACGGCGCTGCTGCTGGGCGAAGCGGCGGCGCGCGGCCGCCAGGTGGGCCTCAAGGACGTGGCCGTGCGCGGGCGCGATGGCATGACCGGCAAGCGCGAGACCGGCACGATCGGCTTTGCCGCGCTGCGCGGCGGCAGCGTGGCGGGCGATCACACCGTGCATTTCCTGGCCGATAACGAGCGCTTGAGCCTGTCGCACCTGGCCGAGAACCGCGGCATCTTTGCCAAGGGTGCGATCCGCGCCGGCGAATGGTTGCTGGCCCAGGGGCCGGGCCGCTATACCATGCCACAGGTGCTGGGGCTGGGAGACTGACCGCCTTGAAGAAGGACCAGATCTTCGAATTCTTTCGCCGCCTGGCCGAGGCCAACCCCGCGCCCGAAACCGAGCTGGCCTATGGCAACACCTATCAGTTGCTGGTGGCGGTGACGATTTCGGCGCAGGCAACCGACGTGGGCGTCAACAAGGCGACGCGGCGCCTGTTCGAAGAGGTGAAGACCCCGGCGCAGATGGTTGCCCTGGGCGAAGAGGGATTGAAGGCGCACATCAAGTCGATCGGCCTGTTCAATACCAAGGCCAAGAACGTGATCGCGCTGTCGGAAATCCTGGTGCGCGACCATGGCGGCGAGGTGCCGGCAGACCGCGATGCCTTGACCGCGCTGCCCGGCGTGGGGCGCAAGACGGCCAATGTCGTGCTCAATACCGCGTTCGGCATGGAAACCTTTGCGGTGGACACGCACATCTTCCGCGTTGGCAACCGCACCGGCCTGGCCAAGGGCAAGACCCCCGAAGCGGTGGAAGCCCAGTTGGACAAGAAGGTGCCGGGGCCGTTTCGACTGGGCGCGCACCATTGGCTGATCCTGCATGGGCGCTATATCTGCAAGGCGCGCACGCCCGAATGCTGGCGCTGCCCGGTGGTGGACCTGTGCGCCTTCAAGGCCAAGGTGCTGGAACAGGGGGGCACGCCGCCAGTTGCGAAGAAGAAGGTTGCCAGCAAAAAGGTGACTGCCAGAAAGCCGGCGTGATCAACGCGCCATGCCAAGGAGAGAGTGCCATGGTTCGTTCGATCCCGGTTGCCGCCTTGCTCATCGCGCTGGCGGCCTGCACGCCCGGTGATGGGCCGCGCAGCGCTGGCGCCGATGGCCATTCCCCCAAGACCCCTGCCGCCACCCCGATCGGCCGGGCGGAAAGCTGCATTCCGCTCAGCCAGATCAGCGAAAGCCGGGTGCGCGATGACTGGACGATCGATTTCCGCGTCGGCAGCCGCTGGTATCGCAACACGCTGCCCCAGCGCTGCTATGGCCTGGGGTTCCAGCAGACCTTCGGCTATGCCACCAGCCAGGCGCAGCTGTGCAGCGTGGACGTGATCACCGTGTTGCAGACCGGGCCGGGCGGCGGCCCGCGCGGTTCGTGCGGGCTGGGCCAGTTTCAGCCGGTGACTCTGGCGAAATAGCCTGTTTCGCCGTTACTGCCCCTGGTCGAGATGCAGGCCGCGCCGGCCGTGCTCGGGCGTATCGTGCGGCGGCACCGGGGCGGGGGCATCGGGATCGAGCGGCACCTGCAGCATGCCTTCCCAGCGGGTGATGACCGCTGTTGCCACGGCGTTGCCCACCACGTTGGTGGCCGTGCGGCCCATGTCGAGGAAAGTATCGACGCCCAGCAGCAGGGCAATGCCTTCGACCGGCAGGCCGAACTGGGTGAGCGTGGCGGCGATCACCACCAGGCTGGCGCGCGGCACGCCGGCGATGCCCTTGGACGTGACCATGAGCGTGAGCAGCATGGCGATCTGCTGCTGCCAGGATAGCGGGATGTTGTAGGCCTGCGCGATGAACATCGTGGCAAAGCTGGTATACATCATCGAGCCATCGAGATTGAACGAATAGCCCAGCGGCAGCACGAAGCCCGAGATGCGGCGCGGCACGCCAAACCGGTCGAGCTGTTCGAACAGGCGCGGCAGCGCGCTTTCCGAACTGGCGGTGGAAAAGGCCAGCAGTACCGGCTCGCGAATATAGCGCGCCAGCAGCAGCACGCGCTTGCCCAGGAAGATGCCGCCCAGGCCCAGCAGCAGGCCCCACAGCAGCAGCAGCGCGAAATAGAATTCCGACACGAACACGCCATAGGTGACGATGATCCCCAGGCCCTTGGTGGCGACCACCGCCGCCAGCGCGCCGAACACGGCCAGCGGCGCGGCCTTCATCACATAGTCGGTCATGGTCAGCATCAGGCTGGCCAGCGCCTCTGCCCCGCGCAGCAACGGCGCGCCCTTTTCGCCGATGGCAGACAGCGCCAGGCCAGCAAACAGCGAGAACACCAGGATCTGCAGCACGTTGTTCTGCGCCATGGCATCGAGCAGGCTGGTCGGCACGATCTGCAGCACGAAATGGTGCACGGTGAAATCGGCGGTGGCGAGATCGCCGACCTTTGCCGAGGCGGCAAACTGCAACCCATGGCCGGGGCGGAACAGATTGACCAGCAAGAGGCCCAGGCTGATCGACACCAGGCTGGCGGTGATGAACCAGCCCAGCGCCCGCCCGCCGATGCGACCCAGCGCCGCACTGTCCCCCATGCCGGCGATGCCCGAAACCAGCGTGGCCAGGATCAGCGGCGCAATGATCATCTTGATCAGGCGCAGGAACACATCAGGCAGCAGCTTGAGCGTTTCGGCGGCCGTCGCCAGGGTGGGGCTGTCGGCCGGCAGCGCGCTGTTGAGGGCATAGCCCGTGGCGATCCCCAGGATCATGGCGATGACGATGTAAAGCGTAAGGCGCCGGGCCAAGGGATGCTCCGCAAATTGTTTCAGGTGTGACGGTCTGGTGGCAGACCCTAGGCGGCGTGGACAAATTGCACAACGCCGCGGTGGGATGGGCGGGCGATCGGCGGCGCGGATGACGGGCAAATCTTTACCGATTGCTGCGAAACCCGGGCCGGGGTGCGACACCCGCCCGGCCGCACGGCGCCTGCATTTTGTGCGCTCCGGGCACGCCGGATGGCCTGCATTACGGTAATTTAACGAGACCGCTAGTGGCGCGGACAGGCGGCCTGGGCCAGAGGGCAGCATCGGCCTGTCTCTCGCCTGCAACGGTTGATAGACAAGCTGCCATCTTTGGACCGAAGAGAAGACCGCGCGCCATGAATTTCGAACACGCCGTGCCGCAGATGTCCCGTGCCAAGCAGATCAGGGTTCTGGCCCTGTCGGTTGCCGCCGTGGCCCTGGTGGCGACAGGAGCCACTGCCCTGCGTTCCTGGATGCACCAGCCCGAGCCGGTGGCGGCCCCGCTGCCGGCCGGCGAAGTGCAACTGACCGACAGCCAGGTGGCCAGCCTCAAGATCGAAACGGCCGGCGCGGACGATGGCTATGCCCGCACGGGCGCCAGCGGCCAGATCACCGTGGACGAAACGCGCTCGACCCCGGTGTTCCTGCCCTATTCCGGCCAGGTGCAGCAGGTCTTCGTGCAGAACGGTGATCGCGTGCAGGCCGGCAGCCCGCTGCTGTCGGTGCATACCACCGACATCGCCGATGCGCGCAACGCCTTGGCCGCCGCCCTGGCGCAGCGCACCAGCGCATCGGCGCAAGTGCGCGTGGCGACCGAAAACGCCCAGCGCGCCGAGGAAATCTATCGCACCGCCGGTGGCGCGTTGAAGGATCTGCAGCAGGCGCGCAGCGACCTGGTGGCCGCGCAATCGCAACTGGGCATTGCCAATGCCGCCGTGACCGCCGCCCAGGCCAAGCTGGGCGTGTTCGGCGCCGGCACGGGTGCTGGCAGCAATGCCGTGCTGCGCGCGCCGATCGGTGGCGTGGTGGTGACCCGCTCGATCGCGCAGGGGCAGTATGTGGCCGGTGGCGCCAATGCCGCCGGGAGCCAGCCGGCGTTCCTGATCGCCGATCTGTCGCGCGTGTGGCTGGTGGCGCAAGTGGCCGAAAGCGATGCCTCGCGCGTGCACCTGGGTGACAAGGTAGTGGTGACCGCCACGGCATTCCCCGGCCGCACGTTTGACGCGACGATCGACAACGTCGGTGCACAGATCGATCCGGTGTCGCATCGCCTGCAAGTGCGCGCCACGATTCCCAATGCCGATGGCGCGTTGAAGCCGCAGATGTTTGCCAACTTCACCATTGAAACGCCGGAAAAGGAAGTTTCGACGGCCCCGGTGACCCCGCACCTGCTCAGCCTGCCGGCCGAGGCGGTGATCCACGAGGGCGACAGCGCCCGCGTGTGGGTGTGGCTGGGCCACGGCCGCGTCAAGGCGCGCGACGTGGTGACCGGCGAAAGCCACGATGGCCGCGTAACGATCATTTCCGGCCTCAACCCGGGTGAAAAGGTCGTGACCCAGGGCGCCATCTTCGTGAACGAAGCGGGGCTCGACTGATGGTCAAGCTGGTACGCTATGCGCTGGGCCAGCGCCTGACGATTGTCGCCTTCTTCGTGCTGATGCTCGTGGCGGGCGGCATCGCGTTCTACAATCTCAACATCGAAGCCTATCCCGACCCCGTGCCACCGATGGTGGAAATCGTGACCCAGTCTTCGGGCCTTTCGGCCGAGGAAATGGAACGCAACGTCACGATTCCGATCGAAGTGCAGATGTCGGGCCTGCCGCACATGACGGCGATCCGCGCGATCTCGCTGTTCGGCCTGTCGGACGTGAAGATCCAGTTCACCTATGATTTCAATTACGAACAAGCCCAGCAGCAGGTGATCAACCGGCTGGCGCAGCTGCCCCAGCTGCCGGGCGGCGCGGTGCCGACGATTTCGCCGACGAGCCCCGTGGGCGAAATCTATCGCTATCGCATCGCCGCGCCCAAGGGCTATTCGGTTGAAGACTTGAAGACGCTGCAGGACTGGGTGCTGCAACGCCGCTTCCGCGCCATTCCCGGCGTGGTCGACGTGACTGGCTGGGGCGGCAAGCTGCGCAGCTATGACGTCGTGGTCGACAACAACCGCCTTCAGGCCCACCACCTGACCGTGGCGCAGGTGATTGCCGCGCTGGGCAAGGCCAATGCCAACGTCGGCGGCCAGACCATCAACTTTGGCGCGCAGAGCGCGATCGTGCGCGGCATCGGCCTGATCCAGTCGGTCGATGCGCTGGAAACCACCCCAGTGGGCCGCGATGGCACCGCCCCGGTGCTGGTGCGCGACGTGGCGACGGTGAAGATCGGCAACATGCCGCGCAACGGCATCGCCGGCCTCAACAACGATGACGACATCGTCCAGGGCATCGTGCTGATGCGTCGTGGTGCGCAGTCGATGCCGACGATCCAGGCGGTGGAAGCCGAAGTCCAGAAGATCAACAGCACCGGCGTGCTGCCGCCGGGCGTCCATCTCGAACGCATCTATGACCGGTCTGAACTGATCGGCGTGACGACGCGCACCGTGATGGAAAACCTGGTTGCCGGCGTCCTGCTGATCTTCTTCCTGCAGTGGGCGTTCCTCGGCAATCTGCGCAGCGCGCTGATCGTGGCGGCCACGATTCCCTTTGCCCTGGCCTTTGCCGTGCTGATCCTGACGGTGCAGGGGGAAAGCGCCAATCTGCTGTCGGTGGGGGCGCTGGACTTTGGCCTGGTGGTGGATGCCACCGTCATCATGGTGGAGAACATATTCCGCCACATGGCCGAGCGATCGCACCATGTGGAAACCCATGAAGGCGGGCGCTATACCTTTGCCAGCCGCATCGGCTCGGTCCTGGCGGCGAGCAACGAAGTGAGCCGCGGCATCTTCTTTGCCGCCGCGATCATCATCACCAGCTTCCTGCCGCTGTTCACGCTGACCGGCGTGGAAGGGCACATCTTTGGCCCGATGGCCAAGACCTATGCCTATGCCATCATCGGCGGGTTGATCGCCACGTTCACCGTAGCGCCGGTGCTTTCGGCGATGATGCTGCCCGACAAGCTGGACGAGGCCGAGACCTGGCTGGTGGCGCGCATTCGCCGGGTTTACGAACCGGCGGCGGCGTTCTGCTTCCGCAACCAGCTGCTTGCGATCGGCGCGGCCGCGATCATGGTGATCGGCGCCTTTGTCGGCGTGCGCTCGTTGGGGGTGGAGTTCCTGCCCCACCTCGAAGAAGGCAACATGTATATCCGCGCCACGCTGCCGGCGGCGATCTCGCTCGATGCGGGTGAGCCGGTGGCCCGCGCGATCCGCCGTGACATCATGCAATACCCCGAAGTGACCGCGGTGCTTTCCGCCCACGGCCGCCCGGACGACGGCACCGATGCCACCGGCTTCTTCAACGTGGAATACTTCGTGCCGCTCAAGCCGTTCGATGAATGGCCCAAGGGCATGGACAAGGAAAAGCTGGTCGCCGATCTCTCGGCCAAGCTGCAATCGCGCTATCCCGGCGTCGACTTCTCGTTCTCGCAGATCATCGAGGACAACGTGGAAGAGGCCGCATCGGGGGTGAAGGGCGCCAACTCGGTCAAGCTGTTCGGCCCCGACCTGGTGACGCTGGAGAAGATTGCCGGCCAGCTGCGTGACCAGATGGCCAAGGTGCGCGGCATTACCGACCTGGGGATCTTCCAGTCGCTGGGCCAGCCGACCGTGCGCATCGACGTGGATCGCGAAAAGGCCGCGCGCTATGGCCTGAGTGTGGACGACGTGAACCAGACGGTGCAGGCCGCCATCGGCGGCACCTCGCCGGGCGACCTCTATGAGCCGCACACCGATCGCCACTTCCCGATCATGGTGCGCCTGGAAGCCGACCAGCGCGACAGCCTGGAAGCGGTCAAGCGCATCACTGTGGGGGCCACCGCGCCCGATGGCACGGCGATCTCTGTGCCGCTGTCGGAACTGGCGGATATCCGCCTGACCACCGGCGCCAGCTTCATCTATCGCGAGCACCAGGAACGCTACATCCCGATCAAGTTCTCGGTGCGTGATCGCGACCTGGGCAGCGCGGTGGAGGAAGCGCAGGCCCGCATTGCCAAGAATGTGGTGCTGCCCGCAGGCTATAGCCTGGAATGGGCGGGCGAGATGAGCAACCTCAAGAACGCGGTGGCGCGTCTGGAAATCGTCGTGCCGCTGAGCCTGCTGCTCATGCTCGGCCTGCTCTATGCCAACTTCCGCTCGCTGCGCGATACGCTGCTGGCCTTCTCGGTCATTCCGATGGCCGTGGTGGGCGGCGTGCTGGGGCTGATGCTCACCGGCACGGCGTTCTCGATCTCGGCAGCGATCGGTTTCGTGGCGCTGTTCGGGATCGCGGTGATGGATGGCATCCTGCTGGTGACCAGCTTCAACCAGGCGATGGACGAAGGCATGGCACGGCTTGATGCGTTGCGCCACGCCACCACCAATTCGCTGCGGCCCGTGCTGATGACCTGCCTGGTGGCGGCGATCGGCCTCGCGCCGGCGGCGGTGGCCACTGGCATCGGCAGCCAGGTGCAAAAGCCCCTGGCCCTGGTGGTCGTGGGCGGCATGACGCTGGCCCCGGTGCTGATCCTGCTGATCCTGCCCCTGCTCATCAACCGTTTCTCCAGCCGGGTCGCCGGGCCGCGCAAGCGCGCCGGGGCCGATACCGATGCTGGTGATACCGCAATGCCGCATGAAGGAGAGCCGGCATGATCCGTTTCCCGATGCGCCGTTCGCTGGGCACCCTGGCCAGTGGCATGCTGCTGGCCTCCACCATGCTGGCTACGGCCGGTGCGGCCAAGGCGCCGCCGGTGGTCAATACCGTGGCGGTGCCGATGCCGCCCACCCCGGCGGGCAGCGCGCCGCCCGATCTGCTCAACCAGCCGATCACCGGCGATGGGCAATCGCAGGTGGTTCACCCCGGCACGGCAGTGGCCAAGGATTGGTGGCAGGCGTTCCGCAGCCCGGCGGTCAACACCCTGGTGGATCGCGCGCTGACGGCCAATGCCGATCTGGCCGCTGCCCAGGCCCGCGTGGCCCAGGCGCAGTCGCTGATCGGCGTGGCGCGCGGCGCGCTGTTGCCGCAGCTTGATGCCGGACTGACCAGTGAGCGGCAGCGCCTGTCGCGCAGCCTGTCCACCCCGATCGCCGATCCCAATCCGCAGGTCTTCTCGCTGCATACCGCGCAGGTCAGCGTCAGCTATTCCCCCGACCTGTTCGGCGGCGGCGCGGCGCGGGTGCGATCGGCCAAGGCGGCGGCCGCCGTGGCCCAGGCCCAGGCCGATGCCACGCGCTCGATGGTGGCGGCCAACGTGGTGCTGGCGGTGATCCAGAACGCCGCGCTCGATGCCGAGATCGCCGCCAACAGCGATGCGATCGCCAGCGGTCGCCAGGTCTTGGACCTGCTGCGCCAGCGCGAAAAGCTGGGCGCGGTGGGCCATGCCGACGTGGCGGCACAGGAAGCCGCGCTGGCCGCGGTGGAAGGCACGCTGCCGCCGCTGGTGCGCGCCAGTGCCGCCAACCAGGCCGCGTTGCTGATCCTGATCGGCAAGGCGCCGGGCATGCCGGTGTTCGACAACGGCGCGGCCATGCCGGCGCTGGAAGACCTGACGCTGCCGGCAGACCTGCCAATGGCCTTGCCGGCCGAGTTGCTCAAGACCCGGCCCGACGTGGCGGCGGCAGCGGCCACGCTGGAAGGCGCGGCGGCCGACGTGAAGGTGGCCATGGCTGCGCGCCTGCCGCAGCTCACGCTGTCGGCTACGGCGGGCGGCACGGCGGAAGACTTCGGCCGGATGTTTGCCGATGGCAATCCGTTCTGGCAGTTGCTGGGCGCCCTGGCCGCGCCGATCTTCCATGGTGGCTCGCTCAAGCGGCAGCAGCAGGCGGCCGAGCATGCCCTGGATGCGGCCAAGGCCGGTTATCGCGGCACGGCGCTGCAGGCCTTTGCGGATGTCAGCAATGCGCTGACCGCGCTGTCGGCCGACGCCACCGCGCTGTCGATCGCGCAGCGTGGCGATTCGGCGGCTTCGGCCAGCCTGGGCTTCGTCAAGCGGCAGTTGCAGCTGGGCGGGGTGGGCACGCTGCAGGTGCTCAACGCCAGCGCCGTGGCGCAGACCGCGCGGGCGCAATACGTGGCAGCCAAGGCAGCGCGCCTGTCAGACACCGTGGGCCTGTTCGTGGCGCTGGGTGGCGGCCTGCAGACGCCGCAAGGCGCAGCGGCAACCGGGCACTGAAACGGTAAAAGCCCGCGTCGGTGATCCGACGCGGGCTTTCCCCTGTTGCCCTTGGGCGAACGACGTTACGCGATCAGAACGAGGCCATCAGCGAGACCACGCCAACCGTCTTGCCGGCGCGATACATCTGCTCGCCCGAAACCCCGGCGAAGGGATTGTTGGCGGCATCCTGGCGGCTGACGTTGGTGCCGACGACCGAGAAATCGAGCGTCAGGTTCTTCCACGCGGTGCTGACACCGGCGGTGTAGTCGATGTATTCCTTGGTATAGTTGAACGAACCGCCGGTGTGGCCCAGGTGGGTGTGGATCGTGAACGGCGTGTTCGGAATGGCGCCCGACAGTTCACCATAGACGTAGGTGTCGGTGCGCGTGGCATAGACATCCAGGTTCTTCTGGTGCGGGGCGAAATTGATACCGGCCTTGGCGTTGATCGGGCCGAGCGCCTTGGACAGCGAGCCATAGACTTCATAGAAGTTGAGGCCCGGCGCACCCGGATAGATGTAGCCATAGAGGCCCACGTCGACGGTCACGCCGCTGTTGCTAAGGCCGTGGGTGAAACCGCCATAGACGTCGATTTCGGTGCCGCCGATGTTGACCGCCGGGCTGGGCGAAGCGCTCGAACCCCAGGTCGACACGTAGAAGCCCGAGCTGTGCGACAGGGTCAGCGTGCCCTGGACGGCCGGCAGGTTGTTGGACTGCGAGATGCCGCGGAACCGGTACTGGCTGATGACGCCGGCGGCGCCAGTCACCTTGAAATCGCTCGGGGGCGCGGTCTCGTCGGCCATGGCAGGCACGGCATAGCCGGCAAGCACGGCAAGGCTGAACGCCGTGGCGACCTTGGCCACGCGCGACTTGATGGACGTACGCATGAAATACCTCTTTAATTTTGTCTTTGACGCGTCGCCCCGCCTGCACAAATCGCCCCGGCCTCTTTCTTGCGCGGGCTGGTTGACGACTTGCACTTATCTGGATGCCGCCGCCTGCTGCGTTGCACAAGACCATTCCGCCGACCGTGGCATTCTCGTTCTGGAATGTGTCTTTTGTGCATCATAGTGTTTCTGGCGCTTGTCTCGGCCGTGGCAGCGCCCATATAGTTTGGCGAATGATCGTTACGGCCGGTGCATGCTGAAGTTGCTAAAGTCACTCGTTTCCGGGGCGCGGGCAGAACCGCCTGCGCCGCCCACGCTGGTTCCTTCGGGCCAACGCGTCTATGCGGTGGGTGACATTCACGGCCGGCTCGACCTGTTCGAGCAGATGATCGGCCTCATTGAAGCCGACGATGCGGCACGCAGCGGGCAAGGCGTGGTGAAAACTACGGTTATCCTGCTGGGCGACCTGATCGATCGTGGGCCCGATAGCGCGGGCGTGATCGACCGGGCCAGAAGCTGGGCGCAGCGCCGCCGCGTGCGCATCCTGGCCGGCAATCACGAGGAAATGTTCCTGGGCGCGTTCGAGCGCGATGAAACCCTGCGCCATTTCCTGCGCCATGGTGGCCGGGAAACGCTGTTGAGCTATCCGATTGATCCCGAAGACTATGCGCGGATGACGCTGGAAGAACTGCGTGCCGCGATGCCCGATTTCGTGCCGCAGGCCGACATCGCATTCCTGCGCGGGTTGGAAGACCAGATTCGCATCGGAGACTATGTCTTCGTGCATGCCGGGATTCGCCCCGGCGTGGCGCTGGACGAACAAGTGCCCGGCGACATGCGCTGGATTCGCGGGGAGTTCATCGCCGACCGCACCCCGCGCGATTTCGCCGTGGTGCATGGCCATACCATCGTCGACGAGCCGGAGCTTTCGCCGCTGCGTGTCGGCATTGATACCGGCGCCTATGCCTCGGGTCGGTTGACTGCCGTCGGGCTGGAAGGCGCGGAGCGCTGGCTGCTGGTGGCGCAGGACGAATCGGCAGAGGCTGCGGCCTGACGGGCGCGGCCGCCGGACCGTAACGCCAGGCGGATTTCACCGCAAACTGCGGCTGGTCTTGGCACAAGCGTTTGCTTTGGTGCCAAATGTTTCGCACTTGCGCAAATTCTTTGCTGTTGTTGCGAAGCCGCCACAATCTGCACCATCATTGCGCCTGACTGCTTTCACTTGAAATGATTGGCAAGACTGCGCGCTTGATCCTGAAGCATTTTGTCGCGAACGCCAAAATCAAGTAAAAATTGCAGAAATTTTGTCATTTTCGTGTCACAAGAAACCGGTCAGGGAGGCCTGCCGGCGCGTGGAAGATTTGTGCCGGCGCCCTGCCATGCGTCGGGTCGTCTGATGGCAGCGGGGACGGATCATCTTTCTGTCGTTGCATCGCGGCGACTGATTACACGCAACGGGGACACCAATGCACCGCTCGCACTTTACTGCCGGCTCCATGCTGGCGCTGGGCATGGCTCTGGCCAGCACGCCCGCCTTTGCCCAGTCCACCGGCTCGGTCGATTTCGAACAGCAGGCCATCGTGGTCAGCGGCCATGCCGCCAAGTCGGTGAACGGCGTTCAGCTGCCCGACACGCCCAAGGCCAAGCAGGTTCTCGACCAGACGATCATCGCCCACCAGACGCCGGGCCAGACGATCAACGACATCATCAACCTGGTGCCGGGCGTCAGCTTCCAGAACAACGATCCGTTCGGTTCGGCCGGCGGCAAGCTGTTCATCCGCGGCTTTGACAACACCCGCATTTCGCAGACGTTCGACGGCATGCCGCTGAACGACACCGGCAACTATGCCCTCTATTCAAACCAGCAGCTTGACCCCGAAATCATCGAGCAGGTCAACGTCAACCTCGGCACCACCGACGTCGACTCGCCCACGGCCGCCGCTTCGGGTTCGACCGTCAACTATCGCTCGCGCATGCCGACCGAAGACTTCCACGCGCGCATGCTGGGTTCGGTGGGCGATTTCAACTTCATGCGCATCTATGGCGAAGTTGACACCGGCAACCTGACGGCCTCGGGCCTGCGTGGCTGGATCACGGCGTCGAGCGCGACCAACAACGCCGTGTTCGGCGGTATCGGCAAGATCGACAAGAAGCAGTTCAACGCCAAGCTCTATCAGCCGCTGGGCAGCAACGGCGACTTCATCTCGATCGCCGGCCACTACAACAAGAACCGCAACAACTTCTTCGGCTCGGTGCCGATGTGGACCGAAAACTACGGTTCGCGCGTTGTGGGTGGTTCGTCGGCCAACCGATATCCGCTCAACGGTGACGAGCGCTTCTATCAGGAAGCCCGCTGCACCACCGCGGCGGCCAACGCCGGCGTTGCCGATGTGGCCAACTCGTGCGGTTCTGACTACGAATACCGCTACAACCCGTCGGACACGGCCAACGTGCGCATCAACACGCGCTTCACCCTGGCCGATGGCCTGGTGCTGACGGTCGATCCGTCGATCCAGTGGACCAGCGCCAACGGTGGCGGCACCGTCGTGGCGACCGAAGCGGCAGCACCCAACGGCACGCTCGGCTTCAATGGCAGCAACTACTACTTCGGCCGTGATCTCAACGGCGACGGCGATCTGCGCGACACCGTGCGCCTGCTGGCGCCGAGCCAGACCAAGACCGCGCGTCTCGGCCTGCTTGCCTCGCTGCGGTACGACATCAACCCGAACAACACGATCCGCGTGGCCTATTCGTATGACCGTGGCCGTCACAAGCAGACCGGTGAACTGGGCAACCTTTACACCAACGGCTTCGGGGTGGATTACTTCCCGTCGGAAAACGCGCTGACGGACGCCAAGGGCAACATCGTCCAGAAGCGCAACCGCCTGTCCTATGCGATCCTGCATCAGGTTTCGGCGGAATACCGCGGCACGTTCGATGCGCTGTCGGTCAACGTCGGCCTGCGCATGCCGTTCATGAAGCGCAACCTGAACAACAAGTGCTTCACCACTGGCGCCAGCGGCGGCGTGGCGTGCTATGCCACCTCGGGCGATCTGGCGACCAATGCTGCCGCCAATCCCTATGTCGTGACCGCGGCCGGCCTGCCGACCAGCGGCTGGGCGGCACCGCAGCAGCGCGTGTTCACCTACAGCAAGCCGCTGCCCACCGTGGGCTTCACGCTCAAGGTGGCGCCGTCGGCCAGCATCTTTGCCAACTATTCGAAGGGTCTGCAGGTGCCGGGTACGGACAACCTGTACAACTCGTTCTACTTCCCGCTGAGCAATGCTGCGGCCAAGCCCGACCCGGAAACGACCGACAACTTCGACGCCGGTGTGCGCTTCCGTTCCGGCCCGCTGCTGGCGCAGGTTTCGGCCTGGTACACCATCTACCAGAACCGTCTCGCCTCGGCGTTTGACCGCGATCTCCAGGTTTCGATCTATCGCAACCTCGGTCGCGTGGACAAGTATGGCTTCGACGGCTCGCTGGCCTATGCGCCGACCAAGGATCTCTCGTTCTACGTGTTCGGTTCGTACCTGCACTCGAAGATCCGCGACAACGTCGATGCCGGGACCTGCTCTGCGGCCAACGTGACGCTGGGCATGTATGGCTGCACCGCAGCCGGCACCCAGGCGTTCTACCAGACGGCTGGCAAGCGTGAATCCGGCGCCCCGGTCTACACCTTCGGTGGCCGTGTCGACGGTACGGTCGGCCCGCTCTCGCTGGGCGTGCAGGCCAAGCGCACCGGTCCGCGCTATGTGAACGACCAGAACCTGCCGTTCTATGTGAACAGCGGCGGCAAGCTGGAAATCTTCCCGGCCAAGACGCGCCCGTACACCGTCGTCGATCTCGACGCGAAGCTGGCTCTGTCGAAGGTGGCGGAGATGTTCAACGAACGCACCTTCCTGCAGCTCAACGTCACCAACGTGTTCGACGTGAACTATGTCGGCGGCTTTGACGGCACGCTGCTCAGCCAGGCCACCAACGGCAACCCGATCACCTATGCGCAGCTCAGCCCGCCGCGCACGCTGATCGCGACGCTCAGCTTCGGCTTCTGATCCCTTCGGACAGAGCTGGCTAAAAAGCCCGCCGTCATCCCTTCGGATGGCGGCGGGTTTTTCATTGCGGTCCGCCGCAGCGCCGGGATGCGCGCATGATGCGACCAGTCGTGCTGCACTGCACTATCCAGGACTGGGCCAACTGCGGCATTCTAGGCTCGGCTTAATGCGGCCGGGAACGAACGCCCGCTTTTCGGTGTTGTGCTTTGCAGCATTGTTGTTCCGGTTGAATGCGTGATCCTGCGGCAAGAAGGGGGCAAGCCCTGCCTGCCAAAGATGTGATATCCGGCGGCTCGGCTTACACGCTGGAGGGGCCGTCTCCCGCCACCGGGAGGCGGCCTTTCCGCTATTATTGGTAGACGCAGGTATCGTACTGGCCGCGCACCACCGAAGACCGCGCGGCGATGGCATTGCCATGGCGGCGCACAAAGCCACTCGCGCCGGTTACTTCACGCACCTTGGGCTGGGGAAAGGCCGCAGCGATTCGTGCGGCCTCGATCCGTGACAGGTGCAGCGCGCCCTTGTTGTAATAGCGCTGGGCGCCGGCCTCCACGCCATAGGTGCCGATGCCGGTTTCCGCGACGTTGAGATAGACCTCCATGATCCGCCGCTTGCCCCAGATCTGCTCGATCAGCACGGTGAACCAAGCTTCCAGGGCTTTGCGGAAATAGCCACCGCCCTGCCACAGGAACACGTTCTTGGCTGTCTGCTGGCTGATGGTGGAGCCGCCGCGAATCCGGCCGCCCTGCTGGTTGCGTTCGAATGCCTGGAGCATGGCAGCCTGATCGAATCCGTGATGAGTGCAGAACCGCGAATCCTCGCCTGCGATCGCTGCGTCCACCATCGTGCGGTCGATTCGCGTCAGTGGCGTCCAGTCCTTGGATATGCTGTTGCCGTCCATCAGCATCGTGGCGGTGATCGGCACCGGCACCCACTTGTAGATCAGCACCCACAGCACGCTGCCTACCAGGAACACGACGATGGCGCGGCCCAGCCACCAGCCGAGCCGCCAGGCCATGGAGCGTTCCTGGGACGGGCGGGAGGGCATGAGGTGCTTGAACATGCCCGCCTTATGCCGCGCTGCGGAATGGCAATCAATCCGGCGACGCCACGGGATGCTTCCACCGCGCGCATGGCGGCGCAAACTTTCGGGCAGGGCGTTGCTATCAGTAGGGCCAGCCCC
This sequence comes from Novosphingobium sp. SG754, assembly GCF_013149315.1. Taxonomy (NCBI): domain Bacteria; kingdom Pseudomonadati; phylum Pseudomonadota; class Alphaproteobacteria; order Sphingomonadales; family Sphingomonadaceae; genus Novosphingobium; species Novosphingobium sp. SG754. Next base: position 49,807 of record NZ_JABGCC010000009.1, on the reverse strand, counting down.
CACTTTGCACGCGACATAAAAAGGATCGCTTCCATGAAAACCAGCGGCAACACCATCCTCGTCACCGGCGGGGGCAGCGGCATCGGGCGCGCACTGGCCCAGGCCTGGCATGCGGCGGGCAACACCGTCATCGTCACCGGCCGCACGCTGGCCACCCTGGAAGAAACCGTGGCCGGGCGCGACGGGCTTCACGCCATGGCGCTCGACGTGACCGACGCCGCCGCGGTCGCCAGCTTTGCCGCCGAAGTGACGGCGCGCTTTCCCGCGCTCAATGTTCTGGTCAACAATGCCGGGATCATGCGGTTCGAGGATCTGCGCGGCACGCGCGATCTGGCCGATGCCGAGGCCACGGTGGTGACCAATCTGCTTGCCCCGATCCGCCTGACCGATGCCCTGGTCAACCACCTGGCGCAGCAGGCCGATGCGGTAATCGTCAACGTCACCTCGGGCCTGGCATTCGTGCCGCTGGCAGCAGCCCCGACCTACAGCGCGACCAAGGCGGCGATGCATTCCTATACCCAGTCGCTGCGCGCGCAACTGACCGGCCGGGTGGACGTCATCGAACTGGCCCCGCCCGCCGTGCAGACCGGACTGACGCCAGGCCAGGAAAGCCGCGAAGGCTATCTGCCGCTCAATACCTATATCGCCCAGGTGATGGATCTGTTCTCGCAGGTGCCCACGCCGGTTGAAATCTGCGTGCCCAACACGCTGGCGTTTCGCCATGCCGAGCGCAACGGCAGGTTCGACGCGCTGTTCGCCCAGCTCAACGGGCACTGAGCGGCCGCTTTGCGCCGCGCACGAATTTCATCGCTTTGAACGGAGCTACCAGACGATGACCAAGTTTTTGCACACCATGATCCGGGTGACCGATCCTGACGCGACGATTGCGTTCTTCAACCTGCTCGGCGTGCAGGAAACGCGCCGCTTTTCCAGTGAGCAGGGCCGTTTCACGCTGATCTACCTGGCAGCGCCCGGCCAGGATTATGAAGTGGAACTGACCTACAACTGGCCGGCCGAGGATGGCAGCGCCGAAACCTATGCGGGCGGGCGCAACTTTGGCCATCTCGCGTTTCAGGTGGAAGATATCTACGCCACGTGTCAGACGCTGGCCGATGCCGGGATCACCATCAACCGCCCGCCGCGCGATGGGCACATGGCCTTTGTGAAGACGCCCGATGGCATCTCGGTGGAATTGCTCCAGAACGGCCGTCTCGATCCGGCTGAACCGTGGGTCAGCATGCCCAATACCGGCACCTGGTAAATCCAGGACATGTCACCGCCCGCCCGCAGGTATGACCACGGTGGGCGCGCTGACATCCTATGATCAGTCGGGCAGCGACAGGGCATAGGATGTCAGCTCAGTGCAGGCCTGCACATCGTCGGGGGATACTACGACACCAGCGGCGGCCAGGCTTTGGCGAATGCCGGCAGGGCCGGCCGCGGTGCCGCTTGGACCTTAATCGGGCGCTGGCCCCACGCGGTGATCGAGCGGGAGCGTGCGCCGCTTCAAATTCTAGATCATGGTGCGCCGCCTGGTTACTGGCGAGTTTGTGACAGTGTTCCGCGTCGCGCGCCAAGTCGGCGTGCGCCTTTGCCGCGCGATAGCTGCCCAGCTCCCGCTGAACGCCAGCGGCGACTACCGCAAGGTTGTGGATGGCCAGTGCCGTTGTAAATCAATGAAAAAAGGGCATGGGAGATCTGGTCGCCGGCCCGCACCGGCCCGGATGGTCGCTTGCTGGCCGCAGGGCTGGCCGTCGCCTCTCACCGCGCCGGTCTTTAGGCCATGGTCACGAATATCTCGGCCACGATGACCCAGCCTGCATCGCTTTGCCGCCACTTGGCGCAATAGCGTCCGCTGGCGTAAACCGCGCCGCTATCGGCGTGGCGGCCCTGCCACTCTCCCTGTTCCAGGGCGATTGGCTCCACCGCCGATGCCTCGATCGTCGCCGGCGTGCGCAGATAGATGCTGCGCGGGCTGGCGGCGAACTCGCGCTTCCACGCCTGGAGTTGTGCTTTGCGCCCGGCCAGCACGGCGCTGTCGCTGCCCGTCACCAGCACGACGTTGGGCGCCAGCAAGGGCCCGATCGCGGCCAGGTCGGCGTCGGCCAGGGCCTGGTTGAATGCGGCGCGGCGCAGGCGGATGGCAAGATCGGCAGGGTGGCTCATGCCACGCTATCACCACGCCGGCGTCGCCGGGGCAACCACTCGTCGCGTTTAACCATGTTTCTGCGGGTTTTCCTGAAGGCCGCTTTAGGCCGGGGGGAAGGTCGTGCACGCAATCTGCGGCACATGATCCGCCATGTCCCTCCCGAACACGTCAAGCTTGGCATGTTCATTTGCGGATTCGGCGGATCATGGTTCGATCATCCGTTCTGGCGCACGCGTTTCGTCATCTCGACTGCTGACGACCTTGCCAAGGTCCATGGCTGTGCCGCCCCCTTCGTGATCATCGACGAGGCGCGCGGCGGCCGATACGAGGCAGAACCGGCGGCGGCCGCGCCGCCCGCATGCGCGGCTGGTCCAATGCCAGGCGAACCGCGTGGGCCGGTCCGCCGTTGCCGGCGTGCCGCGCCCCCACCGCCCGATCGCGCCGATGCGCTGATGCACAGCATCTCGCGCCAGCGCCGTCGCCAGGTCCAGAAAATGGTGGGTCAGGCCCGACAGACGATGCGCGGCCTGTTCGACGATGCCCGCATGGGCCGCGCGGTGCGTGTTGCTGATACCCATCAACTGGTAGAAGATATTGCCGAGGCCGTTGCCAGCAGCCCGCGCACGGTGATCGATGTCGTCCGTCTCAAGAGCAAGGACGAATACACCTTCGCCCATTCGGTGGCGGTGTGCACCCTGATGATCAACGCCGCCACGTTCCTTGGTCTAAGCGCCGAGGAAACCCGCGACTATGGCCAGGCTGGCCTGCTCCACGATCTGGGCAAGATCGGTATCCCGCAAGACGTGCTGAACAAGCCTGCCAGTCTCACGCAGGAAGAATTCGCCCTCGTCCGCGATCATCCCGAACATGGCTTTCGCCTGCTTGCGGCATCAGGCGATGTCTGCCCCACCGCGCTCGATGTCTGCCGGCACCACCACGAACGGCAGGATGGCAAGGGCTATCCCGCCGGCCTGCATGCGGGCGAGATCAGCCGCGCCGCGGCCCTTGGCGCGATCTGCGATTGCTACGACGCGCTCACGTCCGACCGTATCTACAAGCAGGCGTGGACGCCGGTGGAGGCGCTCGCGGCGATGTGGGGATGGGAAGGGCATTTCGATCGCGATCTGCTGTTTGCCTTCATGCAAAGCATCGGGGTGTTTCCGCCCGGCATGGTGGTGCGTTTGCGCAGCAACCGCCTGGCCTTGGTCCAGCCTGGGCGCCGCACGGACACGGGGCCCCATGTGACGGCGTTCTTCTGCACGCGCGAACGCGAACCGCTTACGCCGCAGGACATGCTGCTCGATGATGCCAATCCGCTCGACAGTATTGTGGGCCATGCTTGCGGTCATGAATGGGGCGTGCCCGATTGGAATCGGGTGCGGCGCCGGCTGTGGCGCGGCGCGGCCGATCCCCCGCAGCTGTGAGCATGACTGCCAGCATAAGCAAACTTTATGCACCATATCGGTCTCGGCGATGAAAGCCGGAAAATACCATTATGTTTTAAAAGGATATTTTTCAGCGTTACAAAATTGCGATTTGCACGGTAAAATTGATTCCAAGCCGGCTTGCCGTATTCTGTGGGCACATAACGCCAGACAGAGGGCACGATGGCACCGGCTTCTTTCGATACGATCAACCCCGCCACGGGTGAGGTGCTCGCCACCATCCCCATCGCCGGCGCCGCCGAAATCGATGCCGCCGTGGCCCGCGCCCGCGCTGGGCAGCGGCAGTGGGCTCGCCTGACCGGTACCGAGCGGGGCCGCGTGCTGCGCCGGGCGGTCGATATCCTGCGCGCCCGCAACGATGAACTGGCGCTCTTGGAAACCCGCGACACCGGCAAGCCGATCCAGGAAACCATCGCGGTCGATGTGCTTTCGGGTGCCGATTGCATCGAATACTACGCCAACGTGGCAGCCACGATTGCCGGTGAGCACGTCGATCTTGGCCCCGGCGCGTTCGGCTATACCCGGCGCGAGCCGCTGGGCGTCACCGCCGGGATCGGCGCGTGGAACTATCCGTTGCAGATCGCCTGCTGGAAGAGCGCGCCCGCGCTGGCCTGCGGCAACGCGATGATTTTCAAGCCCGCCGAACTGACCCCGCTCACCGCGATCGAGTTGGAAAAGATCTATCTCGAGGCTGGCGTGCCCGATGGCGTGTTCCAGGTCGTCCAAGGATTTGCCGCCACCGGCCAGTTGCTGTCACGCCACCCCGGCATTGCCAAGATCTCTCTCACCGGAGAAGTTGGCACCGGCCGCAAGGTGATGGCCGACGCTGCCGCCACGCTCAAGCAGGTCACGCTCGAACTGGGTGGCAAGAGCCCGCTGATCGTGTTTCCCGATGCCGATCTGGACAATGCCGTCTCGGGCGCGCTGCTCGCCAATTTCTACTCGGCCGGTGAAGTCTGCTCCAACGGCACGCGCGTGTTCGTCCATGCCAGCGTGATGGATGATTTCCTCGCCCGGTTGAAAACGCGGACCGAGGCGATGATCGTGGGCGATCCCGCCGATCCGGCCACCTATGTCGGCGCGCTGATCAGCCAGGCCCACATGGAAAAGGTGCTCGGCTATATCGCGAAGGGCCAGGCCGAAGGGGCCACCCTAGTCACCGGCGGCCATCGCGTGCTCGCCAACGGCTGCGACAAGGGGGCGTTCGTTGCCCCCACCATCTTTGCCGCCTGCAACGACGAGATGGTTATCGTCCAGGAGGAAATCTTCGGCCCGGTCATGGCCGTCCTGCCTTTCACCGAAGAAGCCGAGGTGATCGAACGCGCCAATGCCACCGAATTCGGTCTGGCCGGCGCGGTGTTCACCCAGGATCTGACCCGCGCCCACCGCGTCGTCGCCGCGCTCGATGCCGGCACCTGCTGGATCAACACTTATAACATCACCCCGATCGAATTGCCGTTCGGCGGGGTCAAGCAATCGGGCCTGGGCCGCGAGAACAGCCGCGCCGCCATCGAGCACTATACGCGCCTCAAGAGCGTCTATGTCGCCATGGAGCCGATCGATGCCCCCTACTGATGCTGATGCGGGCGAGGCGTTCGATTATGTGATCGTTGGCGCCGGGTCGGCCGGATGCGTGCTGGCCAACCGGCTCACCGCCGATGGCCGCCATCGCGTGCTGCTGCTGGAATTCGGGGGATCGGATCGCTCGATCTTCATCCAGATGCCCGCCGCGCTCGCCTATCCGATGAACACCACGCGCTGGAACTGGCGCTATGAAAGCGAGCCCGAGCCGCATCTCAACAACCGCCGCTTGCATTGTCCGCGCGGCAAGGGGCTGGGCGGCTCATCCTCGATCAACGGCCTCGTCTATGTGCGCGGCAATCCGCTCGATTTCGAAAGCTGGGAGGATCAGGGCGCGCGCGGCTGGGGCTATGCCCAGGTGCTGCCCTATTTCAAGCGCGCGGAAACCCGCGCAGAGGGCGGCAATGCCTATCGCGGCGGCGACGGGCCCCTGTCCACCACCTATGGCACGCTCGACAATCCGCTGCACCACGCGTGGATGGAAGCGGCGCAGCAGGCCGGTTACCAGCCGACCGAGGATTACAACGCCTTTCAGCAGGAAGGCTTTGGCCGCATGGACATGACCGTGCGCAAGGGTGAGCGCTGCTCTTCGGCCAAGGCGCATCTCTATGATGCGGTCAAGCGGCCCAATCTCAAGGTTGTGCAGCATGCGCTGGCCACCCGCATTTTGTTCGACGGCACCCGCGCGGTGGGCGTAGAGTACGAACGCGGCGGCACGCTGCACACGGCACGCGCCGGGCGTGAGGTGATCCTCTCGGGCGGGCCGATCAACTCGGTGCAACTGCTCAAGCTGTCGGGCATCGGCCCGGCCCAGGAACTGGCAAGCCATGGCATCCCGGTGTTGGCCGATCGCGCCGGGGTCGGCGCCAACTTGCAGGATCACCTGGAATTCTATTTCCAGATGGCTTGCACCCAGCCGATCACCCTGTTCGGCCACGCCAATCTGGTCGGCAAGGCCAAGGTGGGCCTGGAATGGCTGCTTCGGCGTACCGGCCTTGGCGCGTCCAACCACTTTGAATCCTGCGGTTTCATCCGCAGCCGCGCCGGCATCCGCTATCCCGATATCCAGTATCACTTCTTCCCGATGGCCATCAATTACGACGGCTCCTCGCTCGCCACGGAGCATGGTTTCCAGGCCCACGTCGGGCCGATGCGCTCGAAAAGCCGGGGCACGGTCACGCTGCGCAGCGCCGATCCCCGCGAAAAGCCGGTGATCCGCTTCAACTATATGAGCCACCCGGACGATTGGGCGGAAATGCGCGCCTGTGTGCGCCTCACCCGCGAAATCTTCCAGCAGCCCGCCTTCGCGCCGTTTCGTGGCCGGGAAATCCAGCCCGGCGCCGATTGCGTCAGCGATGAGCAGATCGATGCGTTCATCGCCGACAAGGTGGAAAGCGCGCTGCATCCCTCGTGTACCGCGCGCATGGGCCGCGTCGATGATCCCTTGGCGGTGGTTGACCCAGAACTGCGGGTGATCGGCGTCCAGGGCCTGCGCGTGGTCGACAGTTCGGTCATGCCCTCGATCACCACCGGCAATCTCAATGCGCCCACGATCATGATCGGGGAAAAGGCGGCCGATCACATCCTCGGCAACCCGCTCCTGCCGCCGGCCAACGAGCCTTACTACGTCCACCCCAACTGGGAAACGCAGCAGCGATGATCGGTGAAGACCCCGCGATAACCCCCGCGATGACCTTGGCCGCCCCTGCCGGGGAACTGCACCGCTCGCTCGATTGGAAGGGAGCGTTCTGGGCTTCGTCGGGGGTTCCGGCTGGTGTGCTGCTCACCATGGGTGGCATTGCCGCCACAATCGGCCAGCCAAGCTGGGTGGTCTGGATCGCTTCGATCCTCATGGGGTTTATCCAGAGCTTCGTCTATGCCGAGATTGCCGGGCTCTATCCGCACAAGTCGGGCGGCGCTTCGGTCTATGGCGCGGCGGCCTGGCTGCCCTACAGCCGCTTTGTCGCCCCGATCTCCATCTGGGCCAATTGGCTGGCCTGGTCGCCGGTGCTGACCCTCGCTACCAGCCTGGCCGCCGGCTACATCATGGCCAGCCTGTTCGCGCCCGATGCGGCGATCATGGCCTGGCAGATCAAGCTGGTCGATCTCGGCTTCGTGCGCCCCGGCCTGTCTTTGCGCATCAATGCGGTCTCGCTGATCGCCACTGCGTTCCTGCTGCTCACCTTCGCCTTGCAACATGGCGGTGCTGCGCGGGCGGCCCAAGCCCAAAAGATCCTTGGCCTCGTGTGCCTGGCCCCGCTCATCCTGGTCGGCCTGATCCCGGTGTTTACCGGCAATCTCCCGCGCGAGCATCTCTTCCCGCTGCTGCCCATGCTGCGCGACGCGGCGGGCCATGCCGGCTTTGGCAGCTGGAATGGCTATGGCCTGGTCCTGCTGATGGGCGCGATGTTCGGTGCCGGCTGGTCCACCTACGGCTTTGAAACTGCGGTGTGCTATACCCGCGAATTCCGCAATCCCGCCCGCGATACGCCGCGCGCGATCATCGCCTCGGGCGTGTTGTGCATCCTCGTCTTTGCGCTGGTGCCGCTGGCGTTCCAGGCCTCGCTCGGCCTTGACACCATGCTCTCACCTTCGATCTACGATGGTTCCGGCGTGGCCCAGGCGCTGGCCTCGATCGTCGTCAAGGGGCTGGGTCTCGTCGCCTCCAGCCATGCCGGCGTGTTGATCGCCAACCTGTTCATCGCCATGCTGATCCTGTCGCTGCTGCTGATCGTGATGACCTCGATGATGGGATCGTCGCGCACGCTCTACCAGGCCTCGCTCGATGGCTGGCTGCCGCGCTATCTCTCGCGCGTGAACAGCCACGGGGCGCCCACCGCCGCGATGTGGACGGACCTGGGCTTCAACCTGATCCTGCTGCTGGCGTCAGACTATTTCGCCGTGCTGATGATCAGCAACGTCTGCTACCTCGCGTTCAATTTCCTCAATCTCCAGGCTGGCTGGATTCATCGCATCGATCGCGGTGACAAGGAACGCCCGTTCCGCTGCCCCACCTGGCTCCTGGCGCTGGGTTGCACGTTCGGTTTCGTCAACATGGCCTTCATGGGCGCGGGGGCGGATGTGTGGGGTGCAGGCACGCTGCGCAACGGCCTGATTGCCCTGCTGCTGATCGTGCCGGTTTTCGCATGGCGCCACTATGGGCAGGACAAGGGCGTATTTCCCCATGCCCTGGTCGAAGACTACGCCCGCAACACCGATGGCACGATGACGCGCCGCGCCGGCTGGCTGCCCTGGCTTGCCCTGGTCGGCTGCGCCGCGCTCATTGCCGTCACGCACGCTTTCGCCTTGCACCACGGCGCGCCCACGGCGGGGTGATCCCCTGCCGCTGGTTTGGTCTATTGCTCTGTGAAAGCGGTCAGATCGCTGGGCTGAACAGCGCGGGGATCGCCTGGGGCAGGTCGGCCTCGGCCTGGGCATGGGCGCGCGGGTCGTCCACGTCGATCCACCAGGCGCCATCGATTTCCATCGTGGCGGCGCGGCCGGCATCGGCCAGCACCTGCATGCCATCGGAAAGCGATCCGGGGCGGCCCATGGCCACGGCTTGCGTGATCGCGGCGGGCAGGGCGGCCGTCGCCAGGAAGGCGCCGCAATCCACCGCGTCATAGGGAAAGATGGTCTTGCCGATCGCCGCGATCGTGCCATCGGGCCGCGTGCGCACCCAGGTGGCGTCGTCAGGATCGACCAATGGATTGTCCAGCCGCCGATCGATCGCCAGCGTCACGTCACGCGTCGGCGCACCTTCCTGCGTCAGGCGCTGCAGAATCTCGGCGGAAAAGATATGATCGGCCATCATCAGCAGGAATGGCCCATCGACCAGGGCCGCGCCGGCGATGACGGAATGCCCATTGGGCAAGGTCCAGTCCGCCACGCGGGCTGCCTGGATGGCCAAGCCGCAATGGGCGGCTAGATCGGGCAGGGCGGCTTCCACGCGGGCGGCTTCGTGCCCGGTCACCACCACGATGTGGCTGATGCCGGCAGCAGCAGCCTGGCGCACGCCCAGTTCTAGCAGGGGGAAACCGCAAACGGGGGTCAGCGGCTTGGACTGGCTGAGATCGCGCAAGCGCGATCCCAGTCCAGCAGCCAGGATAACCGCATGCCGCGGCACGGCGGCGCCATGGGCGGGCCGCGACACGGCAGCAGTTTCCATGCTTATTCGGCTGCCTGCGGCACGGCAGCGATATATTCATCGACCATGCGCAGCGCGACATCGTCGATGAACTGTTCGGGCGGGTGCTTGCAGAAATAGGCCGACGGGCCGATCAGCGCGCCGCCTTCACCGCGTTCCAGCGCCACCTTGCAGCAACGGATCGCATCCATCACGCAGGCCGCGGCGTTCGGGCTGTCTTCCACCGACAGGCGCAGTTCCAGGTTCACCGGAACGTTGCCCCACTGCACGCCTTCCATGCGCAGGAAGCAGATCTTGTTGTCCTTCTGCCACGGAACGTATTCCGACGGGCCGATCAGGATGTTTTCTTCGGCCAGGCGCTGGGCCAGCATGGCCTGCACGGCTTCAGTCTTCGATTCCTTCTTGCTCGACAGGCGATGGCGGTCGAGCATGTTGAGGAAGTCGGTGTTGCCGCCGGTGTTGAGCTGATAGGTGCGCTCGGTGGTCACGCCGCGCGCCGAAAACAGCGTCGAGAGCGTGCGGTGCACGATCGTCGCGCCAACCTGGGCCTTGATGTCGTCACCCACGATGGGCAGGCCGGCAGCGCGGAAGCGCGCTTCCCATTCCGGGTTGCTGGCGATGAACACGGGGATGCAGTTCACGACGGCAACGCCCGCTTCCAGCGCGCATTCCATGTAGAATTCGCTGGCCTTCTGCGAGCCGACCGGCAGGAAGTTGAGCAGGATTTCGGCACCCGACGCCTTGAGCGCGGCGACGATGTCGGCCTGGCTTGGATCTTCGCCTTCGGCCACGATGAACCCGCGCTCACCAGCAACGGTCATGTGGTCGGCAACGCCGTCCAGCACGCGGCCGCGCATCACCTTGGCGCCGGTGGTCGGCACGTCCTTGTAGAACACGGTGGTGTTGTTCGGGGCAGCAAAGATGGCCTCGCCCAGGTCCTTGCCCACCTTGCGAGCATCGACATCGATCCCCAGAACAAATTCCACGTCGCCCGGCACATAGTCGCCGATGACATCATGGATCAGGCCTTGGGAAGAGTTGTTGTTCTTGTAATAGAAAACACCCTGAACCAGTGAACTGGCGCAGTTGCCGACGCCAATAACCGCGACTTTGATCGATGGCATTTTAGGTAATTCTCCTGCGGTCACGACGGTGGCCCATGCTGATAACAGCCAGGTACCTGCCTGACACTCAAACGAAACTGCCTTTTCGCGGTGCTGCCCACCCTGCCCTCATACAAGGCCGAATGAGTGGAACCCGGACGGTCCGGACCGGAAGGCGCCAAAATAGTGCAATCCTCGGGCCATGGCAATGGAGCCCGATGTGGTTGTTACATTATGACTGCCATACTGCAGCTGCATTGCAACTTTACGCTCGACTTGTCGCACACTGAAAACGCTTGGGCGCGCGCCCTCGGCGGTTCAGCGGGCGGCAACGCTGTCGGTTGCCGCATTGGCAAAATCATGCTCCAGCCGCCGCGCGGCGCCGCCGGCATGGGCAATCGATGCCAGCAGCACGATATTGAGCACCACCGCTTCAAACAGGAAATAATAAAGCGGCGATCCGGCCAGCATGGCCACCCCCAGCAGGATCGTGCGGCTGTTGGCCCCCAGGATGCGCCAGCCGGGCAGCAGGTCGCGAGCGTGGGCGCGGGCGATCGTGCGCGCATTTGCGGTGCCTGCCGCATCCGTGGCCAGCCGGTCATAGGCGGCATCAACCGCAACCCCGCCAGGCGCCAGGGCACGTCCCAGCAACAGGTAGAGCCGGGCGAGCGCGGTGCCCGGCCCGGTGATCGGCACGTCATCCTGGCGCAGCCACGGGTTGCCATAGGCCCACCACTGGTATTGCCGCCGCTGCACTTCATAATGGTTGGCCTGCACGATGCGGCTCAGGCCAGCGCCGACCACCGCGATCCAGCACCATGGGCTGACATGCTGCTGCAGCCACCAGCCGAGCAGGAGGTAGACCACAGTGTGGCTGCCATAATCGCACAGCCCGTCCACCATTTCGCCATGAGGCCCGCTGCGCCCGGTCAGGCGCGCCAGATCGCCATCGGCGCCATCCACCACGTGCCAGCTCAGGTGCAGGGCCAGCCCCAGCAAGGCCATCCAGGGCCAGCCCGGCTGGCAATAGACCACGCCTGCGGCCACCACCATCACGGCCCCGAATACCGAAACCATGTTGGGCGTGATGGGCGTGGGTGCCAGTGTCCAGGCCAGGCGCCACGACAGGGGATGATAGATCCGGCTGTTCAGCCAGTCCTGCAACTCGGCCGGGCGCAGCGGCCGCGGCGGGCGTACCCGCTGTTGGGTTTCGGCAGGGCCAGAGGTTGCGGTGGTGTTGGGTACGGGACGTGACGGGTTCATCGCCCGTACCCTATACCGCGTCATCGGTCTCGCCAATTGCAAACCATGTCCGTGCCCGTGGCGCGGCGGTGGGCGTCAGCGGATATAGGCCTTGATGATCGCCACCAGTTCCTCGGCGGCCTGGGTCTTGGGATCGCTGCCTGGTTGGCCGGGATCGATCATGTGCTCGCGGATATGGTCTTCGATCACTTCGGCGATGAAGCCTTCCAGGGCGCCCCGGCAGGCCGTTGCCTGTTGCAGCACGCGCGCGCATTCCACTTCGGCGTCCACTGCCCGTTCCAGCGCGTCGATCTGTCCCCTGATGCGTTTCAGCCGGTTGAGCAGTTTCTGCTTTTCGGCTGCCACATGGCTCATGATACTGGTCCCTTTTTCACTTGATACCATACTCCCCTAGGGTATAGGGGCGGGCAAGTCGAGTCGTTCCCGGGCCGCTCCCGCGCGGTCTCAAGACGCGATGATATTCCAAGGAATCCAACCGATGCCGCGAAGTTGCAACCATACCGCCGACGAGGGCGACAGTAGGCGCTCAAGCCTGACTGGCGCTTGCGTTGCGGCCGGCAACTCGCCCGCGGGATCGGTGCGGCACATCCGCTGATGTGTCTTCGGTCCGGCCGGGCAGTTGTCGCCTGACCAAGGACCGAATTGATGATCAAGATTGCTTTCCCGCTGGTGCGGCGCGCATTGCGCGCAACGGCCGCCGACCGCTGCCCCGCCGCCGCCATCGACATGGGCAACACGCGCCTGTCATATTCCACCGCTAGCGCTGCGGCGGTGAACGGGTTGACGGTTGCATCGATCGAATGGCGCATGGCCGGCCGGCTGGCCATGGCTGTTGCGCTCGGCGCATTGCTGGCCCAGGCGCCGGTTCGGGCCGACGCTCCGCCCGCGACCCAGGCGCCGGATCAAACCCCGGATCAAATCTTCGCCATCCATGGCCAATATACGCTGGTGGCGCAGGGCGTGGGTGGGTTCGCGTCTCCCTATTCGGCTGACAACAGCCTGGCGCCCCGCCAGGTCAAGGCCACCAACGATACCACGCTCTATCTCGGGGTGCGGCCCTGGCGGGGGGCGGAAGTCTGGGTGAATCCCGAAATCGACCAGGGGTTCGGCCTGTCCAACACCCTGGGCGCAGGCGGATTTCCCAGCGCAGAGGCCTACAAGGTTGGCCAGTTCAGCCCCTATTTCAAGTTGCAGCGCGCGTTCCTGCGGCAAACCATTGCCCTGGGCGGTGATCCCCTGGCCGTGGCTGCGGGGCAGAACCAGCTGCGCCTGGCCACCACCGCCAACCGCCTGGTGATCACCGCGGGCAAGATGGGCGTGGGCGATGTCTTCGACACCAACCGCTATGCCCATGATCCGCGCGGCGATTTCCTCAACTGGTCGCTCATCGATACCGGCAGCTTCGATTATGCCGCCAACGCCTGGGGCTATACCTATGGCGTCGCGGCCGAATGGTACCAGGGTCCGTGGACCTTGCGTGCCGGGCTCTACAACCTGTCCCAGGTGCCCAACGGCGTCGCGCTGGAAAGCAATTTCTTGCAGAACGCGCTGATTGCCGAGGTTGAGCGCCGCTTCATCCTTGCTGGCCATCCCGGCGCCGTGCGCGTCACCGGCTTCCGCAACCGTGGCCGCTTTGCCCGGTTCGATGATGCCTTGGCGCTCGCTGCCGCTAGCGGGCAGGCCATGCCAGACCTGGCCCCGGCGCGCCGTGTGCAGGATCGCCTCGGCGTGGCGTTCAATGCCGAACAGGAAGTGACCGGCAGCCTTGGCCTGTTCATGCGCGGCGGGTGGAGCGATGGGCGGATCGAAACCTACGATTTCACCGATATCGACCGCACCCTGGCTTTCGGTGGCTCGCTGGCCGGCAAGGGCTGGGGGCGCCCGCAGGATACCTTCGCCGTTGCCGGCGTCGTCAACGGCATTTCGGCGGCGCACCAGCGCTGGCTCGCGGCCGGTGGTCTGGGTGTGCTGGTGGGCGATGGCGCGCTGCCCCATCCTGGGACGGAGCAGATCGTGGAAGCCTATTATGCCTTCCGTCCGGTCGGCTGGGGTTCACTGACGTTTGATTATCAGCATATCGCCAATCCCGGCTACAACCGCGATCGCGGACCGGCCAATATCTTTGCCTTGCGTGTCCACGCCGGCTTCTGAAAGAGCCTGGATCATGACCACCACCCGCCTGCCCAGCTTTTCGCGCATGCTGCGGCTCACCCGTCCGAACCGCGAGGATGCGATTGCCTTCGCCATCCTTTCGGGCCTGGCCGTGCTGGTCTTCCGCGCGGCCGAAGGCGCCGTGGCCCCGCTCAGCAGTCTCAATCTCGAACCGGTCACGCTCGCGCCGGTACATCTGCCCTATTATGCGCTGCGCACCGTGCTGCGGATGTTCGCCGCCTTGCTGGCTTCCACCGTGTTCACGCTGGTGGTGGCCACGCTGGCGGCGCGCAGCCGCCATGCCGGGCGGCTGATCGTGCCGGCGCTCGATATCCTGCAGTCGGTGCCGATCCTGGGCTTCCTCACGTTCACGGTGACGTTCTTCATGAACCTCTTCCCCGGCAACGTGCTGGGGGTGGAACTGGCCAGCGTCTTTGCCATCTTCACCTCGCAGGCGTGGAACATGGCGTTCAGCTTCTATCAGTCGCTGCGCAGCGTGCCGGGCGATCTGGAGGAAGTGTGCCAGGGCTTTGCCCTCTCACCGGTGCGCCGTTTCCTCCGGCTCGATCTGCCGTTTGCCACGCCTGCGCTGGTGTGGAACGCGATGATGTCGATGTCGGGCGGCTGGTTCTTCGTGGTGGCATCCGAGGCGATCACCGTGGGCAACACCACCGCCACTTTGCCGGGTATCGGCTCCTATCTCGCCATGGCGATCCAGCAGCAGAATTTCCACGCGGTGGGCTGGGCCGTGGGCACGATGGCGCTGGTCATCCTGGCCTATGACCAACTGTTCTTCCGCCCGATCGTGGCCTGGGCCGATCGCTTCCGCTTTGAACAGACCGCCAGCACCGATGCCCCGCAAAGCTGGTTTCACGATCTCCTGCGCCGCACCCGCCTGCTGCCGGTGGTGCTGGCGCCGCTGGCCACGCTCGGCCAACTGCTCCTTGCGCTCGAACCGCGCGCGCGGCGCCAGCGTGTCGTAGTCGATGGCGCATCCAACCCCTGGCTGGAACGGCTGTGGCAGGCAGGGGTATGGCTCGGCGTGATCGCGGCGCTCGGCTGGACCGGGCATTACGTGCTCACCTCGCTTACCCTGCAAGACATGGCACAGGCCCTGGGCGACGCCATGATCACCATGGTGCGCGTGATCGTGCTGATCGTGCTGGCCAGTGTGATCTGGGTGCCGCTGGGCGTGATGATCGGCCTGCGTCCGCGCCTGGCGGAGCGGGTTCAGCCGATCGCCCAGTTCCTCGCCGCCTTTCCCGCCAACGTGCTGTTTCCCTTTGCGGTGATCGCGATCGTGCGGTTCGGCCTGGCGCCCGATGTGTGGCTGTCGCCGCTCATGATCCTGGGCACGCAGTGGTATATCCTGTTCAACGTGATCGCCGGGGCCAGCGCCATTCCCAACGACCTGCGCGAGGCGGCTGGCATGTTCGGCGTGCGGGGGTGGCAGTGGTGGCGCCAAGTCGCGCTGCCCGGCATCTTCCCGTACTATATCACCGGCGCGCTTACCGCGTCGGGCGGATCGTGGAACGCCTCGATCGTGGCCGAGGTGGTTACCTGGGGTGATCATCATCTGCGCGCCCATGGCCTTGGCGCCTATATCGCCGATGCCACCACGGCCGGAAACTATCCGCAGGTGGCATTGGGCATCGCGGTGATGAGCCTGTTCGTGCTCGGCTTCAACCGCCTGGTGTGGCGCCCACTCTATGCCTTTGGCGAACGCCGTCTGCGCCTCTGACAAACCCGCCTTTTTCTCAAATCCCTGGCTTATCGTTTTCGGAGTATCCCCATGGCAACTCTCCTGCCGTCCCAGCCGCTGATCGAGGTCAAGGGCCTGAACCATTTCTATGGTCCGCCGCCCGGTGGCCATCTCGTGCTCGAAAACGTCGATCTCACGCTCTACCAGAACGAGGTCGTCGGGCTGCTCGGTCGCTCCGGCTCGGGCAAGTCCACGCTGCTGCGCTCGATCGCCGGCCTGATCCATCCGCGCCAGGGCACCGTTGCGCGCATCGCCAGCGAGGATTGCCCCGATACCAGCGTGGCCATGGTGTTCCAGACCTTCGCCCTGTTTCCCTGGCTCACCGTGCTGCAAAACGTGGAACTGGGGCTTGAGGCGCAGAAAGTGCCAGCCGCCGAACGCCGCAGCCGCGCGCTGGCCGCGATCGACCTGATCGGCCTCGATGGCTTTGAAAACGCTTATCCCAAGGAACTGTCGGGCGGCATGCGCCAGCGCGTCGGCCTGGCCCGTGCGCTGGTGGTCAATCCCTCGCTCCTGCTGATGGACGAACCCTTTTCCGCGCTCGACGTGCTTACCGCCGAAACGCTGCGCACCGATCTGCTCGATCTCTGGTCGGAAGGGCGCATGCCGATCAAATCGATCCTGATCGTCACCCACAATATCGAGGAAGCGGTGCAGATGTGCGATCGCATCCTGGTCTTCTCTTCCAATCCCGGCCGCGTCGTGGCCGAGATCAAGGTGGATATCCCGCGCCCGCGCGACCGGCTCGATCCGCCGTTCCGCGCGCTCGTCGATGACATCTATGCGCGGATGACCGCCCGCCCGGCCGATGCCGCCCGCCCGCGTGAAGGGGTGTTCCCCGGCACCGGCATCGCCATGGTCCTGCCGCATGTGTCCACCAACACGCTGGCCGGCCTGATCGAAGAGGTCGACGGCACCCCGTTCAACGGCCGCGCCAGCATGGCCGAACTGGCCGATTCCCTCAATTTCGAGATCGACGATCTCTTCCCCATGGCCGAAACCCTGCAACTGCTGCGCTTTGCCGAACTGCGCGGGGCCGAACTGCTGCTCACGCCCGCGGCGCGTCGCTATGCCCAGGCCGATGTCGATCACCGCAAGGCCATGTTCGGAGAGGCGCTGCTCGCCCACGTTCCGCTGGCGGGCCACATCCGCCGCATCCTTGATGAACGCGCCAGCCACAAGGCCCCCGCGCGCCGCTTCCGTGATGAGCTGGAGGACCACATGAGCCCCGATTTCGCCAGCGAAACGCTCAAGACCGTAACCAACTGGGGCCGCTACGCCGAAGTCTTCACCTACCACGAGGACGACGACCAGTTCAGCCTCGACGACCCGCAATAACACGGGACGCGGCGGGCGGTTCGCATCGCTTCCAAACGCGGTGAAAGGTGGTACCCGCCCAGATTGCAACCGCAATGAACTGGCCCTCTCCGATGCATGGCGAGACCCGTGTTTCGGCGCGTACCGGTGACTCTGCTACAACAGGTATCCGGGCTTTGGCACCTCCTTGATTATCGATTGCTATGCCAGCTTTCCATTGCGGAACGGAAATTCCGGACTGGAAAATAGCCAGACAGGGGGAAGCAACGATGACATCAAGGAAGACCGGATTCACCGCGTCAGCGGCGAGTATAGCAATCGCGCTGGCCGCATCGACGATGGGAGCGACCGCGTCCGCGCAGACCGCAGCGGACAGCGCACCGACGCCGCCGCATTCGGATGAAATTCTCGTCACCGCGACGCGGCGCTCGGAATCGGTGTTGAAAGTGCCGGTCAGCATAGCCGCGCTCAACCAACAGAATCTCGACGATCGCGGCATCCGCACCATTCAGGACATCGCGGCACAGACGCCGGGCCTTAATGTCGCGGCCAGTTCTGGCAGCGTTGGCGGTATGCGCGCCTCGATCCGCGGCATCAACTCGACTGCTGGCGCGGCCACCACCGCAACGTATATTGACGATACGCCGGTGCAGTCGCGCAATTCCGCGCTCAACTATTCGCTTTCCACCTTCCCGCGCGTTTTCGACCTTGATCGCGTGGAAGTGCTGCGCGGTCCGCAGGGCACGCTGTTCGGCGCGAGTTCGATGGGGGGCGCCATCCGCTTCATCACGCCAGCGCCCAGTTTGTCGGGCACCAGTGTCTATGGCCGCACCTCGCTCGTCGCGACCGATGGGGGCAGCCCGGGCGGCGAAATCGGCCTCGCCGTCGGTGCACCGATCGTGGAAGACAAGGTCGGTTTTCGGGTCAGCGGTTGGTATCAGCACGAAGGCGGCTATGTCGATCGTGCCAGCTATCAGGATCCGAACAGCAAGCAGAAAAATGCCAACTTCAGCAACACGTACGTCTTGCGCGCGGCTCTGGCCCTGAAGCCGACGGAGTGGCTGACGATCACGCCGTCGATCTATTTCCAGGACCAGAAAATCAACGATACCTCCTACTATTGGAGTTCGCTGTCCAATACGCATGACGGTGAATTCAACAGCGGTTCGTCTATTCCCCAGCCGTCGCATGACCGTTTCTGGCTGCCCTCGCTGAAAATGGTTGCGGATGCTGGTGGCGTAAGCATCACCTCGGTGACCTCGCATTATGCCCGCGATGTGAATGAAACGCGCGATCAGAGCCAGACCAACAATCTGACCACGTTCGGTCCGGCCTATCTCTTCACCAAGGTTAATGGCTATTCCCAGGTCATCGACACTTGGTATTCCCGCACCAAGCAGCGCGACTATGTCCAGGAAATTCGTATTCAAAATACGGCTTCGTCGCGCCTGAACTGGCTGGTGGGTGGGTATTATTCGCACAGCAAGATCTTTTCCGATCCCAAGCTCAACAGCGCCTACCTCAACGATTTCACCAAGCAATATTTCGGTAAGACGGTGGCGCAATACTTCGGCACCGGCTTGGTGGATGGTCTCTACCGTTATACCGGTGTGGAGAATACCGTCGAAGAACAGTTTGCAGCATTTGCTAATCTCGACTGGGAGTTTGTCGATCACCTCAAGATCACCCTCGGTGGTCGCTATTCGATCAACAAAATGGTCTATGATATCGTCGAGAAGAGTCCGACTTATGTCACCGGCGTTTCGCACAACGCCGGTTCGATTAAGGAAAAGCCGTTCACGCCGAAAGTGTCGCTGTCCTATGATGCCAGCAACAATCTCATGTTCTATTCAACCTATGCCCGTGGCTTCCGCACCGGCGGGGTCAACAAGGCCGTGCCCATGCCGGCATGCGCCTCAGGCTTGGCGGCCCTCGGCCTTGATGGCCCGCCGCCAACCTACAAGTCCGATACGACTGACAGCTACGAACTGGGCAGCAAGGGGCGCGTCGGCGGCGGCCTGCTCAGCTTTGAGGCCAGCGTGTACCAGATCAACTGGAAGAACATCCAGCAAAGCATCCGGCTCACCTGCGCCTATCCGTTGACGCTGAATACCGGCAGCGCTCGCAGCCGCGGCTTTGACCTCAATCTCAACATGCATCCCACGGACAAGCTGCGTCTTGGGCTGACGGTTGGCTATAATGACTCCAAGTATCTCGACACGCTCAAGTCCGGGACCAAGGCCACGGTCTTTGCCGGTCAGAAGATTGACGGCTCGCCATGGACCTTGAACGGCTTCTTCGAATATAGCCTGCTGGTTGGGCGGCATGATGCCTATATCAGGGTTCAGGACACCTATAACTCGCGTCCGCAGGGGCCATTCGGCTTCCAGAACCCGATCTCGTCCGTCTACGATCCCACCCGCGTCACCAACGAAGCGATGAACAAGCTCGACGTGCGCCTTGGTCTCAAGGCAGGCCCGGTGAATTGGTCGCTGTTCAGCGAAAACCTGCTGAACGCGCGGCCCATTCTCAACAAGGCCAATCTCTATGCTTATGCGCCGTTCTTTACCGAGCGTACGATCACGCCGCGGACAATCGGCATCATGGCAACCTTGACGATGTGATGGGGCGCCGATGGTGGCATCGTCCGATGCCACCATCGGCCGCCAGGGAAATCCGCGACCGCGCTCGCGATAATCGATTGGAATTGAGCATGTTGCGTACCCTCCTTGTAACGTCTTGCGTGGCCATCGCGATGGCCCCGGCCGCGCTTCGGGCACAAGATGCGGCAGCAGGTGGAGCGGTCTTCAAGCAGCGCTGCGCCATGTGCCACAGCACCACGCCTGACGGGCGCCCAGGCGTCGGTCCCAACCTCAACAATATTGGCAAGCGCGCTGCCGGCAGCACGACATTTGCCTATTCCGCCGCCCTCAAGAGCGCAAAAATCAAATGGGACGCCAAGACATTGGACACGTTCCTGACTGCGCCAGGCAGGATGGTCCCTGGCACCCGCATGGTGGTGTCATTGCCCGATGACAGGCAGCGCGCCAACGTGGTGGCGTATCTGATGACCCTGAAGAACTGAGCACGGCGAACCCCCTGCGACACGAATAGGCCGGGCACCTCGTGCAGAGGTACCCGGCCTTACTTGCGTGGGCAGAGTGGCTGTGGGCCCGAGCCTAGCGACGCACGAACGTCATCAGCGACGTGACATGGCCTTCGCCGTCCTTGAGAACGGCGATGAACGCCGTGCCATCGTTGGTTAGCCAGTGTTCGAGGTTTACCGTACGATGGTCGCTGCCCGCAAACATCATGCGAATTTGGTCTACCTGTGGCCCCTTGCTTTCCAGGGTGGCAATGCCGATTTGCCGGCCGCTCAGTACATCATAGAGCGGAGCTGGCGTTCCATCGGTCAGCGCTTCGAAACGCGCGCCGGAATGCACCCCGTTGACCATCACATCGGCGCGATAGGCGCGCTTGCCGTCGTGATCGGCCATCGTAACGGTTTCCTGCAATTCGCGATGCGGCCCGGAGCGCGACTTGTCATAGATCCAGGTGCCGTCAAAGCCTGGCGCGGCCTGGGCGCACCCCGCTTCGGCTGGCAGGCAAAACGCCAGCATCGCTGCGCCAAGCGACAGGATCGCATTACTGCGCGCGGAAGGATTGCGAAGCGGGCTCATTGCGCGGTCTGCTTGCGATCATAGGCTACGCGGCCGCCGAGAATGGTCATATCGACATTGATCTGGCTGAGCCCGGTCTTGGCGATCTTGAGCGGATCGGCATCGAGCACGACAAAATCGGCCAGCTTGCCCGGCTCGATGCTGCCTCGCGTCTTTTCCATGAAATTGGCTTCGGCGCCCCATATCGTGAACATCTTGATGCCTTCCATGACGGTGATGGCTTCTTCGGGCTGGGCGATCGTGCCGTACTTGGTGTCGCGCACCACCGCGCGCTGAATGGAGAACAGCGGGTACGTCGCGAAATTCTGCGTGCCGATGGTATCGACGCCGCCGGGCGGATGCATGCCCGCGTCGATCAGCGTGCGCAGCGCGAAAAACTTCACGCCCGGCTCCTTCACGTTGACGTTGGTCAGACGCCACAGAAACGCCGGTTGCATCGATGGAATGACGCCATCTGCCTTCATCCGCGCCAAGCGCTGGGCCGTGCGCTCGTCCTGCACCAGAAAGTGACCGAAATGCTCGATCCGGTCCCGCGCATCGGGCCGCGGCGCTGCTGCCTGCGCCGCTTCATAAGCAGTCAGTGCCATGTCCTGCGCGCGATCGCCGTTGGCGTGGATCTGCACCTGCCATCCCGCCTTGTGCGCGGCGACCACTTCGCTGGTGAGTTGTTCCTGGGTGAAGGACGTGCCGCCGCGGTTGTTGGCGATCCAGGTCGTGCCCGAACCATTCCAGAACGGCTTGTAAACCGCAGCCGTGGTTCCCCATACGCCGTCGAGCACGAACTTGATGGCACCGATCGACAGCATGTCGTCGCCAAGGCCCGTGTGCCATCCGGTGGAAAGCATGCCGCCTGCCTGGCCGGGTTTGTTGAACAGCGGGTTCATCCGCACCCGTGCCGGCAATTGGCCCTCGTCCCGCAGTTCCTGATAGGCTTGGAACGTATCGGGCCCGGTAATGGCCATGTCAGACACCGTGGTCACGCCACGCTCCAGATAGAATTTCTCGAGAATGTCCTTGAGCGCTTGCCTCTTTTCCGCGTGGGTGAACGTCTCGACCGGAAAGGGAACGTGATAGTCGCGGATGATCTTCACCTCGCCATCGGCCGTACGCTCCAGTCGTCCGGTCGATCCGGCGGGCGGATCGGGAAAGTTTCGGTCAAGCTTTAACGCCACGGCCGCCGCGTGATTGATCACGTTGTCGTGTACGCTCCAGTCCAGCCGCACCGGATTGTCGGGAAACGCCGCGTCGAGCTGTTCGCGCGTGGGCATGACTTGGTTGTAGGTGCCGTTGCCATGCAGCCAGGCGCCCGGACCCAGCTTCTTCTGCAGCTCCTTGAGGCGGGCGATGATCGCATCCGGACCAGCCAGCGGCGGTACCTGGATGTTGACAGTGTGTGCCTCCACATCCGCCATCCCGTCGACATGGGTATGGCTATCGATGAATCCGGGCAACACCGTGCGTCCCTGAAGGTCCAGCACGCGTGTGTGCGGCCCGATCCAGGCTTGGGCGTCATCGACGGCCACGATATGTCCATCGCGCACGGCCACTGAATGCGCGAGGCGTTCGTGCGCGTCGACAGTGATGACGTTCGCGTTGGTGAGGACCAGATCGGCTTCGCGATGCGGTGCCTCGGCCGCCACGGGCAGCGCAAAACCTGCCATCACCATCAGGCTGGTGCAAAGTGCCGACGTACGCAGTAGCTTCATGCCTGGGCTCCAACATCGCGAATTGCCGCAAAGATCATCAGGATATGGTCTGACACAGCGGGCTGGATATAAAGCTGAAAAAAGGCACCCGCCTGGTGATGAGACGACAACACCGGTGTATCGCGCCGCGCGGAAGCAAGACGCGTCGGTGAACGCCCTGGCGGTGAGTGGTAGTCACCGTGCTTGGCGGGGAACGCAACTTGAACGGAAACTTCGGGAAACTCACCACTGTTCGGCTCGCGCTTGCCTGTCGCAATCCATAAGGGTGCAAAGGCAGGCAGGCCGGAATTAGCAGAGGGGTTTTCAATGGCTTTCAGTCGCCTGCCGAAGGGCAGCCTGGTATCTCGCGGTGCGTTTGTCACCGCATGCGCTGCTCTCTTGCTGGCCAACGCAAAGCACGCGCCAATGCACCTGCTTCCCGGTGGAGACGCCCGGATCGCCGCGGACGATGGGAATTGGGTGACAACCGGCCGCACCTACAGCGAGCAGCGGTTCAGCCCCCTGTCCCAGATCAACGATACCACTGCGTCCCAACTGGGCCTGACGTGGTACGCCGATCTCGACATGTCCCGTGGCGAGGAAGCGACGCCCTTGGTGGTGGATGGCGTCCTTTACGTATCCACGGCCTGGAGCTTGGTGAAAGCCTTTGATGCGACCAACGGCAAGCTTTTGTGGACCTTCGACCCGGCCGTGCCACGCTCGCAACTGGTCAATGCTTGCTGCGATGCGGTCAATCGCGGCGTCGCCTGGTGGCGGGGCCGGCTCTATGTGGGCACGCTCGATGGCCGGCTCATCGCCATCGACGCCCGTACTGGCAAGCAAGCCTGGAGCGTGCAGACAACGCCGAAGGATATGCCCTACACCATCACTGGCGCCCCGCGCGTGATCAAGGGGCGGGTGATCATCGGCAATGGCGGCGCCGAACTTGGCGCCCGCGGGTTCGTGAGCGCCTATGATGCGGTATCGGGCAAGAAAGTCTGGCGCTTCTACATCGTGCCTGGCGCGCCCGGCCAGGCGGACGGGGAAGTGTCCGACCCGCAAATGGCGGCCGCGCGCGCGACCTGGGCCGGTGACGCGTGGTGGAAGCAGAAAGCTGGGGGCGGCAATGCCTGGGATTCCATCGCCTACGATCCCGATCTCGATCTCCTTTACATCGGCACGGGCAATGGCTCTCCCTGGAACCGGATGGCCCGCAGCGAGGGTAAGGGGGACAACCTCTACCTTTCCTCGATTCTGGCAGTGCGGCCCGAAACGGGGCAATATGTCTGGCACTACCAGGAAGTGCCGGGTGACGAATGGGATTACACGGCTACCCAGTCCATCGTCCTGGCCGACCTCGTCATTGCCGGCCAAAAGCGCAAGGTGCTGATGCATGCGCCCAAAAACGGCTTTTTCTACGTTCTCGACCGCGAGACCGGAAAGGTCATTTCCGCCGAAAAATACGTGCCGGTGAACTGGGCATCAAAGATCGATCTGGCCACTGGCCGACCGGTCGAAAACCCCGAGGCGCGCTATAGCGAGCGCGGGAAGCCGTTCTACGGCACGCCCAGTTCGCTCGGTGGGCACAACTGGCCACCGATGGCATTCAGTCCGCAGACCGGCCTGGTCTATATCCCCACTCAGGAACTGGCGCTGCCCTATGTGCCTGATCCAGAATATAAAAAAGCCGCGTTGGGATATAACACCGGCAATCGCCTGGGCGCCTCGGTTCCACAGCTTACTTCGCCGCTCAAGGAAACGAAGGGCTATTTGATGGCGTGGGACCCGGTCAACCAACGGGAAGTCTGGCGCGCGCCGCGCGAGACATTTGGCAACGGAGGGGTTCTGGCAACAGCCGGTAACCTTGTGTTCGAAGGCACGGGCACAGGATTTTTCAAGGCCGTGCGGGCAAGCGACGGCAAGGAACTGTTCTCCATCTGGGGACAGACAGGAATTCTCGCCGCACCGATGACGTATATGGTGCGCGGCAAGCAATATGTGGCGGTGCTGGCCGGCTGCGGCGGCGTCTATGGTTCGGCCTGCAACCTCGTGGGCAAGGATGGGCGGCATGCCAATCTGGACCGGGTGCTGGTCTTTGCCTTGGGCGGCCGGGCGAAGTTGCCCGATGCCCCACCGGCGCAACCGATGGTACTCGATCCCCCGGCAAGTACGGCAAATGCTGCGACGCTTGC
Source organism: Novosphingobium sp. SG754 (assembly GCF_013149315.1). Lineage (NCBI taxonomy): Bacteria > Pseudomonadati > Pseudomonadota > Alphaproteobacteria > Sphingomonadales > Sphingomonadaceae > Novosphingobium > Novosphingobium sp. SG754. The sequence continues at coordinate 25,332 of NZ_JABGCC010000009.1, read as the reverse complement.
GCTGGGCGATGATCTTTACGGACGGCGATGCGCGGTGTGCCATGGCTATCGTGCCGTTAGCACCGGCAATCAGCCTGATCTGCGCTACAGCCCGTTCATCGCCGATCCCGATGCCTGGCGCTCTGTGGTGCTCGATGGCGTTCTGGCCGATGCCGGCATGGTAAGCTTTGCCAAAGTACTGGACCGCGATCAGACAGAAGCGATCCGCCAATATCTGATCGCCAAGGCGCAGGAAAAGCGTGCGCAGACCAAGGATGGGAAGGACGGCAAAGGCCAGAAGAGCGGCGACGAGCCTGTGATGCACGCCAGCTGATGATCGCGCGGGTTTTTCCCGCATGCCTGGATCCCAGCATGCCGTGGTTGCATGCTGGGATCATCCTAAGATGGCGCCTTCACTGCGCGCTCAGGTATTCCGCCAAGGGCGCGTCGATCGGTTTGCTGCGGTTCTGTTCTTCAGCGGCGTCGATCCGCGCCAGCGCACTCTGGACATAGCGTACGCCGCCCCAGCGGAACGGTTCGATCTCCCACTTGCGCGGTGCGGCGCGGTGGAAGGGCAGTCCTTCCAGCCCGGTTTGCCATCCCCCGACCAGGCCTGCCACCAAGCGAGCGCACATCGCGCTGGTTGACACGCCCCGGCCGGTGTAGCCGTAAAGCAAGGCAAGCTTGCTATCCGGGTCAAAGTGAACCGTGGGCATCCAATCGCGCGGTACGCCCAGATAGCCGCCCCAGGCGTTGGTAAACCTGATGTCGGCCAAGGCCGGCCACCATTCCTTCACCGTGCTGCGCATCCAGTCGAAAACGTCTTCCTCGCGCAGCGCTTCGTCACGCGTGGCGGAGCCGAAATGATAGAGCGCGCCGCGGCTGCCATAGAGAATGCGACCATCGCTGGTGCGGGTGAGATAGTTCTTGGTGCGGGCCTGCGAACTCAGGCATTCCCCACCTTTCCAGCCAACAGCGTCCCACTGTGCGGCGCTCAACGGTTCGGTTAGCACGATCATCGACGACATCGGCAGCAGGTCGCGGCGGAAACCGGGAAGGCTTGGTAGATATGCCTCGCCGGCCACAACCACCGCGCGTTTTGCGTGAACCACGCCTGTCGTGCAGCAAATCGCGGCGTCCCGGCCACGCCGAACCGATATCGCCTCGCTCCCTTCGAAAATCTGTGCGCCAAGGGCCTCCACGGCGTTCGCCAGTCCGCGCACCAGCTTGCCGGGGTGGACCGTGGCGCCCAGCACCGAGTGCAGGGCACCGGAAATTCGGGTGACATGAACCTGTTCGGCGGCTTCGTCCGCATCGAGCAGCCGATTGCCCTCGTTCAGGCCGAGGGTTTCATAAGTGGCAAAGGTTTTTTGCAAGGATGCGAGTTGCTGTTCACCCCGCGCGATGCTGAGCAGGCCGGTGTGCTTGAATTCCGCATCGATGCCTGCCGCAGCCAGCGTTCCGTCAAAGCGTGCGACAGTCTCCTGTTGCGCTTCCATCACCCGTCGCGCCATCTGCACGCCATAGCGGCGGATCAGTGGCGCAGGATCAACCGGAAAACGTGGCGAGCACCAGCCGCCATTGCGCCCCGACGCGCCATAGCCGCAGAAGCGCCGTTCCACGATCGCGACCTTCAGCGAGGGATTGCCAGACAAAAGGTGAAACGCGGTCCACAACCCCGAAAAGCCGCCACCCACAATGGCGATATCTGCCGATACATCGCCATCCAGTGCGGGGCGCGAGCGCAGATCGTCGCGCGAACTCGATATCCAGTGATCCCCCTCAATCGGTTCGATCCGGTCGGCGTTTCTCTCCCGCACCTCGCTCACGCGCTCGGCTCCTCGTCAAACACCATGAAAATCTTGCGGCTGGTTTCGTGAATATCCCATACGCCAAGGCTGTTTTCGGGAAAATGGACGACATCGCCGGCCTTGATCTCGATGGCTTCGCCTGTGTCGGGCGTAAAGGTCGCGCGCCCCTCCAGGAAATGGCAGAACTCCGCCTGTACGATCTGGCGCCGCCATCGCCCGGGGCTGCATTCCCATACGCCGATCCTGTTCGTAGCCCTTGCGCTCGACGTCAGTGACGCTGAGCGGACGATCGAGACAGGATCACCCAGCGGCGCCGGAACCGGCTTGCCTTCCGCTGTGTAAAGCAATGTCTCTGGCTGGAAAATGACTGGCTTCATGGAATGCGGGTCTCCTGGTTACCAATGCGACGTTGCGCCCAGCCAGAGCCTGGAAATAGTTGTGTTGCTATGCTCTGGCGGTGTGTGCCGATCACCGCGATCACCGGCATGGATGCGCCAATGGCGCGCGCAGGGCGCCAATCCGGCAGACATGCCGGGCCAGCAGCCGCGACGAACGGCATCGGCGCTCGCAAAGAGTGCGATAGGTGGAGACGGGAGCTATAGCCGGGCCAAAGGCGGCAAAGCTGCAGGCGCCAATTTTGCCGCGCGCCTATAGCGGGTTGAGCACCCGGTCGAGAAACTGCCGCGTGCGCGGCGCGCGGGGCGCGGTCAGCACTTCACGCGCTGGGCCGTCCTCCACCACGACGCCATCCGCCATGAAGATGGCGCGGTCGCCCACCTCGCGGGCAAAGGCGATCTCGTGCGTCACCACGATCATGGTCATGCCGCTTTGCGCAAGCGCGCGCATGACCTGCAGCACCTCACCTACGCGTTCGGGGTCAAGGGCGGATGTGGGTTCATCGAACAGGATCGCCTGCGGGCGCATCGCCAGGGCCCGCGCGATGCCAACGCGTTGCTGTTGACCACCCGACAATTGCGATGGCATCGCGTTGGCGCGGTCAGCCAGGCCGACCTGGTCGAGCAGCGCCATCGCATGGGCCTCTGCTGCATCGCGCGGCTCGCGCAACACATGCACCGGCCCTTCGATCACGTTTTCCAGCACGGTACGATGTGGCAGCAGGTTGAACCGCTGGAACACCATGGCTACCTTGCGCCGGATCGCGGAAAGATTGGCATCCGTCACCGGCACTCCGTCGACCTCGATCGTGCCTTTGTCGTGTCGCTCCAGTCCGTTGATGGCCCGCAGCACGGTGGATTTCCCAGAACCGGACGGACCGATCAGGCAAGCAACCTGGCCTTGCGGCACCGTAAAATCGATGCCGCGCAGAACCGTCTTGTCACCATAGCGCTTGGTGACCCCGTCTAGCCTGATCATCGCCGTGCCAGCCGCCGTTCGAGGGTGCGGACACATGCTGCCAAGGGCAGGCTGGCAGCCAGATAGAGCAGCGCGATGAGCACGTAGACCGTTCCGTTCTTGAAGGTTGAAATGGCGAGCAACTGTCCCGCACGGGTGAGTTCGGCGATGGTGATGGTCGACGCGATGGAGGAATCCTTGAGCAGCATGACCGTCGTATTGCCGAACGAGGGCAGCGCTGCACGCAGCCCCAGCGGCAGCACGATCCGCCGGAAGGCCAGTCGGTCGCTCATGCCGACCGACAGCCCCGCTTCCACCAGTTGTCGATCAACGGCCCCGAAACCGCCGCGAAAATTCTCGGCCTGATACACCGAATAGGCCAGGCCAAGGCCCAGGACACCGGCCAGGAAAGGCGGCAAGTCAATGCCAATGTCGGGCATCACGAAATACACGCAAAACAGCTGCACGATGATCGGGATGCCGCGAACGGTATGCACGATGGCCAGGCTAACGCCGCGCACCACCGCAGACCGGCTCATGCCCATCACCGCCCAGCAAATCCCCAGCGCGATGCTGGTTGCCAGAGCGCACAGGGTCAGGACCATCGTCATGCCCAGTCCCCGCAGCAGGACCGGCAGGAATTGGATCGTATCGGTCAGAAAGTCGCTCATGCCGCCTCTTCGAGTTGCCAGTGTCGAGCGATTGCGGGAATGCGCCGGGGCAGCAGCTGCGCGATCGCCTGGTCCACCTGGGGCAACAATCCGTCCCCCTTGCGCATGACCAGACACAATTCCTCGCGGGCCGGTGCCGTAAATCCAGGAACGATCCGAACCGAGCGCCGCGGGCCCACCCGCAACTGGTAGCGTAGGATCGGTGCATCGCCATAACCGGCATCGATCCGCCCGTGATCCAGGTCTCGCAACAGATCCGACAGGTTTTCATAGGTCGCCACATCGGCCACCCCGGCCGCGTGCAATTGGTCGATGAAACGGGTTCCGATCTGCCCACCGATCCTCAGCGCGCGCGCCGCGGCGAGATCGGGGTAGGGGCGATGATCGCTCGCGCGCACGACCAGCGCGCCTTCATAGGCATAGACGGGGCGGCTGAACGACACGACCTTCTCGCGCTCTGGCGTGCGCAGCAGTGCCGCTGCGATCATGTCGATCTTGCCGGTGACAAGAGACGGAATGAGTGCCGAAAAAGGTGTGACGCGAAGGTCGGGGGAAAGCGACAGCGCGTGCGAAACAGAACTCGCAATATCGACGATCGCGCCGGTCAGCGCATTCGTCATCGGGTCGACAAAGCTGAACGGCACGCCCGTTGGAGAGGAGCCGATCACCAGTTCACCGGCTTTCCGCACGCGACGATGGCACGCGGCAGCCAGCACGCTGCCGATCGATGCGGCAAGCATTGTTCTTCGGCTAATCATGTCGTCGCCACAGCCCCATTGCCCGCCTCCAATCCGGCCGCAATGCCATTGCGGCCTGGGCCATTTCCTGGTCCACCGCGGCTGCGGTCACCATTGCCCCGATCAGGAAGCACTGTCACACGCGATCATGCCCACGTCTTCGGGTGCCATGTCGTCGAATTCGGACAGGCTATGGGCTTCGCCGGCTTCGCCCAAGTTGATAAAAGATCGGCCCTGGTGTCAGCCAGTCACCGCGCGGAATGGGCCATCGCATTCTCGAGCCAGCGTCGGAACGCCGCGATGGCTGTCGCGCGCCAGTTGTCGCGCCTAGCGGTGAAATTGTAGCTGCCCAGGAAGACGTCGGGGAACGCGCCGACTGCTGCCAGGCGGCCGCTTGCCAGGTCATCACTGGCCAGCAAGGCATTGGCCAGTGCAATGCCTTGCCCTTTGCGTGCTGCGGCCAGAGTCAGGTGTCCCTGCCAGAATTTGGGGCCGGGGATCTCGCCCACATCGGTGACCCCGTGCTGATCGAACCAGCGTCGCCACTGATCATTGCTCGCTTCATGGAGCAGCGTTCGCTCCAGCAGTTCCGAAGGGGTGGAAATGGGCGGCGTACTGGCAATGAAGGCCGGGCTGGCGACGGCCAGCACAGCCGGCCGTGCCACCTCGATGGACCGGAGGGTTGCACGCGGTTCCTCGCGATGCGCATCGATGATGTAGTGCAGATAAGCGTCGGCTTCGTTGGCGGCAAATGCCGGCGGTGTGTCCGACGGCTGGAGTTCCAGCTCCACCGAGGGATGATCGCGCATGAATTCTCCGACTCGGCCCGACAGCCATTCCGAGGCCAGTCCTGGCGCCACCCACAGCCGTAGCAGCACATCATCGTCGCGCCGCATCAGATCCTGCGTGGCCAGGGCGATCTCGGCGAGCGCGGCGCTGATCCGGGTGTGATAGGCGCGGCCCTGCTCCGTCAGGTTGCCGTGCCCCGCTCCGTTGCGATCGACCAGCGACATGCCAGTCCATTGTTCCAGCGCATAAAGATGGCGGCTGACCGCAGCATGATCGATAGAGAGCGCAGCCGCCGCCCGCCGAATGCCGCCGCATGAGCCCACTGCCTCGAATGCCCGCAGGGCCGCAAACGGCGGAGTGGCCGCGCGTTGCGCCCGGATAACGCGGGCGCGGTCGGTCGGATCGGTTGTGGACATCGCCCAGATCATTGACCGGCATACGCATTTGTCAACGTTATCTTCGGTGCTTTCCGGTCAACACCACGCTGCCATGCGTCACCGACCTATCCCCGCAGCGCCCAAACGAAGGCCATGTGCGGCGAATTTGCCAGCTAAACTTGCGGGAACGGCCATTGTAATGATGTTGCAAAGGCTGGCAGTTTTTGCGCGTAGGCCCTTGAAAAACCTGGGTGAAGGGAATCGAATTAGCGCTCTATCAAATTGATAAAGCGACAGGTTTTTCGATGATTCGCAAATCGGTCCATCGCGGGTGCTCCTGTCAAGCGGAAAGTAAATGGGTTCGGTTCGCAGGAGCGGAATCCAATGTCCGATTCGGCCGAGTCGTGGGCCACTTGCACCTCGGATTTAGGCGCCGGAGTTTGAGCCAGATCGCCCTCATTCCTGCCATTCCCGAGTCCGGATGCCGACAACGAAACTGCGCCTTCGTTCATCTCGACGAGGAATGGGGCTCTTCGGCCAATAGTAGGGGATCGACATGCGATCCCCTGACTCACGTCAGAAGCGCAAGGTGCCTTCGACGCCATATGTCCTAGGCAACGCCCGGACCAGGTAGCCCGCTCCGGTAATTCCCTCGTTGGGATAGCCGCCTGGGAAATAGAGCTTGTTCGACAGGTTTTTGCCCCACAGCGAAAGCGTATAGCGACCGGTCACGAAGCTGATGCGGCTGTTGAACACCCAGTAATCGCCTTCACCATTGGTATAAGCGCCAGTGGCGAGGTTCTTGAGGACACCACGACTGTAGTCTTTGAACGAGTCGTAGTAGAAACGGCCGGTATAGGCTGTGTCGCCGTGCAGCTTGATCTTGCCACCCCCGACATCTGCCGCATCCCAGTCGAAGCCAAGGTTGATCGAGGACTTCGGCGCATAGGGAAAGGGATTTCCGCCCACGCTGACACTGCCAGCGCCGGATTGCACGCAGGAGCCTTTCTGAGCCGGGAACAGCCCGCTCAGGTTCAGCGCAGCACAAGTTGCCTGGTCGAAACCCTTGTATTTGCTGTCCAGCAGACCAAGCGATGCACTCAGCGTCAGGCGGTCGGTTGCGGCAAACTGGACATCCAGTTCAAGCCCCTTCATCGTGCCGTCGAGCGTGATGATGTTCGCCGTTACGCTCTGGTCGACGACCTGGCTCTGCTGGTTCTTGTAATCGTAATAGAAGAAGCTGCCGTTGATCTGCAGCCGATTGTCGAGGAACCGGGTCTTGAAACCAATCTCATAGGCATTCACTTCCTCTGGTTTGACGAAATAGACCTGTGGGGAACTGATATAGGCCAAGCCATTGAACGTTCCGGCGCGATAGCCACGGCTGTAGCTGGCATAGAGCATGACACCGTCCACCGGTTTCCAGTCCAAGATGGCGCGACCCGATATGCGGCTGGTCTTGCCATCCTTGTTCACGCCGCCAGGTGTCGTACCCCCGGTGGCCGGGATCGCCACTTTGCCGGCCTCGTCGTAGACCGGCGATAGGAAATAGGGCGCGCCATAAGCCGAGACGGCGAGCATCCGTGGGTTACCGGCATCATCGTAGTACGTGGTGAGACCATCGCGATAGTTGGTGGTGTCGGTCGTGTAGCGCAGACCAGCGGTGAATTTCACCGTCGGCGTGATTTCGTAGCTGCCTTCGCCGTAGATCGCCCAGCTCTCGCGGTTCTGCCTGAAATGCTGCTTGCCAAGAATGCCGGTAGGAAGCGAACCGGCGGACAAACCCTTCCCGTTGAAGCCACCCGCCGGATTGAACCACGTTGCAGGCAGGCCAACTGCCGCGCGGACGTCGCTGAGCAGGTTGAAGATGTCGATATCGTTGTTCGACGTCACCGTGTCCCAGCCATAATAGGCGCCGGCGATCATCTTGAACGGGCCGCTGCTGTAATCGAGCCGGAGATCCTGGTTGAAGGCCTTGAAATCGGAACGGTAGCCGTTCGAGCAGAGGCGCAGGGGGCTGCTGTCACAATCGGTCTGCGTCTGGAGATAGAGGCCAGAATCATAGCCGGTGATCGAGGTGAGGTTGAGCTTGTCGAGGAGTTTGGCCTTCACCGTGAGCACCACGCCTTCCGTGCGGGTCTCGGCGCGGCCAATCGTATCCTGTTCGATCTGCGTGTCCGACAGGCCCGCCCGGCTGTAGCTGCTGGGCAGCAAACCGGCGCCGTTGGAGCCTAGCGCGCGAAACAATGGTGCCAGGATGAAATTGGAGTTTTCATAGTCGAACAGGGCCGGATTGGCCTTGTACGAGCCCGCGCCGAGCGAGGCCGCGGTCCCGCCGATCGATTTCGACGCATAGCCCTTCACCGTGACATCAAGCGTATCGCTCGGCTTGAAACGCAGCGTTCCCCTAAAGGCATATGTTTCATCGCCGCCCGGATCGCGACCCGTGGCGAAATTTCGCCCGGACGCACCGCCTGCGGCCGTCTTGTTGAGGCCGGCGGGCATCAGGTTGTGAATGTAGGGATCCATTTTGACATAAGTGCCGGCGATGCGGATACCCAGCTGGTCCTTGACCGGCGTGAGTTCGACGGCGCCTTCGACGCTCTTGCGGTCAAAATTGCCATAGCCGGCCGTCACATAACCATTTGCGTCCTTCAGATCGGGCTGGCGGGTGATGAAATTGATCGCACCTCCCGTGGTGTTGCGGCCATAGAGCGTGCCCTGCGGGCCGCGTACTACCTCCACCTGAGCCAGGTCATAGAGTTGCTGCCCCTGGCTCGCGCGGAAGGTCTGATAGACCTCGTCGACATAGACGCCGACCGGGGAGGCCGCGCTGGCGCTGAGTTCGGTGCCGACGCCGATGCCGCGCAGAGTGAAATTGGGCTGCTGCGAACCGTAGGCCGATGATACCTGAAGATTAGGCATCGAACTGTTGAGGTCCGACGTATCGAACACGCCCTTGTTGGCGAGTTGCGAGGAGGAGATGGCCGATACGGCGACGGGAACGTTCTGGAGATTTTCCGACCGCTTGGTCGCGGTGACGACAATTTCTCCCAGCCCTCCGGGCTGCGCTTGCTCGTCAGTCGACTGCTGCGCAAATGCCGGCGTCGCAAGACATGCCGCGACGGCAAGAATGCTGATGCCTCCAACCCTGTTCATAGAAAGCTCCCTGATGAGGTCACTGCATCTTGGTGCATTCGTGACCTGTTGCGCCTCGACATCGTCACCGGGGGATACACGGACCTTTCCGCAGAAATCCCCGGCGCTGGTGTCAAGGTCCAACCTGCAGGAAATCTGACCCTCTTCTTAGAACCTGTTCGCCGGTTTTTAATGGAGCCAGTTTCACCGTTGGTCGATATGCATGGCACGCAACATGAAGCGCTGGATTTTGCCGCTGGGCGTCTTGGGCAATTCGGGCACGAACGCGATCAGCCGGGGATACGCATGGGCAGAAAGCCGCGTCCTGACATGCGCTTTGAGGGCATCGGACAGCACTGGCGATGCCGCGAACCCCGCATTTAGCACGACGAGCGCCTTGACCAGCTCGGTGCGTTCGGGATCGGGCACGCCGATGACGGCGGCCTCCATCACGGCGGGATGCTCGATCAGCGCGCTTTCGACATCGAAGGGGCCGATGCGATAACCGGATGAAGTGATGACATCATCGGCACGGCCGATGAAACTAATGCTGCCGTCCGCTTCCCGTTCCACGGTATCGCCGGTATGATAATAGCCTTTCCGGATGGCGGGCGTGGGTTGTTGCCAATAGCCGCGGAACCAGAGCATCGGCGATTGGGCGATGTCGACGGCCAGTTCGCCCGGCTGGTTCGCGCGTCGCTCATTGCCCTCCTCATCCAGCACCGCCAACCGGTAGCCGGGCATCGCGAACCCCGCCGAGCCGGCACGGACCGGGTGCGACAGACCGTGATGGTTGTTCACGACCATGCCGGTTTCGGTCTGTCCGTAATGATCGTACACCGGCACTGCGAGATGCTCGTCAAACCAGCGGATTACTTCGGGATTCAGTGGCTCGCCCGCGCTGCTGACGACGCGCAGCCTGCATCTGACCCTTGTTGCGGCATCGCCGCCTTCGGCCATCAGCAGGCGATAGGCGGTAGGCGAGCCGGCGAGGTTCGTGACGCCAAGGTTGGCGATAAGATCGTAGGCCGCCGCGGCGGAAAATGCGCCTTCGTACAGGATGGTTGACCGGCCCAGCAACAGCGGACCTGTGATCCCGTAATAGAGGCCGTAGGCCCAGCCTGGATCGGCGATGTTCCAGAAACGGTCTTCCGCCCGCAGGTCGATCGCCCAGCGCATATAGGCGCCGATGGCAGGCAGGGCCTTGAGCGGCACACCCACGCCCTTGGGCAGACCTGTCGAACCCGATGTGGACATCATCAGGAAGAGATCGTCGCCGGCGCGCATCACCGGCGCGAAATCGGCGGGCATCTCCATCACTTCGGCGCTGAAGTCGATGTCCCCGGCGGTCAGGAATTCCTCGGGCAAGCGAACGGTGGCGACCGGCGGACATTGCGCGATGCCGGTCAGCTTCGCGCGATTGGCACTGTCCGTAACGACCAGCACGGCCTTGCTCATGCCCAACCGGTGTTCGATGGCCTTGGGACCGAAGGCGGTGAACAGCGGCTGATAGACGGCGCCCGCCCGCCAGACGCCCAGGACCGTGGCGATTAGTTCGGCTCGTCGCGGTAGCAGGCCCGCCACAACATCACCGGGCTTGACGCCATGCGCCGCCAGCATGTTCGCCACTTGCGCCGACAAGCCGCGCAACCGGGCAAAACCGTGGTCTTGCCTCGTGCCGTCTGCCGCCACCGCAATGAAGGCCAGACCGTCGCCATCGGCATATCGGTCGCAGCATTCCACACAGGCGTTGATACCGCCCGAAAGACTGCCAGAAAGCCGGGCCCATTCCCGTTCCATGCAAAATTCTTCGACCGCCCCCTGGTAGCTGGGGGCGGCGACAGCAACCGGTGTTCCGGTCATGCCTTTGTTCCTCTCCGCAATCATGCCACAACGATACGACCCGCCGGTTTTCCAGCGCGCTCCGAGTATTCACCCCGCCGGATCAATGACAGGCGGCGGCGTGGGTGCGAAATAGTGGATCCGCCGTCGCCATCGCCCCCTCATAGGGCGAGCGAAGTGGCGGGCGCAGAACCGCCCCGCCACCCACCATCGCGAACCTGGACGTTATTCGGGCAACACGTCCCGTGTGATGACCCACAGTTTCTTCGAGAAGGGTCCCTTGGACGTCCATCTGATGTGCATCCCGGAAGACAGGCCGATCGAATCGCCCGCCTTGAAGTTATGCACCTTGCCGCTGTCCGTCTCCACCACTTCGACTTCGCCTTCGAGCAGCAGGATCGTCTCGTCACCCAGCACGCCGGTGTAAGGTGTGACGAGCGTGCCTTTCTCGTCCACGTTAGTCCCGGCGATGCCCTTACCCGAACGCCACACGCCGCTCAGCATCGTGCCCGTCGATCCGACGGCGCGATTGATATAGAGTTCACCGGCAACTTGCGCACCCTCGGCAGGTTCCACAAAATGATACTCCTGCCATTCGTCGGGATTGTCGCTGGTGTGCGTGATGAGTAGTTCCTGGAACGGGTTCGCGGTCGGTTCGCTGCCGTTCCAGATGCACCACCACTTCTTGAAAGACGGCCCCTCGATCTCCCACTGCACCTCCAGCCCTTTGGGCGAATAGATGATCGAGCCGGGGCCAACCTTATAGCTCTTGCCGGTGGCAATGACGGTAAGCACGGCGGTGCCGTCAATCACGCAAGCGGTCTCGTCGCCCAGCGGCGCGGAATAAACGATGGCATGCGACCCATCCGCGGCGGCGCCCGGCGCGGATGGCCCGGTACGCCAGAAACCGGCCGAGAGCGACCCCGACGTGCCTTCCGGCCGGATTACCACGTATTCGCCGTGCACCTGCGCACCGAAACGGGGTTCGATCCATTCAAACGGCACCCATTTCTCGTTGGGTTCGTTCTGCACGCCACCATGAACCGCGTAACGCGGTCCGTCCTGCACTTCCGTGGCCAACTGCGTTGCCATGCGAAAATCTCCCTGGATGCAAGATTAAATCATCACCGGCCGGCCGCGAAAGCCGCGTCTGTCCGCTCAAAGGTCGGCCAATGTCCACTATCAGCGCATTGCGGTCATTGCCCTAGCGCCACCGTTGGCCTTTTCGATTGGGCCAGATGCGGGGCGCGCTGGCCCTCATTCCCGCCCGTTCACGGCGCCACGGACGGCTCTGACGCTTCCGGGAGCAACGGTACGTCCTTGAACACCGCAAAGCTGCTTGGCGTGTTCGGCATGACCGGGAAGTTGAAATCGCACTTGGGGCACGGCTCAGCGAGCACCTTCTGCTCTTCCTGGAGTTCGAACGCCTTGTCCTCGACCAGCCCGCAGCAGGGGCAAACGCGCAGCAGACGCGTGTTGGTAAGCTCGAAATTGGTGATGATGTCTTCCATGATGGCGCCGCGCGCGGCCCATTCTTTGGCGTGCTTGTGATAGGTCGCCATATGCCAGTCTTTGAGCGCCTCGCGGCTCACCCAGAAGCTGACCTCGTTGAACCAGGTGGGGTCTTCGGGATGGACCCACCAGGTCAAATGGAGGAAGCCCGGCAATTTCATGAGATGGGTGCGCGTATCGGCGAAAATGACCTTGAACTTTTCATACCCGTCCGGGCTGGAAAAGCGCACGCGCTGCATGCTGAGATAAATGGACATGGGGTTCTCCTCTCAATGAGTCCAGCACGACAAGCTGTTTGCGCAGGATGAACAGCGCCATGGCCAGCCGGTAGGGCCAGCATCGGCAAAGATGATAGTGCCAGTTGGCAATCGCTCTATCATTGCTGTGGCGGCGCGGTAGGATGGGCTCGATCAAGATGTTAGGGGCTTGTCCAGATGACGATGAATCTGATCATCCGCATCGACCGCAAGGATGAACGATCCCTGCAAGTCCAGATCTATGAGGCGCTGCGCGACCAGATCCTGAAAGGCACACTGGCCGCGGGCAAGCGCCTGCCCTCGACGCGCAGTATGGCAGACCAGCTCGGCATCGCCCGCAACACGGTGACGCTGGCCTATGAACGCCTGGCCGCCGAGGATTATATTACCTCGAGGGCCAAGGCTGGCATCTTCGTCAACGAACGGCTGCCCGACGCCACCGTCCTGCTGCGCAACGGGCACGCGTCGATCCAGCCGAGCCGCAAGCGACTGCGCCTAGGCAAGAACCCGAGTTTCTCCGGGCGAGCGCCCCAGCTTTGGCACGAGAAACGCTCGCGCCCGCAGTTCGATTTCTTTGTCGGACGCCCTCACCCCGAGAGTTTCCCGACCAGCTTCTGGCAGCGCGCCACCGCGCGACACCTGGCCTATGCGCGTGGCATCCAGACCGAATATGGCGATCCGCGCGGACTGCGGGCGCTGCGCGAGGCGATCGCGGCGCATTTGGGCGAAACGCGCGGAATCGATGCGAGCGCCGATCAGGTCATGATCACCTCCGGTATTCAGGGCGCGCTCAACCTGCTGGCCAGAATTTTCATCACCGACCGGGCGCGGGCGAGCGTGGCGGTCGAGAACCCCTGTTATCAGGGCGCGGCCTATCTGTTCGGCAGCTATGGCGCCAGCATCCATCCGATAGACGTCGACGAGCAGGGTATCGTCGTTTCACAACTCGAAGGCTTTCTGGGCAATCTCGTCTATGTAACGCCGTCCCATCAGTTTCCGACCGGCTGCACGCTCAGCCTCGATCGCCGGCTGCACCTGCTCGACTGGGCCTATCAGACGGGCAGCTATATCGTCGAGGACGACTACGACAGCGACTTCCGTTACGACGGGCCGCCGCTCACCGCGCTGGCCGGGCTGGACCGGAATGGTCACGTCATCTATCTCGGAACCTTCTCCAAATCAATCGGCGCGGGACTGAGAGTGGGATATGCTGTCATGCCGCGTCATCTGCTGGACCAGGCGCAACTGGTGAAGACGCTGACCGACAACGGTGCCCCCTGGCTTGAACAGGCAGTGATCTCGGACTTTCTCAAGGAAGGCGCATTCCTCCGCCATCTCCGGCGCATCCGCCGATCCTATATGGGTGCACGCGACACGGTGATCCGGTCGATCGAAGAGCATTTCCCCGGTGGTGCGTTGCTAGGGCGGGAATGCGGCATGCATATGATGTGGACATTGCCACCCAATCTCCCTTCCGCAAACGACATGCAGCGCATCGCACTGAACTGCGGCGTCGGTCTCTACCCGTTCGCGGGCGCGGCGGCGCAGGAATATGGCAATCCCGGCCGCTTCCGCGAACGATCGCTGGTGCTCGGCTATACCGGACTATCGGAAGATACGATCCGCGAAGCCTTTGCTCGAGTGGCCACCGTGGTCGGCCAGGGGTGCTAACTCACACGAACTGGCACCACCTTTAAAGCTGGATATGGCTCTAGGGGTTGGACCGACAGGTCCCTAGCCTTCCTGAAAGTCATCGGCGTCCCTTTGGCGCGCCGCCGACAAGACAGGAGGATTGGATATGCCTGATTACAAACTTCTGATCGGTGGCCGGCTGGTCGATGGGGAGGACACGATGGACGTCATCAACCCTGCCACCGAAGAGGTGCTTGCCTTGTGCCCGCGCGCATCGGCAGGGCAACTGGACGACGCGATCCGGGCGGCGAAGCAGGCCTTTCCTGCCTGGGCGCGGACACCGATTGCGGAACGACGCGCGATGATCCTCAACCTTGCGGACTGCATGGAGGTTCATGCGGAAAGCCAGGCGCGCCTGCTCACGCAAGAACAAGGTAAGCCGCTGAGCGAAGCCACGGCCGAGATCGCCTACAGCATCGCTTTCATCCGCCAGCTCGCGACCCACGACCTGCCGATGCAGGTGCTGGAAGACAATGACAACCGCCGGGTGGAACTGCACCGTCGCCCCCTGGGCGTGGTTGGCGCGATCATTCCCTGGAATTTCCCGGTGCTGATCGTCGCCTTTAAGCTGCCTTTCGCGCTGCTGGCGGGCAATACGCTGGTCATCAAGCCAGCCCCCACGACCCCTTTGTCGGCCCTACGCATGGGCGAGATGATGGCAGGGATCTTTCCTCCCGGCGTGGTCAACATCATCACCGACCAGAACGACCTCGGCGCCCGTCTCACGACACACCCCGATGTCGCGAAGATCAGCTTCACCGGATCGACCGAAACCGGCCGAAAGGTGATGGCCGGCGCGGCAGCCTCGATCAAGCGGCTGACGCTGGAGCTGGGCGGCAACGACGCGGCGATCGTCCTGCCCGATGCCGATCCGGTGAAAGCCGCATCGGGCATCTTCGGTGGCGCCTTCATGAACGCCGGACAAGTCTGTCTCGCCATCAAGCGCGTCTATGCCCATTCGGACATCTATGATGCGCTCTGCGCGGAACTGGCCAGGATCGCCGAAGAGGCGGTCGTCGACGATGGACTGAAGCAAGGCGCGCAGATCGGACCACTCCAGAACCGGGCGCAATATGACAAGGTGCAGGCGTTACTCGAAACGGCGCGATCGGACGGCACGATCCTCGCCGGAGGCGAAGTCCTGGACCGCCCGGGCTATTTCATCCGGCCGACCATCGTGCGCGATATCAGCGACGGCGCGCGGCTGGTCGACGAGGAACAGTTCGGTCCCGTCCTTCCCGTCATTCGCTATGACGATCCTGAAGACGCGCTGGCGCGCGCCAATGCGTCCGACATGGGCCTGGGCGGCTCGATCTGGTCGTCCGATCGCGATGCGGCGCATGACCTTGCCATGCGCATGGAGGCCGGCACGGTATGGATCAACAAGCATCTCGATTTCGGCCCGACCGTTCCTTTCGGCGGCGCCAAGCAATCCGGACTGGGCGTCGAATTCGCCGAGGAAGGATTCCACGAATTCACGCAGGTTCATATCATCAACGAAGCGAAGTCTATGGCTAAATGAGCTTTGGGATGGTTCTGGCGGGTAAGCACTGCCGATCCGGAAGTGCCCCTGTTGGCCCGATCAACTTGATTTGGTGCGGTATCAGATTGCGGGCGACGTTGGTCTTGCTGGCCAGTGTGCCCTGCGCACGGAACAATTCTGGGATGGGTATGCGCCGGGTCATCAGCCAAAACACCATGACCGTGACCGTCGTAAAGGGGGAGCCATGCCCGATCATGGCGCGCGTCTCCGGGCCGGGAATGCTGGCGTTGGTGGTGCGCGTGGTTGGCACCCAGCGGGCGAAGGCCTCGATGATGGTCATGTGCCCGCCGCAGCATGGGCATGGCGGGCGATGATCCGGCGGTTCGTCGGGTTCGGGTTCCGCGATCGGCGCAGCGACGCCCGATAGCCTGCGGGTGAGCCCCATGGCGTCCTTGTGCGTTGAACTGGCGAGCAGACCATAACACCGGATGCGGTGGAAACCGCGCGGCCGGACGTGGTTCAGGAAGCGGCGGATGCCCCAGCCATAGGTCACCACGGCTTTGCCCATTAGCCCGGCGCGGCCCAGCGGCGCCAGTCGCACCACCCAGTTTAGCAGGCGTCGAACGAACGCCAGGACAACACCGGCGCCACGCAGCACGACATCGCCCGCCTCGTCGCTGCGCAGCGCGGCAAACCCCAGCGCCATGCCGATCACCACCAGTTGCAGGACACTGAACCCGATCGTGGTCCGAGCCGTCCCATCCTTGATCTCGGTCGAAGCGATCAGGCCGAGGAAATTACCGGGAATTAGGCCTTTTAGGAAATCGAGCCAACTGCCGACGGTATGCTGCGGCGGCCCCTGCGCCAGCGACACCTGGGCACTGGCGCAGGGGCGCAGGGGCGCAGCACCAGACCCAGCGCAATCCCGATTGCCACCGCGATCAGCGCCGTAATCGCGAACCTCGCCAGGGTTTCCGCGCAGCATTGTTGAGATCGCGCAACTGACCGATGCTGGCGCTGATCGCCGCGAGGACCAATGGCGGCACCAGGGCCTTGAGCAACTGGACAAAACTCGAAGCGATCAGCGCCAGCGCCACAGCGAGGCCGTTCAGGGTTATCCCGAACAGGCACCGCAGTGCCTACACGGCCCCATTGATCGTGGCCGGCCCCACGGCGCGTTCGTGCTGGTCGACCTGATCACGCCGCAGGTCTTCCATTGTGGCCGTATCCGGCGGACGGCCCAGGAACACGACGAAGCTCCGGACATGCCGGATATAGTCCTTCTGCGTGTGCGCCCCGAAGCCACGCATCATCATGTCCTGCAACATCCGCTCACGCAGCGAATGGGTCGGGGTAGCGGTCGTGACAGCATCCATGGTAAGTTCGTCTCCGTTGAAGGAACTCCACAGTCGGCGGGCGACGCCGCCCCGCCGAAAGCCTCGCAAATACTACGCTACGTCACCCCAAGCGACCCTCCCGCGGAGCGGATTCGTGCTCTGGTCGGCTGCTGCCGTTTCCAGCAAGACCCGACCCACCGCCGAGATCGCCTTCATAGCGGCCGTTCAGGCGCCTGAGCCCGTACGCCGAAAGCCGTCGTTTATTCATCAATGTCGCTGGACCCATGAACAGCGTGAGTTGGTGGGGAGCGAACGTTGAAGGATCAGTGCAGGGGCGTAAGTTCTGCAAATGAGATCGTTCCTGAGTCCAGCGTTCTTGCTCTTCATTGGCGGATGCTCGGGCGCATGCACAAATAACCTCGTCACAAAGGCCATCTCTCCGGATGGAAGACACAGCGCTGCATTGTTCGAACGTGACTGCGGTGCGACCGCTGGCTTCTCGACACAGGTTTCCGTATCTGCTCCCGGAAAACTGCCAAGCAGCGGTGGCAATGCATTCCGGGCAGATGATGATCACGGGGCAGCCACTGTGGGCAAATGGGGCGGCCCTTGGGCTGAAGTGGAGTGGTTAGCTGCAGATCACCTGCATGTCCGGTACGCTGCCAAGTCTCGCGTATTCGAAAGAGTTGACCAAATCGATGGCGTTCGTGTGACCTACGAGGCTGTTGCGCACTGAGCGTCCGGAACTGGACGCGAGCTGCCGATCTGGCCATTGCCCGTGCCTTCGCCACGATCGTCCCAAGGGTGGCCGTTCAGGTCCCGTGTCCGCAGCGTCGGAAGTGGTCACAGGTTCAGCCGATCAAAATTGGCACTCAACGGCCGATTTCAATGCGTGGCACCGGCACAATGGTGGTCAGAAATTGGAGGGGGAGCAGACGTCAGCGATCTGCGTTCACTTGCCTCTGATGAGCGGCATAGGCTCGATTGGGGGCATTTCTTGCGAACCAGTGCCTTCATTAAGGGCTTCAACGGACAGTCTAATGGCAACTTCACCGTTTGGAAGGTCTCGGTAATTCAATTCAAGGAGAAGGTGATGTTTAGCACGGCCCCGCAATTTGATGGCCCCTGCAATTCGAGACCAATCCGTTAGCGCATACTTTGGAAATTTATATCCGTAACATTGCATCGTACCTTGCGGCAAAGCCATAGCAAATTCTTGATTAGTATGTTCTTCAAGCCAATGGCAGGTCTGGGATGCGATCATCTGCTTTGAGTGACGACATCCCCATGACCACATTGTGTCTGGATCACGATCAAAGCCCCAATGAAACTCGATCCATCGCTTCTGATGCGGATCGTCCAATGGTTCAGGGGCGCTTCCCTCGAACTTTTTTATGACCTCACAAAGCGGCGTTGCGGCTGCGACAGGCTGGCTGATCGCCACTGATGCGAGGAAAACCAAATGGCGAGCAAGCTTCATGAGGTGATGATGCCATCTTTAAGCAATGTCCGCTACGGTGTCGTGTCCGGAACAGCCGGTTTGGGCGACAAACTGGTGTATTGCCATCATTCGCAGCTATCGATCGATGGCGTAAAGTTGTCGTAGCATGGCTGCGACGTCGTGATCTCGATCCGGATTACTGGGAAGCTCGATCCGATCGCGGACTACCCTTGTCAAATAGGTGGCAATTTCATCCGTTGGCGCATCGGCCTCGAGCAATTTCAGCACTTGAGGCGCGTACATGTCGTATTCGTCCGCGGCGTTCTCGATACCGCGCACGCCGATCGGATCCCAAGCCCAATGCAGGACGATTTGGATCATTTGAAGGTCTAGGTTTCTGCGCATTGGGCGTTTCTGCGCCAAGTATCGAACGTCTACAACTGGGGCGCGAGCCGCCGATTTGAGCATCGCCATGTCCGTCGCCGCCCTCATAGCGGCCATTCAGCGCCCCAGTGCCAACCGTCGAAACTACCCATTCGTTCATCCACGAAATCAGGGAAACCGTCATTGCAAATGCGACTTCGCCTGGCTTAGCCATGGCCATGCAGATGGACAGCGAGCTCGATCATCTTACCCTTGAGGAACATGGCGCCGCCTTGTTCAGGGGCGCGATTCTTTCCCATTTGGAATCGCTGGAGGCCACGGTGGCTTTACTCCCAGCAGAGCAAGCAGGCGTACGGATAAGCGGATTTGGGGCGCTCGAAACCTACGTTGCCCCAGACGGGCCACTTGGGCAGGTTGCACGGCAAGCTCTAGGAACCGCCGGCAAGGCGGTCCGCGCGATTCTGTTCGACAAGACCGAGAGTACGAACTGGTCCCTCGCGTGGCACCAGGATCGGACGATTTGCGTGCGGCAACGGGCGGATGTGGAAGGGTATGGCCCATGGTCGATGAAGGCCGGCCTGCTTCATGTCGCGCCACCATTCGACCTCTTGGCGCGCATGGTCACGCTGCGCGTCCATCTCGACGATGTGCCGCTCAGGAATGCGCCGCTGCTGATCGCTCCGGGCTCGCATAAAATCGGACGCGTGTCGGCGGATCATGTCGAGGAAACGGCGCGTCGCTGCGGCCCGATTGCCTGCACCGCCTTGGCTGGCGACGTCTGGGCCTATTCCACGCCGATCCTCCATGCTTCGGAAGCTGCGATTAAGCCCCGGCGGCGGCGTGTGTTGCAGATCGATTTCAGCGCTGAAGAATTGCCCGAGGGCCTCGCCTGGCTGGGAGTTACTTGATCCTCGATCGACGCGGCCTCTCATGCTATTGGCCAAATCCCACAACGACAGGAGGCCACGATGGCAAACAATCGCGACCCGTTCGACCTACCCTGCTTTCGAGCGCACGTCTAAGCGCCGCAAGGGTTATCCCTCCGAAACCCGCGTGAAGCGCGGCCTGCGCTTTGTCCATGGCGACAAGGAACTGGTTGAAAAGCTCGGGCGCAACGATCCCTGCCCGTGCAACTCGGGCCTCAGATTTCAAGCGGTGCAGTCTTGAAACGGGTGCTTTCGACGGCGCCGAGCGCCATGATTACTGGCGAGACTGATCCTGGCGGGGCTGGCGAATGCCAGCCCCGTATCTGGGGCCGCCCTCATTTCGGTCGTTCAGAGTCGCCGGCAGAGCCGTCGGAACCGGCCATAGGTTCACACGGCGAAAATTAGCAACGGACGACCGGTCCCATTGTCACGCGCTACCATGTGATCAGCGACGGAAGCGGGGGAGCGAACGTCAGCGCTTCCGCCGGCGGCCGGGTTCCATGGGGCGACGATTGCCGCCACAAAAGGGGAGTTGCAGGGCCTGTTGGCCGTCCGCCGGCCGCCCGGTCAGCGGACGGGATATCGGCCAGGCGTCACCCTGAATTGCCTGGTAAAGGCCGTGCTGAAAGCGGCGACGCTCTGGTATCCGCAATCCATTGCTGCTTCGGTGACGTTGGCGCCGGACGACATGCGGGCGATTGCATGCAACAGACGCGCTTTTTGTCGCCACGCCTCGATGGTTAGCCCGGTCTCGCGCGGGAACAATCGTTGCAGTGTGCGTAGGCTGGCTCCCGTCATTTCGGCAAGCTCACTCATGTCCCGCCCGTCAGCAGGCATATTCCGCACATGTTCCGCCAGCCGACGCGCGCGGGCATCCCTGGGCATGGGCAAGTTGAGGTCCTGCGGTCTCGCCTCGAGCAGCAGGTCGATGAGCAGTCCCGCGATCCGGTCATGCTCCGGACGCTCAAGGGCCAGCATGCCGATCGTGATAATGTGGAGGATGAGTTCGCGCAGCAGCGGCGTCACTTCGAGCACCGCCGGCACAGAAGGGAGGTGCGCAGCGCGACTGTTCGCGATGTAAAGCGTGCGCATCGCCACCTCACCGCTGATCGCGATGCCATGCTGAAAGCCGGCGGGTAGCCAGACCGCCCGTGTCGGGGGCACCATCCACAGCATGTCGTCGGTGGTGACGTGCATCAACCCGGAACTGGCGAAGATGAGCTGGCCCCAACGGTGTCGATGCACGCCGACCCGCGCGCCGGTACGAAAGGTCGCTGCCAGCGACCGGACGTCGAAACCATCGCTGGTCAATCGAAGACTCCGGCATCATATTGCATCGCGCCGACAAGATTGCCCTCAGTGTCCTCGAAATAAATGAGTTCGCCGACGCCTTCGATCCGGTAGGGCTGCATCAATATCCTGCCACCGCCTGCTTCGATGGCGGTTATGGTCGCCTTCAAATCCTCGACGCCGAAACTCGTTTCGAAGCTCGTCGCCGGGCGTCCTGCGGTGATATCGCGCCGTTCCTGCAATGCACCAAGCAGGCCGCTACCGGCATTTCTGATCTGGTAGTAATCGGGCGGTCCCCATGGGCTGAAACTCCATCCGAACACCCCTTCGTAAAATTGTCGAGCACGCTGAACATCGTCGGCGTTGATGGCGAAATGGCGGAAGGTGGCTGGCACGGGTGATCCTCCGTTTGTGGAAGGCTCTACCCATAGCAGCAACCACTTTGGCGCGCATTCGTTAGAATGACAAATATAGCCTATCATGCGACAGGTTCGCGCGAGTTCGACACCGTGATGCAGGGCGGCCGAAAATCAGTTAGTGGCCATTTGTGGATTATCGCAATCGGCTTGGCGATGCCCGCCGCAATTACTGACGACCCTCCCCATCAATAGGCCCGTCAAAACCCGCCGCTAATTTATCCAGAAAGTTAGCACGTGAATGGGGATCTTGGGGTTTTGATACCGCTCCAGCGGAAATACCGAACGAAGGATTTTTTCCCACCGCTTTGCGGCCCATATACCCTCGGCCCGCCACGCGCTCGGTTCAATCTGTCTGAATACCTTGAACGCGACAGTGGCGCTTGACTCTTAAGTCTACATATGTTGCAAAAAGGAATGAAGCGAACACGCCGACCCTCTCATCAAATGCTTACGTTGCTGCAATCACTCGCGGCGCAGGCGCCCGACTGGTGGCACGGATATGAACTGATGAAGGCCACCGGCTTGGCGTCCGGGACCATCTACCCTTTGCTGATGCGGATGACCGACCAAGGCCTGGTTGAGGCCGAGTGGCGCGCGGCGGAAGCCCCTGGGCGCCCACCGCGGCACGTCTATCGCTTGACCGCTACCGGGCTACGCCTGGCGCACGAACATGCCAAGGGCGAGAATGCGCCGTGCGGCGCGCCGTCTTTAGCGTGAGGGCAAAGCTCGCCCGACTGGTGCTTGCGCTGGCTGTCCAGAGCCTCGGCACGCGTCATCGCCCTTGGGCGCAGGCGATGTGCGCCGAGTTCGCCCTGGCCCAGGCAGACGGGACAGCACTGCGCTTCTCAAGTGGCTGTCTGCTGGCGGCCTGGCGCATGCTGCCCCATCACAGCGAAGGGCGTTTCGCGCTGGCTAGCTATGCGCTTTGCCTTGGGCTGCTGTTGCCCATGGGCGCACTGCTGGCCGTGGCGGCGCTGTCTGGCTTTCCCTTTGTTGATGCCAGCGCGGGATGGGCTGGCTTTCTGCTGGGGCAAGGAACCTTCACCTCGCAACTCAACGTGGGCACGCAATGCCTGGCCCCCTTGCTGATGGCGCTAACGATAATGCTGGCCGCTGCTCATGTGCCGCTGGCTTGGTGGGTGCTCGA
The DNA here is from genome assembly GCF_013149315.1 of Novosphingobium sp. SG754. Classification (NCBI taxonomy): domain Bacteria; kingdom Pseudomonadati; phylum Pseudomonadota; class Alphaproteobacteria; order Sphingomonadales; family Sphingomonadaceae; genus Novosphingobium; species Novosphingobium sp. SG754. The sequence goes on along the minus strand of NZ_JABGCC010000009.1, from coordinate 2,747 downwards.
CCATGATTGGCCGCGCATTGCCGCGCTGTCCCGTTTGGGTGCCGCGGGCATGGTGACGCTGCTGCTGGGGTTGGCTTGCGCTGCGGTGAGTGTGGCCAAGTTGGCGCAGCCCTGCGCGGCGATGGCACTAGAATGTGCTGCCGTGTCCGCGCTGGCATTGTGGCACGCCCAGGGTTTTGGAGATGGGATGGCCTAGATGAGAGGCGCCGCGCGCACAGAGCGGGCAACCAACAAGAGAGGATAAGCGATGGCAAACACATCGGCGATGAGATGGCCACGCGTGGCCCTGCTGCTCACGGGCCTCGTGCTCTCGACTGTTGACGCACCCGCAAGGCCCGCCCTTGATGCACAAGCGCAGGCCGCGCTGGCCCCTGTTGTCGGCGTCGGGGGCTGGGCCGTTTATGGCACTGCCTATGCCCATGACAGCGATGCGCATGTGCCCGGTGGAGGCGTGGTCGTCATCCAGCCCGGTGCGCGCCCGGTTGAACCGTGGTCGAGCGGAGCAACCATGCCGCTACCGGGTGGAATCGCTGCGGGAGAACCAATTACGGCCGAGCTATGGGCGCGCGCAGCACGGCCTTTGCGACTCATTATCGCCATGCAAGGGGGCGCGCCACACTATGCACCCTTTGCCGTGCAGGAAGTGGCGCTGACCCGCCAATGGAAGCGTGTGGCCATAAGCGGTATTGCGCCGGCTGACATCAGCACAAACCCGCAATCCCTCTCCGTGCCGCTGGGCAAGGCTGAGGTGGCAGTGCAGTTGGGCCCCGTTGCATTTCTGCGCGGGGCCCCCAGCGCCGCTACGGCCGCACGGGCCTTTGCCGGCTTCCGCCCTGCCGAGATCCTCACCGATGTGCGCATCGCGTCAGAACCGGGCGTGGTGCTGGCTGGCACCCTGCATCTGCCCAGCAAATCGGGCCAAGCGCCATTTCCGCTGGTCGTGCTGATCCAGGGGCATGGTCCGAACGGACGGGGCGGTTTCCCGCAAATCGTCAAGGCTCTGACAGAACAGGGCATCGCCGCGCTGGAGTATGACAAGCGCGGCATCGGACAATCGAGCGGCATATACCAAGAGGATCTTGAAAGGCTGACCGCCGACGCCGCGGCCGCTGTCGCCGCGATGCGTCGCCGCCCTGATATAGACGGCCGCCGCATTGCTTTGGTTGGGCACAGCCAAGGCGGCGTGATTGCCCCGGCGGTGGCCGCTGCCGATCCCACGATCGCAGGCGTGGTGATGCTGGCGGGATCGGTGGGCGATGGTTTGCCCTATTTGCGCGGGGCACTGATCCGCCAGATGATCGCAGCGGGCCGATCAGAGGCGGTCGCAACACCGGCAATCGACGCGGCGATCACCCTGCTGCAAGCGCGGATTGACGGCAAGGACGCAGGCACCGTCGCGCGCCTGCGCGCCGTCGTGGTGGACCGGTTCGAGGCGGCCGGCTTTCCCCGCCAGCAGGCCGAGGGCGCCTTGGCGATGATTGACACTGAAGAAGCACGCGGGGCGGGCAATCTGCGCTCGGCTACTGATCTACGGGCGATCCACGGGCCGGTACTTGCCGTTTTCGGCACAAAAGATCCGCTGGTGATCGCCTCGGACGAGGCGCCGAAAGCCCGGCTGGCACTGGCCAATAACCCGCAAGGCCAAGTGATCGTTCTCGATGGGCTCAGCCATTGGTTCCAGGAAGGCGCGATCACCGGCGGCGAAGACGAGGTGGCCAGACTTGGCCCAAACGCCGGTTCGCCCCGACTGGTCCACCTTGTCGTTGACTGGCTGCTAAAGGCTTTCCATGACGATCATGAGCGGCTTAGCGATCCTCGCCAGACGAACCAAAAGTAGTCCGGCTCCTTAATCGACCTGAAGATCCGTGCTGGAGTATCGCTCACACACTCATTCGCTTTCGTGATACCGGACTTGGTGAACGAAAGACAGTGCGGGCCAGTCCTTCACTGAGGATGCCGTCCTGGTCAGCCCGCAGGAGCAGCCTCAAACCTAGCTAATTGAAGAGCAGCCTGGCCTGCTGCCGGTTTGATGGACACCGAGATAGGCTTCTTTAGGCTACCCCCGCTTGGCGTTCGAAGTCGATAGGGCTGAGATAGCCCAAGGTCGAGTGCCTGCGGGTGGGATTGTAGAAACGCTCGATATAATCGAACACGTCGGCTCTGGCCTGATCGCGTGACCGATAGACTTTCTTGCGGACCCGTTCGGTCTTGAGGGACGAGAAGAAGCTCTCCATCGCCGCATTGTCCCAGCAGTTGCCCGACCGGCTCATGGAGCAGGTCACGCCATTGTCCTGCATCAGGCGCTGGAACTGCTCGCTCGTATATTGGCTACCCTGATCGGAATGATGGAGCAGAGCATCAGGTTTACCCCGACGCCAGATGGCCATCATCATGGCATCCGCCACCAGTTGGGCCGTCATGGTCGCGCTCATCGACCAGCCTACGACACGGCGCGAGAACAGGTCGATGACTGCCGCGACATAGAGCCAACCTTCGGCGGTCCATATATACGTGAAGTCTGCCACCCACTTTTGGTTGGGCGCATCGGCGACGAACTGACGATCCAGCACATTGGCCGCGACCACTGACTTTTCACCATGATCCTTGGGCAGGCCACGCCGGCGCGGTCTGGCGCGCAATCCCTGCTGGCGCATCGTAAGCGGGGTCGCGGCCCCACCTTGCGTGCATGAAGCGCAGCGCCGAGTCTTCGCGCCCTAATCGGGCTGGAGTGCGCTGCTACTATGATA
>NZ_JABGCC010000008.1:0-121089 GCF_013149315.1 Novosphingobium sp. SG754 | reverse complement strand
GGCCCAGACACTCGCCAAGCTCGCCAGCGGTCATCCAGCCAACGCCGTCGACGAACTCATGCCCTGGATCGCCGTGGCCTGAGAACGTCGCTTACGGCGCATCAGGCGCTCGATGCGATGCAGACCGCAATCTACACCGTCAGCCAGCACGTCATGCCAGACCCGCCTTGCGCCATAGGTTCGGTCGCTCAGCGTGAAGCTCGCCCTGACCTTGCGCCCCACCTCGATGTCGCTTCTGGCGCGCGCCGATGGGGCACGCACCAGCCAGGCATGAAAGCCACTACGCGAGACACCGAGAGCCCCGCAAAGCCACGACACCGGCCAGATCCCTCGATGCTTCGCGATGAAGGTAAACCTCATATCGAGTCCTTCGCGAAGTAGGCCGCGGCTTTCCTAAGAAACAGCCATCTCTGGATCTTCTGGCAATTCCTGCAGAGCGAAGCCGAATGCCTTGGCGCGTCGTTGCAGATTGCCGATCACGCGGCTGCGATAGCGCTCTTCGTACTGCGCTGCGCCGGGGTCATGATATGCCATCCCGTGCCGCAAAGCGTTGTAGAACAGCACAGCGAGCTTGCGCGCGGTGGCAGTCACGGCCTTGGCTTTTCCCGCCCTTGCAGACAGCCGTCGGTAGAATGCACCCAGCGCCGTATCGGTCCGGCCAATCGTGGTCGCCGCAAGGCGCAGCAGTGCCGCAACCCGGCTTGAAGATCGCCGCGTTTTCGATGACAGCAGCTTGCCGCCCGATATTTTGTTGCCCGGCGCCAGGCACAACCATGACGTGAAGTGCTTTGAACTCGGCCACGCGGCAAGGTCGGTGCCGCATTCCCCGACCAGCTTGAGGGCAAGCGACGGGCCAATGCCGTGAATCTGGGTCAGGTCCACGCCGAGCACGCGATAGAGCGCCGAGCGAACTTCAAAGTCCGGTGCATTCACTTGTTTGGTCCTGGTCCGAACCTTGGGTAGGCGTGTCGTATCGTGCCCGTTGCCGCCTTCGAGTTCCCGGAGTGAGATCTCCAGCTTTCGATCGCATTCCACAATCTTGGTCTGATAAAAGTCAAACAACGCAAGCGATTGGCACAGCGCGAAAATGTGTTCATCGCGCCAGTTGCCGGTCAACGCAGAACAGATTGTCCCAGCGCTGGCATGGCAGCGTACGTCCCGCATTTCGGCAAGCGTGGCAGGGTTCCGCTCACCGGCCGCAATGGCTCTGATGATCCGCATGCCCGTTGCCCCGGTAATGTCGGAGACAACGTGATGCAGTTGCACGTTCATCTCCATCAGCGCCTTTTGCATATGCTGAATATGCGAGGCCGAATATTCGATCAGTCGTTCGCGCTGCCGCATATACGCGCGTAACGTGGCGACCCCGGCCTCCGGGCGGAAACTCCCGCGTAAAAGGCCATAGCTGTGTAATCGCTGAAGCCAGGCTGCATCATTCACATCGGTTTTACGGCCCGGGACATTCTTGGCGTAGCGCGCATTGACCAGGATGACATGGAAACCGTGCTCTTCCAGAACCTCAAAAGCCGGGATCCAATAGACGCCGGTGGATTCCATCGCCACGCTTGTCACGCCGCATGCTTTGAACCAGCGCGCCATATGGTGCAGATCGCCGGTAAACGTGCCAAATGCGCGGACAGGCCGATCGTCAGCCTCGGGATTGACCGCAGCCATGTGCATGGTCGAACCGATGTCGATGGCAGCTGCGCCGGGCACAACCATCGGCAAATTACCGGCCTTTGCAGGTTTTGATCTATTCATTCCACATCTCCTCCAAAATGGGAGGGCATGGGCGATGCAAACCGTCATTTTCCTAACCGGGGTCGCCGGGATACGGCGCCACCACTCTCAAGTGCGCAACTGCCCACGGGCCACGTTTTTTAACGGGGTATCATGCCACCAATAAGCGATCGGCCGCGACCCTCCGACCGTATCCATAACACGACCCGTTTCTACCGCGCACAGGCGGGCCAGACCCGCGACCGTTTTTTAGAATATCGCGCTCCGCCTTGAGCTTAGCCACTTCCCGGCGCAGGCGCTGGATCTCCTGCTGCTCGGCCCTCATCTGGCCATGCCCAGGAAAGGCATCCTGCTTGTCGGCCGCAAACTCCCGAACCCATTTGCGCAGCACATTCTCATGCACATCAAGATCGCGGGCGGCCTGCGCTACTGCTACCCCGCGCTCCTTCACCAATCTTACCGCCTCAAGCTTGAACTCGCGGCTGAACTTCCTTCGTTGCATCGATCACTCCAGTTGATGAAAACACCTTATCTCGGTGTCCATCAAACCGGCAGCAGGCCAGGGAGGCGCGATGCCTTAACCAGCTTGACAGAAAGAACCCCATATGAGTCGGCATGCCGAACGGTCGGGACAATGCCCAGCGCGGCACAGGCAAAGGCACTGGCCATTTCCGCGACCAATTCCTCTTTTGCGTAGGACGCGGAGCCAAACTCGCCAGTCTGATCGCGGTCCAGCCGGCTCTTGTGGCCTGTGGCATGACCCAGTTCGTGCAGGGCCGTGCGGAACCAGTTGATCGGCTCGAGGAAGGCAGCCTGGAGCGGCACCTGCACCACATCATGGGTGGGCGAATAGAACGCTTCCCCGCCACCAATGCAGAACGTCACCCCGCTGCCCTGGATCACGCGATCCGCACCGGCAATCGCCAGCTCGGGCGCAATCGGCGCCACCGGGGCAACCATGTCTTCAGGCAGGTTCTCGCACTGGTCGAGGTTGAACACGGTAAAGCGCTTGAGAAAGGCCACGGTGCGGGCTTCGCGGTCTTCGTCCCGGGCCTTGGCCGCTTCCTCGCGCGGGGTGAAGCGATCGGCATAGCAGACCACCGTAGGCGCGGCGAACGGCATTGGCTTCGACATGGGCAAGCTGACGCTCAATGGCATCAGCAATCCAAAGCCCCATCTCATTGAGCAGTGTCGCGGCCATGGCGCGAAAGCCATGGGCGGTCATCTCGTCCTTGCCGTATCCCATGCGCCGTAGTGCGGCATTGATAGTGTTGTCCGACATCGGCCGATTGGCTGAGCGCAATGAGGGGAAGAGGTAGGGGCTGTAAGCGGCGTCGTGTTCGATCTCGCGAATAATCGCGATGGCCTGTCTGGAAAGCGGCACGGCGTGCGGCCGGCGCATTTTCATCTTGTGCTCGGGTATCATCCAAACCTTGCGGTCGAAATCGAACTCCTTCCATTCGGGCATGACGAGGCTCGCCGGGGCGAACAAAGACATGCGGCAACAGGCGCATCGCGATGCGCGTCTGCATGTCGCCTTCATAGTCCTCAATGGAGCGCAAGAGCTCGCCGACTTCCTTCGGCGTCGTAATGGCAGCACGGTGAACAACCGCCGCATGCGCGGCGGCATTATACAGTCGCACTTCGTCATCCAGCTGAAATAGGTCGCCTGGGTGATGCCAGCCCGGCGGCAGATGTCCGCGATCGGAACAACGTCCGCTCCCTGCTTCAAAATCATCGCCTCCTGAGCGTCCGAAAATTTCGATGCCTTCATCGCCTTTCGCTCCTCCCAGCCAAGGAGACTACGGCGAAAAACTCCAGTGCAATGCGATCCAGTTTTCCCAGATCAGGTCAATTCGGCATTCATCATGCGTTGCAGGGCACGCCGTCCCAGCACGGCCGTACCGTCGCTTTTGAGCTTCAACTCGGGCGGCACGACGTCGAGCGCAGAAATGATCTTCTCGATTTCAACCGTCGCGAAAATGTCTTCCTCGATAACCGGCTTGAGATAGACCTCTGCCGCGTCGAGGATGTTCAGGTCACGCTCGGCCATACCGAAAAAGTAGTTCGTGGTGGTCTTGCGCGCGGGCGTCACGGCATGCCAGACCCGCGAAGACCGCAGCAATTCGCCCGCGCCGGGCTGGCCCTCGGCAATGAGCACATCGGCTAGGCCGGCGTGGAAGCCGGGGAAGTGGAAGTCCATTCCGGTAGTGCGGTCAATCCGGCCGCGGAAGTCTGATTGCCAATCGACGACGGGCGGGCGTGGGGTGTCGCGCATGTGGCGGCGGCTGCGGATGAACCGCTCCGTCACCTCTCGCTCCTCCGGTGTTGCCGCGTCATCAGGCGTGCCGATCGAACTGCTATGGAGATAGCCCAGATGGGTGAGGTCAAGCAGGTTGTCGTTGAGCAACTGATAGCGGCCCTCGACATGGTGGTAGAACATCGCGCGCGCATGATACCCCGGCAGCGTCAGGCCGATTTCGTTCATGTCGGGGATGAGGCTTTCATCGGCCAGTGCGGGATCGCCGGGCCATATCCAGGCCCATAGCCCGCGCTCGACGAGGGGATAGGACTTGATCGAATAAACCCCGGGAATGTGCTCCTGGCTGGGCATGAAGGTACAGGCGCCGGCGGCGTCGAACGTGATGCCGTGATAGGCACACTGGATGGTGTCACCGATCCGCCGGCTGGCCCCGAGCGGGAAGTGGCGATGGGGACAGCGGCCTTGGACCGCTACGGCATCGCCATTGCCCTTACGGTAGAGCACCACCGGTTCGTTGAGAATCCAGCGGCTCAGCAACGCGTCGCCGATCTCGTTGCAGAACGCGGCAACGTACCAGCCGTTGCGTGGAGCGTAGCTGCCGTCGGTAAAAGGGTACATGCTATTTCTCCCGTTCTTGTCGACCAGGGCGGCTGCGCCCGGTGGGGTCGGTCATGTTTCTGATGGTGTGTGCCCTGCCGGACTGCCACGCCGGCCCGCGCGGCCAATGCCGGGGATCACGGCGCAATCATTACCTTGCAGTCGCCGGTGCGCTGCTTGAGGCTTTCGAACACCTGCGGAACCTGATCCAGGACGATCGTCCTGGAGATCATCAGGCGCGGTTCGATCGCGCCCTGGTCGAGAACGGCCAAGGCCGCTTCATAATCGGGGATCGTGAAAAAGGCCGAGGTTACAAGGCTGACCTCCTTGGCCAGCATGGCAAAGGTGTCGAGCGTGTCCGGCTTGGTGCACAGGCCGAGCAGGAGGATCGTGCCCTGGGGTTTGACTTGCGCGACTGCCTGCGTGATCAGTCCAGGTGCGCCGACGCATTCGAAGACGATGTCGGCCTTGCCGCGCAAGGCGCGATCGGCCGCACCGACCGGGTCGGCAAGATCAACGACGAATGCGTCTGCACCCATCTCGATCGCACGCTCCTGTTGGAACGGCGTGATGTCTTGCACCACGACGCGCGCCGCGCCGCGCTTGCGCGCCCAGAATGCCAGAGCCAGCCCGATCGGGCCGGCGCCAAGTACCAGGACCTTGTCACCGGCCTTCATCCCTGACCGGTTGATACCATGCAGCGCGACGGCGAGCGGTTCGACCAGCGCGCCATCGGCTAGGCTCACGTCGGTTCCCAGCTTGATGCACTGGTTTTGCCGGGTCTTGGCGAACTCCGCATAGCCGCCGCCTTGCAGGGCGAAAGCGGCACACCACTGCACGGCACCCCGGCGGCAATGGTCGCACGCGCCGCAGCTTACCAGCGGGACAACGGCGACGAGATCGCCCGGCCGCAGACTCGCAACGTGCCGCCCCGTGGCAACGACCTCACCAGCAAATTCGTGTCCGAACACGTCTCCGGCGGCACAACCATAGGCCGGATCGCTGGCCATGTGCAGGTCGCTGCCGCAAATCCCGCAGCGGCCGACCTTGACGACGACGTCGCCCTCGCCCGGTTCGGGATCGGCGAGGTTCTCAATACGCAAGGGCTGATCGATCGCCTCAAAAACAGCCGCCTTCATTGATTTCTTTTCCTTTTTTACGGTGCGCGGCGCCGGTGCGGCAAACGCCTGTACTGCCGCGCGGCCATGCCTCTCAGCGCCAACCTGTCAGAAACGGAAGAGGCTGTTGAGTACCAACCCGACGGGGTGCACTCTCAGCCGTTTTTTGGTGCACGGGCAGCCGCGCGTGGGGGCAGGGCACGCGATAGCTCTTGGTGCAGCGGCGCCAGGCAGAACCTCTGCCGGCGTCAAACAGCCGACCGGGCAGGACCTGTGCGGGTTCGTTCGGTAAGAGCGGATGGAGAGCGCCTTGAGCCAGCTATCGAATGTGGATGCGGCAAAGCAGCAGGAATGGATGGCGCTGTACGAGCGCATGCTCCTGGTCCGGCGCGCCGAGGAGCGGCTCAGCAAGGAGGCGCAGGCCGGCAGCCTGCCAGGCGGCGTGCACCTTTACATCGGGCAGGAAGCATCGGGCGTTGGCGTCTGTTCGGTGCTGGAAGACAGTGATTTCATCACCAGTACGCACCGCGGCCACGGCCATTTCCTCGCCAAGGGTGGCGACTTGAAAGCCATGTTCGCAGAGCTGTGGGGCAAACGCACCGGCATCTGCAAGGGTATGGGCGGCTCCATGCACGTCGCTGACGTCAGCAAGGGCATTCTCGGGGCCAACGGGATCGTCGGTGGGGGCATTGCGATCGCCGCAGGTGCTGCACTGGGCATCAAGGTTGCGGGCGAGAAGAAAGTTTCGGTCTGTCTGTTCGGCGATGGGGCAGCCAACCAAGGCGTGCTCATGGAATCGCTGAATATGAGTGCGGTCTGGTCGTTTCCGGTTATCTGGGTGTTGGAAAACAATGGTTTGTCCGAATTCACCATCACGAAGAAGGTGACGGCCGGGGAGTTCACCGACCGCGCCCGCGCCGTCGGACTGCCGACGGTCACCGTGGATGGCAACGACGTGATTGCCGTCCAGGCGGCCATGGCAGAAGCGGTCGAGCGGGCACGGTCGGGCGGAGGTTCGACGTTCATCGAGACGCTGACCTATCGCATCCGCGGCCACCTGGAGGCCGAGGACGCCTTCCTCGGTGGGTACTCCTATCGCACCCAGGAAGAGATCGACGTCTGGCGTGCGCCCCACCGGGATCCGATCCTGCGCTTCGCGGCACGGCTGGTAGAAGAGGGCGTCGCCACGCCCGAACAGCTCGCGGCGCTCGACGCCGACGTGTTGGGGCAAATCGAGGGGGCGGTACAATATGCGCTCGCGAGCGAGGATGCCGATCCCGAACTGATCTTCGACATCACCTTTTCCGGCCAGCGAGCCTAGGGAGTGCATGCAAATGGCCAGGCAACGGTACATCCAGGCAATCAACCAGGTGCTTCTCGATGAAATGGAGCGCGACCGGAATATCGTGCTGTTCGGCGAAGACGTCGAACTGGCGATTTTCGGTGACACGCGCGAGGTGTTCAACCGGTTCGGTCCGGAGCGGGTATACAACACGCCGATCTGCGAAACCGCGCTGACGGGCATGGCGGTCGGCGCTGCTGCAGCCGGGCGGCGGGTGATCCTGCATCTCATGTTCGGCAACTTCATCTATACCGGCATGGACGCCATCGCCCACCAGATGGCAAAGCTGCGGATGATGACGGGCGGCCAGATGAACCTGCCGATCACCGTAATCGCCGGTTACGGCGGCGGGCGTTCGCTGGCTGCGCAGCATTCCGATACGCCTTATCCGGTGCTCATGAACATCGGCGGGGTCAATGTGGCGACGCCCGCGACGCCGGCGGATGCAAAGGGTTTGCTGACCACCGCCATCCGCGGCAACAACCCGACTTTCTTCCTTGAGGCGAGCGGTCGTGGCGGCGACAGTGGTGAAGTGCCGGACGGAGAATACCTCGTGCCGTTCGGCAAGGCCGCCGTCCATCGCGAGGGCCACGACGTGACCATCTGCGCGATCGGCACGATGGTGCGCCCAGCACTGCGGGCGGCGCAGGAACTGGAAGGCATGGGCGTGTCGGCCGAAGTCATCGATCCCCGGACGCTCGTGCCCTTCGACGAGGCGGGTATCGCGGCGTCGGTAACCCGAACCGGGCGGCTGGTGGTGGTCGACGAAGCCAAGGACCGTTGCAGCGCTGCATCCTACATCGCCGGCCTCATGGCCGACACCTGCTTCTATGCATTGAGGGCGCCGATCAAGCGCGTGACCGTGCCCAACGTCTCGATGCCCTACGCCACGAATGCCGAAGCGGCGATCTTTCCCAATTCCGCGAAGATCGTTGCTGCCGCCCTGGCGATCACCAACGACGACCACAAGAGATTTGCATGAAGATCAAGCTCAAGCTGCCTCGGTACGGTATGAACATGGAAGAAGCGACCATCGTCAAATGGCACAAGCAGCCGGGCGATGCGATTCAGGAGGGCGATCCGCTCTACGAGATGGAGACCGAGAAGGTCACGCAGGTTGTCGAGGCAACCGGCAACGGCACGATGGTGGAAATCCTCGTGCAGGTCGATGGTATTGCCGAAGTGGGGCAGGCCGTCTGCATCGTCGAGAGTGCATAGCGTGCCGGTTTTTCCAGCCTTGGCCGTGCGAAGGGCGTGCGATGCTTGATGTCGCGGCGCCATCGGGTGCGGAGGCACATGATCGCTCGGGGGCGCCCGACGACAAGGGCAAGCGGCTAGCCTGGGCGCTTTACGAGTGCGCGCGCAATCCATTCTACGTGCTTATCAACATCTACGTGTTTTCGGCGTATTTCGCCAATCACGTCATCGCCGATCCGGTGCAGGGACAAGCCGTCTGGGGCTACATCCTCTCGACCGCAGCGGTCTTCGTGGCGCTGTCCGCGCCGGTGCTGGGCACAATTGCGGATGCCGGCGGGCGGCGCAAGCCGTTCCTTGCGGCTAGCATCCTGATCGCGGTTCCGGCCTGCGGGCTACTGGCGTTGGCAAGGCCCGGGATGGGGTCGGGTATTCTCCTGATCGCGGCGTGCCTGGTTGTTGCCAATATCTGCTACGAACTGTCGTCGATCTTCTACAATGCGCTGCTGGCGCAGGTTTCGTCCCCGCGGCGTTACGGCTCGGCCAGCGGGCTCGCCTATGCCTTGGCCAATGGCGCCGGCATCCTGCTGTTTGGCACCTACATGCTCGCCGACTTCATGATCGCCCCTGCCACCGGCAACTTTCTGGTCGAGCGGGCAACGCCGCTGGTTGTCGCCGGCTGGTGGCAGGTTTTTTCGCTGCCGATTCTGGTGTTGGTTCCCGACGCAGCCTCCACCGGTGCTCCGTTGGCCACGATCGTTCGCCAGGGTTTGCGGCGGCTGCGCACCGCGATCGGGCGCCTGCGCGCGATGCCCGACGTCGGGCGCTATCTGATCGCGCGGATGGTCTTCAACGAAGGCTTCATCGTGCTCATGATGTTCATGGGTGTGGTGGGCGCGGGCGTATTGGGGTGGACTGGCGTCCAGTTGTCCGCGATGGGCTTGGTCCTCAGCGTCGTGGCGGTGGGCGGCTCGGTGCTGGGCGGGTTCCTTGACGAACGGCTTGGCTCCAAAATGTCGCTGCAGATCGGCATCGTCGGGTGCATCTTCGCCAATCTTCTGTTGGTGACCATCGGGCCGGACACAGTCCTGTTTGTCGCGACCGACCCTCATGCCAGCGGCGGCCTTTTCCCACGGGCGGCGGACAAGGCGTTCTTCGTGGCCGAAGGTCTGGCAGCGTTCTTTGTGACGGCAGGGCTCGTCTCCAGCCGCGTCATGCTGGCCAAGCTCGCGCCGCGCGATGCGATGAACGAGTTGTTCGGCATCTATGCCCTGTCTGGAACCGCGACATCGTTCCTTGGTCCGCTGTCGATCGCAGTCCTCACCCAGCTGTTTGCAAGCCAGCGCGCCGGGCTGTGTGCTGGGATCGCATTCCTTACGTGCGGGCTGGTCCTGCTCGGGCGGGTTCAATCCGGGCACGCCAGTCCAGCCTGAGCAACGGCGGCCAGCTTGGGTGCGGCCGAGCACGCAGTTGCCGGTCGCGTACATTCAGGGCCGGAATTTCGTTCCCTTGTGGTCGCGCGGTCCGGCAGGGAAGCAGCTAGAACAAGAACCAACAAACAAGAAGCTTCACAAAGCTTCCATCTCGGAGGGGATAAAAATGGCATACAAGCTTGTCAGCGTGGCATGTGCAGCGTCGCTCGGCGTGTCGAGTGCCGCCATGGCCCAGGCGGCCGCAGGGCAAGTGCCGGCGCCGGCCCCAGCGACCTCTAGCGTCGACGACGGGGCGATCATCGTCACAGCCCAGCGGCGCGAGCAGAAGCTGCAAGACGTGCCCCTGTCGGTCACAGCGCAGACAGCAAGCCAGCTGCAAACGCGCGGTATCGCCAACGTGCAGGCCCTGGGTGAAGCCGTGCCAAGCCTGAGTGTATCGAGCGCCGTGGGCTTTGCCATCACCTACTTGCGCGGTGTTGGCAGCACCGCGATCGGACCCGGCATCGAGACCCCGGTGTCGATCTATGTCGACGGCGTATATCATGCGTCGTCCACTTCGGCGCTGTTCGACTTCAACAACATCAGCCGCATCGAAGTGCTCAAGGGGCCGCAAGGCACCTTGTTCGGTCGCAACGCGACTGGCGGTCTGATCCAGGTGATCACCAAGGATCCCACGCAGAAAACCGAGATGAACTTCGGCGCCAGTATTGACAACTATGCCACGGTGCGTGGCGATCTCTATGCGGCGGGCGGCGTTGCCGAAAACGTTGCGGCCGACATCTCGATTTCAGCCAGTACCCAAGGCCGCGGCTGGGGCAAGAACCTGCCCACGGGCGCCGACGTAAACAAGAACCTGCACAACATCAGCGTTCGCTCGAAATGGATTTTTGATTTTAGCGACAGCACTCGCGCGACGTTGATCGGCGATTACACGGACATGCGCAATTCGTTCAACGGGCAGAAAGTGTTCCCCGGAACGAAGCTGCCGACATTCCTTGGCGCGAATACCGACACTGGTGGCCCATGGGATCTCAATGGTGATGTCATGCCCCGGCTGCACAACCGGAACTGGGGCGTCAGCCTGAAGCTCGAACAGCAGCTCGGCACGGTCGCTTTGACCAGCATTACGGCATACCGGGATTCCAATTCACGGTTGCAATGGGATATCGACTTTACCCCTGTCCCACATTTTGCGGGAGATCTGCGTGATCTGGAGCGCCAGTTCAGCCAGGAATTCCAGCTTTCTTCGCGCAGTGGTGGCCCGCTGACATGGACTGCCGGTGCCTTCTATTTCCGGGCGCGGGGCATCTATGATCCGTCGCAGGTGTTCTCGAGTGACATCCCGAACAACCTGTTTGGCCCGTTCCAGTCGGTACTGCTCTTCGGCAACCAGCTGACCGAGTCCATCTCGGGATATGCGCAGGGCACGCTGGCCGTAACCCCGACGACGAACATTACGCTGGGGGCTCGCTATACTTACGAGCGCCGCACGATCGATGGCCGTACCGAAGCGATTGCGTTTGGCCAGACCACGCCGCCAATCCTGCTCAGCACGACACCCCACGACGAGATATCGTTCAAGAAGCCGACTTTCCGCGTGGCGCTCGACCATCGCTTTTCGCCTCAGGTGCTGGGTTACGTGTCGTTCAACACGGGCTTCAAGAGCGGTGGCTTCAACACTCAGTTCTCGACCGACCCGGCCTTTCTGCCTGAAACCATCAGCGCTTATGAAGCCGGCTTGAAAACGGATCTGTTCGGCAACACCGTGCGTCTGAATTTCGCCGGTTTCTATTATGACTACAAGAACATCCAGGTCCAGAAGGTCGGTATTGCGGCAACGGGCATTATAAACGGCGCGTCGGCGCGGATCTATGGGCTCGAGGCCGAGCTCGATGCGCGGCTTTCCTCGGCATTACGCCTCGCGGGCAGTGTCGCCTATACCAACGCCAAGTTCCGCGATTTCAAGAATGCACCGTTCACGGCGCCGGATGGCGGGGTTGCGCAGTTCCCGGGCGACGCCAGCGGCAACAGCATCCCCAAGTCTCCCCGCCTGCAGGGCAACGTCTCGGCGACATATACTGCAGAGCTGGAGAATGGCTCGTCGATGGACTTCAACCTGACAGGAATCTATTCGTCCAGCTACTTTTTTGAGGCGAACAACATCGCGAGGCAGAACGAATTTGCCAAGCTCAATGCCTCGATCGCGTGGAACCTTGATAACAAGAAGTACACGCTGCGAGTTTTTGCCAACAACATCACCAACGCTGCCACCGCAGTCTACAGCTCGACCCTTTCGGACGGCACTATCAACGTTACCTATGATGCCCCGCGCATCGTGGGGGTCGGTTTCAATGTCCGGTATTGAGGGGAGACAGTCGTGCGCAGCAACGTGAATATCCTTGGATCGTATTGGACCCTGGCCGCCGGCACTGCTCCGCTCGGGCAGGAGGTTTGCGCGCACGACATACACCGGCGCGTGGAATGCGCCGGTCGTGCCGGCTACACCGGAATGGGGTTCTGGCACGCAGACCTCGCCCATCTGAGGGAGACCATCGGCTTTGCCGAATTGAAGTCTGTTCTCGCAAGCAATGGTATCGTCCATATCGAGGTGGAGTGGCTTAACGACTGGTATGGCGCGGGAGCGGCGCGTGCCGCTTCAGACGCTAACCGCGCCCTGCTGCTCGATGCGGCCGAGGCGCTGGGCGCCGGGCACATCAAGGTTTCCGATCTTGCCAGCGAGGGCATCGGCCTCGACCAGATGACTGAGGAGTTCGCCACCCTGTGTGCGCAGGCGGCCGAGCGCGGAACCAGCATCCTCTTCGAAATGCTGCCCGCCGCGTTCTCCAGCCTGCCCTCGCTCGACCAGGTGCTTTCCCTTACCAGGGGCGCGGGCGCGGCGAACGGCGGGATCATGCTGGACAACCTGCACATCCATCGGACCGGGACGCCTTTGTCGGATATCGCCACGAAGCTGACGCCCAGCGACCTCATCGGCGTGGAAATCAACGACGGGACGTGGGCGCAGCCGGTCGATTTCCTCGACTCCGTCATCCATCGGCGCCTGCTTCCCGGTGACGGCGAACTCGACATCAACGGGTTCATGCAGGCCGTCTGGCAGACCGGCTTCGATGGACCCGTCGGCGTCGAAGTCATGAATGAATACTGCCGGTACTGGGATCTGGAAACCACCGCCCAAGTCAGCTTCCGCAAAACCAGTGCCGTCCTTGAAGCAGCGCGGGGTTCGGCATCGTGACCGATGCCGCCATGGGAACAAGCAGGAGAAATCAATGACGCTACTCGACCTTTTTTCGATGGCAGGAAAGTCGGCTCTTGTTACCGGTGGCGCATCGGGCCTTGGCCTTGCCTATGTCGAGGCCGTTGCCGAGGGCGGCGGATCGGTGACCATCGCAGACCTTGATGAGGCTGCGGCCGAGCGCGAGGCAGCGCGGCTGACCGGGCTCGGCCATTCTGTGCGGGCCTGCCGGGTTGACGTTTCCAGCGACGAGGACCTGCGCCGAGCATTCGATGATCACGAAGCCGCATTCGGTGCCCTCGATGTTGTCTTTGCCAATGCTGGATTGGCGATGGGCGATGGGTACATGGGCTTTGACGGGCAGCGTGCCGAAGCAGGGCAAATCGATACCTATCCGGTCGAGCACTGGCGCACGACGCTGGCCATCGATCTCGACGGCGTGTTCTTCACCATCCGGCACGCGGTCAGGTTGATGAAGAAGCATGGTCGGCGCGGCTCAATCATCGCGACCACGTCCAATGCCTCGGAAATCACCTGCCCGATCGTGGCGACGCCCTACATGCCGGCAAAGGCCGGCGTCCGGCATCTCGTGCGCCAGCTTGCGCGCGAGTTGGCGCCCTTCGGCATTCGCGTCAACGCGATCGCGCCAGGTTCGGTCGTCACCAATATCGGCGGCGGTGTGCTCAAGGATCCTGCCGTGCGCGCGGTGTGGGACAAGGGCGTGCCGTTGGGCCGCATGGGCGAGTCCGCACAGTTCAAGCCTCTCGCGCTGTTTCTCGCGTCCGACGCTTCGAACTACATGACCGGCAGCGAAGTCGTGATGGACGGGGGCGTTTCCGTGCGCGGCATCGAAGGATGACCATGCTGGCCCTGCGGCACCGACCAGCATGTCGGTGCTGCAGGGCCAGCCTCCAGGGCATGGGTCAGGTGTCGTGGCGCAGCGCCAGCGGCGCAAGGCCGAACTTGTCCCGAAATTTGCGGGCGAAGTGGCTGGGGTCGGTAAAGCCGCAGGCGTAGGCCACGTCCGAAATGCGGTAGGCGGCAAAGCGGGCGTCGTGGAGCATGTCCCTGGCGTGGTTGAGGCGCAGGCCAAGCAACTCGACGCCGAACGTGGTGTTGTGCCCGGCAAAGATCTTGTGCACGTAGCGCTTGGAAATCTTCAGTTCGGCCGCCAGCATGTTGGGGCTGAGGTCGGGATCGTCGAAGCGGTCTTTCATGAATGTCACGGCGCGCTTGAACAGCTTTCCCTGGTGCAGGCTCTCGCCGGCTGTCACGTTGCCGTTCATCAGCGCCAGGAATGCGCCAAGCTGGTCGGCAATGCACGATCGCGGCAGGGCGGCATCGTCCAGTCCATTGCGATCAATCGTGCTCAGCATGGCCGCGAGCGCACCGCCCCATGCATCGGCGTCGAATGTCTTGACCAGCATGGTCTCGGGCTGGGGAACCCAGCGGCGCAGCCATGAGGCCGGCATGTGGGCCGTCAACGCGACCGCGCCGTTCGGAAAAGAGAAGCTGTAGGGCGACGCGTGGTTGACCAGAATGAAGCTGCCCTGCGGCACGTGCACGTTGATCCCGGCGTGAACCACCGCAGCCGATCCCTGCTGCATGTAGGACAGCGCATAGACTTCATCGGGGTGGCGGCGCACCATCGCGGCGGTACGGGAAATGGTCTGCTCTGCGGTCCTGAAGTTGTGGATATCGATCGGTCCCAGGCCATAGCGTTTCCAGCGCGCCTCGAATGTCGATCGTTCGCCGGAGTCGATCGTCATCTCGGCGACGTGATCCGACATGACCGTATTCCAAGCAGAAAGGGCGGGATTGCCCACGAGATTGCTGCTGGACCATTGCATGTCGCGGTCTGTGCCATTGCTGGCCATCAAGGATGCCATTGATCTCTCTCCTGAAGATCTCGACGGATTGACCCGTTCATGTTTTTTCAGGCGTCACGCTTCTTGTTGGAAGATAGCGTGTGCCCGCATTTCCTTTGCCGTGTTTACGCCTCACCCGTTGCGCTGGAAAGCACCTTCGTCCGGTCTGACGCGCCGGAGCCGCTGCCGCCCTCCATGGCGGCATGCGGCGTGGGTGGCGGGTCAGGCGCTGGCGGTGTGCGGTCGCATCGTCCGGGCCGCCTCGAGATAGGGCCAAGGCACGATCCGTGCGCGGATTTCCTTCTGCACATGGGGTTCGACTCCGGGCTTGCGCGAGGCGCCATCCGGTTCGCCCCAGATCACCGTCACCATGTCGCCGATCTGGGCGTCCGCCTCGTCGATCATGGCGAGCGAGATCCATTGGTGATCCACCGATAAGTAGGTGGGATAAGTCGACAGGCCGACCATCCTGTCGGAGATCATGACGCAGTCATAGGGATGCGCTGCATAATGGGCGCAGGGCGTTTCCATGTACTTGCCAGGTGCCTCTCCGGTCAGAATGCTGCGCTCGACGGCGAGAACGTCGTCGGCGTTCCACTCGAGCGTAACCTTGCGCCGGTGTGGACGCGTCGCCATTCGTTCGAGTGCCTCGCGTCCGATGAAGTCGTGGTCGAACTTGATCAGGCGGCCGTAATCGACGTCCCAGGGCGTAAGGTAATAGTCCGTGATATCGTCGGACACGAAACTGCCGCCGATCGAGCCATTGGCTTCGAAGCCGTCGCCTGCCAGCCACTCGCGGTAGCCGCGCATGGCGTCGCCGGAATAGATCGCCGGGAGCGGTGAGGGGATCCACCCAGCCTCGGCGGCACAGGTCCCATAGGCTCGGCCACCGACCAGCTTGAGCCCATATTCATCGCCGGCTTCGACGATGGTTGCCTTCACTTCCGGACCGAGTTCAGCTGGGCCCCAGAATTCCAGTCCCGGTGCCCCGGCAAAAGCATGGGCCAATGCGCGAAGCCGGTGTCCCGCGATGGTGATTTCCCCCATCTGGAAGAACTTCGGCTTTTCGAGGTTGCCGCCATTGAGCCTGTCGAGCAGGGCCCAGGCATTGGGGCCCTGCAGTTCGTAGCGGAATGTCTTGCGCGGCTGCGGATTGGCGACGGCGCGCTGGTCGAGTTCGAGCTGGACGTCATAGTCGCCGCTTTGCGCGACATAGCGGATCCAGTTCGCCACCGGCGGCCGCCCGACGACGTTCACCTTGTCGTCCTCCAGGCCGAATAGCACCATGTCGCCAATCAGGAAGCCGTCATGGTTGCAGCAGATCAGCTGCTTGCCCTTGTTGCGCCCATAATTCTTGAAAGAGTTGACCCCAACTTCGGACAGCAGGCGGATGGTATCCGGCCCTTCGATGTAAAGGTCGGTCATGTGGAGCGACTGGTCGAGCAGGCCGACTGTCTCACGCCACGACCTTTGTTCGTCCCGCCAGTTCGAAAACTGGCTCTGGACGGGATACTGGTATGCCCCCACCGGTACGTCGCGCAGGAAGCGGGCGGGATTACCCAGGACGTCGATCTTGTGCTGCAGGGAAGTGAAGGTCATTGGCTATCCATCCTTCTGATCGGGCGATTTTTGGTGGTGCTTTTGCGGTCAGGCGGCCGAAGCGGTTTGCGCGTCCTGCTCGTCGCGGACTATCGTCGCGACAAGGCGATTGAAAAGCGTCACGGCCTTGTCGTGCGCCGTGGGCATCACCCGTGGATTTGGGGTCCGGTCGATCACGCGTTGCTGCGCCTCGATCATCGTCTTGTCTTCGGCGAAAGCCTGGGCCGCCACGCGCATCATCGCATCGCGGGTTGCCTCGTCGCCATGGGCGCGGTGCGGCCCCCACGAGAAGAAATAGCGCGCCGTTTTTTCCTGCATGGGCGTGACGGCCTGGCTCGTGAACGACACGTTGCCTGCAGCCGCCGACGGATCGGGATAGCCATATTCGCTGGCTCGGGCGGTGCCGGGCGGAAAGACGCCCGTCTGCATCAGCAGAATGCCCGGCAACAGGAAGTCGTAGGCCATGAAGTTGTCCATGGGCGTTTCCGTCTTCCGCGAAGATGAGCCCAGAGAGTTTTCGATCCAGCGCAGATAGCGGATGCCGCGCGGGATCGGCTTGATGTCGGGGAGGACGCGGGCGAAATCCGGGTCGGACCCGAAACTGTTGGCATGCACGAACGTCAGATGGCTGAAATCCAGCAGGTTGTCGTTGATGAGCCTGGCTTCGGCGGCATAGTCGAGCTGGCCGTGGCCCAGTGTGTAATCCGGATGATCCAGGCCGACTGCGGCGGGGATCAGGGCGACATCGGCCTTGGCGGGATCACCCATCCAGACCCAGGCCCAACTGTGCCGGTCGACAACCGGGTAGGCCCGGACCCGTGCCTGCGGCGGGATGGTATCCTGGCCCGGAATTTCGATCACACGCCCGGTCGGGTCGAACAGCAGGCCATGATACATGCACCGTAGGTTCGCCGCCTCGCACCGGCCGAGGGACAGCGGGGCAAGCCGGTGGACGCAGCGGTCTTCCAACGCAACCAACGTACCCGCGCTGCGGTAGAGCACGATCGGCTCATCCAGGATGGTGAGGGCCAGGGGCTTTGCTTCTTGCAGGTCCGCGGTCCAACTCGCCACGTACCAAGCGTTGCGCACGTATTCCATGCATGCCTCTCGATTCCTATTTTCTATAGACTGACTCATATAGGTTGATTGAGCAACCTAAATTTTACAAGTATGAGGTGCGGCCAAAGCAGCTGCGATCTGGTGGCGGGGCTGGCTTGAGAATGTCTGGCGAACCCATGTCTGCATGGCCCTTGCCGCCTCTTTCCAACCGTCGATGGTTGAATTATCCGGGCCGGTGGCGACGAGAGCAAAAGGCGCGGTGCGCGATCTCGATAGCGCAGGCGATGGCGGGATTCGGGCTAAACGCATGAATGGAAAGTCAATGAATCTGAACGAAATCGACCTTGGCCGCTATGCTCCTTATCTGTTCAGATCGATCGCTAACCGCTTGGGCCAGTTGGATTCAAGTTTCCTCAGCGAGCATTTCGGCATCGGCTTGAACGAATGGAGCTGCCTCACGCTCCTAGGTCTTGAATCCGACATTCCTGCAACACGCATCTGCGAGGTCGGCGGTTTCGACAAGGCTGTTGTCAGCCGAAGCATAAACTCAATGGAGGCCAAGGGCCTGGTTGTGACCGCTCTGGCGCCCAACCGGAAACGCTTGCGGCTGATCAACCTTACCCCGGCGGGACGGCAACTCTACCGCGACACGCGCGCCTACGCACAGCAACGACAGCTACGGCTCCTCGCTGGGCTTTCAGCGGCGGAAAGCGCAGACCTGTTGCACATGTTGAACATCGTTCATGCGAACATTCACGACGCGAGCATCAGTGAACTCACGTCCGGCGATACCTTCGGGAGTAGGGGTAGTGCCAAATCGGCGTAGCGCATTGAGAGAATTATCGCATGCGCTCCGCTCGATGCGGAAATGGCGCAGTGAGTAGCCCCTAGATTTCTGGACGCCTTCGATCCTAATTTTGCGGACAGAAGGCGATGATGGGAAAGCCCAATTTCAGTGATGAGTTCAAGCGTGATGCGGTGGCCCAGATCACCGAGCGCGGATATCCGGTAGCCGAAGTCTCGCAGCGGCTCGGTGTCAGTCAGCACTCGTTGTATGCGTGGAAGCGACAGCTGGGCCGGCAAGTGTCGGGCGACGCCAGCAAGGATGCCGATATCCGCCAGTTGAAGCGCGAACTGGCCCGGGTGACCGAGGAGCGCGACATACTAAAAAACGGTCGCGCGTTTGGCCTGCCTGTGCGCGGTAGAAACGGGTCGTGGTATGTGGCGGACGGAGGGTCGCGGCCGATAGCTTATTGGTAGCATGATACCCCGTAAAAAAACGTGGCCCGTGGGCAGTTGCGCACTTGAGAGTGGTGGCGCCCTATCGCGGCGACCCCGGTTAGGAAAATGACGGTTTGCATCGCCCATATAGTCCTTCTGCGTCGCGGCCCCGAAGCCACGCATCGTGATGTCCTGAAACATCCGCTCACCCAGCGAATGGGCCGGGGCAGCGGTCGTGATAGCATCCATGGAAAGTTCCCCTCCGTTGAAGAAACTCCACCTCTGGGGCAAAGCCACCTCGCAGAAAGCCTCGCAAATGCTACGCTACATCACCCCAAGCCACCCTCCCGCAGAGCGGGTTCGAATACCACCGTGGCTCGACTGATTGCTGTCAGCCGAGCGCTGTTTGCCCAAAGTTCGGCCGCAGCACCTTGGCGCCGTCGCGCAAACCATCGAGATAATCCGACCAGTGCTGCATCATGCGCACGCGCTCTTCCCAATATTGCCCGCGCGTGTAGGCGCGGCGCACAGCATTGGCTTCGACGTGGGCAAGCTGACGCTCAATGGCATCAGCAATC
Source organism: Novosphingobium sp. SG754 (assembly GCF_013149315.1). Lineage (NCBI taxonomy): Bacteria > Pseudomonadati > Pseudomonadota > Alphaproteobacteria > Sphingomonadales > Sphingomonadaceae > Novosphingobium > Novosphingobium sp. SG754. The sequence goes on along the minus strand of NZ_JABGCC010000008.1, from coordinate 101,824 downwards.
CAAAGCCCCATCTCATTGAGCAGTGTCGCGGCCATGGCGCGAAAGCCATGGGCGGTCATCTCGTCCTTGCCGTATCCCATGCGCCGTAGTGCGGCATTGATAGTGTTGTCCGACATCGGCCGATTGGCTGAGCGCAATGAGGGGAAGAGGTAGGGGCTGTAAGCGGCGTCGTGTTCGATCTCGCGAATAATCGCGATGGCCTGTCTGGAAAGCGGCACGGCGTGCGGCCGGCGCATTTTCATCTTGTGCTCGGGTATCATCCAAACCTTGCGGTCGAAATCGAACTCCTTCCATTCGGCATGACGAAGCTCGCCGGGGCGAACAAAGACATGCGGCAACAGGCGCATCGCGATGCGCGTCTGCATGTCGCCTTCATAGTCCTCAATGGAGCGCAAGAGCTCGCCGACTTCCTTCGGCGTCGTAATGGCAGCACGGTGAACAACCTTGGGCGTCACCAGCGCGCCGCGCAGGTCCGCGCAGACGTCGCGCTCGGCGCGCGCGGTCGCGATGGCAAAGCGGAACACCTGGCTGCACGTCGTGCGCACGCTGGTGGCGGTGTAGAACTTTTTGGTGCGTTCGATCTTCTTGAGCGCCAGCAACACCTCGTGCGCTGAGATCTTGGAAATCGGCCGCCTGCCGATCACCGGCATGACCAACCCTAGCTGCCATTCGTACTTCTTGATCGAAGCAGCGGCGCGCTCCTCGAGCCGGACCTTCTCCAGCCATTCGTCGGACACCGCCTTGAAGGTGTTCGACGCCGCTACCGAATCTGCAATCTTGTTGAGCTTGGCCTGATCGACCGGGTCGATGCCGTCGGCTAGCAGGCGGCGAGCTTGAAGCAAACGCTCCCGCGCATCTGCCAGCAGCACCTCGGGATAGCGGCCGAAGGTGATCGTTCGCTGGAAGTCGTGGAAGCGATAGTTCATCCGCCAGTAGCGGGTTCCACTCGGCTTCACGAGGAGGTACAGTCCGTCCCGGTCACACAGCTTGTACGGCTTGTCCTTGGGCTTGGCGCGCGCGACAGATGCCGCCGTAAGTCCTGATTTTCCTGCTTTTTCGGCCATGTTGATGGACCTCCGACAGCGCAAATTGGCCGCAGGTCCATCAAGTGATCCATCATTCGACTGAGATTGAGTGGAACATGTCCGGAACTGCCCGGAAATTATACCACTGAAAAACCGCAGAAAACAGCCACTTATGAGGCGTTTTGGCACCCCCTGAGAGGAGGCTCTGGAGCGGGTGAAGGGAATCGAACCCTCGTATTCAGCTTGGGAAGCTGCTGCTCTACCATTGAGCTACACCCGCTCGGGTGCGGCGCGATTGCCACAGGGGGGCGGGGCGGTCAACCGTCTTGTTTGGCGCCTGCGGCAAGGTCGGGCAGGGTTTGCGGGGTGAGCACCTGGGGCAGTTTGGTGGGGGTTGCGGCACCTGGCGCGTACCACAGATAGAGCGGCACACCCGCCGCGCCCTGTGCCGTCAGGAACGTGGTGATCGCCGGGTCGGCCCGCGTCCAATCGCCCACGATCACTTGCACGCCGGCCTTGGCAAAGGCCTTGGCGGTGGTGTCGCGATTGATCGCGACGCTTTCGTTGACCTTGCACGACAGGCACCAGTCTGCGGTGAAATAGAGGAACACCGGCTTGCCGCTGGCGCGCGCGCGATCGAGCGCGGCCTGGCTGAACGGTTGCGTGCCGGGCAGGCCTTCGCTTTGTGCCGCAGGCTTTGCGGCAAGCCGCGGGGCGCCGAGCAGGGCCGCGGCGACAAGCGCGATCGCCATCGGGGCCAGCCAGGCGAGGACGGTGCGGCCCTGGCGGCGCTGCCGTTCGGCCATGACCAGCACGATAAGCAGCGCCACGGCCAGCGCCAGCGCCGCGCCCATGAGGCCAAGGCCGCCCTGGCGCCAGGCCAACCACAGCAATGCCGCCACCGTCAGCCCCATGGGCACGGCCATGGCGCGGCGGAAACGGTCCATCCACGGGCCGGGGCGTGGCAGGATGCGGCGCAGCGGCGGCACGAAGCCGATCAGCAGGAACGGCAGCGCCAGGCCCAGGCCCAGCGCGGCAAACACGGCCAGCCCCGCCACTGGCGGCAGAACCAGCGCCACGCCCATGGCGGCGGCCATGAACGGGCCCGTGCACGGCGTCGCCACGAAGGCCGCCAGCAGCCCGGTGCCAAAGGCGCCGCCCACCGTGCCGGCACTGGCGCCGCTGCGCGAAACGGACAGACCTGGCAGTTCATAGAGCCCGGCAAAGTTTGCCGTGATCGCCGTCGCCAGCAAGACCAGCAAGGCCACAACGCCAGGATTCTGCAACTGGAATGCCCAGCCCACCTGTGCCCCGCCGGCGCGCAAGGCCAGTAGGGCGGCGCCCAGCGCGAGGCATGCCAGGATCACCCCGGCGCTATAGGCCAGCCCTTCGGCCTGGGCATGCCGGCTGTTGCCACGGGCCAGCGCCATGGCCTTGAGGCTGAGGATCGGGAATACGCAGGGCATGATGTTGAGGATCAGGCCGCCGGCCAGCGCGCCCAGCATGGCCAGCACCAGCGTGCGCCAGGAAAACGGTGTCTGCGCGCTGCCCCCGATCGGCGTGCCGCCCTTGGGCACCGCGCCGGGCACGGCCGTGATCGCCAGCCCGCCAGCGCCGGGGCCCAGCGCCAGCACGCCAGAAATGCTTTGCGGATGCTCGGCCATGGCGCCCTTGGCCCGCGCCAGGGTGACGATCAGCCAATCGCCTTGCCGGGCAAAGGCCTGAGGCGCGGCATAATCGATCACGCCCTGGCCAGCGATGAAGTAGTGCGGATCGGCAATGCGCGCGGTGGCGGGGAAGGGGATGGCGAGCGCGAGGCCAGTGGGCGTTGCCTCGAACTTTCCCTGCTGGTCGAGCCGCGCCGGCAGGGCGGCGCGCCACGCGGCAAAGCGGGCGTCCTTGGGGCCATCGCCCACGGCGATCGTGCCCATCAGGCTGGCGCGTTCGGGCACGCAGATCTGGTTGGTGCAAGCGAGCCATTGCGCCTTGGCGCTGATCGGCAGGGTGCTGCCCGGCCGCGCATCGGCCGGCACCGTCACCGGCACCAGCACGGCATAGGCCTGTTCATAGACGTGGTTCATCAGCCCCTGCAGGATCAGGGTCTGCGGCACGGGAAACTGCAGGTCGCCGGCCTTGGTCCCGGTCGGCAGGCTCCAGTCGAGCGACAGCGGCAGGCCAGCGTCGCCCGGATTGGTCCAATAGCCGTGCCAACCCGCCTCTGGCTGCATCAGAACGGCCATGGTCACGGTCTGGCCCGGCTGGGCGGGCCCCTCCGCCAGGAGCGTGGCGCGGATATGCGGGGCGCCGCCGCTCTGGTCCTGGGCCTGGAGCGGCTGGGCGACGAGCAGGGCCATCGGCAAGAGCCACAAGACTGCAACAAATGCGCGCGAGAGCGGGGTCAGTTGCGCCAGGGCGCCCGTCATGCTCTTCCAGAATCGCTGCAACAGGGGCACACGCTCTCCGTTTCCGGCGCGAAAGATCAGTCTAACGCCCGCGCGATGTAAGGCACATGGTCGGCGTCGTCCAGAACGCCTCTTGGTGAATACCCCAAGGGCGGGATGGACAAGGCAGGCGGCATTCCGTTGAGGTAACTTCATGCGAAACAAACCGGTCCTGACTTCCGCCCTGATCACCCTTGCGGCAACCCTGGCGATGGCGCCCGCCACGTCCATCGCCGCGCCAGCCGCGCCGCAGCCTGTTGCCGCTGCGCCGGCACCCAGTTCCGCCGTCACCACGCCGCCGCGCCTGGTGATCGCGCTGGCGATGGACCAGTTCTCGGCCGATCTGTTTGCCGAATATCGTAGCCACTTCACCGGCGGCCTGGCGCGGCTGGCCAGCGGGGCGGTGTTCCCGGCCGGCTATCAAAGCCATGCCGCCACCGAAACCTGCCCGGGCCATTCCACCCTGCTCACCGGCAATCGCCCGGCCCACACCGGCATCATCGCCAACACCTGGATCGATCAATCCGCCGCGCGGGCCAAGAAAGAGGTCTATTGCGCCGAGGATGAAACCCGCGCTGCCGCCGATTCCAAGGATTATGTCGCCAGCGTCGGCCATCTTCTGGTGCCCACCCTGGGCGAGCGGATGAAGCAGCAGTGGCCGGCCGCGCGCAACGTGGCGGTTTCGGGCAAGGACCGTGCCGCCCTGATGATGGGCGGCCATGTGATTGACCAGGTGTGGTGGTGGAAGAACAACGGCTTCGTCACGCTCGATGGCCGGGCCGGCATTCCTGCCGCCGCGCAGGAAAATGCCACCGTGGCCAAGCTCCTCGCCAAGGGCGCCCCGGCGCTGCCGCTGCCGGCGTTCTGCGCGGCGCGCGAAGGCGCGGTGCAGGCTGGCAGCGCAACGGTCGGCACTGGGCATTTCGCCCTGGCGGCGGGTGATACCATGGCCTTCCGCGCCTCGCCCCGCCTCGATCAGGCGACGCTCGATCTCGCGCTCAAGCTGGTGGACGCGATGAAGCTGGGCAAGGGCCCGGCGCCCGACATGCTCGCCGTCAGCCTCTCGGCAACCGATTACGTGGGCCACGGCACCGGCACGCAAGGGCCGGAAATGTGCATCCAACTGGCCACTGTCGACCAGGCGCTGGGCGCGTTCTTTGCCGCACTCGATGCACGCGGCATCGATTATGGCGTGGTGCTCTCGGCCGACCATGGCGGCTTTGACCTGCCCGAGCGGCAGAACCGCGAGGCGATGCCCCAAGTGGCCCGCGAAGAAATGGCGCTTTCGCCCAAGGCCTTGAGCGAAAAGGTGGCGGCCAAGCTCGGCCTGCCGGCCAAGGGCCTGATCCTGGGCGATGGCACCGCCGGCGATTTCTGGGTCGATGCCGCGCTGCCCGATGCGGAAAAGACCACCGTGGTGGAAACTGCCCGTGCCATCCTGCTGGCCCACCCGCAGGTCGCCGCCGTGTTCACCGCCCCCGAAATCGCCGCCACGCCGATGCCATCGGGCTCGCCCGAAACCTGGAGCCTGATTCAGCGCGCCCGCGCCTCGTTCTATGGCCCGCGCTCGGGCGATTTCGTGGTGATGCTCAAGCGCGGTGTCATGGCGCTGCCGCAACCGGGGCCGGGCTATGTCGCCACCCATGGTTCGCCGTGGGATTATGACCGCCGCGTGCCGATCCTGTTCTGGCGCAAGGGCATGACTGGCTTTGAACAGCCTTCGCCCGTTGAAACAGTGGACATTGCCCCCACCCTTTCGGCATGGATCAATTTGCCGGCGCCGCAAGGCGCCTATGACGGTCGCTGCCTTGATCTCGATCCGGGGCCGGGCAGTACCTGTGGAGTGAAGTGATGAACGACGTGGCGGCAGAGCAGGCCCTTTCGGGCGACGTGGTGATCCTGGGCGGCGGCCTTGTCGGCATGACGCTGGCGATCGGCCTCGCCAAGCAGGGCCTGTCCAGCCTGGTGGTCGATTCCTCCGATCCGGCGGCGCAAACCGCCGCCGGGTTCGACGGGCGCGCCTCGGCCATCTCTACCGCCAGCTGGAACCTCTATACCAACCTCGGCATGGCCGACGCGCTGGCTCCCAAGGGCTGCCCGATCGATGCCATCGCCGTGACCGACAGCATGAAGCCCGGCCGCATCGATTTCCGCCCCGGCGCGGAAGAGGGCTCGCTGGGCCGCATGTATGCCAACCGCGATCTGCGCATGGCGATGTACGATGCTGCCGCGCGGGAAAGCCTGATCACGTTCCTGCCCAATGCCCAGGTTGCCACGCGCGAACGCGGCGATCATGGCGTGGCCGTTACCCTCGCCGATGGCCGCCTGCTCAAGGGCAGCCTGCTGGTCGCCGCCGAAGGGCGCCGCAGCCCCACGCGCGATGAAGCAGGCTTTACCCCGGCACGCTGGGACTATGGCCATCGCGCCATCATCGCCGGGCTGACCCACGAACGCAGCCACGAGAACACTGCCTGGGAAATCTTCTATCCCGCCGGCCCCTTTGCCCTGCTGCCGCTGTTGGACGAAGCCGATGGCACGCACCGCAGCGCGCTGGTGTGGACCGTGGCGGAAAAGGACGCGGCCGGGGTTCTCGCCCTGGGCGAAGCTGCCTTCCTGGCCGAGGTGGACAAGCGCATGGGCGGCGTGTTCGGCAAGATCGCGCTCAACGGCCCGCGCTCGTCCTATCCGCTCAATTTCCACCACACCGCCAAAATCGTCGATCATCGCCTCGCGCTGGTGGGCGATGCCGCGCACGGCATGCATCCGATCGCCGGCCAGGGCCTCAACGTGGGGCTGCGCGATGTTGCCGCGCTGGTAGAGGTCTTGGCCGACGGTGCGCGGCTGGGTCTGGAGCCGGGCGACGCGCAGTTGCTCGCACGCTATGAACGCTGGCGCGCCGCCGATACCTTCATGGTTGCGGCTGCCACGGACGTGCTCACCCGCCTGTTCGGCCTGCGCGGGCGCCTGCCCAGCATGGTACGCCGCTTCGGTATGGCCGGCGTGCAGCGCCTGCCCACGCTCAAGCGCTGGTTCATGGATGAGGCGCGCGGCATGAGTGGCAAGCTGCCAGACCTGCTCAAGGCCTGAGCCACAGCGGCCTGTTCAGCCCGCCCTGGCTGCGCGTCGGGGCGGGCTTGCCCTATCATCGGTGCGCGGTTCGGTCCAAGCGGCTCCAATTCTGATATATTCCTTAAGCGCGGCCCCTTATCCGGCGCTTAAGATTCGCCCTATAAAGCGCTCCGTCATGACCCAGCGCGCGCTCAAAACCATCCTCCTCGTGTTCGGCACCCGGCCCGAGGCCATCAAGATGTTTCCCGTGGTGCACGCCCTGCGCGCCGATCCGCGCTTTCGCGTGGTCACCTGCGTCACCGCGCAGCATCGCGGCATGCTGGACCAGGTGCTGGCGATTGCCGGCATCACCCCCGATCACGATCTCGATCTGATGCGCCCCAACCAGACGCTCGACGGGCTCACCGCCGCGCTATTGACCGAAATCGGCAAGGTAATGGACGCGGAAAAGCCCGATTGGGTCGTGGTTCAGGGCGATACGGCCACGGCTATGGCGGGGGCCCTGGCGGCCTATTATCGCAAGATCGCGGTGGCCCATGTCGAGGCTGGCCTGCGCAGTCACAATATCTATCACCCCTGGCCCGAAGAGGTGAACCGCAAGATCATCGGCACCATCGCCGCGCTGCATTTTGCGCCCACGCCCACGGCCGCCGACGCGCTGCGCGCCGAAAATGTCGACTCCGCCACGATCCACGTCACCGGCAACACCGTGATCGATGCGCTGCACTGGGTCACCGCCAGGATCGCGGCAGAGCCGGAACTGGCCGGCGGCCTCGCTGCCCTCGAAAGCCGCTTTGCCGGCAAGCGCCTGATCGGCGTGACCAGCCACCGCCGCGAAAACTTCGGCGGCGGGCTCGAGGCAATTGCCCAGGCGATCCGCACCCTGGCGGCCCGGCCCGACGTTGCCCTGATTTTTCCCGTGCACCCCAACCCCAACGTGCGCGCGGTGATGGATGCAGCGCTCGCCGGCTTGCCCAATGTCGCCCTTATCGAGCCGCTCGATTATCCCCATTTCGCCCGCCTCCTGGCGATCAGCGAGATCATGCTGACCGACAGCGGCGGCGTGCAGGAAGAAGCCCCGGCGCTGGGCAAGCCCGTGCTGGTGATGCGCGAAACCACCGAGCGGCCCGAAGGCGTCGCTGCTGGCACTGCCCGCCTGGTGGGCATCGATGCTGCGCGCATCGTGGCCGAGGCCAGCGCCCTACTCGACGATCCCGCCGCCTACGCCGCGATGGCCCGCGCCCACAGCCCCTTTGGCGACGGCCACGCCGCCGTGCGCATTACGGCGTTGCTGGCGGGGTCGGGGCCGCCAAAGATATAGTGTTGGTCGCAACGCTCGCGGGCTGTGATGTTTAATATCTACCCCTATTTCCGCCGCTTGCGCCACAGCAGCACGCCGGCCGCCGGCACGGCCAGGGCGGCAGCGGCCAGCGCGGCAACCTTGGCGGCGGCCAGGGCAATTCCCGAAAGTAGGAACAGCACGATTTCCAGTGTGGCTTTCAACATGGGCGGGGCAAGCGATGCTGCATCCCGTGGCAACGGGGGAAGGGCGCAGACTGTGCCCAACAAACCTGAAACTGCCACGCGAACATCAAAAACCCCGCCTCCTTCCGGCTGGGGATACCGGAAAAAGGCGGGGCGGTAAGCTTGAAAGCGGCAGGTAAAGGGGATGGTGCCGCTTTCTTGCCAACCTTGTCAGGCCATCAGGTCGAAACGATCGGCGTCCATCACCTTGGCCCAGGCCGCCACAAACGCGTCAACGAACGGCTTTTCCGCATCATCCGTGGCATAGGCTTCGGCCAGGGCGCGCAGTTCTGAGTTGGCCCCAAAGATCAGGTCCACCCGCGTGGCGCTATGCCGGGGTTCGCCGGTCTTGCGGTCGAACGCAGTGAACACGCCATCCCCGGTTTCCTGCCAGCGCATGGCCGTGGTGGCCGCCAGCAGGTTGCGGAAGAAGTCATTGGTCAGCAGCCCCACGCGATCGGTGAACTGGCCCAGCTTGCTGCCGCCATGGTTGGCGCCCAGCACGCGCAGCCCGCCGACCAGGACGGTCATCTCGGGCGCGGTCAGGCCCAGCAGTTGCGCGCGATCTACCAGCAGTTCTTCCTGGCTGCGACGATGCTTGCCTGCGGCATAGTTGCGAAAGCCGTCATGCCGGGGTTCCAGCACGGCAAAGCTGGCCGCATCGGTCTGGGCATCGCTGGCATCGGTGCGGCCCGGGGTGAACGGCACCACGACATAGTGCCCCGCCGCCCGCGCCGCCGCTTCCACGCCGGCATTGCCGGCCAGCACGATCAGATCTGACAGGCTCACCTTGCGGCCATCGCGGGCTTCGCCATCGAACGATGCCTTGATCGTGCGCAGCACGTCGAGCACGCGGGCGAGGTCAGCCGGCTCGTTCGCTGCCCAATCCTTTTGCGGTGCCAGGGCGATGCGCGCGCCATTGGCGCCGCCGCGCTTGTCGGACTGGCGGAAGGTGGAGGCGCTGGCCCACGCCGTCTTGACCAGGTCCGTCACCGAGAGACCGCTGTTGAGCACCCGTGCCTTGAGCGTGTCGATATCGGCTGCCGTCACCAGGGGATGATCCACCGCCGGCACCGGGTCCATCCAGATGCGCGGTGCTTCCGGCACGTCCTTGCCCAGATAGCGCGCCTGTGGCCCCATGTCGCGATGGGTCAGCTTGAACCACGCCTCGGTAAAGGCGCGGGCAAACTTGTCCGGGTTGGCGTGGAAGTCCCTGGAAATGGCGAGGTAGGCCGGATCGGTGATCAACGCGATATCGCTGGTGAACATCATCGGCTGGTGCCGGCGCGTGGCATCATGCGCATCCGGCACCGTGCCCGCGCCAGCGTCGCCCTTGGGCTTCCACTGGTGTGCGCCCGCCGGGCTGACGGTCAATTCCCAGTCATAGCCGAACAGCGCATCGAAATAGCCGTTGTCCCAGGCGATCGGATTGGTCGTCCAGGCGCCTTCAAGGCCGCTGGTGATCGCATCCACGCCCGCGCCGCTGCCGTGCGTGCTGATCCAGCCCAGCCCCTGGGCCAGAATATCCGCGCCTTCCGGGGCGGCGCCGATCGCGGCCGCGTCACCTGCGCCATGGGCCTTGCCAAAGGTGTGGCCGCCGGCGATCAGCGCCACGGTTTCCTCGTCGTTCATCGCCATGCGGGCAAAGGTTTCGCGAATGTCGCGCGCCGAACCGAGCGGATCGGGTTCGCCATCGGGGCCTTCCGGGTTCACATAGATCAGGCCCATCTGGACGGCGGCCAGCGGCTCTTCCAGTTCGCGATCGCCGCTATAGCGGGCATCGGCCAGCCACTGGCTTTCCGAACCCCAATAGATATCGGCCTCGCTTTCCCACACGTCTTCACGGCCACCGCCAAAGCCGACCGTGGGCAGGCCCATCGCTTCGAGCGCGCAATTGCCGGCCAGCACCATCAGGTCGGCCCAGCTCAGGCTGGCGCCATACTTCTGCTTCACCGGCCACAGCAGCAGGCGCGCCTTGTCGAGATTGACGTTGTCGGGCCAGGAATTGAGCGGGGCAAAGCGCTGCGTGCCCGAAGACGCGCCACCGCGCCCGTCAAACGTGCGATAGGTGCCCGCACTGTGCCAAGCCATGCGGATGAACAGCGGGCCATAGTGGCCATAATCGGCCGGCCACCACTCTTGCGACGTGGTCATCAGCGCGGCGATATCGGCCTTTACCGCATCGAGGTCGAGCCGGCCAAACGCCGCGCGATAGTCATGCCCATGGGGCATCGGATCGCTCAGGCGCGAGTGCTGGCGCAAGATGCCCAGGTCCAGCCGGTTGGGCCACCAGGTCTGGTTGGTCTGGCTCTGCGCGATCGCTGCGGCGCTGGCGCCTTCATGGAACGGGCACTTCGAGGGGGCGGACATGGCTTGGCTCTCCGTCAGGGGGAAATTCGTTGTCCGCAGCCATAACGAGCATGTTTTGATCGTCTAAATGGATTAAAGCGCCCAGAGTAAGTTGAAATGACGATTTATGGTTCCGCTTCCCCCTTGCCCGGCCGGTTCCGGCACCGTAAAGCGCGGGCACTTTCTTCATCGCAGACGGGGCGATTTTTCACACATGACGGCCACTCCCAAGACTTCCGCGCTAATGGCGCGCGGCGCTGCCTTTCTGGGCACCGAGCACGCGATCCTGTGCGGTGCGATGAGCTGGGTTTCGGAACGGAACCTGGTGGCCGCGATCAGCAATGCCGGCGGTTTTGGCGTGATAGCCTGCGGCGCGATGACGCCTGATCTGCTCGATGCCGAAATCACCGGCACCAAGGCGCTTACGGCCAAGCCGTTCGGCGTGAACCTGATCACCATGCACCCCCTGCTATTCGATCTGATCGCGGTGTGTGCAAAGCACGGCGTGGGCCATGTCGTGCTGGCCGGCGGCATCCCGCCCAAGGGCAGTGTCGAGGCGATCAAGGCGTTCGGCGCCAAGGTCATCGTCTTTGCCCCCACGATTGCGCTCGCCAAGAAGCTGTTCCGTTCGGGCGCCGATGCGCTGGTGATCGAGGGCAGCGAAGCAGGCGGCCATATCGGCCCGGTGTCCACCTCGGTGCTGGCGCAGGAATTCCTGCCCGCCCTGGCTGCCGATCACCTCGTCTTCGTGGCGGGCGGCATCGGCCGTGGCGAGGCGATTGCCTCCTACCTCGAAATGGGTGCGGCCGGCGTGCAATTGGGCACCCGCTTTGCCTGTGCCAGCGAATCGATCGCTCATCCCGCGTTCAAGGCGGCGTTCTTCCGCGGCAACGCGCGCGATGCGGTGGCCTCGGTCCAGGTCGATCCGCGCCTGCCGGTCATTCCGGTGCGCGCGCTCAAGAACAAGGGCACCGAGGAATTCACCGCCAAGCAGATCGAAGTGGCGCACAAGCTGGACGCCGGCGAACTCGACATGGCCGCCGCGCAGCTTGAAATCGAACATTTCTGGGCCGGCGCGCTGCGCCGCGCGGTAATCGATGGCGATGTGGAACGCGGCTCGGTCATGGCCGGCCAGTCGGTGGGCATGGTCACCAAGGAAGAGCCGGTGGCCACGATCATGGCCCAGCTGCTGGAAGAAAGCGAAGCTGCGCTGATGCGTCGCGGCTGAGGGCAGATGGCTGGGGCCGGGGGGATTTCATGACGCATCGCGCTTCGCTGAGCTTTGTCTTTGCCATCGTGCTGATCGATATGCTTGGCTTTGGCATCGTCATTCCGGTGTTTCCCGGGCTGATCATGCACTTGGCCCGCGTGTCGATAACCCAGGCGGCCGAATATGCTGGCTGGCTGGGCGCGGGCTATGCGGTAATGCAGTTCGTGTTCGCCCCGGTGATCGGCAACCTGTCCGATCGCTTTGGCCGGCGGCCGGTGCTGCTGGCGGCGGTCTTTGCCCTGGGCCTCGACTATCTGCTCCAGGCCTTTGCTCCGGCGATGAGCTGGCTGGTGGCCGGGCGCATCATTGCCGGCATCACCGGTGCCAGCTTCTCGGCCGCCTATGCCTATATCGCCGATGTCACCCCGCCGGAAAAGCGCGCGGCCAGCTTTGGCCTGATGGGCATGGCCTTTGGCATCGGCTTCGTTGCCGGGCCGGCGCTGGGCGGGTTGCTCGGCACGCTGGGGCCACGCGTGCCGTTCATGGCGGCGGCCGGGCTCAGCTTTGCCAATTTCCTGTTCGGGCTGTTCACCTTGCGGGAATCGCTCGACGCCGATCATCGCCGGCCATTCGACTGGCGCCGTGCCAATGCCCTTTCCAGCCTGCGCGCGCTGAAAGGGCAAAGCGCGCAAGTGCTGTGGTTCGTGGCGGCGCTGGGCGCATGGCAACTGGCAAACGTGGTCTATCCTGCGATCTGGACCTACATGGCGATTGCTGCCTATGGGTTTTCGACAAAGGCGGTTGGCCTCGCTCTCGCCGTCGTCGGATTGAGCGCCGCGCTGTTCCAGGGGCTGGGCATGCGCTATCTCTTGCCCCGGCTGGGGGAGCGGCGCGCGGTGATCATGGGCGTGGCCTCGCTCGCCACTTCTGCAGTGCTCTATTGCCTCGCGCACCAGGTCTGGCAGGTTTATCTCGCCATTGCGGTCGGCGCGTTCCAAGGCGCGGTGCAGCCTTCGATCTCGGCCATGAACAGCCGCGCGGTCGATGCGCGCAGCCAGGGCGAACTGCAAGGCGCGGTGCAGTCGATCGGCTCGATCGCCCAGATCATCGGCCCGCCGCTCTATGCGCAGACCCTGGCACGGTTCAGCGGCCCGGGCGCGCTGATCGATCTGCCCACCATGCCGATGCTGGTCGCCTCGGTCATCGCGCTGGCGGCGTTGGTGCTGTTCCTGAAAGGCGCCCGGCGTACCGCCTAAGGGCCGTTGCGACGGGCGGTCTAAGCGTCAGCTTTCCAGCTCGACGTCCCAGTAGAGCCAATCCCGCCAGCTTTCGTGCAAATGCCCAGGCGGAAAGGCGCGGCCCTTTTCCTGCAATTGCCATGTCGTGGGCCGGATCGGTTCTTCCATCAAGCGCATGTGCGCCTGGGCCGGGGTGCGGCCGCCCTTGGTCATGTTGCAGGGTGCGCAGGCGGTGGTGACGTTTTCCCAGGTGGTGCGCCCGCCCAGCCGGCGCGGGATCACGTGGTCGAACGTGAGATTTTCCCCGCTACCGCAATACTGGCACACGAAGCGATCGCGCAGGAACAGGTTGAAGCGGGTGAAGGCGGGAAACTCGCTGGGCTTCACATATTGCCGCAGCGCGATCACCGAGGGAATCTTCATGTCCAGCGACGGGCTGTGCACCGCGCGGTCATAGGTGGCGATGATATCCACCCGTTCCAGGAACACCGCCTTGATCGCGGTTTGCCACGGCCACAGGCTGAGCGGGTAATAGCTGAGCGGCGTGTAATCTGCGTTGAGCACCAGCGCCGGGCAATTGTCGAGATGACGGTTGGATGCCAGCAAACGCGGCGTCGCGGCGCTATCGCCGCTATGGGGCCTGGCCGCAGCCGCCCGCTCGATCAGCGCCTGGTGAAGCATGCTCCGCTCGCGCTCCTGTGCCAAATCGGCTTCCGCCTCGCTCGGGGCGAGGCATGAAGGACAGGCATGACCGCTTCATGACGCATGGGCATAACGAACACCTTTGTGCTGTTCCGGTCAAGGCCCGGCTGCCGCACCAAAAGGGCAGCCGGACTTTATCCACAGCTTGTCAACACCCCGCCGATCACCGTGCGTAGGCGTTCACAAGGTCATAGAGATAGGCGCGTCCGGTCAGCAGCGACTTGACCTCGATCCGCTCGTTCAGGCCATGCACGCCATTGCCATCGGGGTTGCCCCAGGGGCCAGGCACGCCATAGGTCGGGATGCCCACGGCCTCCAGGAAGATGCCGTCGGTGGCCCCGGTGGACATGTCGGGCACCACCGGCACGGCGGGGAAATACTGCGCGGAAAGCTTTTCCATCGGGCCGATGATCTTGGGATCTAGCGCGGGCGCCTTGGCCAGCGGACGCTGGGGCGGCACCAGGCTCACCGTCACGCCAAGATCGGCTACGACCTTTTGCAGCGCGGTCTGGATTTCTTCTACCGAATGGCCGGGGAAGATGCGGCAGTTCACGTTGGCCCCGGCGCGCTGGGGCAGGGCATTGTTGGCGTGGCCGCCATCGAGCAGCGTGGCCACACAGGTGGTGCGCAGCTTGGAATGATAGGTGCGGTCGGTGTTCACCAGCTTTTCCGCCTCGGCAAAGGCTGGGCTGCCGATCGGGTTGCTGGCCAAGACCTGCATCGCCTTGCCCATGGCATCGCCGCGCGCCGCCCCGGCCTTGGCAAAGAAGGCGCGGGTGGTGTCGCTCATCTCGGTGGGAAATTCATGGTCGCGCAGCCGGGCGAGCGCATCGGCCAGCTCGTAAATGGCGTTCTCGCGCACAGGGATAGAGCTGTGGCCGCCAGGATTGCGGGTTTCCAGGCGATAGTTCTGCACCGCCTTTTCGCCCACCTGGATCGATTGGTTGACCAGCTTGCCGCCTTCCGACAGGCCCTTGCCATCGGTATCGCCGCCGCCGCCCTCGTTAAGGGCAAACTCGGCATCGATCAGGTCGCGCTTGTTCTGCGCCAGCCACTGCGCACCGTTGAACGCCCAGGTGGTTTCCTCGCCGCAGGTCAGCGCCATCTTGACCGTGCGCTTGAGCGGTTTGCCCGCCTTGAGGCGCACCATCGTATCGACCCAGATCGCCGCCATCGATTTGTCGTCGGCGGTGCCGCGGCCATAGAAATAGCCACCTTCCTCGATCAGGGTGAAAGGATCACGCTCCCAATCGGCGCGCTTGGCCTCCACCACGTCGAGATGGGCGAGCAGCAGGATCGGTTTGGCGGTTTTCAACGTGCCCGGCAGCACAGCAACCAGCCCGCCATCCTTGGGATGTTCGGGCGTGGAAAACAGCGTGAGCTGGCTGTCGGCATAACCAGCCGCTTTCAGGTGCGCGGCCATGCGCTCGGCCGCCAGGGTGCATGATCCGCTGCTGACCGTGGTATTGGTTTCGACCAGTTCCTTGTAGATGCCACGAAATTGCGCCTCCCCGGCGTCTGGCGCGGTGGGCGCGGCCTGGGCCGCAGTGGCGGTGGCCATCGCTGCCAGGGCGATGGTCGAGATGGCGCTGCGCGTGATCAAAGGATTGCCCCCTTTTCCTGTTCGTTGCGCGCACCATGCCGCATGGCGCCGCGCATGCAAGAGACTTGGCGCAGCCCGCCTTGGGCCTGTGTAAAACAGGGCCAATTCGCTTGGGTTTTGCGGGTAAAGTGCCTATGTGCAAAACTATGGCCAGCACCAACGAAAATACCCCGAACACCAACTCCTACGGCGCCGACTCGATCAAGGTCCTCAAGGGCCTGGATGCGGTTCGCAAGCGTCCCGGCATGTACATCGGCGATACCGACGATGGCTCGGGCCTGCATCACATGGTCTTCGAAGTGTCGGACAACGCCATCGACGAGGCATTGGCCGGTCATTGCGATCTTGTCCTGATCGAGCTGAACCCCGATGGTTCGGTCTCGGTCGAGGATAACGGACGCGGCATTCCCACCGGCATCCATGCCGAGGAAGGCGTTTCCGCCGCCGAAGTGATCATGACCCAGCTCCATGCGGGCGGGAAGTTCGAGAACACGTCTGACGACAACGCCTACAAGGTTTCGGGCGGCCTGCACGGCGTGGGCGTCTCGGTGGTCAATGCCCTGTCGGAATGGCTGGAGCTGACGATCTGGCGCGAAGGCCAGGAACACTGGATGAAGTTTGCCCATGGCGATGCCGTGGCGCCGCTCAAGGTTACCGGCCCGGCGCCGATGGCGGACAACGGCAAGCCCAAGAAGGGCACGCGCGTGACCTTTTCGGCCAGCCACGACACGTTCAAGAACGTGACCGAGTTCGATTTCGACAAGCTCGAGCACCGCTATCGCGAGCTTGCCTTCCTCAATTCGGGCGTGCGCATCCTGCTGCGTGACAAGCGCCATGAAGAGGTCAAGGAACACGATCTCTATTACGAGGGCGGCATTGCGGCCTTCGTGAAATACCTCGATCGCAACAAGCAGGCGCTGATCCCCGAACCGATCGCGATTTCGGCGATGCGCGACGGCATCGGCATCGACGTGTCGCTGGAATGGAACGACAGCTATTACGAAAACGTGCTGTGCTTCACCAACAACATCCCGCAGCGCGATGGCGGTACCCACCTGGCCGCGTTCCGCGCCGCGCTGACCCGCACGCTCAACGGCTATGCCGATCGCTCGGGCCTGCTCAAGAAGGAAAAGGTTTCGCTGTCGGGTGACGACATGCGCGAAGGGCTGACCGCGATCGTCTCGGTCAAGCTGCCCGATCCGAAGTTTTCCAGCCAGACCAAGGACAAGCTGGTCTCCTCCGAAGTGCGCCAGCCGCTTGAAAGCCTGATGGCCGACAAGATGAGCGAATGGCTGGAGGAAAACCCGGCCCACGCCAAGGCCGTGATCCTCAAGGTAATCGATGCGGCCGCCGCGCGTGAGGCCGCGCGCCGTGCCCGCGAACTGACCCGCCGCAAGGGCGCGATGGACATCGCCAGCCTGCCCGGCAAGCTTGCCGATTGCCAGGAGCGCGACGCCAGCAAGTGCGAACTGTTCCTGGTCGAAGGGGACTCGGCCGGTGGCAGCGCCAAGCAGGGCCGTGACCGCAAGACGCAGGCGATCCTGCCCTTGCGCGGCAAGATCCTCAACGTGGAGCGCGCGCGGTTCGACCGCATCATTTCCTCGCGCGAAGTGGGCACGCTGATCCAGGCGATGGGCACCGGCATCCGCGATGAATTCAACCTGGAAAAGCTGCGCTATCACAAGATCGTGATCATGACCGACGCCGACGTCGACGGCGCGCACATCCGCACGCTGCTGCTCACCTTCTTCCACCGCCAGATGCCCGACATCATCCGGGCCGGGCACCTCTTCATCGCCCAGCCGCCGCTCTACAAGGTCGCCAAGGGGCGCAGCGAAGTCTATCTCAAGGACAACGCCGCGCTCGATCGCTACCTGGTCGAGGCCGGCACGACGGGCCGCATCCTGGAAACCCAGGGTGGCGCGCGCGGCAGCCAGGAACTGGCCGAACTGGTCGACCATGCGCTGCGCCTGCGCAACCTGATGGCCTTCGTGCCGCGCCGCTACAACCCGGATATCGTGGAAGCGCTGGCGCTGGCCGGTGCGCTCGATCCCGATCTCTCGGCCGATGCCCGCATCGCCGCGCTTGCCAATGCCGCAAGCTGGCTGGATCGTGGCGATCCCGAGGCGCAGTGGGCGGCGCAGATGAGCGAAGACGGCGGCTATCACATCCAGCGCGCCTGGCGCGGGGTGACCGACCATCACATGATCGAGGCCGGCTTCCTGACCAGCGCCGAAGCGCGCAAGCTGGCCCGCCTCGCGGCCGAACACGCCGATGTCTATGCCGGTGTTGCCCGCCTGGTGCGCGCTGGCGCCGCGCCGGCCGAGCCGGAAAGCACGGGCGCCACCGATGGCGAGGAAGTCCCCGCCGCCGCGGCCCGGGCCGACAGCAAGGACGCCGGCATTACCCGGCCTTCGCAACTGCTCGAAGCGGTCATGGCCAATGGCCGCAAGGGCCTGTCGATCCAGCGCTACAAGGGCCTGGGTGAAATGAACGCCGAACAGCTGTGGGAAACCACGCTCGATCCGGAAGTCCGTTCGCTGCTCCAGGTCAAGGTGGAAGACGCCGACGTGACCGACGAGATCTTTACCCGCCTGATGGGCGACGTGGTCGAGCCGCGCCGCGATTTCATTCAGGAAAACGCCCTCAACGTGGCCAATCTGGACGTTTGATCGGCATGAGCACTGCAACCATCCCCTGGGACCAGGCCGCCACGATGATCGATCTGGAAGGCCGCACGCCGATCATCGGCACGATCCGCGAATGTGCGCTGCACTTCTCGCTCTACAAGCCGCACGCCCGTGACAACGCCCGTGTGCTGCTGACCGTGCCGATCCACCGCGAAGGCCGCAAGACCCGCACCTGGCTGCTCGATCCACCGGAAATCGCCGAGTTGGCCGAACGCCTGGCACGCGAGACGCAGTAACCCGGCCCAATATGCCGGCAACCCCCTGTCCCGCCCGATTATGTCACGGGCGGGACAGGGCGATGCTTCGTCAGGCCGAGGGCATCTGCTGGCTGGCGCAGTGGAAGCCACCGCCACCCACCAGCACGGCATCGCCCATCACGCCCAGCGTGGCGCGGCCGGGAAACAGCGCGCCGATGGCCTCCACGCCAGCTTCGTCGTGGACCGAGCCGAAGATCGGCACGATCACCGCATGGCTGGTGATCACGAAGTTCATGTAGCTGGCCGGCTGGATCATGCCGCCCCATTCGATGCGGCCCGGTGAGGGCACCTCGATCACCTCCACCCCAGCATCGCGGGCGCGCGCGGCGGCATCGGCATAGATCGCGGCATTGGGATCGTCCGGGCCGGTGGCACGGGGCAGGGCCAGGCGATTGGCGCCGACAAAGCGGGCCAGGTTGTCGACGTGCCCGTCGGTGTGGTCGTTGATCAGCCCATCGCCCAGCCACAGCACGCGATCATAGCCCAGGTCGCGCTTGAGGCGCATTTCCAGGTCGGCGCGCGACAGGTGCGGGTTGCGATTGGGGTTGAGCAGGCACTGCTCGGTCGTGGCAACCAGGCCAGTGCCATCGCCATCGAGCGCGCCGCCTTCGAGCACCCAGTCGGCCTTGCTGGCCGGCAGCCCGGCATCGGCGGCCAGGGTGGCACCGATCTCCTGGTCTCCAGGCATCAGGTACTTGCCGCCCCAGCCGTTGAAGCCAAATAGCTGCGCGCGGCGCCCACCGGCACCATCGGCCACCACCAGCGGCCCGGTATCGCGCAGCCATACGTCGCCATAGACGCGCTGTTCGATCTTGACGCAGGCGCTGGCCAGCCGCTCGGCGCGCATGCGGTTGGCTGCATCGCGCACTACCAGGCGCACTTCCTGGCCGCTTTCGGCCACGGCGCTGGCAAACGCGGCGATCTGCTCCTGCGCGCGGTCGATCACGCCCGACCATTCTTCGGCCAGGTGGGGGAAACCCACCCAGAGCCAGTCCTGCGGGGCGAATTCGGGGGGCATCATGCCGCCCGTCGGGTTCTCGTCGTTCATGGCCACGGCTTACTTGGCGCCGGTTACGGTTGCGCGGCTGGCATCGCGGATAGCGCGGAATTCGTCGCCCTGGTGCCAGTTGGGCCAGGTCGTGCCAGTGGCCAGCGCACGGCCGAGGCGGTAATAGAGCTCCACCTCCTGCGCCATGCCGGTCATGTCCCAGCTGTCGGAATATTCGTCCGACGGCTGGTGATAGCGATGCTCGACATAGTCTTCGGTGGCAGCCTCACCGGCCTTTTTGCCGCCGTTGATCAGGTCGGTGCCCCGGCCGACGGCAAACATCGGCACGCCGCGCTTGGCCAGGCTGAAGTGATCCGACCGGTAATAGTGGCCACGCTCGGGATGATCCTCGGGCGTTTCGGTCAGGTGCATCTGCGCTTCCACCTGGCGCAGGATCGCGGTGAGGTCAGACTTGTCGCCCCCGGTCACCTGCACGTCGCGCGTCGGGCCGATTAGCGACAGCGCATCCATGTTCACGCCGCCCACGGTGCGGGCCAGCGGATAGACCGGATGCTGGGCATAGTATTCCGAGCCGAGCAGGCCCGATTCCTCCAGCGTCCAGGCGGCAAAGACCTGGGTGCGCAGGGTGGGGCCGGCGCGGCGGTTCATGTCGGCCAGCGCGACCAGCGCGCCCACGCCGCTGGCGTTGTCGATCGCGCCGTTGCAGATGTCATCGCCCTTGGCGTCGGGCTTGCAGTGGCCCAGATGGTCCCAGTGGCCGGAATAGAGCACGTATTCGTTGGCGCGGGTGGTGCCCGGGATCACGCCGATCACGTTGTGCGAAGTGCTGTGCGTGACGGTGTTGTCGAACGACAGGCTGGCCTTGGCCCCCAGCGACACCGCGTGAAAGCCCTTCTGCTTGGCTGCGGCCGAAAGCGCGGCAAAGTCCTTGCCAGCGGTCTGGAAGATCGCTTCAGCCACGGGGCGGCGGATCCAGCCGTTGGCCTCGGTCTGGTCCATGCCCTTGTTGGCGCTGGCCACGAAATTGCCGGTGCCGCCGCTCGATTCCAGCACGTTCCAGCCATAGGCGGCGGGGAAGGTATCGTGCACGATCAGCGCGGCCTTGGCGCCATGGCGCGCGGCTTCGGCATACTTGTAGGGCCAGCGGCCATACCAGGTCATGCGGCGGCCCTTGAACAAGCCCTGTTCGTCGGCGTTTTCATAATCCGGGTCGTTGACCAGGATCACCGCGATCTTGCCCTTCATGTCCACGCCGGCATAATCGTCCCAGCCCAGTTCGGGCGCGGTGATGCCGTAGCCGACGAAGACCAGTTCGCTGGCATCGATCGCGGTGTGGTCTGCCTCGCGATAGGAACCCACCACGAAATCGGCGCCCGGCTTGAACGACAGGCTGCCCACGGTCAGCGGGCTGATGTTCTTGGCCGCGATCGTCACCATCGGCACGGGCTGCAACCACTCACCCTTGTTGCCGGGCTTGAGGCCGGCGGCCTTGAAGCGGGTGATGATCGCGTCGAGCACGGCCTGTTCCTTGGGCCCGCTGGGCGCGCGGCCTTCCAGTTCGTCTGACGCCAGCGTCTTGATCGCCTCACGCATCATCGGCACCGGCACGGCCGGCACGCGGGCGGCCGGGGCGGCAAACGCGGGAACAGCCAGGGCAGAGGCCAGCAACGCGGTGGCCATGCGGCGGCCAAGGGAAACATGCATGGTCAGATCCTTGCTATGGGATAACGCCGCGCCAAGGGGGAAGGCGCAGCTCATGCCGGCTACTTGGCAGAGCCGGCCGGCTGGGGCAAGACGACCCACGGTGCGGCAACGAGAGAGGGAGCCTGCGTGCGGCAAGGAATCGATTGGGACCATGCGTTTGTCCTTGCCCGCCGGCACACCACGTTCCTGGCCCGCGCGCTCGATCGCCAGCCCGAGGTGGCCACGCTGCTCGCGCAGGGTGAGATCGAAGCGGCACTGGCGCATGCGCGCCTGGCTGGGCAGGGCGTGGACGATGTCGGGATTGCCTTGCGGCGCGAACGCTTGGCCCTGGCGCTGGCCCTGGCGGTGGGCGATATCGCCGGCGCGCTGCCGCTCATGCGTGTGGTGCAGGCGCTGTCAGACTTTGCCGATCGCGCGCTCGATGCCGCCATCGCCGCCGCCATTGCCCGGCGCGCGCCCGATGCTGCGCCAGTGGGCTTTTCCGCCATCGGCCTGGGCAAGCACGGCGCGCAAGAGTTGAACTACTCGTCGGATATCGATCCCATCCTGCTCTACGATCCCGACATGCTGCCGCGCCGCCCGCGCGACGAGCCGGGCGAGGCGGCGCAGCGCGTGGCGCGTGGGGTAGTCGAACTGCTCTCCACGATTACCGAGGAAGGCTATGTCTTCCGCATCGATTTGCGGCTGCGCCCAGCCTCGGAAGTCAGCCCGCTGGCCATCCCGTTCGAAGGGGCGATCACCCATTACGAATCGAGCGCGCTCGCCTGGGAACGCGCGGCCTATATCCGCGCCCGTGCCGCCGCTGGCGATGTCACGCGCGGCCAGGCTTTCCTCGATACGATCCGCCCCT
The DNA here is from genome assembly GCF_013149315.1 of Novosphingobium sp. SG754. Classification (NCBI taxonomy): domain Bacteria; kingdom Pseudomonadati; phylum Pseudomonadota; class Alphaproteobacteria; order Sphingomonadales; family Sphingomonadaceae; genus Novosphingobium; species Novosphingobium sp. SG754. The sequence continues at coordinate 80,153 of NZ_JABGCC010000008.1, read as the reverse complement.
TTGTGTGGCGGCGCAGCCTCGATTTCGGTGCGATCGCCGAAATCGGCCGGCTCACCGCCCGCATCCGCGATCACTATGCCGCCGGACAGGTGGTGGGGCCGGGCTATGATCTCAAGCGCGGGCGCGGGGGTATCCGCGAAGTGGAATTCTTCGCTCAGACCCACCAGCTGATCCATGGCGGGCGCAATCCCGCCCTGCGCCTGCGCGGCACGCGCCCGGCGCTCGATGCCCTGGCAGAAGCCGGTATCATCTCTGCGGATGACGCGATAGTCATGGGCGAAAGCTATGACCGGCTGCGCGTGCTCGAACATCGCTTGCAGATGGTCGCCGATCAGCAGACCCATGCCCTGCCGCCGCAGCAGGCCGCGCTCGACAGCGTGGCCCAGCTGGCCGGCCACGACGATGGCGCCGCGCTGATTGCCGAGGTGCAGGATATCTCGCAGGCAGTGGCGCAGCGGTTCGATGCCCTGCTGGCGATCATTTCGCCCACCGGCGCGGTGGCGGTGGACAACCGCAGCCTGGCGCAAGACCTGGCGGAGATGGGTTTTGCCGATGCCGAAGGGCTGGCCGGGCGGGTGGAAGCCTGGGACAGCGGCGCATTTCGCGCGCTGCGCAGCGACGAGGCCCGCGCCGCCTTTGCACGCGTGCGGCCGCAATTGCTGCAGGCCCTGGCCGAGGCGCCCGATCCCGATCATGCGCTGGCCCGGTGGGAACGGCTGCTGGCGGCGCTGCCCTCGGCGATCAACGTGTTCCGCCTGCTCGAGGCGCGCCCCGGCCTGATGGCGGTGGTCATGCGCGTGCTCGCCCATGCTCCGACGCTGGCCGAAGATCTGGCGCGGCGGGCAGACCTGCTCGATACGCTGATCGATCATTCCGCCTTCGCTCTGCCGGGCAGCGTCGATGAGATCGTCGCCACTCTGGCGCGGGGCGAGGTGGGGGATGATTACCAGCGCCTGCTTGATGCCGTGCGCCGCAAGGTGGGCGAGCTGCGCTTTGCCTTGGGCGTGCAACTGGTGGAAGGGCTGCACCCGCCGCTGGCCGTGGCCGCTGCGCTCAGCCGTGTCGCCGAAGCCGCCATCAGCGTGCTCGGCACAGCGACTGAGGCAGAGTTCATCCGTGTCCATGGCCAGGTGCCCGATGCGCGCATGGTCGTGCTCGGCCTGGGGCGGCTAGGCGGCGGCGCGCTCACCCATGCCTCCGATCTCGATCTGGTGTTCCTGTTTGGCGGGCCAGGTGATGCCTATGCCCGCGAATCCGACGGCGGCCGGCCGATCGGCGGCACGCTCTACTTCAACCGCCTGGCCCAGCGCATGATCGCGGCGCTATCGGTGCCCACCGCTGCGGGCGCGCTGTACGAAGTGGATACCCGGCTGCGCCCGTCTGGCGCGCAGGGACCGATCGCGGTCAGCCTCGACAGTTTCGAACGCTATCAGCGCGAAGACGCGTGGACCTGGGAGCACATGGCGCTGTGCCGGGCCCGGCCTCTGTTCGGGCAGGCTGCCGATCGCGCCGCGCTTGCCGATATCGTGGGGCGCGTGCTGCGCCATGCGCGCGATCCGGTTGCCCTGCGCGAAGACGTTCTGGCGATGCGCGCCGAAATGGCGCGGCACAAGCCGGCCAAGGGCCCGCTTGATGTGAAACTGGCGCGTGGTGGCCTCGTCGATCTCGAATTCCTCGCACACTACCTGCAACTGCGCGATCATGTTGCGCTCGAACCCGATCTGGGCGCGGCGGTTTCCGCGCTGGAGGATGCCGGCCTGCTGCCGGCGGGCCTGCGCGCGGCGCATGATCTTCTTGCCGGCCTGCTGGTGGTGGTGCGCCTGGTTGCCCCTGATGGCATGTTCCCGCCACCGGCCAGCCGTGCCATCGTGGCCGCTGCCTGTGGCCAGGAAAGCTGGGACGCCCTGCTTGACGCGGTGGCCGGGGCAAGACACCGCATTGCCGCTGCCTGGGGCCAGGTCTTCGGGCAAGCATTGGAGACATGACGCATGAGTACTTTCCCCGGCGTGGGCGATCCGCTGCCCGATCTGCCGCTAACTGCCCCTGATGGCAGCGTGGTGAAGCCATCCGATTTTGCCGGTCGCAAGCTGGTTGTGTTCTTCTATCCCAAGGACGATACGCCCGGCTGCACCACCGAGAACAAGGACTTTTCCGCGCTGGCCGAGGAATTTGCCGCCGCCGGCACCGCGCTGCTGGGCGTGAGCAAGGACCCGCCCAAGAAGCACGAGAAGTTCATTGCCAAGCATGGCCTGGCAGCCCCGCTCGCCAGCGATGCCGAAGAAGGTGGCCTGTCCGATGCACTCGGCATCTGGACGGAAAAGTCGATGTATGGCCGCACCTACATGGGCATGGAGCGCACGACCTATCTAGTCGGTGCCGATGGCCGCATCGCCCAGGTGTGGAACAAGGTAAAGGTCAAGGATCACGCAGCGCAGGTTCTCGCCGCCGCCCAGGCGCTGTAACGCGCGCGGCATGACTGCATCGCTTCCCACCGTGGCGGCCGCGATTCGCGCCGCCATGTTGACGGCCGATCCGCGTGACAAGGCCATGGCCACCCGCGCCGTGGCGCGCGATTGGGCGGCCGGCCGCCTTGCTTTCGCCTTCGACGTGGCCATGCCCGATAGCCCGGCGCGTCCGGCCGAGCCGGAACTGCTGCCGCCCAACCGCATGCCCAAGCGCGGGCGCGGCGGTTCCGAGCGCGGGCGCCTCGCGCTGATCCATGCGCTGTGCCACATCGAATTTGTCGCGATCGACTTGGCGCTCGACGCTGCGGGGCGGTTCGGTGCCGAGCGCGGGCCGGATTTCGTCAGCGACTGGCTGGGCGTGGCGGCGGACGAGGCGATGCATTTCAGCCTGCTGGCCCGGCGCCTGCGCGCCCTGGGTAGCCATTACGGCGCGATGCCGGCGCACGACGGGCTGTGGGATGCCGCGCGCGAAACCGCGCACGATGTTGCCGCCCGCCTCGCCGTGGTGCCCATGGTGCTGGAGGCGCGCGGTCTCGATGTCACGCCGCAAACCATTGCGCGGTTCGTGGCGGCAGATGACCACACCACCGCGCGCATCCTGCAGCGAATCGTTGACGACGAAGTGCGCCACGTTCGCTTCGGCACAAGCCATTTCGCCAAACTGTGCGAAGAGCGTGGTAAACCGGCACCGCAACTTTGGAAAACCCTGGTCGCGCAGCACTTCCGTGGCAGCGTTAAGCCACCGTTCAACGACTCGGCGCGTCGTTCAGCCGGTCTGTCGTGCGAAATGATGGCGGCTCTTGCGTGATGGGGGCAGCCGCCGCTACCCCTCCGGCACGAGATCGGCGGGGGGTATCCACCAATCTCTGAACAAAGCTTGGCCAGCGATGTGGTTCCTGCCGCAGTCTGACAAAGTCGCGTTCGCTGGGGGTCAGCACGGAACGGATGCCGCTGGCGCAGGGCCCGATTGGCCCAACGTCGGTGTGTGTCTGCCGAAAAGAGGTTGTACGGGTCGCAATGAAAAAAGCTTTTTCTACCGGTCTGGCTGCCATTGGCACCATGCTCGCCTTGGGCCTCGCCACGCCGGTTCTCGCCAACAGCGCCGCTTCTGCCGATATCACCGCCCCGCTGCGTAATGCCGAAGCCGCCAAGGCCGGGATGACCGCGCCGGCCGGCGATGAAGAATTCTCCAAGCTTTTCGCCAGCTGGGAAGCACTCGATGGCGGCAAGGGTAGCTCGGCCCAGGCGCCGCTGGTACGCACCGCTTCGGTTTCCATCCCCACTCTGATGCCGATCACCAGCAGCCGCCCGATGAGCAGCGGCTTTGGTCTGCGCAATCACCCCATCTACGGCGGCCTGCGTGCGCACAAGGGCGTCGATCTGCCCGCGCCGACCGGCACGCCGATCCGCGCCAGCGCCGATGGCGTGGTGGGCAAGGCCGAACGCTTCGGCGGCTACGGCCTCTATGTTCAGCTTGAGCACGGCGGCAATCTCGAAACCCGCTATGGCCACATGTCGCGCATCGCCGTTGCCGAAGGGCAGCATGTGCACAAGGGTGACGTGATCGGCTATGTCGGTTCCACCGGCCATTCGACTGGCCCGCACCTGCACTATGAAGTGCGCGTGGCTGGTAACGCGGTCAATCCGCTGCCCTACATGCAGCGCGATGCCAACCTGGCCCAGCTGGCCAGCGCCGCTGATTCCTCGCAGATCCGCGCTTTCAACGCCACCGACGCCGAGGGTGAAGGCGACGAATAAGGCGCCAGTTTCTGGAATAACGCATCGGAGAGGATGCGGAAAAAGGCGGCCCGCAACGGCCGCCTTTTTCTATCGGCGCCGGCGGGCAGATCGCGGCTGGGGCCTGCAAAAAGGGCCGCGCAGCATGGCTATGCTGCGCGGCCCTTTTTGCTTAAGCCTGTCGTGTGGCGGTCAGCCCACCAGCTTCTTGATCACGGCGCGCACATCGTCGGCCAGATCGGGGCGTTCCAGGGCCAGGGCGATCGTCGCCTCGACAAACCCGGCCTTGCTGCCGCAGTCGAAGCGGCGCCCGGCAAAGGTCACCGCGTGGAACGGTTGCGTGCCGATCATGCGGGCCATCGCATCGGTCAGCTGGATTTCGCCGCCAGCGCCCTTTTCTTGGTTTTCCAGCGTGCGCATCACTTCGGGTTGCAGGATATAGCGGCCCGAGATGATGAGGTTCGACGGGGCTTCTTCACGCTTTGGCTTTTCAACCAGGCCGGTCACTTCGGTCAGCGAGTCAGACTTGCGCGCGCCCGGCGCAATCACGCCATAGCTCGATACTTCCTCTTCCGGCACTTCCAGCACCGAAATCAGGTTGCCGCCCACTTCGTTGTAGGCTTCGACCATCTGCTTCATGCAGCCGGGTGCGCCCACCATCAGTTCGTCGGGCAGGAAGATGGCAAAGGGTTCATCGCCCACCACTTCGCGGGCGCACCACACGGCGTGGCCCAGGCCCATCGCCACCTGCTGGCGCACGGTGACCAGATTGCCCGGCTTGATGCGGGTATCGTCCAGCACCGACAGGTCCTTGCCCCGGCTGGTCATGGTGGTTTCCAGCTCGAATGCGGTGTCGAAATGCTCGACAATTGCGGTCTTACCGCGCCCGGTCACGAAGATCAGCTCTTCGATGCCCGCTTCGCGCGCTTCGTCCACGGCATACTGGATCAGCGGGCGATCGACGATCGGCAGCATCTCCTTGGGAATGGCCTTGGTGGCGGGCAGGAAGCGGGTGCCGAGACCGGCAACGGGAAAGACGGCCTTGCGGATCGGCTTGTGGCGGCTTGCGGTGGTTTCGCTCATGTCGGTGTTTGTCCCATTGTCCGGTTACACGATAGTTAAGCAGCCTCCTTTTGTGATGACAAGTTCTCCGCAGGCCGGAACGTGCAAAAAATGCTGCAATGCAATATTGGCGCCGTGCCGTCTCTTTGCTGCCCTCCAGCCAGCCCGCAACCTTGCCCCTTGCCCTGTCCGGCAAACCGGCTAAACCGCCGCGATGGACAAGATCATCATTCGCGGCGGCAAGCGTCTTTCTGGCACGGTTCCTGTTTCCGGGGCGAAGAATGCGGCGCTCACGCTGCTGCCCTGCGCGCTGCTCACCGATGAAGCGGTAACGCTGCGCAATCTGCCCCGCCTGGCGGATATCGACGGCTTCCAGCACCTGATGAACCAGTTCGGTGCGTCTACCGCCATTGCCGGCGGCCGGCCCGAGGATTTCGGCCGGGTGATGACGCTGCAGGCCACCCGCCTCACGTCGACCGTCGCGCCCTATGACCTGGTGCGCAAGATGCGCGCCTCGATCCTGGTGCTGGGGCCGCTGCTGGCCCGCGCTGGCGAAGCCACCGTGTCACTGCCTGGTGGTTGCGCCATCGGCAACCGGCCGATCGATCTGCATCTCAAGGCGCTCGAGGCGTTTGGTGCCCATATCGAACTGGCCGCGGGCTATGTCCGCGCGATCGCGCCCGATGGCGGGCTGCCGGGCGGGCGCTACAGCTTCCCGGTGGTGTCAGTCGGCGCCACGGAAAACGCGCTGATGGCGGCGGTTCTGGCCAAGGGTAAATCGACGCTGCACAATGCTGCGCGCGAACCTGAAATCGTTGACCTGTGCAACCTGCTGGTCGCCATGGGCGCCGAGATCGAGGGCATCGGCACGTCAGACCTGACGATCCACGGCGTCGCGCGCCTGCACGGCGCCACCTACATGGTCATGCCCGATCGTATCGAGGCCGGCTCCTATGCCTGTGCGGCGGCGATCACCGGCGGCGAAGTGACGCTGCAGGGCGCGCGGATCGAGGACATGGAAACCACCGTCCAGGCGCTGCGCGATGCTGGTGTATCGGTGGAGCCGGTGCGCGGCGGCCTGCACATCGCCGCTGATGGTGATCTGCGGCCCGTGACCATTTCCACCGCGCCCTATCCCGGCTTTGCCACCGACATGCAGGCCCAGCTGATGGCCATGCTCTGCCTCGCCAAGGGCTCCAGCATGCTGACCGAAACCATCTTCGAAAACCGCTACATGCACGTGCCCGAGTTGAACCGCATGGGTGCGCGTATCGAAACCTCGGGCCGCACGGCCGTGGTCCATGGCGTGGACAAGCTGTCGGGCGCCGAAGTCATGGCCACCGACCTGCGCGCATCGATGAGCCTGGTGATCGCCGGGCTCGCCGCCGAGGGCGAAACCCAGGTGCACCGCCTCTACCACCTTGATCGCGGGTACGAGCGGCTTGAGGAAAAGCTCGCCCTGCTCGGCGCCGATGTGGAGCGCGTTGGCAGCGACTGAGCGCGCACCTGATCCAGCTCAGTAATAAAGGGGCCGCGCGGATCTGCCGCGCGGCCCCTTTTTTGTGTCCCTATCGTGGGGTTCAGGCGGCTTCGGCGGACTCGCCCTTGGCTGGGCGCTCGCTCGGCTCGCGGCGCTTGCGGCCCAGGATCAGGCCGCCCAGGCCCAGGGCGAGCAGGGCCAGCATGCCCGGTTCGGGCACATCGGTGCCACCCGTGCTGCTGCTGCTCGACGTGGACGACGAGGGAACCTGCGGATCGCTCGGCACGACATAGCCACCGCTATAGGTGCCGATGTGCATTTCCCCATCCTGGGTCAGGCTGCCGAACACCGCCGAACCCTGGATATAGTTGTAGGTGTGGGCGGCGGCCTTGGGCGCCAGCACCGATCCGCCCCAGGCGGTGGTCAGCGTCAGGTCCGTGGCATCGGCAAAGTTCCAGATCACGTGCTGGCCCAGGTTTGCCGTGCCGCCCAGGAAGTTGTCGTTCAGGTTGATCGTGCTGCCCGAAACGTTGACGATCACCGTATCGGCGCCATTGGTGTTGAACTGGATTTCGCCGATAGAATTGAGATCGGCCGCGGTGATCGAGAACACCGCCACGCCGCTGGCATTGGGCTGGGCATTGAACGTGCCGCGGTTGCCGCTGATCGCCAGGGTGCTGTTCGCGGTCTGCTGCGACAACTGATACGACAGCCCGGTCATGCTGGTCGACATCAGGCTGCCGTCCTGCTGCAGATTGCTGACAAATGCCGGATTGGTCGTGCCCAGGTTGGATTGCACGATGTTGGAATTGACGTTGGTGTTGTCGATCGATCCGCCCACCTGCACCGTCTGCGTGCCGCCATTGAGGTTGAACCCGCTCGACACGCTGCCGCCCACGATTGCGCCCGAACCGTTGTTGAGGTTCTTGATCCCGCCGTTCACGTCACCCACCACGACCAGGCCCGGCCCGGTATAGCTCGATGCCGGCAGCGTGGAGATCAGGTAGTTCGATGAATTGCCGGTGAGGTTGCCACCAACGAACGTGCGCCCTTCCACTTCGGATGAGGACGTCAGGTTGCCCAGCACGATCAGGTTGTAGACCTTGAGCGCGTCGATCCCCACCGGGGTGGACGCGGCCATGGCATTGCAAGGCAGGGCCAGCGCGGCCAGAGTGGCAAGGGCAGCGGTCATCCGGGGGCGGGCGGGCATGACGAATCGATTTCCTGTGGAATGCGCGCCGGCATAGACGCGCGCGTTCCTCCTGCCCGCTTTGCGCCGTAACGCAACCGCGATTTGCCCATCGTGCCCTTGTGGCACAATGATTTGACAATCGTTAACGATCGAACGGGCTTGGAGGCGCCCGGGCGGAGCGATCGCCCGCCTTCAGCGCGGATCCACGGTTAACCCGATGCGCGTGCGCTCAGGATATCGACCTGGGCACGGATCGGGCCGATGTCATACCCGCCCGCTGCTGCCTTGGCAGCGATCTCGAACGGGTTGGCGCCATTGGCGGCCTGGGCCAGCGCCCACAGCAGCGTCGATCGCGTGCCCGACCGGCAATAGGCCAGCACCGGCGCATCGCCCGCCTGGCGCAGTGCCTGCTGAAAGGCGTCTACCTGGGGCATCGAAAAGCCGGCATGGGTTACCGGAATGGCGACGTAGGCAATGCCGGCATCCTGCGCCGCGGCGGCGATTTCCGCGCCCGGCGTCTGGTCGTCGGATTCGCCCTCGGGCCGGTTGTTGATGATCAGTGTCACGCCCAGTTCCTTGGCCAGGGCCACGTCTTCCACGGTAATCTGCGGGCTGGCCAGGAACTGGCCGTCGATCTGGCGAAACTGGGACATGACAAACCCTTGTTGACGGGAGTGAATTGGCGAGAGTGAAGGAGCAGATGTCGCGGATCAGGCCTTGGCGAGCGCTACGCTGCGCTTGCGCCGGCCGGCGATGTTGAGCAGTTCTACAAAGACCGAAAAGCCCATCGCGGCATAGATATAGCCCTTGGGAATGTGCACGCCAAAGCCATCGGCCAGCAGCACGAGCCCGATCATCACCAGGAACGCCAGGGCCAGCATGACGAGCGAGGGATTGCGCTCGATGAAGCGGGCCAGCGGATCGGCGGCCAGCATCATCAGCGATACGGTGGTAACCACGGCGGCGATCATGATCGCGATCTGATCGGTCATGCCCACGGCGGTGAGGATCGAATCGATCGAAAATACCAGATCGAGCGCGATGATCTGCGCAATCGTCGCCCCGAAATTCGCCACCACGGCTTGCCCGGCGCCTTTGGCTTCATGGCCCTTGTGGTCGAGCATTTCGCCACTGGGTTCGGGATCGAGCGTGTGGTGGATTTCCTTGGTTGCCTTCCACAGCAGGAACAGCCCGCCCGCTACCAGAATCAGGTCGCGGCCCGAAAATGCCGTTTCGAACGTGGGCTCGCCATGGGCGCCGGGTGCGCCGCGCAGGCCCAGGTCGAACAGTGGGGTCTGCAAGGTCACGATCCAGCCGATCAGCGACAGCAGCGCCAGCCGCAGAACCAGCGCCAGCGCCAGGCCGATGCGCCGCGCCCGCGCCTGCTGGTGGGCGGGCAACTTGTTCGAGAGAATCGCGATGAACACCAGGTTGTCGATGCCCAAGACGATTTCGAGCAGCACCAGGGTGAGAAACGCAACCCAGGCTTGCGGGTCGGAAAGAAGAGCGACAAGGTCCATGGCGCGCTTGTGCCGTATCGTTCAGCCCCCGGCAAGGCGTCAGGGGGCAGCAAAGCGCGGCACTTTTGTCACGAATTGTGGCTGCGAACGATATTTTGCGGTGGAATCACCTGCGCCCGTCGATTCCGTTCGCGCATCGGCTTTTTCTTCGTTATAGTCCTTGGCGCAATGGAGAGGGCCGGCCCTAAAGCCCGGCACGTTGTCCTTGTCGCGCCCCTGGTCTCCGCGTCCGGCCAGTGGCGCCAGGAAATTTGGGGCGGATTGTAAGGTTTATTGGGTTTTATGGGTTTTGACAGAGGGCGGCGTGGTCGCGGACGCGACAAGCGCGACGGTTTCGGCGACGACGGTTTCGATCCCTACGGCGGCGGTGGCGGTTTTGGCGGTGGCTACGATCGCGGCGGCTTCGGCGGCGGTGACCGTGGTGGCTTTGGCGGCGGCAATCGCGGCGGCGGCTTCGGCGGCGGCGACCGTGGTGGCTTCGGCGGCGGTGATCGCGGCGGCTTCGGCGGCGGCAATCGCGGCGGCGGCGGTGGTGGCGGCTTCGGCGGCCCGCGCGGCGGCGGCATGCCTGCACAGGTTGTCGGCACCGGCAAGGGCGTCGTCAAGTTCTTCAACGGCCAGAAGGGCTTCGGCTTCATTCAGCGCGAAGACGGCGGTGAAGACGTGTTCGTCCACATCAGCGCCGTGGAACGTGCCGGCCTCGAAGGCCTGGCCGAAGGCCAGACGCTGGAATTCAACCTGGTTGATCGTGGTGGCAAGGTTTCTGCCGCTGACCTTCAGGTTGTTGGCGATGTCATCCCCGTGGCGGCCAAGCCCGCAGCCCCGCAGCGCCAGCTGACCGGTGAAAAGGCCACTGGCACGGTCAAGTTCTTCAACGGCATGAAGGGCTTCGGCTTCATCACCCGTGATGACGGCCAGCCCGACGCGTTCGTGCACATCAGTGCCGTTGAACGTTCCGGCATGCGCGAGCTCAACGAAGGCGACAAGCTGGAGTTCGACCTCGAAGTTGATCGACGAGGCAAGTACTCGGCGGTCAACCTGGTGCCGCGCCAGGATTGATCCCGGCCGCATTGCCCCTCGGGTCTGTGAGACCCAGGGGCCTTGCATCACCACATACGCGTGCAAATGGCGGTCCGCTGGGCCGCCATTTGTCGTTTTGCAGCCATCCCCGTTCCAAACACCTTTATCCTTGGAAACTACAGGAGCATTGCCCATGTCCATCACCCCGCTCATGCCCGTCTATCCCCGGTGTGGCGTGCGTCCGGTGCGCGGCGAACACTGCCACCTGATTTCCGAGGACGGCACGCGCTATCTCGATTTCGCCAGCGGCATCGCGGTCAATCTGCTGGGCCATTCGCACCCGCACCTGATCGGCGCGATCCAGCGCCAGGCCGAAACGCTGATGCACGTGTCCAATCTCTATGGCAGCCCCCAGGGCGAGGCGCTGGCGCAGCGCCTGGTCGACATGACCTTTGCCGCTACGGTGTTCTTCACCAATTCCGGGGCCGAGGCGGTGGAATGCGCGATCAAGACCGCGCGCGCCTATCACCAGTATCACGGCCAGGCCCCGGAACGGTTCGAGATCATCACCTATCGCAATGCCTTTCACGGCCGCACGATGGGCACGATCAGCGCGTCCGATCAGGAAAAGATGCACAAGGGCTTCCTGCCCATCCTGCCCGGTTTCCATTATGTCGATTTCAACGATCTGGAAGCGACCAAGGCGCTGATCGGCCCGCATACCGCCGGCATCCTGGTCGAGCCGATCCAGGGCGAAGGCGGGATTCGCGAAGGCAGCGAAGAGTTCATCAAGGGCCTGCGCGCGCTGTGTGACGAGCATGGCCTGCTGCTGATCTTTGACGAGGTGCAGTGCGGCGTGGCGCGCAGCGGCACCATGTTCGCCTATGAACAGTATGGCGTAGCGCCCGATGTCATGGCGATTGCCAAGGGCATTGGCGGCGGCTTCCCGCTTGGCGCCTGCCTCGCTACCGAAACGGCGGCACGCGGCATGGTGTTTGGCACCCACGGCAGCACCTATGGCGGCAATCCGCTGGCCATGGCGGCCGGTAATGCCGTGCTCGATGTCGTCGCCACTCCCGAATTTCTTGCCCAGGTGCGCGCCACCGGCGATCGCCTCAAGGCGCGGCTCGAACAGTTCATCGGCAACTATCCCGACCTGTTCGAAATGGTCCGCGGCAAGGGGCTGATGCTGGGGGTGAAGTGCAAGGTCGAGCCGCGCCCGTTCGTGGCCCACATGCGCGACAATCATCAGCTCCTGGCCGTGGCCGCTGGCGACATGACGTTCCGCGTCCTGCCGCCGCTGGTGATCGACGACAGCCACATCGATGAATTCATGGACAAGCTTTCGGCCGCCGCGGCCAGCTATGTTCCTCCGGCTCCTGCGGCGTGAGACAGCGGTAATGATCAGGCATTTCCTCAATCTTTCCGATGCCGGCGGTGATGCGGTCGCCGCGATGCTGGCCGACGCGCTCGATCGCAAGGCTGCCCGCGCGGTCTGGCCCAAGGGCCGCGTCGATGCCGATGCTCCCCTGGCCGGTCATATCCTGGCGATGGTGTTCGAAAAGAATTCCACCCGCACGCGCGTGTCGTTCGACGTGGCGATGCGCCAACTCGGCGGCTCGGCGCTGATTCTCGATGCCGGCAATACCCAACTGGGCCGGGGCGAAACCATCGCCGATACCGCGCGCGTGCTCAGCCGCATGGCCGATGCCATCATGCTGCGCACCGACGATCACGCCAAGGTCGAGGAACTGGCCCACTATGCCAGCGTTCCGGTAATCAATGGGCTCACCGATCTTTCCCACCCCTGCCAGATCATGGCCGATCTGTTGACCGTGATCGAACATGGCAAGGCGCTGCCCGGCCTTACCGTGGCCTGGCTGGGCGACGGCAACAACGTGCTCAACTCGATCGTTGAGGCGGCCGGGCTGATGAAGTTCAACGTGTGCATCGGCGTGCCCGAGGGCTATGATTGCGACGCCGGCTTTATCACCCGCGCCCAGGCACAAGGCGCAGCCATCACCGTGCATCGCGACGCGGCCGAGGCCGTGGCCGGGGCCGATGTGGTGGTCACCGATACGTGGATTTCGATGGGCCAGGCTCACGCCGAAGCCAAGCTGGCGGCCATGGCGCCGTTCCAGGTGGATGAAGCGCTGATGGCCCGCGCGAAGGGCGATGCGCTGTTCCTGCACTGCCTGCCGGCCCACCGCAACGAAGAGGTCACGGATGCCGTGATCGATGGGCCGCGTTCGGTGGTGTGGGACGAAGCGGAAAACCGCATTCATGCCCAGAAATCCGTTCTGCGCTGGGCCTTTGGCCAGATCTGACCATTATTCTCACACGACGAAAGCTTTCATGACCGACCAAGCCGAAACCGGATTTGACCAGGTATTGCAGTTCACCGTTCCCGGGCGCGATGCCCGGGGGCGGGTGGTGCGCCTGGGGCCGGTGCTCGACACCGTGCTGTCGGCCCACGCCTATCCGGCGCCGATCCGCAACCTGCTGGCCGAAGCGCTGACCCTGACCGCGCTGCTCGGCGCGCTGCTCAAGGACGACGATGGCCAGTTGACCATGCAGGCGCAGACCCAGGATGGGGTGGTCGATCTGCTGGTATGCGATTATCGCGGCGGCGAATTGCGCGGCTATGTCCGCCACGATCGTGCGCGGCTGGACGAGCTGGGGCCGCATCCCTCGCTGCATGCGCTGTTCGGCGATGGTTACCTGGCGATCACGTTTGATCTGGCCAGCAGTGATCAGCGCTATCAGGGCATTGTCCCGCTCGAGGGTGATTGTCTGGCGCGCGCCTGCGAAAGCTATTTCTTCCAATCGGAACAGGTGCCAACGCTGATCCGGGTGGGGGTGCATGCGGAAAATGGCCGCACCGTGGCGGGCGCCTTGCTGGTGCAGCATCTGCCCGATGGCGAGGAGGGGCGCGAGCGCCTGCACGCGCGGCTCGATCACCCGGAATGGGAACATGTCGCGGCACTGGCCGGCTCGCTGACCGAAGCAGAACTTACCGATCCGCAACTTGGGCTGGAAAGCCTGGTGTGGCGCCTGTTTCACGAGGAAAGCGAAGTACGCGTTGCCCAGGGCCATCCGCTCACGCGGGGGTGCCGTTGCACGGCCGAGCATTATCGCGATCTGCTGGCCCGCTTTGGTGCGGAACAGCGCGCGGAAATGGCCAACGACGATGGTCTTATCGTCGTCGACTGCGCGTTCTGCTCGAAAGAGTTTCCGCTTCGTTTCGATTGACGGCCGTTGCCGACCGGAGGTCTTCAATCGCACCAGCATCGCAGCTATATTGCCAAGGGCTGCCGCAGCCTGTGCGGCAGGGTTGGAGGGTGGTTGATGACGTATCGTAACGCGCTGCGCCGCGCCCTCGCTGCGGTGATCGTCCTGCCGGCATTGGCTTGGGTCGCCCCCGCCGATGCCGAAAGGGCGCCGGCCACTCTCGCGATGCTCGATCGCATCGCGCCGGGCCAATGGCAGGTCCACGCGCGCGAGGCTGGCGGATTTGAGGGCCGGCTGTGCCTCGCTGAAGGGCGCCCGCTGATCCAGCTACGCCATCCGGGGCAGGCTTGCCGCCAGTTCGTGGTGCAGGACGAAGCCAACGCCATTTCCGTCAGCTATGTCTGCGGACAGGCCGGCTCGGGCTTGACACGTATCCGCTATGAAAACGATCAGCTGCTGCAGATCGAGGCGCAGGGCATCGCCAAGGGACTGCCTTTTTCCTTCAACGCCGAAGCGCGGCGCCTGGGCGACTGCACCGCGCGCTGATCACGCTGCGAACGCCCGGCTGGGGGTTGCCTGTGCCGGGCGAGGGGGCTAGCCCCGTAGCATGACTGATACCCAATTGTCTTCTTCGTCCGGCGCGGAATCGGCGCCGCTGGCGGTTGTGCTGCTTTCCGGCGGGCTCGATTCAATGGTCTGCGCTGCGCTTGCGCAAGAGCAGGGCTTCCGTGTCCTGGCCCTCACCATCGATTACAACCAGCGCCATCGCGTGGAACTGGATGCCGCGCGGGTGATCGCGGCGCGCCTGCAGGTTGAGCGTCATGTCATCCTGCCGCTCGATCTGCGCCAGTTCGGTGGATCGGCGCTGACCGACGCGATCGATGTGCCCAAGGATGGGCTGACCGACGATATCCCGATCACCTATGTGCCGGCGCGCAACCTGGTGTTCCTCTCCCTCGCACTTGCCTGGGCAGAGGCGGCAGGGGCGAACGCGCTGTTTATCGGCGTCAACGCGCTGGATTATTCCGGCTACCCCGACTGCCGCCCGGAATTCATCCATGGGTTCGAAGGGCTGGCCCGCGTTGCCACCAAGGTCGGCAGCCAGGGTGGCACGGTAACCGTGCACGCGCCGCTGCAACACCTCAAGAAGTCAGAAATTGCCCAGGAAGCGGCCCGGCTGGGCCTCGATGCCGGGGAAAGCTGGTCGTGCTATGATCCGCTGCCCGATGGCCGCGCTTGTGGGGAATGCGATAGCTGCCGTTTGCGCAAGGCGGGCTTCGCCGAAGCGGGCCTGACCGATGGAACGCGCTACGGCGCCTGAGCGCCCGGCCTAGTTGGACCGACACGACAAGGGGACGAGCAGGCAGGCCCTGCTCGTCCCCTTCGTTCATTCAGGTGCTGTATTACTGGCGAACGAACACGCCGCAGGCGAGGCGCGCGCCGCTGTTGCCGCTTGGATCGGTCTTGTAATCGTCGGGTGCGGCATGGATGACCAGCGCCGTGCCATCGGCATCGAACAGCGCCGGGCCGGTCATGTCGGCGCCGCCGCGCAGGGCAAAGTCCAGTGCCCCGGTTCCGTCGGCTCCCACGGTCAGGTTGGTAAGGTCACCCAGGTGCGCCCCGGCGGGGTTTTCCGCGCCATGCTGGTGGCCATCGGGATTGAGATGCCCACCTGCAGTGGTGAAGCCGGGGGCATCACACTTGCCAACGGTGTGCAGGTGAATGCCGTGGACGCCGGGCGGCAGACCCTTGGCATCGACGTGGACACGGAACCCGTCAGGGCCTTGGAGCAGTTCGGCGGTGCCCGCGCTGGCGCCGCTGGCCAGCATCAGCGTGGCATTGGCCACGACTTGTGCCTTGGGCGTGGGGGCGCTGTGCATGCCCGCCATGCTGCCATCGCCACAGGCAGACAGCGCAATCGGCAGGGCAAGCGCGACGATCGCGCGCGGCGCGAAGGTGGTTACGGTACGGCGCAGGCGAGAGGACAGAAGCGGGGAAGGCATGGTGGGATCTCCGTGGCTTATGCCGCCATCAAGGCTGGGGCCGATACGCGGCGCATCGTATGTCGCAACAACGAAAAAGGGGCCGGATTGCTCCGGCCCCTCGTTCGTTTTGGGTCTTCATGACCGGCCCCGTTTGACCGGGGCCGTGCCACTTAGTTGCCCGAACCCGGACCGTACGTGATTTCCACGCGACGGTTCTGCAGTTCACGCACGCCGTCGGCGGTCGGAACGCGCGGGTTGGCTTCACCAAAGGCCTGGCTGGTGATCGTCGAGGCCGGGATGCCGTGCGACGTCAGGTAAGCCTGGACCGAGGAGTTACGACGTGCGGACAGGCCAAGGTTGTACTTGGGCGAGCCCGAACGGTCGGTGTAGCCGGCCAGCATGATCGGAACAGTCTGGCAGTTGCCATACTGGGTGATCGCGTTGTCGAGAATGGTCGCCGCTTCAGGCGTGATGTCCGACTTGTTCCAGTCGAAGAACACGATGTACGGGCCCTTGTTGCACACCGGCGGCGGCGGCGGCGGCGGCGGAGGCGGGGGGGGCGGAGGCGGCGGGGGCGGCGGCGGGGGCGGCGGGGGCGGCGGGGGAGCCTGCTCTTCGCCACCGAAGTTGTAGGTCAGCGTGCCCAGGATCGAGTGCGAGCGCAGACGCGTCGAGAAGTTGGCGCCGGCATAAGCACCCGAGGTGCCAACCAGGTTCACGTCCTGAACGTTGAAGAAGCGGTACTTCAGACCCACGTCGACGTGCTTGCTGAGCGGCGCGCGAACACCGGCCAGAACCTGCCAAGCGAACTTGGTCTTCGAGTCGTCGAGCAGACCTTCGGGCGTGGCGACATAGTACTTCGCCTTGGCGACGCCGGCACCACCGCCGATGAAGCCCTGCAGGCCATCGTCGGGACCGAAGTCGAGCAGGCCGTTGACCATGAAGCTCAGCGCGCTGGTGCTGCCGCCGATCTGGCCGTTGTCGCGCGAGTACACAGCGCCGGTGACGTTGTTACGCACGTTGCTGTTGCGAGCACGACGGTAGCTGGCTTCGGTTTCGAGGCGGAAGCCGCCGAAATCGTAACCTACCACGCCACCGAAGTCGTAGCCGGTCTTGGAGCTGACGGTGGCGGCATTGGCCGTACCGTTCACATTGTGGTCGGCGTCTTCCAGCAGCATGACGCCGCCATCACCTTCCACATACCAGCTCTTGCTCTTGGCAAGCGCGGGCGTCGCCATTGCGCTTGATGCCAAGGCCAGGCCCAGGATCAGTTTCCGCATTACGTTTCCCCTTTTTTGCGAGATCATGCCACGTCGTGGCGGTTGTCTACCGGTTCTGTTATGTTCATGCAAGCGGACACACGCGTGAACTGTTGCCTAAAAGCCACTGTATCAGTTGCCCTTGCAGCAATTTCCCGGTTGAAACCACCCTCATGTGCCCCCTCCAATGCGGAAGCCCGAAGCCGGTTCCCGATCGACCATCAAAAAAATTTGAGATGAGGCGAATTTTCATTGCGATGGCCGGTGCAAATTGATGCAACCAGTACGGCGAACCGGGTGCCAATCTGGCTTGCCCAGGCTTGCCGCTGGCCTTTCAGCGGCCTGCTGCCATGGCTGGCGCAATCTTGTGCACTGCACTAGGTACGTGTGGCTCATAGGGCGCGGTGGCGCCATGGACCGGGGAAACGACAAGACCATGCTGCGCCGCCTCTACGAATGGACCATGGCCAAGGCCGCCCATCGCCATGCGGCATGGTGGCTGTTCCTGTTCGCGTTCATGGAAGCCAGCTTCTTCCCGATCCCGCCACACCCGCTGCTGGGCCTGATGTGCCTGGCGCAGCCGCGCAAGGCCGTGCGCTATGCCGCGTTTGCCACGGCCGGCTCCGTCATGGGAGGGTTGCTCGGCTATGCCATCGGGCATTTCCTCTACGATAGCGTTGGCACACAACTGCTTGCGTTGCTTCACCTGACGCAAAGCTTCCCCAAGGCGGCCTGCTATCTACGCGAGTATGGCGTGGAGATCATCGTGCTCAAGGGCGCGACCCCGATCCCGTTCAAGCTCCTGACGATCACCGCCGGGTTCATCGGCATGCCGCTGCTGCCCTTCTTCCTGGCCAGCGTGGTGTCGCGCTCGATCAGCTTCATGATCGTGGGCGTGCTGTTCCGCCTGTTCGGGGCGCCGATCAAGCGTTTCATCGACAAGTACCTCGGCCTGGTCACGGCCGGCTTCGTCGTGCTGGTCGTGGCCGGCTTCGCAGCTGCAACCTTGCTGGGCGGCGGCGGAGCCAAGAACGCCGCGATGGAACGCTGCGAGAAGGCAATCCTGACCCAGCCGTAAACGCCGCAGCGGTTAAGCCCGCGTCTTGACTGCGGCGCGCAACATGACAAGCTCACCACCTTGGATCTTCAGGCTGTCACGGGGCCTGACCGCGTTGCGGCTGGCCGGGCCCCTTGCTTTGGCGGAGGGAAGGCATGGCACGTGGTGGAGCGAATACTGGGCAAATTGACAGTGGTTTCTTGGGGCAACTTGCCGGCTATGGCCTGACCACGATCGAGGTGCATTATTACATGCCCGATCACCCCGCGCTGCTCCAGATGTTTGCGTTTCAGCAATATGATCTTGCCCCGCGCTTCCCGCGCCTGGGTGGTTTTCTCGATCACTGGCGGCGCGAAATCGATGCCGCGCTGCATTCCATCCGCATCGCCCATCGGCATCTGATCGGTCCGCAGGAATACCGCGCGGTCAACGGCGTGATCACTATCAACTGATCGAGCCGGGCTGATCGAGCTGGACGGGCCCGCGCTTTTGCGTCGCGCCCGTCCGGTTTGGTTCAATAGCGCCAGCTCTTGAGATCGGCCCCGGCGGGGGCGGTCTCCGCGATCCGCTTGAGGATCTGGGGCAGGTAGAACGTGTGATAGCGCAGCCGCGAAATCGCGTTGGGCTGGGTATGGTCACCGCTCCAGCAATGCTCGGCCCGGTCGCCATAATCGACCACGCCGCGATAGGGCGGATCGCTCTTCTTGAGGAAATCGTCCATCAGATAGACGGCGTTGTTGAGGAAGTAATTGTCCATCGTGCCCACATAGATATGCAGCTTCCCCTGCAGCTTGGGCGCCAGGGTTGGCCAGTCGCGCTCCAGGATATGGCGCAGGTCATAGTTGTCGCGCCAATAGGCGGCCACCTTGGGATCGATCACGCCGGTGCGCTTGTCCCACAAGCGCTGCGGATAGCCATCGGCGGCCATGGGTGAGAACACCGCTTCCCAGATATCCCATTGTCCGCCCGAGCGGTTCTTGTCGCCCAGCACCAGTTCCAGGCGGTTTTCCATCTCCATGGTGTAGGGAACGTGGTCCAGCCAGTCGCGCTTGCCGGGGTGCTCCACCCGCCCGAACGGCCCTTCATAGGCATAGGCGTTCTTGTCGGCATAGATGTCGGTCAGCATGAACTGGCGGAAATCGATCGGATCGGGGCAGGCGGCGAAGGCGCCGTTGTAATCATCCGGGTACTTGATCTGCACGCCCAGCGATTCCCACCCGCCGGTCGACCCGCCATAAAGGAACCGCGCCCAGCCCTGGCCAAGGCCGCGGAACTTCTTCTCGATCGCCGGCACCAGTTCGTGGGTAATGGCATCGCCATAGGGCCCAAGGTTGGCCGAATTAACTGCATAGGAATCATCATAATACGGATTGGAATGGTCGATCTCCACCGCCAGGAAGCGGGGGAAGGCATCACCGATCCACTGCTGGTAGAACGCATAGGCCTCTTCCTGTTCGGTGCGGTTGTAGCAGGGCAGGTTGAAGCGCTCGCTGCGTTCGCATTTCAGGTTGGGATCGGGCGGGGTGGTGCGAAAGCCGCCGAAATCGGCCGGGAAGTGGCCATGGAAAATCATCAGCGGAAAGTGCGCCTCGGGATGCTTGTCGAAATCGCGCGGCACCAGGACGTGCGCGGTCAGATAGATGTCGCGGCCCCAGAACTTTGACAGCAGTGCGCTGCGCATCTTGAAATGGCGCACGAAGGGCGTGTCAGCCGGTGGGGTGATCGGCGGATTCACGTTGTCGAGCGTGAGGGCGATCGTGCCCGGCCTGGCCGGGTCGAAATCGACCGTCTGCGGCGTGCTGAACAGGTTGCCCGGCTCTGCCCGCCAATTCTGCCCGGCGCCGCGCGGCGCGGGCAGCTTCACCGTCTTGCCATTGCCCAGGTGATAGGTGTCATAGCGGTGCAGCACGGCCTGCACGGTATAGCGCCCGGCTGGCACGCTTTTGAGATCGAGCGTGGGAAAACCCAGCACCCCACTGCCCACCGTGGTGCTGTCACCGGGCTTGAGGCTATCGACCGTCACGCCGAAGACCTGCGCGGAATCATAGTCGGCCTTGACCTGTTCGCGCGGCTGCGGATCGGGCTTGGCCGCCAGGATCACCAGCACCCGCCCATCGACCGGCGCATTCTTGGCCGTTGCCGGCAGCGTGACGCGGAAATCCTCGGCCTGGGCCGGCACGCTGGCGAGGCCAAGCCCGATGCCCAAGCTCAGCCCCAGTGCCTGCGCCAGAAGACGATGACGTGCGATGCGTTTCATGATGGTGCCCCCACCCGAATTGGTCAGGGCCGCACTATTCCTGCAAAAGCGTCGATTGTCAGCCGTTTCCGTTGCCACTGCCGGCGTCGATGCGCGGCAGGCGTTGCGCCTCGATCCCCGCATAGAAATGCGCGACGGACCGCTGCAGTTCATAGCGCGCCAGCTTCACCGCGGCGAAGCGGTCGGGAATTGGCAGCGATCCCGCCTCGGTCATGTCGAGGCCTTGCGCGACCGCCTGGTTCAGCGCCTGCTCCAGCCAATCGAGCCAGTCGCGGGTCTGGGCGATGGCCGCCGTCCCGCTGGGATCGAGCGGGCCATGGCCGGGCACGAGTTGGTGATGGGGCAGGGCGGCCAGCGTCGCCAGGCTCTCGCGCCAGGCCGCGAGGTTGGCATCGGGCGTGGCCGGGGCGCGATCGTAAAACACCAGGTCACCGGCCAGGATCGTGCCGCTCGCCTCGTCGACCAGGACCAGGTCGCCATCGGAATGCCCCTTCAGCGCCATGGCCTGAAGCCGCCGGCCCGCAATCTCGATTGGCCCAGGAACGACCGTCGCGCCGGGCAGGGCTACGGCAGTGCCGCGCATCCAGTCGGCCAGGATGCGGTACATCGCATCGGCAAAGCCATTGCCGTCCCGCTCCAGTTCGGTGCGGGTGGCGGGCAGCGCGGCCACGATCGCCGGATCGAACGCCGCCGTACCCAGGGCATGATCGGGATGCAGATGGCTGAGAAACACACGCCGCACCGGGCCGTGGCACAGCTTTTCCGCCACCGCCGCCAGCCCTTGGGCATAGCGCAGCGACGGGCCGCAGTCGAACAGCACGGCACCGCCTTGCGGGCAGGCCATGATCACTGCATTGGCGATAGCCCCGCCATTGCCAAACACGATGGCCTCGTCCGCGCCGCGCACCAGCCAGATGCCCGGCCCGATCGGCTGGGGATCATAGGCATAGCGACCGGCAAAGGTTTCCGCCCGGGCCATGCGCGCCGGCAATGCCACGGGTGCGGCGGCAAGCAGGCCCAGGGTCGCGCGGCGCGATAGCGTCATGGTGTCAGCCTGCCGTCAAACGTGCGACCGTTGCTGTCGGCCATATGGATGCTGACCGGCCCGGCCTGTGTTGGCGGCAAGAGCAGGGTGAATGCCGGGTCTTCGGATACCGAGCCGTTGATCGTCATCGTGCCCAGCGCCGCGCCATCGGCGCCACGCACCTGCATCGACTCGATGTTGTAGGCGGCGATATTGTCGACATAGCCGGTGTCCATCGGATGGCGCACGCTCACGCGCAGGCGGGTATCGGCGGCCTCGTGCCACAGCTTCCCGCGCATTTCGCCCAGATGCTGCGCCCAATCGCCTTTGACCCGGCTGACCGGCGGTGCCGAGCAGCCACCGCCCGCCGCATCGATCCAGCGCCCGCCCACGTGCCACACGCCATCGGCGGTCAGCACCAGCGCCCGCACCGGCGTGCGCTGGTCCAGCTTGATGCGCAGGCTGACATAGGGAAGCGCGCCTTGGGGCTGGTAGTCGATCGCCACAGGCAGGGGGTTCAGATCCATCAGCACGACGATCCGCTGCACCTTGCCCAGTGCGCGTGCATCGACGGTAACGGGGAAAACATGCTGGTTTTCCGTCACATCGGGCATGGTGACGATTACCGCCGGATCAAACCGCACCGGCGCCTTGCCCAGCAGCCAGGCAGCATGGTTGGCCCACATTGGCGAGGCGAGCGGATCGGCCACTAATCCAGGCGCAGGGGCGGCGGCAACCGGCGCAGCGCTTGCCAGCAAAGCCATGATCGGCACGAGGAGGGCAGGGCGCTTCATACCAAGGCACCATTTGCCTTGATCGGACAGCATTCTACAATTGCACCATAGGCCAAGATCGACGGCCAGCTTGGGCAAGGGATGGGAGAGAATGATCGCAGCACTGCGTCGCATCCCGTGGGCAGGGATGGTGCTGGCCATGACGGCCGCGCCGGTCCTTTCGCCAGCCTGGGCGCAACAGGCTGCGCCGTTCGATGTCCAGGGCTATCGCAACGCGGCGTTTCGGGCGCCGGTCGATCGCGATCCCGCGCCGGCCACGGCGATTTCCCTGACGCAGGCGCGCCGCCTGGCGCCAGGCGCGGCGCTGTTCATCGATGTCTTGCCAGCCGAAGGCGCGCATCGCGATGGCGCCAGCGGCGCCTGGACGCTGGCCACCCCGC
Source organism: Novosphingobium sp. SG754 (assembly GCF_013149315.1). Taxonomy (NCBI): domain Bacteria; kingdom Pseudomonadati; phylum Pseudomonadota; class Alphaproteobacteria; order Sphingomonadales; family Sphingomonadaceae; genus Novosphingobium; species Novosphingobium sp. SG754. The sequence continues at coordinate 57,690 of NZ_JABGCC010000008.1, read as the reverse complement.
ATGACACGATCCCCGGCGCCCTGTGGTATCCCGAAACCGGCCGCGCGCCGCCCGATCCGGTATTATGGCAGGCCATGGCCGCACGCGTGGTGCAATTCCGTCAGCAGCATCCGGCTGCGCCGATCGTGCTGTTCTGCCGCGCTGATTGCTGGATGAGCTGGAACGCCGCGCGGCGCCTGGCGCTGGGCGGCGTTGCGGGCGTGCGCTGGCTGGCCGAAGGGATCGAGGGATGGCACGATGCCGGCGGCAACCTGGTGCCGGCAACCCCCGTGCCGGTGCCCGACAAGTGATGCGTTGAAACCAGAACCACAATCAGAACCACCGACAGGAGAAATGCCATGGCCACGTTGATCGTCAGCTATCCCGCGCAAGAAGGCGCGCGGTTCGATGCCGCCTACTATACCGCCACGCATATCCCGCTGGTAGAGCGGCTGTGGACCCCGCACGGCTTTACCGGCGCCGAAGTGCTGTTTCCGGCGGGCGACCAGCCGTGGAAAGCGTCGGTCCTGCTGCGCTTTTCCAGCCAGGCGGCGATCGATGCCGCGCTGGCCAGCCCGGATACGCCGCAAGTGCTGGGCGATGTGGCCAATTTCACCGACATCGCCCCGGTGATCTACCGCGCGGCAGATTGAACGAGGGGCAACGCGGGGGCGGTTCACGCCCCCGCGTTGCCGGTTCGAGGTTGTCAGGGGGCGCGATAGACCACTTTGCCGCCCACCATGGTCAGCAGCACCCGGGTTTGCGCAATGGCATCGGGGTTGCCGGCAAAGATATCGCGATCGATCCAGATCAGATCGGCAAACTTGCCGCGTTCCAGGCTGCCCACCTGATGCTCGGCGCGTAGCGACCAGGCCGCGTTGATCGTGGCCGCGCGCACTGCCTGCATCACCGACAGCGGCGGTCCGCCCGATAGCGGCTGGCTGTATTCCGGCCCCGCCGAGGGATCGTTGCGCCGGGTTACCCCCACTTTCAGGGCAAACCATTCGTTCAGCGGATCGACCGGCCAGTCGCTGCCAAAGGTGATGCGCGCGCCGGCCTTGGCCAGCAGGCCCGAAGGCTCCATGAAGGCATAGCGCTTGGGGCCGAGGTAATCCTTGGCGCCGGCCACGGTATCAGCGGCCTGCTTGCCCCATTGCAACGATAGCACCGGGGTGACGCCCAGTGCCTTGTAGCGCGGGAAATCAGTGGGATCGACGATCTCGTCATGGGCGATCGCCGGGCGCACGTCGCGCGTCGGCTGGCTCTTGCGCAGGGCCGCCACGGCGTCGAGCGCGATGCGCACCGCGCCATCGCCATCGGCGTGCATGTGCGGGTCAAAGCCCAGTGCGGTGATGCGCTCCAGCAGTGGCGCCAGCACGGCAGGCGGGAAATAGGGCGCCGGCCCCTTGTTCATGCCGGGCTGCCAATCGGGCTTTTCCGGCGTGCCGTGGTTTTCCAGATAGGGTTGCAGCATCACCCCGGTAAAGGCCGGGGCGGTGATCACCCCATCCATGTAGAGCTTGATCGTGCGCACCATGATCGTGGGCTGCACTTGCGCCGCGCCCTGGTCATAGGCGCGCCGCCATTCGACGATGCGCGCCAGGGCCGGTTCGGGAGACGGGCCTTCCTCGGGCGCGATGTGTGGCGCGAAATGGCCGCGCGCGGTCAATTCCCCGGCCTTGGACAGTACGGAAAAGGCATGGATTGATTCGCGCGGCGCATCGGCATCGAGGAACGTGGTCACGCCCTGCGCTGCCATCGCGGCAAGGGCAGCGCGCGCGGCGACCACATCGTCGGCCGGCGTTGGCGTGGGCACCAGCTTGCGCACGAGGTCTTGCGCGGCGTCTTCCAGCAGGCCGGTGGGCGCGCCCTTGTCATCGTGGTGGATCGCACCGCCAACCGGATCGGGCGTCTTGGCATCGATACCGGCCAGGGCCAGCGCCTTGCTGTTGACCAGGGCAGAATGCCCGAACGAGGAGAACACCGCCACGGGCCGCCGCGTGGGCAGCGCATCGAGCATCGCCTTGGTCATGTCCACGCCCAGCGGCTGCATTTCCTGCTGGAACCAGTGCACCGCGATCAGCCACTTGCCATCGCTGGCCGCGTCACCATCCTTGGCCGCGCAGGCGGAAAGCGCCGCCTGGAATTCCGGCACGGTCAGTCGCTTGTACTGCAGGTCGCAGGCGAGCAGCCCGGCGCCGCCTTCCAGCGGGTGCATGTGTGCATCGATCAGGCCAGGCATGACCACGCCACCCTTGAGGTCGATGGTCTGGGTGGCCGGGCCGGCCATCGCCTTGGCCCCGGCGTCGCTGCCCAGATAGACGATGCGCCCATCCTTGATCGCGATCGCCTGGGCAACACTGCCCTGCGCGTCGATGGTGTGGATCTGGCCGTGCAGCAGCACGGTATCGGCCACCGGCGCTGGCGCGGCTTGGGCGGCGCTGGCCGCCAAGGCCGAACCGGCCAATAGCGAAATCAGGCGAAGGGAATGCATGCGGGCACCTCGCACATCGCGCGGCACCCCCTGTGCCGCCCTATCTGTGATCTAAGCAGATAGGGCGGGGGTAGGACAAGTGTCCAATTTTCGTCCATGCAGGTCTGCCGGAACGGTAGGTGTGTCAGCGCGGCTTTTCTGCCTCGGCCAAGGCGGCGCGGGCGATCGGCTCCATCACGGCATAGCCGGCGGCATTGGGATGGACGCCATCGCTCGACAAGCCGGGCTTCATCGCCCCTTCGGGCGTGGCCATCGCGCTGTAGTAGTCGGCATAGGCCAGGCCGCGGGCACGGGCGAGGTCTTTGAGCCAGGCATTGAGCGCGGCAATCTGTGCGGCTGGCTTCATCTCGCTGCGCCAGTTGAAACCGCCGGCGGGCAGCACGCTGCCCAGCACCACGGCAATGCCATTGGCCTTGGCCAGATCGACCATCGCCAGCACGTTGGCAGCATATTCATCCGGGCTGGTCGGCCCGGTGTTGCCGGCCACGTCGTTGGTGCCGCACATAATGTGCACCACGCGTGGGCGCAGGCGCACGACGTCCTGATAGAACCGCAGCAGGATCTGCGGGCTGGTCTGCCCGGCAATGCCCCGATCAACGATGCCGCCGGCAAACATGGCCGGGGCGGTGGTCAGCCACCATTCGGTGATCGAATCGCCGATGAACACCGCGCGCAGCGGTTGCGGCACCTGGCGATCGGCCTTTTGATAGCGGCAGAGGTTGCCCCAGTCATAGCCACCGACCCGGCTGGGCGTGCAGGGCTCGGTCACCATCGCGGTCGGGCCGATCGGCGCCACGGCGACGGTGACGCTGGGCGCCGGGGCGGGCACGGCCGGCTGCCCGGCCTGCGCCGCCAATGCCGGCGACGCCGACAGCATCAGCGCCAGGGCCAGCGCGCCAGCGCCCGCCCCAGCCAGATTGGCAATTGCCCGGCGCATCAGATGATGCCCACCGCCTTGCCGGCGCGTTCGAACATGCCGATGATCGTCTGCACCTGCTCGGCGCTGTGCGCGGCGCAGAGCGAGCAGCGCAGCAAGGTCATCCCCGCTGGCGTTGCCGGCGGGCGCGCCAGGTTCACATAGAGCCCTTCGTGCAGCAGCGCTTCCCACATCATCGCGCCCCGCTCCAGATCGGGCATGATCACCGAGATGATCGCGCTTTGCGGCGTTGCCGTGCCCAGCTTGAAGCCGCGCTGGGTCAGGCCAGCGTGCAGGGTCTTGGAATTTTCCCACAAGTGCGCGCGCTTGTCGGCGGCATGCATCAGCTTGCGGATCGAAGTGCTGGCGGTGTGCACCACGCTGGGCGGCAGCGAAGCGGTGAACACGTAAGGACGGCACACCAGGCGCAGGATTTCGAACTTGGGATGGTTCGACACGCAGAAGCCGCCGACGGTGCCGACCGACTTGGAGAACGTGCCGATCACGAAATCGACCTGGTCGAGCACCCCCTGGTCTTCGGCCACGCCGCGCCCGTTGGGGCCGATGAAGCCCATCGAGTGCGCTTCGTCCACCAGCACCATGGCGCCGTGCGCCTTGGCAATGGCGATCATTTCCTTGAGCGGGGCGATATCGCCCAGCATCGAGTAGACGCCTTCGAGCACGACGAGCTTGCCCGCGCCTTCGGGAATGCGCTTGAGGCGCTTTTCCATCGCCTCGATATCGTTGTGCTTGAACGGCACGACCTCGGCATCGCCCATCTTGCAGCCGTCCCAGATCGAGGCGTGGCTGTCGATGTCGAGCACGATGTAATCGCCCTTGCCGGCCATCGTGCTGATGATGCCCAGGTTGGCCTGATAGCCAGTGGAGAACACCATGGCATGGTCCATGCCATAGAAGTCCCTGAGCGCGTCTTCCACGGCGCGGTGCCCGGCATAGGTGCCGTTGAGCACGCGGCTGCCGGTGGTGCCCGAACCGAATTCATCGAGCGCCTGCTTGCCGGCAGCGATCACGTCCGGGTCGAACGTCATGCCCATGTAGTTGTAAGTGCCCAGCAGGATCGTCTCGCGCCCGTTGCACACCGCAACGGTGGGCGAGATCACCTTTTCCATCACCAGGTTGAACGGATCGGTGACGCCAGTGGACAGCAGCGCGCGGCGCTGTTCGATCAGGCCGTCGAACTTGGAAAACAGGTCGGTCATGGGGGTGCTTACCCTTGCAGCTTGGTCACGGCGTCGATCAGCTGGCCATAGGTTTCGATCTCGGCCTGCTGATTCATGCTGATGATGATGTCGAACTCGTCCTCGATCGCGGCGACGAAATCCATCACCGTCAGGCTGTCCCACTCCAGGTCGCCGGCAAAGGTGGTGGCATCGGTGATGGCCACGCCCTTCTTGTTGAACGGCTCGATCAGCTCGGCAATCTTGGCGGCAGTGGCGGGGCGGTCCATCGTCTCTCTAACTCCGTGGGGCAGGGCGGTGCCCCTGCCAGAACATTGCGGCGGAAAAGCGGCCTGTGGCCTGCCCTGTCAAGCCTGAACGGGCGATGAGGCCGATTTCCTGCGCGGTGGCCGTGGGAAAGCGGGGTGACGATGATACACAGGCCGCGATCTAAATCAGTTTCATCACCGCCTGCATGAACGGGCTGATGGACACCGGCTTGGCCAGATAGCCCTCGGCGCCGGCCTCGCGAATGCGTTCCTCGTCGCCCTTGCCGGCATAGGCGGTGACGGCCAGGATCGGGATCTGGCGCAGCACCGGATCGGCCTTGAGCGCCTCGATCAGTTCCAGCCCCGAAACGTTGGGCAGCTGGATATCCATGATCACCAGCCCCGGCACGAACTGGCGTGCACGGTCGAGTGCCTCGCGCCCGTCGGCTACCGGCTCGACGGTAAAGCCATTGGCCACCAGCAGATCGCAGAACAGCTTGCGGTTGAGGTCGTTGTCCTCGACAACCAGAATTCTTTTTGCCACGGAACACCTCTATTGCGCGGTCCAGTACGGCCGCCGCCTGCGCTGCTCTATTGACCTCGAAAGGCTCTGACAATCATCCGCGAACCCTCGTCCCCCGTCCCCGATCCGCAGGATCTGGCGCTGGCCGCGCTCGGCTGGGTGCTGGCCGATGGGCAGCGCGCCGAACGCTTCCTGGCCCTGAGCGGGATGACGCCCGAAACCCTGCGCGCGGGCCTGGGCGATCCGGCCGCGCAGGCCGGGGTGCTGGGCGGGGTGCTCGATTTCCTCATGGCCTATGAGCCCGATCTTGTTGCCGCGGCCGACGCGCTCGATATAAGCCCCCAGGCCTTGGCCGCCGCACGGGAGAAACTGGTATGAGCCGCCCGCTGGTGATCAGCGATTGCGATGAAGTGCTGCTGCACATGGTGGCGCCGTTCCAGGCTTGGCTCAAAGCCAACCACGACATCGATTTCGTGATGGAAAGCAATGATTTCGGCAAGGCCATGCGCTATGTCCATGACGGGCGCGGGGTGGAATCGCGCGAGATCTGGCGCCTGCTCGACCTGTTCTTCAACACGCAGATGCACACGCAGCCGGCCATCGCCGGCGCGGTGGAGGCTGTAGGCGCGCTGGCCGACCGCGCCGACTTTGTGATCCTGACCAATCTGGGCCACAGCTATCGCGACGCCCGCACCGCGCAACTCGAAGGCGTGGGCATCAACGCCCGCGTCTTTACCAACCAGGGGCCGAAAGGGCCGGCGCTCAAGGCCATTCTCGATGAATACAACCCCACCCGCGCGGTGTTCATCGACGATCTGCCCCAGCATCACCATTCCGCCGCGCAATTGACGCCCGAGGTGATCCGCCTGCACTTGTGCGGAGAGCCCTTGCTCGCCCCGCATATCGATTGTGCGCACAAGGCTGGCCACGCCCATGCGCGGATCGATACCTGGGACCATGCGCTGCCCTGGCTGATGGCCCGGCTGGACGAGGCCGCCTGACCGTTTCTTCGCGTTTGCTGGAGTGAGTGAGAATGACTGTTTCGATCGATGCCCGCCTGGCCGAACTGGGCCTGGAACTGCCGCAGGCCGCAGCGCCGGTGGCGGCCTATGTGCCCACCGTGCTGGCGGGCGGGCTGCTGCATGTTTCGGGGCAGTTGCCGTTCATTGACGGCGCGCTGGTGACCGGCCGCCTGGGTGAAGACGTCAGCCTGGAGCAGGGCGCCGCTGCCGCCAAGGCCTGCGCGCTGATGCTGCTGGCTCAGGCCAAGGCTGCCCTGGGCTCGCTCGACCGCATCGAGCAGGTGGTCAAGCTCGGCGCCTTCATCAATTCGACCGGTGATTTCACCGATCAGCCCAAGGTGGCCAACGGCGCTTCGGAACTGATGCAGGCGGTGTTCGGCGATGCTGGGCGCCATGCCCGCAGCGCCGTGGGCGTGCCGGTTCTGCCGTTGGGCGCTGCGGTGGAAATCGATGCTATCTTTGCTGTTCGCGCTGATTGATCGCTTTCTCCTGCCGGCGCGGGCAGCGGCCCGCGCCGGCTGGCTGCGCGAGGCCATCTATGCGCATCGCGGGCTGCATGGCCCGGGTGTGCCGGAAAACTCGCTCGCCGCGGCCGAGGCCGCCATTGCGCGCGGCTTTGGCATCGAATGCGACGTGCAGCGCAGCCGCGATGGGCAGGTCGTGGTATTCCACGACCGCGCGCTCGATCGCTTGACCGGGCAGGCCGGCAACCTGGCCGACCACACCGCCGCAGAACTTGCTGGCATGACCCTGCTGGATGAAACCGGCATGGTGGTGGGCGGTGAAACGATCCCTGGCCTGCGCCAGTTGCTCGACCGCATCGATGGCCGCGTGCCCCTCCTGATCGAAGTGAAATCCGCGCCCACGCAGCGCATCGCGCCGCTGTGCCTCGCGGTGCGCCGCCTGCTTGAAGGCTATCGCGGGCCCGTGGCGGTAATGAGCTTCGATCCGCGCGTTGCCGCCTGGTTTCGCCGCTATTCCCCGCACGTGGTGCATGGCCTGGTAGTGACCGAGGCGGGGCGGCGCACCTTGCTCGCCCGCCTCAAGAGGCATCTTGCGCTGTGGCGCGCGCGTCCCCAATTCCTGGCCTATGACATTGCCGATATTGCCAATCCTGTGGTGCGCCTCGCCCGGCGCCGGGGCGTTCCAGTGCTGACCTGGACCGTGCGCACCCCCGATGATGCCAGCCGGGCGGCAACCTATGCCGATGCGCCGATTGCCGAAGGCCCGGTTCTGCTGGCGGCGCCAGCGGCGTGAGGCGGGCGGCGCCATGACGCTGACCGCACGCGTCGAAGGAGCGGTGGGCAATATCCCGGCGGCGGATTGGGATCGCCTGATCGGGGATGGCAATCCCTTCATGTCACACGCATTCCTCTCCCTCCTTGAGGAATCCGGCTCGGTCGGCGGGCGCAGCGGATGGACGCCGCTGCCGCTGCTGATCGACGACGCCGATGGCCGCCCGGCGGCGGCGCTGCCAACCTATCTGAAGCAGCACAGCCAGGGCGAATATGTGTTCGATCACGCCTGGGCCGATGCCTGGCAGCGCGCGGGCGGGGACTATTATCCCAAGCTGCAGATCGCCGCGCCGTTCACGCCGGCGACTGGCCCGCGCCTGTTGTGTGCCGGCCGCCCCGATCTGGCGCTCCCCCTGTTGCGCGCGGCCGAGGCGCTGGTGGACCAGAACGGCCTGTCATCGGCCCATGCCACGTTCCTTGCACCCGAACAGGTGCCGCTGTTCGAGGAAGCCGGCTGGCTCTTGCGCTCAGACCTGCAATTCCACTGGGAAAATCGCGGCTATGCCACGTTCGACGATTTTCTTGGCGCGCTGTCTTCGGCCAAGCGCAAGAACCTGCGCAAGGAACGCGCCGCTGCCCAGGCCGGGGTGGAGATCGTGACGCTGACCGGCGCTGCCATCACGGCCGACCACTGGGACGCGTTCTGGGTGTTCTATCAGGACACCGGCGCGCGCAAGTGGGGGCGGCCGTATCTGACCCGCGCCGCGTTCGACCTGATCGGGCAGACCATGGCCGACAAGGTCTTGCTGGTGCTGGCGCTGGAGGATGGCGAGCCGGTCGCCGGCGCGCTCAATTTCATCGGGCGCGATACGCTCTACGGCCGCTATTGGGGCGCCGTGGTGGAAAAGCCGTTCCTGCATTTCGAGCTGTGCTATTATCAGGCGATCGATGCCGCCATCGCCATGGGGCTGCGCCGGGTGGAAGCCGGGGCGCAGGGGCAGCACAAGCTGGCACGCGGCTATGAACCGGTGCCGACATGGTCGGCGCACTATATCGCCGATCGCGGATTTCGCGCCGCGGTGGCCGAATTCCTGGTGCGCGAGCGCGCCGGGATAGAGCAGGGCCAGTTCGAACTGGCCGGGCACACGCCCTATCGCAAGGGCTAGGCGCCGCGATCAGGCAGCCTGAAATTTAGGCGGCGTGGCGGGTTGCGGCGCGCATCCATTCGCGGGCGCGGCGCTGGGCTTCGGCGATATCGCGCGCGCTCATTTCCTCGGCCACATCGGCGCGGGCGCGGGCAGCATCGTCGTGGCCGGCCACGGCCGCGAGGTTGAACCACTTGTGCGCTTCGACCAGATCGCAATCGGCACCATAGCTGCCGGTGGAAAAGGCCACGCCCAGATCGAAAAACGCGTGGCTGTCACCCTGCGCGGCAGCGGCGAGGCAGGCGGCGATCAGGCTGTCGGCGCGGTCGGCTGCGGCATGGCTGGCATGAAGTGGTGCGGATGGCACCAGCGTGATCGGTGATGGCGCGTGCGGCATGGTCCTTGGTTCCCCCTGTGCGAATCTGCCTTTCCCCATCGGGTGGCAGGGCAAGGCTCGCCAATTAAGGTCAACAAACCGTTAAGCATGATTGCGGCCGTGCCCGCGCGTGCGCCGCTTTATCCGCGAAATGTACGATGCCGCTGTTTCACAAAGGTTCAGCTGCAATGTGACATAGCGTTGAGGAAGTGCTTGTGCGCCCTTTCCTGCCTGCCTATAGGCGCGGCAAGCCGGGGGCTGGTCGCGCCGATCGCGGCGCGTTTTGGCCCTGGTGGTCGGAAGGCGCAACACGGAGGGCCGGATGGCTGGGGTTCTGGGTGACGAAATTGACGTGTTGGCAAAGGCCCGCCGGGCCATGCCGGGTGATTACGTTCCGAATGACGACGAACCCTATATGAGCGAGCAGCAGCTCGACTATTTTAGGCGCCTTTTGCTCGAGTGGAAGAAGTCGATCCTGTCGGCCTCGGCCGGCACCCTGTCGGCCCTGCAGGATGGTCCGCTGCGTGAACCCGATCTCAACGATCGCGCATCGAGCGAAACCGACTGGGGCATCGAACTGCGCACCCGCGATCGCCAGCGCAAGCTGATTGCCAAGATCGATTCGGCCATGCGCCGCATTGACGAAGGCGAATATGGTTTCTGCGAAGTGACCGGTGAACCGATCGGCCTGGGGCGTCTGATTGCCCGCCCGATCGCGACGATGACGGTGGAAGCGCAGCAGGCGCACGAGCGTCGCGAAAAGATCTCGCGCGATATGTGATGGCGCCGGCAGGGCCAAGGTGGTCCTGCCCAGCCCATGATGGCCGCACAGGCGTACCATCGGCATTGCGGTAAATACCACAAAGGCCGCTGTCCCCCGATGGCACGGGGCTTTTTGCCGCTGCGAGCGGGAAATTTAAAGATTTCTTTGCCGTTTTCGTTTATCCCTTTGCACATGGACCGGTGCGAAAGGTGGCAGGTGCGGCGCAAGCTGCTCGCTGGCAGCCACATAGCGCCGGGCCCATGCCGCTTGGCCCACCTTGTTGGAAACGGAACCTGACGGTGACTGATATCGACCATCGGCAATTGGGGCGTGACAGCCTTTTCCTGATGGCCGACTTGCGCCTAGACGGCCAGGACGGTGAGCATCGCGTGCGCGTGCGCAATCTTTCGGCCGGCGGGATGATGGCCGAAGGCGCGCTGCGCGTGGTGCGGGGCATGCGGCTTGAGGCCAACCTGCGCCATATCGGCTGGGTCGAAGGTGTGGTGGCCTGGGTCCAGGATACCCGCTTTGGCATCGCCTTTGTCGAACAGATCGATCCCAAGCTGGCACGCGAGCCAGTGGCCACGCAGCCGTCTGACGATTACGCGCCGCGTTATGTCCGGCCGCCGCTCGCCCAGCCAGAGGGCAAGCGCCTGCGCAAGCTGTGACGCGTTCGGCTTGGCGCTGCTGCTGAAATACTGAAATCGCCGGCGCCGGCATCTTTGCTGGCCTGCCACGGCTGATCTGCTAGGCAAGGGACATGGCTCCCCCGTCTTGCCATCTGCGCCGCGCTGCGGCGGTGCTTTTGCCCGGTGTCGCCCTTATGCTGGCCAGTTGCGGGGGCGACCGGCGCGGCGCCCTGCCGGTGGCCTTGGCGGGTGACGACAGCGCCTTTCAAACCGCCGCGCCGCGTCCCACGCCGGCCGCGCAGGTCTTGCGTGCCGCCACGGTCGAAGGGCTGGTGGGCTTTGACGCGCAAGGCCGCGTGGTGCCCGCCATTGCCGAACGCTGGATCGTGACCGATGACGGGTTGAGCTATATCTTTCGCCTGCGCGATGGCACCTGGCCCGATGGCACCGCGATCGATGCGCCCAGCGTTGCCGCCGCGCTGCGCCGCGCGCAAAAGGCGCTGGCCGGCACCGCGCTGGGGCTCGATCTTGCCCCGATCGATGAAATCCGGGTGATGACCGATCGGGTGGTGGAAGTGGATCTTTCCGCCCCGCTGCCTGATCTCCTGACCCTGCTCGCCCAGCCCGAACTGGGGCTGCCGCGGGCGCGGATCGGATCTGGCCCACTCGGCCTGCGCCGCGAAGGCCTGGTCGCGCGCCTGTCTCCCATCCCGCCCGAGCGCCGCGGGCTGCCGGCGCAGGACGGCTTTTCCCGCAGCGTGCGGCCGTTGCGCGTGGAAGTGGAAAGCATGGCCGTGGCGGCCCAGCGCTTCAACGACGGGCTGGTCGACGTGGCGCTGGGCGGCACGATCGATTCGCTCCCACTGGCCGGCACCACCATGCTCTCGCGCGGCAATGTGCAGCTTGATCCGGTCATGGGGCTGTTTGGCCTCCAAGTGGTGCGCGCGCAGGGTTTCCTGGCCGATCCGCTGCGGCGCGAGGCGCTGGCCCTGGCGATCGACCGCGATGGCCTGGTCGGCGCCTTTGCCATCGGCGGGTGGAGCGGCACGACGCGGCTGGTCTCTCCTGAAGTGCCCGATAGCGATGGCAGCGTGGGCGAGCGCTGGATCGGCACCACGCTCGACCAGCGCCGCGCGCTGGCGCGCCAACGGGTCATGGCCTGGTTGGCAATCGGGCAGGGCGCGCCGCGCCTGCGCGTGGCCGCGCCCGATGGCCCGGGCACGCGGCTGGCCCTGGCGCACCTGGCGGCCGATTTCGCCACGATTGGCGTGACCCTGGAACGGGTTGACGCCAGCGCCTCGGCCGATCTGCGCCTGGTCGACAGCGTGGCGCGCTATACCCGCGCTGCCTGGTTCCTCAATCAGGTGGCCTGTCCGGTCAGCCCGGCGGGGTGCAGCCCGCAAGGCGATGCCCTGGCCGCGCAGGCCCGGGCAGAGCGCGATCCGCAGGCGCGCATGGCCCTGCTGGCGCAGGCCGAAACCGCCGTCACGGCGGCCAACAGCTTCATCCCGATCGCGCGGCCGTTGCGCTGGTCGCTGGTGCGCAGCCGCGTGACCGGGTTTTCCCCCAATCCCTGGGGTTGGCACCCGCTGCCACCGCTGACCATTGTGCCGAAATAGGCAGTTTTTCGAAGAATTGCCGCGATCAGGGCGATTTTTCGCATTTGGTCATGGCGGCGAAAGGAACAACCCGCTAGGGGGCGGGGGCCGAGAGATGGTATATCGGGCTTCGCGTGGTGAGGCCGTGGCACTGTCGTCTGGCCTTATAAACACCCGTGTAATATCCCCAGCCGGTCCCTGCCCACGTTGCGGCCCGGCCCAGACCCGTTGAGTTTCATGCCCTTTTCATCTCTCCCTGCTGCCGTTGCCGAATCCCTTGCCGCCCGTGGCTATGCCGAACCGACTCCGGTCCAGGCCGCCGTGCTCGAAGCGGAAGCGGCCGGCCGCGACCTTCTGGTTTCTGCCCAGACCGGCTCTGGCAAGACCGTTGCCTTTGGCGTGGCCATGGCTTCCGATCTCCTTGGCGATGGCGTGCCGCCGGCCAGCGCGCCGCTGGCCCTGGCCATTGCCCCCACGCGTGAACTGGCCCTTCAGGTCAGCCGCGAACTCGCCTGGCTTTATGAAAAGGCCGGCCTGCGCATCGCGACCTGTGTTGGCGGGATGGACCCGTCAAAGGAACGCCGCCAGCTCAACCATGGTGCGCACATCGTGGTCGGCACGCCCGGCCGCCTGCGCGACCATCTCGAACGCGGCGCGCTCGATCTTTCGGCCCTGCGCTTCGTCGTCCTCGATGAAGCCGACGAAATGCTCGACATGGGCTTCCGTGAAGACCTGGAAGAACTGCTCGACGCCACCCCGGCTCAGCGCCGCACGCTGCTGTTCTCGGCCACCATGCCGCGCCCGATCGCGGTGCTGGCCAAGCAGTATCAGCGTGACGCGCTGCGCATCTCCACGATCGACGATCGCCAGGGGCATGGCGACATCAGCTACCAGGCTGTCGCCGTCTCGCCCAACGACATCGAGAACGCGGTGATCAACCTGCTGCGCTTCCACGAGGCGGAAACGGCCATGCTGTTCTGCGCGACGCGCGACAACGTGCGCCGCCTCCACGCCACGCTGGTCGAGCGTGGCTTTGCCGCCGTGGCGCTGTCGGGCGAGCACAGCCAGAACGAGCGCAACCAGGCGATCCAGGCACTGCGCGATGGCCGTGCACGCATCTGCGTGGCCACCGACGTGGCCGCACGCGGGATCGACATTCCTTCGCTCAGCCTCGTGGTCCACGTGGAAGTGCCGCGTGACGCGGAAACCCTGCAGCACCGTTCGGGCCGCACCGGCCGCGCCGGTCGCAAGGGCACGGCCGTGTTGGTGGTGCCCTATCCGCGCCGCCGCCGCCTGGAAGAAATGCTGCGCCGCGCGCGGATCGAGGCGGAATGGATGCCGGCCCCCGGCGCCGCCCAGATTCGCGAGCGTGACCGCGAGCGCCTGCTCGAAAAGCTGCTGGCCCCGGTCGACGCCGAAGACGTGCTCGAAGATGACGTGGCCCTGGCCGACACGCTGATGGAACGCATGGAAGTGCGCGATATCGCGCTGGCGCTGGTGCGCAGCTATCGGTCGGCCATGCCGCAGCCCGAAGACCTCATCGACCTGTCGACCGAGGAAGGCCGCAAGGCCACGCACCGCACGGGCTTTGACGACGTGTCGTGGTTCCGCATGGATATCGGCCGCCGCCAGAACGCCGATCCGCGCTGGCTGCTGCCGCTGTTGTGCCGCCGTGGCCACATCACCCGCAACGAGATCGGTGCGATCCGCATCGGCCCGAGCGAAACCTACTTCCAGGTGCCCAAGGCGATGGAAGATCGTTTCCGCGCCGCGTTGCAGCGCACCGCGCGCGAAGGCGCCGAGGATGAAACCGGCATCCGCATCGAACCGAGCGAACCGCCGCGCGAAATGGCCCGCACCAACCGCCGCCAGGGCAATGGCCCCAACCGCCCGCGCGAAGGCTTCCCGCCGCGCGGTGATGGCCCGCGCAACGATGGCCCCCGCACGCACCGCAAGGGCCCGCCGCGCCGCCGCGAAGGCTGAACCCAAAAGATCCTCCCCCACACCGTGGGGGAGGTGGCGGCCGCAGGCCGTCGGAGGGGGCGTTTACCTCCTTAACCCGCGCGCTCGTCCTGCCGTTCCAGCGGCTCGGCCCGCAGTAGGCCGGCAAGCGCCTGCGCATCGGCGCAGGTGGCATCGCCGGCCAGCCGCGCCTGAAGCGCGCGATAGTGCGCCAGCACGCGCTGCCCCAGATCGCTTACCTTGGCCCCGCCACCATGGGCGCTGCCGGGAAAGGTTTCCACCAGCGGCCCGTGCCAGCAGCGGTTCATCACATCCACCAGTTGCCAGGCGCGGCGATAGCTCATCCCCATGGCGCGCCCGCCGGCCGAGATCGAGCCTTCGCGCGCGATGGCATCGAGCAGGTCGGCCTTGCCCGGCCCCATGGCGATCGCCTCGCCGCAATAGAGCTGTAGCTTGATCTTGATATGCGCTGCATCGGCCATGCCGGGGTTTTAGGCGCGCATGCCTTTTGGCTCAAGCGCGGCGGCAGAGGCATGGCCGTCGTTTTGCGCCGCGCTGGTGCGATCGGCGATGGTATAAGCGAAACAATCGGTTATCGTGCCATCACGGACCATGCGGGAGAGAATGCGATGCGGCCACGGTTGACGGTTTCGACGCTGGGCGTGGCTCTGGCGTCAGCGCTCGGCGCCGCGCCAGCGATGGCTGACGCCAATGGGGTGGAGGCCGCAAGCGCGCAGGGTGATGTGGCGCTCACGATCTATGCCGACATGGCCCTGGTCGAAGACGTGCGGCGCATCGATCTGCCCAAGGGCATCAGCCGCCAGGAATTTCCCGATGTGTCTGCCCAGATCCGGCCCGAGACCGTCACCCTTTCGGCGCCCGGCGCTGCCGTGGTGGAACAGAATTTCGATTATGACCTGCTGACGCCCGATAAGCTGCTCGACAAGTCGGTCGGCCAGGATGTGAGCGTGGTGCGCAACGCGCCCGATGGCCAGGAAGTGGCCACGCGCGCGCATGTGCTGGCCAACAACGATGGCGCCGTGGTCCAGGTCGGCAACCGGATCGAGATCCTGCGCGATATGCCCGGCCGCGTGGTCTACCCGGGCCTGCCTGTCGGCCTGCGCGCCCGCCCGACGCTGTCGGTCACGCTCGATGCCGCCAGCGCCGGCACGCGCGCAGTGGGGCTGCGCTATCTGTCGGGCGGTTTCGGCTGGAAGGCCGACTACGTGGCGCTGTTCGATGAAACCGCGGGCAAGCTCGATGTCCAGGGCTGGATCACGCTCAACAACGCGACCGGCACGGGCTTTCCCAATGCCCGCGTCATGCTGGTGGCGGGGCAGCCGGGTAGCAACGCGGCTGACGATGGCGATCGCTATGTCCGTCCACCGCGCCGCCCGATGGGCAATCGCATGGGCACGGGCGGGGCCGATGGGCGCGAGACGCTGGGCGATTTCCATGTCTATCCGCTGGCCGGGCGCACCACCGTCGCCAATGCCCAGACCAAGCAGGTGAGCTTCCTCAACGTAGCCGGGGTGCCGGCGCGCAAGGTCTATCAATATCGCAACGGCTGGCAGCACAGCGCGGAAGAGGGCGAAAGCGTCGATACCGTGCTCGCCTTTACGTCGGCCAAGGATGGCGGCCTGGGGGATGCCCTGCCGGCTGGCACGATGCGCGTCTATATGCGCGATGCGCGCGGCAATCCGCAGTTCGTGGGTGAAAGCCCGCTACCGCATACGCCGATGGGATCGGATTTGGCGCTGAAAACCGGCGTGGCGTTCGACGTGAAGGTGCAGCCGACCGTCGAAAAGCGCGAAAAGATCACCGCGAGCGAGTGGGAACGCACCGCGCAATGGCGCATCACCCGCAATGATGCGGCGCCGGTGACCTACACGATCGAACAGCACCCTACATATTGGCGCACCCAGATGGCGTGGAAGGTTACCAATGCCCGCGCCGTGCCGGTGGAAGTCGACGTGATCCAGGACGGCCTAGACGAGGGCTGGCACGATACCCGCGTTTCGGCCGAGAGCCTGCCTGGCCGCCAGCTCTCGCTTGATAGCCGGGTCTGGCATGTCACCGTGCCGGCGCGCGGCGCGGTAACGCTGACCGCCGCGATCGACACCCGCTATTGAGCGGAGCGATCATGCGCACTCTGATCGCGGCCATGGCCCTGTGGCCCGGCCTGGCCCTGGCGCAGCAGGCCGTGACGTCCGCGGCGCCGGCCAGCGTGGCCGTCACCATCTACCGCGAACCGGGGCGCGCCGCCGATGCGGCATTCGATCGCGGCTGGCTGCGCGGCTATGCCCTCGTCACTGAAACCCGCGATGTGGACCTGCCCGCCGGGCCAGCCACCGTGCGGTTTGAAGGGGTGGCGGCAGGCATGCTGGCGGAAACCGCGCTGGTCCGTGGGTTGCCGGCGGGGGTGGCAGAACAGAACCTCGACGCTGACCTGATCGGCGCCCGCAATCTCTATGCCCGCAGCTTTGGCCGCCCGGTGATCTTGCGCCATACCGATCCGCGCAGTGGCGCGGTGGTGGAAGAGCAGGCTGTGATCCGCTCGGGGCTCGATGGCGCTGCCGTGATCCAGACGCGCGATGGTTTCCGCAGCGCGCGCTGCGCCTGGCCCGATGAATATATCAGCTATGCCGATCTGCCCGCCGGGCTGGTGGCCAAGCCCACGCTGTCGGTGCAGACCAGGGCGCCTGCCGCAATGCATGGCCGGGTCACGCTCAGCTATCTCGCCTGGGGATTCGATTGGCGGGCGGATTATGTCCTGACCATGGCGCGCGACGGGCGCCACCTTGATCTGGCCGCCTGGATCACGCTGGCGAGCAGCGACGATACGGCATTTGCCGGGGCCGCCGCAGCGGTGGTCGCCGGCAAGCCCGAAAAGCAGGCGCGCGGCTGGGAAAACCGGTTCGACGATGACCAATCGCTGTCGTTTACATGCGAGACGGCGCTGCCGCCACCTCCTCCGCCGCCACCTCCACCGATGGTGGAGTTCATGGCCCCCGCCCCGGTAGCAGCGAAGGAGTATATCGTCGTCACTGCCCAGCGCCGCGCCCCGGTCATGGCGCAGCAAGAGGTGCTGGGCGATCTCAAGCTCTATCGCCTGCCATTGCCGACCATGATCGCCCCGCGCGCGCAAAAGCAGATGGCCTTTGCCGAGCGCCGCGCCGTCAAGGTGCAGCCATTCTACAAAGGCACGCTGCAACTGGACGAACACGAAGACCAGCCTCTGCGCCAGGCGCTACGGCTGAACAATCGCAAGGCGGCGGGGCTGGGCCTGGCCCTGCCGGCGGGCCACGTCGTGGTCCTCGAACCGCACGGCGCCACGACGCTGCCTGTGGGCGAGGGCCGTATCGACGACAAGGCCGTGGGCGAAGAGATCGACATCGAACTGGGCGAAGCCACCGCCGTGTACCTGGCCGAGGCCGATGGGCGCCAGCGCGATGACGCGCGTGGGCACGATCACACCGCTACCGTCACCAACGGCCGCGATCAGCCGGTCATCGTGGAACTGACCATCCCGCTTGACGAGGGCCAGCGCCTGACCAGCCCATCGCACCCACTCACCCGCAAGAACGGCCAGCCGCTATGGCGCGTTACCGTTCCCGCCCACGGCACTGCCCGGCTTGCCTTCCGAGTGACCGACAGCGCGTGAACCCCATTGACCTGGCCCACCAAATCCCGCAAAGGCGCGGCTTCCCCGCATGGGGGCGGTTAGCTCAGTTGGTAGAGCATCTCGTTTACACCGAGAGGGTCGGCGGTTCGAGCCCGTCACCGCCCACCAGGACCACGCTCCAGAGCGTCCCCCAGATATCGGCAATTACAGGCTGTTCCGTCGGGCGATGGCGCCTAGCACGGCAGCGCTCGGCTTGGCGGTGCGAGCGAAAGTGGCTGGGTCGACGCTGTGCAAGCCGAAGCGGTGGGCGTAGCCGAAACCCCATTCGAAATTGTCGAGCAGCGACCAGTGCATATAACCGCGGACCGGGACGCCATCGTCGATAGCGCGCTTGAGTTCGGCCAGCGCGGCGGGGATCAGCCATTGGCGCAGAGAATCGTCGGTGGTGTTGACGCCGTGCTCGGTCACATAGACCGGCAGCTTGGTTGCTTCCCAGGCATAGCGCACCGCGCCGGCCAGTGATCCCGCCCAGACCTCGGCGCCGGTGAAATTCTTGCGCGCGTCGGCCGGTGGGGGGACCACGCCACGGTCGTTCCAGACTTTGCGTTCGTAGTTCTGCACCCCGATAAAGTCGCAGGTCTGGGCGGCCAGGCGCAGCCATTCGCCATAGTAGCGTTCGCGCATGCGATCGCGCAGCGAATGGCGTCCGATCGCCTGGTCGTCGATGATGGCAAGGCTGACGCCGACCGGCAGGTCGGGCCGCACGCTCTTGATGGCGGCCACGCCGCGGCGATGGGCCTCCATCATGTGGGCGCGGTAGGTGGCCGGCTCTTCCACCCAGATCGCCACGCCGGGCGCATACTGCGCCACGCCCAACTGGCGGGCGGCGGCCTCCTGCATGGCCTTGTCGCCGGCAACCAGCTGGGCGGGCAGCAATTCGCCCAGCAAGCCGGCCAGGTTGGGCTCGTTCAAGGTCAAGGCCAGCTCGATGCCGGCGCCAAGATGGCGCACCGCCCGATCACAGAAGCGGGCAAACAGCGTGACCGATTCCGGGTTGCCCCAGCCGCCCTGCGCGGCGAACCAGCGCGGCGTGGTGAAATGATTGAAGGTCACGACCGGCTTGATCCCGCGTGCGCGGCACCCGGCGATCATCGCCTTATAGTGATCGAGCATGGCATTGGAGAAATGCCCTTTGTCAGGCTCGATCCGGGCCCACTCCAGGCTGAAGCGATAGGTGTTGAGGCCAAGGCCCTTTACCAGGTCGAGATCCACCGGCCACAGCTCCAGACTGTTGGCCGCGTCGCCCGAACGATCGGCGAACATGGTGTTGGGCAGATTCTCGATCACCCACAGGTCGGCATTGAGGTTGTTGCCTTCCACCTGGTGCGCGGCGGTCGAGGCGCCCCACAGGAAGCCGGATGGGAAAGCCGGGCTGAGCGGTGCGCCCTGCGCCGCCCGGACCAGCACCGGCGTGCCGGCGGCAGCGCCGAGTGCCATGGCCGAAGCGAGCAGGCTGCGACGATCGGTTTGCATCACTTGTCTCCTCGTGTGGCCAGCAGGCCTTGGGTGCGCATCCAGCGGAGCATCAGGTCCAGCCAGCCCTCTTCCGGCGATCCGGCCGCTGCGGCGGCAAAGCCATGGCCGCCTTTTGAGAAGAGGTGGAACTCGATCGATCGCCCCGCGGCACGATAGCTTTCCAGCAACGGCAGGCCCTGTTGCCGGGCAAGCAAAAAGTCATCGGCGGCGATCGCCACGAACATCGGTGGTGCATCGGCCGGGACCTGCATCGGCCCCATGTTGGGATAGATCGGCGCGGCGAAATCGGGCTTGTCGGCGCCGCCGTGCTCGATCACGCTGCGGGTGAGGAAGCCGCCTGCCGAAAAGCCCATGAAACCGACGCGCTTTGCGTCGATGCCGAGTTCGGCCGCATGCCCGCGCACATAGCGCAGTGCGGCCAGGCCATCGGCCAGCGCTGCTGGTGGCGTATCGGCAGGCGGTGCGAGAACGCTGGGCTGTCCTGCAATCATCTTGTCGAGTTCGGCGACGAACACTTTCTGGTCTGGCGGCGTCGGCAATGTCCGGTACTTGAGAACAAATGCCGTGACTCCGTGGCTGGCGAACCAGCGGGCGATCAGCCAGCCCTCCTTGTCCATTTCGAGCCCGAGGAACGCGCCGCCCGGGGCAATGATGACGGCCGCGCGCGTGCGTGGCTCTGCCGGGCGAAACAGGGTCAGCGTTGCCCGGGTGACATTGCGCACCGCCAGCCTGCCGCCGTCGCTCTTGTGCCAGACCTCGCGGTCGACGCGTTCCGCCGTGGGCAGCAGCACGGTGTCGGGTTGGGCTGGGGCCGCTACGACTTCGGTGGAAATCCCGGACTGCGCAAAAGCGGGGCCAGCAGGCAGGAGTGCTGCCACCGCCAGCAAAGCCGAGGTGGCCGCCACGCCACGCGCACGCCATTTCATGGCGGCGCGGCGCGCAGCCGGCAGAGGTACGATACCATAGCGCGATACGCTGAAGCGGAAGCCTGCCACGTCATCTCTCCATTCGCCGCCGGTCGCAGCCCGTTATCGAGCGGCGATCAGTAGGGTCGCATGGAGTGAGGGTCAACCCGATTCAATCACTGATTAACAGTGGTGACGCGCGTGGTCGCTTGCGTAAAATTGCCGATATTCCTTGCCCTGCAGCCTGCGCTTGGCGATGTTTGCTTTCCCAGCGCGGGCCTGTGGCACGTCCGTCAGGCTTCGGGCTCTTCCACGAACTCGATCAGGTTGCCGGCGCAATCGCGGATGAAACATCCTTTGCCAAAGCTTTCGCGCACGACAAAGGCGATGTCGGCGCCTTTCTGCTCCATCTCCGCCAGGAACGCGTCGAGGTCTGGCACCTGGAACGCCGCGTGCTTGTTGCCGTGGGTCTTCACATCGCGCGGCGGGTGGCGCCGGTCTTCGGGCAGGGGTGCCGCGCCTTCCACCTCGAAGATTTCAAAGCGCAGCGGGCCTTTGCGCACCATCGCGGTGTGGCTGCGCGCGGCTTCGATGTAGAAGCGCTTTTCGAGGGTGAAGCCCAGCACCCGCTGATACCAGGCGATCGCGGCATCCAGATCGGGCACTGAGACCCCGGCGTGGTGGAAGGCGAAGTCGGCCATCAGCGCGCTGCTGCTCTGGCTGCCATCATCCCATCTCCGCAAACGTCTGTGCGCACCAATCGGCGATGTAGTCGCGCATCCCCGTGCCGTTGTCCGCGCCGCAGTGCTCCACCTCGAAGTCAGCCTTGGTGAACACCCGCAGCGTGCGCTTCGGGCTGTTGACCGCCTGGTCATAGCTGCGCTGGGCGTTGAAGGCGGGAATCTGGCGGTCGTTTTCGCCATGGGTGACGAGGAATGGCACCCGGATCTTTTCCACCTGCCCGTCAAGGGTGATGCTGTCGGCATAGTTCAGGAAGGCATCCCGGTCGTCGATCCCGAACACCCACATGACGTGGTCCCAGTAGTGGGGCACCGGGTTCTCGCCCTCGTTGGCCACGCGCTCGCGCTGGCGCTGGCCCCACACGTGGTTTGCCCCCATGACCGCGCACAGGGCATAGCGCGGATCATTGGCGGCGATGCGCGGGGCGTGATAGCCGCCGAACGACAGCCCGAAAATGCCGATGCGATCGTGGATCACGTCGCTGCGTGTCAGCAGATAGTCCAGCGCCGGGCTGCCCCAGCGCTCCGCGTCATAGACCGCCGGCAGGCCCCGCTTGCGGATCGCCTCGCCGGTGCCGGGCTGGTCGACGAACAGGGTGTTCATCCCGCGCTCCAGGTTTACCGCGGCGTGGCCGGCCATGGCCACCTGTTCCTTCATCGAATCGAGCCCATTGACCGACACCAGCGTAGGCCGCGGCGTGCCCGAGCCATCGTGGTAGAACAGCGCGGTATAGCTTGATCCCTCGTAGGGAATCTCGACCTTTTCGACATGCTGCCCGCGCAGCCGGGCGCCCTTCAGATAGAGTTCGAGGCCCTTGTCATAGGCCGCCCAGCGCGGGGCATAGTCACGGCTCTGCAGTCGCTCTGCCCCCAGGTAATAGCCCGATGCCCGCAGATACTTGGTTCCGGCGGACAGCAGGAAGCCTTCCGCTTCGTCGGCTTGCGCATTGCGCGTCACCTGGTCTGCCACCGCGATCCAGCTGTCGAACAGTTGTGCCGATCCGGCATCGGCGCCGGCCTTGGCGGCCTCGCGCACCGGGCGGCATACCTCGTCCAGTTCGCCATGGTTGCCCCCGGCGATCAGCGCCAGGTTGATCCCCAGGTTCCAGATGTAGTTTCCGGGAAACGGCTCGAACATGTGCAAATTCCTTGTGAAAAATCAGTCTGCGGTCCAGCCGCCGTCGACCACGAGGCTGGTCCCGGTCATCAGCGCGCTGGCGTCGCCCGCCAGGAACAGCACCGCACCCATCAGGTCTTCCACCGTGCCCAGCCGCCCCAGCTTGATCTTGCCCAGCACGCTCGCCCTGAAGCTTTCGTCGGCAAAGAACGGGCGCGTCATCGGGGTTTCGATGAACGTGGGGGCGATGGTGTTGCTGCGGATGCCGTGGGGGGCAAGGTCCAGCGCAAAGGCCTTGTTCATGCCTTCCAGCGCCCACTTGCTCGCGCAGTAGAGGCTGCGGTTGGGCCCACCGACATGGCCCATCTGGCTGCCGATGTGGATCAGGCTGCCGCGCACGCCCTGGGCGATCATCGCCTGTACGCAGGCCTGCGCCACGAAGAACGCCGCCTTCACGTTGAGATCCATCACCGCATCGTAATCGGCTTCGCCCACTTGCCACATCGGCATGGGGCGATTGGTTCCGGCGTTGTTGACCAGCACGTGAAAGGCCGGGCGGCCGACGAAGAATGCCGCAACCGCCGCATGGTCGGCCACGTCGAGGACCACGGCCTCGGCAGCCCCACCGGCATCGCGGATGGCCGCTGCGGCTGCCGCGATCTCGTCGGCGCTGCGTGCCGCCAGCGTGACCGTCGCGCCTGCATCGGCAAGCGCGGCGGCCATCGCCAGGCCGATCCCGCGGCCCGCACCGGTAACCAGCGCGCGCCGCCCGTCCAGCCGGAACGATGGCGTGGTCGGCAACACCGGCCGCTCCGTCATGCCCGCGTCAGCTCGCTGGGGGCGGCTTGCCCGGCATAGGGCACGTTTCGCCCGCCATAACGGCGCACCCGCACGTTGGCCTGCTCGCCATGCCCGGCAAAGCCTTCCAGTGCGCACAGCCGGCTGCAATATTCGCCCACCAGTGCCGATGCCTCGTCGGTCAGCACCTTTTGGTAGGTGCAGGTCTTGAGGAACTTGCCCACCCACAGGCCGCCGGTATAGCGCGCGGCCTTGCGCGTCGGCAGGGTGTGGTTGGTGCCGATCACCTTGTCACCGAACGAAACGTTGGTGCGCGGGCCCAGGAACAGCGCGCCATAGTTGGTCATGTTGTTCAGGAAGTAATCGGGATCGGCGGTCATCACCTGCACATGTTCGCTGGCGATGTCGTCGGCGATGCGCACCATCTCCTCGTAACTTTCCGCCACGATCACTTCGCCGTAGGTTTCCCACGCCTTGCGTGCGTGGTCGGCGGTGGGCAGGATCTGCAGCAGCCGCTCGATCTCGACCATCGTCTCGCGCGCCAGCTTCTCTGAATTGGTCAGCAGCACGCCGGGGCTGTCGGGCCCGTGTTCGACCTGGCCCAGGATATCGGTGGCGGCCAGTTCGGCATCGCAGCCCACCTCGTCGGCGATGATCAGCGTCTCGGTCGGCCCGGCAAAGAGATCGATGCCGACGCGGCCGAACAGCTGGCGCTTGGCTTCGGCGACAAACGCATTGCCGGGGCCAACCAGGATATCGACCGGGTCGATGCTCTGCGTGCCGATGGCCATGGCGCCGATCGCCTGGATGCCGCCCAGCGCATAGATCGCGTCGGCCCCGGCCAGTGCCTGTGCTGCCACGATATGCCGCGCTGCCTTGCCCTGGAAAGGCGGGGCGCAGGTGACAACGCGCTTCACGCCGGCCACCTTGGCGGTGATCACCGACATGTGCGCCGAGGCGAGCAGCGGATACTTGCCGCCCGGAACATAGCAGCCGGCGGCGTTGATCGGCACGTTCTTGTGGCCCAGCACCACGCCGGGCATGGTTTCCACTTCCACGTCCTTCATGGACTCGCGCTGCACCTGCGCAAAGTTGCGCACCTGGGTCTGCGCAAACTCGATATCCTTGCGCTCCTGCGCGGTCAGGCTGTCCACCGCGGCGTCGATTTCGGCCTGGCTCAGGCGGTAATCGTCGCGGTCCCATCCGTCGAAGCGAATGCTCATCTCGCGCACGGCCGCGTCGCCACGGGCTTCGATCGCGGCGAGCGCCGCTTCCACCGTATCGCGCACCTTGCGGTCCGCGTCCGCCTTGGCTTCCGCCGTCGCACCGCGCTTGAGGTAAATCGCCACCAAACTCTCCATGTCGGCTTGTCTTTGCAGTGCCCTGCCAGCCGCCTTGGGGCCGAACCATCGCATAGTTTCGATGCGAAGCTATCGATGAGATGCCGTTGTGCGTGGCCCGCCTCCCGCATAGTCGTTGCGAAACGAGAACTTGGAGAGACACGATCGATGCGCCTTGCCACCTTGCAGGATGGAACGCCGGATGGACGGCTCGTGGTCGTATCGCCAGATGGCCGGTCCCACGCGCCCGCGCCGGTGGGCACCTTGCAAGCCGCGCTGGAACGGTGGACCGACGTTGCGCCGCAACTCGCGGCGATCACCACGTTTTCTGAGCCGCTCGACCCGGCGCAGGTGCTCGCCCCCCTGCCGCGCGCCTGGCAATGGCTCGATGGCTCGGCGTTCCAGTCCCATGGCGATCTGATGGATGCCGTGCTCGGCATTACGCCGATCAAGACCGGCGCGCCGCTGATGTACCAGGGCATGTCGGATCGCTTCTACGCCCCGATCAGCGAAGTGAAGTTCCCCGACGAGGCGCTCGGCATCGATTTCGAGGGCGAATTCGGCGTAATCGTCGATGCCGTGCCCATGGGCACATCTGCCGCAGAGGCGATGAACCACATCCGGCTTGTCGTGCAGGTCAACGATTGGTCGCTGCGCACGCTCGCCGGGCCAGAAATGAAGACCGGGTTCGGCTGGGTCCAGGCCAAGCCCCCGTGCGGCATGGCGCCTTATGCCGTCACGCCCGATGAACTGGGCGATGCCTGGCGCGACGGGCGCGTCTGCCTCGATCTTCGCGTGGACTGGAACGGCCAACGGTTTGGCGCGGCCAATGGCGAGCCGATGGGCCACGGCTTCCACGAACTCGTCGCCCATGCGGCGCGCACGCGCGATCTGGTGGCGGGCACGATCATCGGCTCGGGCACCGTGTCCAACCCCAACTTCCGCGAGATCGGTTCTTCCTGCATTGCCGAGCGGCGCGGCATCGAAATGCTCGATCTTGGCGAAGCCAAGACGGCATTCATGCGCTTTGGCGACAGCGTGCGCATGGAAGCAGTCGATGCGGCCGGCCGCGCGCCGTTCGGCGTGCTGAACCAGACCGTGGTCCGTGGCTGACGCCGCTCCCGCCGGCCCGGTCAAGCTGGTCATCCTGCCGCGCACGCGGCTGGGGCTTGGCCGCGGGGGGTTGCGCCGTCATCTCGAAACCGTGCACGGCCCGATGGTGGTGGCCGAGCCCGCGGTGTCGGGCGGTTTCACCGGCTATGTCCACCACTATGCGCAAGACCTTGCGGGCCTGCCGCTGCTCGATGATCGCGATGCGGTCACCGTGATCCGCTTTGCCGAACCCGCCGCCATGGCCGCGTCCAAGGCAAGCGAAGCCTATCGCCTGCGCGTTGGGCCCGATGAAGACAACTTCCGCGAACGGGATGGCTCGATCGCGCTTTTCGCTGCCGAACGCGTCGTGGCGCCCGGCGCTGATGATGCGCTGGCCAAGCTTCTGGTATTTCGTGCGGCGCGCGGCGTGGATATCGAGCGGTGGGCCTTGGCCCTGGCAGCGATCGCCGCGCGGGACGACGTCCACGGCGTGGTCACCAATCTGGCCCGGGTGGTCGAAGGCGATTTTCCGTTCACCCAGTTCGATGAAATCGGCCTTGCCGCCGGGGCCGATCCCACCGTGATTGCCGGCGTTCTTGCCGATCTGGCGGAGCCGGTGCTGGCCCCTGCGGCAACGCGCCACCTGCTGGTTGAACCCGTCCGTTTCATCTGATCAACTACGGAACATGCCCATGAACTCGCCAATCTCCGATTCCGGTCTTCCCCCTGTGCAGCGCGTTGTTACCGGCCATGATGCCAATGGCCGGGCGGTGTTCAAGTCAGAGGACGTGTCGCCCACCAAGCTGATCCCTTCGGGTGACGGCGCGTTCCTGCTGGTGTGGACCACGGCGACGGTGCCGGCCGACAACAATGACGAAACCGATGGTCGCCATCGTCCGGCGGGCCTCACGCTCAACGGCGGCTCGGTCATCCGCATCGTCGACATGCTGCCGGGCAAGGAAAGCCCGATGCACCGCACCAACTCGATCGACTATGGCATCGTGCTGGAGGGTGAGATCGAGCTGGAACTGGACGACGGCGCGAAGCGCACGATCGGGCAGGGCGGCATCATCGTCCAGCGCGGCACCAATCACCTGTGGCGCAACACCACCGACAAGCCCTGCCGCATTGCCTTCATCCTGATCGAGGCCCCGGCCTATCTCCACAATGGCCAGCCGCTGCCCGAAGACAAGCCGGACTGAGGCCATGTTCGATCTGTCGGGCAAGTGCGCGATCGTCACCGGCTCAACCCGGGGCATCGGCCTGGCGATCGCGCAGGCGCTGATCGCGCTAGGGGCGCAGGTCGTCATCTCCAGCGAAAGCGCGGCCGACACGGCCCGCGTTGCTGCCGATCTTGGCATGCCCGGCATGGCTTGCGATGTTACCGACGATGCCGCGCAGGCGGCGCTGGTCGATTTCGCGCTGGCCCGATGCGGGCGGCTCGACATTCTGGTGTGCAATGCCGGGATCACCGGCCGCCCCGGCGGCTTTGCCGATCTGGCCATGGATGATTACGCCCAGGTCATGGCGATCAACCTGCGCAGCCAGGTCGTGCTGTGCAACCTGGCGCTGCCGCATATTGCCGCAGCGCCGGGCGGCGCTGGTGCAGCGGTGCTGGTCGCCAGCCTTGCCGGCCTGCGCGGCAATGGGCGGATCAATGCCTATGCCCTGGCCAAAGCCGGGGTGGCGCAGCTGGCGCGCAACCTGGCGGTGGAATGGGGGCCGCGCGGTGTGCGCGTCAACGCCGTATCGCCTGGCTTTGTCGCCACCGAACTGTCGCAGCCCTTGCTCGACAACGCCGATTTCATGGCCCGCCGCATGGCCATGACGCCGCTGCGCCGCCCCGGCACTCCGGCAGAGATCGCCGGCGCGGTTGCCTTCCTTGCCAGCCCCGCTGCCGGGTTCGTCACCGGCCACAATCTCGTCGCCGATGGCGGCACCCTGATCAGCGACGGCAGCTGACACCGCGCGATCTGCCGGGAAAGGTCAGCCGCGCTGCTTCACCACGCGGTCGAGCCGGCGTCCACGCGGAAATCCGCCCCGGTGATATAGCCTGCCTCGTCCGAACACAGGAACGTCGCCGTCCAGGCGATATCCTCGGGCTGGCCGATGCGCTTGATCATCATCTTTTCCAGCGCAAACGCTTCGAACCCGGGATCTGATGCCATGTGCCGCGCGGTTTGCTGGGTCAGGATCAGGCCGGGCGAGATCGTGTTGGCGCGGATGCCATGGGGCGCGCCTTCCATCGCCAACTGGCGCGTCATCGCCATCACGCCGCCCTTGCCCGCGCAGTGCGCCAGCGCCGGGGAGCCGTTGAGCGCCACGTGCGCATTGGCCGAGGCGAAATTGACGATCGCCGCGCGTCCGCTCGCCTTCAGCCAGGGCCAGGCCGCGTGCGTGCAGAGAAACACGATGTCGAGTTCGCCGCGCAAGGTATGCTGCCACTGCGCATAGGTCATCGTGTCGATCCAGTTGAACACGGCCATCGCTGCTGCCGGTACCAGCGCATCGATCCGCCCCGTCTCGCTGCCGATCGTCGTGATCGCCTGCTGCACCGCTGCCTCGTCCAGCAGGTCTATCGGCCAGGCCCGTACGGCCCCGCCGGTTTCCTCGGCCAGCGCGCCAATGCCTGCCGCATCGATATCCAGCGCGTGCACGGTTGCCCCTTGCGCCGCAAACATCCGCGCGATCCCGCGTCCGATGCCGGCGCCCGCGCCGGTCACCACGGCCACGCGCCCTGCCAACCGCCGCTGTCCGCGGGCCAGATCCGAAAAGAGCGTTTCGGCAAGGGTCATGGTCGTTTTCCTCTCCATCGCAGGTGTGGCCCTGCCGTTGTCCGATCCTAGCATCCCCTGTTCCGCGCATGGATTTCGCTTTTTGGATGCATTGCCATCGGTCCTGTCGCGCCTATCGACAAGACCGATCGATTGCGCCCTGCGCTATCAATTGGACGCGCTCTGCGCTGCCGGGAATGGTCTCGGGCTCATAAGCCAGGAAAGAGCATGCACGTGGAGAGACAACAGCAAGCCGGTACGATGACGGGAATATCCCTGCTGTTGCCGATTACCCTCACGACCATGGCGGTGGTTCTGCTCGCGCCGGTCCTGCCGCGCCTCATGGCGGAATATGCCCATGTTCCGGGCCACGATTATCTTGTGCCCATGGTCCTGACCCTGCCGTCGCTGTGCGTCGCCTTTTTGTGCCCGGTCGCAGGGCTGCTGGGCGATCGCTTTGGCCGGCGTCGCCTGCTGCTGATAGCGTTCGTGCTCTATGCGGTGGTCGGCATGGCGCCGCTGGTCTTGACCAGCCTCTGGGCCATTCTCGCCTCGCGCGTGGCGGTCGGGATCGCCGAAGCGCTGATCTACGTGCTCTCGACCACCATGATCGGCGATTACTTTACCGGCCCGGCGCGCGATCGCTGGCTGGCCGGGCAAACCGCCTTTGCCTCGGTCTCTGCCTTGCTGTTCTTCAATCTTGGCGGCGTGCTCGGCGATTTCGGCTGGCGCACCTCGTTCTGGGTCTATGGCGCCGCGCTGGTCATGTTCGCGCTGGTCTGGCGCTATACTTGGGATACCGAGCCCGCTGCCGCGACGCCCAGGGCATCTTCCGCGCCGGCGGCGGCGTCCAGCCCCTGGGGCCGCCTCGCGGTGATCGTGGCGATTACCATCTATGGCTCGGTGTTCTTTTACACCGTGCAGATCCAGGCTTCGTCGGGTCTGGTCCAACTCGGCCTTGTCAGCGCCGCGCGCATCGGCCTGTTCACCTCGCTCGCCAGCCTGGGCGTGCCGCTGGGCACCTTCGTCTACACGCGTATCGCGGGGCAGGGGCCGCTGCGCCTGCTCTGTGCTGAATTCGCGCTGATCGCCGCAGGCTTTGCCATCATGGGGCACAGCACGAGCGTGCCGATGTTCCTGGCGGGTTGCTTCGTCAACCAGGTCGGTGGGGGCATGCTGCTGCCCACGCTGCTGGTCTGGTCGATCAGCCTGCTGCCCTATGAGGTGCGCGCGCGGGGCACGGGCGTGTGGCAATCGTCCTTTGCCCTGGGCCAATGGCTCAGCCCACTGGTGGTGACGGCCCTGTCGCTGCACTGGGGTGGATTGATGCCGGCCTTTGCCGTGCTTGGCCACGCGGCCCTGGCCGGGCTGGGCGTTGCCGTGGCGGCGCTCGTGGTGTCACGCCGCGCCGCCACCTGACTTTTTACGCTTCGGGATCAGTAGGGCGCGTTCAGCCGGTGCAGCGCGCCTTCCAGCATCTTGGCGTGGATTTGCGGGTCACCGTTTGCCAGTTGCAACTGGCCCACGGCCACGCTGGTCTCGATCACGTCGCGGCAACGGTCAAAGCGCCGTTCCTGATAGGCGCGCAGCCCGCTGGCCACGTCCGGCGTCCGCGCCAGCTCTTCGGCCAGCACGATGCCACTTTCCACCGCCATCCCGGCGCCTGATGCCAGGTGCGGCGTGGTCGCGTGCACGGCATCGCCCACCAGCACGATCCGCCCGTTGAACCAGTCGCGCGGCTGCAGCACGGCGGCGAGCGGGCGATAGTTGATCCAGTCCTCGCGCGTCATCGTGTCGCGGATCCACCCGGCATTGCCGCCGAAGTCGCGCAGCAGCTCCTTGAGCGTGACGAACAGCTCTTCCTCGTCCATGTGCTGCTCGCGCTCCACATGCGGGGTAAGCATCCACAAATAGATCTTGTCGGGCGCGCAGGGGGTGATCCCCGCCGGATTGGCATGGCCCAGAAAGAACTCGCTGGCGTTGAGCCCCGGCGGCTTGGCGATCGAGATGCGCCAGCATCCCTGGCCGGTCGGCTGTGCCGGGCCCATGTGCGGAAAGGCGATGCTGCGCACGCCCGAAGCGACGCTGTCTGCCCCCACTACAAGGTCATAGCGGCCTTCCGTTCCGTTGGAAAAGCGCACGTCGACCCCATCGTCGCGGTTCTCCAGCGCGGACACGGTCAGGCCCAGCTGGACCGGGATCTGCAGTTCGGTAACCCGGCGCTGCATGATGTGGTGCAGGATCGGCCGCATGATCCCGCCGGTTGCGGGCAAGCCTTCCTCGATTACCGGCTCTTCCAGGTCGAGGATGTGGTGGCCGTCATAGCGGAACAGGCGCGTCTTGCTGGTGATGGCGCCCTGCTGTTTGATCTGTTCGAGCAGGCCTAGCTGGCGGTACGCGCGCAGGGTGGGGCCGGTGATGGTGATCCCGGCGCCATAGACCCGCCATTCCGGGTCGAGATCGATCAGGTCGACCTTCACTCCCCGCTCGGCCAGGCTGATCGCCGTTGCCATGCCGCCGATACCGCCGCCAACGACAAGCGCCGTTGCGATGCTGCTGATTGTCTCCCGGTTC
The DNA here is from genome assembly GCF_013149315.1 of Novosphingobium sp. SG754. Taxonomy (NCBI): domain Bacteria; kingdom Pseudomonadati; phylum Pseudomonadota; class Alphaproteobacteria; order Sphingomonadales; family Sphingomonadaceae; genus Novosphingobium; species Novosphingobium sp. SG754. Next base: position 27,100 of record NZ_JABGCC010000008.1, on the reverse strand, counting down.
ATAGGGGGCATGACCTAACGAAGCGGGCACACGGTACAAATCCGAACTGTGGATAGGGATCTATCGATTCAATCGGTGAGATATTTGCCGCGGGCAGGGCTAACCGCAAGATCAAGCAATTCAAGCGCCACATTTACGGGGAGGAAAAACCATGCGCACCCTTCTGCTCGCCACGAGCGCCCTGGCCATTGTCGCCACGCCGGCATTCGCGGCCGAAACGCCCGCCCAGGACCAGCCTGCAGCGGCCACGACCACGGCGACCGCCGCGGCTCCGGCGGACAATGGCGGGATCGGCGAAATCATCGTCACCGCCCAGCGCCGCGAGGAATCGCTGCAAAAGGCAGGGCTCGCGATCGATGCCGTCACCGGCAACGATCTGGCCCAGCGCGGCATCACCTCGTCGGCCGACATCACCAAGGCGGTGCCCTCGCTTTCTATCCCGCAGCCCGGCGGCAATATCGCCTCGATCTTCATTCGCGGCGTCGGCAACATCACCACCAGCAGCTACAACGATCCGGCGGTCACCCCCAGCTATGATGGCGTGGTGCTCGGCCGCGGCGGCGGCGTGTTCGGCGCGGCGTTCTATGACTTGCAGCGCGTGGAAGTGCTCAAGGGGCCGCAGGGCATCCTCTATGGTCGCAACGCGACCGGCGGCGCGGTCAACATCATTCCGGCCCATCCCGAAATCGGCCGCAATTCGATGGGCTTCAACATCTCTGCCGGCAATTACAATGCCGTCGATGCCGATGCCCACGTCAACCTGGCCACCAGCGGGAATTCCGCGTTGCGCGTAAGCGGAGCCTATTCCACCCACGATGGCTACAACCGCGATGGCACCGACGATGCCAAGCGCGGCTCGCTGCGCGCCCAGTTCCTGGTCGAGCCGAGCAGCGACCTGTCGGTGCGCATCGGCGCCGATTACACCCACCTTGGCGGCCGCGGCGCGGGCGGCAGCTATATCGGCGGGTATATTCCTGGCCCCACGGGCTATAGCTTCTTCCCCGCCAACCTGGATTCGAGCGAGGGTTTCAACACCCCTGCCGCCAACGCTTTCCGTGCGCAGAACATCGGCGCGCCGGCTTTCGGCTTCCTGAGCGCAATGAACCAGGATCAGCGGCAGGACAGCACCTATTGGGGCGTCAATGCCGAAATCAATTGGAAGACCGGCATCGGCAAGCTGACGGTGATCCCGGCCTATCGCGAAAGCAGCGACAATTCCTTCTTCTATGGTCCGGCTTTCAACGTGGCCCACACCGTCGAAAAGGTGAAGCAGACCAGCCTGGAAGCCCGCCTTTCCGGCAAGACCGGGATGCTCGACTATGTGCTGGGCGCCTACTACTTCAATGAAAAGATCAAGGCCAACGACGAGTATAACCAGGAATTCGTGCTGCCGATGGTGGATTATCGCCACAAGACCGACAGCTATGCCGCGTTTGGCCAGTTGACCGCCCACGTGTCCGACCGGTTCCGGTTGATCGGCGGCGCGCGCTATACCCACGACAAGAAGTCGATCGATGGGTTGATCAACAACTTTATCACGTTCTGCGGCGGGCCGCCCCCCGCGTTGATCACGCCGCCGGCCTCGTTCGGCGCTGGCTGCGCCACGCCGGGCAACATGCCCTATTATCCCAATTTCCTGAACACCGGCGACACGATCAACTGGCTCAAGTCGAACGGCTGGATCGCTGGCAACAGCACCAACCAGCCCGGCTACCAGGTATTTCCGCTGGTCAATGGCGTCGGCGCCATTCTCAAGACCTACAACCCCGTCGTCGATAGCAGGACCTATTCGCGCGTAACGTGGAAGGCCTCGGCCGAATTCGATGTCACGCCCACCAGCCTGCTCTACGCCACAGCGGAATCCGGTTATCGCGCCGGCGGCCTGCAGATGACCGAGAGCAAGACCTCGTATCTGCCCGAGTTCATCACCGCCTACACCATCGGATCAAAGAACCGGTTCTTTGACAATCACGTCCAGCTCAATCTCGAGGGCTTCCTGTGGAAGTACCGCGACCAGCAGATCACCTATTTCACCGTTGACACCAGCGGCACCCTGATCAGCTCGAACGAGAACGCCGGTCGTTCCACGATCAAGGGCTTCGACGCCGATCTCGTGGTCAAGCCCACCCGTGGCACCACGCTCAGCGCCAAGGTCCAGTACCTCGATACCAAGTACAACGACCTCCACCTCTATACCGCCTCGCCGCGTGACAACATCGGTTGCCCGTTCACCTATACCGGGGCCGTCGCTGGCGGTGCGCCGGTCAAGGACTTCAATTGCTCGGGCAATCCGCTGTTGTTCAGCCCGAAGTGGACGGTCAACCTCGGCGCCGAGCAGGTGGTGCCGCTCAACGCCGATGTCGAACTGGTGGCCAACGTCAACACTGCCTGGCGCGACAGCCAGTGGGGCGCTTTCGAATATCTCGATTTCGAGCGCATTCCCGCCTACTGGACGACCGACGCGTCGCTGACGGTGCGCGCCGCCAACGGAAGCCTGGCGCTTACCGGCTTTGTTCGCAACATCGAGAACAAGCGCCGCGACCTTGCGCCGCAGGCCTCGCCGCTCGGCATGGCCGTCGGGCACTTTTCCGCCCCGCGGACCTGGGGCCTGCGTCTTTCCGGCAATTTCTAAGGAGCGTTTCGCAATGCATATCGTGGTGACGGGCGCTGGCGGTTTTGTCGGTCGGGCATTGGTCGGCAGGCTGGTCGGCGCCGGCCACGAGGTTACCGGGCTCGATACCATGCCCGCCGATCTGCCCGCGCCGGCGCGGCTGATCGTGGGGGACATGGGCGATGCTGCCGTGCGGGGGGCGGCACTGGCGCAGGGGTGCGATGCGCTGGTCCACCTCGCCACGGTGCCCGGCGGCGCGGCAGAAGCCGATCCCGCGCTGTCGCGGCGCATCAACGTCGATGCGATGTATGACCTGCTGCTCGAGGCGGCTGCGCTCAATCCCGGCCTGCGCGTGGTCTATGCCAGTTCGATCGCGGTGTTCGGCGATCCGTTCCCGGCACAGGTGGACGATGGTACCCCGCTCAGCCCCAAGATGATCTACGGCGGGCACAAGGCGATGATGGAGCATGCCGTCGCGATGTTTTCCAACCGCGGCCTGATCGATGGCGTCACCGTTCGCCTGTCGGGCATTCTGGCCCGGCCCAAGGGACCGTCAGGATTGAAATCGGCCTTCATTTCCAACCTGTTCCATGCGCTAAAGGCCGGCGAGCGCTTTGTCTGCCCGGTCTCGGCCGAGGGAACGATCTGGGCGCAATCGGTGACGCGCTGCGTCGACAACCTGGTCCATGCCCTCAACCTCGACAGTGGGCTGATGCCGAACACCCGCGCGGTGACGCTTCCGGCATTGCGCGTTGCCATGGGCGATCTGGCCGGGGAAATCGCCCGTCAGTGCGGGGTGGCGGCCGATCTGGTCAGTTACCAGCCCGATCCATCGCTCGAAGCAGCCTTTGCCGCGCAGCCCCCGCTGACCACGGCAGCGGCGGACCGCGCCGGTTTTGCACACGATGGCGATGCTGCTACACTCGTCTCCAACGCCCTCGCAATGATCTGAGGGGCGAGGGAGATGGCGATGCGCTACGGAAGGCTCGATCTCAACCTGCTCGTGGCGCTCGACGTGCTGTTGACCGAACGCAGCGTCAGCCTGGCGGCCGATCGGCTGTGCCTGTCGCAATCCGCCACCTCCAGCGCGCTGGGCCGCCTGCGCGAGTACTTCGAGGACGAACTGCTGGTGGTGAAGGGCAGGGCGATGATCCTCACTGCGCGGGCGGAAGAACTGATCGAGCCGGTGCGCGCCGTGCTCGAACAGATCCGCACCACTGTGGCGGTCGCGCCGCCCTTCGATCCTGCCACTGCCGACCGCACCATCCGCATGATGGCCTCGGACTATTCCACCGAAGTGCTGCTCACCCGCGTGCTGGCCGATCTCGAAAAGGATGCGCCGCATCTGCGTTTCGAGATCCAGCCGATGAACGATAGCCCGATCGAAGCCATCGAGCGCGGACACATCGACCTGTTGCTTACCATCGATATCGCGATCTCGGCCGATCATCCCAGCCAGGTCCTGTTCGAAGACGATTACGTCGTGGTGGGCGATGCCGCCAATCCGGCCATGGCGCAGCCGATGACACGTGACCTGTATCTCGAGCTGGGCCACGTCACGCCCCGTTTCGGCAAGTCGCGGGTTTCCGCGTTCGAGGATTGGTTCATGCGGCGCCAGAAGCAGCAGCGGCGGGTTGAGGTCATCGCGCCCTCGTTCCTGTCGTTGCCCGGCCTTATCCTCGGCACCAAGCGCATCGCCACCATGCACCGCCGCATGGCGGAAATCGTCGTCGGCGCGATGCCCCTGGTCATGCGCGAAGTTCCGTTCGACATCCCGCCGATCCGCGAAGCGATCCAGTGGAACATCGCCAACAACAACGACCGCGCCTTGCGCTGGGTGGTCGAACGCCTCCAGGCGGCCGCGGGTGCGAAGGCAGATGTAGCGGACAATGTCGTGCCACTGCCCAGCGCCGCCAAGATCGCTCTTGATGAAATCGAAGTGCAATACCGGATGAACCATCCCCAGCACTGATTCAGGCTAACTGTCTGCGGCGTCGAATCTTTCGCGCGCCAGCCGGATATTGTCCGCGCGGGTGTTGATCCAGTCGATCAGGGCGCGCGCCTGGCCGTGGAGGTCGCGGCCCAGTGGCGTGAGGCGATAGCTCACTTTCGGAGGGACCGAGCCGGTAATCGAGCGCGCCACAAAGCCGTCACGCTCCAGCGTGCGCAGCTTCAAGGTCAGCACGCGCTGCGATATCGCCTGCTCGGCAGACAGCTGGCCCAGCGTTCGGCGCAGGTCGGCATGGCGCCATTCGCCCGTTTCCAAGACCAGCAGGATCAGCGTGGACCAGCGGTCGCCCAGCAAGCCCATCACTTCGCGCGCGGGGTCATCGCGATGCTTGCCATGCGCGGTCATCTCGGCGGCCAGCCGCGCGATGGCCTGGTGCAATGGCGCGCTGTCCAACTCGGCCTCCCCCCGCCTGTCATGGGCACAAAAAAGTGCCGTCTTCCGCTTTGTCACCATCACCATAAAACGGCCTGACACAACCGAACAGGGAGAGAATGCGCATGACCGCAGATGCCATTGCCATGGACGGCAAGGTTGCCATCATCACCGGCGGGGCTGGCGGCATCGGCGAGGCGACTGCTCGCCTGCTGACCGCGCGCGGCGCCCGCGTGGCGCTGGCCGACATTGCCGTTGCGCGCGCCACCGCGCTCGCCGCGCAATTGCCCGGGGCCATTGCGGTGCCGCTCGACCTGGCCGACGAAGCATCGATCCAGGCGATGGTCGGGCAGGTCGTCGCCCACTTTGGCCGGCTCGATGTGCTGCACAACAATGCCGCGCTGCTGGGGCCCGAGGTGGCGCGCAACGATGGCGACGTGGAACGCATGGACACAGACTTGTGGGACCGCACCTATGCGGTCAACGTGCGCGGCACCATGATGGCCTGCCGCGCCGCGCTGCCCGCGCTGCGCGAAAGCCGCGGCTGCATCGTCAACACCGTCAGCAACCTGGCGCTGCAGGGCCATCTCATCCAGGCAGCTTATTCCAGCAGCAAGGCGGCCGTGATCCAGCTGACCCGCGCGATTGCTGCCAGCCATGGCCGCGCCGGCGTGCGCTGCAACGCGGTGGCGCCCGGCATGACAATGACGCCGGCGCTGCGCGAGGCGTTTCCCCCGGCCTTGCGCCAACTGGTAGAGGACGAAACCCTGCGCGATCGCCTTGGCGAGCCAGAGGATATCGCCGAGGCCGTGGCCTTCCTCGCCAGCGAGGCTGCGCGCAACATTACCGGCCAGGTGCTGGTCTGCGATGGCGGCAGCGCGTCGCATGTCCCCGGGCTTGCCGGGTTCCGCGCCTTTCTGGGGGAGGAGCCGGCATGAGCCAGCATGACATCGTCGTGATGGGGGCGGGGCACAACGGCCTCGTCGCCGCGGCCTACATGGCCAAGGCCGGCAAGAAGGTCCTCGTGCTCGAACGCAAGCCGCACTACGGCGGCGGCGTGTCCACGCGGGAATTGCTGCACCCCGGATTCTGGCACGATGAACATTCCAACGTGCACATCATGATCCAGGGCAACCCCATGCTGCGCGAAGACGAGCTGGGTCTGCTCGCGAAGTTCGGGCTCGAATATATCTATCCCGATCTCGTCCACGTCTCGATCTGGGAAGACGGCACCGTGATCCGGTCCTACAAGGATCTCGATCGCACCTGCGAGGAACTCGCCCGCGTCGCCGGTGAAAAGGACGCCGAAGCCTATCGCCGCTTTGTCGGCATGAGCACCACGGCACTGCCCATGCTGATGAGCGGGATGTATGCCCCGCCGTTTCCGCTCGGCGCGTTTGTGGCGATGATGGATCAGTCGGACGAAGGCCGCTTCCTGCTCGATCTCATGCAGCGCAGCGCGCTCGATATCGTCGATCATTACTTTGATAGCGAATTGCTCAAGCTGCACATCGTGCGCATGGTCACCGAAAACCTGCAGATGCCCGATGAACTCGGCACCGGCATGGGCGCTTTCGTCATGCCCGGCATCGTCCACAGCTTCGGCTGTTCGATGCCGAAAGGCGGCTCGGGCCAGCTCAGCCACGCCCTGGTGCGCGCCATCGAGCATTTTGGCGGCGAAGTGCGCTGCAACGCCGAGGTGCGTCGCGTGATCGTCTCGGGCGGCAGGGCCACCGGGCTCGAACTGCGCGACGGCGAATGCGTGATGGCCCGCGATGGCGTGATCGGCGCGATCCACCCGCATGTCCTGCGCAAGTTCGTGGCAGAAGCGCCCGAGCCGGTCTTGCAGCGCGCCGAACGCGTTACCCAGTCCACCTTCTCGATCAACCTCACGCACCTGACGCTGAAGGAACGCCTGCAACTGCGCGTCGGCAATGATTGCAACGCGATGATGACCGAGCTGATGGACTTCTACACCGTGCGCGACATGCAGCTGGAATACGACAAGCTGCGCCGTGGCGAGGTGAGCGCGCGCCTGATCGCGGGCGGTGACAACACTATCTTCGATCCCAGCCGCGCGCCGGCCGGGGCCGGGGTGTTCTATGGCGTCAACTTCGCGCCGTATGACCTGCACCCCGGCGGCCCGCAATCGTGGGACACCTGCAAGGACGAGGTGGCCGACCGCGCACTGGCGCAATACCGCAAGTTCTACGCCAACCTGAGCGATGACAACATCACCGGCCGCCTCGTGCGCTCGCCGCTCGACCACGAGCGTGACAGCCCCGCGAGCTTCCTGCGCGGGGATATCCACGGCTGCGCGCCGTTCTTCTACCAATCCGCCGGCCACCGCCCCACGCCTGACCTGGGCGCGCTGCGCGTGCCGGAAGTGGAGGGCCTCTACCTCGTCGGCCCGTTCATGCACCCCGGCGGCGGCGTGTTCGGGGCCGGGCGCGCCACGGCGATCCAGATGATGGATGACCTGGGAATGGACTATGACCGGATCTGCGGAAGGGCCGTGTAATGACCAACTTGCCGAACAAGGGCGCGGCCAAGGCGCGCGTCGCCCGGATTCTTGACGCCAACGACAAGGAACTCATGGCCATCCGCAAGATCGAGGCGGACGGCAACACCCTGGTGATCCGCGGCAAGATCTTCGGCGCGATGCCGATGGTCGCCCGGCTCACCCCGGCCGAAGCCCGCGCCGCGCTGCGCCTGCTCGATGTCAGGACGGTGCTGTTCCTGCTCACCCTGCTGTTCCGCCGCAACTGATCCATCCGTGCGGTGAATAGCTTGGTTGCCGAAACATCGGTTTCCGCGCCGCAGCTATCCACGGCATGAAGGCCAGTGACAGATTCTGCGGAGACCCCATGCCGATCGCATCCAGCCCCCTTTCGTCCACATCCGCCATCCTTGGCGTTGAAAGCGTCATCTTCGGCGTGGCCGATCTTGCCGAACACACCCGCTTCTGGGCAGATTTCGGCCTGCCGCTCGAAAGCACGAGCGAGCATGAAAGCGTTTTCCGCCTGCAATCGGGCAGCCGCGTGATCGTGGTGCGCCATGGCGATCCGCGCCTGCCTGTGCCCGATCCGTTTGCTGGTGACGGCATCAAGGAAACCGTCTGGGGTGTCGATACGGCTGAAAACCTCGAGCGCATCGCTGCCAGCCTCGCAACCGAGGTTGCCGTGACCCGCGATGCCGATGGCACCGTGCATTGCGTCTGCCCCGATGGCCAGCCGATCGCGCTGCGTGTCTGGGCCAAGCGCGCCGTCGTGTCGGAAGCGAGCCCGGTCAATACGCCGTCGAGCTGGCCGCGCTTCAACCAGCACCGCATCTGGCGCAAGCGCGCCATTCCCAAGACGATCAACCACGTCGTCTTTTTCTCGCCCGACTATGTCGGCAGCTTTGAATTCTACGAACGCCACCTCGGCTTCCGCTATGTCGATCATTCCAAGGGCACCGGCATCTTCGCCCGCGCCGGCGGCACGTTCGAGCATCACTCGATCTTCTGGGTGAACTGCGACCTGCCAATCGCGCCGGACCATTTCAAGTTCATGCACATCGCCTTCGGTTGCGATGATATCGACGAGGTCATGCTCGGCGCCAATATCATGGACAACCGCGGCTGGAAGAACACCACGATGAACACCAGCGGCGGCATCTCGCGCCACCGCATCTCCTCGGCGATCTATTACTATTGCGAAATGCCTGGCCACGCCGGCGAGGCCGAATACCACGCCGACACCGACTACCTCGACGATGCCTGGGTGCCGCGCGCGTGGGACTTCAAGTTCGGTTCGCTGCTGTGGGCGGCCAATGCCCCGGCGATCTTCCGCGGCGACAACATCCCCTGGGACATGACCTTCGATGCCGATCACAAGAGCTTTGACGCCTATCGCCGCGCCAAGCCCGGCAAGCAGCCGATCGAGGGCGACCTGGCCAACCTGACGGCAGACGACGAACACGCGATCTGACGGTGCAGGCAGGCGGCCGCAATGCCGCCTGCCATTGCGGCGCGACATTTTGTCCTGATGACAATGCCCATGCGCCCGCTTATGCCGCGTGTCGCATGATTGCCCTTCGCGCCTTTCTGTTTCGGCATTCCGCGCTGGCCCTGTGGCTGGTCGCGCTGTCGTTGGCGATGAAGGCGCTGGTTCCGGCTGGCTACATGCCCGGCAGTCAGACGCGCAGCTTTACCATCCAGCTCTGTTCCGAAGGGATCGACGGACGCCATGACCTGGTGCGCCAGGTGGTGGTGCCGGTGAAGGATGGCGCGGAAAAGGGCGGTGCCAGCCATGCCAAGGCGCAGGGCACCTGTCCCTATGGCGCGCTGGGCCATGCCCTGCTCGGCGGGGCCGATCCCGTGCTGCTGGCCGCGGCGCTGGCCTTCATTCTCGCCCTGGGCTTTGCCGCCACCCCCGTGCCTGCGCCGCGCCGGCGCGCGCATGCCTGGCCGCCACTGCGTGGCCCACCCCTGATCGCCTGATCCACACGTGCCGCCCGCGATCGGGCGCAATCATCAGGTTCAGGCCGGCCACTGGCGCCGGACAGGGGATAGTTTCATGCAGATTTCGTGGGGCGCGCTGCCGTGCGCGCTTGTCTTCGCCATGCCCGCGCAGGCCGCAGCGCCTGCGCCAAACGCAGCGCCAGGCCCGGTTGCCGGCAGCGATACGGTCGATACCGGCTTTTCCATTGGCGAACAGATTGTGGTGTCGGCGCGATCGATGGCCGCCTCTTCGCGCAACGTGCTTACCTCGATCGATCGCATGGGCGGCGATGTCGCGCAGAATGCCAACGTCAACTATGCCTGGGAACTGGTCGGCCGCCTGCCGGGCGTGATGCTGACCAACTTCAACCAGGGCACCACCAGCGGCAAGTTCAGCTTTCGCGGCTTCAACGGCGAGGGGGAAATCAACGCGGTCAAGCTGTTGATCGATGGCGTGCCGGCCAACAGCAACGATGGCAACATGCCCTATATCGACAGCATCTTTCCGCTCGATATCGCCGGGATCGAGGTGGTGCGCGGCACGTCCGATCCGCGCTATGGCCTGCACGCCATTGCCGGCAGCGCCAATATCCAGACGCGGATCGGCGGCAATTACCTGGAAGGCAAGGTTTCAGGCGGCAGCTTCGATACCTATGAGGCGCAGGCCGTAGCCGGGATCGAGCGCGGTGGCTTCAGCCAGAATTATCTGGCGGCCTGGCGGCAGGCCGGCGGGTGGCGCGATCATGGCGCCCTGACGCGGGGCAGCCTGGCGGGCAAGTGGTTCTTCCGCCCCAATGACACCCTGCGCGTGGGCGCGATCGCGCGGTGGTATCGCGGCACGGCCGATGAACCGGGCTATCTCACCTTGGAAAACGCCGCGGCCCATCCGCGCATGACCAATGCCTACAACCAGACCGATGGCGATACCCGCACCGTGGCTCAGGGCAGTCTCCATCTCGACGCCACGTTCAGCGACAGCCTCGATCTTACAGCCAAGGCCTATGCCAACCGGCTGCGCGATGATCGCTACGTCAAATTCTCGGCGGCCACGTCGCAGCAGCGGCGGATGACGGACGAGGACCACTACGGGATCAGCGGCGCGCTGCACTGGCACACGCACGTGGCCGGCACGCCGGTGATGGCCGAACTGGGCGGCGACATGCAGTGGCAGGAAAATGTCTCGCGCCGCTACAACACGGTGGCGCGGGTGGTGTCGGCGCAAACGCGCGACCAGGCCTTCACGCTCAATGTCGGCGGGGTTTATGGGTTGCTCACCCTGGAGCCGACGCGTTGGCTGACGATCAGTCCGGCCTGGCGGCTCGATTGGGTGGGCGGCACGTTTCACAACCGGCTTGCCGGCACGACCGCACCGATCAACGCCTATGGCACGGTCAGCCAGCCCAAGCTGCAGGTGGCGATCACCCCGGTCGACCAGGTCACGCTCTATGGCAACTATGGCAAGAGCTTCCAGATCGGCACGGGATCGGGCGCCTATCTGATCCCGCCGCGCACCACCAACCTGGCGCCCTCGATCAATGCCGGCTGGGAAGCGGGGATCAAGCTGCGCCCCATGGCCGGGGTGGAAACCCGCGTCGCGCTGTGGCTGCAGGATGCCAGTGGCGAGATCAAGCGCAAGCTCAACGATCCGCTGGGCGATAGTGAAAACGTCGGGGCCACCCGCCGGCGCGGGGTGGACGTGCAGGTCAATCTCAAGCCGGTCAACGGCGTGTCGGCCTGGGGCGCGCTGTCGTGGCAAACCTCACGCATCCGCGTCGCCGATCCGGCCACGCCTGGCTATCTGGGGCACGAGATCGACCATGTGCCGCACTGGCTGTGGTCGGGCGGGGTGGATCTCGCCCCGGCCGCGCGCTGGCGCCTGTCGCTCTGGGGCAATGGCCAGTCCAGCTATTGGCTGACCGCGGCCAACGATCCGGCGGTGGGCAAGTTCGGCCAATATGCCGTGTTCAATGCCGAAGTGGCCTTCCGCCCGATCGACAAGCTGGAACTGTCGCTCACGGGCAAGAACCTGCTCGACCGGCGCTATGAATATGTCTGGTACGATGCCACGGTCACGGCGGCGCAAAGCCGCTCTCCCACCGCGCACAGCCCGGCCGAAGGGTTGGGGCTGACCGGTAGCGCGCGCGTGCGGTTCTGATCGTGGCCCGCCGCACCCTTTCGCCGCGCGCCTGGGTGCGGCGGCTTCACCTGTGGCTGGGGCTGTCGCTCGGCGCGCTGATGGTCATGGCCGGGATCACCGGCGCGCTGCTGGTCTTTTATGTCGAGATCGACCGCGCGCTGCACCCGGCCGTGCAGGAGACAGCGCGCGCCGGCCCGGTTGATTGGGATCGTGCCGCCGCAACCCTCCATGCCGCGTTCCCCGCCCGCACCGGGCCATGGCGGCTGGAACTGACCGGCAGCGATGGCGCCATTCCGGCGCGCTACTACCATCCGGCAGAGCGGGCCGGTGCTGGCCATGCGCCGCTTCTGGCCTGGCTATCGCCTGATGGCCGCCGCGTGCTGCGCGTCGAATTCTGGGGCGATGGTGGCATGACCTGGATCTATGACCTACACTATTGCCTGCAACTGGGGCCGGTCGGGGGCAGGATCTTTGGCTGGGCCGGGCTGGCACTCGCCTTGCTGTTGCTCAGCGGGATCTGGGCGTGGTGGCCGCGCGCCGGCTGGGCCAAGGCGCTGCGCATGAAACCGCGCGCCGCGCCGGTGCGCCGGCTCTATGACTGGCACAAGCTGTCCGGCCTGGCCGGTGCGCCGCTGCTCCTGCTGCTTACGCTTACCGGCGTCATGCTGGCCCTGCCGCAGGAAACCGGCCACCTGCTGCGGCCCGTGCTGGGCAGCGCGCAAGGCGTGCCGGGCCAGATCGCCGATGGCGCCCCCGGCATGCCCGATATCGCCGTGTCCCGTGCGGTGGCTCTGGCCCAGGCGGCCTTGCCCGGCGCGCGCGCGGTCTGGATCGAATTGCCGGGGCAGGGGCAGGGCGCCTATCGTGTCCGCCTGGCCCAGGTGGCTGATCCGTCCCCCCGTTTTCCGCATAGCTGGGCCGTGATCGACCGGCATGGCGGCGCCGTGCTTGGCCTGGCCAATGTGGCGCAGGGCGGGCCGATGGACGTGCTGCTCAAGTGGCTGCACCCGTTGCACGACGGCTCTGCCGCAGGGCTGCCGTTGCGCATGCTGGTGGTCGCGGCCGGGCTGGTGCCGGCCGCACTCTACCTCACCGGGCTGTGGCGCTGGTGGCTCAGGCGCCGCCCTGGGTTGCGGCCTTGATCAGGGCGGCTGCATCTGCCCCGGTCCAATCGAACGCACCCACCACGCGGCCCACTTCCTTGCCCTGCGCGTCATAGACCACGGTCGTCGGCAAGACGCCGGTGCCATAGTGGAACGACAGGTCGTTGTCGGGGTCGAGCAGCATCTGCACATGGGCCAGGCCATGCTCGGCCTTGAAGCCCTTGACCTTGTCGACCTGCCCGGTGGTATCCTGCGAGACGGTCAGCACGCGCAGGCCACCGGCGGCCAGCTTGTCGAGCGTGGGCATTTCCACCACGCAGGGGCCGCACCAGGTGGCCCACAGATTGATCAGCACGGGCTTGCCGGCCAGGTCTTTGGCGTTGATCTTGCCGCCTTCGGGCGTGGCCAAGGCAAAGGCGGGCATGGCCGATCCCTTGTGGCTGAGATCAACCTTGCCGGCAGCCGGCGCTGCCTCGCCACCGGCAGCAGAGGTGGCGGCGGCGCTGGACGGTTGCGCCGGCGGGTTTGCTTGCCTATCGCAGCCGCCAAGCGTGGCTGCGGCCAGCGCACCCAGAATCAACGGCAGATAGGGCGGACGAGCGGACATGAGTGGCAATTCGGGCTCCAACCAGATGTGGGGCGGGCGTTTCGCCGCCGGCCCTTCGGCCATCATGCGCGAGATTAACGCCTCGATCCCGTTCGACAAGGCGCTGTGGCGCCAGGATATCGCCGCGTCAAAGGCCCATGTGGACATGTTGGCCACCCAGGGCATCGTCGAGGCGCAGGATGCCGCGCTGATCGCCCAGGGGCTGGACCAGGTGGCGGGCGAATACGAAGCCAACGGCGTGCCCGAAGACTGGGACCTTGAAGACATCCACATGACCACCGAAAGCCGGTTGGCCGAACTGATCGGCCCGGCGGCAGGGCGCCTGCACACCGCGCGCAGCCGCAACGATCAGGTGGCCACCGATTTCCGCCTGTGGGTGCGCGATGCGATCGACCAGGTCGATTCGGGCCTGCTCGCCCTGCAAACCGCGCTGGTGGCGCGCGCGGGCGAGCATGCCGGCTCGATCATGCCCGGCTTCACCCACTTGCAGACCGCGCAGCCGGTGACGCTGGGCCACCACCTCATGGCCTATTACGAGATGATCGGCCGCGATCGCTCGCGCTTCGCCGATGCGCGCGCGCGCATGAACCGCTCGCCGCTGGGCGCCGCGGCGCTGGCCGGCACCGGCTTTCCCATCGACCGTTTCCGCACGGCGCAGGCGCTCGGTTTCGACGGACCGACCGACAACAGCCTCGATTCGGTATCCGACCGCGATTTCGCCCTGGATTACCTGATGGCCGCCGCGCAGTGCTCGCTGCACCTCTCGCGCCTGGCCGAGGAATTCATCATCTGGGCCAGCCAGCCGTTTGGCTTCGTTGCCCTGCCCGACAGCCTGTCGACCGGCAGCTCGATCATGCCGCAGAAGAAGAATCCCGATGCGGCCGAACTGGTGCGCGGCCATTCGGGCCGCATCGTCGGCTGCCTCACCGCGCTGATGATCACCATGAAGGGTCTGCCGCTCGCCTATTCCAAGGACATGCAGGACGACAAGCCGCCGGTGTTCGAGGCAGCCAGCCTGCTGGCGCTGTCGATCGCGGCGATGACCGGCATGGTGGCCGAGGCGCGTTTCCGCACCGATCGCATGCGGGGCGCTGCCGAACTGGGCTATGCCACGGCGACGGACCTGGCCGACTGGCTGGTGCGTCAGGCCAATATTCCTTTCCGTGAGGCGCACCACATCACCGGCAGCGCGGTGAAACTGGCCGAAAGCCGGGGAATCGCCCTCGATCAGCTGCCGCTAGAGGATCTCAAGGCCATTGATGCGCGTATCGATGAACGCGTCTATGCCGCGCTTTCGGTCGAAGCATCGGTGGCGGCGCGTTGCAGCCATGGCGGAACCGCCCCGGCCGAGGTAAGGAAGCGTGTGGCCCAGGCGCGTGCAGCGCTTGGCCTGGAGGAGTAATCGCTTGATCCGCCCCACTGCCCCCAAAGCCGCTGGCATTGTGCTCGTTGGTCTTGCCGTCCTGGCCCTTGCCGGGTGCGGCAACAAACGCGAGCTGAAACCGGCGCCGGGGCACGGCCTGCCGCCCGCGCCCTATGGCCGGGAGCAGAGCCGCGGGGCGGACGCGCTGTTGAAAGCGCCGATCCAGGCCAAGCCCGATCGCAACGTGGAATTGCGCAGCCGCTCGCAAGAGCGCGAAGACGACCCGTTCGATCTGCCGCCCGAAGAATAACGCGTTTTCAACGATCATTCTCGAGAGTTTCGATGGACCACTTTCACCAGGTGAACGGCGTGCTGCACGCCGAAGATATTGCCCTGCCCATGCTGGCCGAAGCCGTGGGCACGCCGCTCTATGTCTATTCGCGCGCCACGCTGACGCGCCACGCCCGCGTGTTCCGCGACGCGCTGGCGGTCCTGCCGCGCGTCAAGCTGGCCTTTGCCGTCAAGTCCAATCCCAACCTTGCCGTGCTCAAGGTCCTGGCCGCCGAAGGCTATGGCGCCGACGTGGTTTCGGGCGGTGAGATGGAGCGCGCCCTGGCAGCCGGCATGGCGGCCGAGGGCATCGTCTTTTCCGGGGTGGGCAAGACCCATGCCGAACTGACCCGCGCGCTGGAGGCGGGCATCGGCCAGTTCAACCTGGAAAGCGAGGAAGAAGGTCTGGAACTGGCGGAAATCGCCGTGGAGTTGGGCAAGACCGCGGCCTGCGCGCTGCGCGTCAACCCTGACGTCGATGCCGGCACGCATGGCAAGATTTCCACCGGCAAGGCGGAAAACAAGTTCGGGGTGCCGTATGATCGCGCTGCGGCGATCTATGCCCGGCTGGCGACCACGCCGGGCCTGGCCATGCGCGGCCTGGCGCTGCATATCGGCAGCCAGCTGTCGCGGCTCGATCCGCTGGAGGCAGCCTTTACCAAGATCGGCCAGCTGATGCAGGCGATCCGTGCGGCGGGCCATGCCGTCACGCACATCGATTTCGGCGGCGGCGTGGGCGTGCCCTACAAGGCTGGGGAAGTCTTTCCCCAGCCCGAAGACTATGCCGCGATGGTCGCCCGCGTAACGCAGGGCTGGGACATTACGGCGATGTTCGAACCCGGCCGCGTGATCACCGGCAACACCGGCGTGCTGATGACGCGGGTGGTGCGGGTGAAGGAAGGCGTCGGCGCCCCGTGGGTGGTCGTCGACGCGGCCATGAACGATCTGGCGCGCCCGGCGCTCTATGATGCCTGGCACGATTTCGCCGCGGTGGCGCCGAATGGCGAAACGATGGAGGCCAATATCGTTGGCCCGATCTGCGAATCGAGCGACACCTTTGCCATGGGCCGCACGATCGATGCCGTGGCGCGGGGCGATCTGGCCGTGTTCCGCACGGCTGGCGCCTATGGCGCGACGATGGCCAACACCTACAATTCGCGGCCCCTCGTGCCCGAAGTGATGGTGGATGGCACGAAGTGGGCGGTGGTGGCCGACCGGATCGAGCCAGCCACGATCCTGGCGGCCGAACGCGTGCCCGAATGGCTGGCCTGACGCCATGCCTGTGACCCGCTAAGCCGCTGTCATGAGCCTGCCCGCGCTGCCCCTGTTCCACCGTATCGCCGGCCAGCCGGTGATCGTGCTGGGCCATGGCGATGCGGCGCAGGCCAAGGCGCGGCTGGTGGAGCGTGCTGGCGGCCAGGTGGTGGATGATCTTGCCCACGGCATCGATATCGGCGCGCGGCTGGCGTTCATCGCCCATGACAGTGCCGATGCCTGCATGGCCGATGCCCTGCGCGCGCGGGGCGCCGGCTTGCTGGTCAATGTGGTGGATCGCCCGGCGCTGTGCGATTTCACCACGCCGTCGCTGATCGATCGCAGCCCGGTGGTGGTGGCTGTCGGCACGGCGGGTGCGTCGGCGGGGCTGGCCAAGCACGTGCGGCTGCGGCTGGAACGCGCGCTGCCCCAGGGGCTGGGCGCGCTGGCCAATGCGCTCTTTGCCGCGCGCGATGCCTTGCGCGCGCGCTTTCCCGATGGCGCCGATCGGCGCCGCGCGCTTGATGGCGCCCTGGCAGAGGGCGGCCCGCTCGATCCGATGGTGGAGCATGCACCCGCCGCGGTGGAGGAATGGCTGGCAGGTGCGGCCGAAGTAGCGGCAGCGCACCATGTCATCGTGCTGCGCTCGGACGATCCGGAAGACCTTACCCTGCGCGAGGCGCGCCTTCTGGGCATGGCCGATGCCGTGGTGGCCGATGCCGCCGTGCCGCTGGCTATCCTGGTGCGCGCACGCGCCGATGCGCAACGCCTGCCGCCCGGTGCAGCGTTGCCCTCTGGCCTGACCGTGGAACTGCGCCTGCCCGGCTAATCAGCCCTTGGGCGCTGCTAGGTGAAAGTTCATCCAGCAGCTGGCGATCGGTACGGCGCGGTCGCTCTGCCAGGCTTCCACCCGCACATTGGCCACGCGCCGCCCGGCGCGCACCACCTGGCCTATGGCGTAGACCGGCTGTGGCAGCCCGGCGCGCAGGTATTCGATCGAGATGTTGATCGGCTTCATCCGCTGGTTCACCCCGTTCCGCGCCAGATGGACAGAGAGGGCAGCAAACCCGGCCATTTCCAGCAGCCCGCCAATCGCGCCGCCGTGCAGAAATCCGGGGCGCCCTTCCGAATGGGCGCCAAACTGCATGGTGACGATCGGGCTGCCGTCTTCGTCCGCCGCCAGGGTCATGCCCATGGCCAGGGCAAAGGGCGGCAGGGTGAACAGGACGCTGCCATCGCGTTGGCCCTCGCTCATTCGCTGTCTCCCAGCACCATGAAGATGGCGGCAGCGTGGGCCAGCGGATCGGCCATATCCCCATCGTGGGCCAGCGCCCGCACGAATGCCAAGTCGCCGCGCAACTGATAGCATTCCGCCCGCGCGATCACGCTGCGCCCCGGTACGGCTGCCCGGACATAGTCGATGCGCAGGTCCAGCGTGACATGGGGGACGAAGCATCCCCGCCGCGTCCAGATCGCCATCGATGTGCAATTGTCGAACAGGCTGATGATCGGGCCAGAGGCCAGCACGCCATTGTTGCCCGCTCCCACCAGATCCTCGCGCCAGGGCAATTCGGCTTCGAACCAGTCGGGACCATGGTCGCCATAGCGCATGCCGAGAAAGCCGCCGTGGCCCAGCTTGCTCAGCAGTTCGCCCGCCACTGCCGGATCAAAGGGGCCCTGCTTGCGCCAGGTGAAAGGTTCGTGTTCTGCCATCGCTGTTCCTTGCCGCAATGTCGACCGGGGTTCAACCGATTGGTTAAATCACAGCACCCCGCCGGCCAGCGTGTCGATCGCGGCCTGCAGGATCAGCGCGGCGGCATGCGAATCGATGCGCTGGGCGCGCTTGGCCCGGCTGAAATCCTGCTCGATCATCGTGCGCTCGGCCGCCTGCGTCGACCAGCGCTCGTCCCACATCAGAATGGGCAGGCCCAGGTCTTCCAGGTTGCGCGCCATGGCGCGGGCTGATTGGCTGCGCGGACCGTTGCTGCCATCCATGTTGAGCGGCAGGCCGATGACCAGGCCCTTGACCCCGCGCTGCGCGATGATGTCAGCCAAGGCTGCCTTGTCCTGGGCAAACTTGCGGCGGATCACGGTCTGCCCGGCGGTGGCAAAGTGCCAGCCGGCATCGCACAGCGCCACGCCGATGGTCTTGGTGCCAGGGTCAAGCCCCATCAGCACCCCGCCCATCGGCAGGGCGGCGCGCAGGTCGGCGACATTTTGGGTGATCATTGAGTTCCTCCGTCCCGGGCCTGGTGCCACGCGGCGCTGCGACGCAGGGCATCGGCGCGCAGATTGGCCCAGAACAGCGGGATATCGTAGACATGGTAGGTGTTGCCCGGCAGCACGAACAGCCCGATGTGCGGCGGCGGCCCGATCAGCAATAGTCCGCGCGCATCGCACCGCGCCGGCACGAGGCCAGCCACCAGCGGCCCGGCGCGCTCTGTCTCACTGTCGTTTGCATCGGGCAGCAGCGTGCCGCGGTTGGCCTTGCGCGTGGCAACGCCGCCTTGCGTGCCGGTCAGCGGATTGACGCAGATGAGCGGGCCCTGGCCGGGCGCGTGATCCGGCCAGCGGTGATAGGCGCCGATCAGCAGGGTGGGATCGGCCGGTTCGGCAAAGCTGAGCCAGCCGACCAGGCATCCTGCCTGATCGGGCGTCGTGCACGGGGCAAAGCCGGTTTCCGCCGCAGCCGTTGCCGCCACGATGGGCCAGCCGATGGCATAGGCTGCCACCACGCGTCGCGCCACCGGGCGTCCCTGCACACTATCGTGCAGCAGGCGGGCCACGGCCCACGCGCCCTGGCTGTGGCCGGCGATGATGATCGGCGTCTGCGGGGGCAGGGCCGCCAGGAACGCGGCAAAGGCCGCGTGAATGTCTGCATAGGCCAGGTCCATCGCCCGCTGGCGATCGGCACCGTCGGTCAGGAAGGCACCCAACGCGGCCTGGCGATAGCGCGGCACCCATACTGGCCCTACCGCGTTGAACGCGCTGGCCGTGGCCGCCACCAGAATGTTGGCGCGCCGCTGCGAATCGATATCGGCCAGCGGCGCATTCCAGTGGTTGCGGCTGAGATAGGTGGTCGAATGCACGAAGAACACTGCCGTGTCCCCGCTGGGCGGGGCGGGCGTGCCCGGCGGCAGCCACTGTGCCGGGTCATTGGCCATGCCGGGCCGCGCCAGCCACATCGCAGGATCGGCATAGGCATTGGGCGCTGGCGGTGCGCCCGGCTCGAACGCGTGGATGGGCGCAAAGGCATAGCGCGAGATTTCTGCCGAGCACTGGCGCAACACGCCAAGGCACAGCAAGGCCAGCACCACGAACAGCGCGCCGGCCTGAACCACGCGCTTGATCACCATGGCATCATGTGGCCAGCGCGGGGGTTTCGCCCGGGGCAGTTTCGTCCCGCTCATCGTCGTTGCGCTCGGCCTGCCGTTCCAGGGCGATCTTGATCATCGCCACGATCGGATCGGCCAGCGCCAGGCCCAGGATGCCGAACAGCACGCCAAAGATCAGCTGCGCGCCCAGCACCATCGCCGGGGCAAGGTCGGCGGTCTTCTTGGCCACCATCGGCACGATGATGTTGCCATCCACCGTCTGCACCACGAGGTAGACGATAATGCAGTAGATCCCCATGTCGGTGCCGCCCGAAAAGCCCACCAGCACCATCAGCAGCCCCGAGAGCGGCGCGCCGATATTGGGCAGGAACACCAGCAGCCCGGTCAGAATGCCCAGCAACGCCGACATCGGCACGCCATAGACGGCCAGCAGCAGCCAGGTTGCCAGGCCTTCGGTAAACATGCCGATCATGCGCCCGAACAGCAGCATGCGCAGCGACTTGCCCATGCGTTGCAGCGTCACCTGGAAATGCGGGCGGCGATCGAGCGGGAACAGCCAGGCAAAGCCGCGCCGATAGATGTCCGGCTCCAGCACGAAATAGATGCCCAGGATCACGATCAGGAAAAACGTGGTGAACCCACCGAAAATTCCCCCCAGCGCCTGCGTGACGGGGCCGACGCCGCCGATCACCTGCTCGGCGATCTTGGAGACGTCAGCCTGGCCCACGTTGATGCCATGGCCGTGCAGCCAGGTCAGCGTGCGCTGGGCCTGGCCCTGGATGATATGCGGAAACTGCGCCGCCTGTGCCGCGATCTGGTTGCCGGCAAAATAGCCGAGCCATACCAGGAAACCGACCGCCGCCAGCAGCACCAGCGCGATCCGCAGCGCGCGCGGGCCGGGCAGAATCCGGCCGAGCAGGCGTTGCCCACCCTCGATCAGCGAGGCAAACACCACCCCGCCAAAGATCACCAGCAGCGGCTGTGCCAGGAATACCGCCAGCACGACAAGCGCAGCGATCCCGATCCACACAAAGGCCTTCTTGGCCTCCTGGCGAACCGTATGGTCAGTAATGTCGGTGGGGCCAGGCGCGTTCGCCTTGGTCGTGCCGCCGGGCGGCGGGTTGGCGGAGACAGAAATGGTGTCGGCAGAATCGGACATCGCGCGCAAGCTACCCCCGCAGCAAGAGTTCAGGAAGCCGGAACGAATTGTGGCAGCCCCTGTTCCGCGCGCAGGCTGGTTCCACCGCGGCCGTGGCGCAGCGCATGCCACCAGGTCGCCGGATTCCACGTTTCGCTGCCATCCAGGGAAACCGTCACAAACTCGGCCCGGCCACCCACGTCGGCCAGCGGCACTGGGCCACCCAGGCCCTTGAGCGCCAGCGGTTCGCGGCTGTCGGCGGAATGATCGCGGTTGTCGCCCATCAGGAAGACATGGCCGGCCGGCACCGTCACCTCGGCATAGTCATCGAGCGGCTGCTGCTCATGGTCGATGATGCGATAGGTCGCGCCATTGGGCAGCGTCTCGCGCAGGATCGGCAGCTCGCAGAATTGCCGGCCCATCGCATCGCGAAAGCGCAAGCCGGGAAAATCGGTGGGATCGCACGGTTCGTTGGCATCGACCGGCAGATCGAGCGGCGCTTCCACCACCTGCGGCACGGGGCGGCCATTGAGGATGATCTGGCCATGGACCACGGCAATGCGGTCACCTGGCAGGGCGACGACCCGCTTGATATAGTCCTCGTTGCTGCCGCGCGGCACCACGATCACGATATCGCCATACTGCGGCGTTGCCGGGAACAGCCGCACCGACGAGCGCGGCAGCACGTGGAACGATGAAGATACCCACGACCAGCCATAGGGATACTTGGAAACCACCAGCCGATCGCCCACCAGCAGGTTGGGCATCATCGACATCGACGGGATGTAGAACGGCTTGGCCAGCAGGCTGTGGAACACCAGGACAGCCAGCAGCATGCCAATCAGGCCGCGCAGTTCCGCCCACCAGTTGACGCGCGCGGGCCGGGCTTCGGCCTGTTCCGGCGGCAGGCCGGTAACGCCGTCGCTCATGCCGTTTCTCCTTCGCCCGAGTGGCCAAGGTCCAGCGCAATGGCCTCGATCACCACGAAGGCCTGAGCCCAGGGATGGTCATCGGTCATCGTCAGGTGCACCACCGCCTTGTGGCCGGGCGGGGTGATCGCGGCCAGCCGTGCCGCCGCGCCGCCGGTCAGCGCCAGGGTCGGCGCCCCCGAGGGTGCGTTGACCACGCCGATGTCCTTCATGAACACCCCAGCCTTGAAGCCGGTGCCCACCGCCTTGGAATAGGCTTCCTTGGCGGCGAAGCGCTTGGCCAGGGTGCCGGCGCGGGTATAGGGCCGGCGCGCTGCCTTGGCCTGCTCCACCGGGGTGAAAACCCGCTCGACAAAGCGATCGCCGAACCGCTCCAGCGATTGCTGGATGCGCTCGATATTGCACAAGTCGGAACCCAGGCCGATGATCATGCGGGGTCTTCCTTCCAGCCGCGTGGCGGGTTCAGCGCACTTCGTCCATCAGCGTGCGCATGCGCCGCACGGCCGCGTCCAGACCCACGAAGATCGCCTCGCCGATCAGGTAATGGCCGATGTTGAGTTCGGCCAGCTGCGGGATGGCGGCCACGGGCTGCACGTTGTCATAGGTCAGGCCATGGCCGGCATGGGGTTCGATGCCGTTCTTGGCGGCCAGCGCGGCCATGTCGGCCAGGCGCTTGAGCTCGACGGCGCGGGCCTCGCCCTCGGCATGGGCATATTCGCCGGTGTGCAGTTCCACCACCGGCGCGCCCAGCTTGATCGCCGCCTCGATCTGTCGCGCGTCCGGCGCGATGAACAGGCTGACGCGGATGCCGGCATCAGCCAGGCGCGACACGATCGGCGCCAGGCGGTTGTGCTGCCCGGCGGCATCGAGCCCGCCCTCGGTCGTGCGTTCCTCGCGGCGCTCGGGCACGATGCAGCAGGCATGGGGCTTGTGGCGCAGGGCAATCGCCAGCATTTCGTCGGTCGCGGCCATTTCCAGGTTCAGCGGCAGGTTGGTCGCCGCCTGGATGCGTGCCAGGTCCTCGTCGCGAATATGGCGGCGGTCCTCGCGCAGATGGGCCGTGATCCCGTCACCGCCCACGTCGGCCACGATCTGCGCGGCGCGCACCGGATCGGGATGGTCACCGCCGCGCGCATTGCGGATGGTGGCCACGTGATCGATGTTGACGCCCAGCCGCAGCCGGGCGGGCGTGAACAATTCGCTCACCGCCATATTCTCCTGTCTTACGGTTGTGCCCGGCTGCCGGGCTTGATCGCGGGCACAGCGGCCAGCGCGGGCGGCAGTTCATCGGGTGCATAGGTCGGGAAATTGAGGGAGACGAGCGGATAGAACGGCACGCCCAGGTCCACCGCGCCGGCCGACCTGTCGACCAGCGCCGCCTCGGCGATCACCACGCCGCCGGCTTCTTCCACGGCCTTGATCGCTTCGCGGCTGGACAGGCCAGTGGTGACGACGTCTTCGACCATCAGCACCTTTTCGCCCGGCGTCAGGGTAAACCCGCGGCGCAGTTCGAACGTGCCGGTTGGCCGTTCCACGAACACCGCTTCCACGCCCAGCGCGCGGCCCATTTCGTGGCCGATGATCACCCCGCCCATGGCCGGGGCCACCACCTTGGCGATCTGCTGGCGCAAATCGCGCGGCAGCTTGGCCGCGAGCGCACTGGCTAGGCGCGAGGCGCGCATCGGGTCCATCAGCACGCGCGCGCATTGCAGATAATGGGCGCTGTGGCGGCCCGAAGAGAGCAGGAAATGCCCTTCAAGCAAGGCCTGGCTGGCACGGAATTCGGAAAGGATGTCTTCTTCCTGCATGGCTCTGGTTCGCTGGTCCTGCCTGTTCGCCGTCTTGGCGTGCTGGGGTTTGCCATGTGCCATGGGCGCTGGCGCGGCACGGGGCAAGGGTTTTTCGCCCAGTGGCAGGCCTGCGGCGGGCGGGCTTGAACCAAGGGGCAATGCTTTCCTGTCGCCTTGGTGAACGTCTCAACTTGTGGCTCAGGACAAGGCCGCGTATAGCCGGGTGCAATCGAGGGAATTACAATCAGTGCACGCAGACCTCGAAACTGGCGTGTACGCGGGGAAGAGCGGAACAAGCGACGATGAGTCCAATCGAATTCGTCCGCCATGCGGGCACAGCGTTTCGGACCGCCGGTCATGTCCTGGCAGGCATTGCAGCAACAACCGCAGCCGCGGCGCCTTCGCTGGCGCTGGCTGCCGCCACTTATGTCCCGGCCAAGCCGGTGCCCGGCAAGGGGCAACCCGTTCCGGGTGGCTGGACCTTCCAGGACCAGTATTCGCCGATCGGCCAGGAAGCGCTGAAAATGCACGATTACCTGCTGATGCCGGTAATCACGGTCATTGTCCTGCTGGTCCTGTTCCTGCTCATCGCGGTGATGGCCAAGTTCAACCGCCGCGCCAACCCGGTGGCCTCCAAGACCAGCCACAACACCTTGATCGAGGTGATCTGGACCCTGGTTCCCGTACTGGTCCTGGTGGTGATCGCGGTCCCCTCGATTCGCCTGCTCGCCCACCAGTACGAGCCTGCGCCCAAGGGCGCGCTGACCGTCAAGGTCACCGGCTATCAGTGGTACTGGGGCTATACCTATCCCGACAATGGCGGGTTCGAGGTGATCTCCAACATGCTGCCGCCGGCCGAGGCCATCAAGCGCGGCGAGCCGCCGCAGCTTGCCGCCGACAACCGCATGGTCGTGCCGGCCGGGGTGCCGATTCGCCTGCAGACCACCGGGTCTGACGTGATCCACTCGTTCTCCGTGCCCTCGCTCTGGTTCAAGCTGGATGCCGTTCCGGGCCGGATCAACGAGAAGGTGATGATGATCAACAAGCCCGGCGTCTATTACGGCCAGTGCTCCGAACTGTGCGGCGCGCGCCACGGCTACATGCCGATCGTGGTCGAAGCCGTGACCAAGCCCCAGTTCGACGCCTGGATCAAGAGCCAGGGCGGTACGGTGGGCGGCGCAGCCGCTCCGGCCGCCTGAACGACAATCGGAAAGAGGATCGCCCGATATGGCCACCATTCCCGCCGATCATGAAAGTTTTGATGCGCACCACGACCATGCGCATGATCACGATCACAAGCCCAGCTTCTTTGCGCGCTGGTTCATGTCCACCAACCACAAGGACATCGGCACGCTCTACCTGATTTTCGCGGTCTTCGCCGGCGTTGTCGGCGGCGCGATCTCGGGCATCATGCGCGCCGAACTGGCGCATCCCGGCATCCAGTACCTCGGGTTCTGGACCAGGTTCGTCGGCGGTGATGGCGCCGATCTCAACCAGACGCTGCACATGTGGAACGTGCTGATCACGGCGCACGGCCTGATCATGGTGTTCTTCATGGTCATGCCGGCGCTGATCGGCGGGTTCGGCAACTGGTTCGTGCCGATCATGATCGGCGCGCCCGACATGGCCTTCCCGCGTATGAACAACATTTCGTTCTGGCTGACCTTCTCGGGCTTCTGCTCGCTGATGATCTCGCCGTTCATGCCCGGGGGCACTGGCCATGGCGCGGGCACCGGCTGGACGGTCTATGCACCGCTTTCCACATCGGGCTCGGTCGGTCCGGCGGTCGATTTCGCGATCTTCTCGCTGCACCTGGCCGGGGCTGGCTCGATTCTCGGGGCCGTGAACTTCATCACCACCATTTTCAACATGCGCGCGCCGGGCATGACCCTGCACAAGATGCCGCTGTTCGTGTGGTCGGTTCTCGTCACCGCGTTCCTGCTGCTGCTCGCCCTGCCGGTGCTGGCCGCAGCCATCACCATGCTGATCACCGACCGCAACTTCGGCACGACGTTCTTCGATCCGGCCGGCGGCGGTGACCCGATCCTCTACCAGCACCTGTTCTGGTTCTTCGGCCACCCCGAAGTCTATATCATGATCCTGCCGGGCTTCGGCATCATCAGCCAGATCATCTCGACCTTCTCGCGCAAGCCGGTGTTCGGCTATCTCGGCATGGCCTATGCCATGGTCGCCATCGGCTTGGTCGGGTTCATCGTGTGGGCCCACCACATGTACACCACCGGCCTCGACGTGAACACGAAGATGTATTTCACGGCCGCGACGATGGTCATCGCCGTGCCCACCGGGATCAAGATCTTCTCGTGGATCGCCACGATGTGGGGCGGGTCGATCGAGTTCAAGTCGCCCATGGTCTGGGCCATCGGCTTCATCTTCCTGTTCACCGTGGGTGGCGTCACCGGCGTGGTGCTTGCCAACGGCGGCATCGACGACAATCTCCAGGATACCTACTACGTCGTCGCCCACTTCCACTACGTGCTGTCGCTCGGCGCGGTCACGTCGCTCTTTGCCGGGTTCTTCTACTGGTTCCCTAAGATGAGCGGCCGCATGCACTCCGAGTTCCTCAGCCACCTGCAGTTCTGGGTGTTCTTCGTCGGCGTGAACCTGATCTTCTTCCCGATGCACTTCCTGGGCGTGCAGGGCATGCCGCGCCGCTATCCCGATTACGCTCCCGCGTTCGAGTACTGGAACCACATCGCCACGATCGGCTACATGATCATGGCCCTGTCGATCGTGATTTTCCTGGTGAACATCATCTACGCCTTCGTCGCCGGCAAGAAGGCTGCGCCGAACTATTGGGGTGAAGGCGCCACGACGCTGGAATGGACTCTGTCCAGCCCGCCGCCGTTCCACCAGTTCGAAACGCTGCCGGTGATCGAGGATACCCCGCATCACTGATCGCCACAGGGCGAGTGCAATTGATCAAACCCCGCAGCGCAAGCTGCGGGGTTTTTTCGTTTCTTTTTGCGCAGTCTGAACGGGAAGGGCGCCGGAAACGGCGAATCACAACGGTGATTCTCCCGGCATGTTTCGCTTCAGCCATGGTAAAATGCAGAAAAATTTCGCGCCAAAACGCCCATGACACCGGGGTTTTACGGTCAGTCTGCGCCCCTGTGGAAAAATGGCCGTTGACGGTTTGGGCAGTGCTCCATATATGCCGCTTCACCGATGCGGTGCAGCCGGTTTTTCCGGCGGCTTGGTTGTCTCCAGGTTATGCTGAATTGGTCGCCAGATAGCTACGGACGGCTTAGATTTCCGGTGAGAACCGGGGATTGCTTGTTGTCCGGGTTTTGTTGTCCGGGTTTTGTTGTCTGGGTTGGTCTTTGACATTGTTGATTAGATGAAGGGACATGTGGGCGACGGCGCCTGGTGTCGGGGGTCTTTGGGCTCCGACGTCCAGTTTAAAGCAAGCCGGTATCTGTCTATATGTCCTTCGTATCCATTACGTTTGACAAATGCAGGCATCGGCTCCCGGAGTTCTGCTGTTGTCGCGGGTAGGTGCCATTGGTGCTTCTGCGATGATGGTTGTGACACAACTTGAGAGTTTGATCCTGGCTCAGAACGAACGCTGGCGGCATGCCTAACACATGCAAGTCGAACGAACCCTTCGGGGTTAGTG
>NZ_JABGCC010000007.1:0-218943 GCF_013149315.1 Novosphingobium sp. SG754 | reverse complement strand
AGATAAGGTATCATCGAGTCGTGGTAGACCACCACGTTGATAGGCCGGGTGTGGAAGTGCGGTAACGCATGAAGCTAACCGGTCCTAATCACTCTTATCATGCTTGTAGAATCCACACCCTCACCACCAACCCTGCACAACATGCAGCGGCCAACGGTGACAATCGGACGATCCTCAAGCCAGATCCCAACATCATCGATCTAAACCCCTCATGTGCGCCCGCTCCATTGCCTGGTGACCATAGCGTCTGTGTCCCACCCGATCCCTTCTCGAACTCGGCCGTGAAACCAGTCCGCGCCAATGGTACTAACGCTCAAGCGTTGGAAGAGTAGGTCGTCGCCAGGCATTGAAGCTGGCGCACACGAATAAAACCCATTCACAAAGTCTCTCCTGCGGCCCCGTCGTCATAAACGACGGGGCCGCAGCGCATCGCGGGGTGGAGCAGCCCGGTAGCTCGTCAGGCTCATAACCTGAAGGTCGCAGGTTCAAATCCTGCCCCCGCAACCATATCCGATCATACCATACCGCCTCAGGACGTCCCGAGGCGGCTTTTTTATGCCTGTTTTCCGTGGCTTACCGCCGATTCGCGCCATCTCAAGTCGCCTCTCAAGAAGCCACCAAACGCCAGGACGTCGATTTGCATTTGGGGGTATTTTGTGGGGTAATCGCTGCAATTCCAGCGGAGTACCCCCACATGGCGCTCAAGGAACTCGAAGTCCGCTACGCAACCAAGCGGCAAAAGGACTATAAGCTCGCCGATGGCGAGGGCCTGTACCTTCTCGTTCGGCCCAATGGCTCGAAGCTGTGGCGAATGAAGTATCGGTTCGACGGCAAGGAGAAGCTGCTCTCCTTCGGCCGCTATCCCGATCTCAGCCTTGCCGAGGCGCGGCTGCGCCGCGCGGAGGCCAGGGTGGCGCTGGGGCAGGGCAGGGACCCTGGCGCCAGCAACAGGTCGCCAGCCGGCAAGACGTTCGAGCAGGCGGCACGGGCCTGGCACGAAAACCGCGAGGGCAATCTCGATGAAGGCCATGCCAGGCGGCTGATGACGCGGCTCGAGCGCGATGCCTTCCCAGTGCTCGGCAATCGGCCGCTGCGGTCCATCACCAGCGCCGACGTGCTGGCCATGGTTCGGACGGTGGAAGCGCGCGGGGCGCTCGACGTCAGCCGGCGCATCAAGCAGCATGTGAGTCAAATCTATCGCTTCGCGATCCCGCAAGGCTGGGCTGATCAGGATCCGGCGGCATATCTGTCTGACTTGTTGAAGCCGAAACCGCGGGTTCGCCACATGGCGCGGGTCGGTCTGCAGGAACTGCCCGCGCTGGTTCGGGCAATCGACAGCTACGACGGCGAGGAGAATCCGCGCCGTCGCGCGGTGACGCGTGCGGCGTTGCTGTTCACGCTGCTGACCTGGGCACGGACCAACGAGACCCGCCTTGCTCGCTGGGACGAGTTCGAGCAACTCGATGGGCCCGAGCCGCTTTGGCGCGTGCCAGCTGCGCGGATGAAGATGGAACGCGAGCACCTTGTGCCGCTATCGCGCCAAGTCGTGTCGCTGCTCGGCGACGTCAGAGCCTATTCGACGGGCGCTTACGTGTTTGGCGGTGACAAGCTCGGGCAGCCGATTTCTCAGAACACCATGATCTATGGTTGCTACCGCATGGGATATCGCGGTCGACAGACAGTCCATGGCTTCCGCGGTCTGGCCTCCACCTGGGCCAACGAAGCCGAGTGCTATCGCGCCGATTGGATCGAGATGGCACTTGCCCACGTCGACCGCGACGACGTCCGCAGCGCCTATAACAGCGCGCTGTACTTGTCGCCGCGCCGACGTATGCTCCAGGACTGGGCGGATCACGTGTTCGGCTTGCTGACGCCAATTAGCGACACCCCTCACCTTGAAGGTCTCGAGCTGGCTCGCACGGCCTGACATACGCTTACTGGCAAACTGTGGATCAGCGGTAGGCTACTATACCCGAACATGCCGAAAGGGCGCGGCGGCGCCCGCTGGCCTGCTTCCGCCCCAATAGCCGACGTTTAGGCATCCATGTGCACCCCACGAAAGCCGGCGTTCATTCATGAGCGGGGCGGTGTAGGGCCCAGATGGTGGCGAAGGGTCGGGCTGTTTTCTGGTGGCAAGATGACGGTATCTGTCATCTTACAAGGAATTCTGCACACAGACTGTCCCATGCAGACCGTTTCGGACATCGAACGCGTCAGTTCGACATTCTATTTTTCTGCAAAGTGGTCTTCTTTGGCAAGCAAGTGCCGATCTTTGGCGATCAAGTCAGGCCGGCTCGAACCCGACATGAGATAGGTCCGCCAGAAGTCGGTGGTGAAACGGGCGACGGCATCGACGATATGCGCAGTGGCGCGCATGACAGGCATCCGTTTCGACTGGCCACCCAGCATCATGTGGTTGGCATCTTCGAGAACGAGCAGATACTTGCTCCCGGTCGGCATGGCCGCAAACGGCCGGGTACGATCCTGGGGCGCCACACTGTTGAGGAATGGCAGTTCGTCGCGTGTGCCGGTGATCGAGAAGAAGGGAATGGCGATCCCTCCGAAAGCCGAACGGTCGTCCTGCCCCAGTGCTGGTTGCGGACTGAGCGCAATCGCCGCCTTGATACGCGGGTCGTGCATGATCGCCGCGCCGCCGTAGCGCGCGCCCGACACGGCCAACACCGTCTGGGCGCCAAAGCTGTGGCCCGCCATGCCGACGCGGTCCATATCGAGCCGTCCGAGATCGCATGCCCCTTCACGCCCGCCCTTTGCCAGCCGGTCGAGCACGAAATGGACATCGTCAACGCGCGCTTGTAGCTGCTGGCCATTCATGGCGCTGCGCAGACCCTGCATGGGCCGCATTCTGCCCTTCCAGATCGCTGCATCGCTCCCGGCATGCTCAATATTGACGGTTGCGAAGCCTGCCTCGGCCCAGACCGTCACCCAATTCGTTCCGGCGTCAAGGCTGCCGCCCAGGCCATGGCTGAAAAGAATGACAGGGACTTGGGCGCGTCCTTCGGGCATCCGTATTCGCACCGGAACGGGACGACCGCTTCGTGTCGCGTCGGTCCAAATCGCATTGCAGATGGCGGGCGCGGCGAAGGCCTGAGCCGGAGAAAAAGCGGCGGCGCCTATTGCCACGGCGGCCGCAGCGAAAAGCGGTTTCGTGGCGCCAAATCCTGGGTCTTCCGGTGCTGTAGGACAGTGCCCGGCGGCGAGAGCGCGATGCGCACGGCGTAGCGCAACCCTTGCGCGGTTTTCATATCCTGCAACAGGTCGCGCCATTCGCGAACGGCCAAGCGCACGGGATTGGTTTCAAGCCCCCTGCCCTTGAGCCCGAACACCACCGGTTCCTCGGCTCGCTCGGCACGGAACGTCCCGAACAGGCGGTCGAAGACGATGACCACGCCGCCGTAATTGCAGTCGAGATAAGCATCGTTACAGCCGTGGTGCGCGCGGTGGTGGGACGGCGTGTTGAGCAGCCATTCGAGCGGCCCGAATGACAGCTTCGCCTCGGTATGGAGGAAGAACTGGTAGCGCAGATCCAGCGCCAACAGCAGCACCACGAGCCGGGGATCGAACCCGGCGAACACCAGCGGCACATAGCATACCCATCCCGCCGACAGGAGGTTGGTCCAACCGAGCCGGAGTGAGGAAAGCAGGGTCATCTCCCCGGGTGAATGGTGAACGGCATGCGTCGCCCATAGCCAGCGGACCCGATGGCTGGCGCGGTGGAACCAGTAATAGGCGAACTCGACCGCCAAGAACCCGGCTACCCAAGTCTTCCAGTCGTCGAGCGAAAGATGGACGGGGGCAATCTTCCACGCGGCATCGAATACTGCCCCGATGACCACGCCATTGAGGATGGCGGTCGGAATGTTGCCGACGGCAAGGCCAAGCGTGGTCAGCGCATTGCCGCGATCGTAGCCGCGCCCGCTGCGCAAGCGCCAGACGATCTCGGCGAACACCAGCCCGACCACGACTGCCAACCAAGCCGGTGAACGGGTGAGCAGTGCGTCCACGTCACATCCCTCCCCGCATCGCCCGCGCGTTGGCGCGGAAGGCGGTGAGTTCGGACTGATCGACGAATCCATCGTGGTTGGCATCGGCCTTGTCGAACATCGTGGTCGGCGCATGCGCCAGTTCCTGTCGCGTCACCCTGCCGTCATGATCGGCGTCGGCGCTCGTGATGAGTGCATCCATCTTCGCTTTCGCTGCGGCAAAGGCCGCCAGACGGGGAAAATCGGCGGCACTGATCACGCCGTCGTGGTTGCGATCCAGTTCGGCGAACCGGGCGCTCCGGCCCGCCATGAATTCATCGCGGCTAATGCGGCCATCGTGGTTGGCGTCCGCGCCGGCGAACATGTCGGCAAAGCGGCCACCCCTTTGCGCATGGGCCGTGCCGGCGATGGCAAGGGTGGCGGTCGCGGCGATGAAGAGGGACATTCTCATGATGCTATCCTTGTGAAAGTCGGCCCGGCCTTCTGGGGGGAGAGGGCGAGATGGCCGGGCCGCGTGGCGGGGCGGGCTCAGTTCTGGGGCGGGGTCGAGCTCACCGTTCCCGACACGGTGCCGGTGCGGCCATTCGGGCCGGTCACAGTCGATGAGACGCTGCCTGTACCATTGCCGTTAGCAGTCACACTGGTCGAGCGGCCCCAGGTCTGGCCGTTATTGGTGGTGTGCGTGGCGCCGCCCGAATAGGTGCCATTGACCCAGCTACCACCGCGCGTCGTCGTGGCGCCCATACCCGAATTGGTCTGGATGCCGCGGGTCACACTTGTGTTGCCAGGCTGGCGGTCGACGCTACGCGACAGGGTGCCGCCACGGCCGCCAGTACCCTGGACCGAAACCGCGCCGCCACGCGGCCGCGCTTGCACAGGAACAGCGGCAAGGCTGGCGGCGACGGTAGCGCCGGCAACGAGAGCGATAGCAAATTTCTTCATGGCAAATCTCCAAAAAGTGGATCGGCCGTTCTCGTCCGATACCGTCAATCTGGAATGTCGGTGTAACCCCTTTGCGAGCGGCGGATGAGCGTGTGTGAAGAAATGTAATCATGCCGATCGTCACTTTTCCTCGCCGCGTCCCACAAGCATGATGGGCCTATGGACAGCCAGACCGTCATTGCCGTCGTCGAGGACGATCCCGAGATCGGCCCCCTAGTTGCAGCCCTTTTGCGACGGGAGGGGTTCGAGGCGGAATTGTGCCCGACGGGCGAAGCATTCGACCGCCTGCGCGCGCGACGGCGGGTCGATCTCGTCGTGCTCGACGTCATGCTGCCGGGCGAGGACGGGCTTTCGATCTGCCGCCGGCTCCAGGCGGAGGGCGAAGTGCCCGTGCTGATGGTTACTGCGCGCGGCGATGACATCGACCGCATCGTCGGGCTGGAGATCGGCGCCGACGACTATCTGCCCAAGCCGTTCAACCCGCGCGAGCTGGTGGCCAGGGTCCGCGCGATCCTGCGCCGCACCCGAGACAGGCATCGGGTTGCCCCCATGCCAGCCGCCGAGGAACGCTGGCGTTTCGAAGGGTTCGAGCTCGATCTGGCGCGACGGACGCTGATCGATCCTGCAAGTAGGGAAATCGAGCTCACTGGGGGTGAATTCGACCTGCTTGCGGCCTTCGTGCGCCATCCACGGCGGGTGCTTTCGCGCGATCAATTGCTAGACTGGACGCGCGGGCGCGATGCGCAGCCCTTCGACCGCGCGATCGACGTGCAAGTGGGCAAACTGCGTCGGAAGCTGGAAGCTCATCCGGTTGGAGCAGGCCTGATCAAGACGGTGCGCGGCGGGGGCTATTCTCTTGCCGCACAAGTAGAGCGTGGTTGAGCACCATGCAGCGCGGCACGCTCTCCTTCCGCATCACGGTGTTGCTGGTCGGCAGCTTCGTCCTGCTGCAGCTTGCGGTGTTCGCGCTGACTTGGACGCCAGGAAGGGATGAGCCTTCGGGCGGCGGCGGGCTCCCCAGCGTCGCGCAAGTACGCGCGATGGTCGATCTGATTGCGGCCGTGCCTCCGCCACGCCGCGTCGCGGTCGCGAAGGCGTTCGACGGCGCCCTCTATCACGTGCTGGTGGAAGGCGGGCCGCTACCACCCACGGCTCAAAGCGCGCAGGCCATGAACATCGGTCGCGTCTACAGCAGGGGACTGCCCGGATATCGCCTGTCCGTAACCGGACGTGCGGCACGGTTTCGCAGGCTGGCGCGATTAAACCCCTGGCCTGGATGGATGTCCGATCCGCTTGCCATCCATGTCACACTGGGCGGCGACCAGCCCGCCATGCTGACGATCGAGAGTCAGCCGTCACAGCCGGTTCGCACCCTGCTTCGCCAGCGCGCGGCGCTACTCGGGGTTGGCGGAATCGCGGCGCTGGTGGCGCTTGCCTTCGCGGTGCGCGCGACCACGCAGCCAATGGCACGGCTGGCCCGCGATATCCGCACCTATCGCGGCGAACCGGATTCCCCCGATCTCGCCGTCGCAGGTTCTCCCGAACTGCGCGAGCTGGCGCAGGCCTATAACGAGATGAAGGGCCGTATTACCGAGCTGATGGCCGAGCGCACCCGTGTCCTTGCCGCAATCGCGCACGACATGCGCACCTATATCACTCGCATCCGCCTGCGAGCCGAGTTCATCGACGACGCGGAGCAGCGTGAACGCGCCGCGCGCGACCTCGACGAGATGGCGGCCCTGCTCGAAGACACGTTGCTCCTCGCTCGGGCCGAGGCCAGCAGGGCCGGGATGCGACGGTCCTTGGATCTCGCCGCCGAGTTGCGCCGCGCCGTGGAAATTCACCAGGAAATGGGCGATGCCGTAGTTTTGTCGCTTTCGGTCGAGCGGGCAAGCGTTGTCGCCGCGCCGCTTGCGGTACGCCGTACATTGACCAACCTGATCGACAACGGCCTGCGCCATGGCACGCAGGTTGTCCTGTCGCTGTGCGAGGATCGAGGGCGGTGGCGGATCGACATAAGCGATGATGGGCCGGGCATAGCGGCCGATAAGCTCTCCGGATTGGGCCAGCCGTTCGGCAGGATCGATCCCTCGCGCGATAGGAGTGCCGGTGGCGGAGCAGGGCTTGGGCTGGCGATTGTCCGTGCGCTGATCACCGCCCAGGACGGCGAGATCGCATTCGCCAATCGGGACAAAGGAGGCTTTCTGGTCAGCATTTGGCTTCCGGCCAGCCTTTAGCATCCCTGCTAGACCACCCCACTCACGCCAACATCGGCCAATGGCGTCTCAGCGGCAGAGCCTGTCCCCTCCATAGCCTGAGAACCAATATCTACCGGTCGGAGGCGTGCAGATGAGCCAAGTCGATGTAGGGCAGCTCTGTAGGCATAAGCCTCGCCATCGCGGGCTCCGACCGATCGACCGATAGTCGGCCCTTGGAAAGCATCGATTGATCCCGCATCGACGTGAAATGGTCGCCTGCCCTCGCGTCGATTCATGAGGTTCAAACAGCTGTTCCTTCCAGCTCCCCGTCGTTCGGGCGAGCCCACACGCGAACGTCTTGGTCTGGTCAGAGCTAGCGCTTTTGACCAGTTGCGGGATTGGGGCGCAAACCGCCCTCATAGCGGCTGTTCAGGCGCCTGAGCCCGTACGCCGAAAGCCGTCGTTTATTCATCAATGTCGCTGACCCCATGAACAGCCTGGGTTGGTGGCAAGCGGACGTAGCGACGACGTCTAAGCGAGGTCGTCCCTTACCTTTGTCAAAATAAGTCCGAGCAGATTCTGGCCCCGCCACATTGCCGGCGAGTGACCGGCCGGATTCTCGATTGCAAGTCCACTACCCCAAACCCAATCACGCGGATTTGCTTCTACCAGCAGCGTCTCCGCGGTGTTGCGGAGTTGACGCAGCGCACCATCGTTCTGCGCAAACTTGGCAATATTGCCGCGATAGACGACGTCGATCTTCCAATGATCCCAAGCGCCTTGTTCAAAACTTGTGACTGTTTGCCCCAGACGTTTCTGGGTCGCTGGGTCCTCAGTAGCGATAATTTTATTGGCTGCCGCTTTGTCGCCAAAGAGCATAGCCTTGCAGTACATCATCCATTGCTCTGCAGTAACGAAATTGATCCCCTCGAGACAGAACGGTGTATGATGCCACTGACTGAATACACCCTTTATGAATGGTGTGAACACAGTGAACGCGGATGGGTCCGGTAGGTTTTCAACGCCCAAGCTTGGCACAGAGTGGGGTTCAAAAATGAGCATGCCCCAAAAATACCTGCGGCTGCGAATGTCCGCAAGTAGGCGCGAGCTGTCATTTTGACCATGGCCTCGTCCTCCGCCACGATCGCCCCAGTTGCAGACGTTCGATACTTGGCGCAGAAACGCCCAATGCGCAGAAACCTAGACCTTCAAATGATCCAAATCGTCCTGCATTGGGCTTGGGATCCGATCGGCGTGCGCGGTATCGAGAACGCCGCGGACGAATACGACATGTACGCGCCTCAAGTGCTGAAATTGCTCGAGGCCGATGCGCCGACGGATGAAATTGCCACCTATTTGACAAGGGTAGTCCGCGATCGGATCGAGCTTCCCAGTAATCCGGATCGAGATCACGACGTCGCAGCCATGCTACGACAACTTTACGCCATCGATCGATAGCTGCGAATGACGGCAATACACCAGTTTGTCGCCCAAACCGGCTGTTCCGGACACGAGCGCATGCCCCACGCCATGCGCATCCGACGACGAACTGTCGAACACGTATTCGGCACGATCAAGGACTGGATGGGAAGAAGTCACTTCAAGACCAGGACCCTGGAGAAGGTCAGCACCGAAATGAGCCTCCACGTCCTCGCTTACAATTTAAAGCGCGCCATCAACATGCTCGGCGCCCCGAAAATGATCGCAGCGATGAAAGGCTGAGCCGAAGTAGCCATCATGCGCCTGCTCCTTCAAAACAGCCAAAGCGTTTTTACACAGCCTCGGTGGAAAGCGGACGTTGCGACGAAAGCTGCCGGTGATAGAGTGCCGAGCCTCGAAGTGGGGAATTTATGTCGCTGGAGCGATTTGCCGAACTGTGGGCGTCTAGTAGCTACCCTCCTGATCCAGTCACCGAGGCGGACATCCGCATCGTCGAACAACGCTTCGGCTTTTGCCTTCCTAACGAATATCGCCATGCCGTTCTGCAGGTAGGCCTACCACGCCCAACTATTGCGCTACTTGATGCAATCGTTGATCGAGAACTTTACTTAAGAGACCTTAGCAATTTCCTTAATCCGTCTGAGATTGTATCTGTTACAGACGATTGGCGATATTTGGGCTTGCCTGAGGATCTTGTCGCTTTCGCCACCGACTGCATGGGAAACCTATTCTGTTTTTGCAATGCGAACGATGGTGAGGAAGCGGCACCGGTGTTCTTCTTTGATCACGACGACCAGACCGTGGACGTGATCGCCCCCTCATTCAACCAATGGATCGACGAGTTCTGCGGAGTAGCGCCGCACTGATCAATAGTCGCATTTTGGGCGCGTGCTGCCGGTACCAGCGGCACCCAATCGGGCGCCGTGACCCGCCCTCATAGCGGCCGTTCAGGCCCCTGAGCTCGTACGCCGGAAGCGATAGTTTGTTTATCGATTGTTCGGCGTTAGCGCCTATGGCCGAGAAATGGGGTTGCGGATATATCATCTCGTGGAAGCTGTGCTCCACGATGACGGCGGGCGACGTGACCGACACGCTGGATCTGGCGCTGGCCACCTCAGGTTGTGGCAGCGCCACCGTGCTGCACAAGCCGCGCCTGCTGTCGGACGATGATCCCAGCTATGTTGTGGGCGAATTGGCCGCCTATATCGAGGCGCAGGCCATGAGCCATGTGCGCGTTGCGCCCTTCCATTCCCAGACACAGGCCAAGATTGAGCGCTGGCACCAGACCTTGAAAAACCGCATCCTATTGGAAAACTACTATCTGCCCGGCGACCTTGAAGCCCAGATCGAAGCCTTCATCTAGCACTACAACCACCAGCGCTATCACGAGAGTCTGGGCAATGTGATGCCCGCCGACGCCTACTTCGCCCGCGATCAGCAGATCCATGCCCAGCGCGCCGCCATTAAGAAGCAGACCATCGAACATCGGCGCTTGCAGCACCGCAAACTTGCCGCCTGACAGCTATCCCCAGACGAGGCCTGCTCTCCGTTACCGCGCCACCAACTTTGCGCCAAATGTTTCGACGACGGACACCGACACCTCAATCATAATCAGGATCGGCTGAATTGAACGCGGCAACGAGGGCCTGCGCGCGCGCCGCCAGCGGGCCACCGCCAGCACCAAGCGTCGCAGTCCGCGCGCGAGCCTCGTCGAAGTCCAGGAAACTCTCAAGATTGTTGCGCTTCAGGACCGAGTACCTTCCCCGATCGCTGCTCATGACATACGTGGTCAGCTTTTCCAGCGTATCGATCAAGCCTTCATCCTCTGCAATGCACCCTGCGATGAGTTTTCTCGGGCCGTCTGCGTCACAGCCCTGTGACCATGCAAACAGCACGTCGAGCGGATCAACCAACGCAAACAGGTCATCTTTCGTGAGCGCTTGATAGCGCTGGAGCATGATAGCCGTAACCTGATCCAATTCCGCGTCACTCAAAATCCAATCTTGTTCCGGTCTCCTGCGGTCGCCATAGCGCCCGTGTCCGAAGGTCTCCCTGCGGAACAGTTTGGACAGCCAACTGATGGCGTTGCCTTGCTCGAACATAGTGGTGATCGTCGCCTGACGCTGCTCGGGACTGAGCTTTTCTAAGAGGATGGGAACTAAGCGATCCGCCCGATCCCAAAGCGAACTCATCCACACTATATCGAACGGCCGGGCGCGATAGGCATCATCGAGAACATTGGAAAACGCCAATAGCAGGTGCTGGCTTTGGTTCGCCGAAAGCCCTTCGTGTGCGGTTTTGAAGCGTTCCAGCAGAACGTCCGCCTGTCCCATGGCGCTCGTGCCGATGCGCTGCTTATGTAACTCTACGAGAATATGACCGATCTCGGCGCTGCTCGCTTCCGCCGCCGCCGCAATTTCATCCGCACTGAAGCCTGTCACGGTATGGGCTGGAGCCGCCAAGGCAAAATAGAGTCGGTAATGGTCGGGGCTGGCAAGACGGCGGTCACGGATGGCCGCTGCCCGAACATCCTCACCGTCCCGCTGAAAAAGCTCGAACGTGCCATTTTCGTCAATGTCAGCCTCCATTCCCGGGAGGTGCTCCGCGAAATAGAAGCGATAGATCGAATCTGCGAAGAAGTCATCACCAGCCGCATCGAGTAGCTTGGTGAGCTGTTGAGCCTTTTCACCATCGCTAATGGTCCCCGTACCAAGCGCGAGTACGGTTACTTCAGTCGAATAGTTTTCGATCCAACGATAAAGCGTAGGATTTCCGTCCTTAATGAGTTGCAGCCAAACCAAATCAGCAAGATCGCCGCCTGCCTCGCGCAGCGGCGGCCAAAAGAAACGGATGGAATCGAGGGCGCGCACTACGGCGCGGGGCGTCTTGAGCAGACGACCGCCTTCGTAATCGATTACGGACCGTAACCGCGAAAGCTCATCCTCGCTTTTGGGTGTTGCAATTGCATGCAAGTCATCCGTGAACCACTGGCGCAACTCGAAGGCTTCAGGTGTCGGCACCATGACAGTGAGTTGGACGATCTTCTCCAGATAGGCCTGTCCGCTCTTAACTTTGGCCGCCTTCTTGATGCTGTGAGCGAGAATCTGGCTGTCATAGCAGAGCAGGTAAACGACGTTCGGGAAGTCCGCGACCGAGCGGACGAGGCGCAGCACCTCAATCACTTCGGACGGTTCAAGGCGATCCACATCGTCAATGGTGACAATGAAGCGGTGCCCGAGATCGTTTAGCGCCCGAACGAGTTTGTCCTTCAATTCAGGCAACGATCGAGCTTCAGATTTTTTACCTATTCCTTTGACGGCTTTCAGCCCTTTGCCAGCCCACGTTGCCCAAACAAACCCACTTGCATCACCGGCGAACTCGACAAAGGACCCAACCCGGCTCAGCCCCTCGGTGAACATGCGAAGCGCGTCGGCGGCAGCCTTTGCCTTTGCGACCGATACTCCTGTGACGTTACCCGCTTCGGCGGCGACGTTATTGATTTGCGTGGATAGCGTGCTGAACAAACTGGCGAGCAGCGTGTCACGCTGGCCGACCAACCAGGGGCGAAAGTTGATGACGGTAGGACGCTGTTTAGTGTCAAGCTTGCTCAGTTCATCCTCGATGAGGAAAAGCAGGCTCGATTTTCCCGTGCCCCATGCACCGTCGATGCCGATGACGAGGCCACCATCCGATGCGTGGTCAACCAGTGATGTGGCGATACGTGCCGCGATCTGTCTGAAACCCAGACGATCTTCGTCGCCCGGCTGTAGCGCGCGATCTCCCTTGATCCCACTCTGCTGGCTCTGACTCATATTAGAGCTGCCTTCTAGAAGGGCCGCCTTCGACATGCCCCGGCACGTCAAAGGCCAGTACGGTAAGCTTCAGCTTGCGGCTCGCGTCGTCGGCGCGCGCGAACGTGAACGTAAACTCCGTTTCACCGCGCTGACCATCGAAGCTGGTACATTGCGGGTGCTTTTCCATCGTCGGTCGAATCTTCGCCAGCACATCCGAGAAAGAACGGTTGCGGTTGAATAGCAGGATCGCCGCCTTAGTATCCCGCCAGCTAAGATAGCCCAGCACCTGATCGATGGCCTCGGACAAGGCTTTCTCGCCTTTCCAGATTTTGCATTCGCCGATGAATATGTTGCGCCCTTGCGAGGTAATCAGGATGTCCGTCTTGCCGCCATAATTGAAGGCCTCGCCGCGTGCCTCGCCCTCGAATTTTGCATTGAGCGGCACGAGGAACTGGAAGCGCAGCGTTTCCTCATCCATGTCGGCATAAGCATGAGGGCTGCGCTCCATGACTTCTGCCATTTGCTGCAAGGTGTCGAGAATATCACGGTAGATGGCATCACTCAGGGCTGGCTCCGGCGGTGCGGCCGGCCGTGCCGCCGGAAGCTGCGGCGCGATCTTCTTGCGTGCAGCAACTGGTGCACTGAAGGTTGCAGCGCGGTCAGTACGTGGTTTCAAAGCGAATTTGAGGCCAGATGCGACGGCCCCGGCCTGGTCGGCGCGCGCGCGCCTCGCCTGCACATGGCCACCGACGACCTCAGCGATGGACTCGTTCCAACGCACCACATCGGGGCGCAACCAGCCAACATGATCGT
Organism: Novosphingobium sp. SG754; assembly: GCF_013149315.1. NCBI lineage: Bacteria > Pseudomonadati > Pseudomonadota > Alphaproteobacteria > Sphingomonadales > Sphingomonadaceae > Novosphingobium > Novosphingobium sp. SG754. Next base: position 205,755 of record NZ_JABGCC010000007.1, on the reverse strand, counting down.
CGAGATCCTTCAGGAACCGCTCAAACGTCGCATTGATCTGGTCTGCGGTAGGCTGGCGTTCCACGAGTGTGGTCGAAATTGTTTGGCCGCTGACGGTCCCGCTCGGCGGATTCATGTTGTAGGTCGAACCCCGGCAAAAAAACAACCCCTTGTCCCCGGAGAAGGGTATTTCGAGGGTGTAGCGCTGGGCATCCACAGAAACGGAGCCGCCATCATCGTAGCCACTAGGGAAGCCGCCATAGCGTCCGACCTGCATCTTCGTGCGCCCCTCATCGACGCTGGGCTCCCCCAACTCGATCATCTCCAATTGGTATTTTTGCAGAGCGTAGGCCTGAAGCTCGGCCAGATCGGTATTGAGCAGGCGGCTGTCCGCCATTGCATCAAGTTCCTTCAGCAGTTTCGTCCGCTGGTTCTCGATCACCCGCGACAAGTCAAATTTACGAAACAGTAGTTCGTCGGCCATTACTTATTGCCTCCTACCTGGACAATATCAGACCATGTAGAAAACACGAAGTGCATAGATTGAGCGGATGCCTAAGTTTGCGATCTGAGATGTCTGCTATTCCGATCTGCCACCCTAAGAGGAGACTTTCCGGTCAGTCCGCCGAATCTGCGTATGGCGACTACACCAAAAGGGCGCATTTACAGGTTTAGACCACCACGCCCCGCGTAGGAAACACCGGCCCCCGCACAGCCATAGCCGCAACGTCATAAGGTCGCTGCAGCGCGACGATCTCTTCATAGCTCCCCCGCAGCCAGGTGTCATGGTCCTCGGGCCGCAGGATCGTGACCATCGCCTTGGGGTGGATGGGCGCAACCAGCCCATTGGGATCGCAGGTCACCATGGTAAAACCATAGCCCTCGGCTGTCGCCTGCCAAAAACCAGCCACGGCAAAGATCGGCTGATCCGTAACCGAGAACCACATCTCGCCCTTGAGCGGCGGCTTGCCGTCGCCCAGATCATGCTTGTCGGGCGTGAACTCCGCGAACTCGGTTAGCGGAACGAGACAACGGTTGGCTTGCTTCTCGGCGAGCTTGCGCCACTGCGGTAGACCAAGCTGACGCACATTGGTCATCGGCCAGGCCGCCTTGCCGCCCCGAACATCCCAGGTCATCACGTCCCAACCACGCTCACCATTATCGCGCTCACGGATCACATAATTGCGGCTCTTGGGTCGAAGCTCCTGGGGATTGAAGCGATTGTCGCGCGGTCGCTCGCCAAACAGCTTATTGGCGGCCCCGAACAGGGCTTCCGGCTCACCAGCGAAACGGGCACGATTACACATGGGCCAATCCTATCAGCGGGCAGGGAAGGACAAGCACCCCACCTCATCGAAAGTCACGCGTTCTCACCTTGATCCCCTCGGTCGGCTGCCCCGGGATGATCCCGGAGCCAAGAGCAAGGTCGGGATCAAACATATTCCGGGCGGGGCGCCCAAGCGGTCGTTCCTCGGGATCGCGGCGATCTGGCCCGCTACCATGTTTGACCACATCGGCGCGGCCTACGGGATAGATCCCGCCAGCGTCTCCACGCCCGCCAACGCTTGCGAGCAGCGGGGAGAGATCATCGAGCCGCTGCGCCACGACATGGATGACATCGCCCTCGCGCTGCACCTGGCCGCGCACGCCGATCATGCTGGCACCCAGCACGACCTGGCGGTGCTTTTCGAAGAGGCTAGGCCAGACGACGAGATTGGCCACGCCCGTCTCGTCCTCCAAGGTGATAAACATGACGCCCTTGGCCGAGCCGGGCTTCTGACGGATCAGAACGATGCCAGCGAGATTGATCCAGCGCCCGTCTTTCAGATGGACAAGATCTCCGCAGCCTACCATCTTAAGCGCCTGAAGGTCGGCGCGCAGGAAGGAAACCGGATGGGCTTTGAGCGACAGGTTGGTGGTGCGATAGTCTTCCACCACTTCTTCCCCCTCCCGCATCGCCACTAGCTTAACCTCAGGCTCGATCGCTTCCCCGCGTAGCTTGCCCGCCCGTTCATCACTGGCCACAAAGAGGGGGAGGGGCGCATCACCCAGCCCCTTGACCGACCACAGGCCTTTGCGCCGTGAGAGGTCGAGCGAGCCGAAACCGTCGGCCTGCCCGATGCGCTCCAGCGCCCGCCCGCTGACCAGCGCCCGGCGCTGAATTTCCTCGACCGAGCCATAGGGCTCATCGCGCCGCGCCAGCACGATGGCCGCCCCATCGGCGTTCTTGAGGTCACGCACCATGCACAGACCGAGGCGAACGGCCAGATAGCGCTTGCCGGTGGGCTCCAACGTGCAGTCCCATCGGCTGTGGTTCACATCGACAGGCCGGACCTCGACGCCATGCTCGCGCGCGTCGCGCACGATCTGGGCCGGGGCATAGAAGCCCATGGGCTGGGCATTGAGCAGCGCTGCGCAGAACACATCGGGATGGTGGCATTTCATCCAGGCGCTGGCATAGGCGATGAGCGCGAAAGAGGCGGCATGGCTTTCGGGAAAGCCGTAGGAGCCAAAGCCCTCGATCTGGGTAAAGGTCTTTTCCGCGAAATCGGCGGTGTAACCGCGCGCCACCATCCCGTCGATCAGCTTGTCCCGGAAATGCGAGACCCCGCCCGTCAGTTTGAAGGTCGCCATCGCCCGGCGCAACAGGTCGGCCTCGCTGGCGGTAAAGCCCGCACATTCGATGGCAACGCGCATCGCCTGTTCCTGAAACAGCGGCACGCCCAGCGTCTTTTCCAGCACCCGGCGCAGTTCCTCGGTAGGATAGGTGATCGTCTCCTTGCCTTCCCTACGCCGCAGATAGGGATGGACCATATCGCCCTGGATCGGGCCGGGCCGGACGATGGCGACCTGCACCACCAGATCGTAGAAGGTGGTCGGCTTGATCCGGGGCAGCATCGCCATCTGCGCCCGGCTCTCGATCTGGAAGGTGCCCAGCGTATCGGCCTTGCGGATCATGGCATAGGTCCTGGGGTCTTCCCGTGGGATGGTGGCAAGATCCAGCGTGATGCCCTTGCTGTCCTCAAGCAGCACGAAAGCCCGGCGCATACAGCCCAGCATGCCGAGGCCGAGCACGTCGACCTTCATCAGACCCAGCGCGTCGATGTCATCCTTGTCCCATTCGATGATCTGCCGGTTTTCCATGGCGGCAGGCTCGATGGGCACCAGCTCGTCGAGCCGGTCATGGCTCAGGACAAATCCGCCGGGATGCTGGGAGGTATGGCGCGGCGTGTTGATGAGCGCGCTGGCAAGCTCAAGCGTGAGTTGAAGCCGCCGGTCCTCAAGATCGAGATTGAGCGCCTGCGCGTGCTTCTCCTCCACGCCATCCCGACTCCAGCCCCACACCTGGCCTGAGAGGGCGGTGCAGATGTCTTCGCTCAGGCCCAGCGCCTTGCCCACGTCGCGCACCGCGCCCCTGGCCCGGAAACGGGTGATGACGGCGGTGAGGGCAGCCCGATCACGGCCATAGGTCTCATAGATCCACTGGATGACCTCCTCGCGCCGCTCATGCTCGAAATCCACATCGATGTCGGGCGGCTCGCGCCGCTCGGCGCTGACGAAGCGCTCAAAGAGCAATTCGGACTGCACCGGGTCGATCGAAGTGATGCCCAACACGAAGCACACCGCCGAATTGGCGGCGCTGCCGCGCCCCTGACACAGGATGCCCCGGCTGCGCGCGAAACGGACGATCGAGTGGACGGTGAGGAAGTAGGGGGCATAGGCTAGTTCGGCGATAAGCTTCAGCTCATGCAGCAATTGCCCGCGCACCTTGTCGGACACGCCCTGCGGATAGCGCTCCGGGGCCTTTTTCCAGGTCAGCCGCTCCAACTCCTGCTGCGGCGTCAGACCCTGATCGCCCACCTCGTCGGGATAGGTGTAGGTCAGTTCACCCAGATCGAAGCTGCAGCGCCGGGCGATCTCGACGCTGCGATGCACCGGGGTAACATCGCCCAGATAGCGGCGGAAGAGTCGCTCCATCTCATCGGCCGTCTTGAAATCACGATCAGCGAAGCGCTCGCGCCGCTTGCCCAGTGTGTCGATCGTACAGCCCTCGCGGATGCACGTCACCACGTCCTGCAACATGCGCCGGTCCGGGCTGTGATAAAGCACGTCGCCGGTCGCCACCGTGGGCACGCGCGCGGCGGCGGCCTGCGCCGCCAGATCGCGCAGGCGAATGGCATCCTTCGGGCGTCGCCGCAGCGTCAACGCCATATAGGCCCGGTTTCCGAAAAGCCGGGCCAGGCGCTGGAGCGCCTGCTCATTGGCAGCATCGGCGCCATCGGGCACTAGGATGGCGATCAGCCCTTCGTGCCAGTCCTCCAGATCCGCCCAATGGAGATGGCAGGCGCCCTTGCCGGCACGACGCTTGCCGATCGTCAGCAGCCGCGAGAGGCGGGCATAGGCCGGCTTGTCCGTCGGATAGATCAACAGGGAGGTGCCGCAGACCAGATCGAGCCGGGCGCCCGGCATCGTGCGGATGCCAGTCACCTTCTGCGCATCCCAAGCCCGCACCAGTCCGCCAAAACTGTTGCGGTCGGTGATGCCGATCGCAGGCAGGCCGAGATTGGCTGCGGCGGTGGCCAATTCCTCGGGCGAGGAGGCGCCGCGCAGGAAGCTGAAATGGGTGGTGACCTGCAACTCGACATAGCGGGCGTCGGCCAATGGATCGGCACCTTCGCTCATGCGAAGGCGCCATGGATGAACCAGCTCATAGGACCTGTGACGGCCTGGGTGCCGTCACCGAGGCGATAGATCCAGTACCGACCGCCCTCGGTGGTCTCGACCTGGAAATAGTCGCGCACCGACAGCGGCGTCTCGACCTCCAGTCCGCCCGCCTGCCACCACTCGCCATGCAGGCGCTCGGGGCCATCGGCGCGGGCGACGCGGTAACGCTTGCCGCGCCAGATGAACATGGCGGGCGGATGATCGGGCAGCATGGCCGTGACCTCAACCCGCTCGGGCGGCACGATCATGCGCGAAGGGCGGGGCAAGGCGGCATCCCAGCCTTCGGGCGCGGCGCGACTGAGCGGCGGCACAAGGTCGATCTCGCGCTCGGGCATGCTGCTGGCGCGCGCGGTGGCCTGATAAAGCTGGCGGGCGCCAAAGCGATTGGCCAGCGCATCGATCAGCGCCGGAAGGTCGGGGCCGCGCCGGGCCGACAGCGCATCGGCCTGCGCCCCCGCCAGCGGCTCGGTCAGCGGCGCCACCAGCGTCATGGCCTCGACCCCCAAGCCGGGCTCAATGGTGTCGATCTTCTGGCCGAGCAGCTTGGCCAGATGCTCTGGATCGCGAGAGGGCTTGGCCGTGCCGATGCGGATCGCTTGCCAATGGCCATCGACCCGCTCGCAGAGCAGATCGAGATGGCGCGCGCCGAGCCCGGCGCGCAGCAACACGGCGGCAAGATCACGGCTCAAGTCGCCCATGACATGGGCAAAGGCGTCGGCGGTGCCGATGGGTTCGAGCAACGAGCGCCGCACGCGCGGGACGCTGGGTGCGAAAATCGGTTCGATCGGCTCGGGCAGATGGCCCAGCGCCTGATCGAGTCGCTTGTGGAGCTGAAGCCCGAAGCGTTTGGCCAGCGGCGCGCGGGCCGCCGCGATCAGCTGTTCGATCCGCTCGAACCCCATGCGCCGCAGCTCATCGGCCACACCGCGCTCAAGCCGCAGCGCATGGACGGGCAGGATCGCCAGCACCGCGCGAGTCTTGCCCCGCTCCACAATCGTCGGACGCCCTGATGGGACCTGTCGCGCCACGGCGTGAGCGCAGCCAGCAGTGTCCGCGACCGCAAGCTGAGCATGCAGGCCTGAGGCGAGCACCCGGCGATAAAGGTGCTTCACCAGCAACGCTTCGCCGCCAAAGCGCTCGGCGCAGCCGGTGATGTCGATCCAGATGCCATCGGGCGGATCGGACGCGGCAACTGGCGAGTAATGCCGCGTTGCCCAAAGCGCCAGGCGCTTGAGCCCTGCGAAATCGCCTTCCAGATCGGCGTCGACCACGACCAGCTCGGGCGCAAAGCCGCGTGCTTTGGTCAAAGTCATGCCGGGACGGATACCCAGCGCCAGCGCAGCCGCGTCAACCGCTGCAATCACGCGGCGGCCATGATCGGGGAGCGCGGTAACGAGCGGGGCTGTTGCCAAAGACGTGGGCTGGTCAGGCTGCTGCCTGAGCTTCCTGACGATCCGATCGGTCGACCAGTTCGGCAGGAAGAGCGAGACGACCCGTCGCATCGCAGCCCTCCATGATCCAAAGATGGGGTTCGCCGCCGCGTACCCGTTCCAGCGCCACTTCCCAGCGCGGGCGGGCAAGGCTCGGAATGTCCAGCGCTTCGCTGGGATGGGCGCGCACGCGCCAGCGCGTGACAGCGGCTGAGCCGGAAGCCGGGGCATCGAGCGGGAGCGCGCGGCGAAACACAAAGGCGGGGACGCCCGACTTTTCGGCAGCGAGCTGGAGACGTTTCGAAGCCGTGGTCGAGAGGGCTTTGACCTCGCCTACGACGCCGCCGAGGCCCGAATGGCGCAGGCATTCCTCCATGGCGGTGAGCACATTCACATCGCTGCCCGCCTCGACATAGATCACCCTGTCCGGGGTCAAGCCCGCCAGATCGAGGGCTGGGGCGAAGAGATCGCGCCAGCGCAGGCACCAGAAGACCGGCCCCTGCACACGCGCAAGGATTCCTGCGAGAAAGACAGTCGCCGCAGCGTCATCAGCAAGGGCATGGCTGCCCGCCATTTCGTGCAGCGCACCGCTGGACAGCCCGCCGCCCGGCAGGTGACGGTCAATGGTATCGAGTCCAAACGGCAACACCGTTCCGGCCACTGCTTTGCCCTCGATTGTGGCGATTTGTTCGCGCAATTGGTCAAGGATTGTGGACGGACGCATGGCACGATGAAGACTCTGAAGCGTGACGTTGTTCCTCTAATGTTCTATTCGGCGCCGACGTAAGTCAAGGCCCGCAACGTCGGCCTTGTTCTATTTATGTTCCAATGCTAGGCAAGCCGCTCCCAAAGCGTGGCAACGGGCTTAGGCAACTCCTGACTATCCTGTTGATTTCTTCGGAGGCTTGGTGATCAGCGGGGAGGTGATGTGAGATGGCAGACTTATCCACGGATCTCTTCGGGTTGCCGCTGCTGCCGGGCCTCACCGCCGCCAATGCCTTCATCTCGGCTGAGGAAGAACGCGCGCTGATCGATCACATCGATGGCCTGAGCCTCACGCCTTTCCGGTTTCAGGGTTGGGAAGGCAAGCGCCTTACCACCTCGTTTGGCTGGAGCTACGATTTCGACAAAGGCATGGCTGCCGCTGCCCCGCCGATGCCCGACTGGTTGCTGGCCATCAGGGAGCGGGCGGGCGACTTTGCGGGTCTTCCTCCAGAGGATCTCGTGCAGGCCCTGCTGATCCGCTACGATCCGGGAGCCGGCATTGGCTGGCATCGCGATCGCCCGATCTTCGAGCACGTCATCGGCATTTCGCTCGGCGAGCCGGCCGTGATGCGGTTTCGTAAGCGTCTCGAAAAGGCCTTTGGCCGGGTGTCCGCCCCGCTGGCGCCGCGCTCGATTTATCATCTGAGCGGGGAAGCGCGCCATGGCTGGGAGCACAGCATCGCCGAGATGGAAAAGACGCGCTGGTCGATCACCTTGCGCAGCCTATCGGAGAAAGGTCGACGGGAACTCTCCCTGCGGCCCTGATCCGTCCTGCCAGATCGCGGCTGTTCAGGTGTTCTGCGGCCCAGCCCACGGACCGGCGCCTGGTTCACGCGGTGCGTGCGTCGCGCCGACCGGCGGATTGGCATCCAAGCAGCGTTTGAATTGTTTAGTCCCTATGGTCAACAAACGCGCACTGAAGGTTTTCCGTACCTCTGCGGGCTTCGAGGACGTCTATATTGCCGCCCCCAGTCAAAAGGCGGCGCTCGAGGCGTGGGGCGCCAGGCGCAACCTCTTTGCGCAGGGGGCGGCCGAGATTGTGACGGACCCTGAACTGGCGAAGGCGGCGCTGGCTCATCCAGGCCAAGTGCTGCGCGTCTCACGCGGCACAACCGCCGAACATCTGGCGGCGGCAAGAACGTCCAGCTCAACTAAGGCTAAAGCAACTCCGCCGGAGAGGGCGAAGGAAAAGCAGAGCCCGCCCAAGCCAAAGCCTCGGCCCAATCGCGAAAAGCTGGACGCGGCCCGCGCCGGGTTGGAGCGCAGGCAGAAGGAGTTTGAAACTGCAGAGACGAAGCTGGTGAAGGAAATTGAGGTGCTCAAAGCGCAGTTGGCTGAACGGAAACGCGAGAACGGCAAGGAGCTTGCTCGCCTGTGTGAAGGCGTCGAGGAACAAGAGCGCCTTTACCGCAGGGCCTTGGCGGACTGGGAGAGATAGGCCAGTTGTGGACGTTCAGCGCGTCACGGCCTCGTATGTCAGACGAACGCCGTCGATTTGGTCAGCTCTTTCGAATACGCGAGATTTGCCGGCGTATCTGACATGCAGGTGGTCTGCTGCCAACCACTTCATCTCAGCCCAAGGGCTGCCCCATTTGCCCGCTGCGGCTGCCCCATGATCATCATCTGCACGGAATGCATTGCCAGCGCTGCTGGGCTGATTTCCGGAAGCAGATACGGAAATCTGTGTCGAAAAGTCGGTCGTCGCTCCGCAGTCACGTTGGAATAATGCAGCGCTGTGTCGCCCATCCGGAGCGATTGCCCTTGTGACAAGGGTGCTTGTGCATGATTCCGAGCATCCGCCAACTAGCAGTGGCAGCGCAATGAGGAACAATTTCATCTGGCTAAGCTACTCGAAGGCACTCCTCCGTCAACGACCGTTTTCCACCCAAATCGAGCCATTGCTGGCCCGCAGGGCCTGCGATGGCGGCTCGCGCCCAAAAGCAGCGGGCTTGGCGCATCCTCAACGCAAACCCTCGGCGCGCTATTCGTCGGATGGATCGCCTTCGTAATCGGCAAGAGCTGCCTCCACCATCGCCCGCCAGACCACGGCATTGCCGGCATTGGCCATCACGATATCGGGCTCGCGCAGCGTTTTGAGGATGGCGACCGCCTGGCCGATGTAGAGATGCCATTCCCTTTCGACCTCATCGCCCGCAGAGGCTTCGTAGCCTTCCCCGTTCACGCTGAGGCGCTCGGCGGCAAGAACCCGGGCAATCCGTTCCACCGCGCTCAATTTCGAAATGGGCATGTCACCTTCCTTTGCGCTGTCGACCTTCTGCGGCCGGTCCCGATGAAATGGTCAAAGCGTCGCCTTGTTTCCCTGTCGATTGAGGGACGCAGACGTTGTGACATGGCCGTGGGGGCTGGTCCAGGACCACGCAGCGGCCGCGTGAGCGGGGCGTGGGGGGCCGAAATCCACAGGATTTTGGGGGAACCGCGCATCCTTGACGCGATCGGCCGAACCCATGTCATCCTGAAAAGACCCGAGTAAGCAGGACCCCGCAATGCCGCCTAAGAAGGCTCGAGCCGGGCTCGATGCCCGGTTTGGGCCTCGCGGCGGGCGGCGCGCGGCCATCGTCTATTCGCTGATCCAGACCTGCAAGCTCAACGATGTCGATCCGCAAGCCTGGCTCGCCGATGTGCTGGCCCGCATCGCGGAATGTCCGGTTAGCAGACTGCCGGACCTGCTTCCGTGGAACTGGCAGCCACAGAGGGCCTGACTTCGCCTTTGTAAGCCGTCCTGTCAGCAAGATCCGTACTGGAACAGACATCCTTGCGGACATAGCAGAGTTCGATCAGATTGATCTCATGAAACTGCCACAACATCGCGACGACGAACCCGAATGGATTCAGGTCCAACGTCGTCGCATGTTCAATGATTCTGGACGAGAAATCTGGTTCGCACGGGTTATGTGGAGCTACATGCCCGCGCATTGGAAGGGAGTGGTTTATCCCGTCGCATCGATCGCAACTGTAGCGCCGCTGTGCATTTTTTTGTCAAAGCAATACGGCGACTTCGGCTTCGTCCCGTTGATCTTGGCATGGGCCTATTTGATGTGGTTTTGCGAACGTCATTCTCCCACGCGACATTAGGCCACCGAGGCGAGTACAGCCAAAGCGGCCTTCACCGTATGGCTACCTATCGGACGTCGTCGACCCGATAGAACATGGGATTGCGCATCCATTCACGGATGGCGGATTCGCGCCAGCCTGTGCAGCGCGTGGCGATGCGGACCTGCTTAGGAAAAGTACCCGCCTGGATCTTGCGGTAGAGAGTGGCGCGGGTCAGGCCGGTGCGATCGAGCACGGCGTTGAGACGCAGGATGCGGTCCGGGGGCTGTTCAGTCATGGCTTGGTCTTCCTGTGCTGTGGTTGGTTTTCTTGCTCCTTCCTCGTGAGATTTGCTGGTCTGCGGTTTGCGTCAAGAGTGCCGAAAACGGTGCCAATGCGCCGATTTTACGCCAGTTGACCCCGGGGTGTCCGTTCCTACCCCAGGCTGCGAAAAAGAAATTTTGGGGCTCGTGCAGATTATGTCTCAGGCCGTCTCGGCCTGATCGCGCTCTCCTTCCGCTGCGCTCCAGCCGAGCCGGCTGCGCCGTCTCGTCGGCAGAGCCGGTACGATCGCTGACACCTGGCTCGGCCTTTGCTGGCCGTGCCTGTCGGTCCGCTTTTGCGGCCCTCCGATCGTCGCCGCGCTTTGGTTGCGCGGCGGTGTCTGCCTCGGCTCCGAGGTGACGGGGGGCGTCACGGCCCTGTAGCCCCGCCGCGACGGGGTGCAACCCGGCCCGCTGCGCGGCTCCGGGTGCTCCACGCTGTTGCGCCCTTCGGTGCACCCCGCCGCCTGATGCGGGGCTCTTGGTCCGCTCCTGCCGCCCCCCGCCACCCCGGCGCCGGGCCATGGCGGTTTAAGGAGCTTGAAGATCATGAGCACCGTGAACACGAGCGAACGCCAGTCCCTCTATGTCGAGGTGACCTACCGCATCATTGCCGAACTCGAAGCCGGGCGCCTGCCCTGGGTGCAGCCGTGGGACGCCAGCCGCTGTCCTTGCACGCTGCCCCACAATGCCGGTTCGGGCCGGACCTATTCAGGCATAAACATTCTCATTCTCTGGACCTCTGCCATTGAGCAGGGCTTTTCCTCGCAGCGCTGGCTGACCTATCGCCAGGCCGAAGCGGCCGGGGGCCATGTCCGGCGCGGCGAGAAGGGCACGGTGGTCTGCTATGCCGATCGCTTCACCCCGCGCGAGGAAGCCGCCAAGGCCAGGGACGAAGACCGCGAAGCGCGCACGGTGGCCTTTCTCAAGCGCTTTACCGTGTTCAACCTCGACCAGTGCGAGGGCTTGCCCGACGATATGATTGCCCCGGTGGCGCCGATCGCGCCCGAGCTGGCGATTGCCGGCACGGATCGCGTGATCCAGAACAGCGGGGTAACCTTTCGCATCGGTGGCGGGGAGGCGTTCTATTCCCCCACGCATGACGTGGTGCAGGTGCCGCCCCAGGCTGCCTTCCTCGAGCCGATCAACTGGTTCCGCACGGCATTGCACGAACTCGGTCACGCGACAGGCCACAAGAGTCGGCTGGATCGGGACCAGACCGGCGAGTTCGGTTCCGCGTCCTACGCAAAAGAGGAACTTGTCGCGGAAATGGCCAGTGCCTTTGCCTGCGCGGCGCTGGGCATTGTGCCGACCGTGCGGCACGCCGACTATATTGGCGCATGGCTGGAAGTGCTGTGCGCCGACGAGAAGGCGATCTTCCGGGCTGCCAGTGCGGCCAGCAAGGCGGCCGACTTCCTCCTGGCCTGTGGGGAGGACCGGCCATGAGCCGGCCTCTCCCGCCAGAATGGGGCACGCCCGTCCTGCCGACCCTGTCGCCGCGCGCGTTCTGGCGCCGAGGGCAACGCGGTCTGCGTCGGATGACCAAGCGGCAGCGGGATATTTCCCGAGCCGTGCGCTTCGAGGGCGCCAGCTATGCCGAACTGGCCACGCGCCATGGCATCAGTGTCGAGGCGGTGCAGGCCGAGCTGGCCAAGGCCCTCTCCACGCTGGCCCGCGCGGTCTATGGGCACTGGTGGCAGCGCTGGTGGCCATGGTGAAAAATTCAGGCCGCCCGATGACTTGCCATCGGGCGGCCATCGCGACAGGGTGCCACGTCATGCGCAGCGATCTCGACCATCTTCCCGCCAACAAGCAGCGCGAGCTGGAACGCGTGGTGCAGATCGTCTTCGAGGAATTCGAGGACGCGCTGGCCCTGGCTTCGCACGAGTGGAAGAAGAAGGGCCGCATTCTCAAGGTCATTCTCTACGGCAGCTACGCGCGCGGCGGCTGGGTCGACGAGCCGCACACCGCCAAGGGCTACCAGTCGGACTATGACCTGCTGATCATCGTCAACGACAAGCGGCTGACCGACCGGGTCAAGTACTGGGCCAAGGTCGATGACCGGCTGATGCGCGAGTACGGCATTGCCGGCACGATCAAGACGCCGGTCAACTTCATCGTCCACACCCTGCAGGAGGTGAACGATGGGCTGGCCCATGGGCGCTACTTCTTCATGGACGTGGCCCGCGATGGCATCGCGCTCTACCAGAGCGATGATACCGAATTGCATCAGCCCAAGCCCAAGACGCCGCATGCGGCGCTAGCCATGGCCCAGGAGTATTTTGAGGAGTGGTACCCAACGGGCGGCGAGTTTTTCGATAACTTCAGGTTCAATCTTGAGCAGCAGCGCGTTAACAACGCCGCGTTCCAGCTGCATCAAGCGACTGAACGTCTTTATCATACGGTTCTGCTGGTTGTGACCTTCTACACCCCGCACGTCCACAATCTGGCGTTCCTGCGCACCCAGGCCGAGCGGCTGGACGTCCGGCTTGTCCACGTCTGGCCCAGCGACAACCGCAAGCAGCGGGCGATGTTCGAGAAACTCAAGGAAGCCTACGTCAAGGCACGCTATTCCAAGCACTACCGGATCACCGAAGAGGAACTGGCTTGGCTGGGCGAGCAGGTCGAGGAACTCGGCCGCGTGGTTCACGCCATCTGTTCGGAACGCATCGCCCAGTTGGAGGCGACGGCGCGGCAGGCGGGCTAGCGGCCGGCATTTGAAATCGGCGGTCTTGTTGCGGGCGCATCTAAACAAGCGGGGTGAACGATGGAGCAGGCCCTTGTCGCGTCACTCGAAGCGGTGGCGGATGTCATGGAGAACGCCCAGGATCCCTGGTGGATTATCGCGAGTGCGGCGGTCGCGTTGCATGGCGCCGATCCCGGGCCTGTCGGGGACGTCGATGTCCTTCTCAGTCTTCGCGATGCACGGCGCATAATACCCACGTTGGGACTTGCCCTGCATCAGGGCTCTCATCATGCCGAATTCCGCTCGACCATTTTTGCAACGTGGCGCGAGCCGCCACTGCCGGTTGAATTCATGGCCGGCTTCCATCACTGCCAGGGTGGTCGCTGGCGCGCCATCGTTCCGGCAACGTGCCAGCGGATCGCGTTGGACGGCAAGACTTTGTTCGTTCCCGATCGCGCCGAGCTGGGGAGTATCTTGCAGTCGTTCGGCCGCCCCAAGGACCTCGCACGGGCAGCTCGTCTCGCTGCGCTTTCTGCGTGAGGCCTGCCGTCCGCAGTTGCACCGGCAGTCACAAGACGTGTCGCGTAACCTGTGACTGCCGGTACAGCAAAAGCTATAGCAGATCGTGCGCGTCTGTGAATTGGTTTCCTCCGAAATGGCGATACCGGGAAGAGGCTTGCCGAGCTGTCTATTACAGCAATCCATTTAACGCCCAATCGAATGACGACGTCCCATATGCCCGTCTTGTCTGTTGATCAGAATTGGTTCGACGCCCCTTTATAAGTCGGCGAAGAGTTACGGTACGTGATGGTGATTTGAGCGGGCGAGGTTCTGCCTGATCTCGGGCTGACATTCAGCAAGCCGTGCGGTCGTCAGCACTGCTATCCGCCGCCACCGTCGCTGCCTTATAGGATGTGCCGATGCGGGGTGGCTGCTTGGTTGGCGCTGCTATTCAGTCGTCCGCCGCCTGACTTACTCCGATTGCATCGACCAGCATTGCGGCCAGCGCTTCTTCTGCGCGGGCGCGTGCCGCCGGATCCTTGGCCGCCAGATCGTTGCGAAGCCACTGCGGTGCGCGTTCGATCACGCCGAGAATGCGGGTCTTGGTCTTGTCGTCCATGCATGTCCCTATGGCGACGCGGCTGGCGCGGGGCAATGCGCTGGAGACGGGTTGTGGAACGCGCGTTGCCGGCTGCTCAGTCTTGGTTCTCGGTATCGGCAAACGCCCGCTGTCCGCGCCGCCGCCACAGCGTCAGTTGGTTGCCGGTCTCGTCGGTTCGCAGCTTCGCCGCTGCCTCGACCAGCAGGCCGAAGATGACGGCGCGATCATCATCGGTCAGTTCGACGAGGCCCGCCTTGGCGATCAGCCCGCCCAGCTCAATTAATTGCCGCGTGCGCTCGCGGCGCTTCATCTGCCACGCCCTTGTGTCATGTCGCGCCTGTTTCAGGGTCAGGCGATGGTGGGCGCTGGTCGTGCGGCGCTGCTGGTTGCGCGTTGCCACCAGCGCGTTGGCCAGTCGCCTGTTCGGCCCGCTCGCCAGAAAAGAACGCGGCGCCGCGTTTGCGCCATGCCTCCCGTCGTTGCGGATCAGTGATGGCGGCGATCGACAGCAGCGCGCCGGCCAGTTCCTCGATGGTGAGGTTGTCGGCGCCGGTCGCCTCGACCAGTTCGCCAAGCTGGCTCTGCTTGCGAGCCTTGAGTTGCTTGGCCTTGGCCGTGAGCGCCTTGAGGTCCTCGTCATAGTTGCGGGGCTTGCGCATGTCTGGTGTCCTGTGACGGCGATCTGTTGCACCGCGAGGCCCTCCAGTTATCGGTCTTGACGATCAATGCCAATTCCCTGAAACCTCATGGGATTCCGCCGTCCCGAGAATGATGAAATCTTTTGAGGGCGCGCTTATACGTCGTGCCGACGTGCGCTTTTAGGCGTATCTGGTGTGTCGCCATGGCGATCTACCACTTCTCGGCCAAAGTTGTTTCGCGCGGTGGCGGCTCGAGCGCCGTGGCCGCCGCTGCCTATCGCTCGGCCGATCGGCTCTATGATGCGCGGCTCGATCGGCACCACGATTTCTCCAACAAGACCGGCGTCGTGCACAGCGAAGTCATGCTGCCCGACGGCGCGCCCGAGGAATGGCGCGACCGGGCGAAGCTGTGGAACGACGTCGAAGCGGTGGAAGTGCGCAAGGACGCGCAACTGGCGCGCGAGATCGAGTTCGCCATTCCCCGCGAGATGAGCCAGGCCGATGGCATCGCGCTGGCGCGGAACTTTGTGCAAAAGGAGTTTGTCGACCGGGGCATGGTTGCCGATCTCAATGTGCACTGGGATGTCGGACCGGACGGCCTCGCCAAGCCGCATGCCCATGTGATGCTGTCGATGCGCGAAGTTGGATCGGATGGCTTCGGCGCCAAGGTGCGCGAGTGGAACAAGACCGAGCTCTTGACCCACTGGCGCGAAGCCTGGGCCGAACACGTCAACGAACGGCTGGCCCAGCTCGATATCGACGCGCGGATCGATCACCGGAGTCTGGAGGCGCAGGGCATCGACCTGGAGCCGCAGAACAAGATCGGCCCGGCCGCTGCGCGCATGGCGCAGGAAGGCCTGGTGCGCGAGCGGCTGGAAGAGCATTTTGCCATCGCCAGGAGCAATGGCGAGAAGATCCTCGAAAACCCCGGCATCGCGCTCGATGCCATCACCCACCAACAGGCCACGTTTACCGATCGCGATCTCGCCAAGTTCGTGCACCGGCACAGCGAGGGCAAAGACCAGTTCGACGCCGTGCTGGCGGCGGTGCGGGGCTCGCCCGATCTGGTGCGCTTGGGGCCAGATGGACGCGGCGAGGAGCGCTTCACTTCGCGCGCCATGCTCGAGACCGAACAGCGGCTCGAGGTGGCCACGGCGAGGCTCGACGCTGAGCGCTATCATGGCGTGCCGGCGCGTCATCTGAATGCCGCGCTGGATCGCGCTGAAGCGCGCGGCCTGGTGCTGTCGGTCGAGCAGCACCATGCGCTCAAGCATGTCACCGGCGGTAGCGGTATTGCCAACGTGATCGGCTATGCCGGCACCGGCAAAAGCGCGATGCTGGGCGTTGCGCGCGAGGCCTGGGAGAAAGCCGGCTACGATGTACGTGGCATTGCCCTCTCCGGTATTGCCGCCGAGAACCTGGAAAACGGCTCGGGCATTGCCTCGCGCACCATTGCCAGTCTCGAGCACCAGTGGGCGCAGGGACGCGAGACCCTTGAACCCAATTCTATCCTGGTGATCGACGAAGCCGGGATGATCGGCACGCGCCAGATGGAACGTGTGATCAGCACGGCCCAGCAACAGGGCGCCAAGGTCGTGCTGGTCGGCGATCCTCAGCAACTCCAGGCCATCGAAGCCGGCGCGGCCTTCCGTAGCTTGGCCGAGCGGCATGGCGCCGTCGAGATCACCGAAGTGCGGCGGCAGGCCGAGGAATGGCAGCGCGATGCCACGCGGCAGCTGGCAACCGGAAGAACTGGTGAGGCGATCGAAGCCTATCACGCCGCCGGTCTGGTGGTGGAATCACGCACCCGCGAATCGGCGCGCGATGCGCTGATCGAGCGCTGGGATGCCGATCGGCAGGCCCATCCCGAGGCCAGCCGGCTTATTCTCACCCATACCAATGCAGAATGCGATGAACTGAATGCGCAGGCCCGGGACCGCCTGCGCGATCATGGCACGCTGGGTACCGATGTCGCGGTCGAGACCACCCGTGGCACGCGCTTGTTTGCCGAGCAGGACCGCATCATGTTCCTGCGCAACGAACGCGAACTGGGTGTGAAGAATGGCATGTTGGGCACCATCGAGCGGGTTGATCGCACCGGCATGGCGGTGCGGCTCGACGATGGCCGCGCCGTGGCGTTCGACCACAAGGACTATGCTGACCTCACCCACGGCTACGCGGCCACGGTGCACAAGGCGCAAGGGGCCACGCTTGACCGGGTCCATGTCCTGGCCACGCCAGGGCTCGATCGCCATGGCGCCTATGTCGCGCTCTCGCGGCATCGTGATCATGTCGAGCTCCATTACGCCAGGACCGACTTTGCTTATCGCGAGCGGCTGGCCGCGCTGCTGTCGCGCGACCGGTCCAAGGACATGGTGCGGGATTATGCCGGCAAGGAACAAGAACAACGAGCACGCAAAGCCGAGCCGGCGCTACAGCCACCCGCCAGCACGGAGCAAGCCGAACGCAAGCAGGGTCGCTTTGCCGGGCTGCGGCTCAGCGTGCCCAGTTTTGCCAGGCCGCTTGCCCAGGACCAGCAGGCACAGCGCGATCCAACGAAGCCGGCCCTGGCAGCAGCGCAGCAGATCGATCCGAAGCCCAGCCTCGAGCAGGCGGTCGAGCGCTATGCCCGCGCCACGGCGGAGATCGACCGCATGACCAGACAGCAGCTCCCCGCGCTCGAATACCAGAAGACCGCGCAGGTCCGCGCCGCCCAGGCGCTGGATGCACTGCACGGCGGCAGTGCGCGCGATCTCGACACGGCCTTCCAGCGTAATCCGAGCCTCATGGTCGAGGCCTCGTCGGCCGCACCGGCAGTGCCGTTCGCGCCATGCAGCTCGAAGCCGAGATTCGCGCCAATCCCGAACTGCGCGCCGATCGCTTCGTTCAGTCCTGGCAGCAGTTGCAGGACCAGCGCGGCCGTCTCACCGGCAGCAGCAACCACGAGGCGCGCCAGCAGGTGGAAGGCCAGATGCGCGCCATGGCCAAGGGCCTGGAGAAGGACCATGAACTGGGCAATGCCCTCAGCAAGCGCGGGAACCAGCTGATCGGCAGGCAATGGTCGCGGGAATGGTCGCCAGGCGTCAGTGGCCATGACATCAGCGAGGCCGCTCGGACCAGGTCGATCGCCCAGCAACTGACCCACTCGCTTGACCGTGGGCGTGATCGGGGGATGGGGCTATGACCGACAATTCTGCCAACCACGCAAACGCCCAGGTCGGCCTCGACCGTCCCGAAGTCGCGTTCGAGGAGAATTCCTGTACTTGTAATGAGGAAGCTAAGTTGAGTCGTTTTTTAAAAATTTCAAAGCAGAATTATTCTGAGGCCCCGATGCCCGTTCCGCTACATGAGTAAAAATACCTTCTTAAAGGAGAATCAGCAGATCCCGGAATCCGAGTAGCGCCATCCACACTTGAACGGGCTCAGAGTGCTCGTCTTTTGAAGTTAAGGTGGCTTGGTGAGGACGCAAAACTGTCGTAGATCTGTATCGCTGGGATGACGCGGATCTCGACGACCAGGCTAGAGCCGAATGGCATCAGCTTATGCCACGGTTCATTCCCACATTTGGCAAGCCGAGCCTGAACTGCAACGTACTGGTATCACTATGCGAATTTCGGATCGGGATCTGAGGTTAAAACGTTGACCACTTACGCGCATTCGAGACAGGGCGAGCCAGATGCAAACTGGGAGCCTCTGGAGCATCATCTCTCGGCCGTCGGACAGCGAGCCGAGCGTTTCGCGGCGTGGTTTGGCGGCGGCGTCTTGGCCCGGGCCATGGGATTGCTACATGACATCGGCAAGTCTTCGGCGGCCTATCAGGCCTATATCCGGCGGCCTGCCGATGCGGGTGGGGCCAAAGGTCCGGATCACAGCACGGCCGGCGCGCAGCAGGCATGCGCGCTATACGGGCCTGCCTATGGGCGGTTGCTCGCGTTCGGGATTGCCGGCCATCACGCCGGGCTGATGAATGGCAGCGGATATGAAGGGGTAACCTTATCCACCCGGCTCGCCAAGACAGTTGAGAATTACGCTGGCTGGCAGGATCACATTATCGGCTTGCCCTCTGCCGAGGAACTGAAGCAGTCATTCGTGGCGCCGCGCGAGAACGGCATCGACAAGGGGTTTTCCGCCCCGTTTCTGGCGCGCATGCTGTTTTCCAGCCTGGTCGATGCCGACTTTCTGGAAACAGAGGCCTTTTACGCCAATGGCCAACCGCCGCAGCGGGGCGGGTGCTTGCAACC
This sequence comes from Novosphingobium sp. SG754, assembly GCF_013149315.1. Classification (NCBI taxonomy): domain Bacteria; kingdom Pseudomonadati; phylum Pseudomonadota; class Alphaproteobacteria; order Sphingomonadales; family Sphingomonadaceae; genus Novosphingobium; species Novosphingobium sp. SG754. The sequence continues at coordinate 186,815 of NZ_JABGCC010000007.1, read as the reverse complement.
GGCGCATCTCGCCACGCTGCGCGCCTATCTGGCCGGGCATCGCCGCGACGATAGCGAAGTCAACCGGCTGCGCTCGCGCATTCTCGACCATGCCAATGCCAAGGCCGAACTGGCGCCAGGCCTGTTTACCCTGACCGTGCCGACCGGCGGCGGCAAGACGCTCACCTCGCTCAGCTTTGCCATGGAGCATGCCGCGCGGCATGGTCTGCGCCGGATCGTTTATGTCATTCCCTTCACCTCGATCATCGAGCAGACCGCCGCGATCTTTCGCGATGACGTGGGCCTTGGCGATGCCGTGCTTGAGCATCACGCCAGCTTCGACTGGGACCAGCGCCGCCCGCCCAGCGATGACGAGGACGGCGAAGGCGCGGGCGGCCTCGCCAAGTTGCGCCTGGACGCGGAAAACTGGGATGCGCCGGTGGTGGTGACCACGGCGGTGCAGTTCTTTGAAAGCCTGTTTGCCGCGCGCACCAGCCAGGCGCGCAAGCTGCACAATCTGGCCCACAGCGTGATCGTGCTGGACGAGGCGCAATCCATCCCCGTTCATCTGTTGCGCCCGTGCATGGCCGCGATCGAGGAACTGGCCCGCAATTATGGTGCCAGCGTGATCCTGTGCACGGCCACGCAGCCTGCGTTGCGGGTGCAGGATGGCGCTTTGCCGTTGCGCGACGATAAATCCCTTGATGGCCTGGATATTCCCGAAGACCGCGAACTCGCGCCCGATCCGGCCGATCTCTATCGCCGCTTGCGCCGCGTGGCGGTGGACTGGCGCCAGGCTCCCGTGGCCGACGAGGAAATCGCCGCCCGCTTTGCCCAGGCGCCGCAGATGCTCTGCGTGGTCAACAGCCGCGCCCATGCGCAGGCCCTGTTCGCCCGCTTGCGCGCGGAAGAGCAGGAGGGGGCCGCGCACCTGACCACGCTGATGTGTGCGCGCCATCGGCGGAAAGTGCTGGCCCGTCTGCGCGAGGATTTGCGGCTGGGCAAGCCGGTGCGGCTGGTTTCGACCAGTCTGATCGAGGCAGGGGTGGACATCAGCTTTCCCGAAGTGTGGCGCGGGGCAGCCGGGCTGTTCAGCGTGGCGCAGGCCGCCGGCCGCTGCAACCGCAGCGGCGAACTGGGCGCTTTGGGCGAAGCGTTCGGCAAAGTGGTGCTGTTCGAATCCGCTGACCATGCCACGCCCCGGATGATCGAGGCATTCTATGCCCCGGCGCGCATGGTGCTGCGCCGGGGGCCGGACGATCCGCTCGGCCTTGATGCGGTGCGCGCCTATTACGAGGAACTGTATTTTCGGAAGGGCCATGCTGCGCTTGATGCCGCGCTGCTGGATGGGGCCGCGTATCCCATTGTCGAAAAGCTCCGGCTGGGCGGGCGTGGGCAGACTTGGCCATTTGCTGATGTAGCCCGGGCCTTTCGCATGATCGACGATGCGATGGACCCCATCATCGTTCGGTTCGATGATGCTGCCAAGCAGGCTGTTGACTCCCTCTATCATGCTCCGGTGCCCCCAGCGGGCGTGTCGCGGTTGTTGCAGCAATATGTCGTGCCTGTTCCCGCGCGAGTTCGAGCCGCTATGATCGCGCTGGGCGCGGTGCAATGCATCCGGCCGGAAGACTATGGCGACCGCTTTGCCGTGCTGGAAAACCGCGCGCTTTATGATGATGAGCACACAGGGCTGCGGCTGGATGATCCGACCTGGCGGGATGCAGAGGTGAATATCATGTAAAGTTCCAAAATGGATGTTTTATCAGGCCTAAAATTCAACTATATCCAATCAAGTCATTTGGTTGCATTGATGGGATGGGTATAGTCGCTCTGTCATCTTCAAAATGAAGATATTCCGGCGCGAAGGGGGCACATGGGAATTCGGCTGCATGTCTGGGGCGAGCGGGCCTGTTTCACGCGCCCGGAACTCAAGGTTGAGCGTGTCAGCTATGACGTGATCACCCCTTCGGCGGCGCGCGGCATTCTCGAAGCCATACACTGGAAGCCGGCGATCCGCTGGCATGTCGATCGCATTCACGTGCTGCGACCGATCCGGTTCCAGTCGTTCCGGCGCAACGAGGTGGGCGCCAAGATCAGCGCCCGCAACGCCGCCAGCGCGATGGAGCGGGGCACCACGCAGGGGCTGGGCCTGGCCGTGGATGAAAACCGCCAGCAGCGCGCCACGCTGGCGCTGATCGATGTGGCCTATGTGATCGAGGCGCATTTCACCCTCACCGACCGCGCCGGGCCGGAAGACAGCGCGGCCAAGCACATCTCCATGTTCAACCGCCGGGCCGAGCAGGGGCAGTGCTTTCACCGCCCGTGCTTGGGCACGCGCGAATTCGCGGCAGACTTTGCGCTGGTGCCTGAGGGGGGCGCTTTGCCGGTGTGCGAACTGGCGTCGGACAAGCGGGATCAGGACTTCGGCTGGATGCTGCACGATATCGATTTCGACCACGGCAACACCTCGCGCTTTTACCGCGCGATGATGCGCGATGGCGTGATCGACGTGAACGCCTGCCTGGCAGAAGGATCGGCGCGATGACCATGCTTCAGGCGCTGGATGGCTATTACCATCGCCTGGCCGCCCGCAACCTGGTGACGGCACCGGGGTGGAGCGCGGAAAAATTCGGCTGGTGCATCGTGATCGATGCCGATGGCGAGCCGGTGGATGTTTACGATCTTCACGACGTTTCGGGCAAGAAAGCGCGACCGACGCTGCATTCGGTACCCGCCGCGATCAAGCGCACGGTAGGCATCGCGCCCAATTTCCTGTGGGACAAGACCGCCTATGTCTTGGGCTGCACGGCGGGGGAGGGCAAGCGCACCGCGCAGGAACACGCTGCGTTCGTGCAGCATCACCGCGAACGACTGACCGAGCAGACGGACGAAGGCCTGGTGGCGCTGCTGCGCTTTCTGGAGCGGTGGACGCCCGAGCGGTTTGATGCTGCGCCGTTCAAGGCCGGTATGCTGGATGCCAACGTGTTGTTCCGCTTGCAGGATGACACGGATTACATCCATCAGCGCCCGGCGGCGCGGGCCTTAGTGGGCACCGGTGCGGCAGCGGCTGACGAGGGGGACGGCATTGTCTGCCTCGTCACAGGCGAGCAGGGCGCGCTGGCCCGGCTGCACCCCACCATCAAAGGCGTGGAGGGCGCGCAAACCGCTGGTGCGTCGCTCGTCTCGTTCAATCTTGATGCCTTCACGTCGATGGGCAAGGACCAAGGGGCCAATGCGCCGACCAGCGAGGCGGCGGCGTTCCGCTATGGCACCGCGCTAAACCACTTGCTCACGCGCGATGGCCCCAACCGGGTCAAGCGCCCGATCGGCGATGCCACCGTGGTGTTCTGGGCCGATGCCAGCGATGCAAGGGTGGCCGAGGATGCCGAAACGCTATTCGGCGGTGCGCTCGATCCGCCCGAGGATGCCGTAGAGGCCGAGAAGATCGGCAGGACAATGGCCGCTGTTGCCCAGGGACGCGCCATAGCCGAATTGCGCCCCGAACTGTTGGAAGGCACCCGGTTCCATGTGCTGGGCCTGTCGCCGAATGCCGCGCGGCTGTCTGTGCGGTTTTGGTTGGCCGACGATTTTTCGTTCTTTGCCGAAAACCTCGCTCGGCATTTTGCTGACCTACGGATCGAACCCTTGCCCCATGGCTGGAACGGGGCGCCGGCTGTCAACCGCTTGCTGGCGCAGACCACCGCCTTGCAGAGCAAGTTCGAGAATATCCCGCCCCTCCTGGCCGGCGAAGTCATGCGCGCGGTGCTGACTGGCACGCGCTATCCGCAAAGCCTGCTTGCCGCGGTGATCACGCGGCTGCGCGCTGGGGAGGCGGCCAACATCGGCTGGCACGCGGCCGTGCTTCGGGCCGTCCTCGTCCGCGCGCGGCGCTTATCCCACCCCCATCGTGCCATTTCCGCAAAAGGAGAAGTGCCTGTGGCGCTCGATCGAGAGCATCGCAACATCGGCTATCTGTTGGGCCGATTGTTTGCCGTCTATGAACTGGCGCAAGTCGCCGCGCTGGGGCGCGGGGTCAAGGCGACGATGCGCGACAAGTATTTCGCCAGCGCCGCCGCCACGCCCGCCACGGTGTTTCCGATGGTGATCGCCCATGGCCAAAACCACCTGTCCAAGGCGCGCAAGACGCCCAAATCGGCGGGCTGGGCCTATCTGATCGAGCAGGAACTGAACGCGATCATCAATCAGATTGAACCCGCCCAGCCGCACAGCCTGCCCCGGTCGCTGCGGCTGGAGGACCAGGCCGAATTCGCCATCGGCTATTACCACCAGCGCAGCGCCAAGCTGAAGAGCGACAAGGGCGAGGAAATCAGCCTAGCGGACGCGGACTCCGCTGCCGGCGAAGAGGGGGATGAAGGATGAGCACACCCGTTACCAACCGCTATGAATTCGTCCTGTTCTTCGATGTGACGAACGGCAATCCCAATGGCGATCCCGATGCCGGGAACATGCCCCGGCTCGATCCGGAAACCAACCAGGGGCTGGTGTCGGACGTGGCGCTTAAGCGCAAGGTGCGCAACTATGTGGCGCTAGCCTCTGGCAATCGGATCTACATGACCGAAGGATCGACGCTCAATCTGCACCATGATGAAGCGTGGAAGGCGGTCATGCCCGAGGTAACCAAGGCAGACGAGAAGAAGAAGCTGCCCAAGGAAGAGGCAAAGGCGCGGGCATTGACGCAATGGATGTGCGCCAATTTCTGGGATATCCGCACGTTCGGCGCGGTCATGTCCACCGGGGTTAATGCCGGGCAGGTGCGCGGGCCGGTGCAGTTTTCGTTCGCGCGCTCGGTGGAGCCGATCCTGCCGCTGGAAGTGTCGATCACGCGCATGGCCGCCACGACCGAGGCCGATGCCGAGGCCAAGGGCGGACGCACCATGGGGCGCAAGCATATCGTGCCCTATGGCCTCTATCGCGCGCATGGCTATGTCTCGGCGCCCCTGGCTTCGCACCCCAGCAAGGGCACGGGCTTTTCCGAGGATGACCTCGAATTGCTGTGGCAGGCGCTCGACCAGATGTTCGACCATGATCGCTCTGCCGCGCGCGGGGAAATGGCCACGCGCAAGCTGATCTTGTTCCGCCACGACAGCGCCCTGGGCAATGCCCGTGCGCAAAGCCTGTTCGACCGGGTGAGCGTGGAACGGATCTATCAGGGGCAGCCTTATGTGATCGGCAGCGAGGGCACCGGAAACTTGCCGCCCGCGCGCCACTGGTCCGACTATCGCGTGTCGATCGATCGCGCCGATCTGCCGCAGGGCGTGGAAATCATCGAGCGGTGAAAAATGGGCTTCGGATCAATGATCCGGAGCCCATAAGCTCTTTCAAAGGAGCAATAAGATTTCAATCCACACCCACAAATCGTGGGCGACAAGAGAAGCTATGGAGGTTCCCACTCCACTTTTACAACAAAGCTTCCGATCGAGATGCTCAGCCTCCAAGCTCGCTTGTGCATTTTGCTGCCCTGTTCCGCCCTCGTGGGGGAGCTATAAGGAAGGGGATGATGGGAGTCAACGCTCGGCTTGATCCGGCGGCGGAAGACCGCCTGATACCGCTTTCGGCCTTGCAGCACTATCTGTTCTGCCCGCGCCAATGCGCGCTGATCCATGTGGAGCAGATGTGGGCGGAGGACGGCGCCACGGCGGAAGGGCGACTGATGCACGAGCGCGTGGACAGCGGTGGGCCAGACCGGCGCGCCGGCGTGCGCACGGTACGCGGGCTGGCGATCCGCTCGTTCGCGCTGGGCGTGGCGGGCAAGGCCGATGCGGTGGAGTTTCACGGCACGGGGCCGGATGCGGCGATTTTCCCGGTGGAATACAAGCGCGGCCGCCCCAAAGCCCATCGCGCCGATGAAGTGCAGCTTTGCGCCCAGGCCATCTGCCTTGAGGAAATGCTCGGCCGCCCGGTGCCCGAAGGCGCCTTGTTCTATGGCGAGACCCGGCGGCGCCTGGTGGTGGATTTCGATCCAGACCTGCGCGCCCTGACCGCCGATGTGGCGCGCCAGGCGCAGACCATGATCGATGCGGGCATAACCCCGCCGCCGCATCTTCAACCCGGATGCCGCAAGTGCTCGTTGCAGGATCTGTGCGCGCCGAATGCCCTGGAAAAGCCGCGCAAGGTTGCCGCGTGGCTGGCGGCGCAGATCAACACCAGCCTGGGTCAGGAGTGAACCATGCGACGGCTGCTCAACACGATCTATGTCACCAGCGAGGATGCCTGGCTGCGCAAGGACCGCGAGAATCTCGTGATCGAGATCGACGGGGCAGAGAAGGGCCGCGTGCCGCTGCACATGGTGGAAGGGCTGGTGTGCTTCAACCGCGCCGGGGTTTCGCCCGGCGCCATGGCGGCTTGCGCGGAAAAGGGCATCGCGCTGTCGTTTCTTCAGCCCAACGGGCGTTTCCTGGCGCGGGTGGAGGGGCAGCGCAGCGGCAACGTCCTGCTGCGGCGGGCGCAATACCGGATCGCGGATGATCCGGCGCGTGCCTTGCCGGTGGTGCGAGGGATCGTGGCGGGCAAGGCCGCCAACCAGCGCACCGTGATCATGCGGGCCCTGCGCGACCATGGGACAACGGCTTCGGCACCGGCCAGGGACGCGCTTCAGGCCGCTGCCCTGCAACTGTCCCACGCCGCTCGGCGCACGCTGGCGGCGGCCGACGTGGCCGAATTGCGTGGGGTGGAAGGGGATTGCGCGCGAATCTATTTCGCCGCCCTGCCGCATCTGATCCGCCACGACGATCCGGCCTTTGCCTTCACCGGCCGTTCGCGCCGGCCACCACTTGACCGGGTCAATGCCTTGCTCTCGTTCCTCTACGCAATGCTGGGGCACGATTGCCGATCGGCGCTGGAAGGCGTGGGGCTCGATCCGCAAGTCGGCCTGCTCCATGCCGATCGTCCGGGGCGGGCCAGCCTGGCGCTCGACCTGATGGAAGAGATACGCCCGGTTCTGGCCGATCGCCTGGCGCTCAGCCTGATCAATCGCCGCCAGCTCGCCCCGCGCGATTTCATCGTGGAGGAAAGCGGCGCGGTGCGCATGACGGACGATGCGCGCAAGGCCGTGCTGGTCGCCTGGCAGGAACGCAAGAAGGAAGAATTGCGCCACCCCTTCCTGGGCGAAGCCGTGTCGATCGGGCTGATCGCGCATGTCCAGGCGCAATTGCTGGCCCGCCACTTACGCGGCGATCTGGATGGCTATCCGCCCTTCATCTGGAAATAGGCGATGCTGGTTTTGATCACCTATGACGTGAATACCCAAGACACGGCCGGCAAGCGCCGCTTGCGCCGCGTTGCCAAGGCATGCCAGGATTTTGGCCAGCGGGTGCAGAATTCGGTGTTCGAATGCGAAGTGAACCCGGCGCAATGGGCTGGTCTGAAAGCGGCGCTGGCCCGCGAAATCGCGCCGGAAAAAGACAGCCTGCGCTTCTACCAACTCGGCGCGGCTGGCAAGCGCCGGGTGGAACATATCGGCGCCAAGCCAGCACTCGACCTGGATGGGCCGCTGCTGTTTTGAAAGGCGGACGGGACAAGCTTGGGCATCGGCGCGAACCTCTAGCTGCCCGCAAAACACTGGCATGTTCGCGGAAGCGTAACTGCATGAAATATAGGAATGCGCCCGGTTTCCGCCAGTAGCAGGCTGTTTCGACGCTCCTGCGGTCGAGTGGTTCGCGGAACACGGGCATTTTCCTGTTCTTTGTCATCGTGTAACGCAAACCCAGTCGCCCCCTGCGCGGGGGCGTGGGTCGAAACACCACGATCTCGGCCAGCGAGTGGGAGTCGAGCCGTCGCCCCCTGCGCGGGGGCGTGGGTCGAAACGTGGCTCCAGCGCCGCCAGAACGCCGCCAAGCGCGGTCGCCCCCTGCGCGGGGGCGTGGGTCGAAACCCTGCTGGCCTGGGCGTCGTCGTCGGCGCTGTGTCGTCGCCCCCTGCGCGGGGGCGTGGGTCGAAACATCATCAGTGAGACGGGCCATAATCAGGCGTGTGGGTCGCCCCCTGCGCGGGGGCGTGGGTCGAAACAGCCCCTGACCCTAACAACCTTGCCTTGCACCCCGTCGCCCCCTGCGCGGGGGCGTGGGTCGAAACGTCTATGTGGCGCTCGCCGCAAACCGGACAGGTAGTCGCCCCCTGCGCGGGGGCGTGGGTCGAAACGGCGCACAGGCGGTGGATCCAGTCACCCATGGCGTCGCCCCCTGCGCGGGGGCGTGGGTCGAAACCTCAACCCGCCCGCCACCGAAGAGGTCGCGGGCGTGTCGCCCCCTGCGCGGGGGCGTGGGTCGAAACGTCACGCCGTGCTGGCCGTTCCCACGCTACGACTTGTCGCCCCCTGCGCGGGGGCGTGGGTCGAAACCGGCTGGATCCGGGGTGCAGAAAGTGGGCGGCCTCGTCGCCCCCTGCGCGGGGGCGTGGGTCGAAACGGTGAACTGGGTGCCGACATAGCCGACCTGCACGGTCGCCCCCTGCGCGGGGGCGTGGGTCGAAACCCGTTCTACACGCTGCCGTTGTCTGCCCAGGTGAGTCGCCCCCTGCGCGGGGGCGTGGGTCGAAACGATTACGAAGCGCCCGAAACCACCACCATGACGGTCGCCCCCTGCGCGGGGGCGTGGGTCGAAACCGCGACCTGGCGACATGCCGCGCACCAGACGGCCCGTCGCCCCCTGCGCGGGGGCGTGGGTCGAAACATAGAGCATGGCAATCGCCCCGTCGGCATCTTCGTGTCGCCCCCTGCGCGGGGGCGTGGGTCGAAACACCTCGTCAATCACCGCGCTATAGTCGTCGTCGTGTCGCCCCCTGCGCGGGGGCGTGGGTCGAAACTTCAAGGCGTTGCCCAACTATATGTTCGACCCCCGTCGCCCCCTGCGCGGGGGCGTGGGTCGAAACGTGTCCGGGATCGTGGACGCTGCCGCCGCGCGAGGTCGCCCCCTGCGCGGGGGCGTGGGTCGAAACGTTGCGGGGGAGCTGGGGCAACCTTCCCCACCCCGTCGCCCCCTGCGCGGGGGCGTGGGTCGAAACCTGGTGTCGGGCAGCATCGGAATCGAGGCCAAGGTGTCGCCCCCTGCGCGGGGGCGTGGGTCGAAACGAGGGCAAATGCGCCTATTGCCCAAACGATGCCAGTCGCCCCCTGCGCGGGGGCGTGGGTCGAAACACGACATAACTGGGGGAGACCAGGCCTATCGTTTTGTCGCCCCCTGCGCGGGGGCGTGGGTCGAAACAGCTTTCAGCCCGACCGCTGGCTGGGCGACGTGGCCGTCGCCCCCTGCGCGGGGGCGTGGGTCGAAACACTTGCGAGGCAAAAGGTTCTGCGCGCGTCACCTTGTCGCCCCCTGCGCGGGGGCGTGGGTCGAAACCACTTTTGATGGGGCTGCGTTTCGGCAAGCGGCAGTCGCCCCCTGCGCGGGGGCGTGGGTCGAAACGGATAAAGGGACAAGGCGGCGTTTGGCCGTCATCGTCGCCCCCTGCGCGGGGGCGTGGGTCGAAACAAGAACAATATGCGGTTTAGCGGCATCCTCTCGAGTCGCCCCCTGCGCGGGGGCGTGGGTCGAAACGACGATCAGCGCATGCGCGGCGATGTGATCGAGTGTCGCCCCCTGCGCGGGGGCGTGGGTCGAAACTGGGAGAAGCGGGCCGATCCGGTCATCACCCTGGAGTCGCCCCCTGCGCGGGGGCGTGGGTCGAAACTGCGATTACCCAGCGCGTGGAGAATTTCGAGCAGCGTCGCCCCCTGCGCGGGGGCGTGGGTCGAAACTTCATTGGCTTGGGCGTCGGCCACGATGCGCTCAGTCGCCCCCTGCGCGGGGGCGTGGGTCGAAACATCGAAATCGACGAGGACAACAACGTCTCGATAAAGTCGCCCCCTGCGCGGGGGCGTGGGTCGAAACGGCAAGACCGTCGCGATCACGTCTGGCCTGACGCCGTCGCCCCCTGCGCGGGGGCGTGGGTCGAAACTTGGCGTCCTGCGTGATCGCGGGGCGGCCGGCGCGTCGCCCCCTGCGCGGGGGCGTGGGTCGAAACACGCGCAGTGATTGCAGGGATACGGCGCGATGGCGGTCGCCCCCTGCGCGGGGGCGTGGGTCGAAACACGGCGTGGTGTTGCGCGGGCCTGGTCTGCGCGGGTCGCCCCCTGCGCGGGGGCGTGGGTCGAAACAGCGCGTCGTCAATGCGCTGCCACAGATCGGGGCGGTCGCCCCCTGCGCGGGGGCGTGGGTCGAAACCTGTTGCTCACACCCGCACCCCCGACCCCCTGCTGTCGCCCCCTGCGCGGGGGCGTGGGTCGAAACATCGTCGGGTTGGCGATCAGGAATGCCACGAAGGCAGTCGCCCCCTGCGCGGGGGCGTGGGTCGAAACTCCCGCTCCGCGTAGGCCTGTGTGAGGGACGCCATGTCGCCCCCTGCGCGGGGGCGTGGGTCGAAACCTGTGCAGGAAAAAGGTGGGAATAGTCGGGGTAAGTCGCCCCCTGCGCGGGGGCGTGGGTCGAAACGTCACGCCGTGCTGGCCGTTCCCACGCTACGACTTGTCGCCCCCTGCGCGGGGGCGTGGGTCGAAACCCGCTGGATCCGGCGTGCAGCAAGTGGGCGCCCTCGTCGCCCCCTGCGCGGGGGCGTGGGTCGAAACGGTGAACTGGGTGCCGACATAGCCGACCTGCACGGTCGCCCCCTGCGCGGGGGCGTGGGTCGAAACCCGTTCTACACGCTGCCGTTGTCTGCCCAGGTGAGTCGCCCCCTGCGCGGGGGCGTGGGTCGAAACGATTACGAAGCGCCCGAAACCACCACCATGACGGTCGCCCCCTGCGCGGGGGCGTGGGTCGAAACCGCGACCTGGCGACATGCCGCGCACCAGACGGCCCGTCGCCCCCTGCGCGGGGGCGTGGGTCGAAACATAGAGCATGGCAATCGCCCCGTCGGCATCTTCGTGTCGCCCCCTGCGCGGGGGCGTGGGTCGAAACACCTCGTCAATCACCGCGCTATAGTCGTCGTCGTGTCGCCCCCTGCGCGGGGGCGTGGGTCGAAACTTCAAGGCGTTGCCCAACTATATGTTCGACCCGCGTCGCCCCCTGCGCGGGGGCGTGGGTCGAAACGTGTCCGGGATCGTGGACGCTGCCGCCGCGCGAGGTCGCCCCCTGCGCGGGGGCGTGGGTCGAAACTCGTACATCGTAAAGCCCCCAGCCCAGCAGGATCGTCGCCCCCTGCGCGGGGGCGTGGGTCGAAACGCGCCCGAAAGGCTGCGCAAGTGGAGCGAGAACAAGTCGCCCCCTGCGCGGGGGCGTGGGTCGAAACTACCGCGTGCAGGTGGAAGACTTGACGATTACCGGGTCGCCCCCTGCGCGGGGGCGTGGGTCGAAACCGCCACATGATTGCCGCCGCGCCCCGCGCCCGGCGTCGCCCCCTGCGCGGGGGCGTGGGTCGAAACAAATTGAGTTGCAGCGCTCACTGCTGGGGGAAGTGTCGCCCCCTGCGCGGGGGCGTGGGTCGAAACGTGGCCAGGGGCTGAACGATCTCGAAATCAATCGTCGCCCCCTGCGCGGGGGCGTGGGTCGAAACTTCGGACAAGACGCCGCGAACCGCAGCATCAATTGGTCGCCCCCTGCGCGGGGGCGTGGGTCGAAACACGCTCAACACGGGCGTGGTTGATCCCCTCACGCAGTCGCCCCCTGCGCGGGGGCGTGGGTCGAAACCATTTTCGACGATCGGCATAATTGGGTGAGGGCGTCGCCCCCTGCGCGGGGGCGTGGGTCGAAACTGCAACTCAACTGGTTGCTGAAAAGTTGGCAAGGTCGCCCCCTGCGCGGGGGCGTGGGTCGAAACTGATCCGATTGCACGGCGCCTTGTATCACGTCCGGTCGCCCCCTGCGCGGGGGCGTGGGTCGAAACACGCAATTTGTGGCGGCGTTTGAAATGGTGGGGAGGTCGCCCCCTGCGCGGGGGCGTGGGTCGAAACTTACTATCCGGGGTTATGCGGGTCCGAACGATACGTCGCCCCCTGCGCGGGGGCGTGGGTCGAAACGTCAGCCAGCGTTGTGCGCGCGGCCTGAGTGGCTGTCGCCCCCTGCGCGGGGGCGTGGGTCGAAACAGAAATGGGTTCGTCCGCTGCCGCGTGCCAAAGTGTCGCCCCCTGCGCGGGGGCGTGGGTCGAAACAACGGCAACGGAGAAGTTGCACACTTGATCGTCGTGTCGCCCCCTGCGCGGGGGCGTGGGTCGAAACTGCGCCCAATGCAGGCGAGCGTTCGGGCTCAGTCGTCGCCCCCTGCGCGGGGGCGTGGGTCGAAACGGGATGTGGAGCATTTAGGCCTCCACCGGTTCGGGTCGCCCCCTGCGCGGGGGCGTGGGTCGAAACTCACACCTCAAACGCCCAACGAGGCAGCATGACCGGTCGCCCCCTGCGCGGGGGCGTGGGTCGAAACGAGCGACTGGCGCGCGCCAAACGTGCGCTGATGCGTCGCCCCCTGCGCGGGGGCGTGGGTCGAAACTGCCTGATGCTGAGCCCGAGGGCGTCAAGCCCAGTCGCCCCCTGCGCGGGGGCGTGGGTCGAAACCACATCCTGCGTGGCCTGGCCGAAGTGTTCTGCGGTCGCCCCCTGCGCGGGGGCGTGGGTCGAAACACCGCGCCCGATCGCGGGCTTACCATCCGCAAGTGTCGCCCCCTACCGACAATGCCCTGGCGAGCCTCGTCGCCCCCTGCGCGGGGGCGTGGGTCGAAACCCGCAACGGCGTCTCGTCGTGCTCAAGGACTACGTCGCCCCCTGCGCGGGGGCGTGGGTCGAAACCAGCGCCTCGACGTGGTTGCGCAGGCGATCATCAGTCGCCCCCTGCGCGGGGGCGTGGGTCGAAACATTTGCAAGACCGTAGCGAATTTGCCGGCCATAATGTCGCCCCCTGCGCGGGGGCGTGGGTCGAAACGCGCGGGAGTATCAACGCCTGCATGCCAATTTCGCGTCGCCCCCTGCGCGGGGGCGTGGGTCGAAACATGCGCTTGATGCCGGCAACGAACCGGCTGATGCCGTCGCCCCCTGCGCGGGGGCGTGGGTCGAAACCAGACCTGTGTCGAGGTGATCGATCCCGACCGGCTGGTCGCCCCCTGCGCGGGGGCGTGGGTCGAAACGAGCAGTGGCAGCGCAGCCTTCTCAGCCTGCGCGCCGTCGCCCCCTGCGCGGGGGCGTGGGTCGAAACACAGGCTCGATCAGCGGGACGACCTTGACCGTCACGTCGCCCCCTGCGCGGGGGCGTGGGTCGAAACTGCGCATAGGCCAGCGCCCGGGCAGGGCCTTCATGTCGCCCCCTGCGCGGGGGCGTGGGTCGAAACTCCTCGGGTGGCGCTAGTAAGGGGATCGACCACCGTCGCTCGTCAAGGAGGTGGCCGCAACCGGCTGACCGGTCGTCTTTTGTGTGGGGCGCGAATCGAAACCGGTTCGTCTGCTGAAAACCACACCAGGGTAGAGCAGTCAGCCAGTCGTCGCCGCACCACTGCCGATGAGGCAGAGCGCAACAAGGCGGTCATCGACGAAAACTGACCCGTAATAGGAGCAAGTAGCCAAGAGCCTGCCCGGCGCCATTGGTTTTGCTACCCCGTTGATATCGTCGACTGCTGCATCGCATCAAGCCGCTGCGAAACGGAGGTGCCCTGTTTTTACTGTCAACCGCAAGCAGTTCGTCGTGAATCTCGAGCGTCACATCGATCTAAGGAATATTGGGGGTACAATTAGGGGTGTCACTAAACTGTCTATAAAAATTACAAATAAATTTAATTGTTTAAGTGGTTCTGAATTGCTACCCAGATCCTGCCCCCGCAACCATCTCTCAACACAGCCTAACACACAACAGCCCCGGCCAAACAAGGCACGGGGCCTTCCTGCGTTCAGCTCACGCAGCCCGGCTGATGCCCGCGCAAGACACGCCAGTGCAGAGTAAGCGGGGTCGCGGCCCCACCTTGCGTGCATGAAGCGCAGCGCCGAGTCTTCGCGCCCTAATCGGGCTGGAGTGCGCTGCTACTATGATAATCTCGGGTGACGATCCTGTGAGCAAGGGAGCGCAGCGGTTCGAGGTATTCACGGGCGCGGGCAAGCGGCGCGAGTGGCCACCAGAGGTGAAGGCGTCGATTGTTGCCGAGTGCTATTCGGGCGGTGAAGGTGTCAGTGCCGTTGCTCGCCGGCATGGACTTGATCCTTCACAAATCTATGCCTGGCGTAAAAGCCTGCACCAACAACTGGTGGATCAGGGATTGGCGCCGCCGGTAGCAGCGCCGGTCGCTGTCGCGTTCGTACCGGCCGTCATCGAGCCGAGCGCTCCGCCGGCCCCCACGGTTGCGCCCGCGCCGGTACGCAAGGTCAAGCGGCGACGACGCCCGCCAGCGGCGGCCATGGAACTGGAGATCGATGGCGTTGCGGTGAAGATCGCGCGTGGTGCCGATGCCGGGATGATCGCGGCCGTGATCGAAGCGCTCAAGGGGGCGCGATGATCGGACCTGGCGCCGGCGCGCGGGTGATGGTCGCCACGCGCCCGGTCTCCGCAAAGGACCGGACGCTTTGGCCGCGCTGGTCGGTGCCGAATATGGCGGGGATGCCTATTCCGGCGTGATCTATGTGTTCCGGGCCAAGCGCTCCGATCGGGTCAAGCTGGTCTGGTGGGACGGCACAGGCCTGTGCCTGATGGCGAAGAAACTCGAACAAGGCGGTTTCAAGTGGCCCGGGATCCAGGACGGCGTCATGCGCCTGACAGCAGCACAGCTTGGTGCTTTGCTAGAAGGGCTGGACTGGCGCCGGGTGCATGGCGGGCGCCGCCCGATCGCCCCGAAAATCGCCGGTTGACGGGACTTTGCCTGGCTGATTCACTATCCCCATGTTGATGGAAACGGATCTGCCCGAAGACATGGACGCGCTGCGCGCACTGGTCATCGAGCAGTCCCGCAAGCTGGCCGAGATAGCCGCCGCCAAAGGCGAAGCCGATGCCGAGATCGAGCGCCTGCAGTCGATCATCGATGCCTTCATGCGGCATCGTTATGGCGCTCGTTCCGAACAGCTCGATCCCGACCAATTGCAACTGGGCCTCGAAGATGTCGAGACAGCGCTCGGCCAGGCCCGTGCCGCGCGCGAGGCCGCGGCAGGACATGCCGGGTCCGACCGGCCGCGCAAGACCAACCGGGGTTCGCTGCCCGCGCATCTCGAACGGATCGAGCAGATCGTGGATGTCGAGAGCGTCGATGGCATCCGGCCATGCCCATGCTGCGGCGGCACACTCCACCAGATCGGCGAGGACGTGTCCGAACGCCTGGACGTCGTGCCGACCACGTTCCGCGTGCTGGTTACGCGCCGGCCGCGTTATGGTTGCCGCTCATGCGAGGGCGCGGTCGTGCAGGCTCTGGCGCCGGCCCGGATCGTCGAAGGCGGTATCCCCACCGAAGCCCTGATCGCGCAAGTGCTGGTCGCCAAGTACGCCGATCACCTGCCATTGTACCGCCAGGCGCAGATCTACGCCCGGCAGGGCATAGATCTCGATCGCTCGACCCTGGCCGACTGGGTCGGGAGGGCCGCCTGGTATCTGCGACCTTTACGCGATCATACCCTCGAACGACTGCGACGATCCGAGCGGCTGTTTGCCGACGAATCGACAGCACCGGTGCTCGATCCCGGGCGCGGTCGGACCAAGACCGGCCAGCTATGGACCTATGCCCGCGACGATCGGCCATGGGGCGGCGGCGATCCGCCAATGGTCGCCTATGTCTATGCCGCCGACCGCAAAAGCGAGCGAGCCGAAGCCCATCTTGGCGACTTCGCCGGCATCCTGCAGGTCGATGGCTATGGCGGTTATGCCGCACTCGCCAAGCGTCGCCAACAGGTGAGCCTGGCGTTCTGCTGGGCACACGTGAGACGCAAATTCTTCGAACTGGCCGACACGTCCCCGGTCGCGACCGAAGTGCTGCGCCGCATCACCCTGCTCTATCTCGTTGAGAAGGAAGTGCGCGGCCAATCGGCCCACCAGCGCCGAGACGTTCGCAACGAGCGCAGTCGCGTCATCATCGACGATCTACACCGACACCTCGAGGCCCGCGCCTGCCAGGTCAGCGCCAAGGCCAAGCTCGGCGAGGCAATCCGCTATGCGCTCACCCGTTGGGAGGGCTTGTCCCGCTTTCTCGACGACGGCCGTATCGACCTCGACAGCAACTCTGTGGAACGCAGCATCAGGCCCCTGGCCCTCAATCGCAAGAACGCCCTGTTCGCCGGCTCCGATGAGGGCGGCGACAATTGGGCCGTCATCGCCACGCTCATCGAGAACTGCAAGCTCTCCGGCATAAATCCTCACACCTGGCTGACCAAAACCCTCACCAAGCTGGCCAACGGCCATCCCGCAAACAGCGTCGGCCAACTCATGCCATGGACCGACGTGGGCTGAGAACACCGCTTACCGATTGCCGACCACTCCATGATATCGTATACGATCTGGTAGCTAAGCAGGATCAGGACGACGATAGATGGCAATCGGTTGGAAGGGCGTGTTCCCGGCAGTCACCACGCAGGTTCGCGAAGACCTGTCGATCGATTTGGCCGACACCCAGCGCGTGGTGGACGACCTGATCCGCGACGGGGTTACCGGGGTGATCGCGCTGGGCACCGTGGGGGAAAACAACTCTCTCGAATTCGACGAGAAGGTCCAGGTTCTTTCCGCCATCGTGGAAGTGGTCGATGGCCGCGTGCCGGTGATCACCGGCTGTTCGGAATACGACACCCGCCGCGCCGTGCGCTATGCGCGGGCTGCGCAGAAGGCTGGGGCGGATGGCGTGATGCTGCTGCCGCCGATGGTCTATGTGCCCAAGCCGCACGAACTGGTCGCCCATTTCCGGGGCGTTGCGCAAAGCATGGATCTGCCGATCATGCTCTACAACAACCCCCCGGCCTATCGCACCGTGATCGACAAGGACGTTCTGGCGGCCCTGGTCGAGGTGGACAACATCGTGGCGGTGAAGGAATCGGCGCCCGATACCCGTCGGTTCACCGATTTTCGCAATGCCTTCGGCGATCGCTACGTGCTGTTTGCTGGCTTGGACGACGTGGCGCTGGAAGGCCTGTTCCTGGGCGCGCAGGGCTGGGTTTCTGGCCTGACCAATGCCTTTCCCAAGGAATCGGTCGAACTGGTCAATGCCTTTCAGCGTGGCGACCATGCCAAGGCCTTGGAAATCTATCGCTGGTTCATGCCGTTGCTGCATCTCGATGCCGAACATGACCTGGTCCAGTCGATCAAGCTGGCCGAGCAGGTGATGGGCCGTGGTTCGGAACGGGTGCTGCCGCCGCGCTATGTGCTCGAGGGTGCACGCCGCGCCGAAGTGATCGCCATGGTCGAAAAGGCGGCCGCCACCCGGCCCGATCTGACCCCGACGCGCGCCGAACCCGTGCTGGCCTGAGCGGGCGACGATGCGCCACACGTTCTTTTGCATCGATGGGCACACGGCCGGCAATCCCGTGCGCCTGGTGGCGGGCGGGGCGCCGTTGCTCAAAGGCGCGTCCATGTCGGAACGGCGGCAGGATTTCCTCGCCCGGTTCGACTGGGTCCGTACCGGGCTGTGCTTTGAACCGCGCGGGCATGACATGATGTCGGGCGGGTTTCTCTATCCGCCGGTCGATCCGGCCAACGATATCGGTATCCTGTTCATCGAAACCAGCGGATGCCTGCCGATGTGCGGCCATGGCACGATCGGCATCATCACGTTCGGACTGGAACATGGCCTGATCCAGCCGGCAGTGCCCGGCCGCCTCAAGGTGGAAGTGCCAGCCGGCACGATCGAGATCGCCTACCAGACACAAGGCGCCAAGGTCACGTCGGTGCGGATCACCAATGTGCCATCCTATGTGGCGGCGCGGGGCATTGCCGTGGAGGTGGAGGATATCGGCGCGCTATCGGTCGATGTGGCCTATGGCGGCAACTATTACGCCATTGTCGAGCCGCAGGGCGCCTATACCGGCCTGGACGACCTGGGCGCGGCGCGGATCGTGGCGCTGTCGCAACGCGTGCGCGAGGCCGTGCGCGCGCAGTTCGAGCCGGTGCATCCGCTCGATCCCACCATTCGCGGTGTCAGCCACGTGTTGTGGACCGACCAGCCCAAGCATGACGGCGCCGATGGGCGCAATGCCGTGTTCTATGGCGACAAGGCGATCGACCGCAGCCCCTGCGGCACCGGCACCTCGGCGCGCCTGGCGCACCTGGCGGGGCAGGGCAAGCTGGGCGTGGGTGACACTTTCGTGCACGAAAGCTATATCTGTTCGCGTTTTACCGGCCGGGTGGAGCAGGCAGTGACATTGGGCGATCAGCCCGCGATCATCCCCTCGATCGAGGGATCGGCCGTGGCGACGGGCTTCAATACGATCTGGATTGACCGCGATGATCCGTTCTGGGCTGGTTTCCAGGTTACCTGAGTGAATGTGCCTGGCGCGGGATGCGCGCAAGGGGGAGTGGCGTCGTCGTGGCAGCGATCGGAATTGTCGGTGGCGGCGTGGTCGGCCTCTGTGCGGGGATCGCGCTGGTCGAGGCCGGGCACAGCGTCACCATCATCGATAACGATCGCCTGGGCCAAGCCGCATCGTGGGGCAACGCCGGGCATATCGCGACCGAACAGGTCGAGCCACTTGCGTCGCCTGTCACCATCCGCGCCTTGCCCGGCCGGCTGTTTTCCCGGGGCGGGCCGCTGGCCTTTCCGCCGGGCGCCATCGGGCGATGGCTGCCGTTCGGCCTGCGGCTGATGGCAGCGGCGCGCTCGGCGCGCTTTCATGCCGGCTGCGCGGCCATGGCGCCGCTGATGGCGCAGGCCCTGCCGGCCTGGCGTGACCTGGTGGCGCGCCTTGGCGCCCCGGACCTGCTGCGCGAAGAAGGGCATCTTGTCGCCTGGCATGATGCCCACGCTGCCGCTGCCGGCCGTGCCGCATGGCAGGCGGCCCAGACTGGCACGGCAAGGGTGGCGCGAGCCACCTACGAGGATGTCGCGCGCCTTTCCGCCCTGTGTGGGCAGCCGGTGGCGGGCGCTGTGCGCTTTGCCGGTACGGCGCAGATTGCCGATCTCGATGCGCTGCGCCAGGCGCTGCGCCATGCCTTTGTGGCGCGCGGCGGACGCCTGCACGCCGAGCGCGCGCAAGTGACGATCGCGCATGGTCGGGCAGACATACCGGGGCTGGGGGCTGACACCGTGCTGGTTTGCGCTGGCGTGCGTGCCGCGCCCATCTTGCAAGGCTTGGGCCACGCGGTGCCGATGATTGCCGAGCGCGGCTATCACATCCGCGCCGACGCGCGCGCTTGGCCGGCCGATCTGCCGCCGGTGGTGTTCGAACAGCGCGCGATGATCGTCACGCGGTATCGCGACAGCGTGCAGGCGGCGAGCTTTGTCGAACTGGGCGACCCCGATGCCCCGGCCGATCCGCGCAAGTGGGAAAGGCTGGAGCGTCATGTGGCGGAACTCGGCCTGCCGATGGCCGGGCCGTTCCGGCGCTGGATGGGCTGCCGGCCGACGCTGCCCGATTACCTGCCGGCGATCGGCCGTTCAGCGCGCGCGGCCAATCTGTTTTATGCCTTTGGCCACCAGCACCTGGGGCTGACGCTGGCGCCGGCCACCGCGCACCTGATCACGGCGCTGATCGACAAAACGGCGCCAGCTGTGTCGCTGGCGCCGTTCGATCTTTCCCGTTTTGGCTGAGGATCAGGCGCGCCTGGCTCAGCTCAACGTGCCGATGGGCAGGGTGCGCACGCGCTGGCCGCGCAGGCGCGACACGGCATTGGCCACCGCCGGTGGCACCGCGGGCAGGCCGGGTTCGCCGATGCCGCCCATCTTCTCCCCGCTTTCGACAATGCGCACGTGCACGCGCGGCATGCGATCGGGGGTGAGGATAGGATAGCCATCGAAATTGCGGGCGACGCGTTCGCCGTTCTTGTAGGCGGCTTCCTCGATCAGGGCTTGCGACAGGCCGAGCGCCACGGCGGAATTGACCTGCGCGGTGATGATGGCGGGGTTGACGATGCTGCCCGGATCGATCGCCTGCCACACATCGTGCACCTTGACCTGGCCATCGGCGATCGAGACTTCGGCAATGGCCGCCGTCTGCGTGCCGAAGGGCGAGGCCATGGCCATGCCGCGGGCGCGGGTGGTGCCATCGGGCGCGGTGAACGGGCCGCGCTTCCAGCCGCCGGAAAGATCGACCACCGCCTTGAGCAGGGTGGTCAAGCGGGCGTTGCCCGAGAGCAGGTGCAAGCGCACGGCATAGGGATCCTGCCCGCCCTTGTCGGCCAGTTCATCGAGGAAGGCTTCATAGAAGAAGTCATTCATCGAATTGCCGACCGACCGCCAATAGGCCACGGTGGTGGGGCTTTTGACGAAGATCTGGGCAATGCGCTTGTTGGGCAGGGCGTAGCTCTTGCCCGCCAGCCCTTCGAGCGCGGTGGGATCGATTTCTCCGCTGCGCTTGTCGGCAATGCCCTCCCTCGGGCCTTCGGTGGCGCTCACCGCCTCGACAGCCAGGGGCATGCCATTGGCATCGACCGCGCCGTGAAACCGCACGGCGGCCATCGGCCGCAGCGGATCGCGCAGGAATTCCTCTTCGCGCGTCCAGATCAGCTTGACCGGGGCGTTGACCCGCTTGGCCAGTTCGATCGCCTGGGGATAGGGATTGCCCTTGGGATAGAGGAAGTGGCGGCCAAAGAACCCGCCGAGCAGGGGCGAGTGGATGCGGATTTTTTCCGGCGGCAGCCCGGATACCTTGGCCACTTCGGCCAGGAACATGTCGGGCGCCTGGTTGGGGAACCACATGTCGAGCGTGCCATCGGCGTTGAACCGCGCCAGGGCCGAGGGCGGCTCAAGCTGGGCATGGTTCAGGTATTGGCTGTGATAGGTGGCGCTGAGCGTGCCCTTGGCGCCGGCCTCGGCAAAGGCTTTGGCAACATCGCCGGCGGTTTCGGCCACTTCTTGCGTGCCCTGCACCGTAGCGAGGTGGGCGGCGTGGTCTGCCGTGGAGAAGGTGGCCGGCATTGGGCGATAGCTGGCCCCGGTGGGCTCAACCCAATCGACCTGGGCGGCTTCCACCGCGCGGCGGGCGTGCCAGAAACGCAGCGCGACAACGGCGACCGCGCCATCGAGGACATGCACCGAATGCACGCCCTTCATCGCCTTGACCGCAGCCTCGTTGCGGATCTCGCCCACGGTCATGCCCAGGCGCGGGGCATGCTGGACGGCGGCGTGGAGCATGCCGTCGACCTTGCTGTCGATGGCGAACTGCGCCTTGCCGGTCGATTTGGCGCGCACGTCGAGTCGGGCCTGCGGCTTGCCGATCCAGCGGAAATCCTTGGGGTCCTTGAGCGCGGGCGGCGTGGTCGGCGCCGGCAGGTCTAGCGCATGGGGTGCCAGTTCGGCATAGCTCAGGCTGCGGCCCGAGGCCTGGTGCACGACGCGACCGGGCTGGGTGCTGAGCGCGCTGGCCGGCACCGACAGGCGTTGCGCGGCGGCCTGGATCAACATGGCGCGGGCCGATGCGCCAAGGCGGCGCATGGTGTCGTAGCTGCTGCGCACCGACATCGATCCGCCGGTGATCCGCATCTTGCCATTGATGACCTGGTAATCCGGCCCGGTGGGCGCGTTTTCCACCACGAAGGTGGCGGGATCGGCATCGAGTTCTTCGCCCACGATCTGGGCCATGGCGGTCCACACCCCCTGGCCGCCTTCGGCGAAGGGGCTTTGCAGGCGGATCGTGCCATCGGGGTTGATCGCCAGGAATGCCGGCACGCGGGTGCCGGGCACCACCGCCGGGGCAGCGCCGGCTGCCTGCGCGCGGGCTGCGCCCACCGGCAGGCCAAAGCCGATCACCAGGGCGCCGGCGCTGGCGCCGCCGAGGAAGCCACGGCGCGACACATTCACCGGTTCGCCGGTGGGCAGCACCTTGGCCAGCGCGGGATCAAGCGGGGTCCATTCGGTCATGCGCCGTGCTCCTGCGTGGCAGCCAGGCCAGCGACATCGCGCACCGCCGCCTTGATCGCGTTGTAGGTGCCGCAGCGGCACAGGTTGGTCATTGCCGCCTCGACATCGGCATCGCTGGGCTTGGCCTTCTGCTTGAGCAGCGAGGTGGCCGCCATGACCTGGCCCGATTGGCAATAGCCGCACTGCGGCACCTGGTGCTTGACCCAGGCTTCCACCACGCGGGCGCCCACCGGATCGGCCTCGACCGCCTCGATCGTGGTGATCTGTGCGCTGGCGACCGATTCCACCGGCGTCACGCAGCTGCGCGTCACGGTGCCGTCGATCATGACCGAGCAGGCGCCGCACTGGGCGATGCCGCAGCCGTATTTCGTCCCGGTCATCCCCAGGTCGTCGCGCAGCACCCACAGCAGGGGGGTATCGCCATCAGCGTCGATCTGACGCTTCTGGCCGTTGACGGTCAATTCGATCATGAAAGGCAGCCCATTCTTCGCAAAGCACGTATGCTTGGGTTTCATATCGCAATCTAATCGCCGTGGCACGATGAATATCGGGCAGGGCGCCATATTTTCCGGGCTTGAACTCGGCTTGGCGGGCGCACACCTAAGACACCTATTGCATTGTCTTGCCAAACAGAGGGAGCCGAGCCCACCGATGACCGCCGACGTTCTGGACGATACCGCCGCCAGCCCGCAGACCCACGCCTTCGAGGCGGATGTGGCCAAGCTGCTGCACATGATGGTCCACTCCGTCTATTCGGACAAGGATGTCTTCCTGCGCGAGCTGATTTCGAACGCGGCCGATGCCTGCGAGAAGCTGCGCTATGAAGCGATTGCCCAGCCCGATCTGCTGGGTGACGATCCGGCCCCGCGCATCACCATCACTGTCGATGCCGATGCGCGCCGCCTGACGATCGAGGACAACGGCATCGGCATGACCGCAGCCGACATGGCCGAAACGCTTGGCACGATCGCGCGCTCGGGCACCAAGGCGTTCATGGATCGCATTGCGGCGGCGCAGGGCGGGGAAGATACCCAGCTGATCGGCCAGTTCGGCGTTGGGTTCTATTCCGCATTCATGGTCGCGGCCAAGGTTGACGTGATTTCGCGCCGGGCCGGGCAGGATGGCGCGGCGATGTGGTCTTCCGATGGCCTGGGCACTTATACCATCGGCGCGGTTGCGGCGCAGGATGCACCGGCGCGCGGCACGCGCATCGTGCTGCACCTGCTGGAAGACGCCGCCGACTATGCGCAAGCGCCGCGTATCGAGCAGATGGTGCGCGCGCAATCGGGCCATGTGCCGGTGCCGATCACGGTCAAGGACAAGCCGGATGCCGAAGGCACCCAGGTGGCCGATGGCACCGCGCTGTGGACCAAGCCGAAGAGCGCGATCACGCCCGAGGAATACAAGGATTTCTACCGCAGCGTGGCCGGGCAGTGGGACGATCCGGCGCTGACCCTGCATTACCGTGCAGAAGGGCGGCACGAATATTCCGTGCTCGCCTTCGTGCCCGAAACCCGTCCGTTCGACCTGTTCGATCCCGATCGCAAGGGACGGATGAAGCTCTATGTCCGTCGCGTGTTCATCACCGACGAGGCAGAACTGCTGCCCCGTTACCTGCGCTTCGTGCGCGGCCTGGTCGACTCCGCCGATCTGCCGCTCAACATGTCGCGCGAGATGATCCAGGACAGCCCGATCCTCGCCGCGATCCAGAAGGGTCTGACCGGCAAGGTGCTGGGCGAACTGGAAAAGACCGCCAAGGACGATCGGGCGGCCTATGCCAAGCTGTGGGACACGTTCGGCGCCGTGCTCAAGGAAGGGCTCTACGAGGATTTCGAGCGGCGCGAGGCCCTGCTGCGCCTGGCGCGGTTCAAGACCACGGCCTCGGGCGGGGAATGGCGTTCGCTGCAGGACTATGTCGCGGCGATGAAGGAAAACCAGACCGCGATCTATTACGCCACCGGCAGCGATCTGGATCGCATCGCCAGTTCGCCGCAGCTGGAAGGATTCCGCGCGCGCGGCGTGGAAGTTCTGCTGCTGCCCGACCAGGTGGACAGCTTCTGGGTGCGCGGGGCGATCGACCTGGATGGCAAGCCGTTCAAGTCGGTCACGCAAGGGGCAGCCGATCTCAGCCTCATCCCCTTGCCCGAAGGCGCCGACGCGCCCCAGGTCGAGCCGAGCGATGCGGTCGGCGCGTTCCTGGCGTTCGTCAAGGATACGCTGGGCGATGCGGTCTCCGAAGTGCGCGCGTCTGACCGGTTGACCGACAGCGCGGTGTGCCTGGTGGCCAGCGAAAGTGGCCTCGATCGCCAGCTGGAAAAGCTGCTGGCCAACGCCGGGCAGCTTCCGGCCGGCGCGGCGCCGGTGCTGGAGGTGAACCCGGCGCACGCGCAGATCGCGGCGCTCGCTGCTCTGCCGGAAGGCGACGCGCTGCGCGCCGACGCTGCCGAACTGCTGCTGGACGAAGCGCGCATCGTCGATGGCGAGCCGCCGCGCGACCCGCGCGCCTTTGCGGCGCGCCTGGCCCGGCTGATCGCCCGCGCCACCATGGCCTGATCGGGCCTTGCGGATAGGTGGGGCAGCCAGCGCGCCCATTTGCGGTTGCAAGTGCGGCGCGCGGCTGCCACGCCGATGGCAATGATGCAGGCCTGTGCAGGGACGATACGATGATGCGGCGCGCGTTTTTCTGGGGCATATCCGCAGCCTTGGCGGCGTCCAGCCCGGCTCTGGCTGCGCCAGCGGACAAGGTCAGCATCGATATCTATGCCATCCCCTCGCGCCCGATCGTGGCCGCGGTGGACCAGGCCAGCGCCGATCTGGCGCAACTGGGCATGACCACGTTTCGTCAGCGCGGGCAGGCGGTGCATGCCACGCTTTATCTGACCCAATATCCCGCCAGCGCGCTGCCCCGCCTCAAGGCCACGATCGCGCGGCTGGCGCGCGGCCACAAGCGCTTGCCCCTGGCAATCGACGGCACCGAGCGCACGCCCACCAACTGGCTGTTCCTGCGCGTGGTGCACAACCCTGCGCTGCAACGCCTGGCCGATGAAGTGACCCTGGCGGCCGAACCGCTGCGCGACCATGACCTGGCGCCGCCGGCCTGGATGAAGGACTATCCGGCCAAGCTGCCCGCGTTCCAGCGCTATGGCTCGCCCAACGTGTTCATGCAGTTCGATCCCCATCTGACCCTGCTGGCCAACGAGGCCAATCCCGCGTTGGCCAGCTATATGACCAAGACCGGGCAGCAGCCGCCGCGCGCCCAGGGTGAGGTCGATGGAATCGGCATCGCGCTGGTCGATGCCAATGGCCAGATCGTCAGGACTCTCGCCGAATATCATTTCCGCTCGCGCTGACGCGGTAGCGGACGGTCAACGCAAGCAGCCACGGGTCAGCGCTGTGCTGGTCGCGTTGGCGCGCGCGCCGCGTTGGCGGCATTAGCCAGCGTGATCGCCGGCGCATCACACCCGGCGGTTGATCTTCATTTCCTATCTCCGTCGCCTCCTCGACGCGTCGCGCCGGTCTGCACGCATCGGCAGCTGGCGGGCGTCGTGTGCGCGGCGATCGGGCGAAGCCGCTTGACATGGCGCCCGACGGAAAATATTGGCGACTTTAATCGGTGATTAAAAATGTATCGCCTAACGCAGGACGCCGGAGGAAAGACCGATAATGCGCGCACGCCCGCAGTGGCGAAAGGGCGCCTTGGGTCTCTTTCTGGTGCTTCACGACATGGAGAGGGAGGCCATCATGATCAGAACGTCCATCCACACTGCGCTGTTCGTCGGCGCTGCATTGGCCCCGCTGGCCGCCGCATCGGCGCAGGACGCCGCGCCGGTTGCGCAGGGCCAGGTTGCGGCCCCGGCTGCCTCTGACGGCCTTGGCGAAATCGTCGTGACCGCACAGCGCCGGTCTGAAAACGTGATGAAAGTGCCGCTCAGCGTTTCGGTGGTCACCGCCGAAACGCTGGTGAAGCGCGGCGTCAACGACCTGAGCGCCGTCACCAAGCTGGCGCCCAGCCTTCAGGTGGCGCAGGACAACACCTATTCGATCCGCGGTGTCGGCACGGCGACGTTTGCCACGACGGTGGAATCGAGCGTTTCGCAGATGGTCGACGACGTGGTGCTGGGCAATGGCGAGTTTGCCGCCAACGCGTTCTACGATCTGGAGCGCGTCGAGGTTCTCAACGGGCCGCAGGGGCTGCTGTTCGGCAAGAATGCCTCGGCCGGCCTGATCAATATCACCACTGCCAAGCCCAAGATCGGCAAGCTGGAAGGCAATGCCGATCTGGAACTGGTCACCCGCGACCGCCCGGTGAAGAACGGCCACGGCATCCAGGGGCGGGCCACGTTGAACCTGCCGGTCAGCGAGAACAGCGCGCTGCGCCTCAACGCGATCTACAGCGGGCAGGATTCGGTGACCTGGCCTGAAGTAAATCCCAAGGTTCGCAATGACATGGGCCTGCGCAGCCTGGGCCTGCGCGCCAAGTACCTGTGGGAGCCGGACACCGCGCTCAGCGTCTATATCCTGGGCGATTACAACCGCCAGCGCGGCGTGACCGGCCGCTATGACATCACCTATCGCGAGCTTGGCACCGGCAGTGCCTATACGGGCTTGGGCCTGCCGTCTGGCACCACCAATCGTATTTTCCAGGCCGATGCCCCCAACTTCCGCGACACTGAAACCGGCGGTGCGCAGGCCAATATCAGCTACACGTTCGATAGCGGCGTCCAGCTGATCAACATTGCCGCGTGGAAGCACATGACAACGGGCTTCTCGTTCGATTCCGACGAAACCCAGTACAACTTCTTCAACACCAATTCGGCACATCAGAACTATAACCAGTTCTCGGAAGAACTGCGCCTGGCGCTGCCCTCGGGCAACCGCCTCACCGGCCAGGCCGGGCTGTATTACTTCCACTCGCAGCTCAACCAGCAGAATCTGCTGGGCGGCAACAACGGCCTGCCTTCGTTCCTGCTGCCGACCTTCCCGTTCTGCGTTGGTGCCACCCAACTTGGCGCGCCGCCGGCGGCTTGCCCGGTCAGCAACACCTCGTTCCTCGGCCAGGACTCGCGCTTTACCCTCAAGCAGAACAGCTTCGCCGGTTATGGCCAGGTCAGCTATGGCCTGACCGACACGCTGAAGGCGACCGCCGGTGGCCGCGTCACGTATGACAAGGCCAGCATCGACCTGCTCGAAAACACCGGCCAGTATTTCGTCACGCTGGGCATCCCCAACAACCACTCGGTCCAGAGCACCGATGCCACCAACTTCAGCTACAAGGTCGGCCTCGATTGGCAGGCAACGCCCACGACGCTGGTCTATGGCTTCTACGGCCGTGGCTACAAGGGCCCTGGCTTCTCCAACACCGCGCCGGCGCCGGGCGCCAACCTGGCGGTGCGCCCGGAAATCTCGAAGGGCGGCGAAATCGGTATCAAGACCCGGTTGTTCGACAATCACCTGACGCTCAGCCTTTCGGGCTTCTACACCCGCTACACCGACCTGCAGGTGCAGTCGTGGATCACCGTGCTGCGCACCTTCGTGCTCGCCAATGCGGCAACCGCGACGACCAAGGGTGTGGACGCCTCGTTCACCGCGCGCGTCGCACCGGGCCTTACGCTGTCTGGCTCGGCCACGTATGCCGACGCCAAGTACAACGATTTCCCCGGCGCGCAGTGCTACCCGACGCAGACCACCGGCGGCTGCTCGGCGACGCAGAGTTCGTTCAATGCGGCGGGGTATCAGATTCCACTCTCGGCCAAGTTCAGCACCTCGCTTGGCGCTGATTACCAGCATGCGCTGACCAACACGCTCGATGGCCTGGTTTCGTTGAGCTATTACCACCGTTCGTCGCTGTCAGCCGGCTTTGGCCCGGCGTTCCAGATCCCGAGCTGGGATACGCTGGATGCCAGCCTGGGCCTTAAGGCGGCAAACTGGACGCTGTCGGTGTTCTGCAAGAACTGCACCAATGCCATCCGCCCGATCTCGATCGGTTCGGACGGCGGCGATGCGTCGCTGAGCCCCGCAGTGCTGACGCTCAACCAGCGCTTCAGCTTCAACTCCGTTCGCACCATCGGCGTGCGGGCAGGGATCAACTTCTGATCTCTCTCGATCGGAAGTGATGCAAGGCTTCGGAGCGTGGGGGCGCTTCCGAAGCCTTGTTTTTGGGCCGGCGCTCAACCCCGGCATGTCCACCGGGCGCGTCAGGGATGCGGGATAGGCAGCCGCGCGATGGCGGAATGACCGCTTGCCAGAAATTTGATCACCGATTAAATCGTAATTAGAATGTAGTTCCTGTTCTGGCTTTTGCAGCAGGCCAGGAACGCAGAACGGGCCGGATGGCCCGATCCACCACGGGATTGACAGAACAGGGAGTTGAGCATGTCCGGGCAGTTCAAATACGGGGTATCGCTCTACAGCTATACCGAAGACTTCGGCAGCATCATGACCCTTGAGGATGGCTTTGATCACGCCGCCGATACCGGGGCCACGGGGATCGAGATCCTGGGTGAGACGCATGTGGAGTGCTATCCCGAACCCAGCAAGGAATGGCTCGACACGTGGTTCGGCCTGCTTGACCGCTACCAGCTTGAGCCGACCAACATGTGTTCGTGGGTGGATACCAAGCTGCGCCTGGGACGACAGCTGACGGTCGAGCAAGGTGCCGGAGAGCTTGAGCGTGATTTGCGCCTGGCCCACCGGCTTGGCTTCAAGTTCCTGCGTCCCAAGTTCGGCGTGATCGACGCGCAGCTCACCCCCGATCCGATCTGGTCGGGCGCGGTCGAGCGGGTGCTCGATCTCGCCCATAAGTTCGACATCGTGATCTGCCCCGAAATCCATTCGCCCACGCCGATCAGGCACCCGGCGGTGGAAGGCTACATCGATTTCATCGAGCGCACCGGAACCCCCAACTTCCGCCTGCTGATCGATACCGGCATCTTCCAGAACCGTCCGCTCAAGGGCTGGCAGCATGAAGTGCCCGAGGGTGATAGCGATCACGCCAAGCTGATCAACGGCATCGCGGTCGATCCCGAAGAGTTCCTCGACATCGCCAAGTACGTGGCGTTCATCCAGGCGAAGTTCCACTACATCAACGATGATCTGCAGTGCGAAAACATCCCCTGGGACAAGGTGATACCGGTGCTCAAGCGCGCGGGCTACAGCGGTTACCTATCTTCGGAATACGAAGGTGCGCGCGAGCCGTGGGTGGCGATCGACCAGGTCCGCCGCCAGCACGTCATGATGCGCCAGCTCGAGGCGCAATACGATGCCGCGCTGGCCGACGCCTGATCCGCTCGCACCCTAGACCGCCATTTTCCAGGAACATGCCATGTACGAATATCAACTTATCCAGGCCACCGGCTTCCGCAACTACGGCCCCGAAGATGCGCGCGAGGGGGTGGAAGTGCGCCTGCGCCTGCCCAACTATCGCGGCATGCGTCTGTCGCTGCTCGACGGCGTGGACGTGACGCTCGACGACGAGTTCTTCAGCTATGAAATCACCAAGCTGCGCCTGCATGGCGAGGTCTATGATCTGGACGCCATGCGCGACGCCACGACGGTGCGTTGGGCGATGGGCGACTTTGGCAGCGTGATGGTGCCCAAGGCGGGTGGGCTGGCCCCCGGCATCCATCGCGTCAAGGTGGCGGCCCGCGTCCGTTCGCCCTATTTCCCGCCGCACCTGCAGCCTCTGCCGGTGAACGGGGAGCGCCTGGCAACGATTGTCCTGCCCTGAGCGGGCAAAAGCGCGCCGCGCCTTGCAGGGCCGGCGCCAAAAGCAATGGCCTCCGGTGCGCGCGCACCGGGGGCCATTGCTTTTCCATGACGGCGCAAGTCAGAGCTGGCGGATCTTCACGTTGCGGAACATGATTTCCGCAGCCTCGATCTGCAGCAGGATGCGGCCGCGCGTGAGGGGGATGTAGCGCGAGCGATCGGCTGGGTCCTGGCGTTGCAGGCCGTAGAGCGCGGTCACGATGCGGCCGTTGACGATATGGGCGGCCTTGTCACCCTGGGCGATCAGTTCGACCGTGTTCCACCCCTCCAGCGTGTCAAAGCTGCCATCGGCGCGGATCCACTGGCGCAGCGATCCGCCGGCATCGACTTGCGGTGCGTATTGCGTATTGCCGGGAAGGTCTTCGGGCCAACCGGGCAGCCCGCCTTGCGAGATGGCCGGAATGGCGCGGTGGTTGATCGGCAGGGCATCGCCGGTGTTGCGCTCCATGATCTGGTATTCGATGGAATCCGGCCAGAGCAACTCGCGGCCAAGGGGATTATGATAGAGGATGCCGCTGTCCCGCTTCCACAGTGTGCGCGGTTCGTAGCGGCGCGTGCCCCACTGGTATTCGAGGCTGAGGTGATAGTTCTCGTACTCGCGATCGGTGGCGAGGTAGCCCATGCCCGCCTTGGCCGGGCCGCGATAGCGCGGGCCGAGCAGGTGCAGCATGCCATCGTGGACATCGACCACGCCATCGCGATCCTGCTGGCCCACTCCATCCTGGAAGAACGTAAAGCCGGCCATGTCGCGGCCATTGAACAGCGGCTGCCAGCCGTCAGCCGCGGCCCCGGCGGGCGCTGCGGCTGGTGCCCGGCTGGCGGCGGATGCCACGTGCGGCAGCGCGGCGGTGGCAACGCCGGTCGCGGCCAGGCGCGTCAACGCGCCGCGTCGGGTGGTTTTCATGCATATCTCCCTGGATTCCATACCGTCTGATCGGCGGATACCCTGTGTTTTTAATCAGCGATCAAATTATCGCAAGCGGTGATTGCGAGTACTCACACCGTTGCCCAGCCACAGTGCGCTGTTCACGTTTTGACATCGTCTGGCGCGCGGTACAAAAGGCAAGGCGCTGGATGCCAATGCCGCTGATGCAGGCGGAGCGGGGCGGCTATTGCCCGCCCCAGGCAACCGGCACATCACCGGGCGGGAACGAATGAGCGACAAGAAGCAGTATCACCGGGACAAATTGCGCAACAGCCTGCTTGATGCCGGTCGTGCCTACCTGAAGCAGCACGGGCACAACGGGCTTTCCATCCGCACCCTGGCCCAGGAGGTCGGGGTGTCGCCCGGCGCGCCCTATTATCATTTTCCCGACCGGCGTTCGCTGCTGCTGGCGCTTGCCACCGAGGGGTTCAACGAAATGCTGGCAGGCACCGAGCAGGTTCTTGCCGGCAAGGCCAGCCCGGCCGACAAGCTCCGGCGCATGGGTTTGCTGTTCATCCGCTTCGCCGAAGAGAACCCGCATCTGCTCGATCTCATGTACGAAAGCGAGCTGACCACGCCAACGCTTGATCCCACGCTGCTGGAATTCCAGCGCGCGGGCCATAATGCCCTGCGCGAACAGGTTGTCGGCGCGCTCGACGGCGTGGACAAAACCCATGCCGACGTGCGGGTCGTGGCCTATTGGTCAGCGATCTATGGCTTTGCCACGATGCGCAAGAAGGGGGTGTTGCGCCCCAGCGATGATGGTGCCTTGCCCAGCGTGGATATTGCCGAAACGATCGTCGATATCACCTTGCGCGCCGTGCTCGCTCCCGACTGACCGCGCGCCGGAGATGGCGGGGCAGAGATGCTGTTCCGCAACGTGATGATCCGCCAACTGGATGCCGCAGACTTTGCCGACATCCGCAAGGGATAAGTCGTCCTGGCGCCGCGCTATTGCCAGTCGCGCTGCCGGCTCGTTTGGCCAATGCCGGGATTGAGGCGGTTGCCGGGATCCAGCGCCCGGTAATGCGCCGCCAGCGCCGGCTTGGCCGGATAGAGGTGGCCAACGTTGTGCTCTGCCGGATACTCGGCACCGCGCGCGTCGAGCAGGTCCCACATGCGGTGCTCCAGCGCGAGCGGGTCGACGCCTTTCTTCAGGATATAGTCCTGGTGGAACACGTGGCAGAAGAAATGGCCGTAATAGAGCCGGGCCTCGATCGCATCGGCGATGGCCGAGGGCAGGACTTCCAGCCAGTCCTCGTCATTGCGGCGCAGGGCGATGTCGAGGGCAACGATGTCGCCAACCCGATCCGCGTGGATAGCTCGGTAGCGGATTGCCGCGCCGGCCACGGCAAAGCGGTGGAGGAAGGCCTTCTGCGCTTCGTGCGGGGTGCACTCGAACATGTCGCCCGTGGCACTGGGAAACATCTGCGCCAGCAGGGTGCGTGCCTCGTCCACGCCATCGCGTGGCATCTTGAGGATCAGGTGGTGGGTAAAGCGATCGCGCCACGCCCGCATGCGCGGCGGAAGATGCTGCGGCAGCAGCCGGCTTGCGGCCTGCATGACCCGGTCGGAGAGGTTGGCCGGCAGGATGCGCCAACGCCGTGCCACTGCGTCGATCCGGTTCTTCAACGCAAAGAGGCGGGGCAGGCGGTCGGTACCGAACCGCTCGATCGCGACAAACACGTCCTTGCCATAGACCGCAGCGATATCGAACGCGTCGCGGTGGATATATTCGCCCGAGATCGGCAGTTCGCGAAATTGCGCCAGGATCGTGCGGCGCAAGCGGGTGAGTTCTGCGGTATCGTTGGTACCGATGTAGAACGTTGCCGTCTGTTCCTCGCGCGGGAAGGTGTCGAGCCGAACGGCAAAGACCATGACCTTGCCCGCGCTGCCTGACGCCTCGAACAGGCGCTCTGGGTCGGCGTTATAGCGAGCGGGCGAGGGGGCGGCGATGTCGCGCACCCGCGCGGCATAGTCCTGGCACGAGGCAGCGCAGGGGGCCGCGCCGGCCTCACCGGTGACGGGCAGGCGCCCTTGGCCGATGCGGCCGAGAATGTCCTCGGGCGTGGTGCCGAGGTCCAGGCCGAGATGATTGACCAGTTCGACCGTGCCATCGGCCATGACCCGGGCAAACAGCGCCATTTCGGTATAGGCGGGGCCACGCCGGATCAGGGCCCCGCCCGAATTGTTGCAGATGCCGCCGATTACCGATGCACCGATGCACGACGATCCGATGACCGAATGCGGTTCACGGCCGAGCGGCGCCAGCTCACGCTCGAGATCATAGAGCGTGGCGCCGGCCAGGCAGACCACCTGCGTTCCGCCGGCCAGGGCGTGGACGCCCTTGAGGCGCAAGGTGTTGATGATCACCACCGGACGGTCATAGTGCCCGTGCGGCGTGGAGCCGCCGGTGAGGCCGGTATTGGCGGCCTGCGCAATCACGATCACATCGGCGGCGATGCAGGCGCAAAACGCGTGATACTGTTCCAGCGGCGTGCCTGGGCGCACCACGGCAAGAACATCTCCGTTTCCATAGCGATAGCCGGTGGCAAAGGCGCGGGTCGCATCGCAGCCGGTAAGGACGTGGCGCGCGCCGACAATGGCGCGCAAGCGATCGAGCAGCGGGGTAGTGGTAGAGAGCATCAAGCAAGCTCTTACTGCTGGTACGGCCAAGGTGCACGGGGGAAAACACCCCCATCGACCCACAGTGTCTGCCCGATGACGAATGCCGCAGCCGGGCTGGCGAAGATCAGCACCGGTCCGGCGACGGCTGACGACACGACCGATCCGGCTTGCTTTCCATTTGATCGCTGATTAAAAATGGCGTGGTGCCACGGTCGGCGCCGTTGACGACGCTGCGCTGCCATCACCGATGCCAGGGGCCGATGTCAGGGAGAGAACAATTGCCTAGACGTTTCGTGGGCCTTTCCCGCGCCGCCGGCCCGATGCTTGCCCATGGCGCGGGCAGGTCCATCCGGCGCCCGACGCGCTTGCCGACCCGCCGGTTACGGCGCAGCCGCGGGTGTGGTGGCTCTGGATGAACGGCAACATCACCAAGGACGGCATCGCCAAGGACCTCGCCTGGATGAAAGCCGTCGGCATCGGCGGCGCACTGCTGAAAGGACGAGCAACATGAGTACCGCAACCGATATTGGCGCACCACGCCAGGCGGGCCTGCCCCAAGGCATCGTCGTGGTGATCGCCAGCTTTCTGCCCATCCTGGCGATCGTCGCCCTGGCGCCAGCAGTGCCGCGCATGATGGCGCATTTCGCCGGTGTCCCCGGGGCGAGCCTGTGGGTGCCGCTGGCGGTCACCGCGCCGGGCCTGATGGTCGCGCTGCTGTCGCCGGCGATGGGCTGGCTGGTCGATCGCCATGGCCGCAGCCGGCTGCTCGTCGTCGCCACCGCAGTCTATGGCCTGGTCGGTATCGCGCCGGTGTTCATCGACGGCCTGCCCGCGCTGTTCGCCTCGCGCCTTTTGCTCGGCGTGTGCGAAGCGGCGATCCTGACGGTGACCAATACGCTGGTGGGTGACTATTTTGACGAAAGCCGGCGCCGTTTCTGGTTGACCGTGCAGTCCGCCGCGCAGCCGTTTTTCGGCGTCTCGCTTTTGGTGCTGTCGGGCATGCTGTCAGGGGTGGGGTGGAACATTCCGTTTCTGGTCTATGCCTGCGCCATCCCGATCGCGGTGGCGATGGCATTCCTGCTGTTCGAGCCGGCAAAGCGCAGCCAGACGCTGTTGGCCGGGGCGGTGGCCGGCTTTCCCACCCGCCATGTCCTGATCACCAGTGGCGTGACCCTGCTCGCTTCGAGCATCTACTACGTCTATATCGTCCAGGTTGGCCTGCTGTTTCCCGGTGTCGGCGTCACGTCGCCCGATACGATCGGCATGCTGATCGGACTAGCGAACATTGGCGTCTTCTTCGGTGGGCTGATGTTCAAGCCCGCATCGAGCCGGCTTGGCACCGGCTGGCAGATCGGCATCTTCTTTGCGCTCATGGGCGCTGGCCTGCTCGGCATCGGCGCCAGCGCTTCGGCCGCCCAAATGACTGCGTTCTGCACCGTCCAGCAACTGGGCGCCGGCCTGTGCATTCCCACGCTGCTGTTGTGGACGATGCGCGGGTTGAGCGATGAGAACCGCGGCCGCGGCATGGGCTTCTGGAGTTGCGCATTCTTCGTGGGCCAATTCGTCAGCCCGGCGCTGGTCTCGCTGGTTACCGTGTTCAGCCACGGCCTGCCCCTGACGTTCGTGGCCATCGGCGCGGGCAGCATCGCCCTGGCAATCATTGTCGGCATGGCCCTGAGCGCCAGCGCCCGCCCGGCACCGGCCCGTGCCTGAACCGCAAAGCGCCGCCGCCATTGCCGCCTTTCAGCAAAAAACGCCCGGGTGACCATCGTCATCCGGGCGTTTTTAAGCCGTGTGCGGTCAGAACATCAGGCCGGCTCGCACCGGTGGGTGCGTTGCGGCTGGGATGCGCGTTCGATGGGGATCGCCATATGCATGATGTGGCGGAGACGGAGGGATTCGAACCCTCGGTACCGGATTTACCAGTACGACGGTTTAGCAAACCGTTGGTTTCAGCCACTCACCCACGTCTCCGGATCGCAGCGGCGAGGGCGGCCTATAACGGGGGTTGTGGGGCGGGGCAAGCGCTGTCTTGTGATTTTTCCCCAGGCTGGCGCAGGGGCTGTGGACAGCTTTGTGTGGCGGTGTGATGCCGCCCTTTCGGCTGGCTGGCGCGGTGCGTGGCCGGTTGGGCGCAATTTCGACTCGGCTCATCGCCCGTTCATTGTGGTGGGGCAAACCTGTGGCGGATGGAAACAATCGGATTGCCGTGGCGCCACCTTGGCGCCATGTCGAACCACCATTGAGCCGGGTCACTGCCGCAATCGGCGCTCGCAGTTAGGGGACGGGAAACAAGATGAAGCGTGCCATCCAATATCGCCTGGCCCTGGGGCTGGCGGGTCTTTCCCTGCTTGCCGCCCCGCTGGCCCAGGCGCAGGTCCAGACGATCGATCCCAATTCGGCGATCGACAGCGATCTGGCGCCACAGCCCGGCACCACGCCGGCCGCACCGCGCGCCACGCCGGTGCAACCCAACCCGGCCCCAGCCCCCGCCACGCCAGCGCCCTACACCCCGCCGCCAGCGACACCGCCGGCAAGTGGCGCGCCCTATGCCAGCCCCGCGCCGATGGGCGCCGCCCCGCCGCCGGCCGGCACTGCCGGTGCACAACCGGGCGCGGCCGGGCAATCTTGGCATGAAGACGATCTGATCGGCGCGGCCGAGGGCGTGTTCGGCAAGGGCGCCAAGGGCCTGGCCATGATGATCCGCGACATCCTGAAAAAGCAGGGTGAGCCGGTGGGCTATATCACCGGGCGCGAAGCCGGCGGCGCCCTGGTGGTCGGGCTGCGTTATGGCTCGGGCACGCTGCACCACAAGGTGGAGGGCGACATGCCGGTCTATTGGACCGGCCCTTCGGTGGGATTCGATGCCGGGGCCAATGCCGGCAATACCTTTGTGCTGGTCTATAATCTTTATGACACGGCCGACATGTACCATCGCTTTGGCGCGGGCGAGGGGCAGGCCTATCTGATCGGCGGCTTCAATGTCAGCTATCTGCGCCGCGGTGATGTGGTGCTGATCCCGGTGCGCATGGGCGCGGGCCTGCGCCTGGGCATCAACGCGGGCTACATGAAGTTCAGCCGCAAGCAGACGTGGATGCCGTTCTAAGGGGGATGCCATTCTGATCGTCTGACGCCTTGGCGCGGCGGGGTGCAAACCCTCTTGCGCCGGGGCGCTGGCGGCGGCATGGGGGCGGCGTTCCTTTCAGTCAGCCGTGAAAGAAAATCCCCATGCTCGAAAACCTGGCTCCGCAACCGGCCGATGCCTTGCTGGCGCTGATCAAGCTGCACAATGCCGATCCGCGCGATACCAAGATCGACCTTGGCGTGGGCGTCTATCGCACCGCCGATGGCGCAACCCCGGTGTTCAAGGCGATCAAGGCCGCCGAAGCCAAGCTGCTCAACGAGCAGGACTCCAAGGCCTATCTTGGCCCTGAAGGCGACATGGGCTTTGTCAACGCGCTGATTCCCTATGTGTTTGGCGCCGATTTCGATGCCGCCAAGGTAGACGGCATGCAGGCCCCGGGCGGCACCGGCGCGGTGCGGCTGGCGATCGAAGTGGCCAACCGCACGGGCGTGAAGCGCGTGTGGATGGGTACCCCTTCGTGGCCCAACCATGCCCAGATCGTGGCCGCCGCCGGGCTTGAACTGAAGACCTTCAAGCACACTGCCGCCGATGGCACGGCCGATCTGGCTGCGCTCAAGGCCGCGCTGGAAGAGGCCGAGGCGAGCGACCTGGTGCTGCTGCACGGCTGCTGCCACAACCCCACCGGCGTGGATTACACCCCGGCGCAGTGGGACGAAATCGCTCCGTTGCTGGCGGCCAAGGGCGTGCTGCCGCTGATCGACCTGGCCTATCAGGGCCTGGGCGAGGGCATGGAAGCCGATGCCTATGGCCTGCGCAAGGTGCTTGCCGCCGTGCCCGAGGCGCTGGTCGCCTATTCGTGCGACAAGAACTTTGGCCTCTATCGCGATCGCGTTGGCGCCTTCTATGCCGTGACGGCAGACAAGGACGCCCTTGCCAAGGCCATGTCGAACGGTGCCACCATTGCCCGCGCTTCGTGGTCGATGCCGCCCGATCATGGTGCGGCTGCCGTGCGCCTGGTCCTGTCGGATGCCGAACTGACCAAGCTGTGGCTGGCAGAGCTGGACGAAATGCGCGACCGCATGCGCTGGGTGCGTGACCAGCTGGCCGCCGCCGGCCAGGTTGGCCCCATCGCCATGAACGTGCTGGGCACGCAGAACGGCCTGTTCTCGATGCTGCCGCTGTCGAGCGAGCAGATCCTGACGATCCGCGAGCGCCACGGCGTCTATATGGCTGGCACCGGCCGCATCAATATTGCCGGGCTCACCACCGGCAATATCGGCCAGTTCATCGAAGCCCTGCGCGACGTCGCCACGGCCTGATGCAACCGATGGCGGGCCGGGAAGCTGCAACACACCTGTGGCAGCGTCTCGGCCTGCGCATTCCCCTGATCCAGGCGCCGATGGCGGGTGTATCCACGCCGGCGCTGGCGGCGGCGGTGTCAGATGCCGGGGGCCTGGGATCGATCGCGGTGGGTGCCACCGATACCGCTGGCGCCCGCGCCATGATCGCGGCGCTGCGCAACGCCACAGCGGCCGCCTTCAATGTCAACGTATTCGTTCATGCCGCCCCGCGCGTGGATACGGTGCGCGAGGCAGTGTGGTGTACGGCGCTGGCGCCGCAATTCGCCGCATTTGGCGCGGAGCCGCCGGCCGAACTGGCCACCATCTATCGCAGCTTTGCCGACGATGCCGCCATGCAGGCGCTGTTGGTGGAACTGGCGCCGCCGATGGTCAGCTTTCATTTCGGGCTGCCTGCCGGCGATGTACTGGCGGCCCTGCGTGGCGCAGGGTGCGTGCTGGCGGCCACGGCGACCAACGTGGCCGAGGCCCGCGCGATCACCGATGCGGGCCTTGACCTGATCATTGCGCAGGGTTGGGAGGCCGGCGGCCATCGCGGCATGTTCGATCCTGCGGCGCCCGATGCCAGGCTGCCGACACGCGACCTGGTGCGTGCCGTGCGCCGCGAAACCGCGCTGCCGGTGGTGGCAGCGGGCGGCATCATGACCGGGCAGGGCATGCGCGCGGCGATTGCCGATGGCGCGATGGCGGCGCAACTGGGCACCGCGTTTGTCGCCTGCCCGGAAAGCGCGGCACGGCCCGGCTATCGCGCCGCCCTGCTGGCAGCGGACCAGACAGTGATGACGAGCGCCATTTCCGGCCGCCCGGCACGGTGCCTGGCCAACCGCTTTACCGCGCTGGGCAACCTGCCACAGGTGCCCGATTATCCCCGTGCCTATGCCGCCGGCAAGGCGCTGGATGCCGCCGCCCAGGCGCACGGCGAAGACGGCTTTGGCGCGCAATGGGCCGGCAGCGGCGTGACCCAGGCGCGGGCCATGCCCGCCGCAGACCTGGTGGCGCAACTGGTGCGCGAGATGGCTCAGGCCTGACGCGACAGGCTTTGCATGCGCTGCAGATAGCGGGCCAGAACATCGATCTCGAGGTTGACTTGGCGCCCAGGCGCAAACTGGCCCAGCGTGGTGATCTGCGCGGTGTGGGGAATGATGTTGAGCGCGAAATGGCAGGTGCCGTCGCTCTGATCGGCCACCTCGTTCACCGTCAGCGACACGCCATCGACAGTGATCGAGCCCTTGGGCGCGATATAGGGTGCAAGGGCTGGTGGGGCGGCAATGATCACGCGCAGGCTACCGCCTTCGGGGGTAATGCTGGCGATCTCGCCCAGGGCATCGACATGGCCGGTCACGATATGCCCGCCCAGTTCATCGCCCAGGCGCAGCGCCGGCTCCAGATTGATCGGTGCGCCGGCCTGCCATTGTGCCGGGGCAGTGCGGCTGACGGTTTCGCCCGAAACGTCGACGGCAAACCAGGCCTCGCCGGCAACGCCGCCCTTTTCCACCACGGTGAGGCACACACCCGAACAGGCGATCGAGGCGCCGATGGCGATGCGCGCCGGGTCCATCGCACAGGAGATCGTCACGCGCTTGTCGCCCTTGTCGGCAATGGCAATCACGTTGCCCACTTCGGTGACGATCCCGGTAAACATGGCGCTTGGCTTTCCTTATGCGTTAGCGGCGGCGGTGGTAGACGGTGAGGGTGTCGCTGCCAAGCCGGCATGCGGGGCCCATGTCCCATCGGCCATGGGCGGCGGAGAGGGTTTCCAGCCCGAGATCGCCCACAGCGGCAAGGCCGGGACCAACCAGGATCGGCGCGCGATAGAGCAGCAGGCGATCGACCATGTCGGCTTTGAGGAACGCGGCGGCAGCGCCCGCGCCCCCTTCGACGAACAACCACTGCGCATCACCAAAGGCGCCGGGCGCGGTAATATCGGCCGCGGCGCGCCAACCCTGCGGCGCGGAGCCACGGGTCAAGACCCAGCGCTGCGGGCTGCGGGCTTCCAGCCCTGGCAGCCGCACATCGAGCCGAGGAACATCGGCGCGCAGCGTGCCGCCGCCCACCAGGATGGCGTCGGCCCGCGCGCGCTCGGCATGGCAATGGGCGCGCGCCTCTGGCCCGGTAATCCACTGGCTTTGCCCGTTGGCAAGCGCGATCGCGCCATCGAGCGTCAGCGCGAGCTTGAGCGTGACGTGCGGGCGGCCCGCCGTGGTGCGCAGCAGGAAGCCAGCCAGCGCCGCCGCACACGGCGCGGATGGCACGAGATCGGTGGCAATGCCCGCTGCGCGCAGCCGCGCGATGCCGGCGCCAGCGGTGCGCGGATCGGGATCGGTCTGCCCCACCACCACCCGCGCCGGGCGGGCGGCCACCAGCAGATCGGCGCAGGCCGGTCCGCGGGCAGAAGTGTGGGCGCAGGGTTCAAGGCTGACATAGACGGTGGCGCCCCGTGCATCGCTACGAAGCGAGGCCAGCGCTATCGCTTCGGCATGGGGGCGGCCGCCGGTCTGGGTCCAACCACGCGCGATCACGCGGCCGGCGCGCACGATGATGCAGCCCACGGCGGGGTTGGGCGCGCTCAGCGGGCGGCCACGGGCAGAGAGCGCGGCGGCCGTTGCCAGCCAGCACGCATCGTCTTCAGGGCTTGGTGGCATCAGGCGCGGGCGTGGGGACGG
The DNA here is from genome assembly GCF_013149315.1 of Novosphingobium sp. SG754. Classification (NCBI taxonomy): domain Bacteria; kingdom Pseudomonadati; phylum Pseudomonadota; class Alphaproteobacteria; order Sphingomonadales; family Sphingomonadaceae; genus Novosphingobium; species Novosphingobium sp. SG754. The sequence continues at coordinate 146,473 of NZ_JABGCC010000007.1, read as the reverse complement.
TCGGCACCGGCTTGCCCGTGATCTGGCGATAGAGCGCGGCGTTCTTTTCGGCCTCGGCCTTCTTTTCGGCGGCACGTTCCTTGGTGCCGTCGTCATACATCTTTTGCGTGTCGATGCCGGTGGCGGCGCCGACCGCCTTGTACATCTTGCGGATGTCTTCCTGACGCTGCTCTTCGGCGGCTTCCTCGGCGTCAGCCTTTTTCTGCGCGGCGATGTTGCCCTTGATGATATCGGCATCGCTGCGATCGGCCCGCCAGGATTCGAAATAGATGATCGTCGGTGGGCGCGGCAGGCCGCGGCCTTCCTGCTGGGTCATCAGATAGAAGATGCCCCCTGTCACCAGCCCGGCCATAATCAGCGCGCGCGTGCGGTATTCGCTGGGCGCGCCAAGCACCTGCCAGAAATCCCGCACTGCGCGCAGCGGGGAGACATTGCGGAAAAAGCCTTTCATCGCGCTTCAGATAGGGATCAGAACGGCGGAAGGCAAATGAGTCGCCGGTTTTGCCAGGCCAGCTTATCCGAACAAGCGATAAAGCCCGCGCCCTTCGGCCTTGAGCCAGCGGTTGGCGGCCGTGACGCTGCCTTCGAACAACTGCGCGAGCAGGGCATGGAATGCCGGGCTGTGGTCGAAATGGACAAGGTGGGCCACCTCGTGCGCCACGACCGAGCGGCGCACGGCATCAGGCGCCATGATCAGGCGCCAGTTGATGCGGATCGTGCCGTCGGACGCGCAGCTGCCCCAGCGTCGCTTGGCGCTCGACAACCCGAGCGGCGGCACGGCCACCCCGGCGCGCGCGCAATAGTGCGCCAGGTCTGCGGTGCACAGCCGCAGCGCTTCTGCCGCCAGCCAGCGCTGCACCCGCGCGGGCAGTTGCTCCACCGGGCCGCCCACCAGCAAGGCGCCGTCGTCCACCACCGGGCGGCGCGGATTGCGGGTGTCCCACGACACCGTGAGCACGTCGCCGCGAAAGGGCAGGGTGCAACCCGGCGCCAGGTCCAGCGGCGGCGGCAGGCGATCGAGCTGGGCGGCCAACCAATCGGCCCGCTCGCGCACAAAGGCCAGGGCATCGGCGGTGCGTGCCCAGGTGGGCATCGAGACGCGTGCGGCGCTGCCATCGGGCGCCAGCCGCAAGGTCATCCGCCGGGCCTGGCGCAGGCGGCGCACTTCCACGGCCAGGGCGCGGCCGGCCACGTTGACCACCGGCGCAGGTGCCTGGGCCGCTTCCGGTTCGGCAGCGCGGCGCAGCCAGTCGATCACGGCAGGCGAAAGCCGATCGGCGCACGCGGGCTGCCAGGCGCGTCGCCATCCCATTCCACATCGCTGACGATGTGGTTTTCCAGCGGGCCGGCCACCACTTCGCTGATCGCCTTGCCCACCACCGAAACCCCGGCGCGGTGCACGGCCTGGCGATCGCCGCTTTCCAGGTAGTGCCAGGCGGGCAGCGGCTCGCCGGCGGCGCGCAGGCGATAGGCGCAGGTTGCCGGCAGCCAGGCCACTTGCGCCACCAGGCGCGGGGTCAGCCGCAGGCAATCGGGCACCATCGCGCGGCGGTGGCGATAGTCGCTGCAGCGCGCGGTCTTGGTGTCGAGCAAGCGGCAGGCGACGTTGGTGTGATAGACTTCGCCGGTGTCTTCGTCTTCCAGCTTGTGCAGGCAGCACTTGCCGCAGCCATCGCACAGCGCTTCCCATTCATCGCGCGATAGCGTTTCGATCGGGCGATCCCAGAAGCGGTCCTGCGATGCGCCGGTATCGGGGGGCGTGGCCATGTCTCAGCGCACCCAGCGCGTCAGTTCGGCGGCCACGGCCTCGCCGTTCTGTTCCACCGGCAGCAGGGCAATCGGCTTGCCATCGGGCCCCATCAGATAAGCCGCGCGGCTGTGGTCCATCAGATAGGCCTGTGGCGCGGCGCCCTTGGGTGCGGCGCGCTTCTGGTAATAGACGGCAAATTCCTTGGCTACGGCGGCAATCTGGTCGGCACTGCCGGTGAGCCCGACCAGTTCCTTGCCGAAATTGCCGGTGAACTGCGCCAGCACTTGCGGCGTATCGCGGGCCGGATCGATCGAGACGAAGATCGGCACGAGGCGGGTGGCCTTGTCCGGGTGCGCCTTGGCAAAGGCGTGATAGCCCTGCATCAGGTTGGCGGTGTCGAGCGGGCAGACATCGGGGCAATAGGTGTAGCCGAAATAGAACACGGTATATTTGCCGGCGAAATCGGCGGCATGCACGGTCTTGCCGGCCTCGTTCACCAAAGTGAAATCGCCCCCCAGCTGTGCCCCGGCCAGCGGCGCATCCGATGCCGGCGCGGCATTGTTGCAGGCCGCCAGCGGCAGGGTGAGGGCGGTGGCCAGCGCCAGTGCCGACAGGCACTTGCGGGCAATAATCGGCAAGAACGAGGGGTGATCCATGGCGTGGCGGTTCATGCTCTGCTAACAGCGCGCTTGCAAGGGCCACGTGCACCGTGGCCACGCCAGAGGAGGAATGCAGCCGTGTCGATCAAGAGGGCCAATTCGCGCCGCATCGCTCTTGCCCTGTGCGCCCTGGCGCCTGCTGCGGTGCTGCTGCCGGCCGGCCCGGCGCTGGCCCAGTTCTCGGAAAGCTACAAGTTCCTTGATGCCGTGCGCAAGAAGGACGGCGACAAGGTGAACGAGGCGCTGCAAAATCCTGCCAGCCAGATCGTCAACACCAAGGACGTATCGACCGGCGAAACCGCGCTGCATATCGTGACGCAGCGGCGCGACCTGCTGTGGATGCAGTTCCTGGTGGGCAAGGGTGCCAACGTCAACGCGCGCGACAACAAGGGCGTCACGCCGCTGGTGGTGGCCGCCAACCTTAATTTCCTGGAAGGCGTGGACTTCCTCATTTCGGTGGGCGCGCGGGTGGATGATCCCAACAACACCGGCGAAACGCCGCTGATCACGGCGGTTCACGGCCACAACCTCGCCATGGTGCGCGCGCTGCTCAAGGCCGGCGCCAACCCCGATCGGCCCGACAATTCCGGCCGATCGGCCCGCGACTATGCCACGCTCGACCATGCGGAGGCGATTTCGGACGAGCTTGAGGCCGCCGCCAAGAAGCGCCAGACCGGCAAGGCGGCGCAAACCTATGGCCCCACGTTCTGATCACTGATGCGTTGATGTTCCAACCCGGAGACTTGCCATGATCGCCATGCCCGATGCGGCCACGCTGGAAACGCTCGATCTCGATCAGCTGCGCATCGAACTCGCGCCGTTGGTGGCCGAAGCGGCGATGTTCGACGGCTGGACCGGCGCGGCGGTGGACAGTGCCGCGCTCGCCGTTGGGCTCGATCCCGCGGTGGCGCGCCTGGCCTATGGCGTGGGCGAAAGCGGCGCGGCGATGACGATGATCGCCGCGTGGATCGCGCGGATCGATGCCGACATGGCCCGTGCCCTGCCCGCCAGCGAACTGGCCACACTCAAGATTCGCGAGCGTATCCGCCGCTTGGTGCAGTTCCGCCTCGATGCCCTGTCGGGCATGGAAGAGGCGCTGCGCCGCGCCCTGATCGAGATGGCCCGCCCGCGCAACAGCGCTCAGACGCTCAAGCTGGGCTGGCACAGCGCGGACGCCATGTGGCGCCTGGCGGGCGATACCGCCACCGATCTCAACCATTACAGCAAGCGCGCGACGCTGGCCGCGCTCTATGCCGCCACGCTGGCCGTCTTTGCCGAGGACCGCAGCGAGGACCATGCCGACACGCGCGCGTTCCTTGATCGCCGGATCGAGGGCGTGATGCGCTTTGAAAAGCTGAAAGCGGGCCTGTTCAAGCGTGAGGGCGAGCGGTTCAGCCCGGTGCGCATGCTTGGCCGGCTGCGCTATCCCGCCCGCTGACCCGTTCGCTCACCCATTCGCGCGTGCCGCCAGGCCGTTTGATGAATTGACCGCGATCAATCTTCTTGCGAACGACTTGCATAAGCGGCTGGGCTATGGCAGCGGGGCTGCTGTGACGCTCGATGAACTACCGCTGGGCCACGATGCCCGAATCGCCTCGGTCGATTGGGCCGCGCTGGTGCCTGAAGAGGCGCAGCGCCTGCGCGCGCTGGGCTTTGACGAAGGGGCGCAGGTGCGCCTTGCCTATCGCGGGGTGTTCCTGGGCCGCGATCCCCTGGCGATCGAGATCGGGCGGATGACCGTGGCGCTGCGCCGCATCCATGCCCGCGCGATGCACGTGGAAGAGCTGGCGGCATGAGCAGGGGGCCATTTGTCGCCGCGCTGGTGGGCAATCCCAATGCCGGAAAATCCGCGCTGTTCAACGCGCTGACCGGCGCGCGCCAGAAGATCGCCAACTATCCAGGCGTGACGGTGGAGCGCAAGGCCGGGCGCCTGCTGCTGCCCAGCGGCGAGCCGGTCGAACTGGTCGACCTGCCTGGCTCCTATGGTTTTGCCGCCACCAGCCCTGACGAGGAAGTGACCCGCAAGGTCATCATGGGCGAGCAGGTTGGCCAGGTGCGTCCTGACGTCCTGGTCATTGTGCTCGATGCCTCCAACCTCGAACAGCATCTGGTCTTTGCCCAGGAAGTGCTGGAACTGGGCCGGCCCACCGTGGTCGCGCTCAACATGGTCGATCTGGCCGCGCGCGATGGGTTGACGATCGATGCTGCCGCGCTCGCTGCCGAACTGGGCGTGCCGGTGATCGAAACCGTGGCGGTGCGGCGCAAGGGGCTGGCCGAGCTGGCCGCGGCCATCGCCGTGGCCCGCGACACTGCCGCTGGCGATGAAACCCCGGCGGCGCGCGTGCATGTGACGCTGCCCGAACGCCGGCTGCTGGCGCGGCAGATGGCGCAGGGCGCTACGCTTTCCGAAACCGCGCGCCATCGCATCCATGCGCGCATGGACCGGGTGCTGTTGCACCCCTGGCTGGGGCCGCCGGTGCTCTTTGCCCTGCTGTTCGTGGTGTTCCAGGCCATGTTTACCTGGGCCAAGCCGTTTCAAGACGGGCTGGATGGCGCCGCCTCTGCCCTGCAGGATCTGGTGCGCAGCGAATTGCCCGCCTCGTTGCTGCGCGATCTGCTGGCCGACGCGATCATTGGCGGGGTGGGCGCGGTGATCGTGTTCCTGCCGCTGATCCTCATCCTGTTCTTCTTCATCCTGGTGATGGAGGCGACCGGCTATATGGCACGCGCCGCGTTCCTGATGGACCGCATGATGGCCGGCGTGGGCTTGTCCGGGCGCAGCTTCATCCCGCTGCTGTCGAGCTTTGCCTGCGCCATTCCCGGCATTATGGCCACGCGCAGCATCACCGATCCGAAGGACCGGCTGACCACAATCCTGATCGCCCCGCTGATGACCTGTTCGGCGCGGTTGCCGGTCTATGCCGTGATCATCGCGGCGTTCATTCCCAACACGCGGGTGCTGCCGGGCGTGGGCCTGCAGGGGCTGGTGCTGTTCGGGCTCTACGTTGCCGGCATCGTCGGTGCCATGGTCGTGGCGCTGGTGCTGCGCCGCTCGATCACCAAGGGCGCGGCCTCGGGCTTCATCATGGAGCTGCCCAAGTATCAGCTGCCCACGGTCAAGGATCTGGCGCTGGGCCTGTGGCAGCGCGCCTGGGTATTCCTGCGCCGCGCCGGCACGATGATCTTTACCGTGACGGTGGTGCTGTGGCTGCTGCTCAACTTTCCGCGCGCCGAGCCGGGCAAGAGCCAGGTCGATGCCTCGATCGCCGGGCACATTGCCAATGGCCTCGCCGTGGTGGTCGAACCGATCGGTTTCAACCGCGATATCGCGCTGGCCCTGATCCCGTCGATGGCCGCGCGCGAAGTGGCGGTGTCCTCGCTCGCCACCAGCTATGCGGTGGACAACAGCGACGAGGATGCGCAGGGCCGCGCCCTGGGTGACGAGCTCAAGCACCACTGGAGCCTGGCGACCGCGCTGGCGTTCCTGGCGTGGTTCGTGTTTGCGCCGCAGTGCATGTCGACCATTGCGGTGACCCGGCGTGAAACCAACGGCTGGAAGTGGCCGGGCTTCATGCTGGGCTATCTCTTTGCGCTAGCCTACGCCTTTGCCGGGATCACCTATTGGACCGCGGTGGCGTTCGGTCTGGGGTAGTTTCCCCGCCTTTCTTGTGCGACAGACTCGCACAGCAAGTTCGGGATGCGCTAACGTCCGCGCCTGAATTCCATAGGGACGAGATTCGATGGCAGGCAGCGTCAACAAAGTCATTCTGATCGGCAACCTGGGGGCCGACCCGGAGATCAAGTCGTTCCAGAACGGCGGCAAGATTGCGAACCTGCGCATTGCCACCTCGGAAAACTGGAAAGACCGCAACACCGGCGAGCGCAAGGAGCGCACGGAATGGCACAGCGTCGTGATCAACGGCGATGGCCTGATCGGCGTGGTCGAACGCTTCCTGCGCAAGGGCAGCAAGGTCTATATCGAAGGCCAGCTGCGCACCCGCAAGTGGCAGGACCAGAGCGGCAATGACCGTTACAGCACCGAAGTGGTCGTGGCCGGTATCGGCGGCGCGCTGACGATGCTCGACGGCCCGCAGGGCGGTGCAGGCGGTGGTGGCGGCGGTCAGCGCTCTGGCGGCGGCGGTTGGAACGAGGGCGGCTCGAGCAGCGGCGGTTCGCGTGGTGGCGGCAGCGGTGGCTTTGGCGGCGGTTCGTCCTCGGGCGGCGGCAGCACCTGGAACCAGGGCGGCGGCGGCGGCGGCTTCGCCGACGATCTGGACGACGATATCCCGTTCTGATCGCGCCATCTGTACGCGATGACCGGCCCCCTCCTTGGTTCAAGGAGGGGGATTTTTTATGCCGGCGTCAGCGGCCGCAGGCGTCGTAATAGCCGGCGCGGCAATCGGACACAGCCTGGCGCCAGGCGGCCAGGTCGCGCTGGTATTGCGCCTGCGCCTGGGCATAGCCGCCATCATTGTCATAGCCATATCCCGCGCCATAGCCGTTGCTCTGGCTGCGCGAGGCTTGCTGGCGATATTCGCGGGCCCAGCGGGCATCGCGCTGGCGCACGTAGTCCAGCTGGGCCTGGTTCATGCGGCGGATCGCCTCATGATCGCGCATCCGCGCGGCGCTGCTGCGCATCGACGGATCAGCAGGATCATCGGCGCGTGCTGCACCGGGCAGCGCTGCGGCGATCAGCGCCGCAGCCAGTAGTGGAGTGACCCTCATGGTTCTTGTCCCTTTGCGTATCCCGGCAAAGGCATAGCAAGGCGGGGAACCGGCGGGCAGGGCGCTTGCGACGAATGGTTCCGCAGTTGGTCTCAGGTTCCGCGCGTGTCGCCGTAGAGGTGAATGTGCAGCCGGTCAGTCATGCGCCAGCCGTGCTCCAGGGCGAGCGCAGACAGCCACTTCTCGCGGTCGCGCAGGGTTGCGCTGTCAGTGCCCTCGGGCATCACGAACAGCCGCTCACCGGGAATGGCGTAGTGGGCCTGGAGCGCGGCCACTTCGGCGCAGTCTGCCGGGCTGGCCACCACGAACTTGAAGAATGCGCGCGGGTCAGCCGCCCATGCGGTCAACCGCTCGGGGATCAGGGCCAGTTCCGCCGGATTGCCCGAATGCGCCAGCTTGGGCGAGACGTTGAACTGGTCGATCAGCGGATCGATCGCGGGCGTGGGCGCTACGGTGCCGTTGGTCTCGATCTCCACATGCAGGCCGGGCCGCGCCTGTTTGAGCGCGGCCAGCACGCGGGCCAGCGCGGCGGCCTGCAACAGCGGCTCGCCCCCGGTCACCACCACACGGTCTTGCGGAAAGGCCAGCAGACGGGCGACTACCTCGTCTTCGGGCAGGATCAGCTGGTTGCTGCTGCGCTCGAACGCCTGGTCATCGCGGTGGGGGCGATTGTCGCCGGTGAATCGCCAGGTATAGGCCGTGTCGCACCACTGGCAGGCCAGGTTGCAGCGCGACAGGCGGATGAACAGCGACGGCCGTCCCGCCGATGGTCCTTCACCCTGCAAAGAGGCGAAGATTTCCGGCTCACCGGGGGTGGTGGTGGCGAGGGCGATGGTCATGGGCGTTGCTGGTGGCTTCGCACCACCCCCCGACCCCCTCCTCTGAAGAGGAGGGGGAGCACCGAGGTCAAAGCCCCCTCCTCTTCAGAGGAGGGGGTTGGGGGTGGTGCGAGGTACAGCACGATGGTTTGTTACCCCAGCCGCGCCAGCGCGGCGGCCAGGCGCTGGCTTTCCGCGCTGTGGTGGGCGTGGTCGGCGCGGGCCTTTTCCACCGCTTCGGGCTTGGCGCGTTCGACGAACGAGGGGTTGCCCAGGCGGCCTTCCAGGGCCTTGGCTTCCTTTTGTGCGGCGGCCAGGGCCTTTTCCAGGCGGGCCTTTTCCGCGGCGATGTCGATGATCCCTTCCAGCGGCACGACCAGCGTGGCATCGCCCGCCACGATCTGCATGGCAGCGCCGGCCGGCGCCGGGGCAAAGTGGATCGCCGAAAGGCGCGCCAGGCGTTCGATCGCGGCCGGGTTGGCGGCGATGATCGCGGCGGTGCGTTCGCTCGGCGCAGCCAGATAGGCATCGAGCCGGGCGCCAGGCGCGATGCCCAGTTCGTTCTTGGCGGTGCGCAGCGCGGACACCAGCGCGATCAGCCATTCCACTTCGGCCTTGGCATCAGCGTCGACGCTGGCCTGCGGCGCGGGCCAGCGGGCAACGATCAGCTCGTTGTCGCGGGCGCCAAGTGCGTGCCACAGTTCCTCGGTCACGAAGGGCATGAACGGGTGGAGCATGACCAGGATCTGGTCGAGCACCCAGCCGGCCACGGCGCGGGTTTCATCGTCGAACGAACCCTTGATCAGCTCGATGTACCAGTCGCAGAACGTGTCCCACACGAAGTGGTAGATCGTGTTGGCTGCCGCATCAAAGCGGAGGTCGGCCATCGCCTGGTCGAGCGCAGCAACGGTTTCCACCACTTCGCCCACGATCCAGCGGTTGACCGCGCTGGTCGCCTGTGGGGCTTCCAGCGTGGTGGAGGCGGCAATACCGTTGGCCTGGCAGAAGCGCGCTGCATTCCACAGCTTGGTGGCGAAGTTGCGATAGCCCTCCACCCGCTTCTCATCCATCTTCACGTCGCGGCCCTGGCTTTCCATTGCCGCCATGAAGAAGCGCAGCGCATCGGCGCCGTACTTGTCGATCAGGCCGAGCGGATCGACCACGTTACCCTTGGACTTGGACATCTTCTGCCCATCGGCCGCGCGCACCAGCCCGTGCAGGTAGAGCCGCTTCCACGGCACTTCGTTCATGAAGTGCAGGCCCTGCATGGCCATGCGGGCATCCCAGAAGAACAGAATGTCAAAGCCCGAAACCAGCAGGTCGTTGGGATAGTGGCGCTGCACCAGCGTGGTATCGTCGGGCCAGCCCAGCGTGGCGAAGGGCCACAGCGCGGACGAGAACCAGGTGTCGAGCACGTCTTCGTCGCGGGTGAGCGGCTTGTTGCCGGCAAGGGCCTGCGCCTCTTCCTCGGTTTCCGCGACATAGGCCTTGCCGTCGGCATCATACCATGCCGGAATGCGGTGACCCCACCACAGCTGGCGCGAGACGCACCAAGGCTGGATGTTTTCCATCCAGTTGAAGAAGGTCTTTTCCCACGACTTGGGCACGATTTCGATGGCGCCTGAACGCACTGCCTCGATCGGCTTGCGGGCAAGGAATTCGGCATTCACATACCACTGGTCGGTCAGCCAGGGTTCGATCACCACGCCGCCGCGATCGCCATAGGGCGTCTGGATCGTCCGCGGTTCGGCGTCGTGCTCGGTTTCGTTGCCTTCCTTGTCCTTGGTGACATGGGGCACGAGCAGGCCTTGCGCCTTGAGCGCCTCGACCACGGCCTTGCGTGCATCGAAACGATCGAGGCCGACGAACGCCTCGGGGATCAGGCCATCGACGGTCTGCACCACCTTGGCCTCGGCATCGAGCATGTTGAGCATGTCGCGTGCTTCGATGCCGGCGCGCTTGCCCACTTCAAAGTCGTTGAAGTCATGGCCGGGCGTGATCTTCACCGCGCCGGTGCCCAGCGCCGGATCTGCGTGTTCGTCGGCCACGATCGGAATGCGCCGGCCCGTCAGCGGCAGCACGACATGCTTGCCGATCACGCTCTTGTAGCGTTCGTCGTCGGGGTGCACGGCCACGGCCATGTCGGCCAGCATGGTTTCCGGGCGCGTGGTGGCCACCACGATATGATCGGCCCCGCTGTCGAGCGTCACGCCATCGGCGAGGGGATAGCGGAAGCGCCAGAAGTGGCCCTGCACCTCGCGCGTTTCCACCTCGAGGTCGGAAATCGCGGTCTTGAGCTTGGGGTCCCAGTTGACCAGCCGCTTGTCGCGGTAGATCAGGCCCTGGTTGTGCAGATCAACGAAGACCTTGACCACCGCGCGGGTGAAGTGCGGGTCCATGGTGAACTGCTCGCGGCTCCAGTCCATCGAGCAGCCCAGGCGGCGCAGCTGGCGGGTGATGGTGCCGCCGCTTTCCGCCTTCCATTCCCACACCTTGTCGACGAACTGCTCGCGCGTGTAGTTGGTGCGCTTGTCCTGGTTCGCTTCCAGCTGGCGTTCCACCACCATCTGCGTGGCGATGCCGGCGTGGTCGGTGCCTACCACCCACAGCGCATCCTTGCCCTTGAGGCGTTCGTGGCGGATCACGATGTCTTGCAGCGTGTTGTCCAGCGCATGGCCGATATGGAGCGAGCCGGTTACGTTGGGCGGCGGGTTCACGATGGTGAACGGGGTGGCATCGGGGCGTTCCGGGCGGAACAGGCCCTTGCCTTCCCAATGGCCATACCAGCGCGCCTCGATAGCGCCCGGTTCGAACGTCTTGGCCAGCTGGTCCTGGCCCGATTCCTGCTGCGTAATGGTCTCGCTCATGGCTGGCGCCTTGCCAGTTGCCGCCCGCTATCGCAAGCGGCCGCGGGAACGGAAAAGCCGCTTCCCGCGTTTCGCCGCACGTGATGCACTTGTCGCCCCCTCCATTTTCGCCCATGAAGTGGGCAGGATGAGAGCCTTAGCCGATTTCACGATAGAGCCGGGCCAGGGCGGTGGCGGCAATGTGCTGCACTTCAGCGGCCCGATGGTGGTATCTTCCCTGGGTCTGGTCGACCGGCGCCTGCGCCAGATCGCCGATCCGGTGGACGAGATCGACGTCAGTGACGTGGAGCGGATGGACACCGTTGGCGCCTGGACGGTGTGGCGCCTGTCACAGCAGCTCGGCGCCAAGATCGTCAATTGCCGCGACGAGGCCGAACGCCTGATCAACGCGATCAGCAAGACCGACGAGAACCGCGAAAGCATCCGCGCTCCGCGCCTGCCGCTGATTGAGCGCGTGCCCGATGAAGTGGGCAAGATGGTCATCGCGCTGGCAGTGGGCTTCTTGCAGATCATCGGCTTCCTGGGCCAGGCGATTTCGGCGATCGGCATGACGCTGCGCCATCCGCGCCGCTTTCGCGGACTCGCGCTTGTCCATCAGATGGAACTGGTGGGCGTCAACGCGCTCGGCATCGTCGGGCTGATGAGCTTTTTGGTAGGCGTGGTGATCGCCCAGCAGGGGGCGGTGCAGCTGCAGCAGTTCGGCGCGGAAATCTATACGATCAACCTCGTCGGCCGCCTGACCCTGCGTGAGCTGGGCATCCTGATGACCGCGATCATGGTCGCCGGGCGATCGGGATCGGCCTTTGCCGCGCAGCTGGGCACGATGAAGCTGACCGAGGAAGTGGACGCCATGCGCACGATCGGCGTCTCGCCGACCGAGGCGCTGGTGTTGCCGCGCATTCTGGCGACGATGATCATGCTGCCCCTGCTGGGCATCTATTCGTCGGTGCTGGGCATCATCGGCGGCGCGTTTCTGGGCTCGGTGTCGCTGGGCATTCCGTTCCTCACCTTCCTGGCGCGCATCCAGGAAGTGGTGCCGATCCACGACGTGTGGGTCGGGCTGGTCAAGGGGCCGGTGTTCGGCCTGATCGTCGCGCTCGCCGGCTGCTACCAGGGCATGCAGGTCAAGACCAATGCCGAGGAAGTGGGCACGCGCACCACCTCTGCCGTGGTGCTGGCGATCTTTACGGTGATCGTGCTCGACGCCTTCTTTGCGGTGTTCTTCACCAAGATCGGCTGGGGGTGAGCCATGCATGATCCCCAGGCGCATCTGGCGCCGATCCCCGACGAATTCGAAGGCGATTACCCGATACGCGTGCGTGGGCTGGTCAATCGCTTTGACGACCATGTGATCCACGACGGTCTCGATCTCGATGTGAAGCGGGGCGAAATCATCGGCGTGGTGGGTGGCTCGGGCACCGGCAAATCGGTGCTCATGCGCTCGATCATCGGGTTGCAGATCCCGCAGGAAGGTTCGATCGAGGTGCTCGGCCGCTCGATCACCGACGCGCGCGACGATGACGATATCGATATCCGCAGCCAGTGGGGCGTGCTGTTCCAGGGCGGCGCGCTGTTTTCCACGCTGACCGTGGCGGAAAACGTCGAGGTGCCGCTGCGCGAGTTCTATCCCGAGATCACCGACGAACTGCGCCACGAAATCGCGCGCTACAAGGTGCTGCTGTCGGGCCTGCCGGCCAATGCCACCAGCAAGTATCCGTCAGAGCTTTCGGGCGGCATGAAGAAGCGCGCTGGCTTGGCGCGCGCGCTGGCGCTCGATCCCGAACTGCTGTTTCTGGACGAGCCGACCGCCGGGCTCGATCCGATCGGGGCTGCCGCGTTCGATACCCTGATCCGCAGCCTGCAGGAAACCCTGGGGCTGACCGTGTTTCTGATCACCCACGATCTCGATACGCTCTATGAAATCTGCGATCGGGTGGCAGTGCTCGCCGACAAGAAGGTGATTGCCGTGGGCACGATCCCCGAACTGCTGGCGCTGGATCACCCATGGATCCAGGAATACTTTAACGGACCGCGCGGCCGGGCGGCCAAGGATGCGCAAGATCGCGAAGCGGCCCATGTGGTAAAACCCAATCCCGAGGCGGCCACCTCCGCGATGGAACAGGAATAAGCGATGGAAACGCGGGCAAACCATATCTGGGTCGGGGCCGTCACGCTGCTGCTGCTGATCGGCGCGGCGGTGCTCACCATCTGGATCGCGCGGCTGAACCAGAACGCGCAGAACGAATACGACATCTTCTTCAAGCAATCGGTCGATGGCCTGGCCAAGGGATCGGAAGTGTCGTTTTCGGGCGTGCCCTCGGGCCAGGTCAAGGATATCGAGCTGTGGGAGAAAGACCCCGAGTTCGTGCGCGTGCGCATCGCCATCGACAAGCGCGTGCCGATCCTGATGGGCACCACCGCCAGCATTCAGGGCAGCTTTACCGGCGTTTCCACGATCCAGCTGGCCGGCGCCGTCAAGGGCGCGCCGCCGATCGACCAGCCTGGGCCGGAAGGGGCGCCCGTGATCCCGACCAAGCGTTCGGGCCTGGGCGAAATCCTGTCCAACGCGCCGCTGCTGCTGGAGCGCCTGGCCACCCTGACCGAGCGCCTGACCATGGTGCTGTCTGACAAGAACCAGAAGTCGATCGAGAACATCCTGGCGCATACCGACAAGATGACCGCGAACCTGGCCGATGCCTCGCCCCAGGTGCAGCGCACCCTGGCCGAGCTGCAGTCCACGCTGCGCCAGGCGACCTATACCCTGTCGGCCTTTGAAAAGGTTGCCGGTTCGGCCGACAACCTGCTGAACGACCAGGGCAATGGCCTGGCCAAGCAGCTGCGCGATACGCTCAAGTCTGCCCAGGCGGCGGCCGATGCGCTCAATGATACGGCCAAGTCGGCGCAGCCGGGGCTCAAGCGGTTTGACCAGCAGACGCTCCCGGCAGCCGATGCGGCGCTGCGCGATCTTCAGGCCACCACCCGGTCCTTGCGTGAATTGACCGATCGCATCAACGATCGCGGCGTCAGCAGCGTGGTCGGCAGCCCCAAGCTGCCCGACTACAAGCACTGATCGTTGCGCCATAGATCTCCACTGGGGGAATTTGACATGCCGTTTCGCCCGCTCATCCCCGCCTCGCGCCCGGCCATCGGTGCGCTGCTGGTGGCCGCTCTCAGCCTGTCGGGCTGTGTCAGCATCGGTGGCAAGGCGCCTGCCACGCTGCTGGCGCTCAGCTCTGATGCCACGGTTCCAGCCGGGCAGGGCGCCTCGGGCACACTGGCCAAGTCTGTCGTGGTGATGGAGCCTTCGGCCGATGCGCGCGTCTCGGTGCTGCGCGTGCCGGTGCAGATCGATGCCAGCAACGTGGCCTACATCAAGAAGACACAGTGGGTCGAACGCCCGGCGCGCCAGTTGCAGCACCTGATCGCCGAAACCCTGCGCGCCAAGGGCGGCCGCCTGGTGGTGGAAAGCGATATCGACCAGTGGCAGCAGCGGCTTTCGGGCCGCCTGCTGGCCATGGGCTATGACCTGCCCACTCACAGCGCCGTGGTGCGCTTTGACGCGGTGAAGGAAGCCCCGGGCGGCCAGATCGAGACCCGCCGCTTCGAGGCGCGCGTGCCCAATGTCAGCGACGATGCCGCCGCCATCGGCCCGGCGCTGAATCAGGCTGCCAACGACGTGGCGCGCCAGGTGGTCGACTGGCTGGGGTGATCGGGCGCCGGGGCGCGGCTGTGGTCAGCCGTGCTTGCGGCCCGAACCCGATTTGTTGCCGCCGCCGTCCTGCTTGTTGACGGTGGCCCAGGCGCGCGCTTCGGCTTCCTTGGGTTCTACGCCGCGCGCTTCATAGCTCTCCTCGATGTGCTCCGCCTTGCGTTTCTGCTTGTCGGTATAGGCGTCTTTGCTGCCCTGCGGCATCGTCGTTCTCCTGGGCCAAAGTCATCGGCACTGTCTGCCAGTTCCTGATCAAGGGGTGGCGCGCACGATGGTTCCGGCAAATTTGCGCCAATTGATCTATCGCACCGACACCGCCGCCAGCGCATGGCACATCCGGCCTCACCCAAGGGGGATCGCGCGATAGTCCGCCGCGCGGCGTTCCTTCCGGGGCGTTTGACCCATGCGTCCAAGGAGGCTCGACCAATGTTGCCCACGTTTCCCCGCCTGATCCTGGCCTGTGCCATGGCCTGTGTTACCGTGCCGCTGGCGTCCGTGCCGGCCCAGGCTGCCGCCCATGCCGGATCGGCCGATGCCCAGGCGCTGCTCTCACGCGCGGTGGCCGAAGTGAAAGGCGTTGGCGCGCCCAAGGCCTTTGCCGAATTCAACGATCCCAACGGCCCGTTCCACACCCGCGAGCTGTACGTCTTCGTGTTCAGCATGACCGGCCGCTATGAAGCGTCGGGTGCCGATCCCAAGCTCGCCGGTAGCGATGTCAGCGCCATGACCGATGCCGAAGGCCGCCCCTTCGTGCAGGACATGATCGCGCTCGCCAAGGCTAAGGACGGCGGCCGGGTGGACTATGTGTGGCTCAACCGTGTGGACAACCGGGTGGAGCACAAGCGCTCGCTGGTTCAGCGCGTGGGCGACCATATCGTTGGCGTGGGGTACTATGCCGGCTGATAACCAGGGCTGATCGGGCTTGGCCGCGTGCGGGGCACGTTTGGCCGCCTGACGGGTTTGACATCCACGGCCCCGCCGCGTTCATCGCGTGGCGGGGCGTCGATGCAAGGATGTCAGCGCCCGTGTTCCAGGAAAGCCAGTCGTTTGCCGATACCCGTGTCCGCACTTCGCGTGCGATCGGCCTGGCCCGCGTGCTGTGCATCCTGGGTATTGTCTATGTCCACGCCTGGACCGGGCTCTATGGCCCGGCGCTGACCGCGCTCGACCACACGCCGCAGGGCCTGTTGCGCTGGGGCCTGATCGAACTCTTGGCGCGCTCGTCGGTGCCGCTGCTCAGCCTGGTGTCGGGCTGGCTGGTGGGCCCGTCGCTGGCGCGGCGCGGCGCGCGGGCATTCCTTGCCGGCAAGGCGCGCACCGTGGTCGTGCCGATGCTGGCATGGAATGCCATTGCCATCGTCGTGGTATCGGGCGCTGCCTACCTTGGGTTGCTCTATGCGCCGCAGCCCACGTCGTGGGGCTGGTTGGCCAACGAGTTGACCGGCCTTGCCCACCCGAACGAGATCAACGTGCAGATGCCGTTCCTGCGCGATCTGTTCGTCTGCCTGCTCGCCGCGCCGCTGCTGGTGCGGCAGGGCGATCGCACGCTGGCGGTGGTGGCGGTCGCCGCCCTGGCGTGGAGCCTGGCGCCGCCGGTTTTCCCGCTGTTGCAGCGCCCGTCCATCCTGGGTTTCTTTGTCCTGGGCATGCTGGTGCGCCGGCACGATGCGGCTGCACGGATTGCCGGCGCGCCGCTGGTGTTGATCCTGGCACCCTATCTGGCGCTATCGGGGGTGAAAATCTGGCTGGAACTCTATGGCGATGCGCAAGGGCTTGCCTCGCCCTTGCTCATGGCAGCGGTCGATCTGGCGATGCGCTGCGCCACGGCGCTGTGTTTCTGGGCGTTGGCCTGGCGCCTTGCTGCCACGCGGGCCGGGGGCGTGCTGCTGCGGCTGGAGCCGGCGATGTTCCTGCTGTTCTGCTGCCACCTGATCCTGATCTGGTGCGCCGGCCCTGCCATCGGCCGCCTGACTGGCCCGCTGGGAGCGCCGGCCTATCCCATGTTCCTGCTGGCCCAGCCACTGCTGGCGCTGGGCGCCACGCTCTTGCTGGGCAGGCTGCTTGTGGCCATCAGCCCGCCGCTGGCGCAATGGCTCAGCGGCGGGCGTCTGGCCTTGCAGCGTTAGTCTTCGTCTTCGTCGGCGAGCAGGCCTTCCTCTTCCTCTTCCTCCCAGCCCTTTTCGTCCTCTTCCTCCTCGTCTTCCTCCAGCGCATCGATCAGCGCCTGGGCAAACATCGGGATGTCATCGGGCTTGCGGCTGGTGATGAGGTTGCCGTCGATGGCCACGGCCTGGTCGACCACATCGGCCCCGGCGTTTTCCAGGTCGGTGCGGATCGAGGGCCAGCCGGTTACCGTGCGGCCATCGATGATGTCGGCTTCCACCAATAGCCAGGGGCCGTGGCAGATCGCCGCGATCGGCTTGTCCATGTCGTCGAATTCCTCGACCAGCTCGATCACGCGGGATTCGAGCCGCAGCGCATCGGGGTTCATCTGGCCGCCGGGCAGCAGCAGGGCGTCGAAGTCATCTGCTTCCACCGCGTCGAGGCGCATGTCCACCTTGACGCTTTCGCCCCAGTCGGTGTGGTTCCAGCCCTTGATCGAGCCGGTCTTGGGGCTGGCGACTACGGTTTCGATGCCGGCCGCTTCCAGCGCCTTTTTCGGTTCAAGCAGTTCGGATTGTTCAAAGCCGTCGGTGGCTAGGATCAGCACGCGTTTGGCCATGGTCATTCTCCGTCAAATCGGGGGGATACTTGCCCACAATGGCCCGCCGTGATGACAGTTCCGGAGGTTTCGTTTTGTTCACGGTATTGCTACACGGATTCGGCCATGGCCGATGATTTCAAAGATCCGTTCGACGCTATCGTCGATGCCCCCTTCGACTCCGCCCTGTCGGAGCGATACCTGGTCTATGCGCTGTCCACGATCACGGCGCGATCGCTGCCTGATCTGCGCGATGGCTTGAAGCCGGTGCACCGCCGCCTGCTGTGGGCGATGCGGCAGTTGAAGCTCGATCCCAACGGCGCGTTCAAGAAATCGGCGCGTGTGGTGGGCGATGTGATCGGCAAGTATCACCCGCACGGCGATGCCAGCGTCTATGACGCGATGGTCCGCCTCGCCCAGGATTTCGCGCTGCGCTATCCGCTGGTCGAGGGGCAGGGCAATTTCGGCAATATCGATGGCGATAACGCGGCGGCCTATCGCTATACCGAAGCGCGGCTGACCGCGACGGCGATCCGGCTGATGGCCGGGCTCGACGAAGGCACGGTCGATTTCCTGCCGACCTACAATGGCGAGGAGCAGGAACCGGAAATCTTTCCCGGGCTGTTCCCCAACCTGCTGGCCAATGGTGCCAGCGGCATTGCCGTGGGCATGGCCACCAACATTCCCAGCCACAACGTGGCCGAGATCGTCGATGCCACGCTGATGTTGATCGACAATCCCCACGCCGAACATGCCCAGTTGATGGAGGTGTTCCACGGCCCCGATTTTCCCACCGGGGGCGTGGTGGTCGATAGCCCGGCGGCGATTTCGGCTGCCTATGAAACCGGGCGCGGTTCGATCCGCGTGCGCGGGCGCTTTTCGACCGGCCGGGCCGAGGATGGCGCCTGGGAAGGCAGCGGGATCGAGCGGCTGGGCAGCGGCCAGTGGCAGCTGGTCATCTCGGAAATCCCCTACATGGTGCAAAAGGGCAAGCTGATCGAACAGATCGCCGCCCTGATCGGTGACAAGAAGCTGCCGATCCTGGAAGACGTGCGCGATGAAAGCGACGAGCAGATCCGCATCGTGCTCGTGCCCAAGAGCCGCAATGTCGATCCCGAGCTGCTCAAGGAATCGCTCTACCGGCTGACCGACCTGGAAACGCGCTTTGGCCTCAACCTCAACGTGCTGGATTCGCAGCGCACGCCGGGCGTGCTGGGGCTGAAACTGCTGTTGCAGGAATGGGTGGTCAGCCAGATCGACATCATGCTGCGCCGCACGCAGCACCGGCTGGACAAGATCGCCGCGCGGCTCGAGCTGCTCGAAGGCTATATCATTGCCTATCTCAACCTCGATCGGATCATCGAGATCATCCGCACCGAGGACGAGCCCAAGCCGGTGATGATGGCCGAATTCGGCCTGACCGATCGCCAGGCCGAAGCCATTCTCAACATGCGCCTGCGCAGCTTGCGCAAGCTGGAAGAGATGGAATTGCGCCGCGAGCACGACGCGCTGCTGGCCGAGCAGGACGATCTCAACAAGCTGCTGGAAAGCCCGGCGCGCCAGCGCACCCGGCTCAAGCGCGAACTGGCGGCGCTGCGCAAGGAATACGGCCCGGAAACCGCGCTGGGCCGCCGCCGCACCACGATTGCCGAAGCCGCGCCGACGCGCGAGTTTTCGATGGATGCGATGATCGAGAAGGAGCCGGTCACCGTGGTGCTTTCGGCGCGCGGCTGGATTCGCGCGGCCAAGGGCCACCTGCCGCTCGATACCGAGTTCAAGTTCAAGGAAGGCGATGGCCCGGCCTGGGTCTTGCACGCGCAGACCACCGACAAGCTGCTGGTCGCGCTCGACAATGGCCGGTTCTACACGCTCGGCGCCGATAAGCTCCCCGGCGCGCGCGGCTTTGGCGAGCCGATCCGCACCATGGTCGATATCGATCCCGATGCGCATATCATGGCGCTGGTGGTCTATCGGCCCAAGGGCCAGTTGCTGCTGGCCGCCAACACCGGGCGCGGCTTTGCCGCCGAGATGGACGAACTGCTGGCCGAAACCCGCAAGGGGCGCGGCGTGGTATCGACCAAGCCCGGCGTCAGCCTCAAGATCGTGCGCGAGATCGCGCCCGAACATGATCACGTTGCCGTGGTGGGTGAAAACCGCAAGCTGGTGATCTTTGCCCTGTCGGAAGTGCCGATCCTGGCCAAGGGGCAGGGGGTGACGCTGCAACGCTATCGCGATGGCGGCTTGTCGGACGCCATCACGCTCAAGCTGGAAGACGGCCTCACCTGGGCCATGGGCGGCGAAACCGGCCGCACCCGCGTGGAAAAGGACCTCCTCCCGTGGAAGGTAGCGCGCGGCGCCGCCGGGCGTTTGCCACCCGTGGGCTTCCCGCGGGATAATACGTTCTAGGGATCAGCCCCTCCACCACCGCTGCGCGGCGGTTCCCCTCCCCGTCGGTGACGGGGAGGATCAATCCCGCCACATCGGCGTCAGTCGTGCTTGCCGAAAGGCGTCGCGGCGGCATTTCTGGCGCGCTGAACACTGTCCAGAAAGCTCGCCGCTTGCGCCGTGCGATGTCCCTGCCCGAAGTGCTGTTGTGGCAGGCACTGCGGCGGCGTCAGGGTGGTGTGAAGCTGCGTCGACAGCATCCGATCGGGCCTTACATTCTGGATTTCTGGTGCCCGGCAGCCCGTCTCGCCATCGAAGTGGATGGTCAAGCGCACGACATGGGCGAGCGGGCGCAGCACGATATGCGCCGTAATGCCTGGCTCGCCACGCAAGGTGTTGAGGTGCTGCGCTTGCCAGCGGTTGAGGTCTTGCGCGATCCAACAGGCGCCGCTCAGGCCATCGCGCAAACTTGCCAAGCGCGGATCGAACAGATCCTCCCCATGGAATGGGGAGGTGGCAGGCCGCAGGCCTGACGGAGGGGCGCCGTCTGCTATTGGCGCATCAAGCCGCGCCCTGTTCCTTGGCCGCGTCGACCAGCCAGTCGTGGAATTTGACGAGGCCGGGGTGATCGCGCCAGTCGGGGCGCAGGACGAGGTAGTATTGCCCCTCGTCGACCAGTGCGGTGGCGAACGGGGTGACGAGCGCGCCTGATTGCAGTTCCGGTTCGATCAGGAAGCGGGGGAGCAGAGCGGCGCCCGATCCGGCGGCGGCGGCCTGGGCCAGCATCAGGAAGTGTTCGAAGGTCGCGCCTTTGAGTGGCGGCAGGCCATCGATGCCGGCCAGCGCGAACCAGCGGTTCCAGGCGTTGCGGCGCGAGATCTGGAACAGCAGTGGCTTGCTCAGGAGGTCGGCGGGCTGCTGCACCCCTTCGGCCGCCAGCCACGATGGCGCGCAGGCCACCACCGCCTGTTCGGTGAACAGCGGGATCATCTCGGCATCGTCCCAATCGGCCGCGCCGAAGTGGATCGCGGCATCGAACCGTTCCTCGCGCAAGTCGAACGGAAACGAGCGTGCGGCAAAGTTCACCGTGAGTTCGGGGTGTCGCGCGGTAAGGCCGGGCAGGCGCGGGGCGAGCCAGCGCATGCCGAAGCTGGGCAGGGTGGCGATGGTCAGGTCGCGGCGGCTGCCCCGGTCCATGGCCTTCGCGGTGGCCATGCGGATGCGGCGCAGTGCCGGCTCGATATCCTCGGCATAGGCGCGCCCGGCCTCGTTCAGGGTAACGCGGCGGCCATGGCGCTGGAACAGCGGGGTCTGCAGGCTTTCTTCTAGCAAGGCGATCTGGCGGCTGACTGCGCTTTGCGTCAGGCCCAGCTGCGCGCCGGCGCGAGAGAAGCCGCCTTCGCGCGCGGCGGCCACGAAGCAGGCCAGCGCGGTCATGGAGGGAAGCTCGCGGCGTGATTCACTCATTCCAAAACCCGATCAACAGATGATGCTTACCCGTTTTGATACCCGGCTTTCCTATCATAAATTGCGGCTTGGGACGATATTAGATCGAAAGAGCGCATGATGCAGAACTTGGCAACCATCGAACAAACCGGTGCTGCGGATCTTGTTGAAAATGTCCTGGGCCATGCGGCTGCGGCAAAGATTCGTGCGCTGGCTGCCCCGATGGTGCCCACCGGTGGTCATGCGCCGGTCAACGGTATCGATGCCTTGCGTTTTGCCGAGGCGCTCAATCTCGTGCTCTTTGCCGATCTTTTGAAGCGCGTGCCCGAAGGCGCCGAATATGTGGATGAATGCGTGGCCCAGGGCCGCCGCATCGTGCTTGACCACGGCGCGCTGCGCACGGTGCTGCTGCCGCAGGGCGCGCGCTGCGCCATGCCGCAGGGCGTGGAAGCGTTCCGCCGCGTGCTTGAACCGCTCGGCTATATCGAAGTGGGCATCTATCCGCTGCCGCGTCTCAAGATGACCGGCCATGTGTGGTGCCATGCCAAGCTGCCCGAAACCATGCCGCAGTTCTTTGTCAGCGAATTGCACGTCGATCAGTTCTCGCCCGCTTTTGCCAAGGCGGCGGTGCGCGTGTTCGGCCCGGCGCTCGATCGCCTCGATGCCGCCACGGCGCAGGTGCTGTCGCGCTTTGCCCCCGGTGGCAGCGTGCCGCAGGACGATGCCGTGGCCGCCCTCAAGGTCGTGATGGGCCTGTTCGATCGCCAGCACCCGGTGCCGTTCGAAAGCGACTATGAGATTCTGCGCGCCGAAAGCGCCGAGGCCGCCTGGATCGCCACTGAAGGCAATGCCTTCAACCACGTGACCGATCGCGTTGCCGATGTCGAGGCAACCGCGCAGGGCGAGCGCGTGGCAGGCCGCAGCATCAAGGACAAAGTGGAGGTTTCCGCCTCGGGCCGCGTGCGGCAGACCGCGCTGCGCGCCGCCCAGGTCAAGCGTTCCTTCCGGGCCGAGGATGGCACGCTGACGGCGCAGACCGTGCCGGGTTCGTTCTTCGAGTTCATCACGCGCCGGGCCGATCCGGCCACGGGCAAGCTCGACCTCACCTTTGACAGCGGCAATGCCACCGGCATCTTCAAGATGACGGCCGCCGCCTGAGAGTTTGCCCCCGTGCCATGGCGCGGGGGTGGTCCATTCATAACAACAACACCAGTTCCGCATCTCGATTGCGGGGAGAAATCGTCATGTCTCAAGCCCTGATGCCGCTCTATGCCCGTGCCCAGATCGAAGTGGAGCGTGGTGAAGGTGTGTGGCTGGAAGCGCGCGACGGCCGCCGCTTCCTCGATTGCGTGGCGGGGATCGCCACGTGCAGCCTGGGTCATGCCCATCCCGGGCTGGTCGCCGCGCTCACCGCGCAGGCGCACAAGCTGTGGCATGTTTCCAACATCTTCCGCATTCCCGGCCAGGAAGAGCTGGCGGAAAAGCTGACCGGCGCCACCTTTGCCGATCTGGTCTATTTCGCCAATTCCGGCACCGAGGCGGTTGAAGCCGCGCTCAAGACCGCGCGCCGCTATCACTTTGCCAAGGGCAATCCCGAGCGGATCGACGTGATCGGCTTTGCCGGGTCGTTCCACGGACGCACCTATGCGGCGATCAACGCCTCGGGCAATCCCACCTATCTCGAAGGGTTCGGCCCGCGCCTGCCCGGCTTCCACCAGATGTCGGTGGATGACCTGCCTGCGCTCGCCGAAGCGATTGCCCGCCCCACCACGGCGGCGGTAATCGTCGAGCCAGTGCAGGGTGAGGGCGGTGCCCGCGCGCTGTCGGGCGAATTCCTGCTGGAACTGCGCCGCCTGACGCGTGAGCACGGCGTGCTGCTGATCCACGATGAAGTGCAAAGCGGCATGGGCCGCACCGGCAAGCTGTTTGCCCACCAGTGGTTCCCGGGCGCCGAGCCCGACATCATGGCGATTGCCAAGGCGCTGGGTGGCGGTTTCCCGATCGGCGCCTGCCTGACTACCGCCGAGGCGGCGAGCGGCATGGTCACCGGCGTGCATGGCACCACCTTTGGCGGCAATCCGCTGGCCATGGCCGTGGGCCTGGCCGTGTTCGACGTGATTGCGCAGGACGCTGCCCTGGCGCATGTTGGCGCCATGTCAGATCGCTTCTATTCCGGTTTTGCCGCCTTGGCGGCGCGCTATCCCGATCAGATCGTGGAAACGCGCGGCAAGGGGCTGCTGATGGGCCTCAAGCTTCATGCCAACAACCGCGAGGTCATGGCCCTGGCCCGCGAGCATGGCCTGCTGGTGGCCGGCGGCGGCGAAAACTGCGTGCGCATGTTGCCTTCGCTGTTGATCACGGCGGAAGAAGTGGATGAAGCGCTTGCCCGCCTCGATGCCACGCTGGCTGATGCGCGTGCACGCGGCTGGGGCCAGGTCGACGCTGCCAGCGCGGTAGCCGCCTGATGCTGGTGGTGCGGCCGGCCGGGCCGGCCGATATCGACGCGCTGCTCGATCTGGCGTTCCTTTCGGGCAAGGGCTTTACCAGCCTGCCCGAAGACCGCGCCGTGCTGGCCGAGCGGCTGGCGCTTTCCGCGCAAAGCTTTGCGCGGGAAGTGTCGCCGCAGCATGCCTGGTACACGCTGATGCTCGAAGACACCGAAACCGGTGTGATCGAGGGCGTGGCCGGCATCAAGGGTGCGGTAGGGCTCGACCGGCCGCACTTTTCGTTCCGGGTGATGACTCTGGCGCAATATTCGTCGGCCACCGGCACGCGGTTCGATCACCAGGCGCTGGTCTTGGTCAACGAATGCACCGGATCGTCGGAAGTGGGCTCGCTGTTCCTGCGCCCTCGCAAGCGGCAGGGCGGGGCGGGATCGCTGTTGGCCCGGGCGCGCTATGCGCTGATCGGTGCCAACCGCGATCTGTTTGCCGCCACGATCATGGCCGAACTGCGCGGCTGGTTCGACGAGCGCGATGAAAGCCCGTTCTGGCACGGCATCGCCGCCAAGTTCTTTCGCCTGCCGTTCGAGGACGCGGATCGCATGATCACCGCCACCGACGGGCAGTTCATCCTCGATCTGGCGCCGCGCCATCCGATCTACCTGGAACTGGTCGATCCCGCCGCGCGCGAGGCAATCGCCAAGGTTCATCGCCACGGCGCGCGCGCGCTGGCGATGCTGGAAGACGAAGGCTTTACCCGTTCGGGCCTGATCGACATTTTCGATGGTGGCCCCACCGTGACGGCGCCGCGCGACCAGATCCGCACCGTGCGCAATGCGCAGACCCTGCCGGCAGCGGCCGGCGTGGTGGAACCGGCGGCCGACGAGCGGCTGCATCTGGTGGCGGTGCCCGGCCTTGCCACGTTCCGCGCCACGCTGACTCCGGCCCGCATCACCGATGATGCCCTGGTCGTTCCCGAAGCAACCCTGGCCGCCCTGGGCATTCGCCCGGGTGACCCTCTGATCGTGAGTTGATTGCCGTGACCCAAAGGCTCCAGTCGTTCGATCCGGCCCATGGCCGCGTGGTGTGGGAAGGCGAAGTGGCAGACGAGGCGGCCTGCGCTGCTGCGCTGGCCAAGGCCCGTGCCGCGTTCCCGGCCTGGGCACGTACCCCGCTCGAAGAGCGCGTGGCGATTGCCGAGCGTTATGCCACGCTGGTCAAGGCCAGCCCGGCGCTGGCCGAGCTGATTTCCGCCGAAACCGGCAAGCTGCTGTGGGAAACGCGCGCCGAGCAGGCCTCCATGGCCGGCAAAGTGGCGGTGTCGATCGCGGCGCAAGCCGAACGCACCGGTTCGCGCAGTGCGGACATGCCGTTCGGCAGCGCCACCCTGCGCCATCGTCCGCACGGCGTGATGGCCGTGCTTGGTCCCTACAATTTCCCCGGCCACCTGCCCAACGGGCACATCGTGCCCGCGCTGCTGGCGGGCAATACCGTGGTGTTCAAGCCTTCGGAACTGACTCCGGCCACCGGCGCTGCCATGGTGGGCCTGTGGCGCGAAGCCGGGCTGCCCGATGGCGTGCTCAATATCGTGCAGGGTGGGCGCGAAACTGGTGAGGCGCTGCTCAAGGGGCGGATCGATGGGCTGCTGTTCACCGGCTCTGCCGCCGCCGGGCAGATATTCCGCCGCCAGTTTGCCGATCGCCCCGATGTGATCCTGGCGCTGGAACTGGGCGGCAACAATCCGCTGGTGGCCTGGGATGGCGATCCGGCGGCGGTGGCCAGCCTCATCGTCCATTCGGCCTTCGTGACCAGCGGGCAGCGCTGCTCGTGCGCGCGGCGCCTGATCCTGCCCGAGGGGGCATGGGGTGACGCAGTGATCGCGGCGCTGGTCGACCTGGCGCAGCGCCTGCCGATCGCGGCGTGGGACGAGCCCGGTGAGGCTTTCATGGGCCCGCTGGTGGGCGATGCCCAAGCCCGCGCAGCGCGTGCGGCGGTGGCAGACCTGGTGGCCGCCGGCGCCCGGCCGATCTTGGCCGAAGCGACGCAGGAAGGACGGCGCGAGGCATTCTTTGCGCCGGTGATCCTCGACGTGACTGGCCTGGCCGTGCCCGATCGCGAGGTTTTTGCCCCGGTGTTGAGCGTGCGGCGCGTGGCCGATTTCGCCGCCGCGCTGGGCAGTGCCAATGATACCGCGTTCGGCCTGTCGGCGGGGCTGGTATCAGCCGATCCGACGCTGTGGGACGAGTTTCGCCTGATGGTTCGTGCCGGCGTGGTCAACTGGAACCGCCCGACCACGGGCGCTGCGGCCAACATGCCGTTCGGTGGGCTGGGTGACAGTGGCAACCACCGCCCCAGCGCCTACTACGCCGCGGATTATTGCGCCTGGCCGATGGCCAGTTTCGAGGCGCCGACGATTGCGGCACAGCCGGTGCCGGGCATTCCGTCATAAATTGCAAAAGGTGCCGAAAATTTTCGGCACCTTTTTTTTCATGGTGCGTTATCTGCGCTACGGATGACCAACCATACTGAATCGAGCGGCCAGGTTCCTGCCGAGCAGGCGGAAGCCTTTGCTGTAGATCTCAGCAATTGCGATCGCGAGCCGATCCATATCTTGGGCATCATTCAGCCCTTTGGATTTCTCGTCGCCATCACGCCCGATTGGATGGTTGCGCGGGTCTCTGAAAACATTGATCAATTTACCGGCATGGCTGCGCACGACGTGCTGGGCCAGCCGCTTACCCATCTACTCGACCGCGAGGCAATCCACACCATCCGCAACCGGCTGACCACGCTGCGTGGCGCCGATGCGGTAGAGCGGATTTTCGCCCTGCCATTGCTGGCTGGGCAGCCGCCGTTCGACGTGGCGCTGCATTTCGCCGGGCGCGAGATCGTGATCGAGGCCGAGCCGGCAGCGCTGGAGCCGATCGAGGCGACCTCGGTGGTGCGCAGCATGATCGGCCGGCTGCAACAGGTGGAAGGCCTGCCCGCGTTTCTGCGGGAAGGCGCGCGCCAGGTGCGGGCGATCACCGGGTTTGACCGGGTCATGGTCTATCGCTTCGATGCGCAGGAATCGGGCGAGGTCGTCGCTGAATCCGCGCGGCATGGCATCGACAGCTTCCTGGGGCTGCACTATCCCGCCAGCGATATTCCGGCCCAGGCGCGCCAGCTCTATCTGCGCAATACGTTTCGCGTGATCGCTGACGTTGGGTCTACACCGGTGCCCCTGGTGCCGCAGCGCGATCCCGATGGCCTGCTGCTGGACCAGTCGCTGTCCGTGCTGCGCGCAGTGTCGCCAATCCACATCGAATACCTGCACAACATGGGCGTATGCGCGTCGCTGTCGATCTCGATCGTGGTGGGCGGCAAGCTGTGGGGGCTGTTTGCCTGCCATCACTATTCCCCGCGCCTGCCCAGCATGGCCGCACGCAGCGCGGCCGAACTGTTTGGCCAGATGTTCTCGCTCATGCTCGACGCGCGGGAAAACGCCCAGGCTCGCGAGTATGAAGCGCGCGGTCGCGCCGTTACCGATCGCTTGCTGGCCACCGTGGCGCAGGACAATGACCTGCTCGACAATCCGCAATGGCTGGCCGACGTGATCGGCGATGCCATTCCCGCCGATGGCATCGGCGTGCATGTGCGCGGCCAGACCTCGCTGGTGGGGCTGACCCCCAATGACGACCAGTTTGACAGCATCGTGCGCCTGCTCAACCGGGTCTCTTCCGGGCAGGTCTTTGCCACCGAGACGATTGCCAAGATGCTGCCAGCCGCGGCCGATCACGCCGACGTGGCGGCCGGCATGCTGGCGATTCCGCTGTCGCGCGAGCCGCGTGACTATATCGTGCTGTTCCGGGCAGAACGCCTGCGCGAGGTGCGCTGGGGCGGCAAGCCTGAAAAGGAAATGGTGCACGGCCCCAACGGCCCGCGCCTGACCCCGCGCAAGAGTTTCGAGGCCTGGGCGCAACTGGTAAAGGGCACGTGCCAGCCGTTTACTCCGGCCGAGCGCCGCGTGGCCGAAGCGCTGCGCGTGGGCATGCTGGAAGTGCTGGTGCGCCTGGCGGAAACCGCCGGGGTGGAGCGCGCCCGCGCGTCGGAACGGCAGGAACTGCTGATTGCCGAACTCAATCACCGCGTGCGCAATATCCTCTCGCTGATCCGTGGCCTGATCGCGCAGACCCGCGATGGCGCCGCCGATGTGGCGGGCTTTATCGTCACGCTCGATGATCGCATCCGCTCGCTCGCCCGCGCGCATGACCAGATCACCGCCGATCGCTGGGGGCCGGCGCGGCTGGCTGACCTGGTAGAAGTGGAAGCCGGCGCCTATTTGCGCGCGCAATCCGAACGCGTGGTGGCGCAGGGCGAGAACGTGCTGCTTTATCCCACCGCCTACGTCACGATTGCCCTGGTCATCCACGAATTGATGACCAATGCCGTGAAGTATGGCGCGCTCGCCGGGCAGGGCACGGTGCATATTTCGTGGGAGCGTGACGGCAGCGGCGGGCTGGTGCTCGATTGGCAGGAACGCGATGGTCCGCCCGTGGCGCCACCCACCCGGCGTGGGTTTGGCAGCACGATCATCGAACGCTCGATCCCCTATGACCTGGGTGGCACGGCCAACATCGCCTATCTGGAACCGGGCGTGCATGCCCGCTTCACCCTGCCCGAACACTGTGTGGCGGGGGTAACGGCGGCGCGGCACAGCGGTCCCACGCCGATCAGCCTGGGCGGGGCGACCACGCCGCTGGACGATTGCAACGTGCTGCTGGTGGAAGACAGCATGATCATCGCGCTCGATGGCGAAGACGCGCTGCGCGAACTGGGCGCGGCGGCGGTCAGCACCGCGCCGACCGTGCGCGATGCGCTGCGCCTGCTGGAGCGGAACGAGTTTGCCTTTGCCCTGCTGGACTTCAATCTGGGTGTGGATACCAGCGCGCCGATCGCCGATCGGCTGACCGAACTGGGTGTGCCCTTTGCCTTTGCCACCGGCTATGGCGAAGGCATTGGCAACGAACGCTGGCCCGGCGTGCCGGTGATCAACAAGCCCTATGGTCTCAAGGAACTGCGTGCTGCCGTGGGCCAGGCCCAAGCCGTGCGGCGATCACCCCACGCGGGCACTTGACCGGCAGGGGCAGGGCCGGGCACACCGCCCCGCGATGCGGCGCATGGGGCGCTGCACCGGGAGAAGAGACGCCCATGTTCAGCCACCTGATGATCGGCACGAACGATATCGACCGTGCCAAGACCTTTTACGATGCCACCTTCGCCACGTTCGGTGGGCCCCAGGGCATCGTCGATCCCAAGGGGCGGCTGATCTATGTGCACAACGGCGGCATCTTCATCCTGACCAAGCCGATCGACGGCGAGCCGGCGACGTGCGCCAACGGCTTTACCGTGGGCTTTGCCATGACTCCGGAACAGGCCGACGCCTGGCATGCCGCCGGCATCGCCCATGGCGGCAGCGCCTGCGAAGACCCGCCCGGCGTGCGCAATGGCACCCCCTATTACCTGGCCTATCTGCGCGATCCTGATGGCCACAAGATCTGCGCGCTGCACAACTATGGCGCCGTGCAATGACGCTGGAAACGGTTTCCACCACCAAGGCCCATGGTGGCGTGCTGGGCGTGTACAAGCACGCCTCGGCCGCCACGGCCACGCCGATGACCTTTTCGGTGTTCGTGCCGCCCCAGGCGCAGTCTGGGGCGAAGCTGCCGGTGCTGCTCTATCTTTCGGGGTTGACCTGCACCCACGCCAACGTGACGGACAAGGGCGAATATCGCCGCCTCTGCGCCGAACTCGGGCTGATCTTCGTGGCGCCCGATACCTCGCCGCGGGGCGAGGACGTGGCCGATGATCCGGCCGGTGCCTATGACTTTGGCCTGGGCGCGGGCTTTTACGTCAACGCCACGCAAGAGCCTTACGCCGCTCATTACCGCATGTGGGACTATGTCTCGCAGGAACTGCCGGCCCTGCTTGCCGCGCATTTCCCGGTTGATATCGCGCGGATGGGCATCACCGGCCACTCGATGGGCGGTCATGGTGCGCTGACGCTGGGGCTGACCTATCCCGAAACGTTCAAGTCGCTTTCGGCCTTCGCGCCGATCGTGGCGCCGGGGCAGGTGCCCTGGGGCCACAAGGCGCTGGGCGGCTATCTGGGTGACGATCGTGCCGCATGGCGCGCGCATGATGCCACCGCGCTGGTCGAAGACGGCAAGCGCCCGGCGGGGGCCATCCTGATCGACCAGGGCGATGCCGATAGCTTCCTGGCCGAGCAATTGCGGCCCGACCTGTTCGCCACGGCGTGCGAAGCGGCGGGCGTTGACCTCACGCTGCGGCTGCAGCCGGGCTATGACCACAGCTACAACTTCATTTCCACGTTCATGGACGATCACCTGCGCTGGCACGCAGCGCGGTTGTAAATTGCCCTGCAACCCCTCCCCATCGGCGATGGGGAGGGGACGGGCGTATTACTTGCGCACGTCCTTGGCCACGGCGTCGAGCACGCCATTGGCAAACTTGGCCTCGCGCGCGTCGAAAAAGGCATGGGCCACGTCGAGGTATTCGCTGATCACCGTGCCCACGGCAATGTCGGTGCGGGCCAGCAATTCATAGGTGCCGCAGCGCAGGATCTGCAGCATGGTCTTGTCGAGGCGGGCCAACGACCAGCCCTGGGCCAGGCGGCCCTGGATCAGCCCATCGACTTCCTCGCGGCGGGCGATCACGCCCTTGACCACGTCATCGAAGAACTCCACGTCAGCCGCGGCATATTCCACGTCTTCGATTTCCGCGCCCAGCCGGTGCTGGTGGAACTCGTCGAGCAGGAAGCGCAGCTCGGTGCCTTCCATATCTACTTGGTACAGTGCCTGGACAGCGGCAAGCCGCGCGGCAGAGCGGGCCTGGCCCTTGCTATTCGTCATATTCCCAATCTCAGTTCGATCGAGCGGGCGTGGGCGGCAAGCCCTTCCGCATCGGCAAGCGCAATGGCCGCCGGGCCAACTGCGCCAATGGAAGCATCGCTCACGGCAATGAAGCTGGTGCGCTTCATGAAGTCGAGCACGGAAAGCCCCGAGGAAAAGCGTGCACGGCGCCCGGTGGGCAGCACGTGGTTGGGGCCAGCGACATAGTCACCAATCGCCTCGGGCGTCATGCGGCCCAGGAACACCGAGCCGGCATGGCGGATCTGGGCAAACAGGGCATCGGGATCGTCAGTGGCGATCTCCACATGCTCGGCCGCCAGCGCATTGGCGAGGGCGGGGGCCTCGTCCAGCGATTCCACCACGATCACCGTGCCGTGGGTTTCCCAGCTGGCCTTGGCCACGCGGGCAGTGGGCAGCAGGGCGATTTCCACGCCGACCATGTCGACCACCTGATCGGCAAAGGCGGCATCGTCGGTGATCAGGATCGCCTGTGCGGCCGGATCGTGTTCGGCCTGGCTCAGCAGGTCGGCAGCGATCCACTGCGGATCGTTCTTGGCATCGGCGATCACCAGGATTTCCGATGGCCCGGCCACCATGTCGATCCCGACCACGCCGTAAAGCTGGCGCTTGGCTTCGGCCACCCAGGCATTGCCCGGGCCGGTGATCACGTCCACCGGGCGCATCGTCTTGGTGCCATAGGCCAGCGCGGCCACGGCCTGCGCCCCGCCCACGCGCCACACTTCGTCCACCCCGGCCAAGTGCGCGGCGGCCAGCACCAGCGGGTTGATCTCACCCTTGGGCGTGGGCGTGGTGACAACCAGCCGGCCAACGCCCGCCACCTTGGCGGGGATGGCATTCATCAACAGCGACGAGGGATAGGCGGCGCGGCCGCCCGGCACATAGAGCCCGGCACCATCCACCGCGCGCCACTTGGCGCCCAGGCGCACGCCGGCCGCGTCGGTATAGTCGCGGTCCTGCGGCAGTTGTGCCTCGTGATAGGTGCGGATGCGCTGCGCGGCCAGTTCCAGCGCGGCGCGCAGATCGGGCGCCAGGGCATCGAACGCCTCGCGGCAGGTGGCGGCATCGATGCGCCAGCCATCGCCCTGCGGCAGGTGGCCATCGAAGCGCTGGGTATATTCGGCCAGAGCTTCATCGCCGCGCAGGCGCACGTCCTCGATGATCGTCTGCACATCACGGCTGACATTTTCGTCGCTCTCGCGGCGGTCTTTTACCAGGCGGGCAAAGCGCGTGGCGAAATCGGCATCGGTCGTCTTGAGGCGGAGCATCAGGCGGCGGCCTTTCGTGCGGCAACTTGCGTGCGGAACGCATCGACCAGCGCGCCCAGGCGGGCGCTGTCGGTCTTGAGCGCAGCGCGGTTGACGATCAGCCGCGCCGAAATCTGCATGATCTGGCTGGTTTCGACCAGGCCGTTTTCCTTGAGCGTGCGGCCCGAGGAGACCAGATCGACGATGCGGCTGGCCAGGCCCAGCGACGGCGCCAGTTCCATCGCGCCATTGAGCTTCACCACTTCGGCCTGCACGCCCATTTTTTCGAAATGGCGGCGGGTAAGGTTGGGATACTTGGTGGCGACGCGGGCATGGCTTTCGCGCTGCCAATCGCCCTGGCCCAGGCCGCCCACCGGCTCTGCCACCGACAGGCGGCAATGCCCGATATCGAGGTCAACCGGCGCGTAGAGATCAGCATAGTCGAACTCGTCGATCACGTCGGATCCCACGATGCCGGCCTGCGCGGCGCCATGGGCGACGAACGTGGCAACGTCGAACGCGCGCACGCGGATCAGCGTGACATCGGCCCGGCTGGTGGCAAAAGACAATGCGCGCGAGGACTTGTCGAAGAACGCAGCCTCGGGCACCACGCCTGCCTGTTCCAGCAAGGGCAGCGCCTCATCGAGAATGCGGCCCTTGGGCAGGGCGAAAACGAGCGGGGTGGCGGTGGTCATGACGCTTTCGCCCCTATGGCAAGCGCGGGAAAAGGGCAACCTCATGGCGTCGATCATGGATATCGCTTCTGTCGAACAGGCCATCGCCTGGCAGGCAGACCACGCCGCGGCCAATGGCGCCCCGGCCACGGGCCGCGTGGTGCGGGCCCAGTTGCCCCTGTTGGCATCGGGCGGCGCGGTGGGCGCGCGCATGGCGGCCTGGCCGGGCAAGCCGTTGGAAGACGCGCTGCCACTGCGCCTGGCCGGAGGGTTGCACAACCTGGTGCTGACCGGTGCCGACATGCGGCTGGGGGCGGTCTATCGCGGGGAATTGACCGACCAGGCCGCGATCGATGCGCTGGTCGGCGATCTGGTGGATCGCTTTGCCACCCGCCTGCTGCCCTGGCTCGACGGGCCACCCCAGACCAACGAAGCCGGCCGTTCCGCTTCGATCATGGCCGGGCTGCTGTGGCTCTCGGCACGGGTGGGCCCGCGCTTCGTGCTGCACGAACTGGGCGCGAGTGCCGGGGTCAACACGATGATGGATCGCTTTGCCTTTGATTTGGGTGGCACGCAGGCCGGCCCGGCTGATTCGCCGTTGCATCTCGCGCCCGAATGGCGCGGCACCGGGCGGCCGCCGCAAGTTCCGGTCGATGTGCTGGCGATCGCCGGATGCGATCGTGCGCCGATCGATCTGGTTGATCTCGAGCAGGCGCTGCGGCTCAAGAGCTATGTCTGGGCCGAGATGACCGAGCGCATTGCGCGGCTGGACGCGGCAATTGCCCTGGCGCAGGCACGGCGGCCCGATCTGGTGGCGATGGATGCGGCCGACTATGTCGATGCCGTGCTGGCCGCGCCGCAGCCGGAAGACAGCACGCGGGTGATCTATCATTCCATCGTCTGGCAATATCTGCCGCCCGCCACGCAAGCGCGCATTACCGCCGGGATCGATGCCGCCGGCCAGCGCGCCACGATGGGGCGGCGCCTGGCCTGGCTGTCACTGGAAACCGATCGTGCCACGTTCCGCCACGAATTGACCGTGCGGCTGTGGCCCGATGGCGGCGCACCGGTGTGTCTGGCCGCCGCCCACGCCCATGGCGCCTGGGTGGAATGGCTTCAGCCCTGATCCTCGGCCAGGGCGCTGCCGTGGTGATGGTATGATGCCCATTCCCATACCGCCACCACCAGCAGCGCCAGGACCGTGGCGCCCACGAACACCGGCGCGGGCAGGGGAAAGGCCAGGGTCAGTGCCGCCAGCACGATCAGCAGGCCACCGCCCACCCAGTGTGACAGCGGAAAATTGCCGTGCGGGCTGGATGGCCGCTTGAACAGCCCGGTGCCGGCCAGGAACACCAGCAGCCCCCCGGCCTGGGTGGCAACCAGCGGCAGCTTGGCCGCGGCCAGCGGCGCGTCGAGCAGCAGGGCATCGGCCACGGCGGTGATCACGATCCCGCCCACGATCGGCATGTGCAGATAGGTATAGACGCTGCGCGCCACGCGGCCGGGCTGCGCATGCTGGGCAATGTGCCGCGCGCCGCGTTCGGCACCCAGATCGAAATAGATCCACCACATCAGGGCAGACCCGGCAAAGGCCAGCACGAAGGCCAGGCTGCGGGCAAGGTCGGCGGTTTCCTGCGCAAAGCTGGTGCCGGTTACCACCACGCCTTCGCCCAGCGCGATGATGATGAACAGCGCGCAGCGTTCGGCCAGGTGGCTGCCGGAAATGTCCCAGTCTTCCGGCTGCGATCGGCCCATGCCGGGCACGGCAAAGCCCATGAACGGCCCGCCATAATCGACCGCCAGCGCCAGCGCCCACAGCCCGAGCCGCACGAGCGGGGCATCGACCAGCGCGCCGGCCAGCCATAATGGGGCCGAGGCGACGAACCACAAGGTTATGCGGATCATGTTGCGCGCGCCGCTGCCACGCCAATGTTCCTGCCGGCTCTTAGCCATGGCCCATGCGACAAACCCGCTGCGCCCGATCTGCACCAGGCAATAGCACGCGGCAAACAGCATGGCATCGCCACCGCCGCCAGCGTCGAATGCGCGCGGCATGGCCACGGCCAGCCCCAGGCTGGCCAGCATCGACAGCAGCAGCATGATCCGCACCGGGCCCCTTTCGGGATTGGTCCAGTTGGCGGCCCAGGCGGTGAACATCCACGCCCACCACACCGCCAGGAACAGCACCAGTGCCTCTGCCAGGCCAGCCGCGCCCATATGGTGCAGCACATGATGGGAAAGCTGCGTTACGGCAAAGACATAGACCAGGTCGAAAAACAGCTCGAGATAGCTGACCGGGGCGTGTCCGCCCTCGTGATTGCGCAAGAGCGTGGCTGGCGCGGGCACCCCATCGGTCTCGGCCTTGGGGGCGGGCTTGCCAGCCTCGGCAATCGCCTCGGCTTCCTGCTTGGCCTGCTCGCTCATTCGCCCGGCGCGCGGGCGCGAATCGCTAGGGCGTGAACCCGCTGGCCCGGCAGATCGCCCAGGGCCTGGTTGACCAAGCGCTGGCGTTGCAGGCGCGACAGGCCGGCAAAGGCGGCGCTTTCGATCTCCACCGTAAAGTGCGATTCGCCGGTGCCATCGTCACCCAGATGGCCGCTGTGGCTGGCCGAATCGTTGATCACCGCCAGATGCGTTGGGGCAAGGGCGTCCACAAGTTTACGTTCAATTTCCTGGGCGATCGGGCCGGTCATCTCTTTCCTTTCGGGTTGGCACGCACCATGTGCAATGGCGTGAAGCATGACAAGTTCCATGGCCGCGTCACGGATACCGGGCGCCAGTGCAGTGCCCCGGGGTGCGATGCGCCGGGGGAATTTCGTGCGCCCGGCGTGCGGCCTTCCGGGTTTGACGGGCCTGGCGATTACCGCTGGTTCTGCCTTGACCATATTCGCGCGTTCAACGCCGGCTATGATTTCTTTGAAGGCATGAGCGCCGATGAAATCATGGCCGCGCAATCGCCGCTGGCCGGATGGGATACCCACACCCGCGCGTTCCGTCCCGACGCCGGCATCGACCAAGCGCCACGCTGGGCCGATTTTGCCGATCCGCTCGAGGCGATCGCGCAGCGCGCCCGTGCCCGCAAGATGGATCACCAGGCTGCCCAGGAAGCCGCCCGGCGCGGCCTGACCCCGGAAGACCGCACCGCATACGAGGCGCTGGGCCTGGGCTTTGACGCCGATCGCCACGCCCTGCGCCGCCGCTACGCCGATCTGGTGCGGCGCTATCACCCCGATCGCAATGGCGGTGATCGCAGCCTGGAAGACAAGCTGCAGCGCGTGGTGGCGGCCTATGATCACCTGCGGCAATCGGCGGCGTTTCGCTAGTAGCTGGTTGTGAAAACGCGCTCAGGCCGGCTTTTCCAGCATGGCCAGCGCCTGCCAGAACTCGGGGTGATTGCTGTCGTCCAAGCCGCTGGTGAAAACCGGCGGGAGAAAACCCGCGTCTTTGGCGAAGCGGGCGATCCAGTCCCGATGCAAAAAGCAATCCAGTTGTTCCGCGCGTTCCCCACGGCGCACGCGATCCACGCAGGCATTCCAGATCCGGTCATGGGCCGGTTCGGCCAATTCCAGGAATGAAAACACCAGTTTGCCGCCAGGTTTGAGCGCACGAAAGCTATCTTCGATATAAAGATATGATTCGGTTGGATAAAGATGGGTAAAGACCGACCAGTTGAACGTCATGTCCAACGATGAATCCGGCGCCACGATCGTTGGCTGGTAATGGATGATGGCCTGATAGGTGGGGCACTGCCTTTGCAGCTCTTGCAAAAGCTCGGGAACGACATCGGCGCCGGTATAGTCGCCCTGCCATCCAGAGCGTTGCAGTGCTTGGGCGGTTCGCCCGCAGCCACAGCCCAGATCATAAATGGCCATGCCATCGCTCAGGCCATAATGACGCAACACCGCGACTTGGCCATCGCCCTGTGAGGCGAAATTTTCCATCGTTTCTGCGCCGATGGCCTGGGCAAGAGCAAGGGAGCGCTCTTGTGGCATGGCCTTCAGTTTCTTCCGCACCACCCTTTGATAATCGCGAATCGAATGGCTGGGTTGCGGTTTGGAACGTGACCGAAACAGCAATCGCATCTTTGTACTGTGCCCCCAAAATCAGTTTCGGGACACTGGCCCAAGTTGCGCTTTGTGCAAAAGAAAATCTTTGGGATTGAACAAATAACACACCGCAAAGGCTTCAATCTTGGCGGGAACACATAAAGGTTAGCCTGCGCAGAGCGGGATTGTCGTCAATCCGGTGCCTGGTGAGCCACTTCGATCAGCGACGGGCCGCCGGCGACCGGGGTAAGCCAGACGGCGAGATCGGCCACGATCAGGAATGCCATGCCGAGCATCAGAGCTGGCCGCTTGCGCTCGCCGCGGCGCCAGAAAAACACTGCGCCACCGATCAGCGCCACGGTGGCAAGCACCAGCAGGGAAAGAACCGTATCCATCATGGGATTTAGCTGAACAGTCCCTTGGCCAGGCCGGCGATGTCGTTGAGCGGGTTGCCATCACCATCCTTGTCGAGGAACTTGCTGACCTGGCCCAGCGCATCGGGATGATCACCCAGGATCGTGGCGAACTGTGACAGTGCGCCTTCGCCGCCGATGTGGCCGACGATCTGCTGCAGCAGGCCTGCATCAAGCCCGGTATTGGCCGCTGCGGTTTCGATGGTGTCGCCCTTGGCCTGATGGCCCGCGGCCAAGGCGGCGATGGCGGTTTCGGCCTGAGCGGGATCGATGCCCAGCTTTGCCGCCATGTTCTTCACGTCCACCACGCTGCTCACCTGGCCCAGGATGCTGTCGAACACGCTCATCGCTTTGGTCCCTCTGCTTGGCGCGCCCATACGGCGGCCCATGGCGCAGGGATAGCGCGCCATGATGCCCGCTTGCCAGAAAAAACGCCCTGCCGTGGCAAGCCATGGCAGGGCGCAAGGGTGACACGCAGCCAGGGCGGCATGCCCCAGCGCGGGGCGATCAGATCGCGACGGTATCGTCGGCGATGATGTGGCTGAGCGTGAGGGCCTGCTGATGGCCGAGCCCATCGTTGAGGACGAACGTGGTGCCGTCGAACCCGCTGGTGTTGACGAAATAGGTGCCCGCATCGGGATGCGCCTTGAGGTAGGCGGCCAGCTTGTTCACGTCGTCCTGCGAATCGATATAGGCAGAGCCGGTGCCCTTAACGGTCAGGCCGATGGCGTTGAAGATGCTGTCGAACCCGGTGATACGCACCACGTCATGATCGGCAAAGTTGAGATCTTCGACCGTCACCCACTGGTAGACGCTGTTGACGCCATGGCCGCCGGTGAACGCGAACGAGGAAAACCCTTCGCCCGAGCGGAACACGAACTGGTCTGCCCCGGCGCCGCCGGTCAGCGCGTCCTTGCCGCCGCCACCCTTGAGAATGTCGTTGCCGTCGCCACCATAGATCGCGTCGTTGCCGCCGCCGCCGTAGAGCACGTCGTTGCCATCGCCGCCGCTGATGATGTTCTTGCCCGAGCCGCCGGTGACAACGTCATCGCCAGCCCCGGCGTTGATGATGTTGTTGCCCTTGGGCGCGGCGATGGTGTCATCGCCACTGGTGCCATTGATCACTGCCATGTTCATTCTCCTTCATTCCACCGTGTGGGCGGAAAGTTGATCCACAAGTATTTTGCGAAGATACTGTGTGGTCGGGAAGAACAGAGGCGTTCCTCGGCCACGCAAGCCATGATTGCGACCTGACTTGTCTTATGGGTAATTGCACAAACACCCTGGCGGCCAAGGTGTGAATCGCTGCCGATCCTGCCTGGTTATAACGCGATATTGCGGTGCAACGTGCCGGTGTTTCCCGTTCATATTGGCGCTTTCACGCAGTAACAGCGGCAAGACCGGTTCAATCTGGAGCAAGTTTGAATCTGCGCGCAGCCTCCCCGCGTCAACCATGGTGGATGGTCGCCGTCTGGCGAGGGCGCCGCGCCGTGTGTTCAAGCCATCGCGTCAGCGCGGCACGGCACGGTTCGTCGATCCGCGTCAGAACCAGCCACGCGGCCAGTAGCAGGGGCGGGACCAGGGCAATGCCCCAGGCGCCCAGCGGCTCACCCTGCAGCATGCGCTTGGCTGCGCCCGATACGATGGCGAGCATAGGCACGTGAATGCCATAAAGCGGATAGGAAATGCGGCCCAGCCAGGTGCCGCCGGGCATGGCGCGATGGCTGCCGGCGGCCACTGCCACCACCAGCACGCAGGGCAGAAAGGCCATGGCCATGAACAACGTCCACGGCAGGTGCTGCACCGGCAGCGCCAGGGCATAGACCAGCGCCAGCGCGGCCAAGGTTGCGGCGGCCCGGTTCATTACCGGGAGCGCGTGGCGCAAGCGGTGGAGCAGCAGGCCGCAGCCGAACCCGAAGCAGACCCGGGCCAGACCGCCGTCCAGCGAACTGGCCTGCCAGCCCAGATCGACTGTGCCATGGCGCAGCGCGCAGGCAACCAGCGCCAACCCCGCGAGCGCGACGCCGGCCGCGAGCAGCGCCGTGCTGCGCCGTACCAGGAATGCTGCCCAGGCGAGGTTGGCGAGGATTTCGAAGAACAGCGACCACAGCGGGCCATTGGCCGGGAACAGTTCCCACCCCGTCGCCGCGCCATGCCATAGCTTGGGCAGGATCAGCAGATTGAGGGCATTGGCCAGCAGCACCTGGTCCAGCGGATCGGACCGATCAGGGGAAACCAGGCAACGCGCGACGAGATAGAGCCCACCCAGCCCGGCGCCCAGCACCGCCACCGGCGCCATCCGCACCAGCCGCCGCCGGGCAAAGCCGGCCCAGTCCATCACGGGTGCACGATCCGGTGCATCGGCAACCAGGCGCGCCTCATAGGCTTCGGCGAGGACAAAGCCGCTGAGCATGAAAAAGAAATCGACGGCAAGATAGCCGTTGGGAAACAACTGGATGCCCGTGGCCCGCGTGCCAATGTGAAACAGGCATACCGCCAGCGCCGCGATGCCGCGCATCTCATCGAGCAGGGCATAGCGCCCGCCCTGCCGGGCCTGCTGCGTGGCCGTGTTCATGCGCTGTGCCCCCATTGCCAACGGGCGCGGCCCGCTGGCGTTTCTGCCCGAATTGGTGCGCCGCGATATCGCGGTGCACCGCAAGGGCAGGGCATGCGTGATCGTGACTAACGCATGATTAACCAAACTATCGACGGGGACTCATACGGATTACTGCTTAGTGAAAACCGTATTGCGCGCTGCGGCGTAGAATATCCTTTGCTGCCAGCCGCCTATTCCGGGCGGGCGCGCAGCGTGGCCAGCCGGGCGGCGCCTTCTGCACCATAGATCTGTGGCACATCGCGGCCGGCGTAAAACCCGTCGAACGCGGGAATGCCATCGGGCAGCGTGATCCATGGCAGCCGGGTGCGCACATAGATGTGCACGGTTGGCGGGCACAGCGCGGGCGAATCGAGCGTGCCGGCGCGCACGAACGCAGCCTTTTGCCCCAGGCTGCCATAATGACTCCATACCGCTGTCTGGCACGCCGTGCAGCGCATGATCGTCTGCCCCCGCCCGCTGTGCGTCGGCACGGCGACCGGTGCCACTGTGCCAGCCAACAGCGTGAGGCACTCTGTCTCCACCACGGCATTGATGGCAAAGGCGCTGCCGCTCAGTACCTGGCACTCGTGACAATGGCAGCAGTGGACCACATAGGGCGCCCGCGCGAGGGCATAGCGTACCGTGCCGCAACGGCATCCGCCGGTGGCAAAGGGATCGGCGGGGCCGGCGATTGGCGCCGCATGCGCCTTCGGATTCGCGTCATTCATGCTGTACAGCCTTGCCCAGGGAGGGCCCAGGTCATCCGGCGGCGGCCTTGCGCGAGACCAGCCCGAAAAAGGCGCCGGCAGGATCGCGGGCCTGGATCATCAGGTCGTCGCCAGGCACTTCGTGCACATCGCCTTCCAGCGTTCCGCCCAGATCCCGCACCGCCTGGGCAGCCGCGCGCACGTCTGCCACGCGGAAATAGGTGCGCCAGCCCAGCGGCGCATCGGCGCTGGGGCGGGCCATCATCGCCCCGATGCGGCCCTGCAGGGGATGGGCGATGAATTGGTAATCGCCAAAGGCGCCCATCGGCATGGCATCGGGATAGGTAAAGCCGAAATGCCGCGCATAAAATGTCCGCGCGCCGGGCAGATCGGTGGTGAACAGCTCGTTCCAGGTTACTGCCTGAGTAATGTCCAGTGCAAAGACCGGCGGTGGCGGCGTGTCTTGCCCCGGCGGCGGGGTTGGATCGATCAGGTAGAACGGCGCGCCCCACGGGTCTGCCACCATGGCAAAGGTGCCCTCGGCAATGGTCGTGGGAGGCATCCACACGCGCGCGCCATCGGCCGTGATCGCGGCCAGCGTGTCCGGCACGCTATCGACCATCAGATAGGGCACCCACCATGGGCGCGCGCCGGCCGCGATCATCTCGGGGCGCAGGACCAGCATGCCGCCCTGTCCGGCGCCATCGGCACGGTAGATATGGCGATAGTCGATCGCGGCGGTTTCGTGGCCGGGCGAGGGATCGGCGATCCGCCAGCCGATCACGCCTTCGTAAAAGGCGCGCACCGCATCGGGAGCATCGGTTGTCACCTCGTACCACACGAACAGGCCTTGGGGCATGCTGGCATCCCTCCTGCGGGTTGGCCGGTCGATCGCGGCCCACGCACCATTCTCTCGATTCGCGCGTTGTGGCCGGCAGCATAGCAGCTTGGCCACCCAGGCCCACTGCGCATGGGCTCGGCCGGCGCAAATGCAAGCCGGGCCAAAAGCGCATGCCAAAGCATGTTGCAGCGCGGCGCCCGCGCGGATAGGCAGGTAAATGATGAGCGACACTTCCAATCTCGTGGCCCACGCTGGCACCACCACCGTCCTGCCCGCGCCCGATACCCAGGTTTCGGTGCGTGAGGTGTTTGGCATCGACATCGACATGACCGTGCCGGCCTTTTCCCAGGCCGACGAGCGCGTGCCCGATACCGATGACAACTATGTCTTCGATCCCGATACCACGCTCGCGATCCTGGCCGGCTTTGCCTACAACCGCCGCGTCATGGTGCAGGGTTATCACGGCACCGGCAAATCGACGCATATCGAGCAGGTGGCTGCGCGCCTGAAGTGGCCGTGCGTGCGCATCAACCTCGATGCCCACATCAGCCGTATCGACCTGATCGGCCGCGACGCCATCGTGCTGCGCGATGGTCTGCAGGTGACCGAATTCCGCGAAGGCCTGCTGCCCTGGGCGCTGCAGACCCCGACCGCGCTGGTGTTCGACGAATACGATGCAGGCCGCCCCGACGTGATGTTCGTGATCCAGCGCGTGCTGGAAACCGAAGGCAAGCTGACGCTGCTTGACCAGAACCGGGTGATTCGCCCCAATCCGTTCTTCCGCCTGTTCGCCACGGCCAATACCGTGGGCCTGGGCGATACCTCGGGCCTCTATCACGGCACGCAGGCGATCAACCAGGGCCAGATGGACCGCTGGAACCTGGTCGTCGCGCTCAACTACCTGCCCGCGGAAACCGAAATCGACGTGGTTTCCAAGAAGGTGCAAGGCCTGGATGCCCAGGTGATCGCGCAGATGGTCCGCGTGGCCGATCTGACCCGCAAGGGCTTCATGGCTGGCGACATTTCCACGGTGATGAGCCCGCGTACCGTGATCAGCTGGGCGCAGAACAGCCAGATCTTCAACGACGTCGGCTTTGCCTTCCGCCTCTCGTTCCTCAACAAGTGTGACGAGGCCGAGCGCGTGCTGGTGGCCGAATATTATCAGCGGGTGTTTGCCAAGGACCTGCCAGAAAGCGTCGCGCACAAGGCGTGATGCTGGGCGCTTGACGCCCTTCGACAAGCTCAGGGCGAACGGATGCAGCCGAAGTTGAAATCCGTTCGGGCTGAGCTTGTCGAAGCCCCCCGCGTGCGAACTCAATCCTTGCCGGGATACACCGCCTTCACGAAATAGAGGCCTTCGGGCGGGGCATTGTGGCCCAGCTTCTGGCGATCACGGGCGTGGAGCGCGGCCACCAGATCGGCACGCGTCCAGTGGCCCTGGCCGATCAGGCCCAGGCACCCCACCATCGAGCGCACCTGGTGGTGCAGGAAGCTGCGCGCCGCCGCCTCGATGATCACCATGTCCCCTTCGCGGCGCACGTCGAGCCGGTCGAGCGTCTTGACGGGGCTGGCCGCCTGGCAATGGACCGAGCGGAACGTGGTGAAATCGTGGTTGCCGACCAGCTCCTGCGCTGCCTCGTGCATCGCGGCCGTATCCAGCGGCCGCGCGATGCGCCAGGCGCGGCCGGCATCGAGCGTGAGCGGCGCGCGCCGGTTGGCGATGCGATACTCATAGGCGCGGCCAAGGCAGGAAAAGCGCGCATGCCAGTCATCGGGCACGATCCGGCAATCGAGCACGGCGATCGGATCGGGCTTGAGCCGAGCGTTGAGCGCCTCTGACAGGCGGAACGGATCGAACGGCCGCGCCACATCGATATGCGCGCGCATGCCAAG
The DNA here is from genome assembly GCF_013149315.1 of Novosphingobium sp. SG754. Lineage (NCBI taxonomy): Bacteria > Pseudomonadati > Pseudomonadota > Alphaproteobacteria > Sphingomonadales > Sphingomonadaceae > Novosphingobium > Novosphingobium sp. SG754. Next base: position 103,626 of record NZ_JABGCC010000007.1, on the reverse strand, counting down.
CGCGTGAACGCCGGTATCGGTGCGGCCTGCGGCATGCAGAATGACGGGATGCCCCACCACGCTTTGCGCCGCTTCCTCCACTGCTTGCTGCACCGATGGGCCGTGCGACTGGCGCTGCAGGCCCATGAACGGGCCGCCATCGAATTCCAGCGTGAGGGCATAGCGCGGCATCAGGCGAGCACCGTGCCCGCCGGAATGGCGCGGCCGCGCAGCAGGGCGGCGGTATCCATCGCCGGGCGACCGGCGCGCTGCACGGTCAGCGGGCGAATGGCGCCTTGCCCGCAGGCGATCGTCAGCGCCTCGTCCAGCACCGTGCCGGGCGTTCCGGCAGCATCATCGGCCACCTGCGCCGCCAGCACGCGATAGCGTTCGCCATCCAGTTCGAAAAAGGCACCGGGGGCAGGGGCAAAGGCGCGCACCTGGCGCTCCACCTGTTCGGCCGGTTGGGCGAAATCGAGCCGGCTTTCCGCCTTGTCGATCTTGGCGGCATAGGTCACGCCAGCTTCGGGCTGAACCTCTGGCGTAAAGCTGGCCAGATCGGCCAGCACGCGCACCATCAAGTCTGCGCCCAGCGTGGCGAGTTCAGCGGTCAGCGCGCCGGCGGTCTTGCCGGCCACGGGCGTGGCCACGGTCGCCAGCATCGGCCCGGTATCGAGCCCGCGCTCCATCTGCATGATGGTGATACCGGTGTGCACATCGCCCGCCAGGATCGCGCGCTGCACCGGCGCCGCCCCGCGCCAGCGTGGCAGCAACGAACCATGCACGTTGAGGCAACCCTTCGCAGGCGCCGCCAGAATCGCTGCCGGCAGGATCAGGCCATAGGCGGCCACCACGGCCACGTCGGCACCGTGCGCGGCAAAGGCGGCTTGCTCGTCTGCCCCCTTGAGGCTGACGGGCGTGAGCACGGGCAAGCCATGCCGCTCTGCCGCCAGATGCACGGGCGAGGGCTGCAGCTTTTTGCCCCGGCCGGCCGGGCGCGGCGGCTGGCTGTAGACCGCCACCACATCGTGGCCGGCGGCCACCAGCGCATCGAGCGTGGGCACGGCAAATTCGGGTGTGCCCATGAAGACAACGCGCATGGTGCAATGGGTCCTTTTCCAATCCTGCGCGCGGCCCTATCTGTCGCGCCATGGCATCGCAAGAGATCGAGGCGCTGGCGAGCGCACTGGCCCGTCTGCCCGGCCTCGGCCCCCGCTCGGCGCGGCGGGCTGTGCTCTGGCTTATCAAGCGGCGTGAAAGCGCGCTGCCGCAACTGCTGGCCGCGCTTGATACCGTGCGCCAGAACCTGGTGGAATGCCAGACCTGCGGCAATGTGGACACCACCGATCCGTGCGGGATCTGTGCCGATCCGCGTCGCGATGCGCGCGCGCTGTGCGTGGTGGAGGATGTGGCAGACCTCTGGGCGCTTGATCGCGCGCGGCTGTTCACCGGGCGCTATCACGTGCTGGGCGGGCGGCTTTCCGCGCTGGAAGGGGTGCGGCCGGAAGACCTGACCATCGGCCGGTTGCTCGATCGGGTTCGCGCCGGCGGGATTGATGAAGTGGTCCTGGCGATGAACGCCACGCTCGAGGGGCAGACCACGGCGCACTACATTGCCGAGCGGCTGGAAGACTTGCCCGTGCGCGTGACGCAACTGGCGCATGGCCTGCCCGTGGGCGGGGAGCTGGACTATATGGACGAGGGCACCCTGGCCCAGGCCCTGCGCGCGCGGCGGCCGGTTTGACCCGCGGGTGTCGCGCTGGGCCCTTCGACAGGCTCGGGGCGAACGGAGGTGGAAAGTCCCTCCCCGAAACCCGTTCGGGCTGAGCTTGTCGAAGCCCCCTTGCGCCGAACTCAGCCTTCCAGGCTTGCCAGCACCTCATAGGCCAGCACGGCGCCAGCGACGGCAGCGTTGAGGCTGTCGGCGCGCCCCTTCATCGGCATGGTCACGCGCAGGTCGCAGGCCAGCTCATAGTCTTCGGGCAGGCCGCGCGATTCGTTGCCCACCATGACGAAGCAGGGACCGGTATAGGGGGCGCCGCGATAGGGCACGGCATCGCGCAACGATGCAGCCACCAACTGGCCGGTGCCGGTGCGCAGCCAGGGCAGGAATTCGTCCCAGCGCGCCTGGGCGAGGCGCTGGGTGAAGATGGCGCCCATGCTGGCGCGCACCGCCTCTACCGAAAAGGGATCGACGCAATCATCGATCAGGATCAGCCCGCCTGCGCCCACGGCATCGGCGGTGCGCAGCATCGTGCCCAGATTGCCGGGATCGCGCATGGCCTGCGCCACCAGCCAGAGCGGGGCGGAGTGGCGATCGATCTGCGCGAGGCCCGTGTCCCATTCGGCAAAGACGCCGGCCACGGCCTGCGGGTTATCCTTGCCGGTCACCTTGGCCAGGATATCCACCGGCAACTCGATCACATCGCCCCCGGCGGCCGAAACCGCGCTTTCCAGGTCTGACAGCAGCGGATGCGCCTCGCGCCCCTGGGCCATCAGCAGGATTTCGGGCAGGCGCCCGCCGGCGCGGGCATCGGTCAGCAGGCGCAGGCCTTCGGCCAGAAAGCGCTGCTCGCGCTTGCGGTGCTTCTTGTCGCGCAGGCTGCGGACGAATTTGACGGTGGGGTTGGAAAACCCGGTGATCGTGCGGCGGGACATGGGGCGGTCCATGCGTCAGCCAGCCGCGATGGGCAAGACTTTCAGTCTTCGCCGAACCCGTCCTTGACCAGGCCCGCCAGCTTGAGCAGCACCGAGTCTGCCTCACCCTCAGGGCCGGACACCACCACATCGATGGTATCGCCCTTGGCCGCGCCCAGCATCATCAGGCCCAGGATAGAGCCGCCGGCTGCCTCGGTGCCGTCCTTGAATACCGTCACGTCAACGCCCGAGGGCAGCTTGGCCACGGCATTGACGAACTTGGCGCTGGCGCGGGCATGAAGGCCGCGCTGGTTGACGATGGTGATCGTCTCTCGGGCAACGTAGCTTTGGCTCGACATCGGCTTTCCTCTTCCCCTGCCCGTCGTTGTCGGATGCGTCGCTTTGTTCGGGAAACCCTCGGGCGTGGGGTTTATGCGTCCTGGCCCAGGAATTCCGAAGCGATCGTGATATAGTTGCGGCCGGCATCGCGCGCGGCGGCCGTGGCATCGCGAACATTCATGCATCCGCGCGCCTTGGCAAGACGGATCAGCATGGGCAGGTTGATCCCGGCGATCACTTCCACCCGGCCCGCCTGCATCAGCGAGATCGCGAGGTTCGAAGGCGTGCCGCCGAACAGGTCGGTGAGGATAATGACGCCTTCGCCGCTATCGACCCGGCGGATGGCATCGGCGATCTCCTTGCGGCGACGCTCCATATCGTCATTGGGGCCGATACAGACGCCGATGACGTCCTGTTGTCGGCCCACGACATGTTCCATCGCATGGATGAATTCGTCGGCAAGGGCACCATGGGTGACGAGAATAAGACCGATCATGAAGGGAACGGGCTCCGAAATACAGCCTGACAAGATGCCACAACCAAGCTTAACAGAGCCTTGGCGGACACATGTGGGCTGCCAGAATGCTGGCATTCACAAGGCATGTCTTTCAGAACCGTCCCATCCCCCGAGCGCAGGATATTCGCTGCCCGCGCTATCGTTATCATTGGCATTGTCACTGGCATCATTGTCATACCTGAACCGCCTGGGCGCCTTCCAGCAGGTTGGCGCCGCGGGCGGCAAGGTTGCGGTGCAACAATGTGGGTGAAAAACCGGAGTTGCGCAAGCCTTGTGCGATCTCTTCGGCCATGAAGACCGAGCGATGGCGCCCGCCGGTACAGCCGAAGGCGATGTGGACATAGGCTTTGCCCTGGGCCGCGAAGCGGGGAAGGAGCAGGCGCAAAAGCCCCAGAATCCGGTCAAAAGCCTCGGCAAAGGCAGGGTCGTTGCGGATGTAATCGCCCACCGGGGCGTCCTTGCCGGTCATCGGCCGCAGCGCTTCATCCCAGTGCGGATTGTTGAGGAAACGCATGTCGAAAACCAGGTCGGCGAGCGGCGGGGTGCCGCGGGAAAAGCCGAAGCTGCTGATCGTGACCGTGGTGCGACTCGGTGAGATCGCACCGAACTGCTGGCGGATGGCCTGCTGCAGGTCGTTGGTGGTGAAATCGGTGGTGGATATGACCACGTCGGCCCAGCGGCGCAGTGGGGCGAGCAGATCGCGCTCGGCAGCGATGCCGCTGGCGGCGGGCTTGTCCTCGCTCATCGGATGACGCCGGCGGGTTTCGTTGTAGCGGCGCTCCAGCTCTGCCCCGCTGCAATCGAGAAACAGGGTGGTGACAGAGAGGTTGGGCCGCGTGCTCAGCGCCTTGACCCGCTCGATGATCGTCTGCGGATCAAACCCGCGGGTTCGGGTGTCAAACCCGATGGCGAGCGGCGTTCCGGCATCGATCCCACCGCTTTCGCTGCGGGCCTGGCCCGGTTCGGTTTCCAGCAGGCGATCGAGCAGGCGGATCGGGAAATTGTCGATCGCTTCCCAGCCCAGGTCTTCCAGCGTGCGCAGCGCCGTGGTCTTGCCTGCGCCGAGCAGGCCAGTGACCAGCAGGATGCGTTGCGGCGAATCCGGATCGGGCAGAGCGGAACTATCGGTGGCGACCATGCACGACCTTTTGCGCGCATTGGCGGGCAAAGAAAAGTGCGGTTACGCGACGGCCAGGCCTGATCTTGTCCCAGGCATGGCGCTCAGCCCAGGCCATAGTGTTCCAGCGCGAGCGTGGCGCGCAGGGCCAGCATCGGGGTTTCTGGCCATAACTGCACCATCGGCACGGCTATTCCGGCGCGCTCAACGCGACCTGCCGCATCGATAAAGCGCGGCGCATCTGCGTCGAGGCGCAGCACCAAGGCCACCGGCGCCTGTGCCAGGTGGGGAAAACGCAGCAGCCCCAGGTTGCGCACTTCCAGCAGGCCGGCGATGCGGGGATGGGGTTGGGCCAGCAGCCGTGGCGCGTTGCCCGGCGCGATATCTGGCAGGAGGAGCAGCCCGTCATCGCCCACCAGCTGCGCACCGCGATCGATCAGCGCCAGCGCCAGACTGGACTTGCCGCTGCCCGGTTGCCCCTCGATCATCACGGCGCGCCCGCCGATCGCCACTGCCGTGGCCTGGTGCGTCTGGCCCGCCGCGGTCATGCGCGCAGTTCCCCGGCATAGGGCAGGGTCAGGACCAGGCAGGCGCCATGTGCGCCATCGGGGCGGTCGATGATCGCCAAGCGGCCATCGTGGGCTTCGGCAATGGTGCGGGCGATCGCGAGGCCCAGGCCGCTGTGCGCGCCAAACGCCTCCTCGGCCGGTCGCACCGAATGGAAGCGCTCGAACACCTTGCCGCGCTCGGCCTGGGGGATGCCGGGTCCCTCGTCGGTCACGCTCAGCATGACGCGGGCGTCTTCACCCTCGCGCGGCCCCTGTGTCCACACTGCCACGTCCACCGCGCCGCCGGGCGGAGAGAACGACACGGCGTTGTCGAGCAGGTTTTCCAGCACGCGCTCCAGCCGCATGGCATCGCCCAGCACCAGCGGGGCGTAAGCGCCGGGATCGGGCTGGCGCAGGCGGATCACCGCGCCGCCGCGCGTTTCCCGGGCGCCGCGTGCCCCCACCACCTGCGCGGCAAGACCGCCCAGGTCGAGCCGCACGAACGTGGCGCGGCTCAGCTCCGCATCGATCCGGCTGGCATCGGCGATTTCGGTGATCAGGCGATCGATCCGCTGGACATCGTGGGTGGCGATCGCGGTGAGTTGCCGGCGCAGCGTGGCATCTTCCACCCGGTCGAGCGACTCGATCGCGCTGGCCAGGCTAGCCAGCGGGTTCTTGAGTTCGTGGGCGACATCGGCGGCAAAGCTTTCCACCGCGTCGATGCGATGGCGCAGAGCCATGGTCATGTCGGAAAAGGCGCGGGCGAGCAGGCCGATCTCGTCCCCGCGATCGGGCAGGCGGGGCACCACCACTTCGCGGTCACGGCCCAGCCGCACCCGCACCGCTGCGCGCACCAGCGCGCGCAACGGCTGGACTATGGTGCGCGCCAGGAACAACGACAACTGCACCGACAGCATCAGGGCAAGGCCGATGATGATCACCAGGGTCTGGCGCGCATCGCGCACCGCCTGGGTGATATCCACGGCATTGCGCATGGCCAGCAGCATCTGCCCATCGCTGTCGCTCCCCACGGGCGTCGCGGCGGTCAGCACCGGGGTGCGATCGGGGGCATAGCGCAGATAGACCTGGGTGGAATGGGCGGCACGGGCGCGCACCACTTCGGGCCAGTTGCCGGCTCCCGGATCGGCCGGCTCGGCATAGCGTTCCACCGGGGGCGCGCCGACGATGAAATCGACCCCGCGATCGAGCAGGCGCGCGGCATGTTGGTACCATGGCTCGCCCGTGGGATCGACCAGGGCGAAGCTGGGTGGCGCCAGGGCAAAGCTGTCTGCCACCAGGCGGCCTTCGCGATCATAGAGTCGCAGCCGCAGGCGCTGTTCCTGGCCGATGCGCACCAGCAGCGTCTTTTGCTGCGCCAGGCTGGCGCCATCGAGCGCATCGGCGGCAATTTCCGCCTCGGCCCGGGCCAGCTTGAATCGCTCGCCCAGCAGCTGCGAACGGTAGCTATCGAGATAGAAGAAGCTGCCTGCCAGCAGCGCCAGCGCGATGACGTTGACCGCCAGGATACGTGCGGTGAGCGAGAGGCCGCGCGGCCGCAGCGCACGTGGCACCAGCATGCGCGCGGTGCGCTCTGGCGCAGGTGGGGCAGAGTTGGCCGGCGTCATTCGTCGCTGTAGCTGTAGCCCGCGCCATAGAGCGTCTCGATCGCGGAAAACTGCGGATCGACGGCGCGGAACTTGCGGCGCAGGCGCTTGATATGGCTGTCGATCGTGCGATCATCGACAAAGACGTCGTCGTGATAGGCCGCGTTCATCAGCTGGTCGCGGGTGCGCACCACGCCGGGGCGCACGGCCAGCGCTTCCAGGATCAGGAACTCGGTGACGGTCAGCGAAACCAGTTTGTCTGTCCAGGTCACCAGGTGGCGCGCCGGGTCCATCGCCAGGCGGCCGCGGCGGATCGGATCGGGCAGGTTTTCGGCCGGCTCGGCATCGGCGGCAACCGGATCGCGGCGCACGATTTCGCTGCGCCGCAAAATGGCGCGAATGCGGGCGAGCAACAGGCGCTGGCTGAATGGCTTGGCGATGTAATCGTCGGCGCCCATGGCCAGGCCCAGTGCCTCGTCGGCCTCGTCGTCCTTGCTGGTCAGGAAGATCACCGGCAGGTCGCTCTGCTCGCGCAGGCGGCGCAGCAATTCCAGGCCATCCATGCGCGGCATCTTGATGTCGCACACCGCCAGGTCGGGCGGATTGTCGAGCAGCGCTTTGAGCGCGGTATCGCCGTCGTTGTAGAGCCGGGTGACAAAGCCCTCGGTCTGCAGCGCGATCGATACCGTGGTCAGGATATTGCGATCATCATCGACCAGCGCGATCGTGCGGCGCGGCTGGCTCTGCCCTGCCGGGGGCGTACCCGTGCCTTCGGGCTGGGGGGCAGGGGCATTATGCATAGGCGTTGCGGCGATCCTGCTCGAGTGGGCCTGCTCGGGTGTGGCCTACCAGGGTGGCGGGCTAGATTAGGGCGCGCAGGCGCGGCTGGCAAGAAACCCCCAAGGACGTTGGATTTGGTCGTGTGGGGACAAGCTGCGAAAGGGCGGCAGTTGAAAATTGTGCAACTTGCTGCGCAAAAATCTTGGGTCGATCCGGTTTGACGCGGGGCGGGTGGTCAACTATCCGAACAGGGAATCGCGCATTCGTATTCGGCATTCGTATGCGAAGCCGGAAAACAACGGCAATGCGGCTGTGCGATCATGCTTGATACCGCGCTTTTGCAATCAGTGGCCTGCCTTTTTGCCCACGGCTCCAGACAGTCCGGGGTGCAGCATGGCCCACCAAACGGGAGGCTTGTGATGTCCGCCAACAGCCTGAACATTTCCTTGTCCGCGCAGGGTTTTCCTGAACCTGCCGAGCTGTTTGCCAACCTCGGCACCGCCCCGCTGGTGGAACATGCGGTGAAGAACGGGGAAGGCGTCCTGGCCAAGGACGGTCCTTTCGTCGTCGCCACCGGCAAGCACACCGGCCGCTCGGCCAAGGACAAGTTCATCGTCCGCGACGCCGAAACCGAAAACACCGTGTGGTGGGGCAAGACCAACGTGGGCATGAGCCCGGCGCACTTTGCCGCGCTGAAGGAAGATTTCCTTGCTGCGCTCGCCACCAAGGACAAGCTCTACGTCGCTGACCTGTTCGGCGGCTCGCAGCCCGAACACCGCGTCAACGTGCGCGTGATCAACGAGTTTGCCTGGCACAACCTGTTCATCCGCACGCTGCTGGTGCGCCCGACGACCGATGAACTGGCCGGCTTCGCCCCCGAATACACGATCATCGACCTGCCCAGCTTCCGCGCCGATCCGGCCCGCCACGGCTGCCGCAGCGAAACCGTGATCGCGGTCAACTTCACCGAAAAGCTGATCCTGATCGGCGGCACGGCCTATGCCGGCGAAATGAAGAAGTCGGTGTTCGGCATCCTCAACTACCTGCTGCCGGTCAAGGGCGTGATGCCGATGCACTGCTCGGCCAACATCGGCCCCAATGGTGACACCGCCGTGTTCTTCGGCCTTTCGGGCACCGGCAAGACCACGCTGTCGGCTGACGCCAGCCGCACCCTGATCGGGGACGACGAACATGGCTGGTCGGATACCGCCGTGTTCAACTTCGAAGGCGGCTGCTATGCCAAGATGATCCGCCTCTCGGCCGAGGCCGAGCCGGAAATCTTTGCCACCACCAAGCGGTTCGGCACGGTGCTGGAAAACGTGGTGATCGATCCGGTCACGCGCGAAATCGATCTGGACGATGCCAGCCTCGCTGAAAACAGCCGCGGTTCTTATCCGATCGATTTCATCCCCAATGCCTCGGAAGAAAACCTCGGCCCCGTGCCGCAGAACCTGATCTTCCTGACCGCCGATGCCTATGGCGTGCTGCCGCCGATCGCCCGCCTCACGCCCGACCAGGCGATGTATCACTTCCTCTCGGGCTATACCGCCCGCGTGGCCGGCACCGAGATCGGCGTGACCGAACCGGAAGCGACCTTCTCCACCTGCTTCGGCGCGCCGTTCATGCCGCGTCACCCCTCGATCTATGGCAACCTCCTCAAGGAACGCATCGCCAAGGGCGGGGTGAAGTGCTGGCTGGTCAACACCGGCTGGTCGGGCGGCAAGGCCACGCAGGAAGGCATCAAGCGCATGCCGATCAAGGCCACCCGCGCGCTGCTCAATGCCGCGCTCGATGGCAGCCTCAACAGCGCCGAATTCCGCGAAGATCCCAACTTCGGCTTTGAAGTGCCGGTGGAAGTGCCGGGCGTCGATACCAAGCTGCTCGATCCGCGGGGCGCCTGGGCCGATGCCGGCGAATACGACAAGACCGCCCAGGAACTGGTCAAGAAGTTCATCGACAACTTCGAGCAGTTCATGGAGCATGTGGACGAAAGCGTGCGCAAGGCGGCGCCCGTCTCGGCCTGATCATCCGCGCTGCCCACGCAGCGTCTGCAAGACCCCCGGTGCGCCCTGGCGTGCCGGGGGTTTGCTTTTGGCGGCAACGTCGCGCCTGTTAACCATGTCGTTACGGGCGATGCGCCATGGTCACGACCAGCAGGCTGGGGGGTGAGTAACGTGGCGAGTGTGGTGGCGTGTAACGAGATGACAACGCGCACGATGCTGCAACGCCCGGCGTTTCATTGGCTGGCTGCGGCCTGGCCCTATGCTCTTATCGGGTTGGTGACGCTGCTCGTCCGCTCGCCGACATTCGGCAATCCCATTCTCGATTTTGATGAGCAACTTTACCTGCTGGTTGGCGATCGCATGCTGCATGGGCATTTGCCCTACGTAGACTTGTGGGATCGCAAGCCGGTCGGCCTGTTTGCCCTTTATGCCGCCATACGGCTGCTGGGTGGCAGCGGAATCATCCAATATCAATTGATTGCCACAGCGTGTGTAGTAATCGCGGCCTGGTTTGTTCGTGCCATCGTGCGGCGGCACATGGGGGAAATCCCTGCGATTGTCGCGGCGGTAGCATATGTTCTGATGCTCAATGTTCTCCACGGGCTCGGCGGGCAGACGGCAATCTTCTATAACGCATTGACTGCCTTTGCCGCCTGGTGCGCTTGCAAGGCCAATGACGCGAACACCCCCGGCCGCATCGCGGCCCTTGCCTTGGCGGCGATGCTTGCGTTGGGCTTGGCGATCCAGATCAAGTACACCGTCATTCCTGAAGGCATCTTCTTTGGATGCTGGTTCGTGTGGCGGCTGTTTGCTGCTGGAGAGCGGTTGCGCCAGCTATTGGGCATGGCAATTGCCATGGTGCTGGTGGCGCTGGCACCTACCGGGCTGGCGCTGGGTGCGTACGCGCTGGCGGGGCATTTAGACGAATTTTTATTTGCCAATTTCACCTCGATTTTCCTGCGCCAACCCTTTCCAGCCCAAGTCCGTAACGATCAGATTTCCCAGGTCGTTGCATGTTGCATGGGGCTGCTCACCACCGCTGGTGTCGGGCTGTTCCAACTGCGCACCCATGCACACGGGCGGGTCTACGCAGATTTTCCACTTCTGGCGGGATGGTGGGTCAGTGCGTTCGCCGGATTCGGCATGCTCGGCGACTTCTATGATTTCTATTTTCTGCCGGTGGTTCTGCCCAGCGTCATTGTCGGCGCTTTTGCGCTTCGCGGCGAGCGGCGCGGCTTCACGTTTGGTTGCCTGCTACTGCTATGGCCCTGCATTTTTATCCCGGCCAATTACTTTTCGAGGCACCAAGGCATTTTGCAGACGTCACGAATGGTTTCGGCGATTTCGCCTTATGTCAGGGGGCACTGCCTATACATTTATGATGGACCAACGATCCTCTACTATCTTACCAATGCCTGCATCCCGACGCGGTTCGCCTTTCCCGACCATCTTACCAATCCCATCGAAACCCGCGCACTGGGAGTCGATCCGGTGGAAGAAGAGCGACGCGTGTTGGCCAGCCAGCCGGGCGCGATCGTCACTGCGAGCAGGTCTGTCGTGCCGCGAGTGGCGCCGGCAACGCAGGCCTTGGTCCGCGAAGCCCTGGTGCGCGATTATGTGCTGATTGCGCGGACACCAACGATCGACCGCACCTATTACATCTGGGCACGCCGCGACCTTCATCCGGGGCCAGCGCCGCTGGTGGACCCACGCGCTGCCAATCCGCAATAGTCACACAAAAAAAGCCCCGGCAGCGCGCGCTGCCGGGGCCTTTCCTGATACCGAGCCTGCGCCGATCAGCGGATCGGGCAATCGGGCGACAGGCGGAAGTCGAGGTAATTGTCCACCGACTTCATCATCTCGTCCAACTCGTTTTCATAGAAGTGGTTGGCGCGCGGGATTTCGTCGTGGTGGATGGTGATGTGCTTTTGCGTGCGCAGCTTGTCGACCAGCTTTTGCACGGCATTGGGCGTCACCACCGTATCGGCAGACCCTTGCACGATGATGCCCGAAGCCGGGCAAGGCGCGAGGAAGCTGAAATCATACATGTTGGCGGGCGGCGAGACCGAGATGAAGCCGCGGATTTCCGGGCGCCGCATCAAGAGCTGCATGCCGATCAGCGCGCCGAACGAATAGCCGGCGATCCACGTGGCCGAAGCTTCGGGATGGATCGACTGCACCCAATCGAGCGCTGCAGCGGCATCGGACAATTCGCCCACGCCGTTGTCAAAGCTGCCCTGGCTGCGGCCCACGCCGCGGAAGTTGAAGCGCAGCGTGGCAAAGCCGCGCGCCACGAATGTCTTGTACAGCGCCTGGGTTACACGGTCGTTCATCGTGCCACCGGCCTGCGGGTGGGGATGCAGGATCATGGCGACAGGCGCGCGGCTGCGCGTGGCGGGCTGGAAGCGGCCTTCGAGGCGACCTTCGGGACCGGGGAAGATGACTGCGGGCATCGTTGACCTGATGAACCTGTTGGCTGGCCCTGAAGACCGGCGGTGCAAGACCCTGTTTCAAGGGCAATGCGCGGTCGGGGCTGGGCATGGAACTGGTCGCTATATAGAAACGAACCCCGTAAACGCAACTTTTCCGGGATTTCTCGTTGTCGCTCTCGCTTTATTTCGATCACGCGGCCACCACGCCGCTCCTGCCGCAGGCGCGTGACGCGCTGTTGGAGGGGATGGCGCGCTGGGCCAATCCCTCCAGCCCGCATGCCGCCGGCCGTGCGGCGCGGGCGGCGCTGGAAGATGCCCGCAACCGGATCAAGGCCGCGCTGGGCTGGCCGGGCGAGGTGGTCCTGACCAGCGGCGCCAGCGAGGCGCTGGCCCTGGCCATCGGCCGGGCGAAGGCGCCGCTGATGGCGGTTTCGGCGGTTGAGCACGAGGCGGTGCTGCGCCTGGCCGGCGATGCCGCGCGCCTTGCCGTCGATGGCCGTGGCCAAGTCGTTCCTGCTTCATGCGCGCTTGCCGGGCTGGTGGCGGTGCAGCAGGTCAACAACGAAACCGGGGTGATCCAGCCGTTGGCGGCGGTGGCCCAGGCGGTGCGTGATGCCGGCGGCGTCTTGCTGGCCGATGCGGCGCAAGGCGCGGGCAAGCTGCCGCTGCCAGAGGCCGACCTGATCGCCATTTCGGCACACAAGTTTGGCGGGCCGATCGGGGTGGGCGCCTTGCTGGTGCGCGATTGGGCGCTGCTCCATCCCACTGGTGGGCAGGAGCGCGGCTATCGCCCCGGTACCGAAAACCTGCCTGGCGCGCTGGCCATGGCCGCGGCGCTGGAGGCGGGGAACGCGTGGCTGGCTGATGTGCAGGGTCTGCGCGATCGGCTAGAAACCGCGCTGCTGGAAAGTGGTGCCGAGGTGATCGCGGCAGATGCGCCGCGCCTGCCCGCGATTGGTGCCTATCGCATGCCGGGCAAATCGGCCACGGCGCAGCTGATCCGGTTTGACGGGATGGGCATGGCCGTTTCGGCGGGCAGTGCCTGTTCTTCCGGCTCGCTGCGCACCAGCCACGTCCTGGATGCGATGGGTGTGGCGCAGCCGAACGAAGTGATTCGCGTTTCGCTCGGTCGGGAGACCACGGTGGACGCCGTGGGCCGTTTCGTTGCTGCCTGGCGCGCGATTGCGGGGCTGGCGTGATCTACCTCGATTACCAGGCGACCACGCCGCTCGCCCCGCAAGCGCGGGCCGCGATGTTGCCGTGGCTGGCCGGCCCCGAGGACGTGCGCGCCGGCTTTGCCAATCCACACAGCCCGCACCGCCCGGGCCGCGCGGCTGCAGCGGCGGTGGAGGTGGCCCGTGCGCAAGTGGCCGCGCTGCTTCCGCCAGGCGGGCGGGTGATCTTCACCTCTGGCGCGACCGAGGCGCTCAATCTGGCCATCGCGGGCGGGGGGAAACGGCATTTGGCGGTGTCTGCCATCGAACACGCGGCCGTGCTCGACACGGCGCGGTTCCACGATCCCGCGCTCACCGTGCTGCCGGTGGACGGGGCCGGGCTGGTCGATCCTGACGTGACCATTCCCGCCGGCACCGGCCTGGTCGCGGTGATGCAGGTGAACAACGAGATCGGCACGGTGCAGCCCGTGGCCGAGCTGGCCGCGCGGGCGCACGCCATGGGCGCGCTGTTCCTGTGCGATGCGGTGCAGGGCGCCGGCAAGCTGGCGGCGCCCGAAGGGGCCGATCTGGTCGCGATTTCGGCGCACAAGCTGCACGGGCCCAAGGGCATCGGCGCGCTTTGGGTGCGCGATGGGCTCGAACTGGCGCCTCTCGTCCATGGCGGCGGGCAGGAAGGTGGCTTGCGGTCCGGCACGCTCAGCCCGGCGCTATGCGCGGGGTTCGGTGCGGCGGCAGCGCTGTGCACCAGTCTGTGGAAAAGCGATGGACAGCATGTTGAGACGCTGTGGGAGCAGGCACTTGGCCTGTTTGCCGGATGGACGCTCAACGGCAGCGCCACGCAGCGCTGGCGTGGCAACCTCAACTTGCGCAAGCCGGGGCTTGATGTGGCCAGGCTGTTGTCAGAATGTCGCAATGTTGCGTTTTCTGCCGGATCGGCCTGTGCCAGCGGCTCGGGAAGGCCCAGCCATGTCTTGCGCGCCCTGGGACTTTCCGACAGGGATAGCAAAACCGCGATCCGCATCGGTTTCGGACGTTATACCACGGGTGAGGAACTGAAGGAGGCTGCTGCCGTGCTGAATGCGGCGGCGCAGATGCAGGGAGTCTAGTGCCTATGGTTCGCGTCACCTTCCTCACAGCCGATGGCCAGCGCGTGGCGGCCGAGGGCGAGGCAGGGCAACGCCTGCTGGAACTGGGCCAGAACGCCGGCATGCCGCTCGAAGGCACGTGCGAAGGTCAGATGGCCTGCTCCACCTGCCATGTCGTGGTTGCTCCCGACTGGTTCGACCGCCTGATGCAAGCCAGCGAGGACGAGGAAGACATGCTCGACCTTGCCGTCGGGGTCACCCGCACCAGCCGCCTCGCCTGCCAGATCGTGCTTGACCCCGCGCTGGACGGCCTGGAAGTGCGCGTGCCGGCAGAGGCCCGGGATATGCAGCCGCGCTGAGACGCTCCTCCTACACATTCGTCATGCCGAACTCGTTTCGGCATCCGGCTCGCTCATTACTGGTGGGTTTGTAGCACAGCGTGAGGCTGCGGCCTGGACCCTGAAACGAGTTCAGGGTGACGGTGGGAGAAAGCCCGCTGTGCATATTGGCAAATACTGATGTAAATTTCGCGCAGAGGCGCAGAGGATAAGATTTTCTCTGCGTCTCAGCGCCTCTGCGCGAATTCGATTTTGCGGAGCGTCTGAATAGGATGGCGCCCGGCATATTCCCCTCAATCCCCCGCCACCAGCGCGCTGATATGCCAATCATCACCCTTGCGTTCGGCGATGATCCGGCGGGCGAGCAGGCTGCGCAGGCGGGCGGTTTCGATCCAGCCCTTGCGTTGCGGCTTGCCGGTGATCACGGCGGTGTAGCGCGCGGCGGGATTGTAGGAAGGGCTCGTGGCAATGGTGACAAGCGACCAGTCCAGCCGGTCGACTTCTGGCGCCGTGTCACTGGGCTTGGCGCGAAGTGGTACGCCTTGCCCGGTGACCAGCATCGTCATACCCGGATCGACCTCATCAGGCACGTTCCAGAAGAACCACGGCATGACCACCAGATCGCCCTGCACGGCGCAGCCCAGCGGCAGGATGCGCGCGAGATCGGCCCATATGGCGGCGCCGGCCGGCGCGGCCAACCGCTTTTGCAGTTGGGCCGGGCCATGGCCGCCGCCATAATCGAGCGTCACATCGGGGGATGAAAGTGCGGCGAGTGCGGCAGCGTCGCGCGTCTTGACGGCGGCGGCAAGGCGCGTGGCAAAGGCGCTCCAGCCCGGCAGCGCGGCGCAATCGTCGCGCGGGGGCAGGGCGATCGCCGGGAGGGCAGAGGCGGTATCGGCCGGGGTGAGCGGCACATCGGGCGTGGGCTTGACCGGAAGCGCCAGCGTCGGGCTGGGGCTTGGCGCGGGCGGCGTGGGGGTAGGCTCGGGCGTGGCGCTGGCGCTTGGCGTTGCCGTTGGGCTGGCGCTTTCCTGCGGCGCCGGCTCGCGCTGGCAGGCAGCAAGCGCAAGGCTGGCGAGCGCCACTGTCCAAGCTGCGCTGCGCATGGGCAAGCCCTTGTTTGCCTGTCGTGCCATCATGCCCATCGTTACCCTGCAGCCGTTTCCCCTTCAACGCCAACGCCGGTTGGCGCGGGCAGTTCCGTGGCTTTGTCCTCGGCAATGTCTGGGGAAATGTCCGTAGCGACATAGCGCGGCGCGGTTTCCACTAAAGGCACTTCTTCCACCTCGCGCTTGCCGATCTCGATATGCTTTTCGCGCAGGCGGCGTCCGGCCGAAAGCACGTTGCGCTCAAAGCTGCCGACGAACTTGTTGTAGTTGGTGACCGCGCTTTCCAGGCCAGAGCCGACACGCTTGAGGTGATCGGCGGCGACCGCCAGGCGATCGTACAGTTCGCCGCCCATGCGGCCAATCTCGCGCGCCTCGCGGGCCAGGCCATCCTGCCGCCAGACCTGGGCCACGGTGCGGCAGATGGCGACGAGGTTGGTGGGCGAGGCGAGCAGCACGCGGCGGTCGAAGGCGAAGTCCCACAACTGCGGATCGCGTTCCAGCGCGGCGGCGATGAAGTGTTCGCCCGGGACGAACATCAGCACATAGTCGGGCGCTTCCTCGAACTGGCTTTGATAGGATTTGGCGCCCAGCGTCTGAATATGGTTGCGCATGGATTGCACGTGCGCCGCCAGGGCCACGCCGCGCGCGGTATCGTCGGCGGCTTCGAAGGCATCCTGATAGGCGTTGAGCGAAACCTTGGCGTCGATCACCAGCAGCTTGTTGCCGGGAATGCGCACGATGGCGTCGGGACGCAGACGGCCTTCGTCGGTATCGATCGAATGCTCGGTGACGAAATCGGTGTGCTCGGCCAGGCCACACTGTTCCAGCACGTTGCGCAGTTGCTGTTCGCCCCAGCGGCCGCGCGCCTTGGGGGCATTGCGCAGCGAATTGCCCAGCCGCGCTGCTTCGGCACGGACTTGCTCCTGCCCGTCGCGCATCGCCTGGATCAGCCCGGTGAGATTGCCGAACGCATCGACGCGTTCCTTTTCCAGCTTGCCGACCTGCTCTTCATAGCTTTTCAGGCGCTGATCCACCGGGGCGAGCAGGGCCCGCAGCGATTGCGCCGCCTTTTCCTCGCTCTGGGCAAAGCGCTCCTGTGCCCGGGCCATGAAGGCCTCTTGCGCGCGTTCCAGCACCTTGTTGCCGGCATTCTCGAATTCGCGGCGCAGCGCTTCCTGCGCCTCGATCAACAGGCGCTTCTGTTCGGCAAAATTGGCAGCGTCGGCTTTCATTCGGGCCAGTTCCGCACGCAGGTCCTCGCGCGATTGGCGCGCCTCGTGCAGCGCATCGCGCAGCGCGTCGGCTTCGGCCGCGCGCTCGCTGGCGGCGGCGAGGTGGGTGGCCAGGCCATCACGCTCGGCGCGCAGGGCATCGCGCTCGGCGCCAAGCTGCTCTGCCTGGCGCGCGCGCTCAGCCATGGTGGCAAGGTCCACAGCCATGGCCTTGATCGTGCCTTGCGCCTCGCGCGCTTCGTTCTCGCGGGCAGTGGCGCGGCCTTGCGCCTCTGCCACCGGGCGGCCGCCCAGGAACCAGCCCAGGGCCAGGCCGATCACCAGCGCCACGATTACCAAAACCACCGCCAAGGTCCGCCTCCACTCAAGAACAGAGCGGGAACGTAAACGAAGCGGCCCGGCAACGCAATGTGCCGGGCCGCTTTATCCTCAACTGTCAGGGGCGATCACGCCACCTTGCGCAGCTTGTCCAGCTTCTTGAGCGCCATCTGGCGCTTGAGGCGCGAGAGGTGATCGATGAACAGGATGCCTTCGAGGTGGTCCATCTCGTGCTGCAGGCAGGTGGCCAGCAGGCCGTCGATCGCTTCCTCGTGGACCGTGCCGTCAAGATCCTGCCAGCGGGCGCGGATGCGCGAAGGGCGTTCCACTTCGGCATAGATTTCCGGCACCGAGAGGCAGCCTTCGCGATAGATCGTGTGCTCTTCGGAAGGATCAAGGATTTCCGGGTTGATGAACACGCGCGGTTCGCGCCGCACCGGCTGGTGGCTGTGGCCACAGCCGTGATCGTGGCATGCTTCGGGCTCGGCATCCTCGTCATCGGGCTGCAGGTCGATCACCAGCACGCGCAGGGGCACGCCCACCTGGATCGCGGCAAGGCCGATGCCGGGGGCATCGTACATCGTATCGAACATGTCGGACACGAGGGTGCGGAGTTCGTCGTCGAACGTTTCCACCGGAGCCGAGACCTGCTTGAGGCGCGGATCGGGAACTTCAAGAATTTCGCGGATAGCCATGGGGCCAAGATAGGCGGAGCGGCGCACCGGCGCAAGGCAGGCGATTCGATCAGGGTGATCGCTTTTGCCGTGCCAACGGGGCGCCGCGCCGCGTTACAGCAGCTGGGCGAACCGCGCGGCCGTGGCAAAGGCTTCCCCGCGCAAGGTGCGGCGGGCTTGGGCCATCTCGTCCTTGCCCCACAGCTCTGCCTGCCAGTCTTCCTCCACGCAGGCCGCATCCCACAGCGCGGCAACGTCTGCGCCGGGATCGAGCGCGGCAAGGCCGATGATCAGCGAGCACGACAGCGTGGCGGTGTTGCGCAGGGCAGCCAGGGCAAAGGGCGAAAGTTGCTCCAGCGCGGCGGCAAGTGCCGCAAGCGTCGGCGCGGGCTGGGGCTTGTGCATGATGCCGGACACGCGCGTGAAAGCCACGCCATAGCGCGCCTCGGCCATGGTAAGCAGGGGCTCCCACAGCAGGCGCTGGCGCGCGGCGAGCGGCTCGTCCGGCTCGGCGCGATAGCACAGCGTATCGGTCTCGGCATAAGGCAGCAGATCGGCGCGCGCGGCGGCCGGGGCGGGCGCCACCACGTCGATCGCATAGTCGGCCATGTCGCGAAAGGCGAAGGCGGCGGTGTCGATCGTCTCGCCCTGGTTGGCCCATTCGCCGGCCATGGCCTGGGCGAGAGCGGCGGTGGGCACGATCTGCGGGCGGCCGCCCTGGGTGCGGATGCCGCGCCCATCGAGGCACACGCGAAAGCCAGTATCTTCAGGCGAAACCGTAACGTCTTGATAAAAGCGCTTCATGATGGCCTTTTCCAGCGCCGCGCCAGCCAGCGCGGCGCGCCAAAGAACAGGGTGAGGCCGGCAAAGGCGAGCACGAACGCGCCCCATTGCGGCACGCGCGCCAGCCACGGCACATTGCCCGACGCCACCATGGCGCCGATCAACACGATCAGCGTGCCCGCCAGGCGCAGCAGTTGCAGCAGGGCAAAGCGCCCCATCGCCGGATCGCGCATCGCCTCAGCCTACCGCGTGGAGCAGTTCGGCCAGCTCTGCCACGGTGCCGGCGACGGCATGGGCGCCGGCAGCGAACAGTTCGGCCCGCTCGTGATAGCCCCAGTCCACGCCGATCGCGCGCACCCCGGCATTGCGGGCCATGGCCATGTCATAGGCGGTATCGCCGATCATCACGGTCAGCGCGGTGTCTGCACCAGTGGCATCGAGGCAGGCCTCGATCATGCTGGGATGCGGTTTGGACGGGTGGCGATCGGCGGTTTGCAGTGTCACGAAGTGGCGCGACAGGCCATGCGTGGCCAGGCAATGCGCCAGGCCCCTATCGCTCTTGCCGGTCGCCACGCCCAGCAGCCAGCCGCGCCGCGCCAGGTCTTCGACCAGCGCGGCGATGCCGTCATACAGTGGCTCGCCCACCATCCCGGCCTCGCGCCGGGCGCGGAACGTGTCCTTGTAGGCTTGGGTAAGCATGTCGTGCGCCTGCGCGTCACCTTCCGGATGGAGGCGGCGCATCGCTTCCACCAGCGACAGCCCGACGATGCGCCGGGTTTCGCTGCGCGGCGGCGGCACCAGGCCCATGGCATGAAACGCCCCGTCCATCGCCGCGCCGATATCGGCCTGGCTATCGACCAGGGTGCCGTCGCAATCGAAGATGGCGAGGCGCAGGCTCATCGCTTGCCCGGGCTCCGCGGGCCGGGAGCCTTGGTGCCAGGGGCCTTGGGCGCGGCGCGGCGCGGGGCTGGCTTGGCGCCGGGCTTGGCAGTTGTGGTGCGCGTGGCAGGCTTGGCCCCCGGTTTCGCTCCAGGCTTTGCCCCAGGTTTCGCGCCAGCCTTTGCGGGCGCCTTGCCCGCAGCGGCGCCGGCCACGCGGGCGCGCTGGCCAGTGGGCTTGCGCGCGCCGGTGGTTGCCGGGCCATCGATGCGCTTGCGGCGCTCGCCCCGGCGCTCCTTGCGGTATTGCTTGGCGTGGGCCTTGGCGGCGCGCTTTTCCAGGGTCTTGGGTTCGACCAGCACCGGCGCTTCGAGCGGCAGATCGCCTTCGGTTTCGGTGAAGCCGAGTTGTTCCAGGCTCTTGGAAAAGTGCTCGGGCAGCGGCGCGGTCACGTCCAGCAGATCGCCTTCGGGATGCTCGATGCGCAGGCGGCGGGCATGCAGGTGCAGCTTGCGGCTGATGCTGCCCGACAGGAACGCGCCCTGGCCGCCATACTTGCCATCGCCCACGATCGGGTGGCCGATCGCGGCCATGTGCACGCGCAGCTGGTGGGTGCGCCCGGTGAACGGCTGCAGTTCCACCCAGGCGGCGCGGTTGCCGGCGCGATCGATCACACGATAGCGCGTGCGGGCCGGCATGCCGTGCTCGGTTTCATCGACCATCATCTTCTCGCCACCGGTGCCCGGCTGCTTGGCCAGCGGCAGTTCGATCATGCCATCGTGGATATCTGGCACGCCCATCACTAGCGCCCAATAGATCTTGCGCGCGGTGCGGCCGGAGAAGCGCCTGGAAAAGAAGGCTGCGCTGCCCGGCGTGCGCGCCACCAGCAGCACGCCCGAGGTATCCTTGTCGAGCCGGTGGACCAGGCGCGGGCGTGGATCGCCATCGCCGGCATAGGCATCGAGCAGGCCATCGACATGCTCGTAAGTGCCGCTGCCGCCCTGGGTGGCCAGGCCCGGCGGCTTGTTGATCACGATCGCGGCGCGATCCTGTTCCAGCACGATGTCTTCGGCCAGGTGGAGCTGTTCTTCGGTCAGCGGCTTGCGCACGCGGCCGCCCTTGCCGCCGCCGGCCAGCGGCAGTGGGCCGCCCGCCGGGGGCACGCGCAGGGACTGCCCGGCGATCAGGCGGGTGTCGACATCGGCGCGCTTGCCATCAACGCGAATCTGGCCGGTGCGCGCCCAGCGCGACACCATGGCAAAGCTCACCTCGGGGAGGTTGCGTTTGAACCAGCGGTCCAGCCGCACATCGTTGTCATCAGGGCGAACTGTGAACTGGCGCACGGCATCTGCATTGCCGGCGGCTTTGCCATTCGAAGCTTTGCCATTAGAGGCTTTTGAAGAGGTCATGGTCGCGCCCATAAGGCCTTTGCCCGCAAATTGCACGACATTGCTTGCCTTTCGCCGGCAGAATCACTATTGAGCGCCCGGTTCGAGCCGGTCCTGATCGGATTCGGCACGCTTTGTGTTCCTGGTATCTGGTGACCCCCGCGCGGCCGCGGGCTCTCGCCCGAAGCTGTTGAGGTATGTCGGTTTATGCAGATTCTCGTTCGCGACAACAATGTTGATCAAGCTCTTCGTGCCCTGAAGAAGAAGCTTCAGCGCGAAGGTGTCTATCGCGAAATGAAGCTGCGTCGTCACTTTGAAAAGCCGTCGGAAAAGCGCGCTCGCGAAAAGGCCGCCGCTGTGCGTCGCGCCCGCAAGCTTGAGCGCAAGCGCCAGGAGCGCGACGGCGCGAAGTAAGCTTCAATCGTGGCGGGACTATCCGTCACATTGAGCACTTGCGATAGGCCCTGTGCTGGGCCAAGAGGGCGCCGTGAATCACGGCGCCCTTTTCGTTGGGTCGAGCATCCCGGCTCGAATCGACGGGCAGGCACCGGCCGGGCGGCCGTTCCTTTGGGCGCTGCCTGATCAGGGAAAATCCAGAGGGAAACCCCAGAGGGAAACCAATGTCGGAAATCACCCGCGTTCCGTTGCAGCCCGTTGCCAAGGGCTCGCTCGCCAAGGTTTGGCTCGGCGTGATCGTTGCCGTGCTGGTGGGCATCGGCCTGGCCTGGGCGGCGCGCCCGGTGCACTTCAGCGAAGTGCGCGTGATCGCGCTCAAGGAAGGCACGGGCAAGTCTCCCACCACGTCTGACGTGGCGCTGATCAACTATGTTGGCCGCATCGCCAGCACCGGCAAGGAATTCGACCGTGGCGAAAACGCCGCGATGCCGCTGCAAGGCGTGATCCCCGGCTTTGCCCAGGGCCTGCAACAGATGAAGGTGGGCGGCAAGTACCGCCTCGAGATCCCGGCCGCGCTCGCCTATGGCAGCCAGGCTATGCCGGGCCGCGATGGCAGCGTCGCCATCCCCGCCAACAGCGACCTGGTGTTCGAGGTCGAGCTGATCGAGTTCCGCTCCATGGCCGAACTGCAGCGCCAGCAGGCCGCGATGCAGGCGCTGCAGCAGCAGATGCAGGCGCGCGGCGCGGGTGGTGCAGCTGGTGGCGCAGCGGGTGATCCGGCGGCAGCACCGGTGGTGCCCGCCAACTGATCCGGCTTTATGCCAGGGGGCTGTCGGCCCCCTGGCTTGCCCCAGCGGCTTGAAGGACACCGCGCGCGATGGTAGCGCGCGGTGTTCTTGTTTTTGGCAAACCCTGCACGAAAGGGACGGCATGTCCGTGAATACCGCCGACGTGGCGAAGATCGCCAGTCTTGCGCGCATCAAGGTGAGTGAGGCCCAGCTTGAAGCGATGGTGCCCGAATTGAACGGCATCCTCGCCTGGGTTGAGCAATTGGGCGAAGTCGACGTGACCGGGGTGACCCCGATGACCGCCGTGATCCCCAATACGCTGCGCCTACGCGATGACGTGGTCAACGCCGATCCGCTGACCGGCGGCGACATCCGCGATGCCGTGCTGTCCAATGCCCCGGTGGCCGAGCATGGCTTCTTCGGCGTGCCCAAGGTGATCGAGTAATCCTTGGCTGGCCTTGCGCTGGCCGTGCTTCGACAGGCTCAGTACGAACGGATGTGGGTTTTGGATCAATGCCCCGTTCGCCCTGAGCTTGTCGAAGGGCAGGCGCAGTACCGCCTTCCAGTTTCCCACGCACGAACCCCGATCGGTTCATGCGCAACAATCGGTCCGAACGGATGACTGACCTTACCGAACTTGGCGTTGCCGCGCTCCGTGATGGGGTGGCGAGTGGCGCTTTCACCGCCACGGAAGTGGCCAGCGCCTTCAACGCCGCGGTCGAAGCGGCGCAGGGCGCGCTCAATGCCTTTATCGTCACCACCCCGGATGCGGCGCTTGCTGCTGCGGGCAAGGTGGACGCGGCGCGTGCCGCCGGGCAGCCGCTGGGCAAGATGGCCGGCGTGCCGATCGGCATGAAGGATCTGTTTGCCACCAAGGGCGTGCAGACCACGGCCGCCAGCAAGATCCTGGAGGGTTTTGTCCCGCCGTATGAAAGCACCGTCTCGCAGAAGCTGTGGGATGCTGGTGCCGGCATGCTGGGCAAGCTCAACCTCGATCAGTTCGCCATGGGCTCGTCGAACGAGACCAGCGGTTTTGGCAATGTGATTTCGCCCTGGCGCAAGGGGGATGACACCACCCCGCTGGCACCGGGTGGTTCTTCGGGTGGCTCGTCAGCCGCAGTTGCCGCGCGCATTGCGCCGGCGGCCACGGGCACCGACACCGGCGGCTCGATCCGCCAGCCTGCCGCTTTCACCGGCATTTCCGGGATCAAGCCCACCTATGGCCGCTGCTCGCGCTGGGGTGTGGTGGCGTTTGCCTCCTCGCTCGACCAGGCCGGGCCGATGGCGCGCGACGTGCGCGACTGCGCGATCATGCTCGAAGCCATGGCCGGGTTCGATCCCAAGGATTCGACCAGCCTCGATCTGGCGGTGCCGGCGTGGGAAGCGGGCCTCAATGCCGATATGCGCGGCAAGAAGGTGGGCATTCCGCGCGAATACCGCGTCGATGGCCTCGATGCCGATGTCGCCAAGAGCTGGGAAGATGGCATCGCCTGGCTCAAGGATGCTGGCGCCGAAATCGTCGATATCTCGCTGCCGCATACCAAGTACGCGCTGCCCACCTATTACATCATTGCCCCGGCCGAGGCTTCGTCGAACCTCGCCCGCTATGATGGCGTGCGCTACGGCCTGCGCGATCTGCCTGATGGCGCCAACCTGCAGGACATGTACGCTGCCACCCGCGCTGCCGGTTTCGGCGACGAGGTGAAGCGCCGCATCCTGATCGGCACCTATGTGCTCTCGGCCGGGTTCTATGACGCCTATTACACCCAGGCGCAGAAGGTCCGAGCGCTGATCGCGCAGGATTTCGCCAAGGCATTCGAGACGGTGGACGTGATCCTGACGCCCACCGCGCCCTCGGCTGCCTTTGCGCTGGGCCAGAAGAGCACCGATCCGGTGGAGATGTATCTCAACGACGTGTTCTCGGTGCCGGCCAGCCTCGCCGGTCTTCCGGCCATGTCGGTTCCCGCTGGCCTGTCGCGCGATGGGCTGCCGCTGGGCCTGCATGTCATCGGTCGGCCGCTCGATGAACAGGGCGTGCTGAACGCCAGCCTTGCGCTTGAACAGCGCGCACAGTTTTCGGCCAAGCCGGGTAAGTGGTGGTAAGATGAGCAGCTATCGTATCCAGGGCGCCACGGGCGAGTGGGAAGTGGTCATCGGGCTGGAGGTTCACGCCCAGATCACCACGCAGGCCAAGCTCTTTTCGGGCTCTGCCACCGCATTCGGCGCCGAACCCAACACCCAGGTCAGCCTAGTCGATGCGGCGATGCCGGGCATGCTGCCCGTGCCCAACCGCGAGTGCATCCGCCAGGCGGTGCGCACCGGCATGGCGATTGAAGCGCAGATCAACACCTGGTCGCGGTTCGATCGCAAGAACTACTTCTATGCCGATCTGCCGCAGGGCTATCAGATCAGCCAGCTCTACCACCCGCTGGTGGGCGAAGGGTCGATCGAGATCGCGCTGGATGACAAGAACCCCGAGGCCGGCACCAAGGTCATCGGTATCGAGCGCATCCATGTGGAGCAGGACGCGGGCAAGCTGATGCATGATCAGCACCCGACGATGTCCTACGTCGATCTCAACCGCTCGGGCGTGGCGCTGATGGAAATCGTCAGCCGGCCTGACATGACGTCGCCGGCCGAGGCTGGGGCATATCTGACCAAGCTGCGCCAGATCCTGCGCTATGTCGGCTCGTGCGACGGCAACATGGACCAGGGCTCGATGCGGGCGGACGTCAACGTTTCGGTGCGCCGCGCGGGCGAGCCGCTGGGCACCCGCACCGAAACCAAGAACGTCAACTCGGTGCGCTTCGTCATGGCCGCGATCGAGCACGAGGCGAGCCGCCAGGTCGACGTGCTGGAAGCCGGTGGCAAGATCGTGCAGGAAACCCGCCTGTTCGATCCGGGCACGGGCACCACGCGGTCGATGCGCAGCAAGGAAGACGCGCACGACTATCGCTATTTCCCCGATCCCGATCTGCTGCCGCTGGTGCTGGACCAGGCATTCCTGGATGAATGCCGCGCGTCCCTGCCCGAGCTGCCCGATGCCAAGCGCACGCGCTATACCGATGCGCTGGGCCTGTCGGCCTATAACGCGGCCGTGCTGACGGCAGACGTGGATACGGCTGCCTGGTTCGAAACCCTGATTACGGCGAGCGCTGCCAAGCAGGGCAAGGATGAAGCCGCCGTGGCCAAGCAGGCTGCCAACTGGCTGACCAGCGAGCTGTTCGGCGCGCTCAACAAGCTGGGCAAGGGCCTGGAAGACAGCCCGGTTTCGCCGACAAGCGCAGCGGAACTTCTGGCGCTGATCGGCGATGGCACGATCTCCGGCTCCATCGCCAAGCAGGTTCTGGAAAAGATGCTGGAAACCGGCGACGGCGCGGCTGCCATCGTCGAACGCGAAGGCCTCAAGCAGACGACCGACACCGGCGCGATCGAAGCGGCAGTGGATGCCGTGCTGGCCGCCAATGCCGACAAGGTGGAACAGTACCGTGGCGGCAAGGAAGCCCTGTTCGGCTTCTTCGTGGGCCAGACGATGAAGGCCATGGCTGGCAAGGGCAATCCGCAGCTGGTCAATCAGGTGCTGAAGGCCAAGCTGGGGTGAGGGACGCGCCCTGCGGTCTTCGCACCGCTAGGGCCAGACTTTCAGGACATAAGAAAGCCCCCTGTCCGACGAAGGACAGGGGGCTTTTCTCTGGGAAGTCGATTGCCTGTCAGCTCTTTACGGGCGTGCGCGTCGCTTTGGCTTCGTTGCCGGCATATTCCTCGAAATTCTTCTTGAACACGGCGACCAGTTCATCGAGCGCAGCCACGGCGTCATCGCCTTCCTTTGGCGGGAAAAGCTTGAGGCCATTGCCGCCCCACGCTTTGTATTCGAAGTCGATTTTCTGATCGTCGCCAAATTCCCGCACCATGAACAGTGTGCGCAGCGAGCGGCCGTAAATTGCGGCTTTCTGGTAGAATACGTCCGCCACGACGAGTTCTGAATAGCACTTGGCCTGAGAATCCGAGCGGCGCGTTTTAACGGAATTCATGGTCTTGCGCACCAGCGGCGTGGCATGCGTCACGATCGTGGTGCCCGGAGTAAGCTTGAGCATGCCGCGCAGGTCGAGCGTCTCAAGAGCATCGAGCTGGCTGGGACTGTCCAGCGCGCTGGCCATCAGCGTGCGATTGGTGGCATCGCGATTGCCGTGGATGGCAGCATCAAGCAAGCCGCCGCCCAAGAGTCCGGTCGTCATCGACGCCATTCGTTCGGCCGGCCAGATATGGAGTTCGCAGCCATCGGGCGCAGCGGCCGACGGTGCATGCACGACGACCTCCGGACTAAGTGACTTTGCGGCTTCGGCAGGCGCTGCTTGAGACGCGGGCGCCGTCGTGTCTTGCGCCTGGACGGTGCCAACCGTGGCCAGCAAAGCCACGCTAGTTGCAAGGAAGGTCTTGAGCATTTCCATAATCCCCATCTGGAATGGCCCCGTTTGGGCTGTGCTTGGGTTAATTTTTCTTACGCGGCGGCGCTGCTAGCTGCCTGCCAAACGTTTCCACGCTTTCTGCAAACGCGTGGCGCAATTCGCCTAGCGCAGCCTGCGGATCGTCTTCTGGCTTTGCGGGAGGAAACAGTGTGAGCTTTTCCGTGGCAATCGTGCCAAAGCTGCGGGTGGGCGTTTCGCTGCCGTCGAACCGCTTGAAGCGGTAGATCACCTTGAGATAGCGGCCGGAAAAGCTGTCTTCCTGAAAGAACACGTCATCCACGGCCAGTTCGGCATGGCACGGTCCGCCTTCGGCCGTGTAGCGACCCGGCGTATTGCGCAGGGTGCGACTGTCGAGCGTGTCAGCATGGACTGTGACTTGATACCCCGTCAGGCCGAGTATAGTCGGAAGGTCGAGGCTCGCCAGCACGGCCTGTTGGGTGGCCGTGTCCAGCGGTGCTCGCGGCAGCTTTGGATAGCCCTGCCGCCCGTTAACAGCCCCATCAACGATTCCGCCGTGGAGCCAGCCGTAAAAAGTAGACCGCAATGGGCTGCCAGGCCAAATGTGAAGCGTGCAAGGTGATGTGGATGTGACCAGGCTTGCCGTGGCATCCTGCGCAGTTGCTGTCCACGGCACACTAACGGCCAGCGCAGCAAGCAAACCAAACGGCGCCTTGCGCAGTCGCCCCCACCCGATCTTTTCTGTCATGCCTTCCCCGGGACACCCAGACGTAGTTTGCGCAACAATTTGTTGCGCAGTCTGCGTCTAGGCTAAACCGGTATAGCTCGGCAAGGCTTCATCTGGAACCTTGCCGAGCCAGTGCTGCCAAAATGGCAAAATCGGGTTTTACTTCCCCTGTACGCTCGTCACCTCAACCGGCAGGCCGAGCTTGTCGAGCTGCGGCTTGATCTTGGTGGCGTCGCCCACGACAACCCAGGTCAGTTTGCTCGGATCGAGCGCGCTGCGGGCGGCCTTGTCGAGTTCGGCGGCGGTCAGCGTGGGATAGCGCACGGCGAGGCGCGTGTAGTAGTCGTCCGGGCGCTGGAACTGGACGATCTTGACCAGGCCATCGAGCACGGCAGACGAGGTTTCGAACGCGCCCGGCAGTTCGCGCGCAGCGCCCTGCGTGGCCCAGCCCAGTTCGTCGGGGGCAACGCCCTTGTCCTTGAGGAAGGCAGTCATGTCACCCTGCATCGCCGCAATTGCGGGGCCAGTCTGGTCGGTCTGGACCGGCGCGACGAGGCGATAGATCACGCGATCCTGGCGGTCGCTCACCGCGCTGCCCACGCCATAGCTCCAGCCCTTGCTTTCGCGCACGTCCATGTTGAGGCGCGAGAGGAAGCTGCCGCCCAGCACTTCGTTGGCAGTGCGCAGCGGCACGAGATCGTCGCGGCCGGTGGCGGCGAGAACTTCGCCGGCCATGATCATCGACTGTGGCGAGGCCGGCCGATCGACCAGCAGGATGCGCGGGCTGGCCGCGGGGATCGTTGCCGACAGGTTCTTGACCGGGGCAGCGCCCGCCGGTTCGGCCCAGCTGCCAAAGCTGCGCTCCAGCAGCGGCTTGACCGCGGCCAGCGTGGTATCGCCGACCACGAAGATCGTCGCCTTGGACGGGCGCAGCCAGGCCTGGTGGAACGCAGCGAGGTCTGCTGGAGTCAGGCGCTTGACCACGGCCGGATCGCCGGTGCCGGTGGGCGGCGTGCCATAGGGGTGCTGCGGCCCATAGAGCGCGGGATAGAGCACGCGCGAGGCCATCGCCGAGGGATCGCGCAGTTCGGCATCGATCGCGGCGAGTTGCTGGGCGCGCACGCGTTCCAGGTCATCGCTCTTGAGCGCGGGATTGCGGATATAGTCGGCCAGCAGCGCCAGCGAGCCAGCGAGGTTGGGCGCCACGGCATCAAGCTGGAACGCCGTGCTGTCGGGCAGGGCGGCGTTGCTGATGTTGGCGCCCAGGTTTTCGCGGGCACGGGCAAAGGCGGCGGCATCCAGGGTCTTGGTGCCCTGGTCCATCATCTTGAGCAGCATGGCCTGCGTGCCCAGCGCCTGGCGCGGATCGGCGGCAAAGCCGGCGTCAAACGCCACCTGCACCGAAACGACAGGCACGGCGGCGCGGCGGGCGAAGACCACCTTCACCCCGTTGGACAGCGTTGCCCGCTCGATCTGCGGGAACTGCAGCGCCGCCAGGCTGCCGATTGGCGGCAGCTCGCTGCGATCGGGGCCGGCTGCTGCGGCCGGCACCGCCGGCTGCGGCGCCGGGTCTTGGCCGGGCTGGTGCCAATAGGCGGGATGGGCAGCGCTACCGTGGCCTCCACCGACCTTGGTATCGTTGTTGGCCCAGCCGCCGTGGGATTCGCCGCCTTCGGTGCGGGTGCCCGGCTCCACCGTCAGGGCAAAGACCGGGTGCGTCAGCCACTTTTGCAGCGCGTCACGCACCTGCGCCGGCGTGAGCGCGGCCATGGCCGCCAGTTCCTTGCGATAGTGGTTGGCATCGCCGTTGTAGAGCAGGCCTTCGGCCAGCGTCGGTGCCTTGCCGCCAAAGCCGCCGACCGATTCCAGCTTGCGGATCTGGTCGCTGGCGGTGACGGTGGCGGCGCGGGCGAGTTCGTCGGCCGTCGGGCCTTCGGTCACCAGGCGCTTGATCTGCGCGTCAAGCGCGGCACCCACGGCGGCGGCATTCTGGCCCGGCTTCACATCGGCCTGAACCACGAACTGCCCGGCCTGGGCATAGATTTCGGCGTTGGCGCCGGCCGCAACCGCCAGTTGCTGGCCACGCACCAGGTTGTCGTCGAGCCGCGAGGAAGCAAGCCCGCCCAGGATCACCGCGCCGATCTGCAACGGCAGGTAATCGGGGTTGTCGTAGCCCGGGATCGCCCACATGCGGTAGATGCGGGTGGTGGCGACTTCATCCTTGATCGTCTTGGAAACCGGCGCGGGCAGGGTCGGCACCGGGGCCGATACCGGTTGCACCTTGGGCCCGGCGGGAATGGCGCCAAACCACTTGGCGACCTTGGCCTTGGCCGTGGCGAGATCGACGTCACCGGCCAGGACCAGCACGGCGTTGTTGGGGCCATAGTGATCGGTGAACCACGCTTTCACATCGGCCAGGCTGGCGCTGTCGAGATCGGCCATCGAACCGATCGTGCTGTGGTGATAGGGGTGGCCGACGGGATAGAGGTTTTCGAGCTGCTCGTATTCCACCAGACCATAGGGCTGGTTGTCGCCCTGGCGCTTTTCGTTCTGCACAACGCTGCGCTGGTTATCGAGCGTTTCCTGCGTCACTGCACCCAGCAGATAGCCCATGCGATCGGATTCCAGCATGAGGAAGCGATCGAGCGCGGCCGTGGGCACGGTTTCGAAATAGTTGGTGCGATCGAACCAGGTGGTGCCGTTGTAATCAGTGGCCCCGGCATTCTGCAGCGGGGTGAAGAAATCGCCCTTGTTGTGTTCCGACCCGTTGAACATCAGGTGTTCGAACAGGTGGGCAAAGCCGGTCTTGCCCTTGGGCTCGTTCTTGGAACCCACGCCATACCACACCGACACGGCCACGACCGGCGCCTTGCGATCGGTATGGACCAGCACGCGCAGGCCGTTGGGCAGGGTGAACTGCTCGTAGGGAATGTTCACTGCCGAAACCAGGTTGGCCAGCGGCGCCGGGGCGGGCACTGCCGGGGCCGATGCCGTGGCGGCAAGCACGGGCGAAGGCGCGGCCGAGGCGATGGCCAGGGCCAGGAGAGAGGCGTTGAGGAAGCGCTGCATGGAGGGGGGCTTGTCCTGTCTCGAAAAGTCTCTGTGGCGATGTGTAAGGGCATGTTCGGCGGAGTCAAAGCTGAACCATCGTGAGGACTTGCGCCGTGGCACTGGTTTTGATTGCAACCGGTGGCGCAAAATTTGATCCACGTCCTTGTGTTGCCCAAAAGTCACACTACCTTGTGGCGGTCAGGAGAGCGAGAGACCGTTATGAACCTCGAAAAATTCACCGATCGCGCCAAGGGTTTCCTCCAGGCGGCCCAGACCCTGGCGATCCGCCTGAGCCATCAGCGCATCACCCCCGAGCACGTGCTCAAGGTGTTGCTGGAAGACCCTGAAGGCATGGCCAGCGGGCTGATCCAGCGGGCCGGCGGCAACCCCGCCGTGGCCCAGGCCGAAGTGGACAAGGCGCTGGGCAAATTGCCGGCGGTCTCGGGTTCGGGCGCGCAGAATTCGCCCGGGCTCGACAACGATACCGTGCGCCTGCTCGACCAGGCCGAACAGGTTGCCGCCAAGAGCGGGGACAGCTTTGTCACCGTGGAACGCATGCTGCTGGCGCTGACGCTGGCTGGCACCACGGCGGCTGGCCAGGCGTTGAAGGCGGCCGGCCTTTCGCCCCAGGCGCTGGAAGCGGCGATCACCGCGCTGCGCGGCGGGCGTTCGGCCGATAGCGCCGGCGCGGAAAACGCCTATGACGCGATGAAGAAATATGCCCGCGACCTGACGGCTGCCGCGCGCGAGGGCAAGCTCGATCCGGTGATCGGCCGCGACGAGGAAATCCGTCGTACCGTGCAGATCCTGGCGCGTCGCACCAAGAACAACCCGGCGCTGATCGGCGAACCCGGCGTGGGCAAGACGGC
Source organism: Novosphingobium sp. SG754 (assembly GCF_013149315.1). Classification (NCBI taxonomy): domain Bacteria; kingdom Pseudomonadati; phylum Pseudomonadota; class Alphaproteobacteria; order Sphingomonadales; family Sphingomonadaceae; genus Novosphingobium; species Novosphingobium sp. SG754. The sequence continues at coordinate 72,434 of NZ_JABGCC010000007.1, read as the reverse complement.
GATTGCCGAAGGCCTGGCGCTGCGCATCGCCAATGGCGACGTGCCAGACAGCCTCAAGCATCGCCGGCTGATGGCGCTCGACATGGGCAGCCTGATTGCCGGCGCCAAGTATCGCGGCGAGTTCGAAGAGCGGTTGAAGGCCGTGCTTGACGAGGTGAAGGGCGCCGAGGGCGAGATCATCCTGTTCATCGACGAGATGCATACCCTGATCGGCGCGGGCAAGACCGAAGGCGCGATGGACGCGTCCAACCTCTTGAAGCCGGCGCTGGCGCGGGGCGAGTTGCACTGCATCGGCGCTACCACGCTGGATGAATACCAGAAGTACGTGGAAAAGGACCCGGCCCTCCAACGCCGGTTCCAGCCCGTGTTCGTGGGCGAGCCGACGGTGGAGGACACCATCTCGATCCTGCGCGGGATCAAGGAAAAGTACGAGGTGCACCATGGCGTGCGCATCGCCGATGCCGCGATCGTGGCCGCCGCGACGCTGTCCAACCGCTATATCGCCGACCGTTTCCTGCCCGACAAGGCGATCGACCTGATGGACGAGGCCGCCAGCCGCATCCGCATGGAAGTGGAAAGCAAGCCCGAGGAGATCGAGAACCTGGATCGTCGCATCATCCAGCTCAAGATCGAGGAAATGGCCCTGGCCAAGGAAACCGACCAGGCCAGCCGTGATCGGCTGGATACCCTGCGCGAAGACCTGGCCAACCTGGAACAGCAATCGGCCGAGCTGACCACGCGCTGGCAGAACGAGCGCGACAAGATCCATGCCGAAGGCAAGATCAAGGAGCAGCTCGACAGCGCGCGCGTGGAACTGGAGCAGGCGCAGCGCGTGGGCGATCTGGCGAAGGCCGGGGAGCTGGCCTATGGCCGCATCCCCGAGCTGGAGCGCCAGCTGGCCGATGCGCAAGGCGCCAGCAAGAATGCCCTGCTGCGCGAGGAAGTGACGGCCGAAGATATCGCTGGTGTCGTCAGCCGCTGGACCGGGGTGCCGGTCGACCGGATGATGGAAGGCGAGCGGGAAAAGCTGCTCAACATGGAAGACGTGCTCGGCAAGCGGGTAATCGGCCAGCGCGACGCGGTGGTGGCCGTGTCCAAGGCGGTGCGCCGCGCGCGGGCCGGGTTGCAAGACCCCAACCGTCCGCTCGGCAGCTTCCTGTTCCTGGGCCCCACGGGCGTGGGCAAGACCGAACTGACCAAGGCGCTGGCGGGTTTCCTGTTTGATGATGACAGTGCGATGGTGCGCATCGACATGTCGGAGTTCATGGAAAAGCATGCCGTCAGCCGTCTGATCGGCGCGCCTCCGGGCTATGTCGGCTATGACGAAGGCGGCGTGCTGACCGAGGCGGTGCGGCGCCGGCCCTATCAGGTCGTCCTGTTCGACGAGGTGGAAAAGGCTCATCAGGACGTGTTCAACGTGCTGTTGCAGGTGCTCGATGATGGGCGCCTGACCGACGGCCAGGGCCGCGTGGTGGATTTCACCAACACGCTGATCATCCTGACCTCCAACCTGGGCAGCCAGTACCTGGCCAACCTGGGCGAGGGCGAAGATGCCGCCAGCGTGGAGCCGCAGGTGATGGATGTGGTGCGCGCGCACTTCCGGCCGGAATTCCTCAACCGGCTGGATGAAATCATCCTGTTCCACCGCCTGGGCCAGGAACACATGGCCCCGATCGTGGACATCCAGGTGGCACGCGTGGCCAAGCTGCTCAAGGATCGCAAGATCACGCTGGACCTCACCGAGGCGGCCAAGCGCTGGCTGGGCCGGGTGGGCTATGATCCGGTCTATGGCGCGCGGCCATTGAAGCGGGCCGTGCAGCGCTATCTGCAAGACCCGCTGGCGGAGCGGCTGCTGGCAGGCCAAGTGCCCGACGGCAGCACGGTGACGATCGATGAAGGCGACGGCGCGCTGGCGTTCCACGTCAGCTGAGCCGCGCAGGCCATTGCGGAAAGGGAAGGGGAGCGCATGTCGCTCCCTTTTCTGCATCGGCGGGCCGGCAGCCCGCGGGCGTCAGACCAGGCCGAGCTTGGCCAGTTCGCCGGCGATCGCGGCGGGCAGCACGTCACCGGCTTCCCCATGGCCAAGATCGGCCGGGGCATCGGCTGCTTCCAGATAGCGCCAGCCCTGGTGGGCGCGGCGCGGCATCGGCACCACGTCGATCAGGCGGGTGGAGACCAGGATATTGGTGCGTCCGCCCTCGGCCTCTTCAAAACCCAAGATTTCGCTGCGCGCGACCAGCTGGTGCTTGAGAATCCAATACAGCGAGCCGCCGATCATTTCGGCATGGCGGCGCGGGCAGTTGCGCGTGGTCAGGCGGGCGACGCCATCGGCACCGTGGCGCCGGCCGGTGGAAAACCATTCGTGGACTTCCGCCAGCGACTGCGCGCCATAGGCCACTTTGGTCATGTTGAGCGGCATTGCAGGTGTTCTTTCAATCCGAATCAGGCGGCAAGCCCGGTGACGACAGCCAGCCCCAGGAACGAGAAGAACCCCATGACATCGGTGGCCATCGTCACGAATACGGCCGAAGAGACAGCCGGATCCACCCGCAGGCGATCGAGGCTGACCGGAACGAGGATTCCAGCCAGGCCCGCCACCAGGTTGTTGATCACCATGGCCGCGCCGATCACCGCGCCCAGGTGCGGGTTGCCAAAGATCAGCGTGGTGCCCACCCCGATCAGCACGCCCAGCGAGAGCCCGTTGGCCAGCGCGATGCGCAATTCGCGCAGGATCATGCGCACGGTGTTGGAACTCGTCAGCTGGTTGGTGGCAATCGCGCGCACCACCACTGCCAGCGTCTGGGTGCCGGCATTGCCGCCCATGCCCGAAACGATCGGCATCAGCACGGCGAGCAGGGCAAAGCGCGCGATGGCGCCCTGGAACAGGCCGACCACCGAGGCGGCAATGATCGCCGTGCCCAGGTTCACCACCAGCCACGACAGGCGCGTGCGCACGGTCAGGCCGATCGGCTCGTTGATGTCGCCATCGCCCGCGCCCGACAGGCGCAGGATGTCCTCGCTCGCCTCTTCCTGGATAATGTGGACCACGTCGTCCACCGTGATCTGGCCGACCAGCCGGCCACTGTCATCCACCACGGCGGCAGAAATCAGCGCGTACTTCTGAAAGCGGAGCGCGACCTCTTCCTGGTCCATGGTGACGGGAATCAGCGTCTGGTCGCGCTTCATCACATCGGCCAGGGGCACGCTGCGCGGTGCGCGCAGCAGCCAGGAAAGCATGCAGGTGCCAACCGGGCGATGCTTTACGTCGACGATGAACACTTCCCAGAATTCGGTGGCAAGGTCATCGTCGTCGCGGCGCAGGTAATCGATCAGGTCGCCCACGGTCAGGTGTTCGGGCACCGCGATCACGTCGCGGCTCATCAGGCGGCCGGCGGATTCTTCGGGGTAGGACAGCGCGCTTTCGATCGCGGCGCGGTCTTCCGGCTCCATTTCTGCCAGGACGGCGGCCTGGTCTTCCTCGTCGAGGTCTTCGATCAGGGCGACGGCGTCGTCCGTCTCCATCTGCTCGGCGAGGTCGGCAACCTCTTCGGGTTCGAGCTGATCGACCAGGTCATCGCGCACCCAGTCGTTCAACTCGGCGAGCACGTCTGAGCCGAGCAGGTCGTTGATCGCGCGGGCCAGCGGCGCACGGTATTCCTGGCCGATCAGCTCGAACAGGTCGGCGATGTCGGCCGGGTGGAGCGGCTCGACCAGGTTATAGACCGCTTCCTGGTTTTCCGCGTCCAGCGCCTCGGTCACCCGGCGCAGGAACGAGGGGCGCAGCGTGTTGTCTTCCTCGTCCAGTTCCTGCGAATTGCGCGCAGGTTCGGGCGCCGCCACCGTCATGGTGTCAGTGTCCACGCCGTCGTCCATCCGCAGGTCGTGTTCATGGGGCGCGCCTTGTTCCATCAAGGCGGGGATAGGCGATCATCCGGCAAATGCAATGATGCAGTGCAGCGTGACTTTGTCCGAAGATTGCCTATATCGACGACATTCTTTGCCAAGGAAGAGTGGTCGATGTCTGAAGAAAAACTGGTCCTGTCGCTGGATTCGGGCGATGTGGTGATCAAGCTGCGTCCCGACCTGGCCCCCGGCCACGTGGAACGGATCAAGGAACTGGCTTCCGAAGGGTTCTATGACGGGGTGAAGTTCCACCGCGTGATCCCCGGTTTCATGGCGCAGGGCGGCTGCCCGCAGGGCACCGGCATGGGTGGTTCGAGCAAGCCCGACCTCAAGGCCGAATTCAACGATCAGCCGCACGTGCGCGGCGTGTGCTCGATGGCCCGCACCAGCTATCCGCACTCGGCCAACAGCCAGTTCTTCATCTGCTTTGATGATGCGCGTTTCCTCGATCGCCAGTACACCGTGTGGGGCGAAGTGGAGAGCGGCATGGAACTGATCGACGCGCTGCCCAAGGGCGAGCCGCCGGCAAACCCGGGCGTGATCCGCAAGGCGACCGTGCAGGCTGCCTGATTACGACTGGCTGATCGGGTCGCTGTCTCGCTATCGAGACAAAACCTGTATCATATCAGGGAAAAGGCGGGGCTGGTCCCCGCCTTTTTTGCTGTAGGACAAGGCGCATCGGCTTAGGGGCAGGGTAGATCGAACCCGAGAGGAGCCCCCCATGAACGCCCCCGTTTCGTCACCGTCCGTGTCTCCTGCGCGGATTGCCCATCCCGATTATCGCGCCAAGCTGATGAGCGCAGACGATGCCGCCAGCCTGATTGGCCCCGGCGCCGTGGTGGGGATGAGCGGGTTTACCGGGGCAGGCTATCCCAAGGCGGTGCCCCAGGCGCTGGCGCGGCGGATGGAGGCGGCCCACGCCGCCGGCAATCCCTATGCCATCAAGGTGTGGACCGGCGCATCGACCGGCCCCGAACTCGACGGCGCGCTGGCGCGGGCCAAGGGCATCGATTTCCGCCTGCCTTACAACTCCGATCCCCTGGTGCGCGAGCAGATCAATGCCGGCACGGTGCAGTATTTCGACATGCACCTCAGCCAGGTGGCGCCCATGGCGTGGCAGGGCTTTCTCGGCCCGCTCGACGTGGCGCTGGTCGAGGTTTCGGCGATCCTGCCCGATGGCAGCGTGGTGCCGTCCTCGTCGGTGGGCAACAACAAGACCTGGCTCGATCGCGCCGGCAAGATCATCCTGGAAGTCAATTCCTGGCAGCATGAAGCGCTGCACGGCATGCACGATATCTATTATGGCACCGCGCTGCCGCCGCATCGCCGCCCGATCCCGCTGGTCCATCCCAATGATCGCATCGGCCAGCCCACGTTCCGCATCGATCCGGCCAAGGTGGTGGCGGTGGTGGCCACCGACACGCCCGATCGCAACGCCCCGTTCAAGGCGCCCGACGATGCCGCCCGCGCCATTGCCGGGCACCTGCTGCAGTTCTTTGGCCATGAAGTGAAAATGGGCCGGCTGCCGGCTTCGCTGCTGCCGATCCAGTCGGGCGTGGGCAATATCGCCAATGCCGTGCTCAACGGCCTGATGGACAGCCCGTTCGAGCCGATGACGGCCTATACCGAAGTCTTGCAGGACGGCATGCTCGATCTGCTGGCGGCGGGCAAGCTGGCGATGGCCTCGGCGACGGCGTTTTCCCTCAGCCCCGACGCGGCAGAGGCGCTGAACGGCGAAATGCACCGCTATCGCGATCGCATTGTGCTGCGGCCGCAGGAGATTTCCAACCACCCCGAACTGGTGCGGCGCCTGGGCTGCCTGGCAATGAACGGCATGATCGAGGCCGATCTCTATGGCAACGTCAATTCCACCCACCTGATGGGCTCGCGCATCCAGAACGGCATCGGCGGCTCGGGCGATTTTGCCCGCAATGCCTATATCTCGATCTTCATGGCGCCCTCGCTGGCCAAGGGCGGGGCGATTTCCACGATCGTGCCACAGGTGAGCCATGTCGACCATATCGATCAGGACGTGCAGGTGATCGTCACCGACCAGGGCCTGGCCGATCTGCGCGGCCTGTCGCCCAAGCAGCGGGCAGAACAGGTCATCGCCAACTGCGTGCACCCGATCTATCGCGACCAGTTGAGCGACTACTATGCCCGCGCCCTGCGCGATTCCTATGGCAAGCATTCGCCCTCGCTGCTCGACGAGGCGCTTTCCTGGCATCAGCGCTTTGTGCAGACGGGCACCATGCGGGCGGGGTAATCAAGGGCCCCTCCACCACCGCTCCGCGGCGGTTCCCCTCCCCATCGGTGATGAGGAGGACCTAGGATCCTCCCCATCACCGATGGGGAGGTGGCGGCCGGAGGCCGACGGAGGGGCTGCCTCTACAAGCCCGCCTTCAGCATCCAGTCGTGGAACAGGCGCACCGGCCGCGATTGCAGGGCGCGGGGGCGGCAGACGAACCAATAGGAATAGGGGCTGTCCACTTCGATGTCATAGACGCGCGCCAGCCGGGGATCGTGGCTGCGGCTGAAATGGTCATCGTGCATGATGGCAATGCCCAGACCCTGCGCGGCGGCTTCCAGAATCAGCTGGCCGGAATCGAAATGGTCGATCGCGGCTGGCTCCAGCGCTTCCAGGTGTAGCGTGCGCTTCCAGGCTTCAAAGCTGGCGGGCAGATCGTTGTGAACCAGGAACGTCTGCTTGGCGAGCTTGGCCATGTCGGGCCGGTTGCCCAGCTCTTCGGCCAACTGCTTGCTGGCAATGGCATAGACCCGGTTGTGATCGAGCCGCACGGCATGCAGCGCGGCGTCCGGCCCTTCCGACAGGATAATCGCCGCATCGATCGTGTCACCCAGCTTGGTTTCCGCAGCGGCCGAGCTGTCGATATCGATATGCAACTGCGGGTGCAGCTTGCGCAGTTCGCCCAGGCGCGGGAACAGGCGCTGGCTGCCGAACAGCGGCAGCACGCCCAGGCGCAGGCGCATGACCTTGCCGGTATCGATCATGCGGTCGATCCGGTCGGCCATCTCGTCGATCAACGGGGCCACCGCATCATACAGCGTCTGGCCGTCCTCGGTCAGCTTGAGGGCCTGGTGCTTGCGCTCGAACAGCGGCTTGCCGACGAACTCTTCCAGCGCCGCCAGCCGGCGCGACAGGGCCGAAGGGCTGAGTGCCAGTTCGGCCGCCGCCGTCTTGGCCGAGCCGGCGCGCACCACGCGAATGAAAGCTTCCAGCGAGCGCAGTGGTGGCAGGCGGCGGATCATCAGGCGTCTTCTTCTTCGGCAAGGGCGGTGGAGGGGGCATGCAGGCGCAGGCGCGTGAGGCGGCGTTCGTCGCCACCGGTCACTTCCAGGCGCCAGCCGGATTCGTGTTCCAGCACCCGGCCAACCGGCGGCACTTCGCCGGCAAGGACCACGGCCAGGCCGCCCAGGGTGTCGACGTCTTCCTCCACCTCGGCCAGGCGCGGGTCGATGATGCGGGCGACGTGTTCCAGTTCGGCGCGGGCATCGGCATCCCAGGTATCGGGATCGAGCCGGTTGAGCAGCACTTCGGGCGCGTCATCGTGCTCGTCTTCCACGTCGCCGACGATTTCCTCGACCAGATCCTCGAACGTGATGATCCCGTCGGTGCCGGAATATTCGTCCACCACCACGGCCAGATGGGTGCGGCTGCCGCGCATGTCGGCCAGAACATCGATCGCGCCGCGCGCCTGGGGCACGAACAGCGGCTGGCGCAGCAGCACGGTCCAGTCCTCTGGCGCGGGCGCACCTTTGAGCGCCATGTCCGCCAGGAACGGGAACACGTCCTTGATGTGCATCATGCCCTGCACTTCATCGAGCGATTCGCCATAGACCGGCAGGCGGCTGTGGCCATGCTCGGCAAAGGCGGCAACCACCTCGGCAAACGTGGAGGAGGCGGGGATGGCGATGATCTGGCCACGCGGTATGGCCACGTCATCGGCATCGCGTTCGCTGAAATGGAGCAGGTTCTTGAGCATCTGGCGTTCCACCGGCACCAGGTCGCCATCGGCGCCCAGATCATGGCCGGGTTCGTGCTCGTGCTCCTCGATCGCTTCCTCGATCTGCGCCCGTAGAGACTGGTCATGGTCAGGCCCCTTGAAAAAGGCCTTTATCACGCGCCAAAGCGCCCCATTACTGTCGCCTTCGCCCGAGCGATTTTCACCGCCGGACCCATTGCCCTCGGGCACTGACCTTGCTCCTTAGCTGTTACTGTCGATATTCATGCATATGGGTCGGCCAGGCCCAGCAAGGCAAGCGCCTTCCGCTCCAGGTCTTCCATTTCCTCGGCCTGGGCTTCGCCTTCCTCGTGGTCATAGCCGGCCAGATGCAGCAGGCCGTGGATCACCAGGTGGGTGGCGTGGTTTTCTACCGAGATGCCCTTTTCCGCCGCTTCGCGGGCACAGACGCCCTGCGCCAGGATCAGGTCGCCCAGCATGCCCGGCGCGCCCTCGTCGGCTGCGGCGCGCAGCACGTCTTCGCGGGCAAGCATCGGGAAAGACAGCACATTGGTGGGCTTGTCCTTGGCCCGCCACTGCTTGTTGAGGGCGTGCACCTCGTCATCGTCGGCCAGGACCAGGCTGACCAGCAGATTGGGATGCGCAAGTTCAGTGGCAACCTGGGCGGCCGCTTCGGCGGCGCGGTTGGCCAGTGCCTCCCAATCGGTGGTATCTCCCCAGATGGGATCGATGTCGATTTCCAGAATCGGCGCGGTCATGCGGGGGGCCTGTGCAATTGGGGGACGAATCGCTTTGGCATGGCGACGCGACCCGCGCCACCCGCCATGTGCAAAAAATGCAAGGTCAGGGTCAGTGCAAGGTTTCCACCACCCCCCGCCCCCTCCCCTTCAGAAGAGGGGGTTGGGGGTGGTGGAGTCACCGTGCAAGGTCAGGCCTCGTTCCCTTCATAGGCTTCAACGATACGGCCCACGATAGGATGACGCACCACGTCGGCGCGGCTGAAATGCACCACGCCGATGCCGTCCACGCCTTCCAGCCGGCCGACTGCGTCTGCCAGGCCACTGGCAGCCACGCCGCCGGGAAGGTCAACCTGCTTGGGATCGCCGCACACCACCATGCGGCTGTTCTGGCCAAAGCGGGTGAGGAACATCTTCATCTGCGCCGGCGTGGTGTTCTGCGCTTCGTCGAGGATGACAAAGGCATCGGCCAGGGTGCGCCCGCGCATGAAAGCGATCGGGGCGATCTCAATTTCGCCGCTGGCGATGCGCCGCTCCACCTGTTCGGGCGGCATGCAGTCATAGAGCGCATCGTAAAGCGGGCGCAGATAGGGATCGACCTTTTCCTTCATGTCGCCAGGCAGGAAGCCCAGGCGCTCGCCAGCTTCCACCGCCGGGCGCGACAGGATCAGCCGCTGAACCGAACCGGTCATCAGCTGGGCCACCGCCTGGGCCACGGCAAGATAGGTCTTGCCGGTACCCGCCGGCCCCAGGGCAAAGATCACGTCGTTCTGCACCAGCGCCTGCATATAGGCGATCTGCGTGGCCGAACGCGGCACGATGGTTTTGCGGCGGGTGCGGATCATGATCGGCGGGGCATTGCCCGGCGTTCCGGTGATGATCCCTTCGAGCGTGGGTTCCGCGCTCATCGCGATAAGCGATTCCAGGGCGCCGCTGTCGATCTCGTGCCCGGTGTTGAGGCGCTGGTACAGGCCCTTGAGCACGTCACGGGCGCGGGCCACGGCGTCTTCGGGTCCTTCGATCAAGACCTTGTTGCCGCGTGCGGAAATGAACACGCCGAGGCGGTTTTCGATCTGCACCAGGTTGGTGTCGAACTGTCCGAACAGCGCGCCCAGCATCGTCTGCTCTTCAAATTCCACTTCCACGCGGGCGCGACGGGGTTGGTCGGGCCGAGGCCCGGTCCTGACCCCGCCATCGCCCTGTATTCCGGCACGGTGTCCGGGGCGGTCGAAGGTCATGTCGCGATGTGCCTCGTCGTGGGCACGGGGGAATTTGCGAGCCATGGGATGGGGTTTTCGCGCTCCTTTCATCGAACCACTTTATCCAAGTGTAAGGCGTGATTGCCCTTGTGCAAGGGAGACTGGCGGCAAAATGCACAACGCAGGTAACAATTGCGCGACACTTTGCTGCCGGGGCACGACAAACCTGAGCGGTTTCTTGCAAGGTGCTTCGGCAGGCATTCAGCCGGGCAGGGCCATAACCGTTTCATGGCCGAACGAGACCCCCGGGCAAAACGCTCAGGTCCGGCCGGAACAAGGAGTTACCCCCATGCGCAAGTTCGTCCTCGCCCTCGTCGCCGCCGCCCTGGTTGCCCCCGTCATGGCGCCGGCCATTGCCAATGCCCAGCCGGTCAACACCCCGGCCGTGGCCGCCGCCCGCCACGAAGTGCGCCGTGATCGCGCCGAAGTGCGCCACGATCGCCGCGAAGTGGCCGTGGCCCGCGCCCATGGCAACGAACGCGCGGTGCGCATCGCCAAGCACGAGCTGCGCCATGATCGCCGTGACATGCGCCACGATCGCAAGGTGATGCATCACAAGATCCGCCACGCCTATCGCCATCACCACGGCTAAGGCCAGGCGCCCAAACGAAAAGGCCCCCGTCGCATGGATCGCGGCGGGGCCCTTTTTGTGTCTGCGTGATTGGCAATGCTGGACGAGATCAGGCGACCAGCTGGCCAGCGAGCGAATTGGGCCCGGCCTGCACCAGGTCAACCGTCACCAGATCGCCTATCGCCACATCGCCAGTGAAGTGCACCGATTGCAGCCAGGGCGATTTGCCCAGCCATTGGCCGGCAAGGCGCCCGCGCCGCTCGACCAGCACCTGGCAGCGCCGGCCCACGCTGGCCTGGTTGAACGCCGTGGCATCGCGTGCCAGCGCAGCCTGCAGCCGCTTGAGCCGCTCGTCCATCACCGCCGGCGCGATCTGATCGTCCATCGTGGCCGCTGGCGTGCCGGGGCGGGGCGAATACTTGAAGCTGAACGCCTGGGCATGGCGCACCGTACCCACCAGATCGAGCGTGTCCTGGAATTCGGCCTCGGTCTCTCCCGGGAAACCGACGATGAAATCGCCCGACAGCGCGATATCGGGCCGGGCGGCGCGCACGCGATCGAGGATCTTGAGATAGCTTTCCACCGTGTGGCTGCGGTTCATCGCCTTGAGCACGCGGTCGTTGCCGGCCTGCACGGGCAGGTGCAGGAACGGCATCAGCTTGTCGATCTCGCCATGGGCGGCGATAAGCCCATCGCTCATGTCGTTGGGATGGCTGGTGGTATAACGGATGCGCGCCAGATCTGGCTCTGCCGCCAGCACCCGGATCAGCCCATCGAGTCCGATGGCGCGGCCCTTGTCGTCCTGGCCGGTCCAGGCATTCACGTTCTGCCCCAGCAGGGTGATTTCGCGCGCGCCGCCGGCAACCAGCAGCTTGGCTTCTTCCACCAGATCGGCAAACGGGCGCGAGATTTCCGCGCCACGCGTATAGGGCACCACGCAATAGGTGCAGAACTTGTCGCACCCTTCCTGCACCGTCAGGAACGCGCTGGGGCCCGACCGGCGGCGCTTGGGCAGCGCGGCAAACTTGGCTTCGGCCGGCATGTCCGTCTCGGTGCCGCGCTTGCCGGCGGCGGCGTCGGCCACCATTTCGGGCAGGCGGTGATAGGCTTGCGGCCCGACCACGACCTTGACCGACGGCGCGCGCGCCATGATTTCCTCGCCCTCGGCCTGGGCCACGCAACCGGCCACCGCGATCAGCGGCGTGGTGCCATCGGCACGGCGCAGGCGGCCAATATCGGAATAGACCTTTTCCGTGGCCTTTTCGCGGATATGGCAGGTGTTGAGCACGACCAGATCGGCGCCATCGCGCTCGTCGGCGGCGGTCATGCCTTGGGCGGCAAGCAGCTCGGCCATGCGCTCGCCGTCATAGACGTTCATCTGGCAGCCGAAGCTCTTGACGTGAAACGTCCGGGGGGGATTCTCTGCGGGCATAAGCCGCGCCCCATAAGGCAATCGGGCGCGGATGGAAACCGCCTTGCGCAGCGCCACCGCCCAGGAAAAGGCCCGCCGCGCAAGGCATGCGCGGCGGGCCTTGGCATGGCAGGCAGCGTTGGTTCAGGCCAGGATCTGGCTCAGGAACCACACGCGCTGCTGGGCCTGGTCGGTCCAGTCATCGGCCGCGCCTTCGGTGGCGTTGTCGCCGGCTTCGGTTGCCGCGGCCTTCACCTTGCGGATGGTTTCGACCAGCGCGGCATTGTCGTCGCGCAGGGCCTTGACCATGTCCATCGCATCAACCTTGGCGCGGTCATCATCCTTTACGCTGGCCTTGGCGCCGATCGCGCCGATCGAGGTGAGCGTGGCGCCGCCGTTCTTGCGCACGCGCTCGGCCACGATGTCGGTCAGGGCGAACAGTTCGGTGGCCTGCTCGTCAAACAGCAGGTGCAGATCGCGGAACTGCGGGCCGGCCACGTGCCAGTGATAGTTCTTGGTCTTGATATAGAGCGCGAAATAATCCGCGAGCAGCCCGTTCAGGCTATCGATCAGCGCCTTGTTTGCGTTGTCGCCCGGCATGGTAAACCCCTTTCCTTTGCTTGGCTTTGCGCTTTCATACGCCACAACGGCGCCAAAGTTTCACGCAAATGGTGGCTTGAATAAATCGGTTTTGTCGATCAATCGGCAGGCTTTGGCGCCAGTCGCAAGACGATCGCGCCGCCGAGGGCGGACAGCAGCGATCCGCCCAGGATGCCGATCTTGGCCTGCTCGACCAGATCGGGCTGCGCTGGAAACGCCAGCGCGGCAATGAACAGGCTCATGGTAAAGCCGATACCGCACAGCAGCGCCATGCCCCACAGATGCATCAGCCGCGCGCCGGCCGGCCGTGGCGCCAGGCCCAGCCGTTCGGCACCCAGAACCGCGCCCAGCACGCCGGCCTGCTTGCCTACGACGAGCCCGGCCGCGATTGCCATGGGCAGCGGCGCGAGGATGCCGGCCAGGCCCGTGGCGCGCAGATCGACCCCGGCATTGGCCAAGCCGAACAGCGGGACGATCACGAAGCCATTGATCGGTACAAGCAGATGTTCCAGGCGCAGCAGCGGGCTGTCACCCCGGGCATTGAGCTTCATCGGCACGGTCAGCGCCGCCAGCACCCCCGCCACGGTGGCGTGGACGCCCGATTGCAGCACGCATGCCCAGAGGGCCACGGCAAAGACCGCATAGGTCGACGCCCGAGTCGCACCGGCGCGGTTGATCAGAATCATCGCGCCAAACACGGCGGCCGCCGCCGCCAGCCAGGCCCAGGCCACCCCGCTGGTGTAAAAAATGGCGATCACCACCACCGCGCCAAGGTCATCGACCACGGCCACGGTCAGCAGGAACAACCTGATCGACCGGGGGGCACGGCGCCCGATCAGGGCCAGCACACCCATGGCAAAGGCGATGTCGGTTGCGGCGGGAATGGCCCACCCGCGATGCAGCATGGGAAAATCACGGCTGACGGCCAGGAACACCAGCGCGGGCAGCGCCATGCCTGCCAGCGCCGCCAGCACCGGCAGCCGCCGCCGCCGTGAATCGGCCAGTGCGCCGCTGATGATTTCGCGTTTGATCTCAAGCCCCACGACAAAGAAGAACACGGCCATCAGGCCGTCGTTGATCCAGGCATGCAGGCTGTCGAGTTGGGGCGCCACGATCACCGGAAGGGCATGGTGCAGTGCGGCATGATAGGCATGGTGCAAGGGCGAATTGGCCAGTGCGATGGCCAGCGCCGCGCAGACCAGCAGCAGCACGCCCGGCGCTGCTTCGTGGCGCATCAATCGGCGCAATGTCGATTGCGGCTGATGAGGGGACACGCGCATTTCCGCCATATTCGATTCATTCCTGAAGGTTGCAAGCGTTGCCACGCGCCACGGCCAGCCGTAATTTGCCAGTGGGGGTGTTTGCCGTCAAACGGGGGTGAGGGCAAATTGGGAATGATGTCGCTGTCCACAGTCTGGCTGTGGCTGGCCATGTTGCAGCGCGAACTTCTGCTTTTCGCTGCAACATGCCTGGCCGTGGGTGCCTGCCAAGAACGGCGGCTGGACGGACTGTGGGCCTGGCTCCGGATCACGGGCCGGGCTTGCACACTGCATCTGGCTTCGGGCTTTGCGGCAAGGCACGATTGGCAGGCGCGCGTTGATCATGGCACGGGGCGCCAGCCGGGTGCGGCAGCGGTGCTGGTGCCGGTCTGGTCGGAAGCGCCGGGTGTGGCCGCCGTGATCGAGCATTGCCTGGCGGCTTGGCCAAATGCGGACCTGCGGTTGTATGTCGGCTGCCATCGCAACGATCCCGCCACGCTGGCGGCGGTCATGCGCTGCGCCACCGATCCGCGCCTGCGCATCGTGGTGCATGATCGCGACGGCCCGACGACCAAGGCCGATTGCCTCAATCGGCTTTATCTTGCGTTGCAGGCCGATGAGGCGCGCAGCGGCAGGGTCGTGCGAAGCGTAATCGTGCACGATGCCTCGAAACCGCGCGATGACGAATATAGTCAACCGCCGCTTCCGGCGCTGTGGGCATAGCTTTCGCATGTAGTGCCGATCGCCCTTTTGCTGCCGCGGCGCAGCCGTGCGGGGCAACCGTGGCATTGCGGAATTGGCCTGCGCCGCCTAGGACAAGTGGCGATGGATGTGTACCTTCCCATCGCCAATCTGGCGGTCAACGGCTTGGTGATCGTGGGGCTTGGCGCCTTGACCGGGCTCTTGTCTGGTATGTTCGGCGTGGGTGGTGGTTTTCTCACTACTCCGTTGCTGATCTTCTATGGCGTGCCGCCGACGGTGGCCGCCGCATCGGCCGCGAGCCAGGTGACCGGGGCCAGCGTTTCGGGCGCATTTGCCCACGCTCGGCGCGGCGGCATCGATTATCACATGGGCGCGGTGCTGGTCGCCGGCGGGGTGCTGGGCACCGGGGTGGGGGCACTGCTGTTCCGCCTGCTTCAGGCGCTCGGCCAGATCGATACAGTGATCAACATCCTCTATGTCGTGCTGCTGGGCGGCATCGGCGGGCTGATGGCGCATGAAAGCATCACCGCCCTGCGTGCACAGCGGCTTGGCCTCGCCCAGCCGGCGCGGCGCCGCCGCCATCATCCCCTGGTAGCCAGCCTGCCGCTGCGCTGGCGGTTCTATCGCTCGGGCCTTTACATCTCGCCACTGGCGCCGCTCTTGCTGGGCATGACCACCGGCATCCTGACCATGCTGATGGGGATCGGCGGCGGGTTCATCCTGGTTCCCGCGATGCTCTATATCCTGGGCATGAGCACCAACGTGGTGGTGGGCACCTCGCTGTTCCAGATCCTGTTCGTAACGATGGCGACAACGATGATGCACGCGCTGACCACGCATGCGGTGGATATCGTGCTCGCGGGTCTGTTGCTGGTGGGATCGGTTTCGGGCGCACAGATCGGCGCGCAGTTTGCACAAAAGGCCAAGCCCGAGCAGTTGCGCCTGATCCTGGCGGTGATCGTGCTGGGCGTGGCACTGCGCATGGCGCTGGGCCTGGGCTATCGACCCGACGAGATTTTCACCGTGGTGCCGCTATGACGCCGCGCTGGGTGCTGGCGCTGCTGGCGCCGGTGGCGGTTCTGCTGGGCGGGGCGCGTGCACCAATCCTGGTGCCCGAAATCTCGCAGCATCGGGTGGAGGTGCGCCAGGGCTTTACCGGGGCCGACCTCTTGCTGTTTGGCGCGATCCTCGATCCGGGTGGCACCCGCGCCGCGCAGGATTACGATATCGTCGTCGTGCTCAAAGGCCCGGTGCAGTCCATCGTGCTGCGGGAAAAGCGCAAGGTGGCGGGCATCTGGGTGAATGCCGCCAGCAGCGAGCTGCGCTCTGCGCCCAGTTTCTTTGCCATCGCCTCGTCCCGCCCGGTCCGCGAGATCGTGGATGACAAGACCGCAGCGATCTATGAACTCGGTCTCGATCGCCTGCAGTTGTCCCCGATCGGGGCGATCGACCCGGCGCGGCAACGGCACTTTGCCGATGGCCTGGTGGATCTGATGCAGAGGCAAGGTCTTTATCGCGAAGACGGCCACGGCGTAACGATCAGCGGGCAGGTGCTGTATCAGGCGCGCATCACGCTGCCTTCGCAAGTGCGCACCGGCACCTATACCGCTGAAACCTTTGCCATCCGCCAGGGCCGGGTGATCACCTCTGCGGTCACGCGGGTTGACGTGTCGAAGCAGGGTTTCGAACGCTTCGTGGCCGACCAGGCCGATGGCAACGGCTTGCTTTATGGCCTGTTTGCCGTGCTGGTATCGGTGGGCATGGGCTGGATCGCCGGGCGCCTGTTTGCGCTGGTGTGATGCGGGGCACTGCTTAGCCCAAAATTAACCCTGCCAGTTCTAGCGTTTGGCGCGACAACGGGCTGGGGCAAGAACAGGCATGACGGACATGAGCAGGCAGGTATTCATTTCGGCAGACCCTGCCCGGCCTGGAGATCTTGCCCCGCACGGGCCGATGCCATCTGCCGCTGCGTTGCCCGATATTGTCCTTGAACCGCGCGATCTGCCGCCGTCCGATTGCGCGCTCAGCCCGATCGGAGTGGTGGTGGATGTGGCCGGATCGGGCAGCGGCATCGCGCTCGATCTGCACCGCCTGGAAGACTGCATGGACGATGCCGATCCCACCGTGGCGCTGTCGGGCCAGGTGGGCAGCCAGATCAAGGTGCGCGTGGGGCGCGGCTGGCTGCTCGGCTCGGTGCGCAACCAGCGCCGCGATGGCAAGGTGGATGGTGGCGCACTGGCCCAGCTCGATTTTCTGGGGGAGGGCGAGGAAGACCCCGCCACCGGCCGCATCTTTGGCTTTCGCCGCGGCGTTACCCGGTTTCCCGTGCCCGGCGCGCTGGTCTATCCGGCCACCAGCGCCGATCTGCGCCAGATCTATGCCAGCGACGGCCGCGCGCATGTGACCGTGGGCACGGTGTTTCCCACGCAGGATATCCGCGCCGGCCTCTATATCGATCCGCTGCTGGGCAAGCATTTCGCGCTGCTGGGATCGACCGGCACCGGCAAATCGACCGCCGCTGCGCTGATCCTGCACCGCATCTGCGACATGGCACCCGAAGGCCATATCGTGATGATCGACCCGCATGGCGAATATCTTTCGGCGTTTCGCAACACCGGGCAACTGTTCGACGTGTCGAACCTGCAGATGCCCTATTGGCTGATGAACTTTGAAGAACACTGCGAGGTGTTCCTCACCGCTACCGGGGCAGAACGCCAGATCGACGCCGATATCCTGGCCAAGTGCCTGCTGATGGCGCGGCAGAAGAACCGTCTGGCCGAACAGGTGGGCCGCATCACGCAGGATTCGCCGATCCCCTACCTGCTGTCCGATCTGTGCAACATCCTGCAGAACGAGATGGGCAAGCTCGACAAGGGGCACAGCTCGATCCCCTATATGCGGGTGAAGAGCAAGATCGAGGAAATC
Source organism: Novosphingobium sp. SG754 (assembly GCF_013149315.1). Lineage (NCBI taxonomy): Bacteria > Pseudomonadati > Pseudomonadota > Alphaproteobacteria > Sphingomonadales > Sphingomonadaceae > Novosphingobium > Novosphingobium sp. SG754. Next base: position 55,084 of record NZ_JABGCC010000007.1, on the reverse strand, counting down.
CGCAACGATCCGCGCTATCAGTTCATGTTCTCGGGCATGCTGGTCAGCGATACGATGGCCGAATTCGTCGGGCGGCTGTTCCGCCTGCCGGCACATGGCAAGCCGATCTCGATCATCGACGTGTCGGGCGTTCCGTCCGAAATCACCTCTACCGTGGTTGCCGTGCTCAGCCGCCTGGTGTTCGACTATGCCATCTGGTCGCGCCAGGAAACCACGCGGCCGATCCTGCTGGTATGCGAAGAAGCGCACCGGTATGTGCCCAACGAGCGCAATTCCAACGGATCGTCGGTCGGTCGTATCCTGTCGCGCATCGCCAAGGAAGGCCGCAAGTATGGCGTGTCGCTGGGCCTGATCACCCAGCGCCCGTCTGACCTGGCCGAAGGCGTGCTGTCGCAATGCGGCACGATCATCTCGATGCGCCTCAACAACGATCGCGACCAGCAGTTCGTGCGCGCGGCCATGCCCGAAGGCGCGCGCGGGTTCCTCGATTCGATTCCCGCGCTGCGCAACCGCGAATGCATCATCTGCGGCGAAGGCGTGGCGATTCCCATCCGCGTGGCGTTTGACGACCTCGACGAAGCGCGCCGTCCGGCATCGGCCGATCCCTCGTTCAGCCAGCTATGGGGCAAGAGCGGCGGCGAAACGGAAAGCGTCGCGCGCACCGTGCATCGCTGGCGCGCGCAAAGCCGGTTTTGAGGGGGGCGGCGCGTGCCTGCGGGGGGCTTCGACAGGCTCAGCCCGAACGGAATTCCGAGGAATTGTTACCGGACTCCGTTCGCCCTGAGCTTGTCGAAGGGCGGCTTGCACAACGCTCAATCCGCTTTCAGCGCATCCTCAAGCCAATGCGGGACGTGGGTAATCGCTTCTGTCCGCAGATGATCCACCGCCAGGCCGAGGTCGGGATAGGCGGCGCGCTGGCGGGCCGGGTCTGACTGGGCGAGGGGAACGACCGTCAGGCGGCGGTTGACCTTTTGCCGCCAGTTCATCCGCGCGGTGTTTTCCTGGCCAACATAGCAGCCCTTGGTAAAGCTCACGCCGTTGAGTTCGGCCGCATTGGTTTCCAGCCACAGCGTCTGGTCGCTGCCCAGTTCGGCCTGTCCTTCGGGCACGCCCAGCTTGAGGCGGTGTTCGCGCCATGGCGCATCGACCGCCACGTCATCGTCAGCCACCGCGGCGATCCAGCGCTGGCCCAGCGCGGCAAGGCGCGGATCGGCGGCGCCGCCATCGCCCATGTGACCTTCCCAATAAACGCCAAGTTCGGGCGCAATGGCGATCGCGATCTTGCGGCGCAGGCGATAGAGCGAGAGGCGCTTGACCAGCGCCTCGGCCACGGCGGCCTCGCAATCGATCAGCAGCGCGTCCTTGCCATCGGGCCAGACCAGGAAATCGAACAGCGCCTTGCCCTGCGGGGTCAGCAGCCCGGCCCACACCGGCAGCGGCCCTTGCACGTCGTTGGTGACAAGGCCCTGGAGGAACGCGGCCACGTCTTCTCCTGGCTCAGTGGGGGATAGCCGGATCAGGGCGCGATCGAACAGGCGGGGATTGCTCATGGGTGACAGATAGGAGCGCTTGGGCTTAAGGGGAAGCCATGAGCACGCAAACGACTCTCACGATCCGCCGCCCGGATGACTGGCACGTTCACCTACGCGATGGCGCGATGCTGGAAGGCGTGGCGCCCTATACCGCGCGCCAGTTTGCCCGTGCGATCGTGATGCCCAACCTGTCTCCGCCGATGACCGACGTGGCCGGCGTTGCCGCCTATCGCGACCGTATCCTGGCGGCCTTGCCGGCGGGCAGCGATTTCACCCCGTTGATGACGCTTTACCTGACCGACCACACCGATCCTGACGAGGTCGAGCGTGGCCACAGCGCCGGCGTGTTCACCGCGGCCAAGCTCTATCCTGCCCATGCCACCACCGGCTCGGCCCATGGCGTCACCAGCGTGGCGACGATCTATCCCGTGCTCGAACGGATGCAGAAGATCGGCATGCCGCTGTTGATCCATGGCGAGGTGACCGATTCCCACGTCGACATCTTCGATCGCGAGGCGGTGTTCATCGAGCGCACGCTGGGCCGCCTGGTGGCCGATTTCCCGGCGCTGAAAATCGTGTTCGAACACATCACTACGCAAGAAGCCGCGCAGTTCGTGGAAAGCGCCGGGCCGAACGTGGGCGCAACGATCACGCCGCAGCACCTGCACATCAACCGCAACGCCATGCTGGTGGGCGGGATGCGCCCGCATGCCTATTGCCTGCCGGTGGCCAAGCGCGAAAAGCACCGCCTGGCGCTGCGCAAGCTCGCCACCTCGGGCCATGACCGCGTGTTCCTCGGCACCGACACCGCGCCGCACGCACGCCACCTCAAGGAAAGCGCCTGCGGCTGCGCCGGGCTGTTCAACGCGCCCTATGCGCTGGAAAGCTACATCGCGGTGTTCGACGAGGAAGGCGCGCTCGACAAGTTCGAGGCCTTTGCCAGCGAAAACGGCCCGCGCTTCTATGGCCTGCCGCTCAACGAGGGCACGGTGACCCTGGAAAAGACCGGCGTTGCCGTGCCGGCCGAAATCGCGGCGGGCGGCACGGTGCTGGTGCCGTTCCACGCCGGTGAAACCCTGGCCTGGCGCCTGGTCTGAGGCTTTTGGCGAGAGATCGCTTCCAGGCGCGCGATTTGTTCGCACAATAGCGAGACCCCGGATCAAGTCCGGGGTGACGAAATCATAAATAATTTAACTATCTGACGTCACCCCGGACTTGATCCGGGGTCCCGCTTACTGTTGCAATTCCCGCTGATCATTTGGCGCCTTGCCGCCGGCGCAGCAGGTCATAGCTGAACAAGGCAATCGCCGCCCAGATCAGCATGAAACACGTCACCCGCGCCGGATCGAGCGGCTCGCCATAAAGCAATGCGCCGAGCACGAAGAGGATGGTCGGCGCGATGAACTGGGCAAAGCCCAGCGTCGAAAGATCGAGCTTGCGCGCGGCGACGGCAAACAGCAGCAGCGGCACAGCTGTGACCACGCCCGATCCGGCGAGCAGCCAGGGCACCACGCCGCCTTGCGACAGGGCAGAGCCGGCCGGGCCGGACGCGGCATGGAGCACGGCGAGCAGCGCCGGCACGAACAGCACCGCGGTTTCCACGGTCAGGCCGATGACCGAAGGCACTACCAAGAACTTGCGCACCAGGCCATAGAGGGCAAAGCTGCCGGCCATCGCCATGGCCACGCCCAGCATTGACAGTGCGCCGGCCATCAGCACGGCAATGCCACCGGCAGCCAGCGCCACGGCTGCCCATTGCAGGCGGTTCAAGCGCTCGTGCAGGAAAAGCACCCCGATCAGCACATTGAGCAGCGGGTTGATGTAATAGCCCAGGCTCGCCGCCAGCACCTGGTGCGTTTCGATCGCCACCAGATACATCAGCCAGTTGCAGCCGATCGCCGCCGCGCTCAGCACCAGCCGGCCAAGCACCGCAGGGGTGGTGAGTGCAGCGCGCAGGGCGGGGCCTTGGCCGCTGAGCCAGACCACGGCAAGGCACACCGGCAAGGTGAACACCACGCGCCAGCTCACCAGCTCGATCGCCGGAACGCCGAGCAGCGGATGGAAATAGATCGGGAAGAATCCCCAGATCACATAGGCCAGCACGGCCGCGCCCAGGCCGCCCGCGGCCTTGGACGTGCCGGGGTTGTTCAGGTTGCTCGCTGTTGCGCTGTCTATCCTCTCGCTCATGGCCGGGCCTGTGGCAGGCACATCGCCTTGCGCCAAGGCCCTTTTGCGCGCGGCGTGCGGGCCGGTCCGAACTTTTTTCGTTTCTGACCAATTCTGACAGTCGCGTTGCATGTCGTTCAGCTTGAAGCCTGTAAACATGAACCAACACGACGGATCAGGAGACCGAACATGATCGCACTTCGCAAGACTATGCTGGGCCTGGCCGCAACGGCCGCTCTGGCTTCCGGCATCGCCCCGGCTTCGGCGGCGATTGAAGTTGCCCCCCAGCCCACGCTGGTTGCCCCGGTGGCGCACGATGGCTGGGACCAGGGTTGGAACCACAACCGTGGCGGCTGGCGCGATCGTGACGATTGGCGCGGTGGCTATGGCCGTGGCGGCAACGACTATCGCGGCTATGACCGCCAGGATTATCGCGGCAACGACCGTGGCTATTACGGCGATGTTGCCTATCGCGGCCAGAGCTGGCGCGGCAACGACGGCCGCTATTACTGCCGCCGCAATGACGGCACCACCGGCCTGCTGGTGGGCGGCGTGGCCGGTGCGCTGATCGGCCGGGGCATTGCCGGCAACGGTGATCGCACGCTTGGCGCCCTGCTGGGTGCAGCCGGTGGCGCGCTGCTGGGCAAGTCGATCGACCAGAGCAACGCCCGCTGCCGTTAAAACGAATACGCTAGATCCTGCCCGACCGGAGGGACCAGTCGGGGATCGGGCGGGACCGGGGCCTGCATGCGTGGTGGCGTGCAGGCCCCCTTTTGCGTCTGGTTTTGCCGGGCCGTTAACGCACCGCTAACCACGGCCGGTTCAGGAATGGCCATGGCCAAGCCCTTTGCCTCATGCCTTTTTGCGCTGCTTGCCAGCTTGGCCGTGACGGCCTGCGCGCAGGATGATGCGCCCAAGCGCAAGGCTGATCACGATCCCGCAATGAGCGCCGCGCTTGAAGGGCAATTGCTGGTTGATCCTGATCTGTCGCAGCAGAACATGCGCAACGCGGCGGTGGTGCCGGGCGGCCCGGTCGATCCCGCCACGCCGCCCCCCGATTCGCCCTAGCCAGACAGCCCGATGCCGATCGAGGCGCGCGGCTGTTCCATTTCGGCCGAGGCGACGGGATAGGCGCAAAAATCCGCCGCATAGAACGCGCCCGGCCGCTGGTTGCCGGAAAGGCCCACCCCGCCCAATGGTGCTGCGGGTGAGACGCCGTTGGTCGGTCGGTTCCAGTTGACCGCGCCGGCCCGCACATTGGCCCAGAACCGGTTGTAATCCTGCGGGGTGCCGCCGATTAGCGCGGCACACAGGCCAAAGCGCGTGGCGTTCGCCTCGGCCAGGGCCTGGTCGAAATCATCCACCTTGATCACCTGCAGGATCGGGCCGAACAACTCCACATCGGGGCGCTGGGCCATGGCAGTCACATCGATCATCGCCGGGGCCAGAAACGGCAGGTCGCCGCGCGGCCGGGTGAGATGGCGGATCGGCCGCCCGCCGTGCGACAGCAGATAGACAAAGCTTTCGGTCAGGCCATCGGCGGCGGCATTGTCGATCACCGGCCCCATGAACGGCGCGGGATCATCAAGCGGCGCGCCCACGATCAGGCGATCGGCCAGAGCCTTTACCTCGCCAACCACGGCATCATAGAGATCGGCCTTGACGATCAGCCGGCGCGCGGCCGTGGCGCGCTGCCCGGCAGTGGTAAACGCCGATTGCACGACGAGCGCGGCCGCATCGGCGATCTTGGGCGTATCCCACACCACGATCGGGTTGTTGCCGCCCAGGTCCAGCGCCACGATCTTGCCCGGCTGCGCCGCCAGGCGGCGGTTGAGCGTAAGGCCAGTGTGGCTCGATCCGGTGAACAGCACGCCATCGACGCCTTCATGCGTGGCCAGCGCCTTGCCTTCCTCGGCCGCGCCCACCAGCATCTGCGCCAGGGCGGCCGGCACCCCGGCGCGGTGCAGGCACTGGATCAGGGCCTGGCCGGTGGCGGGCGCCTTTTCCGATGGCTTGAACACCACGGCATTGCCGGCGATCAGCGCGGGAATGATATGGCCGACAGGCGCTTGCGCCGGCAGGTTGAACGGGCCGATCACCGCCATCACGCCGTGTGGCTTGTGGCGCAGCGCGGCCGTGCCCTGCAGCGCGCTGTCGAGCCGGCGTTGCGCCGTGCGTTCGGCGTAGCTGCGCACCGCGATTTCCACCTTGGCCAGCACGGTATCGACCTCGCCCTTGGCTTCCCACAACGGCTTGCCGGTTTCGCGCGCGATCAGGGTGGCTAGGCTTTCGGCATCCTTGCGCACTTCGTTGGCAAAGCGCCGCATCAATTCGATGCGGGTGGACAGCGGCTGCGCTGCCCAGGCCGGCCACGCGCGCCGCGCACGCGCCACCGCCGCATCGACATCGCCCACGGCCCCGCGCCAGAGTTCAGCACCGGTGGCCGGCTCTGTGGAAATGATTTCTCCGGCTGCCACGGGGTGGGCGTCGATCCTTTGGGTGAGGCTTGCTGTCACAGAGCGGGATAAACCAAAAGCGTTACGAATGGGTCAGCGATCGGCCCAGCAGCCTGTCGCATTGCTTAATGATCGTGGCCGGCCGGCACCGGCGGCTGGCCGAGTGCCTCGCCCAGGCGACGGATGGCCGCGATCTTGGCATCGAGCGCGCTCCAGTCATTGTGTTCGGCGATCGGCGCCCAGATGCTTTCCACTTCATCGATCAGCAGGCTGGGCGGGGCGTCTTCCTGCCACAGCGGATGGTCGCTGCCGGTCGGGGCATAGCTCGCCAGTTCGGGCAAGGCATCGGCGCCGCGCCCGCCGCGATGGGCGTGGAAAAACGCGTCCGGTCCGGTCCCGCTGGCGCGCATCGCCGCCTCGCAGGCAGCGATCAGGGCGCTATCGCGTTCCAGCCCTTGCGATGCCACGCCCAGGCGCCAGCACCAGCGCCGCGCCATGGCCGCCTGATAGAGCGGGCCAAAGCGTTCGAGCGCGGCGATCAGCGGCGGCGCTTCCTCCACCAGGCGCAGCGCCACGGCCAATTGGCCGCAGTTCCAGCCGATCACCTCGGGCTGGCGGCCAAAGGCATAGCGGCCAGCCTCGTCGAAATAGGCCGCGACAAACCCTGCGTCCCAGCGCGGCAACCAGCGCCACGGGCCATAGTCAAAGCTTTCGCCCGTCACGTTCATGTTGTCGGTGTTGAGCACGCCGTGGACAAAGCCTGCGACCATATAGCTTGCCGCCATATCGGCCATGCGCGCCACCACCTGGTGCAGCAGCGTGGCCGCCGGGCTGGATCCGGCAGGCGCCGCATCGGGCGCGCCGGGAAACTGCGCCAGGCAATAGGCGATCAATTCGTGCATCTCGGCCGGCTTGTCGAGCGCGAGCAGGCGCTGGAACGTGCCGATGCGGATGTGTCCATGGCTGAGCCGCACCAGCACCGCCGAGCGGGTGGGCGAGGGCTCATCACCGCGCCACAGATTTTCGCCGGTCTCGATCACCGAAAAGGTGCGGCTGGTGTTGACGCCCAGCGCTTCGAGCAGCTCGGTCGCGAGGATTTCGCGCACCGCGCCTTTGAGTGTCAGGCGCCCGTCGCCCCGCCGGCTCCACGGCGTCTGCCCCGAACCCTTGGTGCCCAGGTCGAGCAGGCGGCCCGCGCCATCGCGCAACTGGGCAAAGGTAAAGCCGCGCCCATCGCCCAGGTCGGGATTGTACACCCCGAACTGGTGCCCGTGATAGCGCAGCGCGAGTGGCCCGGGCAGATTGCCGGGCAGCGGCACGAAGCGGCCGAAGTGGGCGAGCCACTCGTCATCGCTAAGGCCATCAAGCCCCACCTGCGCGGCGGCGCGATCATTGCGCCAGCGCAGCACGGTCTGCGGAAAATCGGCCGCCGCCACGCTATCGCCCAGCCAGGGCGCCAGCGCCGCCAATTGCGGATCGGGGCGATAGGGAATGGCTTGACCCGGCAGCGGGCGATCCGACACGGCTTGCGGGACAGGCTCCATTCTTCCATTAGTGGGGTGCTTGCACGCCACAGGCAAGGCGCCTTGTGGCTTAACAGTGATACAAGACACGGGAAAACGCGTTTGCCCATCGCCACATTCGAGATTCGCAGTTGGGCCAGCACCGATGGTTTGCGCCTGGCCTATCGCGCCTATCCCGGCGATGCGGCGCGTCTTCCGGTGATCTGCTTGCCCGGCCTGACGCGCAATGGCCGCGATTTCGAGGATCTGGCGCCGCATATCGCCGCCAGCGGCCGGCGCGTGCTGTGCCCCGATCTGCGCGGGCGGGGGGAAAGCGACTATGCCCGCGATCCGATGACCTATCAGCCGCCGGTCTATGCCCAGGATCTGGCGGGCCTGCTCGCCGCCGAAAAGATCATCCGCTTCATCGCCATCGGCACGTCGCTCGGCGGCATTCTCACCATGGCGCTGGCGGCCGGCCAGCCCGGCCTGGTGGCGGGCGCCGTGCTTAACGATATCGGCCCGGTGATCGATCCGGCCGGCCTGGCGCGGATCACCGACTATGTCGGCCAGGGGCGCAGCTATCTGACCTGGATGCACGCGGCACGCGGCCTGCGCGAGACGATGGGCGATATCTATCCCGATTTCAGCATCGAAGACTGGCTGCGCCTGGCCAAGCGGCTGATGGCCCTGGGCACGGGCGGGCGCATCGCCTTTGACTATGACATGAAGATCGCCGACCCGATCGAGGCGGCAGAGCAGGCGCGCGACGATGCCGCGGCCAAGGCCAAGGCAGAAGGCACCGCCCCGCCGCCTGAGGCCGATCTGTGGCCGCTGTTCGCTGCGTTGACGCCGGTGCCGCTGGTGGTGGTCCACGGTGCCACGTCGGACATTCTCTCGGCTGATACCGCCGCCGCGATGGCGCAGCGCCATCCCGATTGCACGCTGGTGACCCTGCCGCGCGTGGGCCATGCCCCGACGCTGGACGAACCCGAGGCACGCGCGGCGATCGATGCCCTGCTGGCGCGGCTCGACTGATCGCGGCGGTTGCAGGAACCTTGACCATGGATCGCCAAGCCGGCCCGGCCCGCCGCCTGCATGTGCTGCACCTGCATTCCACGTTCGATGCCGGGGGCAAGGAACGCCGCAGCGTGGCGCTGATGAACCGCTTCGGCAATGCGCTCGATCATTCGGTCGTCTCGGCGCAGCCTGGCGCGCTGGGCGCGCGCAGCCTTTTGGCACGCGGGCTTTCGGTGCATTTTCCGCTGGGTTTTCCCCCGCTGGCGGGCAAGCTCGGCGTGCGTCGCCTCCAGACCCTGGCACGCGGCATGCAGGGGTTTGACCTGATCTGCACCTACAACTGGGGGGCGATGGATGCGGTCATGGCCCATGCGCTGTTCGCCCCACTCTATGGCCTGGCGCCGCTGGTCCACCATGAAGACGGCTTCAATGCCGACGAGGCAGAGCGGCTCAATCCCCGGCGCAACTGGTTCCGGCGCGTGGCCCTGGCCCGGGCCAGCGCACTGGTGGTGCCCTCGCGCCGGTTGGAGGCCGTGGCGCGCGATGCCTGGCACCAGCCGGCCGGCAAGGTCCACCGCATTGCCAACGGGATCGATACCACCGCCTATGCCCGCAAGGCGCGCCCCGACGCCCTGCCGCGCGTGATCAAGCGGCCGGGGGAAAAGTGGGTGGGCACGCTGGCCGGCCTGCGTCCGGTCAAGAACCTGCCCCGCTTGGTGCGCGCCTTTCGCGCGCTGCCCGAAGAATGGCACCTGGTGATCCTGGGCGAAGGGCCAGAGCGCGAGGCGATCCTGACCCAGGCGATGGATCTCAACATCGGCCACCGCGTGCATCTGCCCGGCCATGTTCCCGATCCGGCGCTGGCAGTGGGGCTGTTCGATTTCTTTGCGCTGTCGAGCGATAGCGAACAGTTCCCGCTTTCTGTGGTTGAGGCGATGGCCGCAGGCCTCGCCGTGGCGAGCCCGGCCGTGGGCGACGTGGCCGAGATCGTTGCCGCTGACAACGCGCGGTTCATCGCGCCGGTCGGTGATGAAGCGGCGCTGGCCCAGGCCATGCTGGACCTGGCGACGGACGAACTGGCCCGCCGCCGCGCCGGGGCGGCCAACCGCGTTCTGGCCACGCGCGAGTATGATGAAAGCGTGATGGCCGGCCACTATGCCCGCGTCTATGCCGATGCGCTGGGACTGACCCAATTCCCGTGAAGCATCGTTCGTTGTCGCGATGTTGCAGGCGGTTGGCCGCTTAACCATCGGTTCAGCGGGGGACAGCCAGCATCATAGGCGTTGAAAAGGTGGCTCCATCCGCTAAACACCGCGCCCATTCCGTGCAATTCTTGCCCATCCCTTGCTCTCAATCGCCGAAAGCTTAGCCTTGGCCCTTAGACCGAACCGTCCGCAAAACCCGTCCGATCCGCGTGCCGTTGCGCGCGCCGCCGAAGGCAATGTCTTCGCCCGCGAAGTGGACGATGCCCTGCGCCAGGACGAGGCGCTTTATGCGCTGCGCAAGTGGGGCAAGCCGGTTGGCGCGGCCGTGGTGCTGGGCCTGGCCGGGCTGGGTGGCTGGCTGTGGTACAGCAATCACCAGGATACGCTGCGCGGCCAGCAGGGTGAACAACTGACCCAGGCACTCGACAATTTCGAAGCCAAGAACGACAAGGCCGCGCAAGCCCTGCTCGATCCGCTGGCCAAGGACGGCACCCCGGGCAACCGCGCCGCCGCGCAGCTGCTGCTGGCTGGCAAGGCGCAGGACGATGGCAAGGCCGATCAGGCCGCCAAGGGCTTTGCCGCCGTTGCCGCCGACAGCAATGCGCCGCAGGCCTATCGCGATGCCGCCACGGTGCGTGAAGTGGCCATCACGTTTGACAAGCTGCCTCCGCAGCAGGTGATCGACCGCCTCAAGCCGCTGGCCGTGCCGGGCAACCCGTGGTTTGGCAGCGCCGGCGAACTGGTTGGCCTGGCCTATCTCAAGCAGGGGCACAACGATCTGGCCGGGCCGCTGTTTGCCGCCATCGCCAAGGATAAGGACGTGCCCGACACGATCAAGCGCCGCGCGCGCCAGGTTGCCGGCAGCCTGGGTGTCGACGCGGTTGACGATGTTTCGGCAGTTATCGGGCAGGCCCAGTAAGGCTGCCACGGTTTCCCGATCGATCGGGTTTGCATGCATTGCGCGCCGCCGCCCCGCATCGGGCCGCCGGGGCATGACAGGACAAGGAAGACAGGCATGATCCGCATTCCCAGCCAGGGCCACATGGCCCGCCAGCCAGGCGCCGGCACCGATCGCCGCCGGATTGCGGCGCTGGCCCCCGCGGCGGTGCTCGGCCTGGCGCTGGTTCTGGGCGGTTGCGCCGGGCACAAGGGCAAGGTCAAGGCCACGCCCACCGTGGGCGAACGCATTCCCGTGCTGTCGCGGATCGAGGCCGGCACCAAGGTCGATCCCACGCTTGCCAGCATGGACGTGGTCGTGCCCGCGCCCGTGGTCAACACCGAATGGGCCCAGGGCGGCGGCACTGCCAGCAAGTCTTCGGGCCATCTCGCGCTTGCCGATGCCCCGCAAAAGCTGTGGTCCACGCGCATTTCCGGGTCTTCGCCCAAGCAGCGCCTGGCCGCATCGCCGGTGGTGGGCAATGGCACTGTCTTCGTGATGGACACCGAAGGCGTGGTGCGCGCGCTCGATGAAAACAACGGCCACGAAAAGTGGAAGCAGGGCTTCCGTCTGCCCGAAAAGAACGATTCGATCTTTGGCGGCGGCGTCAGCTTTGATTCGGGCAACGTCTACATCACCACCGGCCTTGGCGAAGTGGCCGCGCTCGATGCGGCCGATGGCAAGATCAAGTGGCGCGTAAAGCCTGCCGGCCCGCTGCGCGGCGCGCCCACCGTGGCGTTCGGCGCGGTCTATGTGATGACGCAGGACAACCAGATCTTTGCGCTCAACACTGCCGATGGCACCAATCTGTGGAATCAGTCCGCCTCGGTCACGCAAAGCGGCGTGTTCGGCGTGGCGGCTCCCGCCGCTGGCCAAGGCACGGTGATCGCCGGCTACAGCTCGGGCGAACTCGTGGCCTATCGCTATGAAAACGGGCGGCAGCTGTGGTCCGATGCGCTGGCGCGTACCTCGATCGCCACGAGCGTTTCGACGCTGACCGATATCGATGCTGATCCGATCATCGAACGTGGCCGGGTCTATGCCCTGGGCCAGGGCGGCCGCATGGCCGCCTATGAACTGGTCACCGGCCAGCGTATCTGGGAACTCAACCTCGCGGGCATTTCCACCCCGGCAGTGGCTGGGGAGTGGATCTTTACCCTGACCGACGAAGACAAGCTGCTGTGCATCGCCAAGTCCACCGGCAAGGTCCGCTGGATGAGCCAGCTGCCCCGCTATCTCAAGCCCAAGAAGAAGGAGAGCCCGATCTTCTGGACCGGGCCGGTCTTGGCAGGCAACAAGCTGTGGGTGGCCAATTCGCGTGGCGAGATTTCCACCATCACCGTGGGTGATGGCACGCTGGCCCGCGTGACCAAGGTGGCAGCGCCCGTTACCCTGCCGCCGATCGTGGCTGACAAGACCCTGATCGTGCTGGATGACAGCGGCGAAATCACCGCCTGGCGTTAACCTTCTTCACCGAATTTCCACTTCTGCGCGTATAAGCGGGCGGGTATGACCAAGTCGCCCGCCCACGCCGTTTCGCCCCGCCCTGCCAGCGATGTGTCCGTCTGGGTAGGCTTGGTGGGCCTCGCTGGCCTGCTGGCATGGGTGGCGGTGTGCCGCGCCTGGCCGCAGATCGTCGATGCGCTGGGCTTGCCAGGGCCGCACGCGCGGCTGGCCGGATCGAGCGCGGCGGTGCTTGCCCTCTTGTTTTCCGGCACGCCGATGGTGGCCTGGTCGCTGCTGGTCGACAAGGTTCATCGCCGGCCCTCCACCGGCATCGACTGGACGGCGCCGCGCCCGTTGCGCAGCGTGCTCGATATCTCGATCACCAAGCTGGCCGGGCTCTGGGCCACCTGGGCGCTGATCGCCTTCGTCTATTGCCTGGGGCGCTGGTATTGGCGCGGGCAGTATCTGTTCGCCATGGACCTTTTGGAACAGGCCGCGCCGTTCCTGTTCCTGGGCGCCATTCCCTATGTGCTGTGGCTCGATCGCGTGCTGGTCAACCCGCGCGACGGGGCCTGGCATTTCGGTGCCATGCTGATCGGGCGCGAAGCCTATGACGTGGACCAGGTGTGGCACCACTTGCGCGCCTGGACGGTGAAAGGCTTTTTCTGCGCCTTCATGATCTCGATCCTGCCCGGTGGTTTTGCCGCCGTGGTCGAGGCGGACTGGACCGGGCTGTGGGCCGATCCGGTACGCTGGTCGAACACCGCGATCGAGGCGATGTTCATGATCGACGTGCAGATCGCCATGGTCGGCTATCTGCTGACGATGAAGCCGCTCGATGCGCATATCCGCACGGCCAATCCCTATCTGGCGGGCTGGGTGGCGGCGCTGATGTGCTATCCGCCCTTCGTGCTGATGGGCGGCGGCGGCGTGCTGGACTATCACCAGAACACTGCCGAATGGGCCTATTGGTTCGATGGCCATCCGGCGCTGCTGTGGGCCTGGGGCCTGGCGCAGGTGGTGCTGACGGCGATCTATGCCTGGGCCACGATTGCCTTCGGCTTGCGCTTTTCCAACCTTACGTATCGCGGCGTGCTGACCAACGGCCCCTATGCCTTTACCCGGCATCCCGCCTATCTGTCGAAGAACCTGTTCTGGTGGCTGGTGACGATGCCGTTCCTCGCCACCACGCATTCCAAGGTTGATGCCGTGCGCAACACGGTCACCCTCGCGCTGGTCAGCGCGGTCTATTTCTGGCGCGCCAAGACCGAGGAAAAGCACCTGCTGGGCGAAGACGCCAAGTATCGCGAATACCATGCCTGGATGACCCAACATGGGCTGATCACGCGGCGTCTGGGACGGTTGGTGCGGATGGTTTTTGGTCGGTCGGGCGCGGGTGTCCACTACCCCCCGACCCCCTCCTCTAAAGAGGATGAGGAGGATAAAGCATTAATTTAAAATCCCCCTCCTCTTCAGAGGAGGGGGTTGGGGGTGGTGGGAACCCTAGCGCTGAGCGCTCAAACCGCCACGCCTTCATCGCTTTCGAACACGCGGATGTTGCGCTCGGTCAGGCCCAGGCCGGCGCGCTGCTGTGCCCAGGTGGCCATGTGCGCGGTCTGGAAATGGGCGTCGAGCGCGGCGCGGTCGCGCCACTTTTCGCTGACGTGGATCACTTCGGGATCAAGCGCATCGTGCGAATAGGCATAGGCCAGGCACCCGTCTTCGGCGCGGGTGGCCTCGATCACCGCGCGCATCATTGGCGCGGCGGCAGCGAAGGCGGCGGTCGGCAGGCGAAACGTGCCCATTACCAGGATCATGGGGTGCTATCCTCTCAAAAGCTCTTGGCGGCATAGACCTTGGACAGGTCACCGCCCCAAGCGCCGTGGTACAGATCGAGCAAGCGCTCGGCCGGGGTCTTGCCCGAGGCGACGATCTCGTCCAGCGGCAGGAGATAGCCGGTTTCGTTGTCTCCGGCTGCGTTGAGGCGCCCGCGCGCGGCCAGGCCCGAGCGCGCAATGTCGAGCACGCGGCCGGCGATGTCGCGCAGGGTGCCGCCACCGGGCAGCGGCGCATCGAGGCCCAGCTTGGGCACGCTGGCGCGCAGGATCTCGCGCCCTTCCATGTCCCAGTCCTTGACCAGATCCCACGCCGCATCAAGCGCGCCCTGATCATAGAGCAGGCCCACCCAGAACGCGGGCAGGGCGCAGATCCGGTTCCACGGGCCGCCATCGGCGCCGCGCATTTCCAGGAACGATTTCAGCCGCACTTCGGGGAAGGCGGTGGAAAGATGGTCGATCCAGTCGCTCTTTCGCGGCTTTTCGCCGGGCAGCGCGGGCAGCTTGCCATCAAGGAAATCGCGGAACGACTGGCCGGCGGCATCGATGTATTTGCCATCGCGGAACACGAAATACATCGGCACGTCGAGCATGTAGTCGACATAGCGTTCATAGCCAAAGCCGTCTTCGAACACGAAGGGCAGCATGCCCGTGCGCGCGGGATCGGTGTCTGACCAGATGTGGCTGCGATAGGACAGGAAGCCGTTGGGCTTGCCTTCCAGGAACGGTGAATTGGCAAACAGAGCGGTGGCCAGCGGCTGCAACGCCAGGCTGACGCGGAACTTCTGCGCCATGTCGGCTTCGCTGGCATAGTCCAGGTTGGTCTGGATCGTGCAGGTGCGCAGCATCATGTCCAGCCCCATCGTGCCCACGCGGGGCATATGGCGCAGCATGATCTCATAGCGGCCCTTGGGCATGATCGGCAGATCGCCGCGCGCCTTGTCGGGCCACAGGCCAAGGCCGAGGTAAGCGAGGCCAAAGCGATCGCCGATGGTCTTGACCTGGGCAAGATGGCGCCCGGTTTCCGCGCAGGTTTCGTGCAGGCTTTCCAGCGGCGCGCCCGACAGTTCGAGCTGGCCGGCCGGCTCCAGGCTGACCGCGCCATCCGGGCCGGACATGGCAATGACCTTGCCGCCTTCCATCACCGGCTCCCAGCCGAATTCGGTCAGCGCCATCAGCAGATCGCGGATGCCACCTGGCTCGTCATAGGACGGGGCGGCATGATCGGCCGTGCGATAGACGAATTTCTCGTGCTCGGTGCCGATTCGCCATGCCTCGCGCGGCTTTTCGCCCTTCTGCATGGGGGCGACAAGCTGGTCCCGGCTCTCGATGAGAGGATCGTTGCTATCTGAAACCTGTCTCGTGCTCATGCCCGCATCCGTTAGTGGCCAAACGGACTTTGCGCCAGCGATAAACGTGGGATGAACGATTGCAGGGCGGCAATAATCCCAGGGGTGTGGGCGCGGCGCAAACCCTCACGCGGCAGCCCAGTCCCCCGCAACCCCCATCCACAATCCCAGGCCCGCCACGGCTGCCGTTTCGCCCCGCAGGATGCGCGGCCCCAGGGTAATGGCGTGGGCGGCAGGATGAGCGCGGATCGCGGCGCGCTCCGCTTCGTCAAAGCCGCCCTCGGGCCCAATCAGCAGTGCCGCTGGGCCCTTGTGCGCGGCAAAGGCAGCGGCAGCGGGCGCGCCGCCCTGCTCATCGGCAAAGAACAGCGCGCGCCCGGTTGGCCAGTCGCGCAGCATTGCGTCGAGCTTCACCGGATCGAACAGCGCGGGCAGGGCAGTGCGCGCGCATTGCTCGGCCGCCTCGGTCACGATCGTCGCGGCGCGCTCGGCATTGAGCTTGTCGGCCACGCAGCGCCGCGTGATTACCGGGCGGATCTGGCCAGCGCCCAGTTCGGTGGCCTTTTCCAGCACCCAGTCGAACGCCTGCTTCTTGAGCAAGGCCGGGCACAGCCACAGGTCGGGCACCGCCTCCAGTGGGCGCAACTGCCGCTCGAGCGTCAGCATCATGTCACGCTTGCCGGCGTGTGCCACGCGGGCCACCCATTCGCCGGTCTGGTTGTCGCACAGGATCACCGCGTCGCCCGGCCCAGCGCGCATCACCTTGCCCAGATAGTGTGCCTGCGCGCCCTCGATCGCCAGGCTGGCGCCGTCTTCCAGCCGTTGTTCCACGAACAGGCGCGGGGCAGAGCGGGGCGGCCAGGCGGGGGTGGCGGGCAGATGATCGGTCATGGGCAGCGTTCATAGGCAGCGCCGCGCGCGGCGGCAACACGCGGGCGATCTGTCCCCTTGCGGGCCCGACCAAACCGGCGCAGGAGCATGGCAGCATGACCACGGCAACCGATCAGATCGTCCCTGACAGCGAACATCGCGGGCTGGTGGCCCGCCTGCCGCAGCCCTTGCGCGATTATGCGCTGCTGGCCCGGCTGGACCGGCCGATCGGCTGGTGGCTGCTGTTCTGGCCCTGCGCCTGGGGCGTGTTCCTGGCCGGCGGCGCGCGGCAGTGGCACTTGGTGGCGTGGATGCTGCTCGGCTCCATCGCCATGCGCGGGGCGGGGTGCGTCTATAACGATATCGTCGACGCTGATCTCGATGCGCGGGTCGCCCGCACGGCGCAGCGCCCGGTGGCCAGTGGTCGCGTGCGCAAGAAGGCGGCCTGGGCCTGGCTCGTGGTGCTCGCTGCGGTGGGGCTGGTCGTGCTGCTCCAGTTGCGCTGGCAGGCGCAGATCGTCGCGCTGGGCAGTCTGGCGCTGGTCGCCGCCTACCCGTTCATGAAGCGCATCACCTGGTGGCCACAAGCCTGGCTCGGCCTCGTCTTCACTTGGGGCGCGCCGACCGGCTGGGTGGCGGTGCACGATGGCGACCTCGGCGCACTCGCCGCGCTCTATGCCGGGGCGATGTGCTGGTGCATCGGCTATGACACGATCTATGCCCTGCAAGACCGCGAGGATGACGCCATGGTCGGCATCCGTTCCAGCGCCCGCGCGCTGGGCAGCAAGGTGCGGCCCGGCGTGACTGCATTCTACGCCGCTGCCGTGGCGCTATGGGCGCTGGCGTTCTGGCTGATCCATCCCGATCCCCTCGCGCTGCTCGCGCTGCTGCCGGTGGCGCTGCACCTGGCGTGGCAGGCGCTGAGCCTGGATGTGGACGATGGCGACAACGCCCTGGCACGGTTCCGTTCAAACCGCACGGCGGGTTTCCTGATGGCGCTGGCATGCCTGGTGGTGGGGAGCGCGGGGTAGGCGGACTGAGAGGCTTGGCGAACATGCCCTCCCCCAGCCCCTCCCGCAGGCGGGAGGGGAGCTTGGCGCCAAAAAGCCCCTCCCGCGTGCGGGAGGGGTTGGGGAGGGCATGTTACAGCGCGCGCCCAATCAGTTCGGCCGTGGTTCGACCGGATAAACGATGAAGTCCGGCCGCACAGCCTTCACGGGCGTGTCGCCCATGGCATCCACGGTCTGAACCAGGTCGGCAATCGCGGCGGGCGGCAGCGCCAGGCCGTGTTCGGTCGGGTGCGTGGGCGCTTCCATCGGATAGTCCTGGCCCGGCGTGGTGGTCATCTCGATATGGGTGCCGAGCAAGGCGCGGATCGGGTGTGTCTGGGCAAAGGCGGCCAGGCGATGGGCGCTGGCGCGGAATTCGGCGAAGTGGTTGCTCGGCACGTAGAGACGGCCGGGATAGAGCATGTCACCCGACAAGAGCAGGCAGGTTTGCGGGTCGTAGATCATGACGTGGGCGCTTTGATGACCTGGCGTCGGGATGGCGCGCAGCACGCGGCCGCCAAGGTCCAGCGTGCCCAGGCCGTTGGGCCAGTCGGCCACGTGAAACGCGCGGGCGACATCGGCTGGGGCAAGGCCTACCACGGTGGTATCCGGCCGATCAGCAAATTCGCTGTCGCCGGCATGATGGTCGCCGTGGCTGTGCGAATGGGCCACTGTCAGGTGCAGCGGGCGGTTGCCATGGGCCTGGCGCCACTGCGCGATCACGCGTTCCACTGTGGGCCGCACCATGAGGCCGCCAGCGCCGGTATCGACCAGCAGCGCGCCCTTGCGTCCGAACAGCAGATAGAGGAACGGCGCCTCGAAATTGGTCTTCACCGACTGGCGGATGACGAAGGTATCTGCGTCAACCTGTTGCACCTGCATCTCCGGCTCGCTGGCCGTGGTGCCATCGATCCAGTGCGCGAAGGGCGGGGGATCGAACGCCGGGGCCGCGCCGATCAGCAGCGGCGATCCGGCCATGAGGGCAAGGGGAAGGGCGAGGCGAAAGCGGTGTCGACCAGTCATCCTGCCCGAATGGCACGCGCGGGCGCGCGCGACCATGACGGCGCGCGCCCGCGTTTTTGATCCTGCGCGCCTAAACGGCCGATGCCAGCAGTTCTTCGGCTCCGCCCAGGTCCACGCTGACCAGGCGCGAGACGCCGCGCTCCACCATGGTCACGCCGAACAGGCGGTGCATGCGGCTCATCGTCACGGCGTTGTGCGTGACGATGAGATAGCGGGTCTGCGTTTCGGCCACCATGGCGTCGAGCAGGTCGCAGAAGCGTTCGATATTGGCATCGTCGAGCGGCGCGTCCACTTCGTCGAGCACGCAGATCGGCGCGGGATTGGTGAGGAACAGGCCAAAGATCAGCGCCACTGCCGTCAAGGCCTGTTCGCCACCCGACAGCAGCGTCAGCGATTGCAGCCGCTTGCCTGGCGGCTGGGCCATGATTTCCAGGCCTGCTTCCAGAGGGTCGTCGCTGTCGACCAGCGCGAGATGGGCTTCGCCGCCGCCGAACAGGCGGGTGAACAGGCGGCGGAAATGCCCGTCCACCGCCTCGAACGCGGCGCGCAGGCGCTCGCGCCCCTCACGGTTGAGGTTGCCGATCGAGCCGCGCAGGCGGTTGACCGCTTCGGCCAGTTCGGCCTGTTCGGCCAGGCTTTCGGCCTGGCGCGCCTCGGCCTGGGCGAGTTCGTCTGCCGCCACCAGGTTGACCGGGCCGATCCGCTCCCGCTCGGCCAGCAGCCGCTCGTGCGTGGTGCTTTCGCTGGCGGCATCGCCCACCTCGGCCCCGGCAAAGGCAAAGCGTTCGGGCAGCAGGGGCGGCGGGCATTGAAAGCGCTCGCCGGAAATGCTGGCCATTTCCTGGCGGCGCTGGTCTTCGTGGCTGGCCTGGGCGCTGGCCGTGGCGCGCGCCTCACGCGCGGTGGCCAGGGCTTCGGTGGCCTGGGCGAGGGCCGTATCGGCGGCCTTGCCGGCGGTCTCGGCCTGGGCCAGCGCGGCTTCGGCCTGGGCGAGATCGGTGGAGAGGCGGTTGCGGATCGCTTCGCCCTGTTCGATTTCGGCGATGAGGCCGGCCGGCTTGGCGGCACTGATCGCGCGTTCGGCGGCCAGGTCCTGGGCGCGTGTCGCCATTTGCGCCAAGCGCTTGGCCGCGTCGCCGGCGCGGGCCTGCCAGTTGCGCATGTCGGCCTTCATGCCGCCCAACCGCTCGCGGCCGACGGCCAAGGCCTGTTCCAGGGCGGCATGGGCTGCCATGGCCTGTTGCAGGGCGGTGCGTGCTGTCTGGTGCTGGGCCTGCGCCGTGGCAACGGCGGCGCGGCCTTCCGCCGGATCGGGTAACGCGGCATGGCGGGCTTGGGCGCTCTCTGCCTCGGCCTGGGCTGCCGTGATCTGTTCGGCGAGGGCCGCTTCTTGCCGGGCGAGGTCAGCGGCGCGGGCATCCTGCTGGGCACGTGCCGCTTCGGCCTGATCCACCGCGCGCAGGGCGCTGCGTTCGGCCTCGGCCGCCTGGCCGATCAAGCGTTCCACCCCGCTCCATTCCGCCTGGGCCTGGGCCAGGCCATCGCGCGCCGCATCATGGGCGGCCTGCGCGGCCGTTACCGCTGCGTCGAGCATGGGACGGCGCGCTTCCAGGTCGGCCAGGCGGTTGTCGGCTTCCAGGGCGGCGGCCTCGGCCGCGCCTTCGCCGCGCGCAACAAAGCCGTCCCAGCGGCGCAAGTGGCCGGCGCGGGTGACCAGCCATTCCCCTGGGTTGAGCGCCTCGCCGCTGTCGATTTCGACGGCACGGACCAAGGCAAGCCGCGCCGCCAGTTCCGCAGGGCAGGCGGGCAGGTGGTGCAGCAAGGCATCGGCCAGAGGCGGCGGCGGCGGCCCCCCGGTCCAGAACCGCCCCTCGCCAGCCTCTGGCGCCGGGCCGAGCGGTGCGGTGGCATCGCGGCCCAGCACGGCAGCGAGCGCGCGTTCCCAGCCGGGCGCCACGCGGCAGCCCGACAGCGCCGATGGCCCGCGCCCGCGCGCCGCGGCGGCCTTGGCCCGCGCCGCCTTGTCGCGCGCCAGGGCTTCTGCCTCGCGCGCGACACCGGCGAGTTCGGCGCGCGCGGTGGCGAGGGCATTGGCAGCGCCGTCGCGGTCCTGAGTCAAAGCCTCGCGCGTGGTGGCCAGTTCCTCGCGGCGCAGGCGCTGGGCGGCCAGGGTTGCCGCAGCCTCTTCCCGTCGGCGTTCCGCCTCGGCCAGGGCGAGTGCGGGATCGGGTTCGGCAGCCAGGGCCGCGCGGCGCCCGGCGAGGCGCTGGGCCTCGCTGTCCAGCCGCGCCAGCGCGGTTTGCGTGGCCGCCAGCGCGGCCTGGGCCACGCGCCACTCGGCCTCGACGCCGGCTTGTTGCGCCTGGGCCTGTGCCTGGGCCAGTTCGGCGGCGCGGGCGGCGCGTTCCGCCTCGTCCAGCGCGCCGGCCAACAGCGGGCGGCGTGCTTCGTCGGCCAGCAGGGTGGCTTCGGCGCTGGCCAGGTCGCTTTCCAGCCGGGCCAGGGCCTGTGCCGCCTGCGCGGTCAACTGGTCGGCCTGGGCGCGGTCTTCCTCGATCGCGCGCAATTGCCGATCGATATCCGCCACGCGCTGCTCAGCTGCCTCGAGCTGTGCGGAAAGGGCGGCCATGCGCTGCCCGTGGGCAGAGGCATCCTGGCGGCGATCGAACAGCTCTTCGCGCGCTTGGGCGAGGGCCGTGGCGGCGCTGTGCTGCGCGCCTTGCGCGGTGACGGTGGCGGCCTGGGCGCCGGCGACGGCCGCCTCGGCCCGGGCGGCAGCCTCACGCGCGGCCTGGGCAGCGGCGGCGGCATCGCGCCAGCGGGCAAAGACCAGCCGCGCCTCGGCCACGCGGATCTTGTCGGATACGGCGCGATAGCGCTCTGCCGCGCGGGCCTGGCGGCGCAGCGCGGCGATCTGGCCATCGAGCCCGGCCATGAGGTCTTCCAGCCGTGCCAGATTGGCCTCGGTCGCGCGCAGTTTTTGTTCGGCATCGCGCCGGCGCACGTGCAGGCCGGCAATGCCCGCTGCTTCTTCCAGCATCACCCGCCGCTCGGCCGGCTTGGCGGCGATGACTGCGGCAATGCGCCCCTGGCTGACCAGTGCAGGGCTATGCGCGCCGGTGGCGGCATCGGCAAAGATCAGCCCCACGTCCTTGGCGCGCACGTCGCGGCCGTTGACGCGATAGGCGGAACCGGCGCCGCGTTCGATCCGCCGCACCACTTCCAGTTCGCCGCCCCACTGGCCGTCAGGGTCGGTCTGGGCGGTCAGGGCCACTTCGGCAAAGGCGCGGGCCGGGCGGCTGGTGCTGCCGGCGAAGATCACGTCGTCCATACCCGCGCCGCGCATGGCCTTGGCCGAAGCCTCCCCCATGACCCAGCGCAGCGCTTCCAGCAGGTTCGACTTGCCGCAGCCGTTGGGGCCGACCACGCCGGTCAGCCCCGGTTCGATGCGCAGTTCGGCCGGTTCGACAAAGCTCTTGAAGCCCGAAAGCTTCAACCGCTGGAAATGCATCGCCCCGGCCCCCCTGGCCCCATCCCCGGAACGGGGATCAGCGCGCGCCGGCGCGCTGCAGGATCGGCTCCAGCTGTTCCCAGGTGGCCACGTCCACGTTCTTGCCGTTGACGATGAAAGTGGGCGTGCCGCTGATAGTGTACTTGTCACCGGCGGTCTGGGTGTCGCTGGCCAGGGCTTCGGCGGTCTTGGAATTGGCGAGGCAGGCCATTGCCTGATCGCGCGCAATGCCGCGCGCGCCGAAGAAATCGATCAGGCCGCCCTTGTCGGCCATCACGCCGAACATTTGCGCGGGCGGCAGGTTCATCGCCTGGATTTCCTTGGCGGCGGGCTGCAGCTTGGCAAAAATGTCCTTCTGGTTGGCATAGACCTGCTGGGTCAGCGCAAAGAAGCTTTCCGGCGAGCCGCAGTGGGTCAGCATGGCCATCGTCGTGTCGAACGGATCGCGCACGAAATTGCGGAATTCCAGGCTGACGCGGCCGCTGTTGACATAGGTGTCACGCAGCTTGGGGAAGCCCTTTTCCTCGAACTCGGCGCAGTGCGGGCAGGTGAGCGAGCCGAACTCGATCAGCTTGATCGGCGCGTCGGGATTGCCCATCACATAGCCGCCATCGGCATTCTTGCTGACCACATCGCTCCAGGCCTTGCCGGCGGGCGGGGCCACGGTGGGCAGGGCAGCGGCAGACTGGGCGGCCGGGCCGCCGGCATCGTCCTTCTTGCCGCAGGCAGCAAGACCCAGGGTTAGCGGCAGGGCCAGAAGCGCAAGGCGTGTGGTGGCAAATTTCATCACAGGTTTTCCCGTTGCATGGGGCGGTAAAGGGAGGGGCGTGCCGATCAGTTGATACGCGCTTCAAGCTGCGGCTTGAGCGCGGCCCAGCTGGCCGTGCCGGCCAGCGGCAAGCCGTTGATCATGAAGGCCGGCGTGCCTTCGACATAGTCCTTTTCGGCGGCGTCCTTGGTGCCGGCGGCCAGGCGGTTGGCCAGGCCTTCGTCAGCGAGGCAGCGATCGGCCGCGGTACGGCTGACCCCGCGCGAGGCCATCATGTCATAGAACTTGAAATCGCTGGCGATGGCGCGGGTGCGGCTGGCCAGCGGGCCGGTGATCCAGCGCTGGCGCTGGGCCGGGCTGGCGGTCATTTCCAGGCCGATCCAATCGTCCTGGCGCGTCAGGAACATCAGGTGCGTCTGCCAGAACTGCGCGGGCGGCACGCAGTGGGTGAGCAGCGCCACGGTCAGGTCGATCGGGTCGCGCACGAAATTGCGCACCTCGATCGAACCCTTGCCCGGGGCGATGAAGCCCAGGCGCAACTGGGCATCGGCTTCCTGGGTGAAATGGGCGCAGTGCGGGCAGGTATAGCTGATGTATTCCACCAGCTTGACCGGGGCATTGGGATTGCCGAGCAGGAAACTGTCGCGCGCGGTGCGCACCACGGTCTGGTTCCAGTTGCGGCCGGCGGGCGCGGCAGGCGCCTTTTTCGGCGGAGCAGCCTGGGCGGGATTGGCCACCAGCGTGGCAAGCATGGCAGCAAGCGAAAGGGCCATGGCCCTGGCAGTGGAACGAAGTGTCGTGGTCACGTTCGGAATGGTCACTTGCGGATATCCCTGTTGTCCCAGTTTGGCTTTGGTTCTGGTTTGGCGCTGGCTTCGCCCAGCGAGCGGGCGAGCGATTCCAGCACGGCCCGCAGTTCCGGGTCTCCCACGGCGCGCAGGCTGTCGCCCAGGTCCATCGGCACCGGTTTCAAGGCCGGCGGCGCCAATGGCGCAGGGCCTGTCGGGCGTGGCGCCTGAACCACGCCTTGACGCAGCTTGACCTTGGCCACGGCGCGATAGCCGAAGAAGCGGTTCACCCGCTCGATGATCTCAGGCACCACGTGCTGGATCAGCGGGGCATGGGCTGGCGTCACCACCAGTTGCAGGATGCCGTCGGCCTTTTCGCCCGGGGCAAAGCGGATCGATTCGGGCATGCAATGGCGGGCATGGGCGGTGCCGACGATTTCGGGCCAGCGGGTGACGACCGAGCTTTGCACAAAACCGAAGCGGCGAAACGCGGTGCGGCCAATCGCCGGCATCAGATCGGCAATCTGCCGTGCCTCTCCGCCGCGCTTGCGCTCAAAGCCCTTGGGCGCGGCCTTGGTTGCCGCCGTGCTGGCCGGCTTGGCGGCACCCTTTCGGGCAGGACGGGGTTTGGCCTGATCGCTTTCCATGATGGCGCCTGCCATGCCATAGCGGCGCCATGCAAGCCAGTGGCCATCCTGACGATTTCCCCGCCCAACGTGATGAAACCGCAAGCGTGCCGGCCAGCCATGGCGTGGCCGCGGCCCTGCTGGCCTGGTACGATGCCCATGCGCGGGTGCTGCCCTGGCGCAGCCGGCCGGGAACGCCAGCCCCCGATCCCTACCGCGTGTGGTTGTCGGAAGTGATGCTGCAGCAGACCACCGTGGCAGCGGTCGGCCCCTATTTCGAGAAATTCACCCGCACCTGGCCCACCGTGCATGATCTGGCCGCCGCCGACGACGCGGCGGTCATGGCGGCCTGGGCGGGGCTGGGCTATTATGCCCGCGCGCGCAATCTGCTGGCCTGCGCGCGCGCGGTTTCCGCGCTGGGCGCTTTTCCCGATACCGAGGAGGGCCTGCGCGCGCTGCCGGGCCTTGGCGCCTATACCGCAGCGGCAGTGGCGGCGATCGCGTTTGGCCGGCATGCCGTAGTGGTCGATGCCAATGTCGAACGGGTGGTGGCGCGGCTGTTTGCCATCGATGTGCCGTTGCCTGCGGCGCGGCCTGCCATTCGCGCGGCCACCGCCACAATCACGCCCACGGCGCGCGCGGGTGATTTCGCCCAGGCGATGATGGACCTGGGCGCCACCATCTGCACGGTCAAGGCGCCGCGCTGCCTGCTTTGCCCACTGCGCGGCGCCTGCCGGGCAGAGGCGGAAGGCCGGGCCGAGGCGCTGCCGGTCAAGGCGCCCAAGAAAGCCAAGCCGCAGCGCCAGGGGCATGCCTATTGGATCGAACGGGTCGATGCCGATGGCCAGGCGCAGGTGCTGGTGGTGACGCGGCCGGGCAAGGGCATGCTGGGCGGCATGCGCGCGCTGCCCGACGATGGCTGGAGCGCGCGGGCCGATGGCCATGGCCAGCCGCCGGTGTCCGGAGCCTGGCAATCCGCCGGGGTGGTGCGCCATGCCTTTACCCATTTCGATCTCGATCTGCATTTGCTGGTAGGCGCAGGATTTTCTCCCGCTAATATCCCCGGCGCCGACATTCCCGGTGCGCAGTGGTGGCCCCGCAGCGATATGGAAAATGCCGGGTTGCCAACGGTTTTTGCCAAGGCGGCACGCCTGGCATTGGCCGGTGCGCACGAAGGGTGAAAGCGCCGTCGGCGCAACGATGAACAGGCGTCTTGGAAAGGTTTGGCTGCAATGCACGATCGCATGACACTTCCGCAAACCCCGGCGCTCAGCCGTCGTGGCCTGCTGGGCGGGGCAGGGCTGCTGGGCGGGGGGCTGCTGTTGCAGCGCTGGGCCCATGCCGCGCCGACAGACCCGCGCCTGCCGGCCATTACCGGCCTGCTCGATGACTATGTCAGCAGCGGCAAGCTGGCCGGCGCGGTTGCCACGCTGGGCTGGGGCGATGCCCCGCCCGAGGTGGTGGCGCGCGGCACTGGCACGCGCGGCGATGCCCGGCCGCTGGATGAAAACGCCCTGTTCCGCATCTATTCGATGACCAAGCCGATCACCGGCATGGCCGCGATGATCTTGATCGATGAAGGCAAACTTGGCCTCGATCAGCCGATCGCCGATTTCCTGCCGGCCTACGCCCGCATGAACGTGCTGGTCGATCCGGCCGGCCCGGTGGACAAGGTGGTGCCGGCAACCGCGCCGATCACCGTGCGCCAGCTGCTCACGCACACGGCCGGGCTTGGCTATACCATTATCCAGACCGGCCCGATCCGCGATGCCTATGCCGCCGCCGGCATTATGCCCTATCGCGCCACCCGCGTGCCGCTGCCGGGCTTTGGCGAAGTGCATACCGCGCCCAGCCTGGCTGCCTTTGCCGACAATCTCGCCCGCCTTCCCCTGGTCTATCAGCCGGGCACGCGCTGGTCCTATTCGGTGGCGCTCGATCTGATGGGCCGGATCATCGAACTGGCTTCCGGGCAAGAGTTCAGCGCCTTCCTGAAAGCGCGTTTCTTCGATCCGCTGGGCATGGACAGCACCACGTTCCAGCTGGCCCCGGCCGATGTGCCGCGCTTCACCACCAACTATGTCGTGGCCGATGGCCGCCTGCTGCCGATCGATGGCGCGACCAATTCGGTCTATCTCGATCCGCCGGCCTTTCCGTTTGGCGGCGCAGGCCTGATCAGTTCGCCGCGCGATTATGACCGGTTCCTGGCCATGCTGCTGGGCGGCGGGGTGTTTGCCGGCAAGCGGGTGATGAGCCAGCGGGCGGTCGACATGGGCACCAGCAACCTGTTGCCGCCCGGCGCCAGCACTGCAGGTACGTGGATTGCCGGCCATGGCTTTGGCGCGGGCGGCCGCGTTGGCCTTGGCGATTCGGCGGGCACCTATGGCTGGTCGGGCGCGGCTGGCACGATCGGCTTCATCAGCAAGGTGGGCGGCGTGCGCGGCGGGTTCTTTGCCCAGTTCATGCCCAGCACCGCCTATCCGTTCGATACTGCATTCCCCCAGGCCGTGCGCAGCGATGTGCGGGCGCGGCTGCTGGCCCAGCACAAGGTTGCCGCATGACCCATACCGACACGCTGCCCCGCACCTTGGCCCGCGCGCTGCCGCCGATTGCCTATGCCGGCAATCCGCTGGACCGGGCCGATGCGGTGCGCACCGATCCGGCGCGGCTGGCGGCGGTGCAGGCCGCGCCCGACGCGCAGTTGCTGGTGCTCGATGGTCTGGCGCCGGAATTTGGGGCCGATGGCGGGCTGACCTGGGCGCCGCTGCAATCCGCGCCGGATGGAGCGGACCTGGTGTTCCTGGGGTTGGATGAAGCGGGGCGGGGCTGCTTTGCCGCCGCCGCGCCTGGCCTTGGCGGCAGCACGGCGCCGGCCGCGCCCAATCTGCGCGCCCTGCTCGATGCCATGCCGGCGCGCGACCTGGCGATTTATGGCGGCGCGCGCAGCCTGGTCGATTGGCACGCGCGCCACCGCTTTTGCGCGCGCTGTGGCCATGCCACGCAGGCGACCAAGGGCGGGTGGCAGCGCTCGTGCAGCAATGCGGACTGCGGCGCCGATCACTTTCCGCGCGTCGATCCGGTCACGATCATGCTGGTCGAACATGATGGACGCCTCTTGCTCGGGCGCCAGCCGCGCTTTCCCGCCGGGCGCTATTCCGCGCTGGCCGGCTTTGTCGAGCCGGGCGAAACGGTGGAAGAAGCCGTGGCACGCGAAGTGCTGGAGGAAGCCGGCGTGCGCGTGCGCGACGTGCGCTATGTCGCCAGCCAGCCCTGGCCCTATCCCTCGTCGCTGATGATCGCCTGCCATGCCCTGGCCGATGATCCCACCATCACAATCGATCAGAACGAGTTGGAAGACGCGCGCTGGTTCACCCGCGAAGAAGTCAGCGCCGCGCTGGAGGGCCGGCCCGATGCGCCGTTCGGGGCGCCGACCCATACGGCGGTGGCGCGGCACCTGCTGGAATGGTGGATGGCGCACAGGGGCTGAACCGGCGTTGGCTGTACCGGCGTTGCGCATGCCCGCGCCGCTCGGGTTTCCAACGCCCCACAAATTCGCTATCGGCCCGTGCCATGACGACCGATAGCCCCGTTGCCGCCCAGACGCTGTTCGCTGCCTATGCCGGCGTGATCGATGCCGCGCTCGATGCCCTTGTCGCCAAGGGCGCGCTGCCCGCCGGCCTGCCGCGCGGCGCCGTCACGTGCGAGCCGCCGCGCGATGCCGCGCATGGCGATCTGGCCACCAATGCGGCGATGGTCCTGGCCAAGCCCGCCGGCACCAACCCGCGCGCGCTGGCCGCGCTCCTGGTAGACGAACTGGCCGCCCATCCGCGTGTCGTCAGCGCCGAGATCGCCGGTCCGGGCTTCATCAACCTGCGCCTGTCCGATGCCGCGTGGACCGACGAGCTGGCCCTGATCGGCCAGGCCGCAAACAGCTATGGCCGCTCTACCCTGGGCGGTGGCAGCACGGTGAACGTCGAATATGTCTCGGCCAATCCCACCGGGCCGATGCACATGGGCCATTGCCGCGGCGCGGTGGTGGGCGATGCCCTCGCGGCCCTGCTCGAATTTGCCGGGCATAAGGTGATCAAGGAATATTACGTCAACGATGCCGGCGCGCAGGTCGATGTGCTCGCCCGCTCGGCGCACGTGCGCTATCGCGAGGCGCTGGGCGAAGACGTTGGCGGCATTCCCGAAGGCCTCTATCCGGGTGAATACCTGATCCCGCTGGGCCAGGCCCTCGCGGCCGAATTTGGTGATCGCTATGTCACCGCGCCCGAAAGCGAATGGCTGGTGCTGTTCCGCCAAAAGGCGGTGGCCGCGATGCTGGTGATGATCAAGGAAGACCTCGCCAAGCTCGGCATCGTCCACGATCTCTTCTCGTCCGAGGCGGAACTGCAGGCCGCCGGCAAGCCCGAGGCGGCCGAAGCCTGGCTGCGCGCGCACGATCTGGTCTATGACGGCCATCTCGAAGCGCCCAAGGGCAAGACGCCCGAAGACTGGGAACCGGTCGAGCTGCCGCTGTTCCGCTCCACGCGGTTTGGCGATGACCAGGATCGCCCGATCAAGAAGTCTGACGGCAGCTGGACCTATTTCGGCGCCGACCTGGCCTACCACTTCCAGAAGGCGGAAACCGCCGACGCGCTGGTGGATATCTGGGGTGCAGACCATGCCGGCACGGTCAAGCGGATCAAGGCCGCCGTCGCCGCGCTGACCGGGGCAGAGGGCGCCAAGCCCAAGCCGTTCGAAGTCAAGCTGGTGCAGATGGTGCAGCTGCTGCGCGATGGCCAGCCGGTCAAGATGTCGAAGCGCGCGGGCAATTTCGTGACGCTGGCCGACGTGGTCGAGGAAGTGGGCAAGGACGTGGTGCGTTTCACCATGCTGACCCGCAAGCCCGACGCGCAGATGGACTTCGACTTTGCCAAGGTGGTGGAAGCGTCGAAGGACAATCCGGTGTTCTATGTGCAATATGCCCATGCCCGGATTTCCTCCACGCTGCGCAAGGGCGCCGAACTGGGCTGGGCGCCCAGCGCTGCCCATCTCGCGCTGCTGGGCCAGGAAGAACTCGCCGTGGTCAAGCAGGCCGCGCAGTTCCCGCGCATGGTGGAAGGCGCCGCAGTTGCGCGCGAGCCGCACCGCATCGCGTTTTTCCTCTATGACCTGGCTGCCGCGTTCCACGCCTATTGGAACGTGGGCAACGACAAGCCTGAAAAGCGCTTCATTGTGGCACAGGATCAAGCCCTGACCGAGGCGCGCCTTTTCCTGGCCGCGCAAATCGGGCAGGTATTGAAGAACGGGCTGGCCATCTTGGGGGTTGAGGCCGCGCAGGAGCTTTGAAGGCAATGGTGAACGGGGATCAGCACGACAACGCCGCATTGGGCGAACATGGCCAGGGCACCGGCGCGCAGGCGCTGGACCTGGGCAGCGAAGAACGCCTGCCCTGGCTGGAAAGCGCCGACGATGTCGATCTGGAAGAGGAAGGCCCCGACAACGGGCGCCTGATCGGCTTTGGCGTGCTGGCGCTGATCCTGCTCGCCGCGATCGTCGGGGCGATCTACTGGGCCACGCACCGCAACGCCGCCCCGGCCGCTGCCGATGGCAGCTTGATCGAGGCGAGCAAGGAACCCTACAAGGTTGCGCCCAAGGATCCGGGCGGCAAGACGTTCCAGGGCACTGGCGATTCCAGCTTCAAGGTCAGCGAAGGCGAACGCCCGACTGCGGCCCTTGCTGCCAAGGACGCGCCGGCGCCCGCGGCCAGCCCATCCGCCACGGCCAAGCCGGCAGACAAGCCCGCTGAAAAGGCCGCGCCCGCCGCTGCGCCGGTCAGCGGCGTGGGCGTGCAGGTTGGCGCGTTTTCGAGCCAGGCCCTGGCCGAAGCCGGGTGGAACAAGCTGGTCGTCGCGCATGAAAGCCTCAAGGGCGTCAGCCATCGCATCATCGCCGGCAAGGCCGATATCGGCACGGTCTATCGCCTTCAGGCCGTGCCCGGCGACGCGAGCGCTGCCAATTCGCTGTGCAACACGCTGCAGGGCGAAGGGGTGAAGTGCCAGGTCAAGCACTGATCTGCCTGACAGCCTGACCCCGGATGGCTTCATCCGGGGAATGCGGAAATGCGGATGGGGCGGCAAGGCCTGCGTGGCTTGTCAAAGGCACCGAATTGCGGGAAAGCTTCCCCGATGCTTCCAGCCATTTTCGGCCTTTCCGGCCCCGTTCTCACCGCCGACGAGCGCGCCTTTTTCCAGGACGCCGATCCTGCCGGCTACATCCTGTTCGGCCGCAATGTCGAATCGCGCGAACAGCTGCGAGAGTTGACCGATTCGCTGCGTGACCTGCACGGGCGCGACCGGCTGCTGATCTCGATCGACCAGGAAGGTGGCCGCGTCGCGCGGATGAAGCCGCCGGTCTGGGCTCCCTATCCCGCTGGCGAGGCGTTCGACCGGCTCTATGACGTGGCGCCCGCGAGCGCGATCGAGGCGGCGCGCGCCAATGCGCAAGCCTTGGGCATCGATCTGGCCGAAGCCGGCATCAGCGTGGATTGCCTGCCGCTGCTCGATGTGCGCCAGCCCGGCGCGCACGACGTGATCGGTGATCGCGCCCTGGGCAAGGAACCGCAGCGCGTGGCCGCGCTGGGCCGCGCCACGCTTGATGGCCTGGCGCGCGCCGGGGTGATGGGCGTGATCAAGCACATGCCCGGCCACGGCCGCGCCATGGCCGACAGCCACAAGGAACTGCCCACGGTCACTGCCGGGGAAGACGAACTGGCCGCCGATCTCGCCCCGTTCCAGGCCCTGTCTGGCGCCGCCATCGGCATGACCGGGCACATCCGCTTCACCGCCTGGGATGCCGATTTGCCGGCCACGCTGTCTCCTTTCATCATTGCCGAGGTGATCCGCCGTCGCATCGGCTTTGACGGGCTGCTGCTAACCGACGATCTCGACATGGCAGCGCTTGAGGGCACCGTGCCGGAACGCGCGGCGCGCGCGCAGGCCGCCGGGTGCGATATCGCGCTCAACTGCTGGGCCAGGATGCCCGACATGATCGGCATTGCACAGGCGCTGGCGCCGATGAGCGCGCAGACCGCCGCGCGGCTGGACCGCGCCTTGGCGCCCACGGCACCGGTGGCCGTGCCGCGCGACGTGGCCTTGCAGGCAGAGCTTTTCGCCCGGCGCGACACGCTGCTGGCCCTGGCCTGATCCGGCATGGCCGAGGGGGCAGAGCCGCAGGACGACGCGCTGTGGGACGGGCTGCCTCCGGCTGTGGCGACCGGCGACGCGCTCTATCTCGATCTCGATGGCTGGGAAGGCCCACTCGATCTGCTGCTCGATCTGGCGCGGCGGCAAAAAGTTGATCTGCGGCGGATTTCCATCCTCGAGCTGGTCGATCAATACCTTGGCTATATTGACCGGGCCGAGGCGCTGAAGCTGGAACTGGCCGCCGATTACCTGGTGATGGCCGCCTGGCTGGCCTATCTCAAATCGCTGCTGCTGCTGCCGCGCGATCCGGACATGCAGCCCAGCCCGGAAGAAATGGCGCTGCGTCTGCAACTGCGCCTGCAGCGGCTGGGCGCCATGCGCGAGGCTGGCGCCCGGCTGATGGCGCGCGATCGGCTGGGGCGCGACGTGTTCACGCGCGGCGCACCCGAAGGGATTACCCTGGCCCGCCGGTCGCTGTGGCAGGCTGATCTGTTTGGCCTGATCCAGGCCTATGGCCAGATCCAGCACCGCAACCGGCCGGTGGTGCACATGGTGCGCGAGCGGCCGGTGATGACGCTGGACGCAGCCCTGGCGCGCATTTCCGCCTTGCTTGGCACCAGCCTGGAATGGCGCGATCTGCGCGCCTTTCTGCCTCCCATGGCGATCAACGGCGCGGCCGATCGGCAATTGGCGCGATCGGCCCTGGCGTCGAGTTTTCTGGCGGCGCTGGAACTGGCCAAGCAAGGGCGGGTGGAACTGGTGCAGAACGAATGCTTTGGCCCGCTGTTGATCCGGCCGCTGCAGGGCGCCAGGCCATGAGCGCGCCCGACGATCTGGTACGCGCGGTGGAAGCCACGCTGTTTGCCGCGCAGGAACCCCTGCGTGCTGATGAGATTTCGCGCCATCTGGGCGGGGCAGACGTGCGCGCGGCGCTGGCCCTGCTGGCAGAGCACTATGCCCCGCGCGGGGTGCATCTGGTGGAGCGCGGCGGGCGCTGGCATTTCCAGACCGCGCCCGATCTGGCGCACCTGTTGCGGCGGGAAAAGGAAGAAGTGCGCCGCCTGTCGCGCGCGGCGACCGAGGCCCTGGCGATCATCGCCTATCACGAGCCGGTCAGCCGCGCCGAGATCGAGGCGATCCGCGGCGTGCAGACCGCCAAGGGTACGCTCGATGTGCTAATGGAAGCGGGCTGGGTGCGCATGGCTGGGCGGCGTGAAGTGCCAGGCCGGCCCACCATCTATGCCACCACGCCGCAGTTCCTCAGCCATTTCGGCCTTTCCAGCCGGGCAGACCTGCCCGGCATTGGCGAGTTGCGCGCCGCCGGGCTGCTCGATCCGGTGGACGAAGCCTATGCCGTGCTCACCGGCAACCGGGAGGAGGCCGGGCCAGAGGATGCCGACGCGCCAGACGAACAGGGCGAGGCGGACTAAACGACAAGAATCGGCTTTGCCCGCTGGCGAAGTGCGGGAACATCCCCTATCTGGGCAGGCAAAGGAGAATTTGAAATGGGTGGCCTTTCTCTACCGCACCTGATCATTCTGGCGCTGGTCGTGCTGATTTTGTTCGGGCGTGGCCGCATTTCTGAAATGATGGGCGATTTCGGCAAGGGTATCAAAAGCTTCAAGCAGGGCATGAACGAGGAAGCCAATCCTCCGGTCACGCCGCCGCCGGCCCAGATCCAGCAGACCCCGCCGGTTCCCCCCGTTGCGCCGCAAGCGCCGGTTCACCCCGCTCCGGTCCAGCAGCCGGGCGATCATCCGCAGGGGCCGCAGGCCTGATCGGCCCGATAACGCAGGGCTGACCATCGATGTTCGATATTGCGCCGTCCGAATTGCTGCTGGTCGTCATCGTGGCGATCGTGGTGATCGGGCCCAAGGATCTGCCGCTCGCACTGCGCACCGCCGGCCGTTGGATCGGCAAGATGCGCCGTGTTTCCAACCACTTTCGCGCCGGTATCGAAACCATGATCCGCGAGGCGGAACTGGCTGACATGGAAAAGAAGTGGCAGGAGCAGAACGCGCAGATCATGGCGCAAAGCGCGGCTGCGAGCGCGGCGGAAACGCCCCACGCCGCCACCGCCGAAGCGCCGGCTCATCCGGTCGATCCGGTGCTTGCGCCCCATGCGCCGACCGATCCCGCGCCGCTTCCGCCGCCGCCTGAAAAGTTGCTGCCGGTGGAAAGCAGGGGCGAGCGTCCGCGCGGTCCGCAGCCGGCCGATGAAGGCCATGCGGCAGTGGCGCCTGCCGTTCACCCCCACACCGAGCCTGGCCAACCGTGATCCAGATACGCGATATCGATGAAACCCAGGCCCCGCTGCTCGATCACTTGATCGAGTTGCGCACCCGCCTGTTGCGCTGTGTCTATGCCTTGGCGCTGACCTCGGCGATCAGCTATTACTTTGTCGACGCCATCCTGGCGATCCTGGTCCACCCGCTCAGCCTGGCATTTCCGGCTGGGCATGGGCGGCTGATCTATACCAAGCTCTATTCGGCGTTCTTCGTGAACCTGAAAGTGGCGCTGTTTTCCGGTTTCCTGCTCAGCTTCCCGGTGGTCGCCAACCAGCTGTGGGCGTTTGTCGCGCCCGGGCTCTATGCCCGGGAAAAGCGCGCATTCCTGCCGTTCCTGATCGCCACGCCGATCCTGTTCGGGATGGGCGCCAGTTTGGCCTATTTCGTGGTCATGCCCACGGCGTTCAAATGGTTCGTCGGGTTCCAGGGCAACAAAGGCGGCCTGCAACTAGAAGCATTGCCGGGGATCGAGGAATATCTCGCGCTGGTGATGCAGTTCATCCTGGCGTTCGGCGTGTCGTTCCTGCTGCCGGTGCTGCTGATGCTGCTCAACCGCGCGGGCATCGTCAGCCGCGATGCGCTGGTCAAGGCGCGGCGTTATGTGATTGTCGGCATCGTGGCGCTGGCTGCGCTGATCACCCCGCCTGACGTGGTGTCGCAGCTGATGCTGGCGATCCCGTTGCTGATCCTGTTCGAAGGCACGCTGATCGTTATGCGCTTTGTCGAAAAGGCCGATGCCGAGGAAAAGGCCCGCCTGGCCGCCGAAGAAGCCGCGGCAGAAGCGGCCCAAGCGGCGGCTGATGCGGCCGCTGCGGCCCAGCAGGCCAGCGGCAATCCTACGCAATTGCTGCCCTGACATGGCTATGCGGTGGGGGCCATCACTGGCCCCCACCGCCTGCGCAGTCTTGAGGGAAATTGCATGCGCGGCGGGATTTTTCCGCTGCCCGCATGGCCGTGCCCGGGTGCGAGGGGAGAACACCATCAAGGCTTGGCAACGCAGCGCCGGGATGAGGGGGGAACCCGGCGCCTTCCGCGTCGCGCCATCTAACGGCTCTCAGCCTTTTTGGTTTCCATCCTTTTTGGCCGCCCCGTTTTCGGCATCATCCGGCCACGCTTTGCCGCCACCCACCCAGGTTTCGCGCACGCGGGTGTGGCGGATGGCATCGGCCGTGGCGGTCAGCGGATCGGTATCGACTAGGATGAAATCGGCGCGCAGGCCCGGTGCCAGGCGGCCAAACCGACCTTCGGCAAAGCCGGCATAGGCGCCACCGGTGGTATAGGCGGCCAGCGCCTGCACGGGTGAGACCTTTTCCTGCGGCTGCCAGCCACCGGCCGGTTGGCCATCCGGGCCCTCGCGGCTGATTGCAGCCGCGATCCCGGCAAAGGGATCGGGCGCTTCCACCGGCGCATCCGAACCGAACGCGAGCCGGGCGCCTGCCTTGGCGATCGATTGCCAGGCATAGGCCCCGGCCAGCCGCTGCGGCCCAAGGCGCGCTTCGGCCATCACGCGATCGGAGGTTTCGTGCACCGGCTGCATCGACGCGATCACGCCGTTGCGGCCAAAGCGGGCGATATCGGCCGGATCGACGATCTGGGCATGTTCCACCCGCCAGCGGCGATCGCCTTTATAGGTGGCGGAAAGATCCTCGATGCTGGACAGCACGGCGGCATTGGCCCCGTCGCCGATGGCATGGACCGCCACCTGGAACCCGTCCATCGCCGCCCGGCTCATCAGGTTACCCAACTGGGTATCGGTCATGCGCGGCAACCCGCGCGTGTTGGGCGCATCGGCATAGGGCGCCTTGAGCCAGGCCCCGCGCGAGCCCAGCGCGCCATCCATGAACAGCTTTACCCCGCCCATACGCAGCCTGTCGGCATAGAGCCATGGTGTCGGCTCACCCCCGGCGATCAGGGCCATCTGCTCGGTGCCCATGGCATAGGCCATGATCCGCACATAGAGCTGGTTCTTGTCACCGGCGCGGCGGAAGGCCTGCCAGTCTTCGATGCTGGTGCCCATGTCGGCCACGGCGGTCACGCCGCGCTGGAACAGGATCGACTGCGCCTTGGCCAGCGCGGCATCGCGATCGGCTGCACGCGGCGCGGGCAGGCGCGGCGTCAACAGACCCATCGCCGCATCGACCAGCACACCGGCGGGCGTGCCATCGGGCCGGCGATCGATCGCGCCTCCATCGGGCGCTTTGGTGGCGGTGGTGATCCCCGCGGCCTTGAGCGCGGCATTGTTGGCCCAGCCGGCGTGACCATCGACGCGCTCAAGCCAGACCGGGCGATCGCCTACCACCGAATCGAGTTCGGCCGCGGTGGGATAGCGGCTGTGCCCGCTGCTGTCTTTCAGGCCCCATTGCTCCTGATTCCAGCCGCGACCAGTGATCCAGGTGCGATCGGGATGCTGCGCGGCATAGGCGCGGATCGCATCGAGCGCCTCGGCCAGCGTGCGCGTTGACGACAGATCGAGCGTCAGGGCGGCGAGGCCCAGCTCCATCACGTGGACGTGCGCGTCGATCAGGCCGGGCAGGATCACCTGGCCCTGGCCATCGATGTGATAGCCAAAGCCCTTCTTGGGCAGCTTGTCGCCAGGGTGAAAGACCTGGCGGATCACGCCAGAGCGATCGAACAACAGGCCGATGACCTGTTCGGGCTGGCCATCGGCGCCGATCGTTTCGCCATGGACATTGTCCACCAGCGTATCGGTCGAGGGTGCCTGCGCGGCATGCCCGGCAACCGGCAGGGCTGCGGCGGCAAGCAGGGCGGCGATGAGGGCGGGGCGGGCCGCCGGACGCAGGCTGATCATGCCGGCTTCTGGCCACGCAGGGGCAGGCGGCGAATCAGCGCGCTGGTATCCTGGCGGCCGGCGCCCAGGGCCTGCACTTCGGCATAGAACTGGTCGATCAGGGCGGTGGTCGGCACGCTGGCGCCCAGGCCGCGCGCTTCCTCGATCGCCAGGCCCAGGTCCTTGCGCATCCAGTCGACGGCAAAGCCGAAATCAAAGGAATCGGCTGCCATGGTGTCCCAGCGGTTGTCCATCTGCCACGATTGCGCCGCGCCGCCGGAAATCGCCTCGAACACCTTGGCAAGATCGAGATGCGCGGCCTGGGCAAAGCGCATGGCTTCGGAAAGGCCGGCGATCGTGGCGGCGAGGCACATCTGGTTGACCATCTTGGTGGTCTGCCCCGCACCCGATTTGCCCACGTGGACCACGCGCTTGGCATAGGCCGACAGGATCGGCCGGGCTGCTGCGATCGCCTTGTCGCTGCCGCCGCACATGATCGACAGGGTGCCGCTTTCCGCGCCGGATTGGCCGCCGGTAACCGGCGCATCCACACACAGGATTTCCTTGTCGCGACCTTCCACGGCAATCTGCCGGGCTATGCGCGCCGAAACCGTGGTATGATCGATCAGCACGGCGCCGGGGCGCAGCGTGGCAAAGGCTCCCTGCGGGCTGAGCACCACATCAGCCAGGTCATCATCGTTGCCCACGCAGGTGATCACCGCATCGGCGCCTTCGGCCGCTTCGGCCGGGCTGGCGGCAATGCGCGTGGCCAGGCCCGGATTGGCGGCCATCCAGGCCTCGCGCCGGGCATCGCTGCGGTTGAAGATGGTCAGGCGGTGGCCGGCCTGGCTCAGATGGCGGGCGATCGGCCCGCCCATGGTGCCAAGGCCGATGCATGCGATGGTGAGTGGTTCGGTCATGCCCGCTGTTTAGCCGCTTTGTGCACCCGCGCCAGCCCTCCCTTGGGGCTGATCGCTGGATGCGGAAACGGTTTCTTTGCTGCCCCCTTTGCATTAGGGGGTGGCTCACTATGGAAAACCTTGTCCACAAGCTCGCCCAACAGCCGGCGCATGCCCTGCTGTCCCTTGCCGACGTTCACGCGGCGGCCGGGCGAATTATGGGCAAGGTGGTGCGCACCCCCACGCTGCATAGCCAGACGCTGAGCCGGATCACCGGCGCAGAAATCTATCTTAAGTTCGAAAACCTGCAATTCACCGCCGCCTACAAGGAACGCGGCGCGCTCAATGCCCTTCTCCTGCTGACCGAAGAACAGCGTTCGCGCGGGGTGATCGCGGCCTCTGCCGGCAACCATGCCCAGGGCCTGTCGTATCACGGCACGCGGCTCGGCGTGCCGGTCACGATCGTGATGCCGCGCACCACGCCGGCGGTGAAGATCATGCAGACCGAAAGCGTGGGCGGCAACGTCGTGCTCGAAGGG
The DNA here is from genome assembly GCF_013149315.1 of Novosphingobium sp. SG754. Classification (NCBI taxonomy): domain Bacteria; kingdom Pseudomonadati; phylum Pseudomonadota; class Alphaproteobacteria; order Sphingomonadales; family Sphingomonadaceae; genus Novosphingobium; species Novosphingobium sp. SG754. The sequence continues at coordinate 17,299 of NZ_JABGCC010000007.1, read as the reverse complement.
GAAACGTTCGACGAAGCCTACGCCCATGCTCGCCTGCTTGAGGCGGAGCGCGGGCTCACGTTCGTGCATCCGTTCGATGATCCGGCCGTCGCGGCCGGGCAGGGCACCGTGGCGCTGGAAATGCTCACCGACGTTCCGGAGATCGACATGCTGGCCGTGCCGATCGGCGGGGGCGGGCTGCTTACCGGCATGGGCACCGCTGCGCGCGCGATGAAGCCGGGGATCGGCTTGGTCGGCGTGCAGGCAAAGCTGTTCCCCTCGATGTATGACAAGCTGAAGCACCAGAGCCTGCCGTGCGGCGGAGACACGCTGGCCGAAGGCATCGCGGTCAAGGAACCGGGGGCGTTCACCTCGGCCGTGCTGGCGACGCTGGTGGACGATATCGTGCTGGTCGATGAAGCCGCGCTCGAATCCGCCGTGGCGCTGCTGCTGCAGATCGAAAAGACCGTGGTCGAAGGGGCGGGCGCTGCTGGCCTGGCCGCCGTGATTGCCAACCGCGCCATGTTCGAAGGGCGCAAGGTGGGCATCGTGCTGACCGGCGGCAATATCGATACGCGTCTGCTGGCCAACGTGCTGCTGCGCGATCTCGCCCGCTCGGGCCGGCTCGGGCGCCTGCGCATCGTGCTGCAGGATCGTCCTGGCGCGCTCTACAGCGTGGTGGAAGAGTTCAACCGCCACCAGGTCAACATCCTGGAGGTGTGGCACCAGCGCATCTTCACCTCGCTGCCGGCCAAGGGCCTCACCGCCGAGATCGAGTGCGAAGCGCGCAACCGCGAGCAGATCGATCTCCTAGTGCGCGCGCTGCGCAACCGTGGCTATGACGTGACCCAGGTGGAACTGGCGTGACGCGCTGATCCGTTAACCCGTGCCGGGCAGGGTGTCCTGCCATGGCACGGGATCGCGCGGCGGCATGGAAATACACTCCGAAATGACCGGGCAGGCTTGTCGGCGGAACGGATTTCGTGGTTAACATGCTTTAACCCAGGGCCATGCCGGGGCACGGTGATGGGCACGACGCGCGCCGGATGGGCCGGCCAGCGACAAGGAACTGCTCTGGCTGTGACTGCGCCTGTCCGTTTTCCCCGCTTTTTCGTCACCAGCCCGGCGCCTTGCCCCTATCTGCCCGATCGGCAGGAGCGGAAGGTGTTTACCGAGCTGAAGGGGCCGGGCGCCGAAGAACTCAACGACGCGTTGAGCCGGATCGGTTTTCGTCGCAGCCAGACCGTGGCCTATCGTCCTTCATGCATTGAATGCACCGCGTGCGTTTCGGTGCGGGTGGTGGCTGGCGCGTTCCGCCCTTCGGCCACGCAACGCCGCGATCTGCGCCGCAACGGCGATCTGGTTGTCACCGCATGCAAACCGTGGTCCACTGCGGAACAATTCGACCTCTTGCGGCGTTACCTCGCTGCCCGTCATCCGGGTGGCGGCATGGCGACCATGGACGAAATCGATTTCGCGGACATGGTGGAACATACGTCGGTGAAAAGTTATGTGATTGAATACAGGGAGCCCACTGCCGATGGCAGCCCGGGCAAACTGGTGGGGGCCTGCCTGACCGATCAGCAGGGTGATGGGCTCTCGATGGTCTACAGTTTTTACGATCCACATCACGAAACGCGCGGCGGGCTTGGAAACTTCATCATTCTCGATCACATCCTCCACGCACAGAGGATCGGCCTGCCCTACGTCTACCTCGGCTATTGGGTCGAGGGATCGGCCCGGATGCAGTACAAGGTTCGCTATCGCCCGATGGAGCGATTGGGCCGGGATGGCTGGCACGCCTTTGAGCCCGATGCCCAGGCCGACGCGATTGACCGTCTTGGCCGCAGCGATGGCGGCAATGCCATGCCGGCCAAGCCTGAACTGGCGTCCCAGCCGGTGGGGCATGGCGCGGCAAGGGTGGTCGGCACTGGCTTGGCCGAAGGTTTCCCTCCGCTCTGACATCTTCTGCCTGTCAGGCCTGGCGCGGGCTCTGGCCACGCTTGGGCTGGGCCTGGGTGCAACGCTCGGTCCGCTGCCGGCGCTGGGCCAGTCGCGCAACGCCGATCCCGCGCTCGAGGCGTTGATCCCGGATTCGGCGATCGACAACCCGCAGGCATGGGCGCGCGACACCGATGCGGCGCACACCACCGTGCCGGATGTTTCCACGCTGATCAGCCCCGATCCGCTGCCGGCCCTGCTGCCCATGCCGGGCATCACCCTGGAATGGCCGGACAAGGCCGATCTCCCCGCGATTGAGCCGCTTAGCCCCGATCCCGACATCGCCGATGCCCAGGAACAGGCCAAGGCCGCCGGCGTGGCGCTGGAAACCGATGATTCGGCACAAGGGCTGCGCATCGCCAACGCAACGCTGGTGCATGTGGCCAACCAGGTAGAGCTGGCGTTCCCGCCTGATGTCACGCTGCCCGATCGCGATGCCATCGTTGCCCGCTTCAAGGGGCTGTCCGCGCTCGCCACGCTCAAGGACGATGAAGACAACCTGGCGCAGTTGACCCGGCGCGCCAAGAGTGACGCTGATCTGCTGCAACAGATACTGCGCGTCTATGGCTATTACGATCCCGACGTGATCCAGACGATCGAGCGCCCGACGACTACGCCCGTAGCGGCTGGAACGGCCGGCGCTACAACCGGTGCGGGTGCTGCCCCGGCCAAGGCGGAAACCGCTGAAGAGGCGCGGGCGCGGCGCCAGGCGAGCCTGGCCAAGGCCGTGGTACGGTTCGATATCCAGCCCGGCCCGCAATACCGTTTTGCCCATATCGCGCTGGGCGATATCCAGGCCGCAAGCGACGCGCAGGATCTGCGCGCGGCGTTCCACCTCAATGTTGGCGATCCGATCAATTCCGACAAGATTCTGACGGAAAAGGACAGCCTCAACAAGGAAATGGGCGAGCGCGGCTATGCCTTTGCCACCGTGGGCGAACCCGATCTGGTGATCGACCACGAACCGCGCACCGGCGATCTCAACCTGCCGGTCACCACCGGTGGCAAGTATCGCTTTGGCCACGTCAACAGCAACCTGCCGGCCTATCTCAGCTCGCGCCACCTGGAACGCATCGCCCGCTTCCGCCCCGGCGACATGTACCAGCGCAGCGACATGGACGATCTGCGCGAGGGCATCCTTGCCACCAGCCTGGTGTCCACCGCCACGGTCAAGGCCCGCGAAGTGACCCCGCCCACCAATGGCCAGCCGGGCGTGGTGGACGTGGATGTTGACCTGACCAAGGCGCCGCAGCGCACGCTCGCGGGCCTGATCGGCTATTCCAGCGGGGAAGGCGCGCGGCTGGAAGGCAGCTGGGAACACCGCAACTTCTTCCCGCCCGAAGGGATGATCCGTTTCCGCGGCGTGCTCGGCACGCAGGAGCAGCTCGCCGGCTTCACGTTCCGCCGCAACAATTTCCACGAGCGTGACCAGGTCCTCACGGCCGATCTCTATGCCCAGACGATCCAGGTTCGCGCCTATGACGCCAATACGCTGTCGGCCACGGCCAGCCTGGAAAAGCAATCCACGCTGATCTTCCAGAAGCCGTGGACCTATTCGTTCGGCATCCAGCTGATCGGCACGCAGGAAACCACCAGCACCACGCCGCGCACCACCTATTTCATCGCCGCGTTGCCGTTGCGCGGCGCCTATGATGCCAGCGACAATCTGCTCGATCCCACCAAGGGCTGGCGCCTGTCGCTGCGCGTTTCGCCGGAACTTTCCACCACCGATGGCACGAAGTCCAGCTATGTCAAAACCCAGATCGATGCGAGCGTGTACCAGCACATCAGCAGCCGGGTAATCCTGGCGGCACGCACCCGGCTCGGCGCCATCGTCGGCACGCAGGTTGACAATATCGCGCCGTCGCGGCGGTTCTATGCCGGTGGCGGCGCGTCGGTGCGTGGGTATTCCTATCAGCGGGTGGGGCCGCTCGATGCCACCGGAGAGCCGACCGGCGGCCGCTCGCTGACTGAATTCTCGCTGGAAGCGCGGGTCAAGACCGGGCTGTTCGGCGGGGCCGTGGGCCTGGTGCCGTTCGTTGATGCTGGCACGGTGGGCACCAATGCCACGCCCACGCTGTCGGGCATGCGCCTGGGCGCCGGGCTTGGCCTGCGCTATCAGACCAACTTCGGCCCGATCCGCATCGACGTGGGCACGCCCATCAATCCGCGCCCGGGCGACAGCCGCCTGGGGGTCTATATCGCGCTGGGGCAAGCCTTCTGATGGTGCAGGAAACGGAAGATACCGGCCCGGCCGGCGCACCCGCGCCTGCCCCTGTTCCGCCCCGCGCCACGCCGCGCCAGCCCGGCTTTGCCGCCCGCTGGGCCCGGCGCCTGGCCACGGGCCTGCTGCTTCTGGCAGCGGGCCTTGGCGTGCTGTTCCTGATCCTCGATTCAGCGATCGGGCATCGCTTCGTCATCGATCGCATTGCCCAGGTCACGCCGGGCTCGGGCCTGCGCGTCAAGATCGGGCGGATCGATGGCTCACTGTTCGGCGCCTCTACCCTGCGCGATGTGGTGATCAGCGATCCCCACGGCCGCTTCATGACCGTGCCCGAGGTAGAGCTGGACTGGCGCCCGCTGTCTTGGCTGCACAGCGGCCTCGATATCCGCACGCTGGTGTTCCACCACGGCACCTTGTGGCGCACGCCCAAGATGAACCCGGGCGATCCCAACGCTCCGATCCTGCCCGATTTCAACATCCGCATCGATCGCTTTGCGCTGGATGACCTGACGATCGCCAAGGGCATCGTCGGCGATCGCCGCCACATCGACGTACAGGCGCGCGCCGATATCCGCAACGGTCGCGCGCTGGTCGATGTGACCGGCAAGCTCGGCGGGCGCGATCGCCTGGTGCTGCATCTCGATAGCCAGCCCGATCGTGATCGCTTCGAACTGGGCGGCATCTATGATGCGCCGCGCGATGGCCTGCTGGCCGGGCTTTCCGGCTTTCGCCGTGATGTGCATCTGCGCGTCGCCGGGCGCGGCAGCTTTGCCGATTGGCACGGGTTTGGTTGGGCGCAGCAGAATGGCAAGACCATGGCGGCCTTCCTGCTCGACAATCGCAGCGGCATCTATCGCCTGGCTGGCCAGCTGTTTCCGGCCGACCTGCTCAAGGGCAGCGCAGCGGCTGCGGCCGGTGGCAAGGTTTCGCTGCTCTATCAGGGCACCTTTGCGCAAAGCCATGCGCAGGGCACGGCTTTTGCCGTCACCCCCACGCTGCGTGCGATGGCCCAGGGCGGCCTTGATCTGGCCAACAATCGCGCCGAAGCGATCGCGGTCAAGGCGCAAGTCCTGCGTCCGGAAAAGCTGCTGGCCAATCCGCAAGCGGATGGCGTGGCGCTGACCGGCACGCTCGATGGCGCATTTACCGATCTCTCGTTCCAGCACGTCCTGACGATCCGCAATCTGCGGTCGGGCCAGATCACTGCACAGGGCCTGCGCACCGCCGGCACCGCGCGCTGGGATGGCAAGGCACTGGTCCTGCCGCTCGATGTAACGGCGCAGGTTCTGCGCAGCGGCCAGGCCATGGTCGATCAGCATCTGTCGGGCGCGCGCCTGCAGGGCAGCCTGGTCTTGCGCGGCAATGCGCTTTCGGCCGATCCGCTGGCGCTGCATCTCAAGGGCCTCGATGCGCGGCTGACGCTGCGCGGCGATATCGCCCGCGGCGGCTATGCCCTGGCCGGGCCGATCGTGGCGCGCGGCTTTGCCGTGCCCGATGTCGGCATGCTCGATGGCACGGCGAAGGTCTTGATCAAGGTGGGTGACAACCTGCCATGGTCGATCCAGGCCAATGCCGCCGGGCGCCTCTCGCGCCTCAGCAACGCCACCCTGGCCAATCTCGCCGGTGGTGACGTGCGCTTTACCGGCAGCGCGCGCATGGGCGGCAATATCCCGCTCACGCTGCGCAAGGTGGCGGTCAACGCGCCCAAGCTGACCCTGACCATGGATGGCCAGGTGGGCCAGGACGGCACCGCCAGCGTGGTCGGCCAGGGCCGCTCCACCGATTACGGCCCATTCACCGTCGACGCGCGCATGGCCAAGGATGGTCCGCATGCGGAACTGGTCTTTGCCAGCCCGCTGCCGGCCGCTGGCCTCAAAGACGTGCGCGTGGGCATCAGCCCGATTGCCGATGGCCTGGGCATTACCGCGCAAGGCCAGTCGCGCCTGGGGCCGTTCAACGGCTCGATGGGGCTGTTCTCGCCCAAGGGCGGGCCAACCCGGTTGCAGATTCAGTTCCTGCGCGTGTGGCAAACCGACGTGAGCGGCGGCGTCACACTGGGCAGCGATGGGGTAACCGGTGATCTCGCGCTCAAGGGCGGTGGGCTCGACGGCACGATCCATCTCGCGCCGCAGGATGGCGGGCAGATGGTCAAGGCGCTGATCCTAGCGCGCAACGCCAGGTTTGGTGGCGACACGCCGCTTGCCATCGGCAATGCCAAGATCGACGTGGACGGCCTGTTCGCCAAGGGCAACAGCACGCTGACCGCCAACGTCACGGCGCAGGGGCTTGCAGCGGGCAAGGTGTTCATCGGCCGGATGGCGGCCAGCGCCGCACTGGTCAACGGCTCGGGCAGCGTCACCGCGTCCATCGCCGGGCGCCGCGGCACGCAGTTCGCGCTGCAGGGCACCGCCGCGTTCGAACCGGACAAGATCGTGGCCTATGTTGCCGGCAACTATGCCGGCCGCACGGTGGATATGCCGCGCCGCATGGTGATGGAGCGCGAGGGCGAGGGCTGGAAGCTCAATCCCACGCAGGTCACCTTTGGCCGCGGCATCGTCATCGCCGAAGGTCATGTGCTGGGCGGGCCGACCAAGATCGACCTCAAGGTCGCGCGGATGCCGCTGTCCGTGCTGGATATCGCCGTGGCCGATCTTGGCCTGGGCGGCCTGGCATCGGGCCTGATCGATTATAGCGACGATGGCACCGGCGCCCCGCAAGGGCACGTGGCGATCCAGGTGCGCAACTTCTCGCGCTCGGGCCTGGTGCTTACCTCGCAACCGGTCGATCTCTATCTGATTGGCCAACTCGATGCCGCGTCATTGCAGACGCGCGCCGTGGTCAAGGACCAAGGCGCGGTGCGCGGGCGCTTGCAGGCGGCGATCGCCGATCTGCCGCGTGGCGGCACGCTGGCCGAACGCCTGCGCGGCGGGAAGCTCAATGCGCAGGTGCGTTATAGCGGACCGGCCGAATCGCTGTGGCGATTGGCAGGGGTGGAAGCGTTCGACTTTACCGGCCCCTTGGGCGCGACTGCCAACATCACCGGCACGATCGATGCCCCGGTGCTGTCCGGCGCGCTGGCGGCCAAGGGCTTGCGCGTGCGCTCTTCGCTGATCGGGGCCGATATCCAGAATGTCGAGGCTGCGGGCAGCTTCGATGCCTCGCACTTGGCGTTGCAGCACTTTGCCGGCACCACCAGCAATGGCGGCAAGGTGGAAGGCAGCGGCACGATCGACCTCTCGGCCATCGCCACGAAGGGCGTGGGCATCGACCTGCGCCTGGCAGCCAACAACGCCCAGTTGATCCGGCGCGACGATATGTCGGCCACGGTCACCGGGCCGCTGCGGGTGATCAGCACCGGCAACGGTGGCACCATTGCCGGGCGCGTGCGGATTGACCAGGCCAGCTGGGCGCTGGGCAAGGCCAGCGCGGCGGCCGATCTGCCGACGATCAAGACGCGCGAAATCAATGCCCCGGCCGATGCCGCCCCGGCCAAGGTGCCTTCGGCGCCATGGCAGTTCATGATCGATGCCGTCGCCGCCAATCGCGTGGCGGTGCGCGGCATGGGCCTCGACAGCGAATGGGGCGCCGACATTCACTTGCGCGGCACCACTGCTGCGCCCGAGATCACCGGCACCGCCGAAGTGATCCGGGGGGCCTATGAATTTGCTGGCAAGCGCTTTGACCTGACGCGCGGCAAGATCCGCTTTACCGGCTCCACGCCGATCGATCCGCAGCTCGACATCGTCGCCACCGGCGATGCCAACGGGGTGACGGCCACGATCAGCATCACCGGCACGGCGGCGCATACCTCCATCGCGTTCAGCTCAACCCCGGCGCTGCCCGAGGAAGAATTGCTCAGCCGCTTGCTGTTCGGCACGTCGATCACCCAGATTTCCGCGCCGGAAGCGGTGCAGCTGGCCTCGGCGCTGGCCAGCCTGCGCGGCGGCGGGGGCGGCGATCCGATCAACAAGGTGCGCAACGCCATCGGGCTCGATCGCCTGCGCATCGTGGGGGCTGATGCCACCACCGGGCGCGGCACGTCGATCGCGGTGGGCAAGTACCTGGGCCGCCGGTTCTATCTGGAACTGGTGACCGACGGACGCGGCTACAACGCCACCTCGATCGAATTCCGCATCACCCGCTGGCTGGCCCTGCTCGCCACGATCTCCACGATCGGGGACGAACAGATCAGCGTCAAAGCGAGCAAGGACTATTGAGTCGAAGGTCCGGCGCCCGCACATATGGGCGCCGGACCACCGGCTTCATGGTAATGGAGATGGTGCCAGTGCTCAGCGCGTGATGGCGGCGGGGCGCAGGCGGCGGGTGGCAATGCCCTGGACCCAGGCCAGCAAGGCCACGCGCTTGCGCACCAGCACATAGGCCGCCCCAGCCACGGCGGCGCCCACCACCATGTCGACCAGGTAATGCGATCCCTCGATCGGGGTGGCGGCCAGCAGCACGAGGTTGAGCGGCACGATCAGCGGGCGCAGGTGCGCGATCCGCCAGGAAAAGGTGATGAACAGCAGGCCGCACACAGTGTGGAAGCTGGGCGCGGATACTAGGCCAGTGACCGAAGACAGTTCGATTCCGGCCAGGCGATGGGCGCGCAGGGCGGCGATCACCGTGCCCTGGTCCAGCCCGTTGCTGGGGGCATAGGGCACCGCGCCGTGCCACAGGTGCGATAGCGCGCCGCGTGCCGGGAACAGCGGAAACAGCACCAGCGTGATCACCGCGGCCAGCCAGAAGGTGAGCAGGAACTCGCGCGCCTTGTCGCGCTCTCCCTTCCAGCTGTGCCAGATCAGAATGGCCCAGGGGTAGAGGAACACGGCGTTATAGGCCGCCGATCCGGTATATTGCAGCACCGGATGGCGCACCACCAGGGCATAGAGGCCGAGCCAGTCGAAATGCAGTGCCTCGTCCCACCGTTGCAGAGCATCGTCACAGAACCCGCGCGAAATCGCTGCCACCTGATAGCTGGCCACCGCGCCAAGCACGCCGATCGCGATCAGGATCAGGCCATATTCGCTGAGGTTGCGCAGCCGGGCCTGCAACGGCGTGGTGGCGCGGGCACAGTGGCGCCAGGTGGCCAAGAACAGGGCGACAATCAGGGCCAGCACCGCGAAGGACGGGCTCGCCACCACGACTGGAAGGCGATTGCCCACCATCATGGCCATGACGACCAGCGCCGAACCGCCGACCAGTGCCCATAGGCAGCGATCGACCGGCGGCGCGGCGCGTACGGGCGCCAACGATGTTTCAGGCGTCATCGGCTGGAAAGGGTGGGCCGTGCCGCTGGGCGGTGGAACGGGCATCGGGCGCGGCCGCGAAGGACCAGGGTGTGGCGGCGGCGCAAGAGACCGGGGCTGGACAGCATCATCGCAAAGTTCTCGTTCGATCTGCGGGCGCATCAGGCCTGGTCCCTTGTGGTCTGTCGCGCCGCAGGTGAGAGAAACGCGATGGGCGCTGTCGCCAAGCTGAACCGGGCGGGCGTGTGTCCCAGAATGTCGCCGTCGGCCTGGATCGGCACGGCGTCCTGCCCCGTCACCGTGACGGTCTGCGCCGAAAATCGCTGCCAGGCCGGATCGGCAAAGCGGGGGCTGACCATGGCCGCCAGGGCCAGCCGCGCAATGTCGCGCCGGCGCGCGCGCGGCAGCAGCAGCACGCGAAATTCGCGGCAACGCAAGTCTGCCTGGGGATCGAGAGTCCACGGCCCGGCATAGAAGCGGCCCTTGAGCACGAAAACCGCTTCGGCGCGGTGGGCTGCGCCGTCGATCGTCACGGCCAGGGCCGGGCGAGGCCAGCGCCAGAGCTGGGCAATCAGCGCCAGGCCATAGGCGGCGCGGCCCCACCGCCGCTTGGCCTCAGGCGTCACCCGCGCCACCACGGCGCTGTCTGGCCCGACCGAGGCGCAGCACAGGAAGGCCGCGCCATCGAGCAGCCCATGATATTGCAGGGCAGGGGCATCATGCTGCGCCAGTGCCGCCACCAGCCCTGCCGGATCGGTGCCGCAGCCGGTTTCACGGGCGATAAGGTTCACTGTCCCGGCCGGTAGCAAGGCGTGGCGCACGGCTGGCGCGGGCGTGATGCGTGGCGCGTGCAGTTCGGCTTCCACCACCAGCCGTGCGGTGCCATCGCCGCCGACGATGCACACGACATCGGCGCGGTGGCGCTGCGGCGCGCGGGCATAGTCAAGGCTGTCGACCAGGCGCGTGGCGTGGCCGGCGGCGGTCAACGCGGCGCGCCAACGTTCGAGCGTGCGCGCGCAAAAATTCCCGGCATGGGGATTGTAGACCAGCGCGACAGACGGCGCTCGAGCAGGAGAGGGGGCAACAGGCAGGGCGGAAAGCAAAGGCGCCGGGGCTTGTCTTGCCAGGGCGCGATCAGCCATCGGCCGTCCCGCCGTCCCGGCCAAGCCATCGATATACGCGCAACAACCCCAACCTCCAATCGTCCCCGGCGCGCGGCAATAGCTGTTTGACGCTGGTATAACAACGCCGATTGCGCCCGCATTGGGTCAGGTCGGTCCCGCTTCCGCACGAAACGGGGGGCCCGCGTGCTCATGGGCAGGCTGCTGGAGACAAGCAGCGCGCTGTGCGCAAGAGCAAGATCTGGCGGATTTGGAGGGTGCTCTGCCCGCGCCGGTTGGCTTCATGGACAGCAAATCTGGCTGGGGCGGCAGGATTCGAACCTGCGAATGCCGGTACCAAAAACCGGTGCCTTACCACTTGGCGACGCCCCAGCAGAGCGCGCGCTTATAGCGGGCCAATCGTGAATGGGAAGGGGGTAGCTGGGGATAACTTGGCGATGCCTGCGCCCCTCCCGAAGGGGAGGGGGCAGGTGCCGCGGACCAGTGTCAGGGCGGTCAGAAACCCTTGACGATGCCCTTGAGCTTTTCGGGTGGCAGGCTGTCGAAATCGGCAGCGCTGTGGCGTTCGGCGATCCCCTTGGCGCTGTTCACCAGGCGCCCGCGCAGCACGGCGGGGCGCTGGTCGATCTCGCCCACCCAGCGACCGACGTGCTCGTATTCGTGCATCGAAAGGAATGTGGCCGCATCGCCATAGGCTTCGCCGCGATAGAGATTGCCCATCCAGGTATAGGCGGCAATGTCGGCGATGGTGTAGTCTTCGCCGCCCAGGTAGCGGCTTTCCGCCAGGCGGCGGTTGGCCACGTCGAACAGGCGCTTGGTTTCCATGGCATAGCGATCGATCGCATATTCGATCTTGATCGGGGCATAGTTGTAGAAGTGGCCAAAGCCGCCGCCCATGAACGGGGCAGAGCCGATCTGCCAGAACAGCCACGACAGGCATTCCGCCCGCGCCGGGTTTTGCGTGGGCAGGAACTTGCCGAACTTTTCGGCCAGATGCATCAGGATCGCGCCGGATTCGAACACGCGGAACGGGGTGGCGCCGCTGTGATCCACCAGCGCGGGAATCTTGGAATTGGGGTTGATATCGACAAAACCCGATGAAAACTGGTCACCTTCAAAGATTTTGATCAGCCAGGCATCGTATTCGGCTTCGGCGATGCCGGCTTCCAGCAGTTCTTCCAGCATGATCGTGGCCTTCTGGCCATTGGGCGTGCCGAGCGAATAGAGCTGGAACGGGTGATCGCCTACCGGCAGATCCTTGTCGTGGGTGGGGCCGGCCGTGGGGCGGTTGACGCTGGCAAAAGCACCACCGTTGGCCTTGTCCCAGGTCCAGACCTTGGGCGGCGTATATTCTTCGGACATGGTCGTTCCTCTGCAACGGAAGTTTGTTAGGTTGCCTATCATTCTGACGAGGCGCCGGGGGAACTGCAAGACATGTTGTGGCGTTGGCCTGTCGGAGAGGCAAGCCTTGAACAGGAAAGCCGTTTTGCAGGAATCGGGCAAGAGCCGACTGGTCTATGTGGACGATAGTGCACCGGGCATCACGCGGCGGCGCGCGGGGCGCGGATGGTGCTATCGCGATCATGCCGGGCAGCGCATCGCCGACCGGACAGAGATCGACCGCCTCAATGCGGTGGCGCTGCCGCCGGCCTATCGCGACGCGTGGTTCTGCCCGATGCCGCATGGCCATATCCTGGCGACCGGTGTCGATGCGCGCGGCCGCAAGCAATACCGCTATCACCCCGATTTCCGCGCCGCGCGCGAGGCGGAGAAGTTTGATGGCTGCGGGGCATTCGGCGCGCTGCTGCCCAAGATCCGCGCCCGCGTCGAAGCAGCGCTATCGGGCCGGGGGCTCAGCCAGGAACGCTGCATCGCCTCGGTGGTCCGCCTGCTCGACACCGGTGCGATTCGCATCGGTAACGAGGCCTATGCCCGCGCCAACGCCAGCTTTGGCGCCACGACGCTGCGCATGAAGCATGTCGAACTGCGCGGGCAAAGCCTGCGGCTGCGCTTTCGCGCCAAGTCGGGCGTGGAGCGGGACATGCGCCTGACCGATCGCGCCCTCGTGCGTTTCGTGCGGCGAATGCAGGATCTGCCCGGCCAGCACTTGTTCCAGTACCTGGGCGAGGATGGCGCGCCATGTCCGGTCGGCTCAGCCGACATCAACGCTTGGCTGCGCAGCGTGACCGGGGCGGAATTCACCGCCAAGCATTTCCGCACCTGGCATGCCAGCGTTCTGGCATTTGGCGCGCTGGCCCATGCCGAACAGAACGTGCCGCTCAAGGAACTGCTGGCGCAGGTGTCCGATCGGCTGGGCAATACACCCACGATTGCCCGCAAGAGCTACATCCATCCCGCCGTGCTGGCCCTCGTGCCCGATCAGGCGGAATGGCGCGCAGGGCTGCGATTGCCCCGCGCCACGCAATGGCTCTCGCGCGACGAGCGTGGGCTGCTCGCGCTGCTCGATGCTCAGCCCAGCGCCGTCAGCGTTGGCACCAGCGCATCGAAGTGATCGATCACCGCGTCGGCGCCCAGAAGCGGCGGCGGCAGGTCATGGAACCCAAAGCTGACTGCCACGACCGGCAGACCGGCTGCGCGCGCCGCGCCAATGTCGAACGTGGTATCGCCCACGAACGCGGTCCGCCCGCCACCGCAGCGCGCGATCATTTCCTCAAGCATGTCGGGCGCCGGCTTGGCCTTGCCCGGCCCCAGGGTATCGCCGCCGATTATCGTGGCAAAGCGGGGTGAAAGGCCCAGTTCGTCCAGCAACTGTCGCGCGAATTCCTCGCGCTTGTTGGTCGCCACCGCGACAGTGACGCCGCGCGCCGCCAGTGCGTCGAGCATTTCTGCCCCGCCAGGATAGAGCCGGGAATGCACCGCGATCGCCTCGCCGTAATAGGCGAACAGGCGATCCTGCAGCGGCTTGAACTCTGCCTCGTCATAGCCGCCGCTTTCGGCCAGGGCATTGCGCAGCATCTGCCCCGATCCCCCGCCGATGAAGCGGCGCACCACATCGAGGGGGAAGGTCTGCCGCCCGGCATATTCCAGCGTGCGGTTGAGCGCGTTGCCCAGGTCAGCGGCGGTATCGCATAGGGTGCCGTCCAGATCGAACCCAACGATGGAAAATGGAAAATCGGTCATGTTGCAAGCCAGTGCCCACCCGTTCTGGAAACTGCAAGCATAAGCTGGCAAGGATGCAGCCATGACCACGCAAACCCAGTCGCCCTCGGCCACCGCTCCTCTCGCTCTTGTCATCCTTGCTGCAGGCAAGGGCACCCGCATGAAAAGCGATCTGCACAAGGTGCTGCATCCGGTCGCCGGGCGGCCGATGCTGCTGCATCTCATGGCCAGCGCGGCGCAACTGGCGCCGGCGCATCAGGTGGTGGTGGCCGGCCATGGTCGTGACCAGCTGGAAAAGGCGCTGGGCGGCAGTGCCACGATTGCGGTGCAGGAACCGCAACTGGGCACCGGCCACGCCGTGCAGCAGGCCCAAGATGCGCTGGCCGGTTTCGCTGGCGATGTGCTGATCCTCTATGGTGACGTGCCGTTTGTGCGCGCGCAGACGATGCAGGCCATGCTCGATCGGCTGCATGCGGCCGATGCCCCGGCCGTGGTCGTGCTCGGCTTCCGCCCTGACGATGCCCTGCAATATGGCCGGGTCATCGCCGAGGGTGACCGCGTGGTGAAGATGGTGGAGCACAAGGATGCGAGCGAGGCGGAGCGCGCCTGCACGCTGTGCAATTCCGGCCTGATGGCGGTGAAGGGCAGCGACCTTTTTGCCCTGCTGGCGCAAGTGGGCAACGACAATGCCCAGGGCGAATATTACCTCACCGATATCGTCAACGTGGCCAATGCCGCGGGCAAGACCTGCGCCGTGGTGGTGACCGACGATCCCGACGAAGTGGCCGGAATCAACAGCCGGGCAGAACTGGCCCAGGCCGAAGGCCGCTGGCAGCAGCGCCGCCGCCTGGCGGCAATGGCCGACGGCGCCAGCCTGGTCGCGCCCGAAACCGTGTGGTTCTCGCATGATACCGTGCTCGGCCGCGATGTGACGGTGGAACAGAACGTGGTGTTTGGTCCAGGTGTCACCGTTGCGAACAATGTGGTGATCCACGCGTTCTGCCATCTCGAAGGCTGCACCGTGGAAAGCGGCGTGTCGGTGGGGCCGTTCGCCCGCCTGCGGCCCGGCGCCACGCTGGAGCAGAACAGCCGCGTGGGCAATTTCGTGGAAGTGAAGAACGCGCGCCTGGGTGCCGGTGCCAAGGCCAACCACCTGACCTATCTGGGTGATGCTGACGTGGGCGCCGGCGCCAACATCGGCGCGGGCACGATCACCTGCAACTATGACGGCTATTTCAAGTACCGCACGGTGATTGGCGAGCGCGCTTTCATCGGCTCCAACTCGGCCCTGATCGCCCCCGTGCGCATTGGCGCCGATGCCATCGTGGCGGCGGGCAGCGCGGTGTCGCGCGATGTGTCTGATGGAGAACTGCGCCTGGTGCGGGCCGAGCAACTGGTCAAGCCGGGCTGGGCTGATCGCTTTCACGATGCGATGAAGAAGAAAAAGGCCGAAGGCAAGAAGTAGGCCCCTTTGCCTGACCCGGCCGCGATCATGTCCGCGAATTCATCTGCCGGTTCACCCGGTCGAAAGCAGGCAGGTCGCAAGAGGCCGGACAGACACGAAATACCAAGAATTACCCGGCCATGATGCCGGCCATTCGCGTTATCTCCCAATCCTGAAGAAAGTGTGGGCCCCAATCCATGTGCGGAATTATCGGAATCGTCGGCAAGGAAGAAGTCGCGGACCGGCTGGTCGATGGCCTGCGCCGCATGGAATATCGCGGCTATGACAGCGCCGGGGTCTGCACCGTGTTCGACGGGCAGCTCGTGCGCCGCCGCGCCGAGGGCAAGCTCAACAACCTGGTCAAGGAACTGGCGGTCAATCCCGCGCCGGGCCTGATCGGCATTGCCCACACCCGCTGGGCCACGCACGGCGCCCCCACCACCAGCAACGCGCACCCGCATGCGACCGGCGAAGTGGCGCTGGTCCACAACGGCATCATCGAGAATTTCCGCCCCTTGCGCGAGGCGCTGCTCGCGCGCGGCCGCACGTTTGAAAGCGAGACCGACACCGAAGTGGTGGCGCACATGGTTTCGGAACTGGTCGAGGCCGGCAAGAGCCCGGCCGAGGCGGTCAAGGCCGTGCTGCCGCAGCTGCGCGGCGCCTTTGCCCTGGCCATTGCGTTCCGCCAGCATCCCGATCTGCTGATCGGCGCGCGCCTGGGCTCGCCGCTGGTGGTTGGCTATGGCGACGGAGAAACCTTCCTGGGCTCCGATGCCCTGGCGCTCGCGCCGCTGACGCAGCGGGTGTCGTACCTGGAAGAAGGCGATTGGGTGATCGTGCGCCGCGACGGCGTCGAGGTGTTCGATGTGAACAACCAGCCCGTCACCCGGCCGATCGTTGCTTCGGGCGCGACCGCCGCCGCGATCGAGAAGGGCAACTATCGCCACTTCATGCAGAAGGAGATCTTCGAGCAGCCGATCGTGGTGGCGCAGACCCTGCGCTCCTATCTGCGCCGGGTGGAACAGACCGTTTCGCTGCCGCAGATCGATTTCGACCTGGCCAGCATCAACCGCGTGACCATCGTCGCCTGCGGCACCAGCTATTACGCCGGGATGGTGGCGAAATACTGGTTCGAACAGTTTGCCCGCCTGCCGGTCGACATCGATGTGGCGAGCGAGTTCCGCTATCGCGATCCCGTGCTGGAGCTCGGCGGTCTGGCGCTGTTCATTTCGCAATCGGGTGAAACCGCCGATACCTTGGCGGCGCTGCGCCACTGCAAGGCGGCTGGGCAGACCATCGCCGTGGTCGTCAACGTGCCGACCAGTTCGATGGCGCGCGAGGCAGATCTGCTGCTGCCCACCCATGCCGGGCCGGAAATCGGCGTCGCCTCGACCAAGGCGTTCTCGTGCCAGCTTGCCGTGCTCGCCGCGCTGGCGGCGCATCTTGCGGTCAAGCGCGGGCGCCTGTCGCGCGAAGAGGAAGCGCTGATCGTCAACCAGCTGGCCGAAACGCCGGCCGCGCTCAACGCCGCGCTGTCGCACGACGAAGAAATCGCGGCGATGGCCCCGCTGATCGCTCCGGCGCGTGACGTGCTCTATCTCGGCCGTGGGCCGGACTATCCGCTGGCCCTGGAAGGCGCGCTCAAGCTCAAGGAAATCAGCTATATCCACGCCGAAGGCTATGCCTCGGGCGAAATGAAGCACGGGCCGATCGCGCTGATCGACGAAGCCGTCCCGGTGATCGTGCTCGCCCCGTCGGGGCCGCTGTTCGAAAAGACCGTGTCCAACATGCAGGAAGTGCGCGCGCGCGGGGGCAAGATCGTGCTGATCTCTGACGCGGAAGGGCTGGCGGAAGCGGGCGAGGGCTGCCTTGCCACGATCGAGATGCCCAAGGTCCACCCGCTGATCGCGCCGCTGGTCTATGCCGTGCCGGTGCAGCTGCTGGCCTATCACGTCGCCGTGGCCAAGGGCACCGACGTGGACCAGCCGCGCAACCTGGCCAAGAGCGTGACGGTGGAGTGAGCCTTTAACACGCCCTCCCCCAACCCCTCCCGCAAGCGGGAGGGGAGTCTAGAGTTTGATGACATTACATTGACGCATAGCCTGAGTTTCTGAGGTAGTTTGCGCATTCGTCTGGCGTGAAGGCGTCGAGTAGTGAGCCGATG